>JAFGNJ010000026.1 GCA_016927065.1 Deltaproteobacteria bacterium
CCCGCTCCAAAAGGCGGCGTAGCCAAGTGGTAAGGCGACGGTCTGCAAAACCGTTATTCACCGGTTCAAATCCGGTCGCCGCCTCCAGATGATTTGAAGGGGTTAGGTAAGAGTACCTAACCCTTTTTTATGTGCAGTAAACATGTTTGAAAAATCTCATTAACCAAAAATGAATCGCAAGAAAACAGAAATTACTCAACTAAATAATCTATTAAAACAATGTACCCAATGCCGATTGTCTCTGACGAGACATCACGCCCTGTGCGGTGAGGGAGATTTAAACGCTCGCCTCATGCTTGTGGCCCTGTCGCCAGGAGAGAATGAGGACAGAGAAAATAGGATGTTTATCGGCCCTTCGGGTAAGGTATTGGACGAGCTATTAGACTTCGCGGGCACTGAACGAGATTCGATGTACATGACAAATTTGATCAAGTGTATGTTGCCAAAAAACCGCAGACCAAAACGGGACGAGATCGAGACGTGCAGCCGTTTTTTAGACGAAGAAATAGCTATTGTAACACCACACGTCATTGTTCCGTTGGGTTACTATACAACGCGATATATTTTGACAACGTATGCTACAGGTCCTCCGTCAGCCCGGTCAGATTACCAGGCACTGTACGGAAGGTTGCTTTTCGCCCAGAGCCAAAAGATATTTCCTTTGCCACACCCGGCTTCTTTGATTTATAATCCGTCTTATAAACAAGAGACGATGAAGAAATATCATAAGCTCAACGTCCTGTCTCATGATTGTAAATGGTATCCGATGTGTCCCATGAAACGGTATTTTGAGAGAGGACGGCTGGAAAGGAAATGGATCGAATTATACTGTAAGGGTAATTGGGAGGATTGTGTCCGTTATCAAAAGGAAGAAGGCGGCATCTACCACCCCGACTGGATGCTGCCGGATGGGAGCATTGACAATGGTTTGCGTCAATAACGATGGTATGTTACCCTCATGTCATATTCAAAAGGATTATAATGAAAGGAGATACCCATGAAGGCAACTATCGTGTATGACAACACGACGGCGCGTAGCGATCTCATCGCCGATTGGGGCTTTGCTTGTTACATCGAAGCCGGCAATAAAAAAATTCTTTTTGATACAGGGGGCAATGGCACCATTTTGCTTCAGAACATGAAAACATTAGGCATTGACCCCTCGGTCATCACTGAAGTCTTTATCTCTCACAATCATTTTGATCATATCGGCGGTTTGTCCGCTTTTCTTGATGAGAACAGTGATGTCGTCTTGTATGTTCCTCATTCCCTTCGAGGAGTGCGCCATGCGCGCAACGTTGTCCATACTGACAAGGCGAAAAAATTGGATGAAAACCTGTACACAACAGGAGAATTGGAAAATATTGAACAGTCTCTTGTTATTCAAACGGAGAAAGGTCTCGTCCTGCTGGTCGGCTGTTCGCATCCACACATGGCCGGCATTATCAGTACGGCTCAACAGTTTGGAACTGTGTATGCCATTATCGGCGGCTTACATGGATTTAATCACTACGATTTGTTTAAGGACCTGACGCTGGTCTGCCCAACACACTGTACACAACATAAGCAAGAAATTAAGTTGAGGTATCCTGAAAAATATGAGGAAGGGGGAGTAGGAAAGGTCATAGAAATCTAAAGAGTGACTATAAATAATCAGTCCTCATCCTCGACAAGGTTGGAAAAAATGAATATTGCATTAGACTGCATTCCCTGTATTGTGAATAGTTTCCTTCGGTTGTTGCAATCCGGTATAGTGCCCGACGCCGAACAAGAACCCGCCATGAGACGGTTATTGGATTTTTTGTCCAAGGCAGATTACCACCACTCTCCACCGGCATTGGGTCGAGAAATGCATCGCATGATACGGAAAGTGCTAAAAAACCCCGATCCCTATAAAGCAGTCAAAGAAAAGTTCAACTCAATGATGCTGGGCTTGTATGACGACTTGCAAAAAATGGTTCAACAAGCAGACGACCCCTTTGATATGGCCATGCGCCTGGCCATTGCCGGTAATGTCATCGATTTTGGCCCGCAACGCCAACTGGATGTCATGGACACCATGCAACGCGTCGTTCACGCCGATCTTGCTATCGACGATTCCCCCCAGCTGCGAAGGGATGTGGAGGGTGCATCGACGGTTCTGTATGTGGGCGATAATTGCGGAGAAATTGTTACAGATAAACTTTTTATCGAAGTAATGAACCATCCCTCTGTTTATTTTGCCGTACGCGGCGGTCCTGTTATCAACGATGTGACCGTCGAAGATTCGCACATAGTTGGGATGGATCAAGTGGCAACAGTCGTAACTACTGGAGATGATGCACCCGGCGCGGTCTGGGAAACGGCATCGGACGATTTTAAAAAGGTATTCCTCGCGGCGGACGTCGTGATAGCCAAAGGTCAGGGTAATCTGGAGGGTTTGATTGACGTGCAACATACCATCTATTTTTTGCTGGTCACCAAATGCGATCTGATCGCACATCGAGTGGGAGCCAAAACCGGAGATTTTATCGTTAAGAAAACAGGATAGCGTAGCATGGAGATTTGATTTAATACCGTTGATTACGAAAAAAGGAACCGTGATGTTTAAAAATATTACCAAGAAAAATGTGAATAATTTCAAAGAATGGTTTGATAACTATGTCTACACATTTAAGACTGGAGACGAAAATCAGCAAGAAAATATTGCCTTGAAAGAAGAACATACCCGCCGGGTGTGTAAAGAAATTTTGGATCTAGGCAAAGAACTTGGACTAGATGAAAATGAATTGTGCTTATCTGAAACTATCGCCCTTTTTCACGATATCGGACGTTTTGAACAATATGCTCGATATCACACGTTCGTAGATAGCCAATCGGTTGATCATTCTCTCCTGGGAGCAACAATACTCCAGGACAATGATATTTTTTGTAACTTAGATGAACCGGTACAAGACGTAATTCTTCGAACGATCAGATATCATAACCGTGCGACACTTCCTCAAGAAGAAAATGAAACTTGTTTGTTTTTTACAAAACTCCTGCGGGATGCTGATAAATTGGATATCTGGAGAGTAGTTACTGATTATTACCATCAGAAAAATGCTAAACGAAATGGTGCAATTGAGTGTGGTCTTCCCGATACACCGGAAATTTCGGAAGAGGTCTATTATGATCTAATGAACAAAAAAATAGTCGATTTCAAACATGTGAAGAACCTCAACGATTTTAAGTTACTCCAAATCGGATGGGTTTTTGATATCAATTTTTCTCCGACGTTTCAGCGTATTAAAATGAGGCATTACCTGGATATGATTTATGATGTCTTGCCGAAAAGCAAAAAAACACGAGACATTTTTTGCGGTTGCTCAAGCTTTTTTACATGGGAGATAATGTCCCGTGCCTGCTTCATCACCCATAAGTCTCGCCAAGGGCGAAAAACCACGATATCCCCTTGTCACTAACAGGAAAAGAAATCCGGAAGGTTTATTTTCTTCGCACATAGTACAATGGCAGTACCGGTATGTACTTGACAGTGACGAACTTTACGCCTATTCTATGTTCGTTAGGGCTTTCGTCATGTAACAGTATAACTTTACCTTTAACCTTCTGAGGAGAGTTTATGAGTAGGGGGTTTTCGAAGGGTGTCGTTAGGATGGCCTTCAAGAAAGTAGTATGTTTCTCTTGGGGGCTTTTTTTGTTGGCCAAACTTTAACCTCAAGGAATTGTCACCATCGAGGAACAAGCTATCTCAACCATGTACGAAAAAGATCATAATCTGGATTCGAAGCAATGATGTCAACAGAAGAAGAGCCTGACATAGCTACGATTGCGGATGAGATCTTTAATTATTTATCGGATCACACCCATAGGGAGGATTCTTTAGAAGGTATTGCCAAAGGGCTGACACAGCAAGGGCATCCTCTGGGGGTAGAGGACATTAGGCGGGCATTGGAGTATTTAAAAGGACCTGGTTTGATTATAGAATCGCCCGGCCGCCACGGCAAGACATTATATAAAAGTGCATATGCCAGCACAGGAGAGATTTAAAAGTGAGAATTATGACAAGCAAAATACGGATATTAGATATACGAATTTGTGTAAAAGATCTTGTCGGCCTCATTAATGCCTATGTATCTGTTAACCTAAAGCAGTAGCCGGTATTTTTTAGTAATATCAGCAAGCATTAAATAGCCGAAACGTTGCTTCGCTCGAAGCGCAGATTTTGCTTGTTTCCCCCCTTTTCCTCTTCTCACTCGTTGACTACAAGGAATCATCAGGGCATCACATTCTGGGGAACATTTCAGGGACACGGCTTGTCTAATTAACCCATAGGCCGCGCCTATGGGTCTACCCAGCTCCTTACAGGGCTTTTTATTGCCTGGGAGGGGTAATAATGGTATAACGGATACCTCATATTGGGTAAAAGCCCTCATTATTAACGTAAAGCCGGAGAGGAGGAAAAGACAATGAAAAAGAAAACCTTAGTAGTTTTCATCGGCATAATGCTGCTAACATGGTACAGCCTGTATGGCGGATTGTGTGGAGGGACATACGCTGCTGAGACCACAGACAACAAAAGCCAATTAACGGTTCCCTGGGATGAGTTCAAGCGATTGCTACGTCTTGATGAAGATAAAGATGAGATCATCCTCTCGTGGGAAATCTTTCAAAAGCTCCTGGCTCAAACCGGGACAGAAACCACTCCCAAATACACGTTAAAAGAAGGCAATGTCGTGCTCACCCGCGCCGAATTCAAAAGACTGGTGGATCAGATGAAGCCTCCTGCTCGGCCAACCGTCTCGCCGCCTCCCTTTGATTATTTGATAACGAAGGTTATCTACACAGGAAAAATGAGTAAAAATAATACCGCTTTTACCGGGACGTTTACGGTACATGTCTTGAAAAAAGATGACTATCTAAAAGTACCGCTCCTTCACCAAAGCGTTGCCCTGGAGGATGTACAGGTGGGGGGTAAACCAGCCTTGGTGGTCAGTGAAGGAGGTTATCATAACGTCGTCCTTTCGAAACCGGGGGAGTATGTGGTGCAAGCCGCATTTTCCCAAAAGTCTTCCATCGAAAAAGGTCCGCACAGGATTGATCTCTCTATTCAGCGAACGCCCATTACCCTGCTCAGACTTGAGATGCCGCTGAAAAATATTGAGGTAGAGATCCCCCAGGCGCAGCAGGTGCTGACAAGCGAAAAGGGGGGTACTACGTTCGTCTCCGCGACTGTTGCTCCGGGGAACACCATTAGTGTCCAATGGAGGGAAAAGGTCAGCGTCGCGAAAAAGATCCCTCCCAAGCTGTATAGTGAGATATATCACCTGGTTTCTATTGAAGAGGACGCATTGAAAGTTACTTCGGATATCAATTACACTATTCTTCATAGCGAGGTTAATAGTGTCAGGGTGGCAATTCCGGATGATGTTACGGTCCTCAGAGTCTCAGGTGAGGGCGTTGGAGAATGGCAGGAGGTCGAACAACAGGGTCAGCGCCTGCTCTTGATACCGTTTACCTATGGCAAAAAGGGAGGGGTGACCGTCAGTGTTGCATCGGAAAAACCTTTATCCGACAACGGGTTGCCGAATGCGTTTGAGGGGATACGGGTTCTTGATACTGTTCGTGAAACAGGATTTGTCGGTATCGAGCTCAACACGAGTGCCGAGGTAAAGGTTACTGAAAAGGAGGGGTTGGAAGAAGTTGCAGTGCAGAAGCTCCCCCCCGCCTTGTTTAATAAATCCGTGAAGCCCCTCATCTTCGGATTTAAATATCTGAAGCATCCATATAACATAGTACTCGATGTTCAAAAACATGAAAAGATTGCCGTACCGATTGCGGCCATAGATTCCGCCAGTGTGGTTACGCTCTTTACGGAGGACGGCAAGGTCGTGCATCGATTGGTCTATCACATCAGAAACAGCTCAAAACAGTTCCTGGAGATCCAGCTCCCTCAAGAGGCGGATGTGTGGAGTGTCACGGTCGGCAATGAACCGGTTGAGTCATCGATCAATGCGGAGGGTAAGTTCCTGGTGCCGCTGATCCGCTCTCGTTCCGTGGATAATCGCCTCAATACATTTCCCGTTGAGGTTATTTATTGTCTGGTCGAAGGGCGATTTGGGTCTTTTGGTTTGCGGGAATCACAGCTGCCCGTCGTTGACTTGCTGATCAGCCAGCTTATGTGGTCCGTATATCTGCCGAATGACTATTCGTTTATCTATTTTAGCAGCACCTTGGAGAAGGAGGAGATCATACGGGGGCTGAATATCCTCGCCGGTGCACAAAGACAGTACGATGAAAAGGCAATGGATGAAGTTTTGGAATCAAAAAAGGAAGTATCTGATCAAATGCGCGAAGAAAGCCTTAAAAAAGTGTATAAGGGAAATGATTATCGGAGCAAATTTCGTAATGTCCCCATGCAGCAAGAGCAGCTATCCAGCCAGGTCGATGCCGAGATCGGCTTCAGCGGCCGTCTGGTAGACTTGGCCCAGCAGGTAGCCCCAACCGGAGCACCCAGGAGTGCTGGTGGCACCGGCATATTGCCCATACAGATACAGGTGCCTACCGGCGGGCAGGTCTATCGGTTTGCGAAGACGATTATCAAACCTGAAGATCCTCTCGTCTTCACCGTCACCTATACACAGTCCTGGCTTGCGAAGCTGATCAAGTGGCTCATTTTCCTGTTGATCATATGGATCCTCTATGTAAAGAGAGCGACCGTGGGGAAAGCCTGGCGCTGGTCCCAAGGCAAAGTCAACGTAATGACCACCTGGTATAGAAAGCACGAGAAAACCATTGAGCAAGCTGCTCAGTCTCGGATCACACCTTTTGCCCTGTTTGGTCTGTTCATCGTATTTTTGTTTATCTCTAAAATGCTGACGCTGTTGACCCTTTTCCTCTTCTTGGTGAGTGTAGGATACCAGATTTCACACTACAGGAAGCGAAGACCTCGAACTCAATCACGGTCCAAAAAGAGGACTAAAGGCAGAAGAACTGCTAAGTAATTCTGTAAAGAGGAAGCCTTAACCTCATCGTAAAAACAAAACAGCAGCCCCCTCCTACGAGGGGGCTGCTGTGGTTATCACCCTTTGCTTCACTTGTCTTTGTTTTACCCGTAAACAGAGAAAAGTCTTATGTTTTTATCATCGTAGCCTTACGTACGTCGCCTTGAGGTAGCCTCGGTCATAGACATAAGATACCCTAGCACTGTCGCCCGAACGAGGGTAGCGTTTTATGTTGTATTTTGTAAGCACCCCTGTATAGAAGGTATACGTCTTACCTGTGCGAAAGCTTTTTACGCGTATCGTCCCCCTACCGGCTACACCGATGTTTACGCTGGTAACTCTTCCCTCCACGGCATTGCGGCTAACTTCCCCCACAGTCCCAGCCTTCTTTTGATACACCTTAGTACGGGTGTTCTGGAGAAAGCCGATTACTACGACCAAAGCTACTATTACTGCTACAATTATGAGGATCTTTTTCTCTCTTTTGCGAGTACGGAGAAGGCTTTTTTTCCTCGCTCTGCTGGCACTCCTCTTTTTTCTGCTCGCACTCGTCCTTCTGGTGCTTGCCTTTCTAGTGGCTGGCCTCTTGGTGCTTAACCTTTTGCTACTCGACCTCTTCGTGCTCGCTCTTTTGGTGCTTGGTTTCCTGGTAGTCTTTCTTCGTGTGCTTGCTTTCTTGGCGCGCGCCATTGTTTCCTCCCTCCTCGCAGGGTTTTGGCCTTTATAGCAAAGCGACGAAAAAATGTCAAACGATAAGAAAGAACGTTCTTTTGCGAGCTGTTAACTTTTTACAGAACGTGTAAATCAAAAATCAGTGGTCACGACATTTATAAAAATATATCGTTTTTTATCTTCGTTCCTCTTTGCCCATTTCAACTTCCTTCAAGAACTCCTCAGAGGTCATGATCCGAAAGAGAGGGTAGAGGGCGAATTTGCGGTTATTCTCCACGGTGGTTTCGTGGACCTCTCGCTTATGGGCGGCACAGCAGTCCTCTATAAGTATTGACTTAAAGTCGTGGCAGAGAGCATCCATGGCCGTCATCAAAACGCACACATTAGTTGAGATACCACCTACTGCTACCGTATCGATTTGCAACGTCCGCAGCGTTTGGTCGAGGTCGGTCTTAAAGAAGGCGCTAAAGCGCCGCTTCGGTAAAATAATATCTCCCTTTTGCACTTCCAGTTGATCGGTAACCTCTGATCCTTCAGTCCCTCTCAGGGAATGCGGTTTCATCTTGCCCTTGAAGATGAAATCATCTATCAAGAATGAATCACAGGCGAAGATGATGGGTATCCCCAACGTTCGCCCCCGTTGCAGGAGGTAATTGATCCGCGGGATGATGGGTTGTGCCTCTCGTGTAATGGGGGATTGAGCTTCTTCACGGAAATTGTCCTTTACCATATCAACTATGATGATGGCTGGTTTCATGAGGCGTTAATCTCTCCTATCGTTATCGAGACGAAAGACCTTGCGGGCATTTGTTGTGGTGATATTCGCCACCTCCGTGATATCCAATCTTCGGATCTGGGCGATGGCCTCGGCGGTGAAGCGTACATAAGCAGGCTCATTACGCTTGCCACGATGCGGTACAGGGGCAAGAAAAGGGGCGTCGGTCTCCAGAATAATCCTATCTAGAGGAAGCCCTCCTACCACCTTACGCAGCCCATCGGCCTTTGTAAAGGTAATAACCCCTGGAATGGAGATGACAAACCCCATCTCCAGATAGCTGGCGGCCGTCTTTTGATCGCCGGAAAAACAGTGGATTACCCCTCCTACCTCCCGTGCCCCCTCTTCCTGAAGGCAGGTGATGGTCTCCTGCGTTGCAGAGCGACTATGGATGACCAAAGGGAGTTTCATCTCTTTTGCGATCATTATTTGCTGACGGAATTTCTCCTGCTGGATGGCGGGCGGGGAGAGATTGCGGTAGAAATCTAGACCGACCTCCCCCCATGCCTTTACCTTTTCATGCTGAGCCACTTTTTTCAAGGCGTCTAAATCCTTTTCGTTGACCTCAGCGACGTTGTGGGGGTGAACTCCTATAATGGCAAAGATGTTTGGATATGCCTCGGAAATCTCCAGGGTCTTGCGACAACTAGCGGGATCGGTCCCCACTGTCATAATAGTGTGCACCCCTGCCTCCTCTGCCCTCTGGATAATGCGGGGCAGGTCTGCCTCGAACTCAGGCATCTCAAGATGGGCATGGGTATCGATGAGCATCAGCTTCTCCTATAGTTTCCTGCTCGAAGACTACGCAAGGTAGCATTATAGGTCAGGAGAAAACCCCTCTCCTGAGCGCATTGTGCGTTCTTTATAGCAAAGCCCCAGAGAGTTGTCAAACCACCACCACATCATCCATTTTTCGGTCTTGACAAATAGGGGTATTTTAAGAGAATACTATAGTGAGCTAAAAACCTACAGTAGAGACGAGTTGATAACTGGGAGAGGAGATCGAAATGAGCACGGATTCTTTTTTAAAGCGGTTGACGGACGCCATCATCTATCTCACTATTTTTCCTTCACCGGCCAGCAAGAAAGATGTTTCTGCCTCCGTTAGTTATTTTCCGCTTGTGGGGTTTTTGTTGGGATGCTTCCTGTGGATATGCTTTTCCCTCTTTAAAGAAACCTTTCCCCTGCCGTTAACCGCTCTGTTCTTGCTTTCGATTTTGATCATCGTGACCCGCGGGTTTTCCCTCGATGGCCTGGCGAGCTTCCTCGACGGTTTAGGCAGCGGCAAAGAAGGAAAAAAAATGATTACAATAATGAGGGAACGCAGTCGAGGCACCTTCGGTCTCATTGGTCTTATTTTAGCGATATTGGCCAAATATCTCCTTATCAGCCAATTGATCGAGGCCGGAAGCGTGCGTTTTCTTCTTTTTTTTCCGACCGTGGGAGGATGGTCTATGGTTTGTTTGACGTGGGCCTTCCCCATTACGCAACATAGGTCCTCGATCTCTTATCCAACCTCTCGTGATTTTTGGTGGGCTACCAGCATAACCTTACTGTGTGTCATTTTTACCCAAGGATTAGTTGGAGTGGGGATTATGGTGCTGATATGGATTTTTATCTATATATTTGGCTACTATGTTGTCAAAAAAATAGGAGGTATAACTCCTCACATCATGGGTGGCTGTGGGGAATTTGTTGAAATTATTTCGCTGAGTTTCCTCGTAGCCCTGCTGGGGAGCCGGTAAAGCTTTCTAGGCCATTGAACAATATCCTTGTGCACAGTATCTGGGAGGCTTGCCCCACCACCCATGTAGCTTTCATGTCCTCATAAAGAAGGCCGGTGGCTTTTGCCTTTTTCGAAAAGACCGTTCGCCATGAATCCCTCTTTAATATCGTGGACCAAATCACGGACGAAAAAAATACTCTTCTAATCTCCTTGCTTATATCTCAATGTTTCCATTTAATTATTGATGGTACCCTAATCCCCGTTCGTTTGATTTAAATCGGTGATTTTGATACACTATGAAACCGCCGAGGAGGGAAGCAGATGAAGAGTTGTAAAATGGCGATCTTGGGGGCTGGGAATTTGGGTACAACGTTGGCCTTAATGATGTGCGAAAAGGGACATTATGTTGCCCTCTGGACTATTGAAGATGATGTGGCAGAAGCCATCCAGCAAGGAAGGGAAAATCATCGGTATTTACCCGGTCACTACATCCCTCCTGAGATCAAGGTCTCTCTGGAACTAGACGAAGCCTTACACGATGTGGAGGTTGTTGCCCTTGCTGTACCCTCCCATGCAGTACGGCGAGTAGCCAACCTTATAGCCCCCCATCTTGCACCAGGAATTATTATCGTCGATTTTGCCAAAGGGTTAGAGGTAGAGACAGGGCTACGAATGTCTCAAGTTATCGAAGGCGAACTTCCCCCTGAGATGAAGAATGGGATCGTGGCTGTTTCAGGTCCTTCTATTGCCTCCGAGTTAGTACGAAAACTCCCTACGGCGGTGGAAATATCCTCTCATGATGCCCACAGCTCACAGAGGATCAAAGAAATTTTAGAGACCCCGTTTTTCAGGCTCTATGTCAATGAAGATTTGGCAGGGGTGGAATTGGGCGGGGTTTTTAAGAATGTCTATGCCATAGGAGCGGGGATTTGCGATGGGCTGAAGATGGGGGTGAATACAAAAGCATCTGTCATTACCAAAAGTCTGGAGGAACTCTCTACACTAGGCAGTGCTCTTGGCGCCCATCCACTTACCTTCATGGGGCTTTCTGGCTTGGGAGATCTGATCGTCACATGTTCCAGCGAACACAGCCGTAACAGAAGGTTCGGAGAAAAGATAGGAAGGGGGGTCTCCAGCGAAACGGCGCAACAAGAAATTGGACAGGTAATAGAGGGAATTCGAGCCACCAAAGTTGCACACAAGGTAGGAAAAGAATGTCAACTCACACTTCCTATCGCAGAACAAATCTACCGAGTCCTGTATCAGGGGGGGGAGGCTCGCGAGGCCGTATATCAATTCATGGTCTGATCGCTAGCAGAACAAGATTATCAAACATATGTTTCTTAGCCCCCTGACATGATACGCATTGTTTTAGTGATACGTAAGGACCTTAGATTATAGTAGGGTAACAACGATTGCTAGCAAAAAGGAACGTCAGGATGAAAGAGGAGAAAAGTACTTATCCCATTAAGGAGTGGCCGGAGAGTGATCGTCCGCGTGAGAAACTTTTGGAGCAAGGCCCGGAATCCCTTTCTGATGCAGAGTTATTGGCCATAGTCCTCAGGACAGGGGATGGTACAAGTGGTAGGACCGCCCTCGACCATGCCCGCCAGCTCCTGAAAAAATATAAACATTTTCGTAACCTCGCTTCAGTAGCGGCGACTGAACTGTGTGACATCAAGGGGATCGGACTAGCCAAGGCGGCAAGCGTGCAGGCGGTCATGGAGATCTCTCGGCGATATGCCACAGAGAAGTTTTCCCAGGGGAAGGCTTTTTGTCGCAGTGAAGATGTCTTTGCCCATTTTCACCAGCGTTTGCGGGACAAGAAAAAAGAGAGTTTTTTCACCCTTTTGTTAGACAGCAAGAATAGAATCATTAGAGAAGAGCTAATCTCAGAGGGAACCTTGACTAGCTCCTTAGTCCACCCCAGGGAAGCATTCACCCCCGCTATTAGAGAATCCGCTACCTCTCTGATCTTGGTGCACAATCACCCCAGCGGTGACCCCACACCCAGCCGTGAGGATGAAGAGGTTACCCGCAGATTGGTCGAAGGAGGTAAACTTCTCGGTATCAGTGTCTTGGACCACATCATAATCGGACAAGAGAGCTATTATAGCTTTGCCGACAGGGGTAAATTGAAAGATATTCGGTGAGAAAGAAATAGTTTTCGCGGCAACGCGAGACAAGGAGAGAATGATTTGATTCTCGGTGAGGCTCGAGTATGATGATCGTCAAGGAAACGAAATTGGAGAGAATGAAGGGATCTATCTATGGGAGATAAATTGGATATATTGCGTCACTTGGTACAGAATAAACGCAAAGTGCTTATTGTGACGCACACCAATCCTGATCCCGACTCCATTGCCAGCTCCTATGCCCTGCGTCACCTCTTTGCCTCGTGGGGTACAAACTCTGTGCTCGTCTATGGGGGAATAATCGGCCGTGCGGAGAACAAGGCCATGATCAAAAGGCTGAGGATCCCTCTGCGGTCTATCCAAACTATCAACCCTTTTAATTTTAAAGTCGTTTCCTTAATCGACGCACAGCCTGCCTCGGGCAACTCCCCGCTACCCCTCTCACTGGTACCCAACATTGTCATAGACCATCATCCGCAACGAAATATCTCCCTTCTGAAAAAGGTCCCCTTTGTGGACATCAGATCCAGCTATGGAAGCACGTCCACCATATTGGCAGAGTACCTTTTAAAAGAAGGGGTGGATATTAATCGAAGGTTAGCTACCGCCCTCTACTATGGGATCATGTCTGATACGAGGGATTTAAGCAGAAATGCTAATGAGATTGATGTACGGATAGCAACAGATCTCTACCCAAAGGTCCTGGTGAAGACCCTAGCACAGATAGAACATCCTCGACTCCCAAGGGAGTATTTTCGTATCCTTCAAGAGGCCCTCACGAGAACGATGTGGTATCCCGTGAAAGGTGTTTTGATCAGCGACCTGGGGGAGATAATGGATCCTAATATGGTGGCCATCATAGCCGATTTTTTGGTCCGCACGGAGGGAGTACGCTGGGTTTTTACCGCTGGGAAAAAGGATCAGGAAGTCTTTTTTTCCCTGCGTACAACAGGATACCACAAGGGCAGTACCGATAAACTAGCCCGGAGTCTGATTCGAGGGATCGAAGGAGGAAGTGCAGGGGGACATGAGGCCACCGCGGGGGGGCGGGTGTGGTTATCTGCGGCCGAGGGGAAAAATGAAATTATGCAGAAACTGAAGGAACGGTTTCTCAAAGGACTCAGTTGCGATATATCGAAGGGAATTCCGTTTGTTTAAAAAAATAGAAATTAGGGAGAGGAGGGAACGTTATTATGGAGATCAAAACGGTGAGGATCGAGATCCCTGAGGGAACCAATATTATTTTAGGGCAAAGCCACTTTATCAAAACGGTAGAGGATCTCTATGAAATAATAGCTGGTGGGGTACCTGGGGCAAAATTCGGTCTCTCATTTTGTGAGGCCTCAGGTGATTGCCTCATCAGATCGGAGGGGAACGACCCGGATCTGGTCAAGGTCGCCCAGAAAAATGCCTCAGAGATAGGAGCTGGGCATACCTTTATTATTGTACTGAAGGATGCCTTCCCTATTAACGTCTTGAATGCCATCAAAATGTGCCAGGAGGTTTGCTCTATTTACTGTGCCACCGCCAACCCCGTCGAGGTGATCATCGCACAAACTGATCAGGGGAGAGGTATTTTGGGGGTGATCGACGGAACGTCTCCCCAAGGGATTGAAGACAATGCCGGTATCCAATGGAGGAAAAAACTATTGAGAGATTTTAACTATAAATTATGATTTCTTTTTTGAAGCTTTTTCTTTAGAGGGCTTTGTGTCTGTTTGTTTCTTTACTTCTTTGACTTCGGTGGGGAGCAACTCAATGATGGCGAGTGCAGCCCCGTCACCGGGGCGATTTCTGGTCTTGAAGGTATGAGTATACCCTCCATTTCTCTCGGCGTAGCGAGGAGCGATTTCGTTGAAGAGTTTGTGAGCCACCTGTTTGCTATTAATGACTCTAAGGGCCTGACGTCGGGCATGCAGGTCTCCTTTTTTTCCTAACGTGATAAGGCGTTCCGCCAGTCTACGCACCTCCTTTACCTTTGCCTCTGTCGTTTCAATCCGTTCATGTTCAAAGAGGGAGGTAACCATATTGCGCAACATCATGAGACGATGACTTGAGGTACGATTAAGCTTTCTTCCGGCCTGACCATGTCGCATGTATATGTCCTCCTCAGTCCTCTTCCTCTTTTCCTGCGTCCTGTTCGAGGGGTGTGAGGTGTTCTATATTCATCCCCAACTGTAGCCCCATCCCTTCAAGAACTTCTTTTATCTCATTCAGCGATTTCCTGCCAAAGTTTTTGGTTTGCAATATATCCTGCTCCGTTTTTTTTACTAATTCAACGATGTATTTGATGTTAGCATTTTTGAGACAATTAGCCGACCTGACCGACAACTCAAGTTCATCAACGCTTTTGGTCAGTTTATCACGTAGATCTTCCAACTCCCTTTTCTTTTTTTCTTCATCGTCCTCACTCGGGAACTCTTCTATAGGTTCCTCAAAGTTAATGAATATGTTTAATTGATCTTTGATAATTTTTGCTGCCAGGGCTAGGGAATCATCAGGTTTAATGCTGCCATTAGTCCAGACCTCAAGGGTCAGTTTGTCATAGTCCGTCATTTGCCCCACACGCGCATTCGTCACCGTATAATTCACCTTCTTGATGGGGGTAAAAACTGAGTCTATGGGAATAGTATCTATCGGCAAATCATCTTCTTTGTTTCTCTCCGCGGAGATATAACCTTTGCCTATCTTTACCGTCATCTCCATTTTGAGCTGAGCGCCTTTATCAAGAAGGCTGATGTGCTGCTGAGGATTGACCACTTCTACATCGGCATCGGTTATAATGTCTGCTGCGGTAACTTCTTTTTCACCTTTGGCCTCTATCCTCACCGTCTTAGGGCCAGGACCATGTAGCTTGAAAACCACTTCCTTGAGATTAAGGATGATATCAGTGACGTCCTCTTTAACGCCGGGGAGTACGGAAAATTCGTGCAGACTCCCATCTATTTTGACCGCAGTGATGGCCGCTCCCTGAATAGATGATAGCAGAATTCTCCTCAGCGAATTACCCAGGGTTATTCCGAATCCCCTCTCCAGTGGTTCGGCAACGAATTTACCATAGTAATCGGTTAAGGTCTCTTCTTCCACTTCAAGCCTTCTCGGTTTGATCAAGGCCTTCCAGTTCTTTTCGTTTATCTCCATGGTCTTTCAATTTCCTCCTGAGCTATACTGAACGCTATTTGGAGTATAGTTCTACGATAAGTTGCTCTTGGATGGGAGGGGTTGTTAATTCCTCTCGATCAGGCCAACTCTTGACCATGCCCTTAAGCTTGCTCTGTTCCATCTCCAACCATTGGGGTATACCCCTCCTGGCTACCCCTTCTACGGCCTCCTTAATTCGGTCCATCCCCTTGCTCTTTTCTTTGACCTCGATAACATCGTTGGGTTTTACGAGATACGAAGGGATATTTAGCGTACGTCCGTTGACCATAAAGTGACTGTGTCCTACCAACTGTCGTGCCTCCTGCCGGGAGGTAGCGAAACCCAGACGGTAGACCGCGTTGTCGAGTCTCCGCTCTAAGAGAACCAGAAGATTTGCTCCCGTAATGCCCTTTTGTCTATCTGCCTTTTCAAAGTAATTCCGAAATTGTCTTTCCGATACGCCATATAATCGTTTAACCTTTTGTTTCTCCCTCAACTGGATGCCATAATCAGAGAATTTAATCCGGCGCTGGCCATGTTGCCCCGGGGGATAACTACGACGATCATACGCACACTTGTCGGTAAAGCATCTTTCACCCTTCAAGAAGAGCTTCATTCCTTCCCGACGACACAGACGACAAACTGAATCTTTATATCGAGCCACGTTATACCCTCCTCCTCTTTGGAGGTCTACAACCGTTGTGTGGAATGGGAGTGACATCCCTGATCATATGAACCTTAATCCCCGCTGCCTGCAAGGCACGCAAAGCAGCTTCCCTTCCTGCCCCGGGACCTTTCACGTAAACATCAACAGTCTTCATTCCAATCTCCATGGCCTTTTTTGCAGCGGCTGAAGCGGCCAGTTGCGCGGCAAAGGGCGTTCCTTTGCGCGATCCTTTAAAACCCTGTGTCCCCCCACTGGCCCAGGCAATAGTATTACCCTGCTCATCGGTAAAGGTCACAATAGTGTTGTTAAAGGTAGCTTGAATGTGAACGACCCCCGAGGGGATGTTAACTTTTACCTTTTTCCTCCCGCTTTTCTGATCCCTTTTGGCCATACGTTCCCCCTATTTCTTCTTCCCAACTACTCCTCTGCGAGGACCTTTTCGAGTCCTGGCATTGGTATGGGTTCGTTGTCCCCTCACCGGGAGGGATCGGCGGTGACGTAGTCCACGATAAGAGCCAAGATCCATAAGCCCCTTAATATTCATGGCCATTTCTCTCCTCAACTCCCCCTCTACCGTGTAGGTGTTTTCGATGATTCCCCTTATTTTGACCACCTCCGACTCCGTCAACTCCCCGGCTCTTTTGTTCCAATCAACGCCGGCTTCATTCAAGATCTTCTGTGATAGAGGGCGGCCGATGCCATAAACATATGTAAGGGCTACTTCAACCCTCTTGTCCTTTGGTAGATCAACTCCTGCAATTCTGGGCACTGCAGCTTCCTCCTAACCTTGTTTCTGCTTATGCTTCGGGTTTACACAGATTACCCTGATGACACCCTTACGCTTGATGATCTTGCATTTGTCACAGATCTTCTTTACTGAAGATCTCACCTTCATTTCAATCCTCCTCCTGTGTGTCCTTTCCCGCTAAGCGCTCTTTTTCTCTCGAAAGGTGATCCGTCCCCTCGTGAGGTCATAGGGAGAGAGTTCAACGGTCACCTTATCACCCGGGAGAATCTTTATATAATGCATCCTCATCTTTCCAGAGATATGGGCCAATACCATATGTCCACCTTCCAGTTCTACCCTAAACATGGCATTGGGAAGGGTCTCTGTAATCTTTCCTTCTACTGAAAGGGCTTCAGCCTTGGGCATAGAGAATTCCCGTCAATCCTCGATGGCCTGCACGATGTTCCGGAAGATCTCCTCTACCTCCCCCACACCATCTATGGCGCGCAAGAGCTCCTTTTTCCGAT
The DNA here is from genome assembly GCA_016927065.1 of Deltaproteobacteria bacterium. Classification (GTDB taxonomy): domain Bacteria; phylum Desulfobacterota; class B13-G15; order B13-G15; family RBG-16-54-18; genus JAFGNJ01. The sequence continues at coordinate 17,354 of JAFGNJ010000026.1, forward strand.
AATATGCGATTAGGGGGGCGGTCTGTTCTTCGTAGACCTGAAGCCGTGCCCTAATAGTTTCTTCTTGATCGTCATCCCGCTGATATAATTCTCCCCCACATTTATCACATATTCCTTCCTTGGTGGGGGGACCAAAGATGATATGATACATCGCCCCACAATTTCGGCAGGTCCTACGACCTGTCAGGCGTTTGAGCAACTCCTCGTTCGGCACCTCGATGCTCACGACATGATTGATTGATCGTTGCATCTCTCCCAAGGTGCTATCCAGGGCCTCGGCCTGAGGGACGGTGCGTGGAAAGCCATCCAAGATAAATCCACCGTCACAGTCTGAGCCTCTGAGCCTCTCACGAACGATTCCCACCACAACCTCATCGGGGACCAATTGGCCCTGATCCATGTACCTCTTTGCCTCCACCCCTAAAGGGGTTTGCTCCTTCACCGCACCCCTGAGGATATCGCCCGTTGATATCTGGGGTATATGGTACCGTTCTACCATCTTCTGTGCCTGTGTTCCTTTTCCCGAGCCGGGCGGACCGAGTAAAATTATATTCATTCCTTTACCTCATTCCATCCCTTGTTATCTACCCACGACGACCTTTAATCCTCCCTCCACTGATGAGGCCTTCATAGTGCCTGGTCAGCATGTGGGACTCGATCTGCTGAATGGTATCGAGGGCCACCCCCACCACGATGAGCAAAGACGTCCCTCCGAAGTAGAACTGGACATTGAACCTGGAGATCAGAATGCTGGGCAGGACACACACGGCGGCCACATAGATGGCCCCCCCGAGGGTGATGCGGGTGAGGACCCGATCGATATAGTCGGCAGTGGTCCTGCCCGGCCTGATACCGGGTATGAAGCCGCCGTACTTCTTCATGTTCTCTGCTACGTCCACGGGGTTGAAGACCACAGCGGTGTAAAAGTAGCAGAAAAATATGATAAACCCCACATACAGGAGGTTATAGACTAGTGTGAAAGGTTGAAAGAGTCCTCTAATGGCATCCATCCACGGATGTTTCACAAAGTTGGCGATGGTGGCGGGGAACATGAGGATAGAGGAGGCAAAAATAGGAGGAATGACGCCGGCAGTATTGATCTTTAAAGGTAGATGGGTGCTCTGCCCCCCATACATCCGCCTGCCGATGATCCGCTTTGCGTATTGAACAGGTATCCTACGTTGGGAGGTTTCCATAAAGATGATAAAAGCTAAGACGGCGATCATGAACGCCAAGAGACCTAACATGATAATGGGCCCCATTTCACCTATTGTTAACTGCCGCATGGTGTTGCCCACCGCAGCGGGCATGCCCGCCACGATTCCTGCAAAGATAATCAGGGAGATCCCATTGCCGATCCCCCGCTCGGTAATTTGCTCCCCCAACCACATCAAAAAAGAGGTGCCGGCAGCAAGGGTGATCATCGTCATGAGGCGAAAGGACCAGCCTGGATGGAGAACCACCGGTGCGCCCCCTTGTTGAGCCTCCATCCAAATGGCAATGCCGAAACCCTGGATGAGGCTCAGAATGACCGTCCCATACCGCGTGTATTGGATGATCTTTCTCCTCCCCATCTCCCCTTCCTTTTGCAGGCGTTCGAGGTAGGGAATTACTACCGTAAGCAACTGCAGGATAATGGAGGCACTAATGTAGGGCATGATACCCAGCGCGAAGACAGAGAGGCGTTGCAACGCACCGCCGGCAAACATGTCAAATAATCCAAACAAGGTTCCACTTGTCTGTTCAAAGAATGAGGCGAGGGCCACACGATCAATCCCCGGGGCAGGAATGTAGCATCCTACCCGATAGACCGCCAACAAAAGGAAAGTAATTAGGATGCGTCGCTTTAACTCCGGTATCTTAAAAATATTAGCAAAAGCTGCCATTGTTAGATCATCTCAACTTTCCCCGAGGCCGCTTCTATTTTCTTTCGGGCAGACTCGGTGAATTTATGGGCCTTCACCGTAAGGGCAATTGTGAGTTCGCCATCACCCACTATCTTTACCCCATCATACATTTTTTTGACCAGCCCTGCCTTGCGGAGGATTTCGACATCCACCACCTCACCCGCCGAAAAGCGGTTGAGGTCCTTAACATGGACTAAAGCAAATCGCTTTTTAAAAATATTTCTGAACCCCCGTTTGGGCAAGCGACGCTGCAAGGGCATCTGCCCACCTTCAAAACCGGGGTGTATATGGGCACCGCTTCGTGACTTCTGGCCCTTGGCACCCCGAGTGGATGTCTTCCCGTGACCGGAACCCGGACCCCTCCCCACGCGTTTTTGTCCTTTTATCGCCCCCGAGGGCGGTTTTAGCTTTCCCAACATCTTACTCAATTACCTCCACGAGGTGGAAGACCTTTTTGATCATCCCCCTCGTCTCCGGTGTGTCCTTGAGGTCCACCACCTTATGTAATTTGGTCAACCCCATTCCTTTTAAGACATCTCGGTGTTTACGGGGTCGTCCGATGCTGCTGCGGACCAATTTGATCTTTACATATCCCTTTTTCATCTACTGCCTCAGAATTGTTCCTACCTCGATCCCTCGTTTCTGAGCGAATTCCTCAGCGGTTTTCAGCTGCCTGAGACCCTCAAAGGTAGCCTTAACAAGATTATGGGGATTATGAGAACCGAGAGATTTAGTCAAGATGTTCTGTATTCCCGCTACCTCCACCACCGCCCTAACAGCTGCTCCAGCGATGACCCCGGTTCCCTCTGAGGCTGGCCTCAGGATGACCTTGCCCGCCCCGAATTTTCCAATGACCATGTAGGGAATTGTCCCGTTAACAATTGGAACATGCATGAGGTTCTTTTTCGCTAATTCAATGCCCTTGCGAATGGCCTCAGGTACCTCATGGGCCTTTCCAAGACCACTTCCAACGGTTCCATTCCCATCTCCTACTACCACCAGGGCACTAAAACGAAATCTCCGCCCCCCCTTTACAACCTTTGCTACCCTGTTAATATGGACAACCCGATCGGTTAACTCTTGTTCAGTGGATTGTATATCCTCCACCATTTCCTCCTCTCTAAAACTCCAGTCCCTTTTGACGCGCGGCCTCAGCCAGCTGCTTTATCCTGCCATGATAGAGGAATCCGTTACGATCAAAAACCACTCGTTTGATCCCCCGCTCCAGGGCCTTTTGCGCTACGAGTGCGCCTACGACCCGGGCTGCCTCAGTGTTGCCTGCTGCCTTTATCGTCCCCTGTAATTCCTTGCTGAGGGTGGAGGCTGCTGCCAAGGTTTGTCCGGTGATATCATTGATGACCTGAGCATAGATATGCTTTAAACTCCGGTAAACAGTGAGTCGAGGGCGTTCTTCGGTTCCCCTTACTTTTGTCCTGACCCGCAGTTTTCTTCTTAACCTTCCCGATACTCTTTTCCCGGACACACCTTCCTCCTCAGCCTTTTGACTTGCCCGCTTTACGACGCACCTGCTCATCTACATATCTAATCCCCTTTCCCTTGTAGGGCTCGGGTTTTCTGAAACTTCGTATCTCGGCGGCCACCTGTCCAACCTTTTGCTTGTCGGTTCCCGTTACCGTGATATTAGTCTGTTTATCCACCATTATCTCGACGCCTTCGGGGATGGAATAGAGCACGGGATGAGAATATCCCAAGCTCAACTGGAGGTTTCTGCCCTGTAGATTGGCTCGATATCCTATTCCTACTATCTCTAGTTTTTTCTCAAACCCCTGCGTTACTCCCGTTACCATGTTAGCAATCAAGGTCCTGACCAAACCATGAAGGGAACGAGGTCGTTTGCCGTCCCCATCTCGGTTTACATGAGCCACGTTATCCTCGACGCGGAGGGAGATACCTCCGGGGATTACCTGTGATAGTGTTCCTTTCGGGCCTTTTACCTCCACGGCTGATCCCGCTTGTTTTATCTCAACCCCTTGCGGGACGGCTATGGGGGCTTTCCCAATCCTGGACATCTAACCCTCCCTCCGAAAGCTACCAGACATAGCAGATGACCTCCCCTCCTACCCCCGCTTGGCGTGCTGAACGATCTGTCATGACCCCCTTGGAGGTAGAGAGGATGGCGATTCCCATGCCGTTTAGTACTGATGGAATTTCACCCTTGCCCACGTAAACCCTGAGACTAGGTTTACTCACCCGCTGCATGTCGGCGATTATATTCTCCGCTTGATTGCCATATTTGAAGTATATTTTGATAATACCCTGTTTGTTATCGGGTGTAATCTCATAGTCTTGGATATACCCCTCCTCCTTGAGGATTTCAGCTATGCGTAGCTTTACCTTGGATGAGGGGATCTCCACCTCCTTCTTTTTCGCCACGATGGCATTACGTATCTTGGTTAACATATGAGCTATCGGATCGGTCATGCTCATAGAGTGTCTCCTCTCACCTTACCAGCTGGACTTGATAACCCCCGGAATATCTCCGCGAAGGGCGAATTTCCTCAGACATATGCGGCACATATTGAACTTTCTGTAATAGGCGCGAGACCTCCCGCAGATAGGGCACCGATGATATTCTCTTACCGCAAATTTCTTTGGCCGCTGGACCTTCACCATTAATGATTTTCTCGCCACGAAAACCTCCTTAATTTCTAAAGGGTATACCCAGCAGTTTGAGGAGTTCCCTTCCCTCCTCATCTGTTTTTGCCGTCGTCGTGATAACGATGTTCATTCCCTTGATCTTGTCTATCTTGTCATAATTGATCTCAGGGAAGATGATTTGCTCCTTAATCCCCAAGGCATAATTCCCCCTCCCATCAAAGGCATGGGGGGAGAATCCGCGAAAGTCCCTTACGCGGGGGAGGGCCACATTGATAAGCCTGTTTAAAAACTCATACATCCTCTCTTTTCTGAGGGTTACCATACAGCCAATAGGCATACCGGCCCTGAGTTTAAATTGAGCGATTGATCGCCTGGCCTTCGTGATGATCGGTCGTTGCCCAGCAATGGCGGTTATTTCCTCCATAGCAGAGTCGAGGATCTTAATATTCTGAATGGCTTCTCCCAACCCCATATTGATGACGACCTTCTCCAGCCTGGGGACTTGCATAATATTGTTATAGCCAAAGTGCTTCTTGAGGGCTGGAACGACTTCTTTATTATAAAATTCTTTCATCGACATCGCTGACTCACCACCTACCACATGAAGGTTCTATTGATCAAGGGCTTCCCCACACTTCTTACAGATTCTGAGTTTTCTTCCGTCCTCCAGGACCTTTTTCCCTATGCGGGTAGGGAGATTGCATCTTCCGCAGAGCACTTGGACGTTGGAGATATGGATGGGAGACTCTTTTTCCATGATGCCTCCCTTTCCATGGCCCGCACCGGCCCTGAGATGCCTCTTGACGAAGTTGAGGCGTTCAATAACTACCGCGTTTTTTTGGGGAAGGACTTTCAGCACTTTCCCCGACTTGCCACGCTCCTTCCCCGCAACCACCATAACCGTGTCATTTTTTTTGATTAATAGCTTATCCATGGTTCTCTTTGTACTACTTAGATGACCTCCGGGGCTAACGATACGATTTTCATGAATTTTTTTGCCCTCAATTCTCTAGCCACGGGGCCGAAAATTCTGGTTCCAAGAGGTTCATTTTGTTGATTGATGAGTACGGCTGAATTATCGTCAAACTTTATATAGGTACCGTCAGACCTTTTTATGCCTTTCTTAGTCCTTACGACTACGGCTTTCACGACGTCTCCCTTTTTGATCTTGGCATTAGGGATGGCATCTTTGACCGAAACCACGATTACGTCACCCAAAGAGGCGTACTTTCTCTTTGAGCTCCCCAAGACCTTGATACAGCCAACCTTTCGTGCACCTGAATTGTCGGCCACATCCAACATAGTCCGCATCTGGATCATTGCTAGTCGTTATACCTCCGGCGCCTTTTCGACGATCTCTTTTACATCCCACCTTTTGGTCTTGCTGAGGGGTCGGGTTTCTACGATGAAAACCTTGTCGCCCGTCTTACACGTGTTCTTCTCATCATGGGCCTTATAGATAGTGTAGCGCTTGATATATTTCTTATATACGGGGTGTTGGGTCTTACGTTCCACCTGTACGGTTACCGTTTTGTTCATCTTGTCGCTGACTACGACTCCCAGCTCGCGTTTTCTCATCCCCTGCTTCTTCATTGTTCTCCTTTTTCTCTTCTCTCCCGCAAAACGGTTTTGACCCTGGCTATATCGTGCTTGACGTGTGCCAAACGCATGAGGTTCTCGAGTTGGCCGGTGCCCCGTTGAAACCTGAGGTTAAAGAACTCCTCCTTGAGATCCTTCTCTTTTTGCTGAAGCTCATCGATGCTCAATTCCCGTAATTCCCGCGCCCTCATCATACTATCTCCTCCCGGGCTACAAATCGGGTGGCGATGGGAAGTTTGTGCGAGGCAAGCCGAAAGGCCTCTTTTGCCTTTTCTTCGGGGACACCCTCCATCTCATAGAGGATGCGCCCAGATTTCACCACGGCTACCCATCCCTCAACAGTTCCTTTCCCCTTTCCCATTCTGGTTTCAGCGGGTTTTTTGGTGAAAGGTTTATCGGGGAAAATGCGTATCCAGATTCTTCCCGTTCGTTTAATGAAACGGGTCATAGCAATACGGGCCGCTTCGATCTGGCGGTTGGTTATCCGCCCACCCTCCAATGCCTGGAGGCCGAAGTCGCCGAAATTAAGCGTGGTGACCGCCTGGGATTTTCCTCGAATCCTTCCCTTTTGTTGTTTTCGGTATTTAGTCTTTTTAGGAGCCAGCATAGTATTGTACCATTTAAGATGTGGTTGCAGTACCTTCGCGGGGAGAGAGTACCTCCCCATTAAATATCCACACCTTTACCCCTATTATACCGTAAGTCGTTCTTGCCTCGGCAAAACCGTAATCTATATCGGCGCGGATGGTGTGGAGCGGAACCCGCCCTTCCCGGTACCATTCTCGGCGGGCCATCTCATGACCTCCTAACCTTCCGGCGCAGGCGATCTTTATTCCCTGGGCCCCTAATTTCAGGGCGGAATTTACACTGCGCTTCATCGCCCTTCGAAAGGCCACCCGACGCTGTAACTGGAAGGCCACGTTTTCAGCTACCAGTTGGGCATCGGTCTCGGCCTTTCTAATCTCTTTGATATTGATAATGACCTCCTTCTTCGTCAAGGCTTGGAGCACGTTTTTGAGGTTCTCCACCTCTGCCCCTTTTTTGCCGATGATAATCCCTGGTCGAGCGGTATATATATTCACCTTTACTTTGCTCGTTTTGTTTGCCACCCGTTCTATTTCCACCGCCGAGACCGAAGCATGGGCCAGCTTTGTATTGATGTAGTTTCTGATGGTCAAATCTTCATGCAAGAGGGTAGCGTAATCCTTCTCTGCAAACCACCTGGAATTCCAGTCCTTTATTGTCCCCAGTCTAAACCCTATAGGATGTACTTTTTGTCCCAAGCCCTCACCTCCTTTAGTTCATTGTTGATCCACAACCACCGTTATGTGGCTGCTTCTCTTTCTGATCATAGTGGCCCTCCCCATGGCCCTCGGTATATGCCGTTTTAAGGTGGGGCCGCCATCTACTGCGATCCTCTTGATCACGAGGGTGTCTACATCCATCTGGTTGTTCTGTTGAGCGTTAGCAACGGCGGAATTGATCAGCTTGGTCACGGTTTTGGCGCAGGCCTTTTGAGTAAAGGCCAGTATACTCAAGGCCTCTTCCACCTTTTTGCCCTTAACCAACTCGGTCACCAATCTGACCTTCCGGGGAGAAATCCTCACATATCTCGCTTTAGCCGTAACTTCCATGTTTCTATAAACCCCTATTTGCCCTTGACCCTTGTTCTCTTGTCTCCTGCATGGCTGTGAAAGGTCCGCGTGGGGGAAAATTCACCCAGTTTATATCCCACCATATCCTCGGTGATGAAAACGGGTATGAATTTTTTCCCGTTGTGGACCGCTATGGTCAAGCCCACCATTTCAGGGGTGATGGTTGACCGTCGTGACCAACTCTTAATCACCTTGTCACCACCACCTGTTTTGGCCTTATTGATTTTTCTCAAAAGGCTCGTCTCTATATAGGGACCTTTTTTGAGAGAACGTGCCACAAATCCTCCTGTCTAGTGCAACAATAATGAATTCATTTCCTTCTTTTTACGATATATTTGTCAGTGACCTTGTTCTTCCTGGTCTTGTATCCTTTCGTAGGGACCCCCCACGGGCTGACGGGGTGTCTCCCCCCTGAGGACTTGCCTTCTCCTCCTCCCATGGGATGGTCAACCGGGTTCATGGCTACACCTCGTACGTGGGGACGTTTACCCAACCATCGTGACCTACCAGCTTTCCCAATGGAAATATTCTCATGATCTATGTTGCTCACCTGTCCGATGGTAGCGTAGCATCCTTGATGTATCAGTCGCACCTCGCCGGAAGGAAGCCTCACGTGGGCATAGTTTCCTTCTTTCGCCATGATCCGCCCGTACCCGCCGCCACTCCTGATCAATTGTCCTCCCTTTCCTATCTTGAGTTCAATATTGTGAATGAGCGTACCCAAGGGTATGTTTTTCAAAGGGAGGGAGTTGCCGGGTTCAATGTCCACCTTTTCTCCCGTCATAACCTTGCTCCCCACCTTGAGTTCAAGGGGAGCAAGAATATATCTCTTTTCCCCATCGGCGTAGTGCAACAGGGCGATTCGGGCGGAGCGGTTTGGGTCGTATTCGATAGTCGCTACGGTGGCGGGCACCCCGATTTTGTCCCTTCGAACGAAATCGATCAGGCGGTACCTCCGTTTGTGTCCCCCACCCCGAAACCTGACGGTCATTCTCCCGGCATTGTTTCTGCCGCCGCTCCTCTTTGCGGGGCGCAGGAGGCTACGTTCCGGTTCAGCTCGGGTGATCTCTTCAAACGCCGAGACCGTTTGGAACCTTCTGCCCGGGGAGGTAGGTTGGTATTTCTTGATGCTCATAGACCAGATTCCCTTCCCTTAAGCGCCCTCAACGAAGTCAATGCGGTCTCCCGGTTTCAGGGTGACCACCGCCTTTTTCCAATCGGGACGACTGCCTGTCGTGCGTCCAACTCTCCGGTTTTTCCCCTTCATGGTGGAGATATTGACCTTGAGGACTTTCACCTTAAGGAGACGTTCCACCGCCTCTTTTATTTCCACCTTGTTGGCCGCTTGATCCACGACAAAGGCCACCTTATTATCCTTTTCCTTCAGAATATTAGCCTTCTCAGTGATCAATGGCTTCTTAATTACTTGATAAATATCTTTCATCCCTTCAATCTCTCCTCGATCTTTTCAAGAGCGGGTTTCAGGATGACCAGATGCTCATACTTAAGGATATCAAAAACATTGAGGCCATTATGCCGTAATACCTTGATCCATGGCACGTTTCTGGCGGATCGCTCCAAATTAAGGTTCTCCTCTCCTTCGGTCACGATCAAGGCATTCTTGATCCCCAAATCATCCATGGCCTTAACAAATGCCTTGGTTTTTATCTCCGGTGAGGGAAAATCATCGAGGAGGAGGAGTTTGCCCTCTTGGTACCGCAGGCTTAAGGCTGAACGCAGCGCCGCCACGCGGACCTTCTTAGGAAGGGGGTAACCGTAATCCCGAGGGTGAGGGCCGAAGGTAGTACCACCCCCGCGCCACAGAGGGGATCTGCTGGTTCCGGCCCGTGCCCGTCCCGTTCCCTTTTGTCTCCAGGGTTTCTTTCCCCCACCACGCACCTCCGATCGCTCCTTAGTGGAGGCGGTCCCTCGACGCCTCTTGGCTAATTGCCACTTGGTCACCTCATAAAAGAGGTGTGGTTTGATGGGCGCCGCAAAGACGTGATCCTGCAACTCCAGTTTTCCCACTTTTTTCTTTTGCACATTATAGAGGTCGCAGGTAGCCATTTCGTTACTCATCCTCTTGTACTGCTTCTCCGGGTTTTTCGCCACTTCGCTTCTTTGTAGCCTCCCTGATAATCACGATCGAGTTGATCGAACCAGGGACGGCCCCCTTAATTAAGAGAAGATTACTATCCGGTTTTATATCGACGATCTGCAGATTCTGTGTGGTGACCCGGCTGTTACCATGCCGTCCGGGCATCTTCTTTCCCTTAAGGGTTTTTGACGGATATGCGGACGAACCAATAGACCCGCCATGTCTAAAGTATTCATGGACCCCGTGAGAACTCTTGGAGCCCCTGAAGCCATGGCGCTTTATGACTCCGGTAAAACCCTTTCCTTTACTGGTACCAGTTATATCCACGAACTCACCGACGCTGAAGGTTTCCAGGGTAATCTCTTGCCCCACTGTATACTCTCCGACTTCGTCAATCGGAAACTCCTTAAGGTGATAAAAAGGGCCTGTGCCGCTCTTGCTGAAGTGCCCCGTCAAAGGACGATTAACACGCTGAGGCTTTTTTTTCATGAAGCCGAGCTGGAGGGCATTGTACCCTTCCTTTTCTTTAGTCTTAACTTGGATGACCGCACAAGGGCCTGCTTCAATAACGGTGACGGGAATGATATTCCCGTTGTCACCGAATATCTGCGTCATTCCGAGTTTTCTCCCGACAATACTCTTGAGCATAGAGGCAGACTCCGTCACAGCTTGATCTCTACATCGACCCCAGCGGCAAGTTCTAGTCTCATAAGCGCATCCACTGTCTGCTGGGTCGGTTCGAGGATGTCGAGAAGTCTCTTGTGGGTCCTAATCTCAAATTGTTCCCTTGATTTCTTGTCGATATTCGGCGACCTGAGGACACAGAATTTATTGATCATAGTGGGGAGCGGAATAGGACCTGCCACTTGTGCGCCGGTTCTCCTCACAGCATCCACTATCTCTTGAACGGACTGATCGAGTAATTTATGATCAAACGCCCTGAGAAAAACCCTGATTCGATCGTTAGACATCCTCGGTTCCTCTTACTCCGTGATTTCGGTGACCACCCCTGCGCCTACGGTGCGTCCACCTTCTCTGATGGCAAACCGCAACTCCTTCTCCAAGGCAA
>JAFGNJ010000027.1 GCA_016927065.1 Deltaproteobacteria bacterium
AGCGGGCCCGGTTTGTTGAGGATCTCGGCAGGCACCATCATTTTGCCGATGTCGTGGATCAAGCTGGCCATACGGATACCCTCAATCTGTTCTTCAGAAAGCCCCATTTCATCGGCAATGGCGCATGCTAATTGTGTTACCCGCGCTTGATGACCAGCGGTATATCGATCTCTCATCTCGACGGTCGATGCCAGGGCGTTAATGGTCGAGTCCAAGGTTTCTCTCAGTTGCTCGTAGCTGTGTTTTAGCTTCTCCTCCGCCTGCTTACGGACGGTGATATCGCGTGACACGCGCAGGATGGCCTTCTTCTTACCGAATCTAATAGGGTGATCATGAACTTCGGTAATAATCTTCCATCCGCTGCGCGCAACGTATGTCGTTTCGAACCTGCACGAACCAGCCTTATGGGTTTCCCTGATGTGAGCGGCGATTAAGGCGGCGTTTTCAGGCGTCACGATTTCTCGCAGATTCCTGCCGACGAGTTCTTTCGCAGGCCATTCGAGCTGTTGAGCGCCGATTTCATTGATGTGGAGGATAACACCCTCATCGTCGTGTACAATGATGCAATCGGGAATCGCCTCAAAGAGCGTTCGAAAACGAGTTTCAGATTCGCGCAGCGCCTCCTCCGCCCGCTTGCGCTCGGCGATTTCCGCCTGTAGATCCGTCATCTTCTTTTCCAACTTGCGGAACAGCACTTCGTTATATTGCCGCAATACCGCCATCTCTTCGCCCAGGGGCTTCGTCTGGGGGGGAACGCCTGGTTTTCCGCCGTGTTCCTCGAGCACTTCGCGCACCATCTGCTCCAGCTTCTCTGGTTTCTGAGGCTTCACGATGAATCGGTCGGCCCCGAGGCTATGGGCAAACTCTTCATCCTTTGGGTCCGTATAGGTGGCCGTATAGAAGACGAAAGGGATCTGCTTCAACCGCTTATGCGCCTTCCACTGCCGGCACAATTCCCAGCCGTCCATGACGGGCATGAGGATGTCCGCGATTATGAGATCAGGCGGCGTCTTTCGTGCCCGTTTGAGCGCCTCGGCGCCGTTCGCGGCTGATGTCACGCTGTAACCAAACCCTTTCAGCATGGACTCCAAAAGATAGCGGTTTTCGGCGATGTCATCGGCGATCAGTATGGTCGGCATAACTCGTTTCCTCCCTTAAAAACCCTACGACAGATGTTGTTCTATTTGTGCAACAAAAGAATCCGGGTTGATGGGCTTTTCAATGTAGCCGGTGCATCCGGCCTCCAGCGCCTTTTCGCGGTCGCCGGCCATGGCATAGGATGTGAGGGCCACGATAGGTGTCGAGGCCAGTTCGGGATTGCTTCGTAACGCCCGGGCCACTGCATAACCGTCCATGAGCGGCAGTTGGATATCGAGCAGAATGAGATCGGCCTTGCATCGGGCGGCCGTTTCGATGCCCTCCTCTCCGTCCCGTGCCCGAATCACTTCGTAGCCTTTCGCGGACAGGATAAAGCTGACAAGATAGAAGTTCTGATCGTTATCCTCGATGTAGAGTATTGTGGCTTTCATTTTGATTTCCTTTCGACCGGCAGGGTAAACCTGAAGGTGCTTCCTTTCCCCCATTTGCTTTCCACCTTGATGGTACCACCCAGCATTTCCACCAGTTTTTTGCTGATTGAAAGCCCGAGCCCCGTCCCTTCACGCTGCCGGTCGATGCCGCTATCCACCTGCTGGAACGGCATAAAGAGTTTTCCCAGGTCTTTGCGCTTGATTCCTATCCCCGTATCCATGACACGAATCAAAACGCGGTTGTCTTGCAGTGAGCATACGGCGCGCACTTTCCCATGATCCGTGAACTTGATGGCATTACTCAGGAGATTGAGGAGGATTTGTTCGACACGTCGTCGGTCGCTCGTGATCGTTCCGACCTTCGAGTCAATCTCGCTTTCTAACCTAAGCCCCTTTTTCTCGGCCATGGGGGTTGCCGTGTTGATCGCCTTGGTGAATGCGGCGCGTAGATCAAACGGCTCACTGGCGAGGGTTAGTTGCCCCGCTTCAATCTTCGATATATCTAGGACGTCATTGATAAGGTCGAGCAGGTGCTCCGCGCTGCCGCAGACCATGCGCAACTGCTTTTTCTGCTCCTCATTCAGGGGGCCGGCCATTTCTTGCAGGAGTATACCGGAAAAGCCGATGATGGAATTGAGCGGTGTGCGCAATTCGTGTGACATGGTGGCGAGAAAGGCGGATTTGATCCGATCAGCCGCCTGCGCATTTTTCATCGCCTCTGCAAGCTCCTCGGTGCGTTTGATGATGCGCTGTTCCATTTCCCGATTGATCTGTTGCAGCTCATGAGTACGCGCATTCACCTGGTGCTTCAAGACAACGCTTGCCCCGAAACTCACGAGCAGGGCAACGCCCGCAGCGAGACCGAGGATTTGCAGCCATGCCGGTAATTTGAACCTGACCTCTTCGGACGTCCATCGTTTCAGCGAACGATAATATATTGATTGAGGGTCTTTTTTCATATCTCGCATATAGTTATCGATAGTATTCAGTAATTGTTTGTGCGTTCCTTTTGTTGTGGCAAAAAAGAGGGCCGACGGTTCGAAGACAACCGCCGTATCTACCAGTCCGTACTTTCTTGCATGCATCACCCCATAGAATTTGTTGGTGATGCCGGCATCTGCTTTACCGTCGGCAACTATTTCAAACATGGTCTTATAGTCCGGCACGGCAATGAGATCGATGTTGAGCCCAAAGCCTTGACTGAACCGGTTAAAGGCTTCCTGCTGAACCGATCCCTCCAGAACAGCGATTCGTTTTCCATTGAGGTCTAATATTGATTGAATTCCGCTTCCTTTGCGGGCATATGCCTGAAACCATGAGGACAGGACTTGTACTTTATGAAAGGAAAATTGTTTTTCACGATCTACCGTATATGCCACATCGGGCATGAGATCAATTTCCCCTTTTGCCAGGCGGTCCAATCCCTCCGCCCAGGTGCCGGAAACATAGTTCAGGTTCCAACCCTCGTTTTTTGCGATGAATTCGATGATATCTATAAAGATGCCTGAGGGGTGCCCGTCTTCGGAGGTGAAGACCTTTGGCGCGTTCTCGTAAACGCCGACCGTCACGGTCCGATTATCGGCCCGTACCGCTGTGACAGCAAGAAATAAAAAAATTAACGCGATTAAGAATAGTTGTAGACGCCTCATAGAAAGGATACGTCGGTGTACACCGTGCCTGCTGTTTGTTTGTGCCGTCTTACCCTTCATGAAGCGGCCTCCTGGACCGTCACAATTACGGGGATGACTGTGTGAGAAAATATCTTATATTGGGCGCAAAAAAAGAGACAGGGAACCATGTGAACATAATTCATATCCCCCTAAGGAAGAAAGTATATCTTTAAAATGACTATTTTGTCAACAATGAAGGACTGGAGTTTTCTGAGATTTATGTCTGATGGGGTTTTTCTCCGTTTCTGAGGAAAACCGTTCTCCCGTAATGGCGTCACCGGCAAACTATAAATCCCCCCATCCCCCCTTTGCTAAAGGGGGGTAAGGGGGGATTTGCAACCTATCTTCACCATGATGTTCAAATCGCTATCGTGAAACTCAAAAAAGGGGGGTTCCATATAATCGTATTCTTAAATTACCGATATTGTTACACAATAATGATTTCGGTACTTAAAATTCAGGAGACTTCAATAAAGGAAGGTTGATGTACGACTCATAGGGCTTGACGAGATGTGGAGAGAAAACATTGTTCATATAATGTCTAAGGTTTGAGAGATTTCAAAATTCCCCGAACAGGGGTACGATCTCGAATCTGGTGACATCCACCAGGCCCTGGTCGGTGATCTTGAGCTCAGGGATGACAGGCAGGGCCAAAAAGGAGAGGGTCATAAAGGGCTCCTCCAGCGCACACCCCATCTCCTTGACCTTTTGGTGCAGGCGGGTGAGGCTTTTGCTGACTTTTTCTATTGAGAGATCGGACATCAGCCCTCCAATAGGGAGGGGCAGGGAGGCCGCAGTCTTCCCGTCCTTGACCGCGATCAGCCCCCCGTGCATCTCGGCGATCCCCTGCACCGCCAGGGCCATCGCCTCATCCTCGGTGCCCACCACGATGATGTTGTGAGAATCATGGGCCACCGAGGAGGCGATGGCCCCCTCTTTCAGGCCGAATCCCTTGACGAACCCCAACCCTATATTCCCCGTTCCCTTGTGGCGCTCCACCACGGCGATCTTTAAGATGTCCCGTTGAGGGTCCGCCACGGCCAGGCCATCGTGCGTCTTCACCTCATAGGAGCCCTTTTTGGTGATGATCTGCCGGGGGACGAGTTCGATGACCTTTGCCCTTCCAGCCTCGGCCTTAATCCGAAACCGTTCGGCGGAGAGTTTTGGGAGGTGGACGGTATTCTCGGCCTCTGTTTTTTTCTCTTCAATGACCCTGGGGAGGATTGTTCCTTCCTCGGCCACCAGGCGGCCAGCCTGGAAGACTTGGCTGATCTTGAACTCATTAAGGTCTTCCAGCACCACCAGGTCGGCCCGATACCCCGGGGCGATGCCCCCGATCTTTGGCAAGGGGAAGTAGCGGGCTGGGTTGATGGTGGCCATTTGGATGGCGCAGATCGTGTCGAGGCCCATCCGGATGGCCTTGCGCACGCAGTGGTCTACGCCCCCTTCGGCGATGAGGTCCGCGGGGTGGCGGTCGTCGGTGACGAACATACACCGGCACGCATTTGCCGGGGTGACGATTGTGAGCAACTCCTCCAGATTCCGGGCAGTGGAGCCTTCCCTGATCATGATGTACATCCCTTGGTTGAGCTTCTCCTCGGCCTCTGCCTTGGTGGTGCACTCGTGATCCGAGGCGATGCCGGCGGCGATATAGGCGGCCAGGTCTTTACCGCTGAGCCCGGGGGCGTGACCATCTATCCGCTTGCCATGCGCCCGGGTCATGGAGATCTTTACGAGGACGTCAGGTTCGCCGTGGATCACCCCTGGAAAGTTCATCATCTCCCCCAGACCCTTTACCCACTCTTCTTTCATGAGGTCTTTGAGGTCCTCTGCTTGGATCTCGGCCCCTGAGGTCTCCAGGAGGGTGGCCGGCACGCAGGAGGGGAGCATGCAGTAGAGGTTGAAGGGGGTTGCCTCCATCCCCTCGCGCATGAGGCGAATCCCCCGTGTGCCCATGACGTTGGCGATCTCGTGAAAGTCGGTCACCACCGTGGTGACGCCGTGGGGGAGTACTGCCCTGGCGTATTCACTCACCCCTACCATGCTGCTCTCGATGTGCACATGGGCGTCGATAAGGCCGGGGGCGACAAATCTCCCCTCGAGGTCCAGTACCTCTTGGGCGGGATATTCTCCGAAGCCCACCACATGCCCCTGGGCGATGGCGATTGCCCGCGGTTCAATCGTGCCCGAAAAGACGTTGATGAGCCGCGCGTTTGTCACAAGGAGGTCGACCTCCCGTTCACTTTTTGCATAGGGTATGATATTTTGTATCTCCATGGTTTTCTCTGGAAAATGGTCTCCACACTATAGCCTATTTTTGCCTGAGATGACATCTAGTTTTAAGAAAATGTGTGAGGTACCAAATCCCCCCAGCCCCCCTTTACTAAAGGGGGGTGAAGTAAGTTGTAGCAGTTTATCCCCTTTGCTCAAGGGGGTGAAGGAAGCTTGAAGCAGTTTGTCCTCTTTGCTAAAGGCGGTGAAGGAAAATGAAAGCAGTTTATCCCGTTTTGTTAAAGGGGATAGAAGGGGGATTTTCCCCGTCGCACCGAGGCGTGGAGGGATAGCACTCCTGCGAAGCGCGGGATTGAACCCTCGAGCCGTGGATGCTATAGTTCTTTTAACAAGGAGCGCAGAGATGCCGTCATTGTCCGCTGATCGCCACAGGGTCCTCCTGGTCAACCCTAATGAGATGAAGCCCCCGGTTACCCCTATCGGCCTCGACTATATCGCGGGTTCCTTGGAACTGACGGGGTTTGTAGTGGACCTGATTGACCTCTGTTTTGCTTCTTCCTACAAGGAAGAAATTGATGCCTATTTCAAGGGGCATGACCCCATGGCCGTTGGGGTCACGGTGCGCAACACCGATGATTGTTATTACCTGAGCCAGGCATTTATCCTCCCCCGGATCAAAGAGATCTTCGATTATATTAAAGGGAAAACCCAATGTCCGATCGTCCTGGGAGGGGTCGGTTTTTCGGTAATGTCTGAACCCATCCTGGCGTATGTGGGGGCCGAATTGGGGATATGGGGGGATGGGGAAAGGGCACTACCAACTCTGATAACGAAGTTAGCAGCAGGTGATGATTATTTCGCAATACCCGGCTTGATCTTTCGCAAGGCAGGGCGATATTATTCCAACCCCCCGGAGCTACCCGATCTCCTCGACCTTCCCCTTCCGCGCCGAGAGCTTGTGGACAACCCCCGATACTTTCGGGAGGGGGGGATGGGGAGCGTGGAGACGAAGCGGGGGTGCGAGCAAAAGTGCATCTATTGTGCGGACCCCTTGGCAAAGGGGAGGAAGTATCGCCTGAGGCCGCCGTCTCTTGTTGCCGATGAGATAGAAGGCCTTCTGGCCCAAGGGGTGGATACCCTGCACCTCTGTGACAGCGAGTTTAATCTTCCGTATGGACACGCCGTCGAGGTCTGTGAAGAGGTCATCAGGCGGGGTTTGGGTGAACGGCTCTCGTGGTACGCCTACCTCATCCCGGTTCCCTTCACTGAGGAACTTGCCCGCTTGATGGTTCAGGCGGGGTGCCGAGGGATCAACTTTGGGGTCGATCACGCGGATGATCGGATACTAAAGATTTTGGGTAGGCCGTTTGTTGCCGCCGCAATTAAAGAGACTGCCGCCATCTGCCAACGCTTTGAGATCCCCATTATGTACGACCTCCTCCTGGGCGGTCCGGGGGAGGACAAAGAGAGCTTGACCACGGCCATCTCATGTATGAAAGCGATAAATCCTTCGCGGGTGGGTATCTCGGCAGGGGTGAGGATCTATCCCGGGACAAAATTGGCCCAAATCGCTCTGAAGGATATCCAGATGGGGAATGCCACCCTGCGAGGGGTTATAAACCCGGATTTTTTCTCTCCTGTATTTTATGTCTCCGACGCCCTGGGGGATGAGCTCTTTCCCTTTATCGCCTCGTTGGTCAAAGGTGATGAGCGATTCTTTTTCGGCGGCGGAGAGGAGGTTGAGACCAATTACAATTATAACGACAACAGTATCCTCACAGAGGCCATCAAAAAGGGGTATCGCGGCGCCTTCTGGGACATCTTACGGAGACTGGCCGAGGAGGGGAGGGATATAAAGGCCTAAGTGTGGAGAAGATTATGGAAGATTTTCTACGTCAGCTAGATCTTTATACCGACCAAGAGCATTTTTGTTGATCTTGAGGTGATCTAGATCGATTATATTTGTCGTAACGCCATCCAATTCATCTACCACCCTGGCCTTATAGCATTCGTCAAATTTGACTCCGGTTGCGCTCGTTATGATTTCTATTCTCATGGGTGGCACGCCCATCCGAACAATTTGTCCTTCTTCGAGAAAAAGTTCGGGCGAAAGTTCAGGCGTATCAAATCCAAAGGCCTTGAGGGCAGCGACGAGCTTGTGGGCGTTTTGTGGGTTTACGGCGATCCAGATATCCATATCGGCGGTAGCCCGAGGATAGCCATGATAGCCAACGGCGTAACCACCGATCAAAAGATATTCAACCTGATGATCGGCGAGTAATCTCAAGAACTCTTTGAAGTCGGGCGGTACATTGAGCGTCACCATAATTTAACCGTCGAAGGTATTCAACTATCTGCAAGCGTTCGTATGGTGTCTTAGTCAGCCAGTACTCTTTGTCACTGGGTAGATCAGTGAGTGAAGCCTTCGTGACAACCGTTTTGTCCAATTTGAAAAGGTCCATTTCTCTCCCTTTATTTTATCAAGCTATCATATCAATTACAAAATGTCAATTTTTTTGCTGAAGGCATAAAAATAACTGTCACCCCATGGCCTTGACATACCTCATCCGCAGGTCATAGAGAAAGCTGTTCAACAGGTTTTCCTCATCCGGGGTGAGGTTTCCCTTGGTCTTTTCCTGCAAGATCCCTAGGATATCGATGGTCTGTTTCGCCAGGGGAAGATTTTTATCCATCTTCTCGCTGATGGGTTCCGGGATTTCACCGAGATGGACCAAAACGGAGGTGCTGAGGGAGTATACGAAGGTAGAGAAGTTTACTTCTGGCAAGGGTTGAGATGCTTTTTCCTCTGCCTTTGTCTCATCCGCAGCCTTTTCCCCCTTTTCTTTTTCCTCCTTCTTCGTTGGTTTCTTTTTTTGATCAGCTTCTTGAGCAGATGTCCGCTTATCGACAACCCGAAAACCCTTCTTTTCTTCTTTTTCCTCTGCCATGTTTCCCTCCTTATTGATTTCTAATATACATCTCTACACGTGGCGTTGTTTTCTTCGGTGTTTTCTGGAACTGTCTTTCCAGGTTCTTCCCTTTTCCTTCTTGCGCAGTGGTTCCATTCTCATGTTGAGCAGGACAGAACCGGGCAGCTCCCGTTCGAGGGGTGGTTCTTCCCGTTTTTCCAAGGGTCTTTTTTCAGTCTGTTTTTTGTCCGGGAGAACCTTGGAGATGGGAGGACCGCTGATATAGTCAGGCGGGATGTGCTCCGTCAGATAGATCAAGGGATTGGCTTGATAAAATATGATCCCTTCGTCGGAGGCCCGCTGGGCCTGTATCTCCAAGAGGACGGGTTGTGGGTCGCGGCGCCTGCCGATCCTTACGGCGAGTTCCGGGGAGGTGGCGAGGTGGACGTATTGACGTCCCATGGGATTGAGTCCGTGTTGGAGTATGTGCGTATATGCCTTTCTTCTAGTCCCGTGATAGAGGGCAGGAGGGGGGGAACCCGGCTCATATCGTATTGCTTGGGGGAGTGAGTGCCCATAGGCGGCCCTGATACGTTCGTCCTTGACCTCAAACCGCTCCCGATCACTGGTCAACACTGCCTCCATGATATGAGAACGCCTCACATACGACCACCCCGGTTCCTCGGTGATGGCCTGTTGCAGTTCTTTAAGGGAGACGTAACCGTCCTCATCGAGGACCATGCCAAATTCATCAGGGCGGTGCCGCAAGATGTAGGCCATGAGCTTGCTCAATGCGGTAACCTTATGTCGATGGGACATTTCAGTGTAGCCTCTGCTGAAACTCCTCTTTGTATTCTGTTAATTCCTCTAAAAACTTCTCTATGTATTTGAGGGTCTGGTCTTTTAATTCTGTTTGGCCGCTGGAGGCGTACAGATACATAAGTTTGACGATGGTTTGATACGTGCCCTGTGGGTCTTTACACACACTCTCTAAGGGACAGATGAGGCAGTTTTCCTGGTAATCCAGGCAAAAGGCGCCTCCCATGCGGACACTTTTGATGATGGGGCCAAGGTCTGACAATTCTTCCAATGAGCGAAGCGAATCCTTGATCCCCTTCCACTTTTCTATAGTGATATCAAAGAGGTTTTCTCCCCTCCGATATTTCGATACGATCTCCTGTAAGGTCAACATCCTAACAGTAATCCTTTCCCGTTACTGGATGCAGTAACTACTACCCTCGTCTCCTCAACAATTATCTTCACGAGGGTATCATTTCTATAATAATCTAAGGGAATTCTTTGTCAATCTTTGCTTTGCGAATAAACCTTCTCGGTGACGGTGGGTTAACAGGTGATAAATTTGAAAGGTATTTCAGGCCTCAATGCAGGGGGTCGGAGATTTACGTCGTGTATGTCTCAGGGGATCCGCAATCCTTCATCCTCTTCGCTACGGTTATGGTTTGTGACTCTCTAGCTTCAACGGTGTCCGCTGCTCCCCTAGCCGGTTTTCTTGATGATCCTGTTTGCTTCATCGACATAGATAAGTTTGGGGCGGTGATGAGCATACTCTTGTTCAAAGAAAAGGCCGTAGCTGGCAATGATGACTACGTCGCCCTTGCTCGCCTTACGGGCCGCAGCTCCGTTGATGCAGATGACCCCGGAATTCCGCTCCCCTTTTATGGTATAGGTCTCAAAACGGTTCCCATTGGTCACATTGTAGATCTGGACCTGCTCGAATGGTAGGATATCCGCGGCCTCCATCAGTGCTTCATCAATGGTGATACTCCCCTCATAGTCAAGGTTTGCATCGGTTACGCTCGCCCGATGGATTTTGGCCTTTAACATAATTCTCTGCACGGTTATTCCTCCTTCAGAATGATGTTGTCGAGCAATCTGGTCTTGCCTATTTTTACAGCCAGGGCGATAATTGCCTCGCCCTTAATTTCCTCGATGTCCTCTAGGGTATGGACATCGCATATCTTGACATAGTCGATTGTGGCCGATTTTTGCTCCTTGATGATCCCCGTGATCTCGGTGAGGATCTTTGCTGCACTCCTTTGACCCTGAAGAAAAAGCTCTTTTCCTTTTAAGAGAGATCGATACAGACTCAAAGCCTCTTTCCTTTCTTTTGCGGTGAGGTAGGTGTTGCGAGAGCTCATAGCCAGGCCATCGGATTCCCTGATTGTGGGTATGCCGATAACCTCGATGTCCATATTGAGATCCCTTGCCATTTGTTTGATTGCAATCAGTTGTTGGTAATCCTTTTCACCGAAGATGGCGAGGTGAGGCTTCACGATGTTGAACAGCTTGGCAACCACCGTGGTCACCCCGCGGAAGTGGCCGGGGCGGGAGGTGCCGCACAGGTTCTTGGTAACCTGTTCCACTTCCACGCAGGTCTGGAATCCGTCGGGGTACATATCCTGCGACGGTGGGGTAAAGCAGATATCCACCCCCACCCCCTTGAGTAACGCGAGATCACGTTTCATGTCCCGCGGATATCGTTCATAGTCTTCCCCAGGACCGAACTGGGTGGGATTGACGAAGATGCTGACAATCAGGACATCCCCTCGCTTTTTTCCCTCGTGCATCAATGTAAGATGACCTTTGTGTAGATACCCCATGGTGGGGACGAAGGCGATCTTCTTTCCCTCCAGGCGGAGCTGTTCCGAGCGTCGCTGCATCTCTTTGGCTGTTGCGATGATCTCCATGGTGTGCTCAGAGGTGAAAACTCTGTTCCTCCGTGGGGAATTTTTTCTTCCGTACCTCGTCCATATATTCCTCCACCGCCTGGGAGATGACCTGCTGCAGGTTGACGTAGCTCTTCACGAATTTTGGGCGGAAATCTCCCATGAGGCCCAGCAGATCGTGGATCACCAGCACCTGGCCGTCACAGTGGATCCCCGCCCCGATGCCGATGGTGGGGATGCTCAACTGTTCGGTGATCTCCTGTGCCAGTTCGGTGGGGATACATTCCATGACCACGGAGAATGCTCCCGCCTCCTCCACTGCCACGGCATCCGCAATGATTTTTTGTTTTTGTTCTTCCACCTTGCCCTGTACCTTATGCCCCCCCATCTGATGGATGGATTGGGGGGTGAGGCCGATGTGTCCCATGACCGGGATGTCGATATCGACGATGGCCCTGATGACCTCCTTCATATTGACGCCCCCCTCCAACTTTACCGCCTCGGCGCCGCTCTCTTTGATCATCCTCCCCGCATTCCGTTTGGCGTCCTCTATGCTGATCTGATATGACATAAAGGGCATATCGATGACCACGAAGGCCCGCTGTACCCCCTTTATCACGGCCCTGGTGTGGTAGATCATTTCATCGATGGTAACCGGGAGGGTGTTGGGGTACCCCGCCACCACCGAACCCGCAGAATCTCCCACCAGGAGAATGTCCACCCCGGCCTGATCTAAGATCCGGGCGAAGGGGGTATCGTAGGCGGTGAGCATGGTGATCTTTTCACCTTTCTCCTTCATGGCCTTTATGCTCGGTACCGTCACTTTCTGAGTCATGTGAGCCTCCTTGCTTTTTTGTTACGCCCTAAAACCAAAGGCCTTCTGGAAACGGTCCAGAAGGCCTCTTCGCTTTCTTCTTTGTTCTTTTTTGTACCTTCCGTCCCAGTCCAGCCTTACCTGGATCCAAGCGGCTTGTAATACCATGTCCCTTTTCTGGTCCCTTTGATCTCTTTTACAAGATCCTCAAAATCCTCTCTCTCTTGAACAAAATCTATCTCCGTCGCATCCACTACCAGAAGAGGGGAATTGTTGTAGTAGAAGAAGTAATCTCTATATGCCTCGGTAACCTCCTCCAAATACTCGAGTGTGATGTTTCTCTCGGATCGCACCCCCCGTGCCCTGATCCTCTCTTTCAGAACCTCTGGCCGGGCCTGCAACAGAATCACCAAATCGGGCCTTGTGATCCTGGCCTCCAAGAGCGTATATAAAGAATCATACAGCCTGAGCTCGTCTTTGTCAAGATTTATGTGGGCGAAGATCCGGTCACGGTCAAAGAGGTGGTCGCTGATGATCATCCTCTGGAAGAGATCCAACTGGTTGAGGTCTTTTTGCTGCTGATAGCGGGTGAGAAGGAAGAATATCTGTGTCTGAAAGGCGTATCGTTTCTTATCCCGATAGAATTTATCCAGAAAGGGGTTGTCCTCGGTCTGTTCAAGGAGTAGATCGCCTTCCAGTTCCGAGGCCAGCATCCGGGCCAGGCTCGTCTTGCCCACCCCGATGGGTCCCTCAACCGCGATATAGCGCTTTTCCTCCTCCATGTGAGATCCTTATATATTATCCCTTTGTCATCATTACGATATCGAGGGTGACTCTGCGGTTTGTAACGTATCACAGGCCCATGGGTCCTGTCCATCCTTGCAAGGCTACATTAGCCAAAGACTGGTTTACATCCAGTGCGCATCGTATTTGAAAGCTAATAATTAGTTGAAATAACTAAAAAAAGATAAATTATGATTAATAATCATCAAAAAAATATTGATAAACTTATAAGTTTTTATTAAAATAAGCTTGACAGAATATAAGGCTTCTGTGATAACCTATATCTATATACTGAGGGGAGGTATGTATGTTTTTCTTAAACGGTGTTTAAGGGAGAGGAAGCCTATGTAAAGGCTTACTCTCTTTTTTTTAATATTTTCAAGGAGATAAGAGAAGTATCTCTTGTCTCAATAGAAAACAGAAGAGGGGAGGAAGACATTAGATGAAGGTAACACGACGGGACTTCATAAAGATTTCAGGAGCGACGGCGACTGGTTTGGTAGTCAGTCAGCTGGGGTTTGATCTGTCCCCGGTGTCTGCCTATGCTGCCACACTGCGCATCAAAGGGGCGAAAGAGACGACTACCATCTGTCCCTACTGCGCGGTCGGGTGCGGAATTATTTGCCACTCGAAAGGCGGAAAGGTGATCAACACCGAGGGAGACCCCGATCACCCCATTAACCAAGGGGCACTCTGCGCTAAAGGGGCGGCCCTCTATCAGTGGGTGAACAATGACAGCAGGCTCACCACGCCCCTGTACCGTGCCCCCGGGAGCACCAGTTGGAAATCTGTCTCCTGGAACTGGGCCTTGGCTGAGATAGCCAAACGGGTCAAAGATGCCAGGGATAAGGGATTCATCAAGACCAATACCAAGGGTCAAGTGGTGAATAGGACGGAGAGTATCGCCCACGTCGGGTCAGCCGCCTTAGACAATGAAGAATGTTGGACCCTGCAGGCCATGATGAGGGCCCTGGGGCTCGTCTATATCGAGCACCAGGCACGTATCTGACACAGCGCTACTGTAGCGGCTCTGGCAGAGTCGTTCGGACGTGGCGCCATGACCAATCACTGGATCGACATTGGCAACAGCGATTGTATCCTTATAATGGGGAGCAACGCCGCTGAGAACCACCCCATTTCCTTCAAATGGGTGACCAAGGCAATGCAAGAGGGAGCCACCCTTATTTCCGTTGATCCCCGATTTACCCGCACCTCTTCCAAGGCCGACATCTATGCACCTATCCGGTCAGGGACCGATATTGCCTTCTTGGGCGGGATGATCAAGTACATCCTCGACAACAACCTCTATTTTCGGGAATACGTGTCCGAGTACACCAACGCTTCGTTCATTCTGAGTACGAAATATGGCTTCAGGGACGGACTCTTTTCGGGATACGATCCCAAGACCAGAACCTATAATAAAAGCTACTGGGCATTTGAGATGGATAGCAAGGGTATCCCAAAAAAGGATCGGAGCCTCAAGCACCAACGGAGCGTCTTCCAGCAGCTCAAGAAGCATTACTCCCGCTACACCCTCGACAAGGTATCGGCCATAACCGGCACCCCCCAGTCCTTGCTCACAAAGATATACAGGACCTATGCGGCCACCTGCAGGAAAGGCAAGGCCGGTACGATCATGTACGCCATGGGTTGGACCCAGCATACGGTAGGTGTCCAGAACATCAGGACCATGGCCATGATTCAACTCTTATTGGGTAACATGGGGGTGGCCGGCGGTGGTGTCAATGCACTCAGGGGTGAGTCCAACGTGCAGGGCTCCACTGACCATTGTCTGCTCTATCACATTATACCTGGCTACATGTCTACGCCGAGCACCACATGGCCTACCCTCGCTGATTATCGTAAGAGAAGGCCCACGAGCGCTGATCCCTTGAGCGCTAACTGGTGGCAGAATGAACCGAAGTATATGGTGAGTTTCCTCAAATCCATGTTTGGAGATGCGGCCACTGCTACCAACGAGTTCGGCTACCAGTGGCTTCCCAAGGTGGAGGCTGGGGTAGACTATTCTTGGTTGAACCTCTTTGATGCGATGTATAAGGGGAAGTTCACCGGGTTCTTCGCGTGGGGGCAGAACCCCGCGTGCTCCGGGGCCAATGCCAATAAGACCAGACAGGCCATGGCCAAGCTCAAATGGCTGGTAAACGTCAATATGTTTGATAATGAGACCGCTTCCTTCTGGAAGGGGCCGGGGATGGACCCCAAGAAGATCCAGACCGAAGTCTTTTTCCTTCCCTGTGCGGTATCGGCGGAGAAGGAGGGTTCAATCACCAACTCAGGGCGCTGGATGCAGTGGCGCTATGCGGCGGCTAAGCCGCCGGGAAAGGCCAAACCTGATGGTGATATGATCGTCGAGCTCTTCGAAAAGATACAGGATCTCTACCGGAAAGAAAAAGGAGTCTTGCCGGAACCGATCGTCAACCTCAAGTGGGACTACACCACAAAAGGCAAATTCGACGCACATAAGGTGGCAAAGGAGATAAACGGCTATTTTGTGAAGGACGTGACCATTAATGATACAACCTATAAGAAAGGTACCCTTGTTCCCTCCTTTGCCTTCCTGCAGGATGATGGTTCCACCTCTTCGGCTAACTGGCTCTACTGCAACTCCTACACCGAGAAGGGGAATATGGCAGCCCGGCGGGGCCTGAAAGATGCCTCCGGTATCGGACTCTATTTAGAGTGGTCGTGGTGCTGGCCGGTAAACCGCCGGATCATCTACAACCGCGCCTCGGTAGACCTCAAGGGCCAACCATGGGATACGAAACATCCGGTGATCAGCTGGATTGGTGATAAGTGGGTGGGTGATGTGCCTGATGGTGGGTGGCCACCGATGGCCAATCCCGATGGGACTCCTAACCCAAAGTCCAAGTATCCCTTCATCATGAAGGAAGAGGGATTCGCCCACATCTTCGGACCGGGACGGCCGGATGGGCCCTTCCCTGAGCACTATGAACCCTTAGAATGCCCGGTGGAGCGAAACCTCATGAGCTCCCAGTTCATTAACCCCACCGTGAAGCAATTTGAGTCTGAGCTGGATAAGCGCTTCACCTGCGATCCCCGTTATCCGTTTGTAGGCACCACCTATCGGGTAACCGAGCACTGGCAGACCGGTATTGCGACTCGGTGGCAGCCGTGGTTGCTTGAAGCGCAGCCCCAGCAGTTCTGTGAGATGAGTGAAGAGCTGGCACGGCTGAGGGGTATCAAGAATGGTGATCAGGTGATCGTGGAGTCAGGCCGCGGCAAGGTGACTGCGGTGGCCATGGTGACCAAGCGTTTTAAGCCCCTCAAGGTAATGGGGCAGACGGTCCACGAAGTCGGGTTGCCGTGGTGCTTCGGCTGGGTACACCCCAAGGACGGTGGTGACTCGTCCAACCTGTTGACCCCGTCAGTGGGCGATCCCAACACGACAATACCTGAGACCAAAGCTTTCATGGTCAACGTGCGAAAGGCATAAAGGAGGTGATCCAACATGGCTGATAAAACATTCTTTATCGATACAACCCGGTGCACCGCTTGTCGCGGCTGTCAGATAGCCTGTAAAGAGTGGAACCAGAATCCCGCTACCACAACCAAAAACTGGGGAAGTTTCCAGAACCCTGAGGATCTCTCCTTTGTGACCTATAAGCTCGTTCGCTTCTCCGAGGTGGTTTCGGATGGGGAGCTACGCTGGTACTTCTTCCCCGATCAGTGCCGTCACTGTATAGAGCCTCCATGCAAAGATATCGCCGAGTCTCTGGGCTATAAAAAGGCCATCACGAAAGATGAGGCGACCGGTGCGGTGATCTTTAATGAAAAGGTGAAGATAAAACAACAGGACTTCGAGGAGATCAAGGACTCCTGTCCCTTTAATATCCCACGATATGATGCCAAAAAGATGGCTATCGCTAAATGCACCATGTGCATTGACCGCGTCTCCAATGGGCTGGTTCCTGCTTGTGTCAAGACCTGTCCTACAGGGACCATGAACTTTGGCGATCGGAGCCAGATGTTGGCCCTGGCTAATAAGCGTTTGAAAGAGCTTAAGGCCGAACACCCCAAGGCCCAACTGCTCAATGCCGAGGATGTCCGTACCATCTTTCTGGTCATCGATGACTCTGAGAAGTACTATGAGTTTGCCAAGTCACACGGCCCCTTGGGGATAACCCGTTTGGTGGCCATGAAGAAACTCATCAGCCCGCTGGTGAGATTGACGGGATTGAAGGGATAGTTTATCCTTCAGGAAACATCAGAGGTGGGCTTGTCCTGTGAGGGGTTCCTCTCGGGACAAGCCCTTTCTTTACGCGCAGAGATGGTATACTATTATTAGAAAGGAGAATATTATCCATGGTGGAGTCGCTGGATCAGATCAAAGAGCGCATTACCCAGTTTCAGAAAGAAAAGCCGCATTATCGAGATATCCTTGATCTCTACACGCAGATCCTTGCGGAACAAACGAAGATGCAATCCCAGTTGAAGATCACAGTGCCACAGGTTGATCAGAAACTGGTGCAGT
The DNA here is from genome assembly GCA_016927065.1 of Deltaproteobacteria bacterium. Lineage (GTDB taxonomy): Bacteria > Desulfobacterota > B13-G15 > B13-G15 > RBG-16-54-18 > JAFGNJ01. The sequence continues at coordinate 17,138 of JAFGNJ010000027.1, forward strand.
CACAGCTGAACAAAGGGATTCCGCTGCTGGGCATAGAGGGATTCGCACTAGACCTGGAGGCAGCGCAAATGCTCTTTTATGCCCTTAGCGCGATCGGCAAAAGCGCAACGTCGAAGATGGAGGATGAGATTCCGAGGATCACCGAGGAGATAGAGTCAGGGAATCTGAATCTGGAAGGTCTGCTTAGTAAACACTACGATGGTCATTATATCACACAAGAGGCTGAGCACTGTGGTGTGGACAAGGGAGTACTCTCGTTCTTGGTCCAAGGAAGTGTTAGGCCTTCTATAGTAGCCCAGATGGAACAGTTGAAAGATTCTCTCAACCTTGAAGAGTGGCTGCAGGGACAGTGTCCAATTTGTGGGTCTCCCCCTCAGATAGCCCAGTTACGGGATGAAGAAGGCAAGCGGTATCTCCTGTGTTCTTTGTGTGGTTGTCAGTGGCGCTGGGAGCGGATAGCATGCCCCTATTGTTCTAACAAAGACCACAAGTCTCTGCATTATCTCTACGCCGAAGATGAAGAGGCCTATCGGGTGGATCTCTGCGATCTCTGTAAAGGCTACATCAAGACAATAGATTCCCGCAAGCTCGGTTACGATCCCTATCTGGATCTTGAGGACGTCGTCACCATTCACCTCGACATCATCGCCATGGAAAAGGGCTACCGGCGATCCGCCCCCACCCCGTGGGGGCCGTGGCCGTTACTCGGGGAGGATGCGCTTGGGAGTGCTTAAGCGGTGCCCTGCCACATACATACAGATTGGCAAGGCGAAGGTAACTACAGACTTGGTTGTTGCTGAGGGTTCATACGAGCTCTATCTCAACGATATGTTAGCAGCCGCCATCGTAGTGTCCTCTTCGGAGCTCAAGGCTACGTGAGTAAGGGCATTCATCACTTCCAAGGACCGATAAGTGGGTTGATACAACCTACAACACAGCACATAGAATTCACCCTCATCTGCTTTGCACAAGTAAACCGTTTTATGGTATATACACATCCACAGCGGCTGCGGGGTGCCTTATAATGCATGTTTCAAAAGATTCCTTTCTAGTCATGGTGAACGCATATGGACATTGATCTCTTTGGGTTGAAGGTATTTGTGATGGTCGCAGAGAAGAAGAGTTTTTCCGCGGCAGCCAGGGCCCTTTATCTGACTCAACCCGCCATAACCCATCAGGTCAAAAAACTGGAGAACTATTTCTCCGCACCTTTGTTCAGGCGGCAGAGCAATGCCGTCCTCCTGACCCCGGCCGGCGAAATCCTGTACACTTATGCCAAGAAGTTCTCCAAATTAGATGATGAACTCATGGAGGAGATAGGGCGATATACGGGGAGGTTAACAGGGGATTTGGCCATCGGTGCCTGCACCATGGTAGGGGAGCATCTTGTCCCTTCGTTGGTTAAAAGTTTCCACGAGACATACCCCGAGGTAAGCTTCAACATTGAGATCGGCAATTGTTCCTCGATTGCCGAAAAACTCCTGAGGGGGACAATCGACGTGGGGTTGATCGGCGACGAAGTGGCCCACCGGAATGTAGTCACGGAGAGTCTTTTAGAGCAGACCCTTTTTTTAGTCTCTGTCCCAGATTATGTGGGCATTGAGCGGGAAACGATCTCCTTGCAGGATTTGGCGGGGATGACGCTGCTGTTACGTGAAGAGGGGGTGGGAACGAGGGTATTATTCGAAGAGATGGTCTCCCAAAGAGATATGAAATTGAGGGATTTCCAGATCATCACTGTAGCGGGGAGCAATGAGGTCATCAAAACGATGACAAAAGAGGGGATGGGTATTTCCCTCTTTCCCCGAACGGCCATCGAGCGGGAGCTGAAGAGGGGTGATCTCACCATCTCGTCTCTACAGGAGGGCGAAATGCGTCATACCTTTTATCTGGTGTATCGAAAGCAAAAGGTGATTCCCTTAAAGATCCAGCACTTTGTGGCGTTTGTCAAGGGGCAGGTAGGCGGGGAAACGAATAGATCTTCGCTACGGGGCTCATAATATGTTTTATAGGTTCATAAAAATATTTCATTTGACACCTTGACTGATGACAGACTACTATGCTACTAAATTATTATCTCCCCTCAATATGGCCTTGAGACAAGGCATTCTTGCCACAAGGCCATATTTCATGGTACGGTTTTCCTAATGACGAAGCAGTGAGAGGAAGGAGGGTAAATCATGGTGCGGCCGAAGGGCAAAGGAATTTGGTGTTTAGGGGTCGGATTCATTATTTTCTTGGGATTTTTCCTCCTCTGGGGCATCAGCGACTCCGCACTGTCAAAAGATGAGAGCACGTGTATTTCCTGCCATACCTCGGTGAGGGACCTGGTGAAGATCACCAGGGAGATAGCGGCCAAGGCTCCCTCTCAAGAATCGACGGAAACTGCAGGTGAGGGGTGAGGCGGGGCAGTGGCTCCGTTGGAGCCATATGAGCGAGTATTAATCGACGACGCATTTTTCGAAGAAGATCCGCACGGCGAGATCACGTGCGAACAATGTCACGGGGGGAATCCCCGAGCCACCACAATGAAGGCCGCCCACAAAAGGCTGGTCGCTGATCCCACGTATCCCAATCCGTCCAAGACATGCGGCGAGTGCCATGAGGAGATCGTCGCCACAAATGAAACCAATCTTCACGCAAGCCTCAATTCATACAAAGACATCATCGGCAAGAGGGCAAGCACCAAAAAAGGGGTGCGTAAAAAGGTCTTCAAGGCAATGGACACACACTGCTTTACGTGTCACAGCAGTTGCGGCCAATGTCATGTTTCCCGCCCTGACTCTGTAGAGGGCGGGTTTGTACAAGGTCATGTATTCCTCAAGACACCCCCCATGGGGACCAACTGTACCTCCTGTCACGGTAGCCGGGTGGAAATGGAATACCTCGGCAAGAATAAGGGAATACCAGGGGATGTCCATTACACCCAAAAGGGAATGAAGTGCATTGCTTGCCACAGCGGGGAGGAGATGCACGGAATGGGGAAGGAATATACCTATCGCTATGACGTAGAAAATGCCCCCCGGTGCGAGGAGTGTCACGAGGATACTGTAAGCCCCAAGGCCAAGACCAGGACCCATAGAATACACAATGAGAAGGTAAGTTGTCACGTATGCCATTCGGTGGCGTACAAAAATTGCTACAGCTGTCACGTCGGCAAAGATAAAAAAGGGCTTTCTTACTTTAAGACGGACAAGACCGAAATGTCCTTTAAGATCGGGCTCAACCCGAGTCCCAGCAAGGAGAGACCCTTTACCTACGTCACCCTTCGCCATGTACCAGTGAGCAAGGAAACCTTTGCCTACTACGTTAAGGATGGGCTGGCCAACTTTGATGAACTGCCCACCTGGAAGCTGGCAACTCCTCACAACATTCAGCGTAAGACCCCTCAAACGGAGAGTTGCAAGTCGTGTCATGGGAACAAGGAACTGTTTTTACGGGAGGGAGATGTGGCACCTGAAGAGCGGACGGCCAACAAAGGGGTCATTGTACCGGACGATGCTATCCCAAGGTAACGATATGTTGCCGAGGAAATAAAAGAGAAAAAGGGAGGAGTAACAGATGAAAGGATTTCGTCAAATGAAGGTAGTATGGGTAATTACAATGGTTGCGGCTTTGGCTTTTTTCGCCTCTATCAGCACCGTGGTGGCTGCGGGCAAGACCGCAACGGACCTTGTCAATGAAGCGAAAGAAAAGGTCTGTGAGGTTTCAGCGGCTGATGCGAAGGGGAAGATCGACTCTGACACCTCCTTAATCATCCTGGATGTAAGGGAACCTGATGAGTTCGGCAAGGGGCACATCCCCAAGGCCATCAACATACCCAGGGGATTGCTGGAGTTTAAGGTCACCAATGAAATACCCAACAAAGACGCCAACATCCTTGTTTACTGCAAGACCGGCGGGAGGTCTTGCTTGGCGTGCAGCACCCTCGTTACGATGGGGTATAAAAACGCCAAGAGCATAGCGGGCGGCTGGACGGATTGGCTCAAGGCCGGCTACCCTGTGGAGTAGTATTAAGAGAGTAAAAAAAGGGGGGAGGGATGAATAATTTTCTTCTCCCCTTTTTTATAAGAAAACCCATTCTTCTTGCCAAAGCTCCGACGTAGGTTATTCTTGTTTCTTTTCCTCTTTTCCTTTATGATATCGTTCTCATCATATCTCGTAGGGAGGGTGAACAATGGCTAAGGGACTGATGGGGATCGTTGCTGCGCTTGTTTTCTTACTTTCAGGACTAACCCCCTTTGCGTGGGGCGAGGTCCGACAGGTCACCATCCTCTACAGCAACAGCATCAACGGCCAGATCTATCCCGCTGGGTGAGGGGCGTCCAGGGCTGGCGGTCTTGCCAGAAGGGCAGCGATGATACAGGAGGCAAAGAGGACAGGAGGGGAAATCCTTGTCCTGGATGCAGGGGATCTCCTTTTCTACAAAGATGTACAACTTTCCCTGCCCGATTCCCAGAAAAAGGAGGCATTGCTCAAGGCTCAATTAATAATAGACGCCTTCAACCTTATGGGATGTGACGCTGTGGGAATAGGCGAGGACGAACTGAGGCTGGGCACTCGCGATTTTAAAAAGCTGAAAAAGAAGGCCACTTTTCCTTTCGTTTCCGCCAACGTGGTCAGAAAGAGTGGCCGTCGGATATCCGACTCCGTTATAGTCAAAAAGGCAGGTGGACTGCGTTGGGGGATCTTCAGTCTCATGGGTGCCAATCCATCTGCACAAGCCCAAACCCTGGACTGGAAGGTGTTGGACCCGGTGAGTACAGGTAAGGAAGTTGTTAAGGAGTTGCAAGGCAAGGTTGATGTAATTGTCCTTCTTGCCGCTATGCCATTGCAAGAACTCAGGGCACTCCTTCCCTTGGTACCAGGGATAACGATTGCGGTGGCCGGACATAATCCATCCGGATTGCGAAGGTCCTTGCAAGTGGAGGAGACCATTATAGTAAGCAGTTACGCTTACGGGAAATATCTGGGGGTGCTGAAACTCAACATCGGAAATCCCCAAGCGCCCTTTGTCGATGAGGCCAGGATCACGGCATTGGAAAGGGAATTAACCGTGGTGGAGGACAAGATCAAGGCGGGGGCAAAGGGATCCTTTGCTGAGTCAAAGAAAAAGATGGAGGCAGAACTTCAGGAGTTAAAAAAGAGTAATACATATCGCAATGAGCTCATCATGCTCTCGTCCCGATTCAGTGAAGACCCCCAGGTGCAAAAATTGATCACAGATTTCAGCGCAAAGCAGAAGGAATTGCAAAAAGGGTGTCAATAGGTACGGATAAGAGGCGAAAGAACGTTTCAACCGGCAGATATGATAGTTTCAATGAGGGGCCTAACCAAGTCCAAGGAGCATTCCCCCCTGGTAGATGAGAAAGGCCAAGATCCATGCCAGGGCGATACCATAGCCGACTGAAAAGGCCGTCCACCCCCAGGAGCCGCTTTCCCGGCGAATGACGGCTACCGTTGCCACACACGGTGTATAGGCCAAGACAAAGATCATAAAGGCGTAACCGACCAGCGGCGTCATGCTTTTACTAATGGCGGCGCGCAGGCTTTCGCTCTCTTCTCCTGCCTCTTCCCCAGCCTGATAGAGGACCCCAAAGGTGCTGACCACGATCTCCTTGGCCACGAAACCGGTGAGCAGGGCCACGCCTGCTTTCCAGTCGAAGCCCAGAGGGCGCAGGACCGGGGCGATGCCCTTTCCCAGCCTCCCCAGAAGGCTCTTTTCCTGGAATTCCCTCTCCTTGAGGATTTCGACTTCGGCGATCTTTTGATCTCTTTCCTCGGCGAGTGCGGCGGCTTGTTCCCCTTCTGCGCCTTGGATCACTACGGCATATTCTTTTTGGATAAGCTGCGTTTCACCCTCGTAATCCCTGGAATAGTCCACCGTCTGGGGGAAGGAGCTGAGGGCCCACACTACGATTGATCCGATGAGGATAATCCCTCCCATCTTTTTGATAAAGATGGAACCCCGCTCCCACATGTGGATAACGGTTCCCCTGAAGGTCGGCATGCGGTAGGGGGGGAGCTCCAGAACAAAAGGGGCTATTTCCCCCTTGAAGAGAGTCCGTTTGAATATCTGGCCCATCAAGATGGCCATGGTGATGCCGATGAGGTAGATGGAGAAAATGACGTTGCCAGCCCGCGCCCCAAAGAGGGCCCCGGCGATGAGGACATAGATGGGGAGCCTGCCGCTGCAGCTGATTAGGGGATTGATCAACATGGTAAGGATTCTGTCCCTCCTGCTCTCCAGCACTCGGGTCGCCATGATGGCCGGCACATTGCAGCCGAACCCCATGATCATGGGGATAAACGATTTACCGTGCAGCCCCAGGGTGTGCATGATCTTGTCCATGATGAAGGCGGCCCTAGCCATGTACCCCGTGTCCTCAAAGAGGGCGATGCAGAAAAAGAGGATAAAGATATTGGGGAGAAACACGGCCACACCGCCCACGCCGCTGATGATCCCGTCGACAATGAGGCTTTTGAGGAGGCCTTCTCCCATCAGCCCCCCGACAAATTCGGCGAGGAGCCCTACTCCTGCGTCGATCCATGCCATGGGGTAGCTCCCCAGGTTAAAGGTAAGTTGAAACATAGCCCAGATAAAGAAGATAAAGATGGGGAAGCCGAGGAGGCGGTTGGTAAGGACCGTATCCACCTGATCGGAGAGATACCGCCTGTCCTTTTTGGCATGATGCAGGGTCTCTTTAAGGGCTCCGTGGATGAAGCCGTAGCGACGGTCGGCAATGAGGGTCTCCGGGTCATCGCCCAAGATCTTTTGGAGGTGGATTGTGCTGCGTTGTAGCTGACCCAGGACGGCCTTCTTCCGAGGCCTCTTCGCGATCTCCTTAATGACCTCTTCGTCGTTTTCCAGGAGTTTGATCCCCATCCACCGGGCGTGGTGCTCATCCATTGATGATCGAGCGGACAGGATCGTCCCCTGTATTTCTGCGATTTTCTCTTCGAGCTCCCTACCGTAATCAATATGGATGTGGCGGGTGACCGATGCTTTATCCTCCGCCACCCTGACGATGGCTTCCAGTAACTCCTTGATTCCCTTCCCTTTGGTCCCCACTGTCGGGATGATGGGGACCCCCATGAGGACGGCAAGCTGTTTATGATCGATGATTTGCCCCCGCGATTGGGCAAGATCCACCATGTTGAGGGCGAAGACCAGTTTTATCCCGAGATCGATCAACTGCGACGCCAGATAGAGATTGCGCTCCAGGTTGGAGGCATCGATCACGTCGACCACGAGATCGGGCTTTTCCTCGATAATATAGTTTCTGGCAATGATCTCTTCCTGTGAATATGCGGTCAAGCTGTAAGTCCCGGGGAGATCGACAACGCGGATGGTATAGCCGTTATGGGTTGCGGTTCCCTCTTTTTTCTCCACGGTGACCCCGGGCCAGTTCCCCACCTTTTGATGTCCACCGGTCAGGTTGTTGAAAATGGTCGTCTTTCCTGAATTGGGATTGCCCGCCAGAGCGATAGTGAGTGTTTTGACCATCAATCCTCTTTCTCCTCTTCCTCAACACCCCGGACCAGCACCCGTTCGGCCTCTTCGTGCCTCAGGCTGACGTGGTATCCTTTGAGGACATATTCGATGGGGTCCTTTAAGGGCGCGTATTTCTCCACTATGATCTCCGCTCCCGGGACAAACCCCATCTCCATAAGACGTTGTCTGAATCTACCTGTCCCCGTTATCCGTTCAATGATGCCCCGATCTCCAGTCCTCATCTCATTCAGCTTTAGCGCATCCATTATTCATGCCTCATTTCTTATCTTGAGTGATCGTTGTCACCATGATATGTTTTGCCATCATGGCGCCCAGGGCGATTCGGGTTTCCCCTGAGGCCACGATCAAGGGTCCTGGCCCGCTGCTCTTGATGACCTCCACCTCGCCACCTCGTTTGAGGCCCATGCTTGTTAGTCGCCGCTCCATCCCCCTGTGTCCCCGGAATCCCACAATGCGTACCTGTTCACCCGGTGAGGCCATGATGAGAGGTATAACGTCCTTGCGTTTCCTCAGACAGTTGGAGCAGAGCCCATAGATCTCCATACGGTGCTGTAGGTCGTGAAATCCCATGCGACGGGCCGTCTCTGCCTGTAAGGCCTCTATTGACGGATTGTAGAACTCCAGGATGGAGCCGCACCGGACACAGATCAGATGGTCGTGGTGCTTACCCAGGTGATGATGTTCATACTGTGTTACCTGATCGGCAAAGTGTTTTTCCTGGGCGAAGCCGTATTGGGCGAAGAGCTTTAAATTTTCAGCTACAAACTCCTCCGGTACGGAAATCCCCTGTTCTTTCAAGATCCCGGTCAACTCCGAAGCGGTCAGGTGATTTTCGGTACCGAGAAAGGTCGCGAGGATCTGTAATCTTTCATCGATTCGGTCGAGCCCTTCATCTTCGAAGATGATCTTGAACTGCTGATAGATATCCCGGTGGTCTTTAGCGAGCCTTCTGCCTCGCCCTCGCATTCGTCCTCTCACTGTCCTGTACCTATTCAATTATCCAGCCCCTCTTGAAACCCGACGGTAGGGCGTTCTACAGCGGTAAGCTCACCCCGCTTCACTTTTTCAACGACAGCGCTGACTGTTCCGGATGCGACGGTATAGACGTCCATACCGGCTCCGGTAAGGGTGACGAGGGCGTTATGCCCGATATTCTTAACGACAACCGCATTGACACCCTCGTCAATGAGCATTTGGCATGCTCGGATACCGGCAGCATTTTTTTCTGTCTGCCCGGGATTTTCAATCGTCTCGGTGGTCATCGATGTTGTGTCTACTATCAAAAAGTACGGACAGCGGCCGAAACGATCGTCAACGCGCGACGATATGGTCTTTCCCTTGGATGCAATGGCGATTTTCATCGTCTGGTATCCCCTCTTTGATTATGAGGGTTCTTTGTTTGGATACTCATATCAATTGCCTGATGCCTTTTTAATGTTTTAATTGATGTGTTTCGCTCGGTGCATGTTTTTTGTTTCTGTTCGCACTGTGAGCAATATCCTAAGAGCTCAAATCGATGGGATGTTATGGCAAACCCGTAATTTTTTCCGATTTTATTCTGGATACTCACGATTTCATCATCTGCAAACTCGACGATCCTACCGCAGCTGACACATCGAAGGTGGCAGTGATGTTTATGGCCATAGATGTGTTCGTAGTGGAGATGGCCGTTCTCGAAATAGACTTCTTTAATCAATCCGCTGTCGATGAGGAGGGGGATGGCTCTGTACAGGGAGGCCTTGGAGATCCGCTTCTTCTTGTTCCGCAACCGTAGAAAGAGTTCATCTACATCGAAGTGATTGTGGATGGCGAAGATCTCTTCAATGATCATCTCCCGCTCCGGGGTGTTGCGAAGCCCCTTTTCTTTTATATATTCCCGAAATTTTTGAATGGCATCCATAGCGGTACTATTATTATTGAGATTCATTTTCAATTATAGCCAGTTGATTCGACTCTGTCAAGGGCCTTATTACATTGTCGCTCAGACAGGGTACGTCAGGCTTTGTGCCTTTGTAGCGTGACTAGTAACTTGCTGTGATGAGAAAGGATAACGGGTACAAAAACAGCAAATACAAAAAGATTGACAGGGTTTATAAAGATGTGGTAAGAAAATAAAAAGAGGGTCACATGGGTTTCAAAAGTTATTATCTCTATTATTATAGCGAACAAGAGAGGAGCCCAGGGACCTGTCTACGCCGATAATCTGAGGAAAATAGGGTTTACAGGGGCCGATGGGCGCGAAGTTCATCGGCCTTTTTTATGGAGGATTAGATGAAAAACAAAGCACAATTTGAACCTTCCCAACGGCTTAAAGAGCTCCCGCCTTACGTCTTTGCCGAGATCGAGGCAAAGAAAAAGGCGCTTGAGGAAAAAGGAATCGAGATCATAGATCTAGGCAGAGGTGATCCTGATCTTCCCACTCCTCCCCATATTGTCCAACGACTCGCAGAGGCGTTAAAGACACCCCATTTTAATCGCTACCCCTCGTATGTCGGTATTACGGAGTTCCGCCGGGCGGCGGCACGATGGTATAAAAAACGATTCGATGTCTCCTTAGATCCACAGACCGAGGTCATCTCCCTCATCGGCTCCAAGGAGGGTGTGTCGCATGCCCCTATGGCGTATATTGACCAAGGGGATATCGCCCTGTACCCTGATCCCTGTTTCCCCATCTTTTATACCTCAATCCTCTTTGCCAAGGGGAAGCCATATCCCATGCCGCTTTTGGAGGAAAACGCATTCCTCCCTGATCTAGGTAAAATCCCTCAGGAGGTGGCAGAGAGGGCCAAGTTGATTTCCCTCAATTACCCCAACAACCCCACAACGGGGGTAGCCACTAAGGAATTTTTCAGCGAGGTAGTCCGTTTTGCCAAAAAGTATCACCTGGCAGTGCTCCAGGATCTGGCATACTCGGAGATATTTTATGATGGCCACTATGTCCCCAGCATTTTTGAGGTAGATGGTGCCAAGGATGTGGCTGTTGAGTCCCATTCCCTTTCCAAGACCTACAACATGGCGGGGTGGCGCATCGGCTTTGCGGTGGGCAATGCTGAGTTGGTGAACTATCTGTCGTTGGTGAAGACCAATATAGATGTGGGGATATTCGAGCCGATTCAGTTGGCGGGGGTGGAGGCTCTGGAAGGAGACCAAACGGGAGTGGATGAGCTGCGCAAGGTCTACCAGCGCCGCCGGGATATTCTGGTGGCCGGACTTCGTGAGGCCGGGCTCACGTTCAATATCCCACAAGCTACTTTTTATATCTGGGTGCGGGTTCCCACGGGGCACACCTCGGCGTCTTTTGCCGATCACCTTCTGGACAAGGTAGGGATTATGGTTACTCCAGGGCATGGTTTTGGCAAGTCCGGGGAGGGGTATGTTCGGTTTGCATTCACCACCCCTGATGAGGATCTCACGGAGGCCGCCCGCCGCCTGGCAACGTTAAAAAAGGGGGTGTAGGATGTAAGCGAATAAGGCTTCAAGGGGCGCAAAGTCCGATTTGCTTATTGGAGAGGCTTTTGGGGAAAGGGGGATGAGGGTAGGGGGCAGGTCGTAACAGACTGTTTCAACCTGCCCCCGAAGCGATGAGTAACACGTATTTTCACACATACCCCCCAGAGGATGTATTCATCTCTGATGACCGGAAGCGGGGAAGAATTATACTGCACAATAAATACTCCTAGTTTAAGAAGAATCAGGTTCAAACCTGATAAATCCTTCCTCCCTTCTCAGATACTCAAGAGGTCACAATGTTTTTATAATCTGCTGGAGGTGTTAAGGGGAAGGGAGCTAGAAGAGCTCGGTACCATACAATTTTTTTGCCTTCAAGGGTGACTTATTGCACTTTTGGTGCTTTTTATATAGAATTTCGCGATTATCCCCTTGACATATGGCGATTCTTTTTTTAGTATAAGCTTATGTATTGGTTTGTGCAATGGTATAAACGAAAGAAAAATCATTATTTATTCCCCCTGTTCACGGCTATTGTGGGGATGGTGGGTGGCATGTTATTAACACCCACCATTGGAGTAATAGGGATCGCCCTTTCTTTATATTTAGCGTTGGTGATATTTCTTCCTTGGCACAATATTCATTTAAGAAGAAAACTAAATTTAGTTTTGCCATATATCATTCCTGTGGTTATTTCTATTATCATTATATTGCCAACATGGAAATATTTGATCACCATATTTCCTTCTTATACATTCGATCCTAATAAGCAATTTATTAAAACCGTTACATCAACGGTTGAAGTTTATGTAAATTCAAGACAAGAAATAAATACATGGATGGGTGACATGGGGGGATATTTGGCCTTTATGAAAGAAGAAGATAAATTATTGGTAACTTATGATATTAAAAGTTTCATAAAACAAATGGGCAATAATACTGTTTTATATCGTGGCATATTTAATATGGATACATTAAGTGATGTTACTCAACAAAAAATATCTTTTTTACAAAAAGCTGAATATATTAAAATCCGTTTTGAAGCCCTTCCAGATAAAATGCAAATAAAAAATGGTAAGGCCGTTGTAATGATTAATAACGAAATCCGTTGTGAATTTATAATTCCGCCACAAAATATGAGTAGTGATTTTATAACTATTCCTGATATTCGAGAGGGGTTAAATTGTCTAAAAACAAATTAATCTCGTTGGAAGAAGCCCGCAAACGAAACAAACTAGATCGCTTTATTAAAGAGCATCCTTCTGAAGGTGATCTAAAACAATTTGATGATTTACTCCATAACATGACACACAATATCAAACCTAAAAAGCCCTCAAAAGGCGTGAAAACATCAAAGAAGGAGTAGCACGCATGTTATACCGAAACTCAAATTCACCAAGATACTTAGGCAAATGCTTACGAGAGACATGAACATGAGTACCCTTAATGCTTCTTTTGATTTGGCTCCAAAACCCTTCCAAGGTATTAACATGGTGGATGCCGTTGACGTATTCCTTGATCCCGTGATGAACATAGCCATGTTTATACCCTTTTTCATTCAGGCGAGCATACGATCTAAATTCATCGGTGCTAATTGTGCTTCCCGCTTTAACATGATTTTCGATAATTCCTTGAAGCATAATCTTTGTGGTAGTGGGGACAACTTTCGTCATAACATCGCCTTCGCGCTCAACCATCCCGAAAACAACCGCCTTGCCTTTTGCGCCACGTCCACGGATACCACGATGTCTGCCGCCAATAAAGGTTTCATCGGCCTCGATATGACCGGACAAGCCATCATCCCCATCAACTTTAGTCATATATTTTCTGATCTCGTGAGCCATGCGCCATGCTGTCTTGTAAGTGATGCCAAGTTGCCTTTGAAGCTCTTTAGCGGGAACACCATGCCGAGAAGTAGTAAAGAGATACATGGCATAAAACCATTTTTGGAGCGGTGTGCGAGATCGCTCAAAAGGCGTGCCTACCATCGGATGAATATGGTGACCGCACCATTGACACACATACACAGGCTGTTTCTTGAGTTTGTAAAATTTGGCGTGTCGTCCGCATCGCGGGCAATCCAATTCTTTGCCAAAGCGGGTTTTCATAAGGTGTGCCAGGCAAGCATCATCATCGGGGAACCGGTTAAAAAACTCTTGGACTCCAAAGGACTTTTCCATTTTCGTGACCTCCTTGACATAAATATAGCACATGGGCTACCATATGTCAAGGGGATAATCACCTTAGTTTAAGTTGTTTTTCAGAGGAGTCCATACAGTAACATGTGCAGTTCGCCGATCGTTTCCGGCGACACTCTAATCCAAGGAGCTGACTATGAAATATAATACCATACGGCTGTTGTCCCTACTGCTATTATTGATCCCCCTCCATGCTTACTCACTGAATCTTGACCATATGCTCGATAAGGGGCCATTAATTACTATTAATCGAGATTCCCATGAAGAATTTGAGTCTATAACGACGTATGCCCTTATATGTGCCCCGGTATCATATGTATGGGATACTGTTTTGAAAATTGAGGACTACGCGCAGCATATGCCTCGGATGGTTAAATCTGAAGTTGTCCAGCGGAACGCGGAAGATACTGAGATTATTGCAGAATTTGAACTTGACACTGCTATAAATAATACAAAATATAAACTCAAGTATTGTATTGATGCCAATAATCGTACTATTACGATATATCATTACTCCGGTGCCTTGAAAGGCAGCCGGTGGCACTGGGAGTTTCAGGCACAAGGTGCAGACACCATTATCATATGCACAGGGGGGTCAAAGAACCTTTCCCTCTTTATTAAGGCTATTGATGACCGGACGCAGACCATAACCGTCGGTATCAATATCATGAGCATGCTCGCCAACATAAACTACATCAAAGAGCGGTCTGAGTTGCTCTATAAGGCGGCTCAGGGTGTATCAAAAAAAGTTGAGTTATCCAACCCTGATGGTCCCTGAAGAGTCGGTATATATACGGTGGGGCAACAGAGTTCATATAATGAGATGGTCCGGTATAGAGAAGAGGTAGAAAGAGCAGTATGAGGGAGACAATCTTGCATGACGGTGCATCACCCACAGAAAAAATCGATAATTTCCTTTACCCCTTTTTCTGAAGGGGAGTAAAGGGGTTAAAACCTATTTTCTGCGGAACTCTCCTCACCCATCCTTGTTCTGATAGTGAGCACGAGGCAGAGGCAATAGATATGGCGAGAAAAAAGATCGTTATAATCGGCGCCGGGCTAAGCGGGCTCTCTTCTGCGGCCTTGCTCGCGAAACAGGGATTTGCCGTAACCGTCCTTGATAAACTGCAAACCCCTGGTGGGGTGGCGCGGTCTTTTTCCGACCAGGGGTTCACCTTTGATGGAGGACCCAGTTGGTATCTTATGCCCGAGGTCTTTGAACGATTTTTTGCCGATTTCGGGAGGAGCCCCGCTGACTTTTATGATCTTGTTCCCCTTGATCCGTCCTATCAGGTCTTTTTCGGCGCCAATGATTCGTTAATTATTACCCGGGACCGGGACAATACGTGCCAACTATTTGAAGGACTGGAAAAAGGGGCTGGCAAAAAAATTGATGAATATCTCCAGGACGCTCGGTACAAATACGAGACCGCTATGGAGGAGTTTTTGTATCGAGAGTATCGATCCCTGTTCGATTTTTTTAATAAGCGGACGATGGTGGAGGGGGCAAAGCTCAGTTTGTTTCAGAGCCTTGATAAGCATATTCGACGCTCATTTACCCACAAAAAGATACAGAAAATACTCGGCTATAATGTTGTCTTCATCGGCTGTTCACCCTTTAAGAGTCCCGCACTCTATTCCCTTATGTCCCACGTGGATATTACGATAGGGGTTTTTTACCCAAAAGGTGGGATTGTTCGATTGGTAGAGGCGATCTATAAGGTGGCCAAAGATCACGGTGCGGAGTTTCTTTTTGGTGAAGAGGCCAAGGCCGTCACCATTGCAGGGGGAAGGGCGACCGGCGTGAAAACGGATAACGGGATGATAGATGCCGACGGCGTTCTTGCCGCCGTCGATTACCACCACGCTGAACAGGATCTCATCCCCCCTCCATACCGGCGTTACTCCCCGTCCTATTGGCGTAAACGGGTGCTCGCCCCTTCGGCATTGCTTATCTATCTGGGCCTCAATAAGAAGATATCCGGTCTTGAGCATCATAACCTCTTTTTGTCGGACCACTGGGAACGGCACTTTACGGCCATTTTTGATAAGCCCGCATGGCCGGAAAACCCATCCTATTACATCGGGTGTTCCTCAAAGACCGATCCGACGGGTGCGCCCTCGAATGGAGAAAATCTCTTCGTGCTGGTTCCCCTTGCCCCGGGGCTTGACGATAACGAACACATACGGGAAGGTTTTGTTGAGAAGATCATCAACCATCTGGAAGGGCTGTTGGGGGTGAAGATCACTGATGCCGTTGTAGTGAAGCACATCGTAGCACAGCGGGATTTTAATCAATCTTATAACCTTTATAAGGGGACCGCTATGGGGTTGGCCCACACCCTCTTGCAATCGGCACTCTTCAGGCCGTCGCATCGGAGCAAAAAGGTATCAAACCTTTATTTCTCCAGCCACTATACCCACCCGGGAATCGGGATGCCGATGGTGATCATTTCAAGCCATATTGTTGCTGATATCATAGGGAGTGATTTCTCATGAACAGGCTCATCTTTAATACCTTCAAACGGGGGAGCAAGACCTATTTTTACAGCAGTATCTTCTTCTCAAAAGAAGTGCGCGATGATGTATTTGCCCTCTATAGCTTTGTACGCAAAGCCGATAATTTTGTTGACGTGATGCCTCAGATGAAAGACGAGTTTTACCGCTTTAAAGACGCCTATTATAATGCACTGCAGGGAAAGGCCAGCTCCGATATCATTATCAATTCCTTTATCAAGCTCTTGCGCCGGAAGTCATTTAACCGTGCCTGGATCGATGCCTTCTTCGAATCGATGGAGATGGATCTCACCAAGGGGCGATATGAGACCATCGAAGAGACCTTGCACTATATTTATGGCTCGGCAGAGGTCATTGGTCTCATGATGGCGAAGATTATGAACCTTGATCCTCAATCCTATCAATGTGCACAGTATCTGGGAAGGGCCATGCAGTATATCAATTTTATACGCGATATCGAGGAGGATCTTACGCTGGGAAGAACCTACCTCCCACTGCAAGATTCAGGGTTGGAGCGGCTCGATCTCGATTATGTCATTGAGCGGCAGGATGCGTTTCGCGAGTTTATCTGGACCCACATTGGGCTCTATTATCAATGGCAGAAGGAGGCGGAGCAAGGCTTCGCCTATATCCCGAAACGGTATCTCATTCCCATAAAGACGGCTAGTGACATGTATCAGTGGACGGCGGAACGAATCTACCGAAATCCCCTGGTGGTCTTTCACCAGAAGGTCAAGCCGTCGATCCCGCGGATCGTCATGCAGATAGCCGCGAACAGCCTTATGGGCACTACAAGGCTATCTTCAAGTCCAGAAGCGCCCCATGGCTGACAAGCGGTGCGCGATAATTGGTGGGGGATTAGGGGGGCTCGCCGCCGCAGTCAGGATCGCCGGCTACGGGATAGCGGTGGATCTCTATGAGCAGCACGATCATGTCGGTGGCAAGGCGAACGAGCTGCACATGGAGGGCTTTCGTTTTGATACCGGTCCTTCACTCCTCACCATGCCCTTTGTGCTTGAATCCCTGTTCGCCGATGTCGGTGAAGATGTGAGGAATTATTTTACCATTAATCCCCTTGCCCAGCACTGCAAATATTTCTATCCCGATAGCACCGAGATCACCGCCTTTGCGGATAGTGACGATTTTATGCGAGAAATCGCGACCAAGACCACCGAGAGTGCTGCGAACGTCAAAAAATACCTCAGCTACAGCAAGGGCATTTATGGCCTCTCCGCCGACCTCTTTCTCTTCAACGATATCCATGAGTTTTCCACGTATCGGGAACAGGGCTCGCCGAAGACGCTCCTCAATTTGTGGAAGCTCGATTCCTTGCGCACGGTGCACCGCGCCAATACCTCCTTTTTTCGGGATCCCCGGGTCGTCCAACTTTTTGACCGTTACACCACCTACAATGGATCAAACCCCTATAAGGCCCCGGCCACGCTCAACATAATCCCCCATGTGGAATACAATATGGGGAGCTTCATCGTGCGGGAGGGCATTTATCGGATACCGCAGGCGCTGGGAAAGCTGGCCGAAAAACAAGGAGTGACCATGCACACCAATAGGCGGGTGGAGCGCATCGTGCATGCGAACAAGCAGGTGCAAGGGATCCTCGTTGACAGTGAGATGATACCCTATGACTTCGTTTGCTCCAATGCGGATGTTGTTACCACCTATCGAGACCTCTTGAAAGATGAGACCTCACGGGACGCTAAGCGATATAGGCACCTTGAGCCGTCATCATCGGCCCTGGTCTTTTTCTGGGGGGTCAGGGGGGGGGTATCGAAGAAACTCAGTGTACACAACATCCTCTTTTCCTCGGATTATAAAGAAGAGTTTGGCGAGCTTTTTGATCGCAAGGTATGTCCCCGAGATCCTACGGTCTATATCTATTGCTCCTCTCTGTTTAATCCCGCAGATGCACCGAAAGGCAATGAAAACTGGTTTGTGATGATCAACGCCCCCTATGACGATGGGCAGGATTGGGAACACGAAACGCAGGAGAGCAGAAAACGGATTGTGCACAAGATAGATTCCCTGTTACATATCGATATCGAACGCAACGTCACCTGCGAGCGGATCACCACTCCCCAGGATATAGCGGTTCAGACCATGAGTCATCGAGGGAGCATCTACGGTATATCCTCAAACAGCAGGACGGCGGCCTTTATGCGTCAGCGCAATCGATCCAAGCGCTATCGCGGGCTCTATTTCTGCGGGGGGAGCGCCCACCCGGGGGGCGGCATCCCTTTGGTGCTCCTTTCCGGTAAGATATGTGCGGATCTCGTGAAGAGGTTTGAACTATGATCAAGGCGGCGCCTCATCCAGTGGCTTTGCGCATCTTTCGCGGGTATATCTACCGGCAATTAAAGAAGCATTTTCAGGCCTTTTATATGCTTAACGACTTCCCCGTTATCCCGAAAGATCAGAGTTTGCTCATTACACCGAATCACTTCAGCTGGTGGGACGGTTTTTTTGTCGATTATCTCTGCATGCGTTTTTTGAAGCGACAGATCTACCTCATGATGCTTGAGGAGCAAATGCAGCACTATTGGTATTTTAAGATGTTCGGCGCCTTTTCCATTGATCCCGGCAATGCCCCCAGTGTTCTGGAGACCTTACAGTACACTATTGGACCCCTCCTGGACCCCGCCAATTTCGTAGTCATGTATCCCCAAGGGGTGCTTGAGCCCTACGACAAGCGGCCTATAATTATCAAAAAGGGTGGGTTGCGGTATCTCATCACCCATGCCCCCCACTCCTTTTTGATATTACCCATCGGATTCAGGGTAACCTTTTATGATGAAAAACATCCCGAGATCAGCGTGCGGATGGGTGATATCATGGAATCGAAAGCAGTAAAAGCCGACTTCAATTACTTTAAAGAGCGATTTATCCATAACCTCGGGGAACTCGACAAGGGGACCTTCGAGAGACAATTTAGAAGGGACTTGTTTCAATGGAAACCATAATCGTCGTTATTATGAGCTTATTTTTGGGCTTTATTACCCTGGTGGTGCTCTTCAACTTTTTCGCCGCGCCTGTCATCAAAAATACGGACTATCGCCTGCGGCGCAGACCCCTCGTATCGATCCTCATTCCGGCCAGAAACGAGGAAGCGAATATCGGGGGGTGTCTGTCGCACGTCTTGAACCAGTCGTATTCCAATTTCGAGGTCATCGTGCTCGATGACCAGTCCGAGGACGATAGCTACAAGATTGTCGCGGAGATGAAAAAAGGGCATGCCAATCTCACACTGGTTCGCGGGAAGGATCTTCCAAAGGGTTGGAACGGCAAGAACTGGGCTTGTCATCAGCTCTCCCAAAAGGCGCGGGGGGAGATCATCATCTTTGTCGATGCCGATTGCACTTTGGCCCCTTGGACCATAGAGACGGCGCTCGCAATGATGGAGCGCTATGGATTGGACCTGCTCAGCTCCTTTCCCACACAGAAGCTCAAAGGGATCGCCGGGTACCTGCTCGTGCCCGTGATGGATTGGCTCCTCCTCTCCTTTTTGCCTTTGCGCATGGTCTACCTCTCCCCGCACAAGTCCTTTGTCGCAGCCAACGGTCAGTTCATGGCTTTTGTCAGGAAGCGGTACGATGCCATCGGCGGGCATAAGGGAGTGGCTGATCAAGTGGTTGAGGATATGGAGCTCGCCAGGGCCATCAAGATTCGGGGGTTTCGGATGATGACCGCACTCGGCGGCCCGTCTATCTCCTGCTCTATGTATACCTCTTTCGGCGACGCCGTCAGGGGCTTTTCAAAGAACTTTTACCCCGGTTTCAATACCACACCGTCGCGCTTTTCCTGTATGATCGCCATGTTTGCCTTTTTTTATCTCTTGCCGTTTTTTCTCGTTTTTTTCTATTCCGGAGTTCTTGTCCCACTGGGATTGATATGTCTGCAACGCCTCCTCCTTGCCTTGACCGATCGGCAGAATCCCATTACCAATTGCCTCTTGCATCCCATTCAGATGGTCTTCATGGTTGTGGTAGGGGTCAATTCGATGCGTGTGGCTGAGGGCAAAAAGATCGTATGGAAGGGCCGCCGGGTATAATCGCCAGGCTCAATTTTTTCAGAGGTCTCGCTATCATCTATGCGGTCGGTCTTGCTGGGCACCTCATAACCCCGCTCAGGCCGCTAATGCTTGCAATAACGCCCTATGTCCTTTTGATAACGGGCGGGATTGTCCTTGTGCCGGTGATCAAGGAGAGGAATTGGCGTGTGTTCGCGTGGTTATTGGGGGCAGGGGTGATCACCTTCTTCATTGAGGTCGTAGGCGTTTCCACGGGGAAGATCTTTGGAAGCTATTCTTATACTGATGTCTTGGGCGCGCGGGTCTTGGGGGTCCCCCCCCTCATCGGTTTCAACTGGATGCTTGTGCTCTTCGGCTGCGGCAACCTGGCACAGATCATTTCCCAACGTGCCGCCCTCCGGATCGCCATAGCCATCCTCTGTGCGCCCCTTTTTGATTATGTAATGGAGCCCGTTGCCGTTGCCTTCAACTATTGGGGGTGGCAGGGAGGAGCACCGCCCATGCAGAACTACATCATATGGGGTTTGATCTCCGGTGTTATGTGCAGCTTGTATCTCTTGTTCCGGTGCAACACGCAAAAGGCATTGCCGGCGTATTACCTCGCCATTCAGCTCGCTTATTTTTTTATACTCAAATTTATCGTGTGATTAGCCAGAAAATAAATGTTTTGCTTGCAACTTGTGAGAAGGGTGAAAAATCGCAATAGCAATGTTCTCGGTATTATCAATAGCCTCGCTTAGCCAGGAACTGCAAAAGGTGATGCAAGACGGGGTGTGAAAAGTTGATGGCATCGGCAATGGACTCAGCCCTATGTAATTGTTGATCAATAAATTCTTGCGCCTCAGCCACGATCCCCGCCTCTACAACGGCGTCTCTGGCCGCAGGAAATTCCGGCAGGGCAAAGAGGTCCTGTGGAAGTTGAGGGTTTGCCGTGGCCTTCTGGTGATAGCCGATGGTGAGGTAGGTCTTTTTCTTTCGCCGCCAGTCGCTCCCGACATCTTTACCGAGGGCCTTTTCATCCGCCATGAAATCCAAGAGATCGTCCCTGACTTGGAAGGCCAAACCGATGTGTTCCCCCATTTCTTTTAATGCCCCTAATGCATCAGTGGTGGACGCGCTGGAGAGGTATCCAAATTCGAAGGCCAAGGAAATAAGGCGCGCCGTCTTTTGAGAGATCATGAGGAGATAGTCATCCAGGTTAACATCATCTCTCGTCTCAAATGCTTTATCCCGCGCCTGACCTTCACACACCACATACATGCCATCGGTAAAGGCATTAATCATGGTCATGAGTTGGGGTGAAGAGGAGGTTAACAGCTTCCGGTAGGCCAAGGCAATCATGGCATCACCCGACAATACGGCAGTGCCGAGATCCCATTTTGCATGCACTGTTTCACATCCCCGCCTAAAACGATCGTCGTCCATGATATCATCATGGACGAGGGTGAAGTCATGCAGGACCTCGATGGCCACGGCAGAAGGAATGGCATTTTCGTAACTATTATAAAAGTGTTCCGCAGTAATTAAAGTGATCAACGGTCGAATCCGTTTTCCCGGCAAGGTGAAAAAATATGCAATGGGATCACGCAGTAATTCAACTTCTGTGAAGTTGTCGAATTGCCGCAATTCCATATCAACTCTTTCTTGATAGGGGCGCAATATTTTCTTAAATGATTCCATCACTTGCTCATACAATGAAACAGTACCCCTCTTGATCCTAGAAGACAAGATCGGCGTGTGACAAAGGGCATGACAGCATATTCTATATGTTTTGTCAATAAAAACGCTATCTATATTTACTTTCACGGCAGTTGGTTTGTCAAGACAGTTGTAATTCGCTGTGATCTTCCCTACAATAATTTAGCTACATGAGTACCACGCAAAGGAGAGGATGGTTTGAAGGTTAAGTTGGCAAGGACAGCGGGTTTCTGCATGGGGGTCCGACGCGCCATGGAGATAGTCCTAACGGAGATCAATAAAGGGACCTCTCCCCTGTATACCTACGGTCCTCTTATTCATAACCAACAGGTATTAGGGCTGCTCGAAACCAAAGGTGTGAAGGCAGTCGATGATATCACGGATCTGGATGAAGGGACCATCATCATTCGGGCGCACGGTATCCCTCCGGCAGAGCGCCGTCGCATCAAGTCTTCCGGCCTGCGGATCAGGGATGCCACCTGCCCTCGTGTGGCCCGGGTACAGGCGATTATCAGCTCTTACACCAAGCAGGGATATCACGCCGTCATCGTGGGTGACAAGGATCACCCAGAGGTCAAGGGCCTGATGGGCTATGCCAACGGCAGGGCACACGCCATTAAGAGTGCGAAGGGAGCTTCTCAACTGCCTCGCATGCGAAAGGTTTTTGTAGTCGCCCAGACCACCCAGGCAGGCCCGACCTTTCGCGAAGTGGTGAAGGCCATCAAGGGTCGATTCCCAGACGCACTTGTCTTTGATACGATTTGCGACGCCACCTATCGTCGCCAGCGGGAGGTCAGGGCGTTATCGGATCATGTCGACGGCGTGGTGGTGGTGGGGGGCTATAACAGCGGGAATACCCAACGGCTCGCCCAGATCTCACAGGAAGCGGGGATGCCGACCTTCCACGTGGAGACCGAGGAGGAACTCGACAGTGAGAAATTGCGGGATATGGAGGTGATAGGGGTTACGGCAGGTGCCTCGACCCCCACCTGGATGATCAAGAGCGTCGTCAGAGAGATAGAGGGCATACAGAGCCGTACCGAGACCTTGCTCGGCCGTTGGGTCATCAAGGCCGCTCGTTTCTTGTTGCTGAGCAATGTGGTCACGGCAGGAGGGGCCTTTGCCCTTGCCTATGCGGCCGCCCTCCTCGCAGGGAGAGATACCGGCATTATCTATCCATCGTTAGCCTTTTTTTATATTTACGCCATGCACGTACTAAATCGTTTTTTGGATAAGGGTGCCAGCGCTTATAATGATCCTGAGGTAGCTACCTTTTACAGGAAATATCGGACCTTTTTAGTCGTATCGGGAGTTGTCTCTATTATAATGGCTCTTACCCTTTCCTGGTATCTGGGTCTGTGGGTTTTTGTCGCCATGGCAGGGTTAAACCTCCTGGGGATCGTATACAGTGTACCCCTTGTGCCGGCAGGCATCAGGCATCTGTGGCCATACACCCGCATTAAGGACTTTCCTGGATCCAAGACCCTCTCGGAG
Source organism: Deltaproteobacteria bacterium (assembly GCA_016927065.1). Lineage (GTDB taxonomy): Bacteria > Desulfobacterota > B13-G15 > B13-G15 > RBG-16-54-18 > JAFGNJ01. The sequence continues at coordinate 40,050 of JAFGNJ010000027.1, forward strand.
GCCCTGGCTTGGGGGGTGGTGATCGCCCTCCTGCCCCTGTTAGGCCCCCGTCACGTTGCACTACTGAGTTCATTAGCAGCATTCATCTTCGTATTTTCCCTTACCTATATCCGGTCGGCCATCTTCGACATCTTTCAAGAGCAAGGGGACCTCATCGTAGGGGCAGAGACCCTGCCCATTATGCTGGGAGAGGAGAGGACCCTGCTGTTGTTGAAGGGTGTCGTCGTGTTTGCGGGGTTGTTCCTCATCGCAGCCCCCCTCTCCGGTGCGGTTGGCCCTTTTGCATATCTCCTGATTCTTACGGTCATCTCTTCGGCCTTCTGCCTCCTGGCATATGAGAAGCGGTGGCTTTTCCCCGGCAGGCGCTTTGAGGCCTTGGTGGAAGGCAATTTCTTCCTAGCGGGACTTTTGGGGTTGATATGGCAGATTCTTACATAACTGGCCCATGGATATAGCTGCCGTTATTTATGGTATTTTTTTATCTTTCAATTTAGACAGGGTAGAAGATAGCAGATGAATGCATTGATAGATATGCTGCAAAACAATGACGTCCTGTTGGGATTTGCCAGCGTCGAGATAAAATTTGCCTATCTCGGATCGCTCTTCGCCACCTTGCTCTGCGTGATCTATGGTCTGATGATGTGGAACACGTGCAGAAAAGCTGCACGGGTACGGAGATCAGTGAAGACGATACGGGTGAAACAAAGAAGACCATCTCGAAGGAGACCAGCGAAGACGGTACGGGTCAGACAAATAAGACCATCCCGGCGGAGACGGCAACGCTAAGAGAGGGCAGAGAGATGTTTTTTTATTATAATATTATAATCGCTATCGTATACCTTATCGTCTTGGTCTCCCTTGCATACAAGGTGCATACGAGGACCAGCACGGCCTCCGATAATACGATCGCCGCCAGAGAGATGCGCCCCAGTGTGATGGCCTTATCGTATGGGGCGGGATTTCTCGGTACGACGGCGGTTATTGGATTTGGAGGGGCTGCGGCATTGTTTGGGTGTTCCCTCTTGTGGTTGAGTTTTTTCACTATCCTTGTGGGGATTTTTATAGCCTTCGTTTTTTTCGGCAGGCGGACCCGACGCATGGGGATGGCCCTCAATGCCCATACCTTTCCGGAAATTTTGGGTGAGCGGTATCAGTCTCGTTTCATTCAGGGTTTTGCCGGGATGGTGGTCTTTGTCTTTATCCCCATCTATGCAGCCGCTATCCTCATCGGGGTCGCACGGTTCATCGAGGTTTTCCTCCATATACCCTATGTCGTGGCTCTAGGAACGTTCTCATTTTTTTTAGTTCTGTACGTTATCCTGGGCGGGTTTAAGGCCGTGTTGTATACCGATGCCTTTCAGGGTGTTGTCATGTTTGTCCTGATGGTGATCTTTTGCTACTTGACCTACCATATCCTTGGTGGAATCATTCCAGCTCATCAGGCCCTGACTGATATCGCCCCGCTGGTCCCTGAACACTTGGTCCGCGAAGGTCATCTGGGTTGGACGGCAGGGCTGAGAATAGGGAGCCCCTTGTGGTGGACTGCGTGGTCCAGCCTCATCTACGGTGTGGGGATCGGTATTCTCGCTCAACCCCAGCTCGTTGAGAGATTTTTGAGGTCCCCTTCGGATCGAGATTTGAACCGTTCCGTATTGGTGGGAGGGATTTTTCTTTTGGCCATGATCGGGGTCCCTCTCACCGTCGGCCCCTTGACCAATAGTATTTTTATGGAAAGGTTTGGCTACATTGCTATAGTCATGGCCGAAGGAAATATGGATAAGATCATTCCGCTCTATATCGATACCGTTATGCCCTGGTGGTTTGGCATTGTCTTTCTGATGGGGATCTTGACGGCCTCTCTGGCTGCCTTAAGCTCGCAATTGCATGTAGGAGGCGCTTCTTTTGGGAGGGATTTTTACGGCAAGGCCATGGGGCTGCATGGGGCGATGGAGGGTTTTACCACTAAGTTGGGGATAACCATGACCATTATCGCAACTATTCTTTGGGGGCTTGTGTTGCCTCCGAGCGTGATCGTTCGCGCTACCGCCTTCTTTTTTGGACTTTGCGCCGCCTCTTTTTTACCGCTCTATTTTTTTGGCCTCTATTGGAAGGGGGTTACCAAGGCAGGGGGTATCGCAAGCATGGTGGGGGGGATCGTGGTAAGTTTTATCTGGATGATTTTTTTTCACGACCAGGAATCAACGATCATCGGGCTTTGCCGAGTCCTCTTCGGCGCGTCAAACCTGGTGGCGGACTTTCCGCCTCACTCCTGGATATGGCAGTTGCAGTATGTGGACCCCGTTATCGTCGCCCTTCCCCTCTCCTGTGTCCTCTGCTTACTGGTCAGCTCTCTGACGCGGAAGATGCCCAGGGGCCACCTCAACCTCTGTTTTAAGTATATATCAAAATAAAGGGTTCAAGCGTATTGTCATAGAGAAAGTCATTAGATCTTCAGCCCTTGCATATCTGAGATGAATCAATTGTCTCTTCGCGATGTTTTGGAAGAGCCCCTTCTCATTTCCTTTTCATCACCCTACCTTTTGATGCCTTCCTTGTTATCCTCCTCTTTTTCCTCTTGGGGATTTTTTTGAGTGATTCGGCTTCGACGAATATTTTCTTCACAGCGGACACTTGCTCTTGGATGCCCCGTTCTACCTTATCGATGGCCTCCTCGACCTGATCCGTGTTGAGGCCGTCCACAAAGTTGACGTCGATGTTGACCAGAATTTCCTCAGGTCCCAGGTGCATGGTGAGTAGATTTACAACTTCCTTTACCTCTGGGACAGTGTTGATGGCCGCCCTGATTTTTCTCAAATCTCCCTGTGATACCCCCTCCCCGATCAGGAGGCTCTTGGTTTCTAAGAAGAGTACAAAGGCTACCAGCGCAAGGATAATCCCAATGACAATAGAAGCCACGCCATCGAAGACGGGATTTTTGGTGAGTGATGAGAGAAGGATACCCCCCAAGGCTATAGAGAGCCCGAGAATGGCGGCGGAATCCTCCATAAAGATGATGAAGATGGCCGGTGTCTTTGAATCACGGATAGTCCTAAAGACCCCCCGTCTTTTAATGGTCCCCTTCAATGTGCGGAAGGCAATCCGCCAGGAATAACTATCAAAGAAGAAGGAGAGAACAATTACTACATACCCCCATCCTGCGTGCCTGAGAGGTTCGGGGTGGAGGATTTTTGTGATCCCTTCATGAACGGAGAAGACGGCCCCAATGATGAAGACGGAGAGAGAGACGACAAAGGCCCAGAAGTATCGCTCCATGCCGTAGCCAAAGGGGTGGTTTCGGTCAGGGGGGCGGGTGCTCAGCCGTAACCCCAGCAGGAGGAAGGCCTGGTTGCTCGTATCTGCCAGGGAGTGAAAGCCCTCGGCCAACAGGGCGGTGCTGTTAATGAAGATGGCGACGGTGAACTTCATGAGGGCGATGAAGATATTGGCCGTCAAGGCCACTCTTACCGCCCGTTTTGTCCTGGAAGTCGCTGTTGTTAAATCCTCTAACACCTGGTTTTTCAGAGTTCCTCCACGGTGATCAGATTGGTGGTCCCCGGCAAATCGACCGGGGTCCCTGCCGTAACCACCACCCGCTGACCCTTAGTCACCCATTCCTGCTGGAGGGCGGCGGTGATCCCCTTGCCCACGATCTCATCGACGTTGGTGAATTCGGGCACCAGGATGGGGTGCACACCCCAGGAGAGGATGAGTTGCCTGACAGTGGTGGGTTGGGGACTAAAGGCGAGGATGGGATAGCGGGGTCGATATCGGGAGACCAAACGGGCTGTCCTGCCTGTACGAGTGGGGGTAATAATCGCAGCCACTCCCAGGTCCTCGGCCAACTGGCAGGCGGCATGGCTCATAGAATCGGCGATCTCCCCCTTCTGATACGGGTCGGTGGGGAGGAAGGCTGCATGGGGGAAACTTCGCTCCGTCGCCTCGGCGATCATCACCATGAACCGCACCGCCTCGACAGGATATCTCCCCATGGCGGTCTCTTCCGATAGCATGATGGCATCGGTGCCGTCGAAGATGGCGTTGGCCACATCCGATGCCTCAGCTCTGGTGGGCCGCGGAGTATCCACCATTGACCGCAGCATCTGGGTGGCGGTGATAACGGGTTTCCCAAGGCTATTGGCCCGCTTGATCAGGTCTTTTTGCACCAGAGGGACCTGCTCCAGAGGAATCTCAACACCCAGATCACCTCTGGCCACCATGATGCCGTCGGCCTCGTTCATGATCTCTTCAATGTGTTGTAAGGCCTCGTGTCGTTCTATTTTTGCGATGATGGGAATATCGGCATGATGAGAATTCAAGACCTCCCTGGCATCTTGAATATCCTCACCCCCCCTGACGTAGGAAAGTGCGACGAAGTCTACCTCCGCCTGTACACCGAACAGGAGATCGTCCTTATCTTTGTCCGTGAGGACCTTTGTCCGCAATTCTCCACTGGGGATATTGATGCCTTTATGGGAACTGAGGTCTCCTCCCACCACCACCTGACACGTAATCTCAGGGGGCTGAATCGCAACTACCGTGACCTCGAGAGTTCCATCCGCCAGCAGGATTGAGTTTCCCTCGCTGACGTCGTTTGTCAGACCAGGGTAGGTGACCGATAGCTTCTGTGCATTGCCCATGATTTGTTCTGTAGTCAAGGTGACGGTTGTGCCCGTTTCCAGATGTACGGTTCCTCCCTCGATCTCCCCCACTCGTACCTTTCCCCCACCGAGGTCTTGGAGGATGGCCACCGGTCTCCCAGCCTTTTCGCTTAGTCGCTTCAACAGAGTGATTTTTTCGCCATGGTCCCGACGATCTCCATGGGAGAAGTTGAGACGAGCCACATCCATGCCTTGTCTGATCATCTCCTCCATGATGACGGGATTACTGCTGGCTGGCCCGATGGTACAAACTATTTTTGTCTTTCTTATTTTCTTGCTTGGTTCCTTCACTCGACGATCCCCTTTTTTTCTTGGCTCCAGGAGTATTTTTCGTCATCTGGACATAGCAATACTTTTTCGCCGTCCGCCAACGTTTTTTGTATGTTAAGCGCCGTTATAAAAAATGGACGTATACAATGGACACAAAAGGGCCTATCTACTATAGGCCCTTTCTTTTTACAAACTGGTTGTCCTATCCTCCTTATGGTGTAACGCTACTGATCTTCTCCTTCACTCGGCTCCTTTTTTGGCGTGGTCTTCACCTCTTTAGCCCTCAGACCCGTCTCTAATTTGTCAAGGACGTCGGCTGTCTTCTCCCGCAGGGAATTTGTTGCCTTGATAATGGCATCACCGATCTGGCTGAGGACTTCGGTTTGTTTCTTCAGATCTCCGAGCCCCCCCGCCTTTTGAAAGGCCAGAAAGGCCAATATTAAGGCGACGATAGCAACGAACAACGCGAAACCTGCCATACCTATTCACCTCCCCCTTTTTTGTCATTTTTGACGTGTCTTTTTTTCTTCTGTTTGTTGAATTGATTTATCGTGGCGATAATGTAACCCAGGATGATCCCCGCCAGAAAAGACCCGATGGTGATCAATGCCTTGGATAGCTCGGTTTCCCAAAAAAGGAATTTTACCCCTACCGGCTGGGTATTGTATAAGACATAGACGACGATGAGACAGGTGAGTACGATCAGAGTGATAACGCGCCCCGACATAGCTAGCTATCCCCCTTTCTTTCCCTTGCTTGAAGAGAAGACTCGCTTATATATTACAGTAACATACTTGAGATGGCTATTCAAGTCGAAAACCCCTTGGATTTCTTTCACGCTCAGCATAGCGGTGATATCCTTGTCATTCTGGACTAATTGTAGAAAATCCGCTTGCTCTCTCCACGCCCGCATGGCATTACGCTGCACCCAGTGGTAGGCATCCCCTCGCGCAACACCCTTCCTGATGAGGGCCAAGAGGAGCTGCTGAGAGGCAATAAGCCCCTTGGTCAGATCGAGGTTCTTCTTCATCCGGTCGGGATATACCACCAGTCCCTTGATGATATGGGTGAGCCGAGCAAGCATGTAATCCACGAGGATGGTGCTGTCCGGGGCGATGACTCGCTCCACCGAGGAGTGGCTGATGTCCCGTTCGTGCCAGAGGGGGATGTTCTCCAGAGAAGCGAGGGAATTGGCCCTTACCAGTCGGGCCAGGCCGGAGAGATTCTCCGACCCGATAGGGTTTCTCTTGTGGGGCATGGCTGAAGAGCCCTTTTGACCTTCGGCGAATGGTTCCTCGGCCTCCATGACCTCGGTGCGTTGCAGGTGGCGGATCTCCACGGCGAACTTTTCTATTGAGGAAGCGATCAACGCCAGGGCCGTGAAGAATTCGGCATGCCTATCCCGTTGGATAATCTGTGAAGAAACGGGGTCGGGGGTGAGCCCCAGTTTTTTACAGACGTATGCCTCCACAGCCGGAGGGGCGTTGGCAAAGGTGCCCACGGCACCCGATAGTTTGCCCACGCTGATGGCTGCGATGGCCCGTTCCATGCGCCCTCGGTTGCGGTGCATCTCCTCGTACCAGAGGGCCATCTTGAGGCCGAAGGTGATGGGCTCGGCGTGCACGCCATGGGTCCGGCCGATCATGGCCGTCTCTTTATATTTAAAGGCCTTTTCCTTGATCGCCTCCATGAGGTTATTGATGTCTTCAATGATGATTCGTCCCGCCTCCCGGAGTCTCAGTGAGAGGGCGGTGTCGACGATATCGTAGGAGGTGAGCCCGAAATGGATATACCTTCCCGCATCGCCCACTGTTTCTTCCAATTGGCCCACGAAAGCGGCAACGTCGTGTTTGGTCTCGTGCTCGATTTCTTCAATGCGTTGAGTGTCGATGTGCGCCCGTTTTTTGATCTGTTGCACGGCCTCAGAAGGGATCTCTCCCAGCTCGGCCCAGGCCTCGCAGGCCAAGATCTCCACCTTAAGCCAGGTCTGATATTTATGCTCCTCGCTCCAGAGCGCCCCCATCTTTTCTCTCGTGTATCGCGAGATCACCGTTATCGCTCCTTATCTGTTGATTACTTAACTCTAAGGGAGAAGGGGAGAGTTGTCAATGTGAAAATAGAAAGCGCCAAGGCATGCCGTTTTATACGGTAACCTTGACACCCCTTTGAGGCCCTGTTAGATTGTTTTCATTGTGCTGAATCTTTCAGAGGAGTTGCAGAATGGGAATAGCCTTTAAGGGACGGTTCCAAAACGCGAAAATCTTGGATCCGAAAACGGGATATGAAGAAACAACACTAACCTTGGAAACGAGGTGGGACCCCCTGACGAAGCGGTCGGTAAGGGTCCTCGATCTCCCCATTAAAAAGCTTGCTACCATGGATATTGATGAAATTCTGAAAAGGGCAGAGGATATTCCGTGTCCCTTTTGCCCCGATGCTTTGGACGAGGTCACCCCCCGTTTTCCGAATGATTTCATCGAGGGGGGGAGGCTGTGCTTTGGCGAGGTCTGTATTATCCCCAATAGACTTCCCTTTGATCGATACTGTGCCGTCGTTGTGCTCACTCATCAGCACTATGTTCCTCTCGTCGATTTTACCGAGGAGCAGCTTTTTAACGGGTTTTCCACCGCCTGTGTCTTCCTGCGCAGGCTCGTAGAGGTGGATTCCTCGGTACGCTTCTTTTCCATCAACTGGAATTATCTCCCCATGTCGGGGGGGAGCATTATCCATCCCCACCTTCAAATCATTGGGGGAGATCTCCCGACACACTACCAAGGAGAGATGATCCGGGGGGCGAGGGAATATCGCCAGCAATGGGAAGCTTCTTTTTGGGATGAGTTAATCGCTAAGGAAAAGGAACTTGGAGAGCGTTATATTGGTGCTGTCGGCAATACGGTGTGGCTGGCGAGCTATGCGCCGTTTGGCTTGGGTGATACTATGGCCGTTTTTCGTGAACGGACTTCCCTTCTCAATCTCACTGATCAGGATCTGAGAGATTTTACCCAAGGTCTGCTCAAGGTTTTCCGGTATTATCAGGAATTCAATTACTATAGTTTCAACCTTAGTCTCTATTCTGGTGAATACGGCGGTGATGACTCCTTTTGGGTAAACGCCAGGATGCTGGCAAGGAGGTTATTGCCTCCGGTGGGGGCGAGCGATGTCAGTTACTTTGAGAAGTTGCACGGGGAGCCGATCGCATACAAAAGACCTGAACGGCAGTGCGAGGAGATGCGAGGGTATTTCTAGAGACTGTTTTTAGATGCCTGTTGAAAAGTGTTCCGTGGAACAGCAGCCCTCAATATCCGTAGCATCGTGGCGTTCTTCACTACCTACGGCCTTGAGTTTAGATGAATTCCCCTCTCCTCGAAACGGCATGACATTGCTGCTGTCAGGGGTGGGGCAAGGACGATCCCTCAGGGGGTTGTTCCCGTTGCAGGGGAGCGAAAGATGATATTACCCAACGAGGTCTATGTAGATTCCGCTTTGGAGACTCATCCGGTTGTCCATCGGATACGGCAAGGGCTTGATCATCTCCCGTGGCATTCCCGAGGCGATCTCGACAGGGTGATTCAGGATGTCCTCTCCTACCAATCGGATCCCTGTGCTGCGGGGAAACAAATTCTCTGTATCCGACCTTACCAGGGAAAACTGGTGAAGGATTGCCCTGGGACCATAGGGCACATCTGCTGCGGCTACAAGATCATCAACGTCATGACCAATTGCCCCCTCGATTGTTCGTACTGCATCCTCCAAACCTATTTGAACAACCCCTGTCTGACACTCTATCCAGAATTCACACGAATTTTCAGTGAAATAGACGAGATCCTGGATGCGCATCCTCATCGGATCTTTAGGTTTGGCACGGGGGAATTGGGGGACAGCCTGGCCCTCGATGGTATCGTCCGTTTTGCCGATGAGGCCGTCCCCCTTTTCGCTCGAAAGCTAAACGCGATCTTTGAGATCAAGACCAAGGCCTGTTCAGTGGATCACCTCCTTACCCTGAACCATGGGGGAAGGACCGTGTGCTCCTGGTCCCTCAATCCACCAACTGTGATAGAAGGAGAAGAGCATAGGGCAGCCTCCCTTGAGGAACGTTTGCGGGCGGCAAGCCGCTGCGCTGATGCGGGGTATCACGTGGGATTTCACTTTGACCCCCTCATCGCTTATCCGGGATGGGATGATGACTATCGCAGGGTGGTGGACCTCCTCTTTGAGCACATCGAACCCTGCAGGGCCATCTGGGTGAGTCTCGGTGCACTGCGCTGTTCCACCTCACTGAAACAGGTAGCCCAAGAGCGATTCCCGACCTCGCGTATATTCTCCGGCGAGTTGATACGGGGCGAGGATGGAAAGTTACGCTACCTCAAGCCCCTCAGGGTAGCGATGTACCGGCATATGGTCTCGTGGCTGAGATCCTATGACGCGGAACTCTTTATTTATCTTTGTATGGAGCGGGATGACGTCTGGCAGGAGGTCTTCGGCACCAGCCCGGGGAGCACCGCGGGTCTCAACAGCTGGTTTGAGGAACGCGTTCGGCAATTCACCGAAGGTGGACAATGACCACAGCGGTGGGCCTCATCTCAGGGGGACTCGACAGCATCCTGGCTGCACGACTCATCCTCGAACAGGGGATTAAGATTCAAGGGGTGTCGTTCATCACCCCTTTTTTCAATTCCAAAGGCGCGGAGCGGGCAGCCCAGGCAGTGGGTATTCCCCTCCAGGTCCTGGATATTACCGAGCCCCACCTTGCCATGTTGCGTAAACCCAAACATGGATACGGCAACAACATGAACCCTTGCATAGACTGTCATATACTCATGCTCAAAGAGGCGGGGAGGGTGATGGAAGAGGGAGGATATGATTTCCTCTTTACCGGCGAGGTGCTAGGACAGCGCCCCATGTCCCAGAACAAGGCTTCCTTGCGGGTTGTAGAGCGGGAGTCGGGGTATGAGGGGTTGGTCCTGCGTCCGCTCAGCGCCCAGCTCCTTCCCGAGACCATGCCGGAGCACGCAGGAAAGGTCGACAGGGAACAGCTTGTGGGGATCAAAGGGCGCTCCCGGAAGGAGCAGATGGAGTTGGCCAAGCGATACCATATTACGGAGTATCTCTCACCTGCCGGAGGGTGCCTCCTTACCGATCCTATCTTTTCCCGTCGCCTGGGGGATCTCTTCCGGCGTCCTGAGCCAGTCCAGATCAGGGACATAGAACTCCTGAAGATCGGCCGGCACCTACGCCTTTCCCCTGCGGTGAAGCTGATCGTGGGGAGGCACGCACAGGACAATGAAAGGATATCGACGATGGTTATTCCCAAAGATGATCTCCTCAAGGTGGAAAAATACCCTGGCCCCCTCTGCCTCATCCCGTATGGCGGTGCATCAGAGGATATCGCACAGGCCGCCTCCATTTGTCTGAGATACAGTGATGCCCCCTCGGATGAAGAAGTGACGGTGTTGCGAAGAAGGGGAGGGGAGGAATGCCGGATAAAGGCGCGATCGTGCCCTGTGTCCTTACCTTCAGAGTTGATGATTTAGAAAAAAGATTCAACATATTTTTTTTGAGTCGTAACATACAGGATAAGTTAAAAGGGAGGTGTAGCAGCATGGGGAAACAGTCTATTCTCGGATATGCTTTGATGATCTTTTTTGTAGCCGTTCTTTGCCTCCCTGCCTCTTCCGCAGGCAGCGATCCGTGTTGTCCGCTCAACGAGGAACTGAGATATCTCCTCCAGCCTCCATCAGAGGTCCGGTTCTCTTATCAAGTCCGTCATGAGACCTTTTTTTCCGCTTCTTTGGGAAAGGAGAAGAATTTTTTTCTCATCCTCCCTCCCGAATTTGATCCCCAGTCAGCTGAGCGATACCCTCTCCTTATACTTTTACATGGGTACGATTTTCACCGCAACGGAGGGGGGACGGTGTGCGATCCCAAGGCCGCCCTTGATATCCTGTGCCGCGAGGCGGAGGAGGAATATCACTGGCTCCTCTGGGAGGAGATCGCCCCTATTGCCGCAGCCATGATGGCAGAACGGAATAAGACTTATAAGGACCTCAAGGAGGATTTGCAGGCTCGCTTCGAAGAACTTACGCACTATGGTGGCCTGGGAGCACAGGATTCCAGCCCCGCTGATATCGCCGTCTCATTGGTTGAGCACAACCTCCACCCTTTCGGCGGCATCGATGATTCCTTTCATCCTATCCGCAAGATGATCATCCTGCTCCCTGATGGCGATAACAGCTTTTATACGGACGAGGACGAAAGAAAAGGTCTCTTTCCCCCTACCAGCAACAGAGGCGCATGCGATGTCTTCTACCCAGAGGAGTGCCTGAGGATTATAAACGTTCCCCGTCGTTACATGCGGCCCGGTGCGTTGGGGAGATACGAGAGTTATATTATTGAGTTGATGGAGTACCTCCGCAATAAATCCTCTCTGAAAGGCAAACTCTTTCCACCTCCGCATACAGGGATCGGCGGTTTCTCTATGGGGGGATTCGGCGCCTTGCAGATCGCCCTGCGGCATTCTGAATTGTTCCGCTCGGTGAGCAGCCAGAGCGGGTTGGTCGATATAGAGCTTCTCACGAACAAGGTAGTTCTTAAGACTACAATGCCCGAGTTCTTGGAGGTCTTTGGTTATCTTGCACCTTTGGCCCTTCCGAGCAGCTCGACAATCAATGAGGCCTATCGGAGGGCCCACAACCCGGTGCGCCTGATCAGAGAAGGCAAGGGAAAAGAGTTATGGGCAAAAATTTATTTCGACTATGGGTCAGGGGAGCGTCTGTCGTCCATCATGGATGGGAACAAGAGATTAGAAGAGGTCCTCGGCGTCAACGGTCGGATGATCTCAGTACAATCCTATAATGGAAAAGCGGGACACAATTACCTCTTTTGGCGGTCGAGGTTGGGGAACGTGCTCGAACACCACTCGCGGTGTTTGAGGTAATATCTTATCTCTTTTTATACTCCTTTCTGATTTGCTTCATATCCTCCCACACATGCTTCTTGAACTGTGGATTTCGCAGGAGGAAGGCGGGGTGGTAGGTGGGCATGAGTTTGGCGCCGTGGTACGAGTGAAAACGTCCCCTGAGGGCGGATATTTTTTCTTCGGTCTCCAAGAGAGTCTGGGCCGCGAAGGTTCCTAAAGCGCAGATGATCTTGGGTCGGATGACTTCCAGCTGCTTGAGGAGAAAGGGGAGACAGGCTTGAATCTCATCGGGTCGGGGATCGCGGTTGTTTGGGGGGCGGCATTTCACGATGTTGGCAATGTATACCTCCTCCCTCGTCAGGTCGATGGCCTCGATGATGCGGGTGAGAAGTTCACCGGCCCTGCCGACAAAGGGCTTGCCCTGCAGATCCTCGTCTCTGCCAGGCCCCTCTCCAACAAAGACGAGGCGGGCGTGGGGGGTTCCTTCGCCGAAGACCAGATGGTTTCTCCCCTCATGGAGCCGGCACCTCGTGCACTCTCCTATTTCCCGTCTTACTACATTGAGATCCAGCACGGGTCTTTTTTTCTTTTGAGAAAGGAGGGTATTGATCCCCAGTTCCTTCTGATATCTCAGATGCCCCTTTATCTGGGTGACGATCTGCCTTAATTCGCGATGGATGTCTTCTTTCATCTTTTTATACTTCTATCAACTCTTCATCTGCTGGTGTGAGCTTTTCAACCCCATGCTGACGGACGACAAAGGTATTCTCTATCCCTACGGCCCCCTCGGAGGGGAAGACCATCTTAGGCTCCAAGGCGAAGGTCATCCCCTCTTCTAGAGGATAGTCATGCCCCTGAGCGATGAAAGGGTATTCGTCGATCTCCAGGCCGATGCCGTGGCCGATGAACCGGGTTTTATGACCGGGAGGTCCCATGAAGTATTCTTTATAGCCCAATTCCTCGGCCACCTCCCACCCCCTGTGAAAGAGTTCTTGGCAGGAAATCCCTGGTCTGGCTATGGCTGCGACCTCGGTCTCTATTTGACGTGCGGCACGATAGGCATCCTTAAACTTTTGAGGAAGCTTTCCCAAGCAGAACATCCTGGTTTCGTCAATTTGATATCCATTGTAACAAATCCCGAAGTCGATAAGGATAGGTTCATGAGCCTTAATCGGTTTCAGGCTGGCCCCTACAGGAAAAGCGGGAGAGAGTCCCTTCCCCCCCATAGGGGCGTCGATAAAGCTTAGCTCTCCGCCTGTGAAACCGCTCAGTACATGCCATGAAAAGGCGTAAGAATTAAAAGACCTCATACGGAGGTAGTTTTGATGTCCATGCCGCATGGCTACGGCCAACAAGAGGCCGGCGAGTTCTATTTCCATCATTCCCTCCTTGAGGATGTGCGGCACCTCGGCGTAGACGATCTTGCCGATCTCACCCGCTTGTTTCATTTGTTTGGTCTCATAAGGGGATTTTATTTTTCTGATCGCCCTGATCATGGATGATGAATCGGTGATTGCAACCCCGGAAAATATCTTTTGCAGACGCATATACTCTTTGACCGGAAGGACATCGAGCTCTATGCCGATTGTGCGTGGGACACCACCATGATGATCCTCTATGAGGGATGGTATTTCGTTCCATGAGTTGAGAGGAAGCACCTGTTCCACTGCCGATTCCCTCTGGGCACGCTCACCGTATTTTTTGACCATGAGAATCTCCTTGCCTGTCTGTGGGACGAACAGCAGGGCGTTCTGCATGGTGCCGGAGAAATAGAGGAGGTCCACATCCTGCACGATCAGGGCCGCGGCCCACCCCCTCTGATCCAATTCAGTTCGCAATTTCTGTAATCTTCTCTTTATCTCTTCCGCAGGGACATAGTTTTTTTTCATTAATACATCTCACTCGTACCGGATAAGACCATACTTTTTCTTAGCCCCATCTGTCAACTTTTTTTCTAACGGCAGGGATGGAAGGATTTTTTCTCAAACCTTTATCGTTGACAAGAAAGAGATAGCGTGATACATTTTTGTGCAGTTATCTTACATTTTCCGTATAATTAACGCTGTTGCTTATCGAACTTCTTTAGGTGGAGATCGTGGACATAAACGAAAGACAAGTATTACAAACCGTGCGATCTTCCGACTTTCCTGATGCGACGTTCTATCAGCATCTTTCTCTCGGCACAAAAAAATTCCACAATAAGGAGTATGAGAAGGCCATCAGTGAATGGCAGGAGGCTGCCAAGCTTCGTCCTGATTTTTCAGAAATGACGGCTCTATCGGAATCCGCCTCTTTTCGGAGCAGACTTGATGATGTCCCTCTGTTGGGACTTTTATATATACTGTTCTCCTATGCTTTCACCGGCGTGGCCTCCATTCACAGTGAGGATACCCACAAAGAGGTATTTTTTAAAGAGGGGTGGATCGTTTTCGCCCGTACCACCAGATCTGAAGAGCGTCTCGGCAATTTTCTGAGCCGGAGAGAATACCTTGCTTCATTCAATATGGAGGATGTTGTTACACAGGCTAAGGAAAGTGGGGAGAAGCTCGGCACGTTCTTGGTAAAAGGTGGTTTGCTCTCTGAAAAAGAGCTTCTCGAATTATTGGATTTCCAAATCAAAGAAATTCTTGCCGACCTTTTTTCATGGAATGAAGGAGAGTTTTTTTTCGAACAAGGAGAGGTGTCAGAGGATGATGTGGTGGTAAGTTACACCCCCCTGGACATAGCACTCTTTACCGCCAGGAGGGCCCTTGATTTCTCCACGTTCAGAAGGATGATCCCTAATAATAAGATCATCTTTCGTATTCCCCCCTACATTGAGAATGACAAAACGAGGGTTATGGAAGAACTCGATGCCAATGAGAAGTTCATTTTTTCCTTGATAGATGGCAACAGGAATGTTGACCAGCTGATTAAGTTTAGCGGGGATGAGGAAATCTCAGTTATTAATATTCTCTATCGTTTGGTGCTGATGGGCCTTACTAAAAAGACGAAGGATATCGGCACATATGAAGACAAAGAATTTGCGGAGGTTTCCCGATTTTTGAGGACCTTTTTAGAGGTCTTCAGGCTGGTGTTGGACGGTTTAAAAAAGGAATTGGGGGCTAGGAGTAGAGGGGTGATAGATAAGGCCCTGGAACAATTGACTGTAGACTATGGCAAGCTATTTCAGGGGGTAGCGATAGACAAAATCCTCCCCCCAGATGAAAACAAGATCCTCAAGAATATTTCCCTCTACTATCCAGACCCGTCTGAACGTGCGATCTTTATTGATGGTTTTTACACATTAATAAAAAATATTTTACAAGAGATGGCCTCTATACTAGGGATGCCCCTGACAAAACGAGTGGTTGCGGAGATCGGTAGGATCAGATGGGACATCTATCGATTTTACACCGATTCACCCATGAAAAGAAAGGTACTGGAGGCCTTTGATAAAATCGTAGCTCAGTATCCCAAGTGATACTAACACAAACGGAAAGGGGATAGATATATGATGATGCCCATGTATCTGACGGATGTAGTCCTTTCGCTTTGTCTGATGTTGGCTGTTTATTTGATTATTATGATCGTCTTCCTTTTTGCTCGGAGGAAATATAAGGGTGGATTGATAGAGACGGTAATTAACCTGGTTATCTGTACCGTAGGTTTTCTGTTTGTGGCGGATTTTTCGCTCTTTTTGAGCTTTCAGTATGGCCTCAAACTTGCTTTTACCATCCATGTTATTTTCAAGATCATCTCTATGATCTTTCTCTCGGTAGGGGGTATGAAGTTCTTTGTAAAATGAGGTCTCATCCCTCGATGATAAAATCGTATTGATTTTTACTCCCTTCTCCCGTAACATATTACTCTTTGCGGGAGAGGAGAGGGATGTCATTAGAGGGATTGATTGAATGGGTTGTTGCATGGGCCTATACCCCCTATGGGGGCGTGGCCCTTTTTCTTAACGCTGTCGCCGAATCATCCTTTTTTCCTCTGCCTCCCGATGTGTTGCTCATCGTCCTTTCCCTACTTCGCCCTCAATGGGCCTTCGGGTACGCCGCACTCTGCAGTGTGGGATCGGTTATCGGGGGGGGTGTAGGCTATTTTCTGGGACTCAAAGGGGGGAGGCCCCTGATGCGACGCCTTTTCTCAGAGGAACGAATTCGCTTTGTGGAAAGGTATTATCAGAAATACGACGTCTGGGCGGTAGGAATCGCCGGCTTTACCCCCATACCCTACAAGGTCTTTACTATTACTGCCGGGGTTTTTAACCTTGATCTAAAGCGGTTTATCCTCGCTTCCGTGGTCAGCAGAAGCGCCCGTTTCTTTTTGGTGGGGGCCATGATATTCATCTTTGGGGAGGCCGTAAAGGTCTATGCGACCAAATACGTGAATATCATTAGTATCGCCTTTGTGGCCTTATTGGTCCTCGGGTTTTGGGCCGTCCATTTTTTGACAAAAAGGGCGGCACGGGGCGAGGATACGACTCGGAGAAAGCCATGAATCCTGCGATTTTTAGGGAGTATGACATTAGGGGAGTGGTAGATAAGGATCTTACGAAGGAGACGGTCCGTGAACTCGGTCGGGGAGCTGGCAGTTACTTCGGCCGGCATGGAGTCAAGCGGATTACGGTGGGGAGGGATTGTCGTCCGAGTTCCGATCCCTTCTTCGAAGTCCTCGTGGAGGGACTACTGGCCAGCGGCATGGAGGTTATCGATGTGGGTGTTTGTCCCACGCCGCTGCTCTACTTTTCCATCGTGCACCTGGAACAGGAAGGAGGGGTGATGATTACCGGCAGCCACAACCCTCCTGAGTTCAACGGCTTCAAGATCTGCGTGGGTAAGGACGCCATCTACGGCGAAGAAATTCAGCGGGTGCGGGAGATCATTGAGAAGGGGGACTACGTAAAAGGAGAGGGGAACCTTGCTCAGCACGATATCATCCCGGACTATCATCATTATGTCCTTTCAAACATCCAGGTGAACCGGCCAATCAAGGTAGTGGTCGATGCCGGTAATGGGACGGGAGGAGTGGTGGGACTCCCCATCATGCGCGAGCTGGGGTGCAAGGTGGAGGCGCTGTACTGTGAGATGGACGGCCGCTTTCCTCACCATCACCCTGACCCCACGGTGGAGAAGAACCTCACGGACCTTATTGCTACGGTAAAAGATACCGGGGCTGACCTCGGCATTGGCTATGATGGTGATGCCGATCGTATTGGGGTCATCGATGAGGAGGGGGGGATAATATGGGGTGATAAGCTGATGATCATCTTTGCCCGCGATATCATCAAAGAGCGGGGAGGGGGTACGTTTATCGGAGAGGTCAAGTGTTCCCAGACCCTCTACGATGAGATCGAGCGGCTGGGGGGGCGGGCCATCATGTGGAAGACCGGTCACTCCCTGATCAAGGACAAGATGAAAAAGGAGCGTGCCTTGCTGGCCGGAGAGATGAGCGGACATATGTTCTTCGCCGATCGTTACTTCGGCTTCGACGACGCCATTTATGCCTCCTGCCGCCTCCTGGAGATCGTGGGCAAGACGGGGAAAAAGGTCTCAGAACTTCTGGAGGGGATTCCTCAGACAGCTGTTACCCCTGAGATCAGGGTGGAGTGCCCCGATGATATAAAATTTAAGATTGTGGAGCGGGCTACTGAACACTTTCGCCGGGAATATCCCGTCATTGACGTCGACGGCATGAGGATCCAGTTCCCGGAAGGCTGGGGCCTGCTGCGGGCATCCAATACCCAGCCGGCCCTGGTCCTCAGGTTTGAGGCCGTATCCCAGGAGAGATTGGAGGAGATCAGGGGGATGATAGAGACGAAGGTGCACGAGTTGATGGAGGGGGTGCAATAGGAGGGAGTGGCCCTCACAGAAGATTCTTAGGGGCCCACATGTCCATCGCCGGTGGGATCGATAAGGCCCTCTGTCGCGGAATGAAGCTCGGATGTGATGTCATCCAGCTCTTTACCAAAAACGCCAATCAGTGGCGGGCCAAGCCTCTTCTTCCGGATGCAATCGAGGCCTTCCGCCAGGCCCGCCGTGAGACAGGGGTCAGGCCCGTTGCGGCGCACGACAGCTACCTCATTAACCTCGCCTCCCCTGATGAAGGGCTCTATAAGCGGTCTGTTGAAGCCCTCTGGGAGGAGCTGGAGCGGGCCGAGACCCTGGGGCTCCCCTATCTGGTGATGCATCCCGGATCCCATCGGGGGGGCGGTGAAGAGGAGGGGTTTTATCGGATAGCCCGAGCCATCAATCTCCTCTATTACCAGGGCCCGGATATAAAGGTGCAGATTTTGTTGGAGACCACTGCTGGACAGGGTGCTACCGTGGGTTATCGCTTTGAGCACTTTGCCCGGATCATAGAGATGATTGAGGAGGATGAACGGATTGGGGTCTGTCTCGATACGAGTCACGTTTTTGCTGCGGGTTATGCAATCGAGACGTCGGAGGGGTATGAGGCCACCATGAAGGAGTTCGATCGGATCATCGGCCTGGACCGTTTGAAGCTTATTCACCTCAATGACTCCAAGGTCGCCTTGGGCACACGGGTGGACCGCCATGAACAGATCGGTCAGGGGTACCTGGGGCTGGAGCCCTTTCGTCTACTCATGCAGGACCCCCGTTTGGCAGACATCCCGTTTATCTTGGAGACCCCCAAGGGGTGGACCGCCAGCGGGGAGGATTGGGATAAGGTGAACCTCCGCACGCTGAGGGGGTTGGTGTAAGGCGTGGAAAGCGCGGCTATCTCAGAGAGATTGCGGCAGGTTATCACGGAAGAGATCAGGGCCCAGGGGCCTGTCACCTTTGACCGGTTTATGGAGTTCTGCCTCTACCACCCGGAGTACGGCTACTATGCCTCGGGAAGGGCCTGTCGGGGACGGGAGGGGGATTATTACACCAGCCCCACGGTCCACCACGTCTTCGGAGCCCTCATTGCAAAACAGTTGGTCCAAATGTGGAGGATCCTGGGAGGAGAAAAATTCGAGGTCGTGGAGATGGGAGGGGGTGAAGGGTATCTATGTTTGGATGTCCTGGATTACGTGCAGCGTTATGAAGCAGAATTCTACAATCTCTTATTTTACCATATGGTGGAGATGAGCCCTGTAGTCATCGAGCGACAAAAGGAGCTTTTGTCAGATCATTCGGGAAAGGTGATATGGGATGCAGTTGAACATGTTGGCGAGATGAAGATTTACGGTTGTTTTCTCTCCAACGAACTGGTCGACGCCTTTCCTGTGCATCGAGTGGTGCAGGAGGGTAGGAGATTAAAGGAGGTCTTTGTTGATTCGGTTCAGGGAGGATTGGGAGAGGTGCATGGTGATCCCTCTACGCCGGAACTAGAGCAATACTTCCTGCGTTTAGGAATCACCCTGACTGAGGGACAGCGGGCGGAGGTAAACCTGGGGGCCCTGAGATGGCTCCAGGGGGTGGCCAAGGGGCTGGAGCGGGGCTTTGTCGTCACCATCGATTACGGGTATCCGGCCCAGGAGCTCTACAGCCCGCTTCGGGGGAAGGGGACCTTCCTGTGCTACCGGGGACACCAGGCCCTCACTGATCCCTATGGGGATCTGGGCCTGCAGGATATGACCGCACATGTGGATTTTACCTCACTCATTGAGTGGGGTAAAGAGTACGGGCTACAACTCACCGGTTTGCTCCCCCAGTACCGATTCCTCCTCGCCTTGGGAATCCTGGACGAGGTAGCACGGATGGGCGAGGGAAAGGAAGAATGGGAGGGCATGGCCGAGCGGCTTACCGTCAAGAATCTCATCCTCCCCGGGGGGATGGGTGAGACCTTTAAAGTGTTAATACAACACAAAGGGATACAGGCCCCTCAATTGGATGGTCTGAGAGGGAATATTCAAGGAGGTGAACAATGGTCGACGAAACAATCATTCGGTCTTTAGCCGTAAAGACCACTTCTAAAATCGTCCTGTTGGTCATGGACGGGGTAGGGGGGTTACGCGTAGACGGCAAGACAGAATTGGAGGCGGCTCATACCCCTCATTTGGATGAGTTGGCTGCCCGCTCCATCTGCGGGGTGGCCGACCCTGTCTCACCGGGGATCACGCCGGGGAGCGGACCGGGACACCTGGGGATGTTCGGTTACGACCCCCTGCTCTATGAGATCGGCAGGGGGGTCTTGGAGGCCTTGGGGATCGGGATGGAGCTGGGAAAGAGCGATGTGGTGGCGCGCGGCAACTTCGCCACCATGGACCAAAAGGGGATCATTGTCGACCGCCGGGCCGGGCGCATCCCCACGGAAAAGAACATGGAGCTCTGCGCCCTCCTGCAGAAGGAGATCCAGGAGATAGAGGGTGTTCAGGTGGAGGTCAGGCACGGCAAGGAGCACCGTTTTGTCCTGCGCTTTATGAAGGCGGGGCTGGACGGCCGGATCGAAGATACCGATCCGCAGAGAGAAGGCCATCCTCCAAAAACGCCGACACCCTTAGTCCCGGAGGCCGAACACACAGCCGAGATCATCAAGCTTTTTGTTGAGCGGGCCAACCGCGTATTACAGGACCATCACCCCGCCAACACGGTGCTGTTGCGGGGGATCTCCCAGATCCCCGCAATCCCCAGCATGAGCGACCTGTTCAAGCTGAGCCCTGCCTGCATCGCTACCTATCCCATGTACAAGGGGCTGGCGAGGCTTGTAGGGATGGAGATCCTGGAGACAGGCGAGGGCATCGTCGATGAGTTCAAGACGCTCAAAAAGCACTATAAGGAATTCGACTACTTTTTCCTGCACATCAAGAAGACCGACAGCTACGGCGAGGACGGTAACTTTGAGAAAAAGGTCGAGGTCATCGAAGAGGTGGACCGGCACCTTCCCGTGCTCTTGGAGCTGGACCCCGATGTCATCGCGGTGACCGGTGATCACTCTACCCCCTCACTGTTAAAGGGGCACAGCTGGCACCCCAACCCCTTCATGCTCTGTTCAAAATACGAGCGGATAGATGACGTTCAGGAGTTTGCCGAGGCGGCGTGCGTCAAAGGGGGACTTGGGAGATTACTGGCCGTGCACGAGATGCCGTTGATGCTCGCCTCGGCCCTCAAGCTGGAGAAGTTCGGGGCATAAAGAGGGGCCAGGCAGAGAGGTTACCCCCTGCCTGGCCCCTGTGGTTCTACTCCGTATGTTTGGGTAGCTCCTATTTGGGTGGTTCAATTTTCTTATTACACCCCACTTCACAGCCATCAAAATAGTATTCCCACCCATCGGGACATGACATAGTTGGCTGGTTTGGTAAACAACGGAATACCTCTTGGCCAGTACCAGTCTTTTTATGCCATCCTTGAGGACACTTCATAATTTGCAACGTATCTGATGTTGTTGGTTGCGGCGGGGTCTGTTGTGTTTGGGGTGTTGATGGACCGGAACGGGACCATGCCATAAAACCCAGCCCCACGATAAATACCATTACCATCACCACTAAAACTGTCCATCTGAAATTTTTCATAAATCCCTCCTTCTTGTTTTTTTGTTTATTATGCTTTATTTTCAATCGACCAGGTCAGAGAGGGTACCCCCCCCCCTACCTGGTGGCCGCTGAGATTCTACTACTGCCTACTCCTGTTCAATCTTGAATGTTCCGCTGCAGCACGAACCAGAGAGGTCATGATAGGTGCCGTCAGTGGCGTACCACTTGCCAAGGGCATTTTTGCACAACGTGGCCTTGATCTCATGTAAACAGTCAGCATCTTCGGTGCCTTTCATTCCCTTCAGTCTCCCCACAAGCGTACAACAGTTGCCTGGCCCAGGGATCACCGTTGCTTTGAGCTTGGCGGTTATCGTACCGGTTGCGGGGTCTAGTACATCTCCCAGCACTCCGGAACCACAATTGGTCTGCTGCAGAATCAAGGTGAACTTTGCTGACTCTGGGCCCACAGGGCATGCCGGATCGTCTACACTGATTCCCTTATATTTGCCGGCGATACAGCACGGACCGGTTTGAGCCTCGCAGGTGAGTTTCAGCTCTAGGTTGTTGTTGCCTTCATTCTCCTCCGTTACCACTTTCCACAGGTCCACCACCGCCTTGATGCCTTGGATCCCTGATACCTTCAGCTTGCTTACGTAGGTGGCTGTGCCTCCCGGTGTCTTTAGATGTTTGGCAGGGTCGAAATTCCAAATAGGGCCTCCGCCCCAGCCGGTGCCGTTTTTGTAGAGATAGACCCCGGCGCTTTTGGGAGTGTGCACCGTCCAGACCTCATCGGGCACGATGCCGGGGCCGAGGTTCTTAATTACAACTGCCACGCGGCAGTCCTTGGTGAGATAGATATTATCGATGGTGAGGTCGGGCAGTCTACTCACAGGCGGTTTCTTCGTTTCAGAGATAGCTGCATCCTCTTTTTTTCCAGGCTGCTGGGCGAAGATAGTTCCTGTTGCCAAGATTGCAGCCGACCAAACAACCAATCCCATCAATAATGCTGATCTCTTCATGATCTTCCCTCCTTAATTACTTTTTTACCGCTGAGTGTCCATTCCCCTCAAAAAGGTTCATTTCCGTTAGTCTCGTCAGTATATGGTTTCCCCTTGATGCTTAAGGCCGAGCAGAACCAGGTAAACTGGCTGGGCGCGGGGTAACATGAACTGATATGTAATCAGATCTGACGTTTCCCGCCCCATCCAAAACTTGGATGTCAAACCCCGTATCACGTTCTATATCCCTAATAGTAATACTAAAAGGAGGTGTTGTATCAGTAACAGATCCGTACCAACCGCCCATCCAGACCGCACTGATCCCTGAAAAATCATCGCTGACGTCGAACTCAAAGGTAATATCAACGCTTCCACCGTCCTTATAAATCGTTTCTCCATCGGCGGGCCGAATGCTGTGAATCGTGGGACGTTCCATGTCACACCTCAGCCTGAGATCCCTGGTGGCTGCCTGCCCCAATCTATCCACGACTTTTGCCTGGAGGGTATAGGTTCCAGATCTTGCAGGCCGGTGAGGGGAGAGATCGAGTTTAAGGTCCCTGCCGCTCCGACTTGAGACTATAGGCCCTCCGAACGTTTCGTGATAGACTTGATGCCCTCTGAATAGAATCTCAAAACTACTTAATCCCTGTCTGGCAAATATATCGAAGTCAATGCTGACTCGATAGTCGTCACTCGGCGCACCACAAAAAAGCAGTATATTATAGTCATCGGTGAGGCTCTCGCAGGAAAATTCGTTGATTTTTGGTCCTGGGAGTCGTACGGTGGTATGTGGTAACGGCTCCAATTTTTCTTTTGGTTTTTCAACCTTCTCTGCATCGAGTTCCTTTTGTTTCGTGCTTTGTGCTGCCCACAGCGGCATACTTAAGGCCAATGACACAGCTAAAGCAACAACCACTCCCCATGTAATAGTTTTGTCTTTCATCGCAGTTCCCTCTCCCGTTTTCTCTCTATCTTTTTGTTCCTCATCCCTGCAAAAAGGTTCAAAAATATTTTCTAGTAACTCAATCTAATAACTTCTTCAGATCAACCAGGCCCGAGCCGAACTGCTTGTCTTTGCCCGGCGGACCGTAGTCTTTTGCTGACTTTTCTAAAAGAGACCGCACCTCTTCTGGCCTCAGATTAGGGTGCTTCTGTAGCAGGAGGGCCACGGCCCCGCTCGCATAGGCCGCTGCCATGGAGGTGCCGGTATAAAAGTCATATTTTTCCCCCGGTTGGGTGGTCATGATGTCCACCCCAGGAGCACAGAGAGTGATAAAGTCCCCTTTAATGCCCTCGGCATATGGTTTGCTCTTGATGTCCACGGCGGCTACGGCGATCACTTCAGGCAGGGCTGCAGGGTAGGGGGGATAAGTGGTGAGACTTTTATCACCGGCCGCCGCTACGATAATAATACCTCGTGCGAAGGCCTCTTTGACGAGGTCGATTATTAAGGGATCTTTAGGCCCTCCCAGGCTGAGGTTTATCACTTGGACAGTTTGTATGATGGCGTAATCAATACCCTGGGAGAGCCAAAAAGAGGTTGTTGTGGCGGCTATCTTCCCTTCGGCGATGGGCTGACACGTCTTGATGGCCACGATCTTCGCCCCTGGGGCCAGGCCGCAGATACCGAGACCATTATTGCATTGTGCTGCGATGATGCCGGCTACAGCGGTGCCGTGAAGATCGTGCTGGAATGAGTTGCTGGCCGTGACGTCCTTTTTATGTGCAATTCGTCCTTTGAGATCTTGATGCAGGTAATCCACACCGGTATCTATTACTGCTACTGTGACGCCTCTTCCATCGATTCCGGATGGCAATTGATCGGCATTGAGCGACTTGAAGGCGTATTGCAGATCTGCGAGGGGATCAACCTTTGTCCCGGCGGTCCGGTAGAGATAGTTGGGTTGAGGAGACATCTCGTAGGGTTCACGGGAGAGAATCTCCATGACCTCCTCGACGGGGCGCCCGTCAGGTATCCGCAGGCGGACGAGGGATTTTCCTAAAGAGCCCAGTTCAACGACTTCTGCCACTTCCAGGCGATAGGACCGACTTATTCGTTCCAAGATAGGTCGTACGGACCGTTTGTCGCCTTGAACCGTTATCAGAACCTCCCTTGTGATTATCGATTGCAAGGGGAAGCCCTCTGTGATGTTGATGACCTGCACCCGAGGGCCGGTTTTGATGATAAATGGGGGGCATCCCGGCACTTCGATGGCAGTACAAAAGGTGTATGTTCCTGGGGAGGCTTGATAGGTGGGCGTAATGCTGACCCGTGTTATGAAGCTCTGTTGAGGATGGACGGTTTGGATATGAGAAGCCTTGATTTCAAACCACTTTTTGTGACTCGCTACAGTGGGGATAATGGATACTTCGACGCGTTGATAACGAGACCCGGTAAGATTTATCAGTTTGATTTCAAAGGTGGCCTCTTGTTCCCTCGTGACGGCCTTTGAGGGAGGGATAATTTCTGTCAGGAACCAATCTGGGCCTTTCATCATAGCGGGTTTCTGGCCAGACTGAGAGACGGTAGGGCAAAGGCTGCTGTAGCAGAGAAATACGACGAGAGCTAATCGAAGATATACGGACATCTCACTCTCCCTGCACCTCCACAAACCTGATGACATCCCTTTTCTGCCGTAGTGAGGAGATAATCCCCTGAAGTTCCTCGGCACTCATATCAGATTGCAACTCCACCGTATAGATCCCCATAGGAGAAGGGCCTCGAACAATGGTCCCGTTTATTTCCAAGATAACCTCTCGAGCCGTCTTTTCCTGGACTCCGTCCTGAAAGAGTATGGATACTTTTGGTCCTGTGCCTTCGACTGCTTGCGGTCCGGAGAGGGTACGATAGAATCGCTCCCCAGCACCCCAGGGGTTAAGGGTAAAGAGGCCTATGAGCCCCGCAATCACGATGAGCTGTGTGACGATGAGCAGGGCAGGTTGCGGTCTGGGGATAAGCGATGCAACCCTCTGCCAGATCGTTCTTTCTCGTTTTTCGATTTCCGCCATGAGATGGGGGAAGATTTGGGGGACAGGGATCTCTTCGGCAATGGCTTGATAGCCTTTCTGTTCTTTCTTAATCGCTGCAAGCTCCTCTTGACAGATCGAACAGTGTCGGAGGTGTTTTTTGACCGCTGCTTTCTCCTCTTTCTCCAGGGTGCCATTGAGATACCAGGGAAGAAGCAGATCGACCCCTTCAGGACAGAAGCCTGCTTTGACTTTTTTTTGTTTCATGCCTCACCTCCTATGCCCATTTGCTGTAAGATTCCTCCCAATCGTTTGCGGGCGTAAAACATCCTTGTCTTAACTGTATTGGAGGGGCATCCCATGATCTCGGCTATCTCCTTTATGGAGAGCCCCTGATAATAGGTCATGTCGAGTACCTCCCGGTGTTCCCGGCTTAAGCTGTTGATGGCCATGCGCATCTTGTCCCTCAACTCGGAGCTATAGGTTGCATCGTCTTGTGTGATCTTATTGTCTGCCGTTATCTCCACGGTCTCTAAATCCTTGTGCGTAGGTGGCCTCTTTTTGATTTCCTTGCGGACCTTGTTGACGGCGATCCCGAACATCCAGGTAGAGGGTTTTGACTCGCCCCTGAACCGTTTTGCCCCTCTCCAAATCTCCAGCATGACTTCATTGGCCACCTCCTTGGCCCCCTCTCCTTCGCCGAGTAGGCGATAGGAGAAAAGGTATAACCGCTTATAGTATCTATCGTAGATCTCACGGAAGGCCTGGTGATTGCCCGCTGCCACCAACTCCAACAACCTTCCATCTTCCAACGATCGTTTATGTGTTCTCAATAGATAAGTCCTCGCACAGAGAAAAAGGTTCAAAGGGGGTTTTGCCCCTCTTGTGAAATACTAAGCCCCAATCTCCATGAAATGAAGATTGAGGCGTGGGATGACACCTTTCCTCCTTCAGGATCAAGTGTTACGGCCTCATCCGGGCCGCCGTCCCGAAATAACGGTCCTTTTCCTGAAGCACTATCTTGAGCTGATCTGTTGGGTCGAAGTGGATTTCTGCATAACCTTCCTCCGGTATGACGAGGCCGGCATAGGTGAGTCGCCAGTGCATCTCGGCCATGATGACCCCCTCCAGCTCATAGACCTGGTCGACGGTGAAGCGCAGGACGATGTTGTTAAGGGTTTTAAAGTCATTATCAATGGTTCTTCGCAGTCCCTGCCAACCCTTAGGATATTGCTGATAGTCTTTTGATATTAATTCCATATACTGTTCTAGACGTCTGGACATGTAGGCCTTGGCCAGCTTATCCGCTTGCTGCTGGATCAACTCCCACAGCGTGATGGGAAGATAGGTGAGCCGTTTTATCCCGAAAGCTTTGGGGGCGGAGATAAGACCTGCAGAATTGGTAACCCTGAAGATTAGTTGGTAGCTCTTGTTGGGAAGGGGGACAAACCTGAACTGCCAACTCTCATGCCCTGTTGCCTTTTCCCATGTTTTTCCGCCGTCAAGGGAGACCTCCACTTTTTTCACCTGAGATCCGGCTCCATCGGCTGTTCCCACGATCAGGATCTCACCGTTGCTGGTAAGATCCTCCTTAATGATCGTCACGTCGGTCGCGTTCGTGAGATCTTTTTTGCCGATGGCGGCATTGGTGATGCTCGGTTTATCCAGTTTTTGAGGAGCCATTCCCCAGGCCAACGATACGAGCGACAGCAAGACAATACTGGTTACAACACACCTATAACATCCCTTCCATAAAGACATCGATTTCTCCCCGATGAGAATTTCTTTATCTTTTATTCGTTACTTATTTTATGAAAAAAGTTCATGAGGCCTTCGCCTGCTGTTGAGTTATCCGCTTATCTGGAATCGGAGGCCTTATTGTTCTATTTTTTTATAGTAAATTAAGCAGGATAAAAGACCTTGCCTTGGATCTTTGAGCTAAAATCTTCCTTTTCACGCTAGCTTTATACAGCCAATATTACACGGCAGCCTTAATGCGTCTCGTCAGCGATAACCCAAAAAGTGTTTGAACTACTAACTGATTGTTTCCGTGCCCCTTACTGTACGCTGAACACCTTGATATCCGCGATGTAGTGACGTTATCAACACTTCTAGTTCACACACAGCTCAGGTGAATGTAAAGGTAGTAACCCGCCGTACATTCCTTCGCCAATCAGCAGTAATCTCATCTGTATAGGTAATGGTAATAGTGTCTCCTAGTGTAAGGGGGAAAAAACGTGACCCCACAAACTTTCCCGAGCGGCGCGGGGTCTCTGTTAGCGTTATATTGCCGTTAAATATAACAACACCGCCTATTACCGTTCTAACTCTTACGGTAATTATGTTGGCGCCGACCTTGTCCAGATCGGTAACGATGAACTCGTATACCGACGCAGCTAAAGGGACTATCTGTATTGTCCCATTATATCCGATGGGTGCGGATCCAAAGTAGAGATCATTTTTCTGGACCAGAATCGCCAGTTGATCATTGCGATCGAAATGGATCTCTACGTAGCCCTCCTTGGGCTCGAGGAGCCCCGCGTAGGTGAGCCGCCAATGGATATCGGCCATGATCATCTCTTCCAATTCAAAGATTTGATTCACGCTAAAGCTCAGAACGATGTTATTAAGGGACTTGAAGTCATTTTCTATAGCCTTGCGCAGGTTTTGCCACCCTCGGGGATAGTTCTGATATCCTCTCGAGATAAAACCCATATACCTATCTCTATCTTTGGCCATATACACCTTGGCCAGTTCATCGAGCCGCTCCTCGATTAATTCCGACAGCGTTATGGGAAGATAGGTGAGCCGTTTTATGCCGAATGTCTTTGGATTGGAAACGGCACCATCGGCGTTGGTGACCCGGAGGGTGAGATGATAGGTATAGTTGGGGAGAGGAAGGAACTCATGCTGCCACTTCTCGCGTCCCGTTGCTTCCTTCCAGGTCTGTCCGCCGTTGAGAGAGACTTCAACCTTTTCGACCGGGGGGCCTCCTCCTGCGGACTGTCCCCCAATGAGGATCTTGCGTTCGCGGGTGAGATCATCCTTTATAACCGTTACTTCAGATGTTGTTATAAGGTTCTGTTTGCCGATCGTGGCCGAGGTGATATGTGGTTCATCGGCGGCAGCCACCAATGGCACTGTCAACACAGAGAGTACAAGGATAATGTTCAGACACCCATAAAACAGTCTTTTCTGTACCCCCATATTTCCTCCCTTTCCGTAATACGAGCTCGATCTTTTATGTAAGTGCTTATTTCCCCAATAAAGGTTCATTAAAATGTTAGCTTCAATCCACAGTAATAGACACCTTCTATGTAGTTCTGGTCATAGGCATCCTCATCAAAGTGCATATAACTTGCACTGAGGGTCAAGTTAGCAGTAAATAGATTTCGTTCCCACAACACCTGATCAAAGACGGCACTGCACGAGCGACTGATATTATCTACGAACCCTAAGGAAGGGTCAGGATCATTATCGTAGTACTCGACGGCTACAGTGAGGCTTAACGATGATTTAGTACGTTCATAGCTGAGAGCGAGTCCCGCATTACCACTGTAGACCCGATCGATCAATCTTGAAAGGATATATTGTCGATATTCATAGGTCCCTCCGAAGTTCCATGCCCAGTCCAGGGCCAACCAGGGATAGTTGATACCGAGAGATACAGTAGGTGTGTGGCTGAAGTACTCACAAGTGTCATCGGTCCTGTTCCAATTCCTGCTATAGGTATAGCCGATGGAGTAATTCCAGTGCGTGAAGCTTTGGTACACTGTACCGTAGACCATGAGATCATCCTGGTCCGTCGTGCGGGGTTCATCCTTGGTGTAGTATTTTGAATGATCAATCATGAGATCAACGGCAAGGCTATTCCACATATCTTCTCTTTTGTAAAAAGGATAGATGGTAGAGCTGAAAGAGGTCAGGTGAGTATGGGTGCGGTGTTCCGCCAGTGAATGTTTATCTATTTTGTCGTAAGAATACTCATAAAAGAGCATTGTACTCACCATTTCCCACGGGGCGTACTCTATTTCTCCCTTTACCCGCTGTACATCCGCTGAGGCATATCCCATGGTCGAATAGAACCAGGGTTCCACGCGCTCAAACTCGGCCCGTATCGTGAGATTGTCGCGCGGACTGATATCCCCCCTCGCTAAGAAGGCGTTTCCGTATTGGTCTCGGAGTGTTTTATCCCGCTCATCGTAATTATAGATGCTACGGGCATACTCAGCATCGAAATGGAGTCGGTCGCTCCACAGGCTCAGGTGAAGATCACCTCCAAACACCTGGTTGAACTGATCTCCGAGCGAGGAATCGGCCCGCAGCGAATCCCGTTCAACATCTGAATAGATAAAGGTACCTCCTAGGGTAAGGTGTTCTTTGTAAAAGAGTTCTATCCTCCCGCCGGTGGTGTTTTGGATGTAATCATCCAAGTCTTGATCTCGGTTTCTTCCATAGAGGGCCGATACTTTTATCCAATCGTTATATTTGTAGAACCCCTTCGCTCCCAGCAAGGAGGTGCTGAGGGTATACGGGGTATAATCCTCGGCGTAATCCCCGCCCCAGAGTTCATAGAATTCATCGTAGAGACGAAAGTAACCCTCCACGAACATCCACTCTCGCTCATCGATTTGGTGTAATGAATCGTTACTGTTCCTAAAGTGAGTATAGCCCTGGAACTTTATCTTATCAGTAAATTCGTGGTTGAGATCGAGGATTAGGTTCTCCACATAGAACCAGCCTTGCTCCAAGGATGATTTTTCCTCGTTACCCCTGACATAGTTATAGTAGCCCTCTGACGAGAGATAAATATCAAAGGAGCCTTTTTCCCAATTGATGGCGGAGACGGTGATGGGAAGCAGAAAAATAGTAATCGCTATACATAAGGAGAGCAATCTCATGTTATCCATTGCCTCCTTCTACATTTAACTGCTTCTCAGCACCTGTAAAATCATGGTCGCAAAAAAGCCTCCAGAGGGCATACTTAAACCTTGAAGACTCAATACAGCGTGCTTTTTCGCAAACTTTCCTTCTCATCCTCCCCCTTCTGAAAGATAGCGACAATATTGTTGTATAATATCAGTCCTTTTCAGATTGTACTGTAGCACACTAGTTAAAAGTTTAGCCCTTGTCAAGAATAAATATGTTCATTCGGAAGATGGGTATAGACAAAGTTATTAGCAACTTAGGTAACATAAAAGCCGTGGTTAATGTGTCAGGGACAGAAGGAGTGGTGTTATCCAGTTATTGTTGCTGGAGGAGCTTTATTTCCTTTAAGGCAAAATCATCGTGGTTGCCGCACTTGGGACCTTTTGCTGTGACGATGAGCTTGTTGATCCCAGGGCGCAATACGTGTGAGGGGAGGGGGACCTGGATGGTTCTGAATGTTCTATCCTCTTCTTGATAAACGTAGTTATTGAGGTTATCAATATAATTGCCATTGATATATAATTTATTTGTAAAGAAACCGTTGCGGTAGTCTGTACTCTCATTGTCGTTGCGTACGGCAACCATTCCTGCTACCTGCAAGGAGAGGGTGTTTTTACTTCCCACTGATCCTAGAGTAAATTCCTTCTGATACTCCAGACCGACCCCACTATTATCATCACCTATGTAGCTCATCTCGGGGTCAATAATGATAGTTTTTGTCATTTCCTCTACGTTGGATATCTCCCTATTAATGTACTGTTCACTCTGGGGGGTAGCTTGGGAAATGTTGGATATTAAGCGAAAAAATAATCGGGGGGTAACGGGGAAAAGGCCTAATATTAAAAGAATAATTATACAATAACTGAAGCCCTTTTTCATCAATGCCTCTTTTTTCGGAGACGAACCCAATTTATATAATAATTTGACGAAAAGGTCAAGCTTTTTTGTATAAAGAAGCAGTTGACATTAATGCTTTCTGTATGGTTAATTAATACTGTACGATTCTTTGAATAATTTTTATTGTCAATGCCTGAGATAAGGGAAAGATATAAGGATGTCAAGAAGATCTTGGTCAAAGGAACAAACTGGGTAGGCGATACCATTATATCGTTCCCTGCTGTTTACTCCTTACGCCGTCTCTTTCCGAAAGCCCATATTACTGTATTGACAAAATCCCATCTCACCGGGCTCTGGAAGGCTAATACAGATCTCGATGAAGTAATACCGTATGATATGCCCACAGGCGCGGGCAGGATCTTCGGTGAGTTGAAGGTAGCGCGACGCATCAGAAAGAGAGGTATAGACCTTGCAATCGTTTTGCCCCGATCCTTTAGCTCAGCCTGGATGGTTTTTGGGGGAGGGATCCCCCATCGCATTGGGTATAAAGGTGAGGGAC
Organism: Deltaproteobacteria bacterium; assembly: GCA_016927065.1. GTDB lineage: Bacteria > Desulfobacterota > B13-G15 > B13-G15 > RBG-16-54-18 > JAFGNJ01. The sequence continues at coordinate 71,590 of JAFGNJ010000027.1, forward strand.
GAGATTGGCTTTTGACCGAAAGGATCGACCGCACAGGCGATCTTTTGAGTCAGCACCGTATGTACTATTATCTCCATCTCATAGAGCGCATAGGACGCTGTTCCTCCCCCCCTGTTCCTTCATTATCCCTTAATGGAAATCAAGAAAACTGGTCCAATGCATTTCTTTCGCAGCATGGCCTAAAAGGCACGGTGCTGATTGGTTTTAACCCCGGGGCCACATATGGGGAGGCCAAGTGTTGGCCTTCGGAGCGATTTATAGAATTGGGGAGGAGATTGAGAAAGGAATATGGTGCCTTTATCCTTATCTTTGGCTCTTCTCGTCCTCAAGAAAAGGCATTAAATGTCATGATTGCCCAGGGAATCGGTGAAGGATGCCTCAATCTATCAGGGGAAACCTCGTTATTACAGTTGGCGGCGCTGCTTCGACACTGTCAGGTGTTAGTCACCAATGACACGGGTACCATGCACGTTGCGGCGGCGGTGGGCACACGGGTGATGGCCATATTCGGCCCCACTGATCCCCGGACGACCTCACCCCTGGGGGAAGGAAATGTGGTCATCCGCAAGAAAGTTTCATGTAGCCCCTGTCTCAAAAGGGTATGTTCTGAAGATCATCGATGTATGGATTTGATAGAGGTGGAAGAAGTTTATCATACGGTATGTGCGCACATACCTGGGGGAACGGTATCGGTGAAAGGATAATGGAAAAGATCTCTGTTTACGTCCTTACTTTTAATAATGAGAGGACTATTGAGCGGTGTTTAGAAAGTATCCGGTGGGCCGATGAGTTGGTGATCGTGGATTCTTACAGTACCGATGACACGCTGGATAGATGTCGCCGCTTTACCAACCAGGTCTATCAACGAAAGTGGACAAACCACCAAGATCAATATCAGTATGCCGCTGATCTGACGGCGAACCGCTGGGTGATGTTCGTTGATGCCGATGAAGAGATCCCCCCTGCGTTGGCCCAGGAGATCCAAGAGGAATTAAAGATCAAAGACGGTCAGTGGGATGGCTATATCGTACATCGACACACCTATTACCTGGGGCGATGGATACAGCACGGTGGGTGGTACCCTGACTATGAGATCAGATTATACGATCGGAACAAGGGAAAGTGGGCAGGGGGCCTGCATGCCAAGGTAACGGTGGATGGGAGGATCAAGACCTTGCAGAACCGTTATCACCATTATACTTATCGAGACATTTCCGATCAGATTCAGACTATTGACAGATATTCTCAGATCGCCTCGGAGGATATGCTTCGAGAGGGTAAAAATTTTAGTCTTATAAATATGTTGCTGAATCCACCCTTTCGTTTTATAAAGGAGTATATCTTTAAAAGGGGTTTTCTGGATGGGATACCTGGTTTGATAATTATTGTCTCCACTATGTTTTATGTGTTTATTAAGCATGCCAAGCTGTGGGAACGGCAAAAAGGATTGAGTGAATAATATGGCGGGCAAAGAGACCTTTGAGGGGAAACGGGCACTGATCACCGGAGGGTTAGGCTTTGTGGGAAGCAACTTGGCTATTCGGCTTGTGGAGGAAGGAGCTGCAGTTACTCTTGTGGATAATATGATCCCCCGTCAAGGTGGCAATTTGTTTAACATTTCTCCCATTGCCGACAAGGTCCATGTAAACTTCAGCGACGTGAGAAATCAACTCTCCATGGATCATCTTGTGCAGGGACAAGATTATATTTTCCATCTGGCTGGCCAGGTGAATCACGTGGAGAGCGTGCGCAATCCCATTCAGGACCTTGATATCAACTGCCGGGGCACCTTGGTTCTGTTAGAGGCCTGTAGGCGGTTCAACAGAGATGTCAGGATTATTTTTTCAGGTACCAGGGGAGAATACGGTGCAAGTGTCCATCTGCCCGTCGATGAAAACCATCCCACGAATCCTAAAGGAATATACGCCGTGACCAACTTAACGGCGGAAAAGATGATCCTCGTCTATCACGATATCCATAAGATCCACGGGGTTTGCCTCAGGATTACCAATACCTACGGTGAGCGTCACCAGATGCACCACGATGAATTTGGTGTGCTGAATTGGTTCATCCGTCAGGCCATGGATGGTAAGACCATACCGGTCTTTGGGGATGGGATGATCTTGCGAGATTTTTTGTACGTAGAAGACGTGGTAGATTGTTTTTTGATGGTGACGACCTGTCCTCAGGCCTATGGCGAGGTATTCAACGTGGGCACGGGGGTTCCCATCAATTTTGTTGATCTGGCCAAGAAGATTGTAGCGATCGCAGGTAGTGGCAGGATGGACTTCACCGAATTTACCCCGGAACGGAAAGAAGTAGAACCGGGGGACTACTATACTGATATTGCCAAGATCAAACAGGTGGTGGGCTGGGAGCCTAAGACCTCCCTTGATGAGGGGATCAGCAGGACCATAGCGTTTTATCGACAATATAAAGACCACTATTGGAAGGACCCTGCTCAGTGAAAATCCTCCATCTTTTTTCGGATTGGAAGTGGACGGGGGCGGCCGAACCGGTGGTAAACCTTTGCTCGGCCCTCCAGCAGCGAGGACATGAGGTGGTTCTGGCCTATCGGTGTCCTCCCTTTGAGGTCTCGGAAAGTCTAGAAATAAGAGCGAGGGAGAAAGGCGTTTGTGGCACTGGTGTCTTTCGTCTTGAACCTATCTCTAAGCTTCACAAGATATATTTCTTAAAGGCACTTGTTGGTGATATCAAAGATATCGCGCGCTACATCGATCAGGATCAATTTGATATCGTCACTGTTCATAATTCTCATGATCATATCGTGGGGGGGTTAGCGGTGAAGGCTTCAAGAAGACATCCCCCGATAATCCGGATGGATCATAAGCAGAATTCCCTGAAGGCGGATCTTATCAGCAAGTGGTTTTTCAAGAGATATACCGATGGCCTTATTACTTTTTCTAAAGGGGGAGAGGAGAGGTTGACGAACGGTTTAGGATTTCCTCCTGACAGGGTGATCAAAGTACCTACAGCCGTGGACCTCACCAGGTTTGATCCACAGAGGGGCTACAAAGATATGCGCCCGGTTTTCGGGATACCCCCCACATCTCCCGTCGTGGGGATCGCGGCCAGGTTTCAGAGATATAGAAGGACCGATATCCTTTTGGAAGCCGTATCGCATCTGACTAAAGATGTTCCTGAGGTAAGGCTTTTATTGGTAGGCCACAGTAGCCAGATGCAAAAGAGTATCATAGAACCTATGGAAAATTTAGGGATATCTTCTCACGTGATTTTAGCCGGGTATCGAATGGATGACTATGTCGATACCCTTGCCTGTATGGATGTCTTCGTCTTGCTTACCCCTGGTTCTGATGGAACGGCCCGTGCCCTGCGGGATGCCATGGCCATGGGGAAGCCGGTAGTTGCAACCACAAAAGGTATTTTGCCGGAGCTCGTACGTAATGGGGTTAACGGATTTATCGTACAGGAGACTCCGCAGGCCATCTGCCAAGCCCTTTTACCCCTCGTGAAGGATCAGCAATTGCGCCATTCAGTAGGAAAGGCTGCTCGGAAGACGGCCCAAGAGGAATTTCGCCTGGAGCGTCAGGCCGAAGCGGTGGAGGCGTTTTATCAAAAGATAGTGGAGGCGCTTCCTCGTTCATGAAGATCGCCCTTGGCATACGAAATTTTTCTCCCGCCAAGGGTGGGGCTGAAAGATATCTGGTAGAGCTCACACAGTTTCTTGTGCAAGAGGGGCATGAGGTTCACGTCTTTACGCACAGTTTCGACAAAAGAATAGAAGGCCTTTATCTACATAACGTAACCCTTTTTCCTTTCCCCAAAGGGCTGCGCATCCTCTCCTTCGCCTCGAAGTGTCATAAACTCATGAAACGGGATAATTTCGATGTGATCATAGGGGTGGGCAATACCTGGCAGGCAGATCTCTTACAGCCGCACGGAGGGGTCCATTGGAAATGGTTTTGGCGGAGTTTAAAGGCTTATCAAAGTCCGTGGCTTTGGGGCGCAAAGTTTCTGGGGAGGGTTTTGAGTCCTAAACAGTGGATTGAAGGGATCGTGGAGGATGCCCCTTATCGTACAGGGGTGAAACAGATTGTAGCCATTTCCGAGATGGTTAAGAGAGATATCGTTGATTATTATGGTATTCCCGAGAAGAAAGTAGTGGTGATTTACAATGGTGTTGATACCGAATACTTCCACCCTCGTAACAAAAAATATAGGAAGAAGATCAGAAGTCAGTATGGTTTAGGCGCACAGGATGTCGTGCTCATATTCGTTGCGCATAACTTCAGGCTTAAAGGATTGCGATGCCTTATTCAGGCCCTACCTTTGATTAAGAAAAAGAATGAGAAGATCAAACTTTTGGTGGTAGGCCGTGATAACAACGATCCTTATCGGCGTCTCGCCAAGAAGATGGGATGTGAGAGTGATGTCTTTTTTGCTGGGGGAGTACGGTATCTTGAGCGATATTATCCGAGTGCGGATATTTTGGTACATCCTACTTTTTACGATGCCTGTTCCTTGGTGGTTCTAGAGGCCTTGGCCAGTGGGGTGCCGGTGATCACGACGCAATATAATGGTGCAGGGGGAATCATTGCAGATGGGAAGGAAGGGTTTGTATTGGAAGATCCAAGAAAGGTGGAAATCTTAGCTAAAAAAATCTTGTATTTTGCAGATCCTATAAAGCTTAAAGAGGCCTCGTCTGCTGCCAGAAATTTAGCCAAAAGATATCCGCTAAAAACGTCTTATGGGGCAATGTTGAAGACCATGCAATCTATTGCGTCTAAAGACTCGCAGTTAAGACAGTTATGAGTTAGGAAGATGAATTTTTTCGATTACGGCTTAATTAAATCATTTATTCAGGCATTTCGATACCAAGGGCCGGTAGTGGAGATTGGATCTTTAGTGGTAGACGAAAGTATGAAAGTTTTTGATGTGAGGAGTCTATTTCCAAAGAAGAGCTTTTCTGGGGTGGATTTACGGCACGGTGCTGGAGTCGATATCATGGGTGATATTGAAGGATTACCCTTTCAGCAACATTCTATTGGTACGCTCCTGTGTCTTGACACCATCGAGCATGTCTGGGATGTCCATGCCGCTTTTAAAGAGATAAAAAGGGTATTAAAAAAGGATGGAATCGCCGTGATTTCCTCCGTATTCAATTTTAAGATTCACGCGTGTCCCCACGATTTTTGGCGGTTTACCCCTGAAGCCTTAGATAGACTCACCAAGGGTTTCCCGTACAAAATCTTAGGATATCAAGGATATCGAAAACGACCGAGGCATGTTTTTACCGTCGTCTTTGGCAAGGAGTATCGCACTCAAGATATTGAGAGTCAGATAACGGAATTTAAAAAGTTACTTCAAGGAGAGGCAGTTAGATATTTTTCGGTCTTTGACAGGATGCGTCACTATATTGCTAGCCTCTTTGCCAAGAAACCGCTCATGGATTTTAGGTACTATAACCACATAGAGGTTCTTCACAAGATTAAGGTTTGATTATTCCCTACATTAGGGGAGATTGCCATGAATGTGACAAAAGCAATAAAAAGGACAATTATTCCTCCTGACCCCTTTTTTATGAATAACAACAAGCTTTATAAAAAGTATCAAATTGGCGATTGGACATATGGTACCCCTAAGGTGTTCTCATGGCGTGAAGGTACGACCTTAAAGATTGGACGGTTCTGTGCAATTGCTGATGGTGTAATAATTTTATTGGGCGGAGAACACAGGATAGATTGGGTGACCACCTACCCGTTTACTAAGCTCTTTCCGAAGGCCAAGGGGTTTACGGGCCATCCTCGTTCCAGAGGTAATGTTATTATAAAAAATGATGTGTGGATTGGTACAGATGCATTAATCCTATCGGGCGTTACGATAGGTAACGGCGCTGTGATAGCTGCCCGTAGTGTTGTCAAGGAAAATGTGTTACCTTATTCAATAGTTGCTGGGAATCCAGCAAAGCATATTAAGTTTCGGTTTAGTAAGTCAATAATAGATGATTTACAGAAAATTGCGTGGTGGAATTGGCCTTTGTCAAAAATTGAGGAAGCATGGCCATTGTTGCTTTCGTCGGATATAGGAGCATTTGTAGACAAGTATAAAGCGTGAACACTGTTTGATGCTTTTGACGATCAATATGTACATGCAAAAATTATTATAGCAAAATTGAAAAATTAAGAATGAGATCGTCAAAAAAGTTTCTAACGATCAACAGAGATGCCATGATTTTGTAATAACTAAGGTGATTTGATGATAACTTGGAGTCAGCTTGTCAAAGGTCGCGATCAGATCCACGAGCGCTATCCTACGATATGGGGACTAATGTTGATCAAAAGGCCCTCCAGATTGGCAAAGAGTAGGTATGCGCATCCGCGATGTGGGGAGAATAGAAGAATTGACAATAGAGTGAAACATATTTATCCTGATATCTGTTATGAAAATATGTATGAAGATCAAAAATTGCTTCATGATTATTAGTCATTAGATGCGATTGATGGGTAATTTGATCTCATTATACTTTTGAAAGCCATAGAACATTTGGAGCTGGGAGAAGGGATGACGATGTTAAGCCGGCTCAATGAATTGCTCGTAGATGGAGGTAGGTTGGTTATCAGTGCTCCCAATATTTTTAACCCCAGCCGGTTTTGGTTTAAAGCGACTCACAAGGTAGCCTATAGCTATGAAGAGTTGGGAGGGATTGTACTTGGTCAGAGCTTTGATGTATCGGGAATTTATCGTACCTCTAATGATTCCTTTTTAAAGTATTTTTGGCGTCTTACCCTCATTTGTTTCCCGCCTAGAATTTTATATAAGGATTTTGTCAAATCAATTCTTATTACGACCTGCAAAAGAGGTTGATCTATAGTTCATCGCAAGGTGTGAGTGGATAAGAACATGATAGAAGCCAATCACTTGATTAAAAAACTCTTAAAAGGAGATAACAGGTGAATGTGAAAGAACTTTCAATTTTTATCAATAACACCCAAAGAGACTTGTACAATTTTATTTATCAAAAAATTTTTGTTAATTTTAAATTAAAGAAAAATGTCATTGACCATTTTCATAAACTTTATTATGAATCACATAAAGTAACTTGGGAAAACACATTTTGGTTAGGTATTCAAGCCCATAAATGCCCTTTAGATCTCTGGATTTACCAAGAGATTATCTTTGAGATTAAGCCAGATATAATAATAGAATGTGGAACATTTCATGGTGGAAGTGCTTTGTTTTTAGCATCTATATGTGATTTGTTAAATAAGGGGAAAATTATTTCTATAGATATAGAAAACAAAAAAGACAGACCAAAACATGAAAGAATCACATATTTACTTGGTTCTTCAACTTCTGAAGAAATCGTAGAGAAAGTTCAAATCTTCATAAAAAACATTGATAGGATTATGGTCATTTTGGATTCAGATCATAGCAAAGAACATGTCCTAAGGGAATTAGAAATTTATAGTAAATTTGTGACAAAAGGCAGTTATATCATTGTTGAGGACACAAACATTAATGGCCATCCTATAGGACCAGACTTTGGGCCAGGTCCGATGGAGGCAGTTAAGGAATTTTTAAAGATGAAAAGAGATTTTGCCATAGATAAGTCAAGAGAAAAATTTTATCTAACTTTTAATCCAGATGGATATCTCAAAAGGGTAAGATGACAAGAAGAAAATACTTTTTCGTCTGAACTACCAAAAGAAGATATCTTTTTATCTGAACTATTGTGAAATGGATAGTAAACGAAGGAACTTATATTATTTCAGCGTTCGAAATGATCTTATCCGACTTATCCCTCTCCATGCAAAACGAATTTTAGAAGTGGGATGTGCAGGTGGTATGACCGGGAAAGCATTAAGGGAGAAAGGATTTAAAGAAATTGTAGGTATTGAGGTCAATAGAAAAATCGCTCAAAAAGGGAAATTGTATTACGATAAATTAATTATTGGAGATGTAGAGAAAATAAAACTTCCATTTGAAAAAGGGCATTTCGATTGTATTCTATATGGTGATGTCTTAGAGCATTTGGTGGATCCGTGGAAAGTGTTAAAAGAGCACAACGCATTGTTAAAGTTGGAGGGGGTCATTATCTGTAGTATCCCGAACGTACGACATTACAAGATTATCAAAAAACTGGTCTTCAGTGGAACTTGGGAGTATACTGAGTATGGGATATTGGATAGAACCCATCTCCGTTTTTTCACACTGGATTCAATTAGAAAGATGTTAAGAGAGACGGGTTTTGAGATCAGAGATTTGATAAAGCGCCCTTCGGGCGCAAAATGGTTGAAGGTTTTAAATCGACTTTTAAAGAATCTAATAATTAATTTTTTGGTGGGGCAATATACGGTTGTGGCGGTAAAAAGAGAAGAGGCGGAAGGTAGCGTATAGTCAAGATGGGCATTTCGGCTCGATGTTAAAAAAAATTGCTTGCATCTCGCTGATCTCCTTGATGCGACAATTTTTGATATTTTGATATTAATATTTTTAAAAATAGTTCGTATGAGGGGTCATATAACTTCTCATTTGACAAATCTTCTTCGAACGGGCAAAGATGGCTGAACTTCAGGTAAGCATTGTCATTCCATGCTACAATAGCGCAAAATTTATTGATACAACCTTGCAAGCAGTATTCAATAGTACTTACAAGGACTTCGAGGTACTAGTTATAGACGATGGTTCCACAGATGGTACCAAGAAGGTTTTACAAGAGAAAGGTTGGATCAAAAAGGTCCGATACGTTTACCAGGAAAACAAAGGCATAGCTGGTGCACGCAATGCGGGGATTACAATCGCTCAAGGGAAATACATAAGTCTTTTAGATCATGATGACCAACCGTTACCTGAAAAATTGGAAAGAATGGTTTCTTACCTGAATAACCACCCTGAATTTAAGATGGCTTACTCGCCATGTATTATTGAACGTATTGATAAAGGTGGAGAGCGCTATAAACAGGGTATATACTCATCACATACGCCCCGTTGGCTTCGAAACAAGTATGAAGGTGATCTTTTTGAAAATCTATTTTATATGCGCATTCTTATTACCAGTGTTCTTATGTATAAGGAGGCGGCTTTGGCCGTCGGTCTTTTTGACGAAACCTTTAAGGTATGTGAAGATCTAGAGTTCTACTTGAGATTTGGCGCACAGTATAGAATTGGTTTTATTAAAGAACCTTGCAATGTTCATATCGAACACTTTTCAAATAGCAGCAAGCATTTTGCCGATTTATACCCTACCTATGCAATTCTTGCGTATAATCGTCACTATCAAAGCCTAAAAAAGAAAAGTTCCAGGGCCGAAAAGATTTATCGTGAGCGCATGACAGCTGCCTACAGAGGGCTTGCAGACGTATCATTAAAGAACGACAATAGAAAGGGCGCAAGAAAATATGCTGTTGATGCAATCCGCATGAATCCATACCATCCGAAATATTATTTTAAAATGTTTAAAACTTGGCTATGAATTGAGCAAGAAAGTGTTCTTGGAAATTTTTGATATTGGGAAATATGTTCAACATCATCTGGTAAACAGAAGAACAAGCTAGCTTTTTAGTACAAAAGTGTTTTAATAAACTATCCTACACTGAGTTAGTAAGAAACAGACAAATATAGAGGGGTAGTATGTTAGATATGTTATATTGGAGTCAGCTTGTCAAAGGTCGCGATCAGATCCACGAACGATATCCTACGATATGGGGTTTACGGTTAATCAAGAGACCCTCCAGGTTGGTTAAAACCCTTCTTCGTCCAGGTATGCGCATCCTTGATGTCGGCGCGAGTGACAGAAGGATGGAGAGAGGAATTAAGGAGATTTACCCTAACGTTATTTACAAAAGCATGGATGTTGATCGCGGATTGCCTCATGATTATTATACTTTGGATGGAATAAATGAGCAGTTCGATCTTATTATGCTTTTTGAAGTTATAGAGCATCTGGAGTTGGAAGTAGGGATAAAAATGTTAAGTCGGCTCAATGAATTGCTCGTACATGGAGGTAGGTTGGTTATCAGTACTCCCAATATTTTTAACCCCAGCCGATTTTGGTTCGATGCGACTCACAAGGTAGCCTATAGCTATGAAGAGTTGGGAGGGATTTTGCTTGGTCAGGGGTTTGAAGTACTGGATATCTACCGCACCTTTAACGCTTCATTTCCAAAGTATTTTGTGCGCCTCACCCTTTTCTACCCCTTGCATAGGATTTTAAATGTAGATTTTGCCAAGTCTATTGTATTTCTGGCCCAAAAAAGAGGGAACCGGTGATGAGAAAATATTACCTTCATATACCAACAGCAAGCAGAGTGATGTATGCGCATTGCTTATAAACTATCAAAATTCTTTTTTAAATTGGCCAATCAAAAGCAGGTTATCGAATGGGTAAAAATATATGGTGCGTTTGATAAGACTAATTACGAAGATTATACAATACGCAATCTTAAGAGCGAGTCCTCAATCTACCATGGCGAGCTTATTAAATGGGCACAAGACATTATGCCTTCTCCTCGCAAAGTTTTACTATCAGGTGATTGCAACAACCCCGCACAATTTGTGCAGGAAAAAATTCGAGCTAAGGAGATGTACACAGCAGGTCTATTAGATGTTGATTTCAAATGGGGTTTCGATGAAGATCCTCCCACAATGGGCCAGTTTGACCTTATTATCAGTCAAGCAATTTTGGAGCATCTGCTAAATCCTTATAAGCATATGCACGATCTGGCTGGTCTTTTGGTGCCTGATGGTTATTTGATAGTGCATACTGTAATCCCTGGTTTTTGATATCATCGATATCCTATTGATGCCTTTCGTTTTTTCCCTGACTGGTTTGAAGAAATAGCGAAGAGGTTAAATTTTTCGATAGTTAAAAAAAGAATCAAACGGACCCACATATTTTATATGTATAAAAAAATCAGTTAAGAGCAGGAAAGATTTGAATGTAGAAGAGCTTTGATTTGCTATGTGTATTATAAAACTAAGACACAAGGGTGACAATGAAGGTAACCATCTTACTCTCGCGTAATGCTGGTACAAGATATCGATTTCCTCAGTTTATACAAGCCCTTACCAGAGAAGGAATACAGGCAGAAATATATAGGTTTCAATCTTCTCTTCCACTTTTTCTTAAGTTGTTACAAGATTTGAAGAAAGCAGATATCGTAGTAATATTGAGAAAACTCTTATCACCATGGAAACAGCAGTTAATCCGAAGATTCGCAAAAAAAATTGTTTTTGAATATGATGATTCAATTATGTATCGATCTTCACGTTGGGAGAATCAATACTCCCGTACCCGGAGAGCACGATTTAAAGATATGGTGAAGATATGCGACCTCATCATTGCTGGCAATCAATTTCTCAAGGGAGAAGCGACGAAGTACGTGAATGAGGAAAAAGTGCATGTTATACCCACGGTCGTTGATATTGAAAGATATGTACGAAAGCAATATCATGATTCAAAAGATGAAGTGATAATTGGCTGGTTTGGAAGCAAGGGGACCCTCTATTACCTCAAGAAACTTGTTCCGGCGCTTACAGAAATCGGCAAAAGATTTCCCTTTGCTCAATTGAAGATCGTATGCAATGATTTTCTTGATATCCCCAATATGAAAGTGATAAAAAAAGAATGGTCAGAAACGGATGAGGTTGCTGATCTTCAGAGCTTTGATATCGGGTTGGGTCCTTTGACGGATGATGTATGGACACGAGGTAAGTGTGGTCTGAAACTGGTTCAATATCTAGCAGTGGGGATCCCAGTCATTTGTTCCCCGGTAGGAGCGAATAAGGAAATTGTTAGCGATGGTGATGTTGGATTATGGGCCCGGGATACGCGGGAATGGATAGAGAAACTTAGTTTACTCATTGAAAAACCAGAGATGAGAAAAAAGATGGGGGAAAAAGGAAGAGAGAGAATAGAGAAGCAATATTCTCTTCAGGCCGTTGCCCCTAAATTAATTGATATACTAAGCAGATTGTGAAATATCTTTTTAAGATAATTGGAATGTCTATTTCCAAGGAATAACGATGTTGGACTGGAGTCAAATAATTCATTATCGTGATCAAATTCATGAACGTTATCGGAAGATATGGAACATTCCTTTGATTAAGAGACGGTTTAGCCTCTTAGAGAGAAACATTCGTCCTGGGATGCGCCTTCTCGATGTGGGGGCTGGAGAGCGAGGGATGGAAGATAAGATCGTGAAAAAACACAATGGAGTAATATACAAAAGTATGGACATAGATCGTCGTCTCCACCATGACTATTACTCGCTAGATGATATTGATGAACAGTTTGATCTTGTTTTGCTCCTCGATGTCATTGAGCATGTGGAGTTGGAGGAAGGGGTGAAGATGTTACAGCGAATCAATGAACTCCTCGTCGATGGTGGGAATTTGATTATCAATACGCCGAACATATTTAATCCTAATCGTTTTTGGTTAGATGCTACTCATAAAGTGGCATACAGCTATGAGGAGCTGGGTGGTATCTTGCTCAGCCAAAGCTTCGATGTGTTGGAAATCTATCGTACCTATAATGATTCATTCCCAAAGTATATTCTCCGCCTTACACTTTGTTATCCCCTGCATAGAATGTTAAATGTTGATTTTGCAAAATCTATTATAATCTTGGCGAGCAAGAAGAAGGATACTGTAGAAGTACGGGTGTCTGAATGAGCGTTAGTAGAATAAGGGCCCATAATTTGGTAATAGAAATCCTGAAAAATGCGGGAAAGCCAGGAAAAATTCTGGATGCTCCTGCGGGAACCGGTACAATATCTAAAACATTGCAGGATGCAGGATTTGAAGTCTATGCCGCTGATATAACACCTGAGTTGTTTAAGCTTCCAGATATTCATTGTGAGAAGGCAGACCTCAATTCCCGTCTCCCTTATAAGGATGGATTTTTTGATTATATTTTAAATTCCAATGGTATTGAACATCTGGAGGACCAGTATAATTTTGTCCGGGAGTGTTACCGGATTCTAAAGCCAAACGGCAAACTACTTATCACGACCCCTAATATCCTGAACTTAAAAGCGCGGGTTGCATATATGTTACTTGGCTTCCATACGTTTCATGATAGACCCCACGATGAAGTAGGTGATTACGAGGGCGGCGGGCATATTAATATGGCCTCCTACTTCGATTTGCGAGTAAATCTGCACAGAAACGGGTTTAAAATCATCTCAATTTCAACGCATATGTACAGTGCTACTGCTCTGTTTTTTTCCTTTCTTGTTCCGTTTGTGTATGTGATGATGTTTAAATCCTTTAAGAGAGAAAAGAATAGAGAACAGAGAGTGAGGAACAAAGACATCGCAAAACATGTTTTATCAGCCGATCTTCTGTTTGGTAAAAAGCTTTTTGTGCTCGCAGAAAAAGATCACCGTTATAAAAAATAGTTACGCTATGCGAGTTCTCTTTCTCATCCAAGGTTGGGATGTAGCAGCTAGTCGGTATAGAGTACTTCAATATCTGCCATATCTGGAGAAAAGGGGGGTCGAGACCCACGTAGCCACGTATCCCAGGGGTATTACCGACTTTGCAACGTTCTTGAGGAGGGTTGCAGATTATGATGTGCTCTTTCTTCAGAGAAAAAGATATAATCCACCTTTTTTGCAGCTTTTACGCTGGAGGGCACAGGGGATCGTGTATGACTTTGACGATGCTGTGATGTATAGAAACTCTACGGCGCCATCACCTTACTCCAGAACCCGTCAGAAAAGATTTGCCCGTATCATAAGGGCCGCAGATTATGTCATTGCTGGTAATAATTTCTTGAAAGATCAAGCTTCGAAATTTACCGAACAGGTAACTGTGATACCTACGTCAATTGACCGGGATCGATATGATGTTAAAGACTACCAAGAAAAAAAGAACAGGGTATCGATCGGGTGGATCGGAGATCACGGGAGCATCCACTATCTGCAAAAAATGCGGTCTATCTTTGAAAAACTGGGCAGGAGATATCCTGACCTCGAGCTTAAAATCATCTGCGATACCTTCTTTGACTGTAAAAACATTGAGGTTGTCAAAAAGCCGTGGAGCCAGAAAGAAGAGGTTGAGGACTTGAAAAGCCTAGACATCGGTGTGATGCCTCTCTTGGATGATCCCTGGTCGTGGGGCAAATGTGGACTCAAGATACTGCAGTATTATGGAGTAGGAGTGCCGGTAGTCTGCACGCCCGTGGGTGTCAACAGGGATGTGGTACAAAATGGGGTGAACGGTTTTTGGGCCATGACCAATGACGAATGGATTGAGAAGCTCTCCGTATTGATTGAAGACCCTTCCCTGCGGCAAAAGATGGGGTTACGAGGCCGAGAGTTGGTGAGAAAGTCATATTCCATACAAGGGTGTGCGTCAATATTTTATGGGGTGTTGGATGAGGTGGCCCGTGGGGGTGTCTGATGATCTATCATATAAGCGGGGGGTGAAGGGATGGCGATGGACCCTTGTCGAAGGCACGGCTCAGGAGTTACCCCCCTCGTTGCTCGATGATCCAGAGCGATTTCTGTGCAAACACCCTCCACAAAAAGTTTTAAAAGAATCCCCTGTCCGAACGGTCTCGATTATTTCAGGGCCTCGTGGAAGGCTCTTCCTGAAACGCTATAAGATAAAAAAATTCAAAGAGAAATTTAAATACCTCGCGGTCCCCTCCAAGGCACACAAAGAATGGTTGATGGGGCGTCAAGCACTGCGCAAAGGAATCCCCACCCCCATGCCTTTGGCCATAGCCGAGAGGCGAAAAGGGATTTTTTTACAAGATGCCTTTCTCATAACCCAAGCCATTTTCCCTTCAAGCTCCTTCATTGAATTGATTTTGGACGGAAGACATAAGGACCTTCTATCCCCTGCAGCCCGATTAATCCATCAGATCCATGAAGCCGGTCTCTTCCATCAGGATCTGCATGCCGGCAATATCTTGGTCGGCGAAAATAATAACAAGCTTTACCTCATTGACCTCCATCGTTCCAGATTCGTAAAGAGTGTTTCCCAACGCAGGAAACTATGGAACCTGGCGCAGTTTTTTTATTCTCTCAAAGGATTAATTTCGAATAAAAATAAAAAGGTTTTTTTAAATAGGTACGATAAAGAAGGGAAGACATTTAACAAGGGATTTGAGGAAACTTTGCGGAGAATCGAGAGGGTGGAGGAGCGGATTTATCGGCGGCATATGAAGAGCAGGACGAAGCGATGTCTCAAAGACAGCGGAGGATTTTATGTCGCCAAGGATGATTCCTGGCGGATATGGGCACGGAGGGGGTGGGAGTTCCAGACATTGCTGCAGCTCATAAAAAAACACAAGAAAATTGTTGACAAGGGTACCGATGGCTTGATCAAGACAGATCGCCGTTCAGCTATCTCCCTTTTCAATTATAGGAAGACCAGGATTTGCGTGAAGGAATACCGTTATAGGGGGGGGCTGGGATGCATAAAGGACTGTTTCAGAAGATCCAGGGCCCGCAGGGGATGGCTGATGGGCAATGGGTTGGTGGTCAGGGGCGTCCCAGGGATTACGCCGCAGGCCCTCTTGGAGCGCAGGGTGAGAGGGTTTTTAAAGGATGCCTTTCTCATCATGGAGACCCCCCCCGGCTATGTCGAGCTTGACCGCTATATGGTTCGGTCTTTTGAAGGCTTCCCTCATAAAAAACTTAAGGCAAGGACCTTTCTGATGGCCTTGGCAGGGTTCATAGCTCACCTGTATACGCTCAGGATTTCTCATAGGGACCTGAAGGCCTGCAACATCATGGTGCGGGAGGAGCACGTGGGGTGGGAATTCGGTTTAGTCGATATGGATGATATCCGTTTGGACAAAAACATCCGCACCAGGAGGTTTGTGAAGGCATTGATTCAATTACATACGTCTACTCCCCTTTTTATCGGCATGGACGATCGAATTGCATTCCTGAGCGAGTATCTGCGGTTGATCGGCCGAGGTGACATAAGGGAGATCATCAGCGCGGTGAGCAGGGGCAGTAGGGGAAGACAATTGGTCTATGTAGACCCTCAGGGTGATGTGATCATGGATGTTGCTTGGGAAAAGACTTGCGCTTCCTGTTGTGAACCCGCTCTTTCAAAAGAGGACTTGTGAAACCGTCTTGATTCGATTGGTTCCTTTGATCTCCAAGGGGGAAAGGGGAAGGAAGATGAGGCGGAGGCGTTCACCATAGGTATCGGAGAGTAATCGGATATAGTGGGCCTGCATTGTCTTCCTTTGTTGGTGGAAGGCGCAATCCGCCTGCTCAATGCAATTGTTGACAATCAGATAGTGCACGGGAAGCCCGTGAGTGTCGAAGTTGTGGATGATACGTTCCGTCTGCTTGACCCCTAACGACTCGGGGATGGTGACCACGATGTATTCCGTGAGGCGCTCATCTCTGATAAAGGCGGCAATTTCATTGGAGAGTGCCTGCCATCCGGTGATGATTTCCAAGAGTGATCGCTTGCCTTTCTGCAGCTTCACCGCTTCCTTCGCTTTTTCAAAATAACTATACAGGTTGAGATAGAATTTCGTCGCCCCCTCCAGGTGGCGTAGGAAGATCTCGGGGAGGTGGAGCAGGCGCAGGGTGTGTCCTGCCGGGGCGGTGTCCCATACCACCAGGTCATACCGTCCCTCGCGCACCAGTTCCATGATGAAATAGAGCATATACTCCTCTTCTATCCCCGGTGCGCCTCCCACATAGTCCATGACAAAGTCATAATCGAGGTCGGTAAACGAGGATACTACCTCATAGATCTCACGACCGAAACGCTCCTTCCATTTTTCCCGAACGATCTCAGAGGAGACCTCCAGGGCAGTAAGATCGGTGCAAAGAGGGATAGGGGTTTCTCGGGGGCCGACGGTGATCTCAAAGATATCCGAGAGGGACGGCGTCGGGTCGCTGGACAGGATAAGGGTCTTCTTCCCCAATTCGGCCATGTGCATGGCTATGGCCGCCGCACAGGTGGTTTTCCCCACTCCGCCTTTTCCCCCTACCAGGATCAATTGTTTTGATCTCCTCTCTAAATCGGAGAAAGACCTTTTCTCTGCGCTCATCACCGTTTTCCTACAATAATACCCCCACCAGGGTCTCAGTGGTTTGGACTCCTTGCAGCCCGCGAATTTGATTGATGACCATTCGTGATAGATCAGGTATGTTTTTGATCTGGACCTGCACTACTACGTCCCAGCGACCGAAGACCAGATCGGTCTCTTCCACCCCCGGCAGGGCGCTGATCTGCGAGATAGTGTCGGCCTCCAGTCCGGGAACGAGACTAACCAAGATATAGGCTTTCATCATATTCTCACCCCCCTCTCCTTGTATCTTCACCTATGAGAGACCTCGGCATCTGGTCTCTCTCCTCGACTTCAATTCTTCCACCACGTTATATGTGCAGTTCATATCTCCATAACCCTCGCCAAGTTCTTCTTTATCTTTGTTGAGACCGTGAAAATCACTTCCCCCTGTGACGACAAGTCCATATCTTTGCGCGAGATAGAGGTAAAATTTCGTCTGGCCTTCTGAGTGTTCAGGGTAATATGTCTCTATTCCATCCAGGCCTTTTTCTTTTAATACAACTACTACGGTTTCAAGATCCTGTAGTTGGATCTGGTTAAGGGTAAAGGGATGGGCCAAGACCGCTACCCCTCCAGCCTTGTGAATGACGCTGATGGCCTCTGCCGGGGAGAATCTAAACTTCTCCACGTAGGCAGGTCCTCCCTTGCCAAGGTAGCGATCGAAGGCATCTTGGATATTCTTCGCATAACCCTTTTGGACCAGTGCGTATGCGAAGTGTGGACGACCTGTCTGCCCGTCTTCCGGGGCTTTTTTGATCTCTGAGAGTTCTATTTTGATCCCGAGTCTTTGGAGCTTTTCGATCATTTTTAGATTTCGTTCTACGCGGGCCCGTTGAACAACCGTTA
Source organism: Deltaproteobacteria bacterium (assembly GCA_016927065.1). Classification (GTDB taxonomy): domain Bacteria; phylum Desulfobacterota; class B13-G15; order B13-G15; family RBG-16-54-18; genus JAFGNJ01. The sequence continues at coordinate 89,477 of JAFGNJ010000027.1, forward strand.
ATTTGTCCAATAGTTCTCCATTGGTGTGATCAATATAGTATCCTAATAAGTGCATGGTCCCTTTAGGAAAATCCACGCTTAACTCAACCCCGGGGATTACCTCTAATCCCAGCTTGCTTCCCTCCTGCAATCCTTCTGCTATACCCTCTATGGTGTCATGGTCGGTAATGGCAATGGCACGAAGCCCCTTTTTTTTGGCATATTGTACTACCTCGCTAGGACTCATTGTCCCATCGGAAGCCGTGGTGTGGATGTGGAGATCGATTTCGCTCATGGGTGTAGCCACGTTTAAAAGACCTCTCTGAGCCCCACGGCGAGGGTGGGGAAGGGGATAGGGATGAAGGCGGTAAAGAAGATGACAAAGGTGAGGCCCCCAAGGACCTTTCTACGCCAACCCAAAGGGGTACGGTCGTCGAGGGGGGGAGGATGCTGGTAACCGATTCGGCTAAAGTGCAATAGGATTGCCAACACGAGCCATCCGAGGTTGTAGATGAGACCGAGGAGGGTGATCCCCACCAGAGTAAGACGGAAGATGATCTTGCTGTGGCGACCGAAGAGTGCGTAGATGATGTGCCCCCCGTCGAGCTGTCCTGCAGGTAAGAGATTAAGGGCGGTGATAAAAAATCCCAACCATCCCGCATACGCAATGGGATGCAAGATGACATCGGTACCTGGGGGGAGATTCCCCAGGACTATCCGCTGCAGGAGCGAGAACAGGGGGGAATTACCCAATGAAATACTCCTTGCTGCGAGCTGGGATACATCCGTAACCTCAGATAAGAGGAACCCTACGATCACTGCCGGAATGGCCAGTGCAAGACCAAACAGAGGTCCCCATGACCCGATGTCGAAGAGGGCCTTGCGTTGGGGTATGGGACCTTTCATCCTGATGAAGGCCCCGAGGGTACCAAAAGGGGGGAGGGGCAAGGGTATAAAATAGGGGAGCGAGCAAGGCACACCGTATTTGCGGCTGGCAAGATAATGCCCGGTCTCATGGGCTCCGAGAATGGAAAGAATGGCTATGGAATAACAGATGCCACCCGTTATTGAGTAGCTCAATGTACCTGATGTGGATAATCCCAACCCTCCAATAAAAAGGGTAGAGCCAACGGTCATGAGAAAAAGGACCACATTGGGCCAAAAAGATCTCATGGAGGTCGGTTAAGCTATTTCCTTTTGTGGCGATCTCTGACAAGTTGTTTTTTGTGTTTGTGTTTTCTCATTTTCTTACGTCTTTTTTTTGTAACGCTTCCCATATCTAATCTCCTTTTCCAGTTGCTGTTTCTATCCATTGCAAATAATCGGCATCGCCCTTTTCTAATGATATGGCGGTGATCTCCGGGACCTCATAGCTATGAAGTTCTCTAATGCGGCTCCGTATTTTCTCGAAGAGATCCGCCCGGCTTTTAATCAAGATGAGGCTTTCACTTTCGTCACAGATATCACCCTTCCACCGGTAGATGGAGCGGATCTGAGGTATTATGTTTGCGCAGGCGGCCAGCCCTTCTTCCACTAAATGTTTACCAATCGAAGCAGCCTCCTGTTCAGAGGCAGCGGTTACAAAAATGATAACAGTTTTACTTTTCACGGCTTTCCTTCTTTAAACAAAGCTTACTATAGGGAACCTCGCTGAAACAGATATCACGTTATCGTAGATAGTCCAAGCGAAGAGGTTTCTTTGTTCATCTGCTATATTTCATGCTATCATAAGCTACGTTCTTGTATGGTCAGAGGATAAGTTTAAAAAATTACAATAACAGGAGCCACTTGTCAAGGAGAACTCGTTTGACATTAAGGTGAAAGTTGCTATCTTTGAAATGGAGATGCAGCATTTTTTGTGGAGGTTACAGGGTTGACCAAAACCAAAAAAAGAAAGATGCGGTTGGAGCATTTGACCAAATTTCAAGATAAAGTCTCGCAGTGTATGAAGTGTGGCTTCTGTATGTACTTCTGTCCTGTCTACCGGGAGATCCATACTGAACCTGTCGTAGCTCGGGGAAGGAATGTCCTCGCCATGGAACTCCTGGAGGGCGTCCCCTTTGATTGGGGGCACTTGGAAGAACGCTATAGTAAATGTCTTACGTGTAATCGATGCGCTCAATTCTGCCCTGCAAAAGTAGAAGTAGCCACCATCACCATGGCAGCCAGGGCTGATATCGTTGCCAATAAAGGACTCCCCTTTGCCAAGAAGGTAGTATTTGAAAAACTCCTGAAGAAGAGAGGCCTCTTTGGTAGGGTGTTGAAGCTTGCCTCGAAGCTTCAGTGGTTGCTTCCGAGGACAAAGGGGAAGATCCGTCACCTTCCCGTCTTCCTTTCCGCCCTGGCCAAAGGCAGACAGATTCCGGAGATCGCCCCTACGTTTCTGCGCGATAAACTCCCAGAGATCAACTCACCCCCGCCGGGGGTCACAAAGCGTATGCGGGTCGCCTTTTTCGTGGGGTGTGCCACTGATTATGTCTTTCCTGACGTAGGGAAGCGGACCATAGACTTCCTGACCAGCCAGGGAGTTGAGGTGGTCTTCCCCAAAGGACAGGGGTGTTGCGGAATGCCGGTTTTTGGTAGCGGCGATTTTGTTACCGCCAGGGAGATGGCCGATAGAAACGTAGCGGTCTTTTCTCAGTTGAAAGATGTGGATTACATCGTTACCTCCTGTGCGACATGTGGGTCTGCCTTGAAAGAGGGGTATATAACCTACTTAGCGGATACCCCAGACAGGGAACAGCGGTATAAAGAGTTTAGGGACAAAGTGAAGGATATCAACGAATTCATCATCGATATTCTCAAGCCCCCTCCTGAGGCGTTTCGCACTACCTTGCCCAAGGGGACTAAAATCACGTACCATGATCCCTGCCATTTGGTGCGGTATCAGAATATCTCAGCGCAGCCGCGTGAGGTCATTAAGTCCATCCCGGGTCTAGAGCTAGTGGAGATGAGGGAGCCGGACCGATGCTGCGGCATGGGGGGGTCTTTCAATGTTCAATACTATGACCTCTCAAAGAAGATAGCCGATCATAAGATGAAAGCAATCGCCGATACCGACGCCGATATCGTGGTTACGGCCTGCCCTGGTTGCATGATTCAATTGATCGACAACACTATCCAGAAGAAAATGCCCCAGCGGGTGATGCACGTGATGGAGCTGTTGGGTTCAAGGACTGATTAAGGGATTTTGAGAAGAGGGTTTCTAGATCTCCTCTTGGTGCTTTTTCTCCTGTAAACTCTTTCGGATCTCAGAGATGATAGCGTTGGCCTTCGCCTCCAGCTCTTCAGGCACCATGACTGCTGCCCACCCCTTTTGGGGGATGAAAATCCCGTCGTAGGCGGTATCGTGATAGGATCTGATCATACAGGGGATTTCTTCCTCTTGTAAGGTCTGGGCGATTAGATCCGCTTCGAATTTATTTTCGGCTACCGTGATTTTTTTGTAGTTTTCCCCGCTCATGATATTTCCTTTTTGGTAGGGGATAATACCATCGGATCATCCTCCGGTCAAGGATATCTCCTCTGAATTCAGTACTCTTCCCTTGATTGTTGTTCTCACTAACGATACTATGGTATCGGTGAGGGAGATGATGGGAACCCACCGGCTTACGCGGAGGGAATTTTTAGCGACCTGCGGCAAAGGTCTTTTGGCCCTTACCGCTACCCCCCTTGTCTTGCACAGTGAGGCTTACCCTTCTGAAAAAACCGGGTTGGAGAGTGGATGGGGATTGGTGGAGACAAAACTCTCCCTCTATTTTCAACCCCTTACAGACAACGACGTTCAGTGTTTACTTTGCCCACGGGAGTGCGTGATCTCCGCAGGTGAAAGGGGGTATTGTGAGGTAAGGGAAAACAGAAAAGGGAAGCTATACAGCCTCGTTTATGGGAATCCCTGCGCAGTCCATATAGATCCTATCGAGAAAAAACCGTTTTTCCATGTTCTGCCGGCAACCCCTTCATTTTCCATCGCTACCGCGGGTTGCAACTTCGACTGCAAGTTCTGCCAGAATTGGGAGATTTCTCAGGAGGTGCCGGAGAAAACCCTCAATTTCCGATTACCACCTGCTCAGGTGGTGGAGATGGCCCGCGAGAATCGATGCCTTAGCATTGCATCGACCTATGTAGAGCCTACCATCTTCTTCGAGTACATGTATGACATCTCGGTTCTGGCCAAGAAGAAGGGGATCTTGAGCGTCTATCACTCCAATGGCTATATTAATCCCCAGCCCTTGGCAGGCCTCAGCCCTTATCTGGGGGCCGCCTGTATTGACCTTAAAGGTTTTACCAATGATTTCTATCAGGAAATGACTGAAGGAAGTCTTGAGCCGGTCCTGCGCACCATCAAGACCTTACGGCAGAAGGGTGTTCACGTGGAGTTGGTCAATCTTGTTATCCCCACTAAGAATGATGATATGAAGGTGGTGCAAGAGATGTGTCAGTGGATCAAGGAGGAACTCGGTCCTGATGTTCCTCTCCATTTCAGCCGCTTTTATCCTCTGTATAAACTGCGCAATCTCCCCCCCACCCCGGTGAAGACTCTGGAACGGGCGAGGGAAACCGCACTCGCTGTCGGCCTTGAATATGTCTATATCGGGAACGTCCCTGGCCATGCAGGGGAGAATACCTACTGCCCCCATTGTAAGAAGGTCCTCATCGCCAGGAAGGGGTATTATATCCTTGCCAATCATGTGATCAAAGGACGGTGTAAATATTGCGGCAAGGAGATCCCCGGGATCTGGAAGGAGTGGTTGTAGGAGTGTGAGATACTCACCACTGGGCTGGCGCCCGTAAAGGGCCTTCCCACTTGGCATGAATCTCTCGCATCTTGCTGCGCCACATGGAGAAGTTGAGGATTAAGGCCAGTGGGATATTTTTGAGAGGGGCATGCCAAAGCCGCGAGATAATGGAACGCGGCGCGCAACAATACTTTTTGGCCCAGAGATAGCCCTCCTGTAGTTCATCGGGGGTCATTAAGGCGGGAAGAAAGAGGACTTGCCCGACATCGTATTTACGCCAATCCTTGCTTGCTTCCAGAAGGCGACCTTCCTTGATGAGGCGGCGCCGCAACGCGGTGCCTGGGTAGGGGGTAAGGATTGAGAAGACCGGCACCTCCATTCCCGACTCTTGGACATAGTCCACCGTACGGCGAAAGATATCCCTGGTGTCATCGTCGTGTCCAAAGATAAAGGCCCCCTGAACGATGATCCCCGCTCGGTGGAAGTCACGCACATGCTGTGTAAACTGCTTTGTACTGGCCCACGATTTTCCCGCTATGTCGAGGTTTAATTGATCAAGGGATTCGAAACCGACAAAGAGCTGTGTGCAGCCACTTTTTGCCGCTAGATCGAGGAGTTCCGGGTCTTCTGACATCCTGAGGGAGGCAAAACTCGCCCAGCGGATCTTGAGGGGAATCAGGGCTCGAAGCAATTCCTTGGCATATCGAGGGGTGCCGCCGATGTTATCGTCGACGAAGAAGACGTTGAGCTGCGAGTAGATATCCGATACTTCTTTGATCTCGGCTACTACGTCCTGCACCGGGCGGGGCCGGTATTTGTATCCAAAGAAGAGGGGAACCGAACAAAATTCGCAATTATTAGGACAGCCTCGGGTGGCTTGCGCGGCAAAAATATGGCGGTGATGGTGCCGCCGCAAGAGGTCTCTGCGAGCGAAAGGTTTTCCATAGATAGGAGGTGGTTTGGGAGAGTGATAGATGTTTTTCAGTGTTCCTGCGCTGAGGTCCGCTAAAAGCATTGGCATAACTCCTTCGGCTTCTCCTCGCACCACCGCATCGCAGTGTTCCAAGGCTTCCTCCGGTTCATTACTGACATGCAGACCGCCCATCACCACGGGGATCGAGCGGGAGCGAAAGTAGTCCGCCAATTCATAGGCATGGGGCGCATTCATGGTAAGGGAGGAGATCCCCACCACATCCGCCTCCCTATTCAAGTCCACTGGCTCTAGATCCTCGTCCACTACTTCGACCTCCCATTCCTCTTCGGGGAAGAGGGCGGCAACTGTGGTGATACCGAGGACAGGGAAGGGGAACGGAGGGTGATCCGAGCTCACCACGGATTTATCGATGGCATGGATCAAATATGCTTTCCGTCTTGACATTGTGATATCTGTCCGGGTCGCTTTAATGAATTATGGTTATATAATAACACAGAGAAGGCATGAACGAAAAGCCCGTGCATAGTCATTTCCTTGTTTATACAATGATTTTACCCCTTCTCGCAAACTATAAACGATAAAAACAGTTGCTTTTTCTCAGGTGATCATTTATTTTTAACTTTTATTCTCTGAGGAGGTTGATTATGCTGAAGTTTATGAGGACCCATGCCACCTCGTGGGCTATCAAGATCATTCTGGTATTGATCATTATAGTCTTTGTCCTTTGGGGAGCAGGAAGTATTAAGGAAAGAGAAGAGACAGTTGTGGCCACCGTCGGACATCAGTCTATCACCACAGAAGAGTTCGGACGAGCATACAATAGCATTTTGGCATACTATGAGCGGGTTTTCGGACAGCAACTTCCCCCTGATTTTCTTAAAGGAATGGATATCAAACAACAGGTCCTTGACCAATTGGTCAATACAGCAGTGGTGCAGCAGGAGGTTCAAGAGATAGGCCTTCAAGTGACAGATGAGGAGTTTAAGGAAGCGATCAAACAAGACCCAACCTTTCAACGGGGGGGGAAGTTTGACCGCGGCCTGTACGAACAGATTGTGCGTAACCTGGGTACTCAATTACTAGTCCAGATCCACACAGATTTAATGAACCAGCGTTTTGTGGAGCTTATCGGAGATACCGCCGTGATCCTAAACGAAGAAGAGGTAAAAGAGCTCTATGCAGTGGAAAACGAGAAGATTAGTTTGAGTTTTGTTAAGGTTTCCCCAGAGGGTTTTACAAAGAAGGTTGTGGTGACCGCGGGTGAATTGGAACAATACTACGCGGAGCACAAGGAGGAATTTCGTACTCCTTCACAGGTGAGTGTTCTCTATGTTCGATTTTCTCCCAATGCATATCTCAATGAGGTCACTGTTTCAACGCAGGAGGTCCAAGATTATTATGATATGAATAGAGAGCAGTATCAAAGCCCTGAACAGGTGCGGATTAGACATATCCTCATTAGGGTTGGTTCCGAGGCTACCCCTGAAGAAGTGGATAAAGCGAAACAAAAAGCGGAGAAGATCCTTGCACAAGCCCGCCAAGGGGCGAATTTTGCTGCCTTGGCGCGTCAATACTCCGATGACTCGTCAGCTTCTGAAGGGGGTGACGTGGGCTATTTCTCTCGGGGCGAGATGGAGCCAGCCTTTGAAAAAACGGTTTTTTCTCTTCGAAAAGGAGAGATAGGGCCTGTAATTCGGACCAGTCAAGGTTTTCATATTGTTAAGGTTGAAGATGTGCAAAAGGAAAAAAGTAAATCCCTCGATGAAGCAGAGGAAGAGATCATTTCTTTTCTGAGGTGGGAGAAGGCGAAACATTTGGCTGCTATGAATGCTGAAGATGCTGCCTATCAGGCGAAAAACCGAGAAGGTTTGAAACCCTATGCCGATGAGAAGGGACTTCAAGTGAGGAATGGAGGGCCCTTTATAGCAGGCACGGGGGGGTATGAGGAGAAAATGTCCTCTATAGCCTTTACGTTGGATGCGGGTGATATTTCGTCGGCTTTTCAGGATGGTGAGGACTACTTTGTCTTGGAAGTAACTGATAAGGTACCGCCTTTGATCCCTCCGTTAGAGGAGGTAACAGAACGGGTGCAGGGAGCACTGGTCTCCTCATCGGCCCAAGGGTTAGCGCAGAGTACCGCCCAGAATCTCCTTGAAGCCTGGAAGAAAGGAGAAGGATTTGAGGAGGTATTAAGGGCCAATGGCTTACTGGTGGAGAAGACCGGTTTCTTCAAGAGGAGTTCAACGTCACCTCCTTCCATAGGCCCCCTAGGAGCAGATGCTGATGAGATTGCTACCTTGAGCCGAGAGGCGCCCTGGCCTGATGACATAGTTGAGGTGAACGGTGCTTTTATTGTGGCCAGACTTGAAGGCGTAGAGCGGGTGGACGAAAGAGAATATGAAAAGGAGAATACCGCCTATCGCACGCAGCTCAACAACCGTAAGACAATGGAACTGTTTAAGGCATGGCTTACGGTGGCGAAGCAACGGGCAGATATTGAGATTAATGAGAAGCTTTTAGGAAGATATCGGTAACCGTGCCAAATTTTCTTGACAAATCTCTCTTAATTTGGTAAGAGTTATTGTACTTTGATAATGTGCAGAGTTAAAGATAATCAGATGGATATTGCAAATCGGCTGAGCAAAATTTGTATAGTGGCCATGATGGTCATCTTCTTTTGTGCTGTCTTAGCCGGTGCACAAGGAAAGACTGAGGAAAACAAGGAGCTGATGGGCCTTGTCGAAGTAAAGGAGTGTGAGGGGGTGGGGGTGAGCCATTGCGAACTGGCCAAAAATCTTGTTCTCACCCTGAAGATGGGGGAGGATTTAATCTGTGAGGCCTGTTTCATTCAATTACAGGCATTAGGAATTGCCCCGGGTGAAGAGTGGAGCTACGCGGATCCTCACAAAGTTGTTACACAGGAAGATATTCAGGAAGTGGCATTGGAAATCCATCGGGCTTATAACAATGGTATGGTCCGCGTCGATGGTTTTGTAGCGGCGGCAGGCATCAATAGTTTCTGCCGCGATATAAAAGGGATTTCTCCTCCACCGGAGAAGGAGGAAAAAGGACAGCCGGAAAAGCAGCCTGAGGAACAACCAACTACAGCCACCCCACCGCAGGCTGAAGAGACCGGCGTTCAAAAAGAGAAAAAAGAATAAGCTTTGGGCTGCGTTCGCAAAGACAGGCGTTGTGAAATATCCTACACCAGGTACCACAACATTAGAAATACTTAAGGCCTCTGCATAAGAGGTTTTTTTGTGTCTTTATCAAACATAGAGAGAATTTACTTCCGCGTACAGATTGGCACGGCACGCTTTCGGAGCGCAGAAAAGATCGAAGCGTTATCAATCCATCAACACGTTTGATGTGAGTTTCTTAGAAGAGACTGATTACATTACGGAGATACCGATGGCTCGTATTACGATTGGACTTCCTGAGCAATTTCAGTTTTCAACCGATATTGCAGTACGCATTAGTGATATCAATTATGGCGGGCATCTTGGGCATGATTCCATAATCTCTCTTATGCATGAAACCCGGGTGAGATTTTTAAACTCTCGTGGTTTTTCCGAATCAGATATCGAAGGCTTCGGTCTGATCATGACAGATTTGGCAGTTGTCTATAAAGCAGAGGTCTTGTACGGAGAAATATTGACGATTGAAATTGGTATTCAAAATATTACTAAATACGGTTGGGATTTTGTTTATCGCGTTATCAACAAGAAGACGGATAAAGAAGTGGCGCGGGCAAAAACAGGGGTATTGATTTTTGATTATAAGCAAAAAAAGGTTATTGTGATACCGGAACGTTTTATGAAAGACTTTGGATTAGGAAAAGACTAACAGTCGGACTATAATGGCCACAGGAAAAATCTAAGGCTGTCATCATATAATGATTTACACGGAAGATGCACAAAATAAGTTTTCTATTGCAAGAAGAAGTGTTGTGTGATAAATTTTTCATCAGTTTATACGTATTGACTAAATAGTTATTCAGCGGAGGTATAGTGAGCAGAGACGATTTAATCAAGCTTGAAGGAATAGTGACTAAGGTTATAGGACGGGGGAGTATGGAGATCGAGTGTGATAATAATACTATTGTTAAAGGTGTCCTCTGTGGCCGGATGAAAAAAAAGAGAGTTCGGGTGATGGAGGGCGACCGAGTTCAAGTAAGTGTTTCACCGTATGATACCACTCACGGTATCGTTACGTGGCGTTTTTGAAAGAGTTCTTTGTAAGAAAGAGGAAAAGAGTCGCTTCCTTTAATTACATCAAAAAATATTTCCTATCTTCCCACCGCGTTTAATCGCACAAATAGTTAAGCTCAGTCACGCTAGTGCCAAGTCTAAAAGCACTGTGCACACCATTGAGGTATGCTCCCTATTTTACATCTGCGTCATTATCAAATCCTCTTTGTTCCCAATATCCCTTATAAGGCTTATCCGACAATTCAATTTCTTTAACCCACTTTACCCATTTGTATCCCAACTTTGATTCGGCCACCACTTGAAAGGGAAAGCCCCGCTGGGCATCGAGGACCCGCCCATTGATCTTGGCCGCTAGCAAAATGTCAAGGCGGATAATATCATCATAGAATAGAGAAGAGGAATAGCCATCAACAGCATAGAAGATGACGGTTTGCACCCCTTTTTTTGGCTTTGCCAGGGCCAGCAGATCGGCCAGGCGCACCCCCTCAAAGAGGAGGTGTTCGTCCCAACCTTCCACACAATAGAGGGTGACGGCACGTTTTGCGTTGGGTAAATTCAGTACTTCTTGATAGGTCAAGGATTGGGGGGTTTGCACCAAACCCGTTATGCGAAGCCGGTATTGCTCGATATCGACCTGCTGGGGGCCCTTAATAGAATTGTCGTATTTTCTGTCAAAGGGATCAAGATGTTCACCTTTATACTCCCGGATTTCACGCTCCGCCTGCGGTGCGGGACACGCCATCAAGCCTATGCCTGCAAATATCAAGGATATCCAGATGAGGTGCTTCATATCAATACCCTCCCTTGTTGCTTTTATTTATAGACTACCCCCTTTTCCCCTTGGCGGTCTCTCTGGGGGTACGACAGAGGATTGTTAGAGTGTCAAGTGTAAAGGGTTATGAAGGAGTTTAAGTTTTCACCACTCTCCCGCACACCATCCTCATGGTCGTCCGGGAGAGTGGCATTCAACATTTTCAATAAAAAACGGTCTTCTATTTCTTTTTCTTTGCTGTCTTCTTTTTCGCCTTCTTGGGTGCTTTCTTTTTTGATTTTTTTGTCGATATGTTAAAGAGGACATACAAAGGGCAAAATCCTACCAGGCTCGTTAGGAAAAAAATCACCGCAATGATGCCGAGGATGATGGCAGCGGTGCCCGACAGGTTGCCCGCCAAATAGAGTACTAATATGACGATTGCCAGAATTATCCTGATGACTCGATCAAGCGCGCCCATATTTTTCTTCATGTGCTGACCCTCCTTTTTATTACAAAGTATGGTTTTTCAAAGCACCCGATTCATATACTAACACAAAATGTCGTCATAGTACAAGAGAGGTTTGTAGTGGTACAATATCCCCTGACGGCTTGCTATTTACTCATTCTGTCTCTTTTCCGTGAAGAAACGTATTAAAGGCACTCCGGACATCTGTTGCAATTTTTTCCAGGGCATCTTTGACTTCCACCCACGTTTCTTCTCCCGATGCCTTTAATTCTTGAAGCTTTCCTTCCGCATCTTTTTTCTTTTCCTTCAGCTTCTGGATTTGTTCCTGATACTCATTTTTCTTTTCTGCTCCTGCCTGTTCAGCTTTTGCGATGAGCGCATCGATTTTTGTGGCCCAATCCTTTAATTGCGCCTGCATTTTTTCCTGATATGCTTGTTTGTCTTCCATTTTCCCCTCCTTTTGTTTAGTTGTTATCACTATATATGTTTTACCTTTTGCCTGTTTGGCGCACTCTAATAAACTTGTTGTGGAGATTGATGAGGTCTTATGTATATTATCACATTTTCAACTTAGTGTTAAGCATGAGCAGTAAGATACGATTCTTTGTATAAATTTACGATACAGCTCCTCTGATAATTTTCCCTCGGAGAAAGATAATAATAACAACAAGAGGGACAGCCCAGAAGAGTGTAACAACAAAACCCATGACAGCACCGAAGATACCAAACATGGGTGAAGGTCCAGAAGCCCCTTCTGAAAAGGGTATGTTTGAGGTCATAGCTATCCACGATGCCACGAAAAATATACCGAAGCCAACGAAATAGACTAATCCCAGCCAGGCGATCACTTCAAGGGCGGTGCGGGCCCATCGGCGAAGCCTCAAAAATTGTATGCTTGCTATCAGTATAAAGGCTGCAAGGGCGATTTGCACGAGCGCGATGAGTCCAAAGTGCTGGAAAATAACCTCCATCACGCCGAACTGAAAGGGGGCGTCTTCAGGGATAGGCGGCGCGGCCTCTCCCCCCATGTGTTGCATAAAGGAAAAGGCCATAAAACCCATACCGCCTGAAAAGATCATCAAAATAGCACCAGCTATAAATATCCAACCTATCACCGTAACCGCGGTTGGTCGCTTTTTTTGTATGCTTCCCATTGTGTGCTCCTTTTTGTTTTTATCTGACGCTCTTCTCCCAAGCTGCTATACACAGAGCGAGAGAGCAAGAATGCAACGACATCTCACTTGTACGGCTCCTGCGAGAACACGTTCTTCACCATCGTGTCGACATGTGGACGGTTTGATGCGCGGGGATGGTTAGAACGATATTCTCTGGCCTCGTGAATCGCATTGTTAATATCGGAAATTGTTTGGTCGTTGATGTATTTATCCGGTTCTATTGAGATCAGGTCATCATCCAGCTGGGCCTCAAGGAGTTCGATCGCCTGGTTCCTCTCCGCTGCCCTTAAGTGTTTCAGTATGACGATGCGTGTCTGAACGTCGGCGGCCTGTTCATGGAGCCAGTTGTTTCCGAAAAAAGAGACCATTAAACGCATTCCAACGTACCCACCGATGGCCAGACCGATTACGCCCCCTACAAGAAACGCGAGGCCAAGACCTGCGAGTGCCTTTTTTCTGCTGGTCATATCTCCTCTCTCCTTCCTCGTCCATCATCCTCTGTGATAGGTACTGAAGCTGCGTACATTTATGCTCGCGGGCCTTCAACCGCTCCTGACCCGGTTTCTGCCGGCCTTTTTTGCGGCGTAGAGGGCTTGATCCGTGCGGCTGAGTAGCTGTTCCACTGTGGTCTCCTCGCAGTCCAACGCGGCAACCCCCAGACTCGCCGTGATCTTCGCCGATCCCTTGGGGGTAGCGATCTGCCTCCGAGCGATACTTTTTTGCAGCCGCTCAGCCACCTGCCGAGCGGCTGCCAGGTCGTTTTCAGGGAGCAGGACGACAAACTCATCACCTCCATAACGCCCCACCACGTCCACTCTCCGCAATTCCTGCCGGAAGCTTTGAGCTACCTCTTGCAGCAAGTGGTCACCAACCGTGTGCCCGTAGGTATCGTTCACCCGCTTAAAGTGATCGATATCCAGCATAATGGCGGATAGAGAACGTCCATAGCGACAGGCACGCCGGAGTTCTTCTTCGGCCACCGTGGAGAAATGGCGCTGGTTGTACAGGCCCGTCAGGGGATCGGTGATTGCGAGCCGTTGCACTTTTTTCAGCGCGGCTTGCAGCGCCTTTTCATTTTGTTTGAGATTTTTAAACAACAGACGCTGCGGCTTCTCCAATCCCATTTCGACAATGGCGATGTAGATGAGATAAAACGCAATGATCTTGAGAAAATGTCCGACGAGATTACCAAAACCATATACGCTGCTATACAACGTGAAGGCCAATTCGGAGGCAACGGTCAGGACCAGTGATGCCACCAGCCATTGCAGTACATGCCGATCGAAGGAGGTGCGTTTGTACAGCAAAAAGGCGATGGCGGCTATGAACATAAAGGCAATGATGTACTCACTGATCTTCTTAAACGGCGTCAGACCGACCCCTTCCACAAAACAAACCGGGAAGGCATTGGCGAATATCGCAGCGATCACCGCAATTGTCACCACAGTGTAAACCGCGAACACCGGATATATATTCAGTTTTCGGTGGAGAAAGAGAGGGGAGATCAACAGGGAGATACTTTGGCAATAGCGGGCGGCAATCCACAGTTGGGTCGGCAGATTCGCGTCGTAGCCCGGGAATACGCCCATCCCTTTGTAGGCCAGGGTGTGGAGCAGATCCAAGCCGCTGACGAACAAGTAGGCAATTCCCAGAAACAGGACATAGCTGTTGTCCAGGCGCTGCCGCGAGTTCAAGGCGAGTATAAAGATGCTGCAGCCGACGACAATGACGAATATCTCCGCAAGGTTGTGGAAGAGGAGGTAGCTATACAGGCTGCTCAGGTACAGGCCGAACAGGACCAGGCCGTAGAACACGAAGGGGACACCTTTGCGTGCCAACTCAGAGCGTCTTGTCTTCGCTTTGTTACTTCTTTTGGAACCTTGTGATGGTCTCATCCGGTTCCTCCTCTGCATACACCGTCTCCCTCATCGCTCGATCGGGAGATGAACAGGCTCACCAGTTCGCCCATAGGGTGTGCGCCCATTCGTCCTTGATATTCATTACCGCCCCAGGGCCATGCGGTGGCCGCCATGCACCGTAATCACTTGTCCGGTCATCCATCGGGCCTGTTCAGACGCCAAAAAGAGGATCACATCGGCGATGTCCTCCGGTCGGCCCACACGCCGCAAGGGGATTTCGTCGACCAGTTCCTTTTCCGCTTCCGACGCAATGTAGCCGGTCTGCACGGGTCCTGGTGAAAGGACATTGACGGTAATGCCCAACGGTCCTAACTCGGCAGCAGCGCTGCGGCTGTATGACTCAAGGGCATATTTGCTGGCCCGATAGGAGATTTCTCCCGGACTTCCCCAAGAACAATCCGCGCTGACATTGATAATCCTCCCCCACGGGCGCTCATCCTCGCGGAGGCGGCGGGCGAATTCCGCCATCATGAGGGCACAAGCGCACGTGTTCACGGCAAAATGATGGTCAAAGCTCTTAGCTGAGATCGGAGACATCAATGGTCCCCCTTCCCACAGGGCGGCATCGTGATTTTTGAGCATTTGTTCAGGCACAAAGGTATCGGCGAGGTACTCGGCGGCATTATTGATCAAGATATCGACAGGCCCCAGTTCATCTTCTGCGCGGTCAAAGAGAGCGGGAATCGCCTTGGGGGTTGCGAGGTCGCATTCCCAGGAGGCTGCCTTGCCGCCGGCTTTTTGAATTTCTTGGACAACCTCTTCAGCGGATTTGGCTTGCTGGGAGAAGAAGTAGGGTAGCCCAGGAGTTTGTAACGCTTTTTTGTCTGGGACACTTTTAGGGTCATATGGTTGGCGGAGACAATGGATAAACACACCTGCACCCTGTGCTGCAAAGGCACGGGCCGTGGCCGCGCCAATGCCATGAGGGTTATTACCGCCGGTGACCAGAACGCTCTTATCCTTCAGCCCAGGATCGATCATGCGAAATTTTAATTTCTATTCTACTTTGTTTACATTAAGATACTCCGGTCCGCCATCCACTGGATAGCCACTTACCAAATCTCCTTTTACGGTAACCTTACCTTTATCCACGTAATTATCAAGGTTAATAGTATCGCTTTTTAATGCATACAGCGTTTTGCCATTATCGTTCTTTAAAACATGGGTGCCATACATATAGGTCGTAATGCCTGTTTTTTGTATGGTACCTGTTGCCGTTACACTGTAGCTTGCTGAGACATCCGCTTTAGAGCCACACGCGACAAGGGTGATAAACACTACAATGAACATTAAGGTAATATAAAACCCTTTTGCCTTCATTTGCTTTCCTCCACTTACAATATTTTCCAGACATGGACCACCGGTTTGGCCCCATCGGCAAACCACTCCAGGACATACAACAGGCCGTTTTCGCGGTCATACGCCGCGGGGCCGATTTTGTATCTTCGCTGGGGACCTGAGCCAATCATTTCTTTTTCGATGCCTGTCGGGTTGAGATACAGGTATTTCTCGATGCTCACAGAAGCGTAGGGCTGCGGCTCCCAGGGTTTCTTTTTGCCGGCGGCGACCTGGGCGAGATCTGCCGGATCGTACAGAATAAACTGGGCATCGAAGCGGCTCGCCCACCATCCCCTTTCAGTTGCATATGCCGTACATCCTTTGAGGTCTTCGGGTGGGCAATCACGGCCGTCGGCGGTAATGCAGACCCGAAACTCACCGACGCTTTCAGACTGCACGCATGGTTTTTCTGGATTCTCCGCATTGAGGTAGCCGTACCAGTTTTTTGCCCCCGTGGCCTTGTTGCCGGAAAAGAGGACCGCCGACTTGCCCGAAGGCGTGGTTATCCATGCCCCGCCTTCCCATTCATCGGCATGTTGATAGCCTTTCAGACAGCGCACGATCTTATCGGTATTGTACACGTTTTCATACAGCAGTAGCGTCACTTCGGAAAGATTGGTTCCCGACGGCGGCGCTGATCCGTCGGGCAACCAGGGGCGGTACGCAAAGAGCGTCGGTCCCATTCCGCCTTGTCCGCCGTCGCGGAAGCGTCCGGTGGCAAGGTATCGGCCACCGACATGCGCGTCTGCCCAGGCTGTGGGGATATCGAACAAATACCCGTTGACGCTGTATAAGTCCTGGTTGCCAATGAACCAGACCCCCTGCAGATTCGGCTTCGCTAGGGTGGGATTGAACCAGGCATGGGTGGCGATTCTATCCGATTGCAAGTGCTGGCCCCAGGCCAGGTGAATTTTGGGGCCGGTAGCCGGGTGATTGAGATACTGCATACCCACTTTGGGGATCTCCTCGACCTGCGTAAAGAATCCAGCCGTGACGTCGTGAAAATCCTGGATAAACTGTGCCTTCGGGAGATTTTCAGAGTTCGATGACGTGGCTGGCACGGGGATGCTGACCTCAGCGACCTGGCTGCCGTTCGGGAGATCCCCATAGGCTAAGCGCTCATGCCCCATGATGAAGAGCGACCCCGGATACGCATCGCGGTTGGATGGGTCGCCGTCGGGATTGAAGGTCATGGCGTTACCGCCGTAGGCAAAGGTGAGCGGCGGATCATCACCGCCGGGGAGTCTGAACGCGCCTTTGTACACGAAATCGGTTGGTTGGACACGCTTGCTGGCCATTGGCTCTGATGACGCCGTTGCCGGAGACGAGGTGAAGGGTGGTTGTGTTTTGATGCCGACGAAAGCCAACACAAGTAATCCGACGAATAAAGCACGCATGATGTGATGCGACAACTTTTTCATATCCATCTTCACCTCCCTTCAGCTAATTATGACTGATGGAGTTGTGTGCCCTTTGTATTCTTAAGGCTATCGATGCGTCCAGACTTTTTGTTAAAAAATCTTTTACCAGGAGCGCTTTTTCCCTCCTCGACCACGACTATCGGAACGTGGACGAGCTTCATTTACTACAATCGTGCTTCCTTTGAGCTCTGACCCATTTAAACCTTCAATAGCAGCGACAGCTTCCGCTTTTGTTGGCATTTCCACGAACGCGAATCCTCTCGCTTCTCCCGTGTATCTATCCGTAATGATCTTCACATCATCAACTTTACCATACGCTTCAAAGGCGTTTTTTAAATCATCACTCGTTATACTGGTGGACAAGCTTCCTATATAGATATTCATAGTATTTCCCCTTTCATGGTTAAATGTTTTTTATGCTGATTATGAATGTCCATTCCAATTTTTCCCTATGCGATACCTCCTTTCTAGATGCCCATATCGCTCAAGGCTTTTATCACTCGCCCCACTGCTGCCGTCAGCGAAAGGTGTGATGCCTCGAAATGTTGGACAGATTCCTTGAGCCGTTCAAGGAACTGTTGTTGCCGGTGAGATGGTATCTCTCCGTCTTCATCAACGAGCTCTGCAATCTCTTTCAGCAAAATCTGGATGTGCTCTCGAACGTGGTCTTCTGCTGATTGGGCCTTCTCGAGCTCGTCACGAAGTTCTTGAATTGTTTTGTGAAGCCGTTGTTTCTTCATAGAGTATTCCTCCCTAGTCGGTTTTTACCGTGGAGATTAGTTCCGCGTCTCTCAATCGCCACACGTTGATGGCTAATGAAGCAGTGGCCTTCTGAATTATCGTGCCTCTTTATTTCTGCAAATTATTATCATCAATATGAAATGTATGAAGCATCCTATGCACGATTGGCGAGAAAACGATTCCCATTACCGCAATAAATATAAGTCCGCTAAAAAGCGCATATCCTGACGCAAAAACTTTCGCGCTTTGTGACGTAAGTTGATTTACAGGACCCATTCCTCCAAGAATCATTGATGCATTCAAAAGGGCATCAACCCACTCAAGTCCAGCTATCCAATGATACCCGGCAATGCCGATGAACACAGCAGCTAAGACCAGAACACAGGCCGTTATAAGACTTATTGTTATTCTCCTGATGAAGACTGAAACAGGAGCCAGTTTTTCATGCTTCCGCTCAAACATGTTACGTGCTCATATTATGATGTGTCTAATTGTTAATAGTTAGAAAATTTTTATTATTGACCTTATAGTATTTGTTTGGCTCGTTCAACTACTTTATGGTTGATGAATTGCGTGCGATTGAAAAATCAAGCTTTGCAATGCGATCCCCTTTTCTACGGCAGGGGCTCGCTCGCGGTATCGTTTTAGGTGTTGCCGGGCCTCAGGCAGCTTCCATATGGCAAATGAGATGATGATTGCCAATAAGATGATAGCGATAACGCGTACTTTTTTGGTGCCGAATATTATTGCAATTATTGAGAGAATACCCGCGAGCACCATCAGGGCGAGGCCGGCCAGCGGGTCCATCACCGCTATCCCCAGGAACACGAGGATGGCGGAGAACTGAGCTAAGGTCCGTGGTGTTTTTGGGTTCATTGGACGATCACCTCGATCTTTTTTATCCTATGATCAGCAACGCCACGTATGGAGCGACATTGAAGAAGAGGAAGAAGATTTTGAACAACCCGAGGAACGAGTAGATGGCCACGTCGAACGTCTTGCGCGGAATAGGAAACCATATGCGCTGCGTACGATACACCAAATCCGGGGCCACAATACACATGATGGTCCAGAGGACCAGCAAGCCTCCGTTTATGATTGTACACCACATAAAGAATGTTGTTAAGGTCTGTATATCCATGATGTTCCTCCTTTTTTTGTTACTTTTCCGGCAGCACCAGCTTCTCCAAGGCTTGGTAATGTTTTTGAGCGAGTACGCCTACATCCGCTGCATTGATCGTCCCCTCTTTGACCTTCTGCATGAGGGCAATGCCTATATTGTTATACCCCTCTATAAGAGTAAGGAGGATGGTGCCCTTTAAGTTGAGCTTTATCGCGTATAGAATACCACATATAAGGAGCAGAGCGATACCGGCAAATCCAAGGAACAGGCTTATGTAGAGCTCGGGATCGTTTAATGCGATACCTGATACTTCAGTCTCAACGATGATACCGGCAAGCACAAGGCATACAACACCCGCGATTCCAATTGCTATTATTATAGTTCTTGAAATAAATTTATCAGCAGTTTTTTCTGCGAGCTTTTTTGATACCTTTCGAGCGCCTCCGCCGGTATTCATCTGTTAACTCCTTTCTTAGAATTTCTAGCTCTTAAGATTACCTTCATTCATCCTCTTTAGTCGATGCAGAAGGGGTCGACCATTATCTTCAACTGGTATTTCGACATTATCTTATCCATGCGCTTAGATCCTTCAGGGGTAACGCGATGCTTACAGGCAAGGTACGTATCCCACAGCTTTTGTAACTTTTCTTTTGTTATCGACGCATCTTCTGAGTAGAGTTTTGCCGGGCAGCCAAGGCCGCAGGTCTCGACCATCAGGTAGGGTTCTTTGATATCTGCGTACACGGCCGGATCTTGGTAGATCGCGAAACCTTTTCCCATAATTTTGAGCGTATCGACTCGAAGGATGGTATTGAGGGGCACCTGCTTCTCTTCTTTGATTAAATAGAACTCACTCCAAGCCGGGTGTTCCGTGATAGTCTTATAGTAAGTGTACACGCGGAGCTTGAGCCCATTACCTGACCTTTCATACGTTTTCGTCTCAGGGTTCCCAAAGAATTGAACATGCCCCTTGATGCTGCCGTTTGTATGAGACAACGCAACACTTTTGACCGGGTTGGCGGATAATCTGCTGCCAAAAAAACCTAACAGGCCGTACGATCCACCAGTGATGCTTGTACCATCTCTGAGTGTAACCTTAACCTTGTAGAAATGCGGGACTTGCACGTCTCCAAATGCCCAGCATGCGACACAAAATATTAATACTCCTGCAATAGTCAAAGCTACTAGCTTTTTCATCTACTAAAAAACCTACAATTACTTAATGGTTGATGCGATAGTGTGCATTCTGAAATGTCAAGAATGAAGATTTGCCCTTTTTCTTGTAAGGTTCTTGGTATTTTTGTATGCATTGAACGATTACCTCAAACTACTTCTTTAGTTTCTTCTTAGTCATTGATTGTAATAATGGTTATTGTAAACCACACAATAATTCCGACATTCCCAATGAGTGTAAATATTCGAACCTTTCGCAAAGTCTTTTGTGCTTTAACATCGTTTCTTATCCATTCAGGGGTCTTAAAAAGCCAATATAAAGATAGACTCCACATTGCAATCAAGCTTAAAAATGTAGTGCTCTCAGAAGGTCGCCAAAAAATGCCAAAGGGCTTTCCATCTGTAATCCACTGTTCCCTGTAAATTTCATACTCGATTTTTAAAAGTCGATCAAAATTCACAAAACTCAACAGAAAGATGATAAACAATCCGATGAAAATTATAAAAGAAATAATCATAATCTCACCATTTGCCGATTAAACTTAGTGATGCGGGTTGTTGCATCCGCTGTGATGGTTGATTGCATCCTGTAAAGATTTGCCCTCTTTCCGAGAGCTCTGTTAGGCTGTTTCTGCCATTGCATGTGATGCCAAAATTAACCTTGCTCTTTGTTTTAGATCATCACTTGGTCCATTGATGCCTGGGTTCTGGCTCATGGAAATTACGTTTCTAATGATTTGTATAGGGGTGATAATTAAACCAAAAGGGACACCCCACCATCCTAACAGAAGCGAAGTAATTAAATCTATTGTTTGCTGTTTTATGGCACATTTTTTACAAAGCAAATGACCGCGTGTTTCATATTTTGTGTAGATAATAAATGAATACACACTGTGTGATTTGTGAATATCTATTGGCCCATGACTTTTACATTTTGGGCATCTTTCATTGCGCAGCTCATGTGCCAACTGCTCAACCTGTTCATTTGGAATTTGCGCGGCAATTCTGTTTATTTCGTCTGCCTCGTAACATTTTTTGCTGCAATACCTTTTATTGCCGACCTTAACTCCGCCAAAAAGCACAGAAGTTCCACATGTCGGACATGCCATTGTTCACCCCTTTCTTCGCTATGTTTTTCCTGCCTGCTAAAATAACTTTTTCAGGCTTGTCGAGTTCCCTTACAATTCGGGTAATTCACGCAGCCCCAAAATTTTCCAAATTTGCCGGTTCGAAGTTTCATCAGATCCCCGCACTTGGGGCAGTTTGGAATAACAGCTTGAGATTGAGGATCGTCGCTGCCTTGTGTCGGCGTATCCGAAACTCCTGTGGTCTCGGCGCGATAGGAACACCAGTCGCATGTTTCAAGGTCAGGATCAGGCAGGGGGCCGTCGAGCAACGCAACCACGTCATGTAGGAACTTGTGGAATCCAGCTTCGTCTCTCATTACCTCGTGCCAGGACATTTGGCCGGAAAGGACCTGGCGGTCATTGCCGGTATACTCACACTGATCAGGCGTGTAGTAGAGAAGCCCCATACGTGAGACAGGAGAGAGCTTAAGCGCCCCTTGTGCCGGGTTTTCCAGGGCCAAGGCATAGGCGTGAAGCTGCCTGCCGTACATCTCGACTTTTTCTTCGCTGGGCTTGCCGGTCTTGAAATCCATTACGGCAAACGAGCCGTCATCCAATTCGGCAACCACGTCGAATCTTCCGGTTATGAAGCAGGTGCTTTCCAGGTCATCGAACTGAACGGGTATAGATTGGACCCTCTGTTCGCCATATTTAACGATACCCGGAGGCAGTTGCGGGCAAAACTCCTCGGTTCGCCTCCCGGAATAGTGGTTTTTCTGAAGATTGGCGATAGTGCTGAACACACCGGGCAAGGGAATAGAAGGCTGCGAAATGCCGTGCTTGACCCTCAAAACGAAGCAATGCTTGCAACTCTCGTATAAAAACGTTAAATCCGATGGGCTCAATTTATAGTTCATAATTTAGACTCCTGAAGTTAAGTTAGCTGATGAGGTTGTGCGCATTCTGAATTGTCAAGAATGGAGGTTTATCCCCATTTTTCATTTTCTAGTTAAGTTTTTAAATGGATTTTTCTCTTTTTTTCTTCTTGCCTTTTTCTATATTTTGTATACTTATCCCTAAAGGTGAACATATATTCGAGAAGAGCATTTGTGAACTCGATAATATCTCTAGCGTCATCTGCTGATACTATTACAGATAAATCATGGACGGCTTCATTACCTGATATTCTTAACATATCTGCCCATTCAAAAAGTCGGTTTTCTATGATTCCCTGGTTCTTCATTTCTTGTAATGAAAGTGCCAAATTTTCCTCTTTAATTTTGTGTTCATTGCAAATTCCCTCAAGCGTTTTTCTACACATAATCGCGGCTGCTGTGTAGGCCTTCGCTTTAAAACATGCATTAGCTTCCCAATATGCTTTCTTTATAGGCTCAGGATAGAAAGCATTAATTCTTGCCTGGGGTGGATACAATCTATAAGGATCATCCCATTCTTCTCCAAAATTTTCTTGGATAACAAGGAGTGGACTATGACATTTTGGACATTTTAGAAAGCTATACTTGCATGGTGGGCCGAGTTGTGGATCAAATACTTCATAATCTTTCAAAACTTTCGCATCGACAAGAGCTTCACATTTTTTGCACTCAACGATCATTTTTCTTTCTCCCTGGCATAATGCAAGGTGTTTATTATAGAAAAATAATTTATATATATTGGTTTTATCCCACAGGTTCAACTCGTTCAATTACTTTTCGTTTGACGAGGTTGTGTGCATTCTGTATTATCAGGAATGAAAATTTGACCTCCTTTTTTACATGTAATTTTCCAGAAGTTGTTTGCCTTCCGTTACAAATGACTCCAAATTCTTTTCTTTTGGGGGATTCTTGATGAACTCCTCCAGTTCTTTTAGGCCTTGCTCTTTAGAACCACGTTGAATTTCGATCAAGGCTAGCGCAAGACGAAGCTGTTTTTTATCCGGAAACTGTTCAATGCATTGGCGAATAAAGAAAAGACACTGATTTATTAAATTTTCGTCATAAGATGTTTTTTTCCCTAATCCCTTTTTGTATTCATCTTTCGATTTTTCAAATTCACCAGTGAAATTGTACAAGAAAGCAAGTGAAAAATTTGGTGTTGCAAGAGCTTTTGGAGCAGTTTTCTTCGCTTGTCGCGCAGATGCCATGGCTTCTTCGATTTCTCCAAGGAGAAAAAGATAGATAGCCTTTGACAAGTAGTGCGTGGAGTTTTGTGGATCAAGTCTTATTGCCTGCGTTACATTATTAAGCCAAGCTCGAAGAGTTCGTTCGGGAATGGAAAATAAATTTTTTTCGAATAGGTAAGGCAAATATTGTTGACTTGTTAGCATGGTCATAGAATACGCTAAATCAAATTTTACTTGATTCCGAAACCTTTTGAGTGCAATAGAACTTTGTCTGTTCACTAATGCCTGCATCCCTATGAGCATTGGGCTAAATATTTTTATAGCCTCTTTATAACGCTGGTCGATGAGGAGAACCACGCCGAGCACATTTCTGACAACAAGACCAATATCTCTAGCCATAATCTGGCGATCCGCTATCTGTGTTCGTTCCTTGACTTGTAGTTTCTTTTCTGCAAGAGAAAAGGCGAGAGCTTGATGACGAAGAGGGTGAATGCGTGCAGAAGAAGTAAAAGTAAGAGCTAATCGAGAGAAACCTGCTGTTCTACCTTGATCTGTGTACTCCTGATCGAATACTCCCCATACTGCGCATATGGCGTGAGATTTTCTTAAAACGCTGGTTGCATCCTCCATGCTGTTTATAGATATGTTTGGCGGTAGTCGTTTGATTGAAAACCGATTGAGGAATTCATGAGACTTAAGTTCGAGGTTAAGATTGGTAAAAAGTAGTTCGACTTCTTTTTCTAGATCTTCAGAAAAGTTTGGAGCGAATAAGATGCCAAGTTCTTCTTTTGAGAAACATGAAACTGCTCGCTTCTTTCGCCAAAATAAAAAAGCTGCCATCAAAAGCAAAAGGAATCCTACTAGAAAAAACAAATGTCCCCAGTTACTTGCATCAGGACAGTTATAGAACTTTAACAAAGCAACGAGATGAGGACCTAGCCAGTTAGCGAAGAGACAATAAATACTAGCTACCAAAATAAGCAGAACAATAAGGCCATCATAAAAATAAATGCGTTTTTTAAGAAATGACAGAATTTCCAGAAGCTTAAGTTTCTCCTCCACTGATTACCTCTTACGCGATCTAGTTTACAAATCTATCATGCTAGACGATGCAAATTTTTTATTTATTAGTTTATCTTAATTTCAAAACAAACTCATCTGCTCTTCCCCTTCTGCGGGTTTTTCTTCCTCCCCCTCCTTGGGAAAGATGCTGATCTGGCCGTAGACGCCGTCGTGGCCTGGGGTGATCTCAAGCTCACCCTTCCTCACCCGCATGATCCCCTCGTAGATCCTTGGCGGGGCGATGCGCTCGATCTCCTCCGGCGGCAGGTCGATGAGCACGGCGAATTCCGACCCTCCACTCTCCACCATCCGCATGTACTCCTGATTTACCCCCTTGGTGCCTGTTCCCTGTCCCAGGGCCTCGGCAATGATCTCCTCCAGGGGGATGAGGTGGATGGCGGGGATGGCATTGGGGGGGACAAAACCCTCTGGTCTATCGGCCAACTCCTCCACCCGGTGCATCACCCCCACAGTCAGCCTCCTGCCGCAGACCGGGCAGATGTCGTCATTCGCCCTGCTCTCGTGCGGGGCGAGGAGGACCTTACAGTTGCGGTGGCCGTCGTAGTGGTACTTGCCCTCCTCAGGGAAGAACTCCACCGTAAAGAGCAGGCCCGCGGGGTCCTTCTCCTTGATGACCCTGATGATTTCCGGGTATTCGAGGGCGCAGGCGAAGCAGTTGGCCTCGCGCCCGATCTTGCTCGGCGAGTGTGCGTCGGAGTTGGAGATGAGGGTGAGCTTGTCGAGGGCGCTCCATCGCCAGTTCATCTCCGGGTCGGAGGATAGGCCGGTTTCAATGGCGTGGATATGTTCAGTCTGTTCCTCAAAGCACTCCTCCAGTGAATCGAACCCGGAATTGGCCCCGAAGATGGAGAACCACGGGGTCCAGGCATGTGCCGGTACTAAGAGGCATTCTTCTGAGACATCAAGGATTATCTTGACGAGATCTTTTACCGGAAAGCTAAAGATCGGACGGCCGTCCGAGCCGAGCTTGCCGAGTCTCCCCAAGGCCGTGTTGATCCCCTCCACCACTTCTATGCTTGGGGCAAAGATCAGCGTGTGGGTGCGGCGGTTGGTCTTTTTCCCCTGGGCGAACATGTTGCTCACCTCGGTGCAGAGGATAAAGTGTGCCCCCTGCTCCCCCTCCTTGAGGCGGAAAATACCCTCTGCAACCGGTTCGAGCTTTGCCTTGATCTCCGCGAAATAGACGGGGTGTGTGAAATCGCCGGTGGCCACCAGGTGGATACCCTTCAGTTTTGCCCACATGGCCATCATCTCCAGCCCCATCTCGCGGCTGGTAGCCCTGCTGTATTTGGAGTGGACGTGCAGGTCGGCGATAAACGGCTTCACAGCCAAAGTCCCTCTTCCGGCTCCACACCGTCGGTCTTGATGACCCGCCAGCGCTTCCCCTCTTTTGCCAGGGTGAAGACCACGCGGCTCGGATTCTCGGCACTCCCCACGATGTACCCGATCTCCTCCCCCCACCGGGCCGTGACCCACGTGAGGAGGGCGGCCTGCCCCAGCCCTGCTTCTCGTATCTCTATATCAATCTCCTCCACATGGATGGTGATGTCGTCAAACTGCGCGTAGAGACGCTTCAGGAGGGCGGCAATGGCCATTTTGTTCAGGCCGTAGTCGTTTTGATAATCGCGGGAGACGTGTTTGAGGGCCCCTTCGAAGTCCTCTTTTTCGATAGCCGCCTTCCCCTGGTAGATCACCCGTTTGATCCGCGCCTCATCGGAGACGATGAGATACTTGATCAAGATGAAACAGGCTACCGCCGCCATGATTACGAGGACTGTTTTGCCTTTTTTCCCTAAGGTCATCCTTTCTTCCCCTTCCACCACCGTTTGAGGCGGTCGCGGATCTCACGCTCGTTCCCCCGATCGGTGGGTTTATAAAAGCGGTGTTTTTTTATGGGCTTTGGGAGGTACTCCTCCTCAACAAAGGCATCGGGGAAGTTATGGGGGTAGCGGTATCCGTCGCCGTACCCCATCTCTTCCATCAGGCGGGTCGGCGCGTTGCGCAGGTGCTTGGGCACGGGGAGGGCCCCGGTCTCTTTGATCGCCTTGCGGACGGCCCCGTAGGCCGTGTAGAGGGCGTTGCTCTTGGGGGCTGCGGCCAGATGGACGACGGCTTGGGCCAGGGCCAGCTCACCCTCGGGCTGGCCGATGAAGTGAAAGGCCTGCATGGCCGCCACCGCCACCACGAGGGCTTGGGGGTCGGCGTTGCCCACGTCCTCGGAGGCGAAGCGTATGACCCTGCGGGCGATATAGAGGGGGTCCTCACCACCCTCCAGCATCCTCCCGAGCCAGTAGAGGGCGGCATCGGGATCGCTCCCCCGCATGCTCTTGTGCAGGGCGGAGATGATATTGTAGTGCTCCTCCCCGTCCTTGTCGTAGAGGACCCGTTTCTGCACTGACTCCTCGGCCGCCTCGCGGGTGATCTGCCTCGTGCCGTCCTTCCCAGGGGGTGTGGTCATGGCCGCCAGTTCTAGGGCGTTGAGCGCTGCCCGAGCGTCGCCGTCGGCCAGCGTGGCAAGGAGTTTGAGGACCGAGTTGTCTATGGTGATCTTATGCTTGCCCAGGCCGCGCTCGGCATCGTCGAGGGCGCGGCGCATGATCCGCATCAGTTCCTCCGGGCCGAGTTGCTCCAGGGTAAAGACCTGCGCGCGGGAGAGGAGCGGTGAGATCACCTCAAAGGACGGGTTTTGAGTGGTGGCGCCGATGAGGGCGATAGTCCCCTTCTCCACGTGGGGGAGAAAGGCGTCCTGCTGGGCCTTGTTGAAGCGGTGGATCTCGTCCACGAAGAGGATGGTCTTTCGGCCGTGGTAGTGTTGCTCCCCCTCGGCCTCCTTGATGACCTCCCTGATTTCCTTTACACCGGAGAGGACCGCGCTGAAGGCAAAGAAGTGGGTCTTGGTCCGGCGCGCGATGATCTGTGCCAGGGTGGTCTTGCCCGAGCCGGGGGGACCCCAGAGGATCAACGAGAAAAGCTCCCCCTTTTCAATCGCCTTGCGCAGGATTCGACCCTTGCCGAGGATGTGCTCCTGGCCCACAAACTCGTCCAACTCCTGAGGCCGCATGCGGTCGGCTAAGGGTGCGGTAGTGGCCTGAAACGCCTTGGCTTTTTCAGCAAAGAGTTCCATTGTTATTCCCTGGTCTTGCTTTGAAAATAGGTTTCAAATCTCCCCATCCCCCCTTTTCTAAGGGGGGGAAAAGGGTCACCTTCGGTTTTCTAAAGGGGGGCGGGGGGGGATTGTCGATTTTTATCATTATTTGTTGATGCACGGTCACGATGGATTGCCTTTTATACATGTGGGGAGGTATAAAAACTGTTCAATCGCTTCATGGCCTTGAGCTTTTCCGTGCGCCCCACCTGGGCGGTCCAGAGGGCGTCTTTCAGAAAATCGATGGAGCAATCGTAGGTCTCACGATCCACCGGGTAGGGGTGGCCGTCCTTACCCCCGTGGGCAAAGCTGAACCGCGCCGGGTCTTGAAAGCTCGGTTTCTCCCCATAGATGAGTTCCGCCATCAGGCTCAGGGCCCTGATGGTCTTAGCCCCAATACCCTTTGTGCCGAGAACGCTTTCGAAGTCCTGAGGCCCCGTCTCGTACGTCGCAAGGAGGACCTTGTGCAGGCGAGAGCTGTTAAGATCCGAGGGAGTGATGTGGTGGCGATTGGGAAGCTCCAGCTGGGCGATCCGGCTGAGCTCGGTGATGACCCGCGTGGGTTCCTCCTTGAACAGGTCCGCTACCCCGTTCCTGTTCCCTACGCTCTCCTTCGCCACCATGTTGAGGCTCTGGCCGCGGGCGTCGCAGCAGATGGCTGCATGGGGTTCACAGCAAAAATCCTCAACCCCCTCACCCAGCCAGTGATATCTCCTGGCATAGCGGGAGAGGGTATTCATACCCTGCTGGACTACACACCACCGGCCGTCGTGGGTGAAGAAGAAGGTGTGGTGATAGAGCTGGTACTCATCCTGCACGGCGCTGCTGTCTACCTTGGCAGACATCCGACTGGCATATATAAGGGGGGTGGGCTCGACAGAAATTCGGTCGCAGTATCCGGTGATCTCTTGCGGGGTTTTTCGTGAGACCTTTCCCTTGCCGCCAGCCACGAAGATTTCTGTTTCACCTTCCAAGCCGCGCAACCCTTCCTTCAAGGCCCCGCAGACTGTTGTCGTAAGTCCGCTGCTGTGCCAGTCAAAGCCGAGTAAACACCCAAATGTCTGAAACCAGAAGGGGTCAGAGAGGCGACGTAGCACTTCTCCGGGCCCAAACTCGGTCACCAGGACGCGGGTGATCTCGCGGGCCAGCAGCGTCATCCGCTCGAAGAGCCAGCGGGGGGCCTTGCCCCCGTGCAGGGGGAGGTTGGCGATCCCTCGGCGCATTACCGTATCCGTCAACTTATTCGATGACCTTGTAGACGGCGTCACCCTTTCGCGCGCGATCTTTTATCTTGATCCCCACATCGTCGCCGATTTTTGCCTCCTCGATGACCTCGAGGTCTATCTGCATGGAGATTACCTTTTCGGTCAAGTCTGTGGTGTGCCCCTTGAGATGGATGGTGTCCCCCACCTTGAGGCCTTCTTCTTCCACGCGGAAAGCGACGACTCCGATCTTGGCAAAGTAATCAATGACCGTACCGATTCTCTTTTCTTCCATTTCACTCCCTCCTTTTAGTGATTGGGCAAGTTCATCTCCTCTAAGTCCTTTGTATGTGAGCATGATAACTGTTTGATGTCAATGGTGTTCTCCTGTGGGGAGCGGGTGTTATGGTAGCTATTCATATTTTCGTTGAGCACTGTCAGGACGTCCTCTACCTTGATCGATTCGAGACACCGTTGTCGCTGACAGCTTTGGTACCTCTTGAGCCCACACGGCGAGCACTCGGCAGTTCCTTGAAGCCAAAAGGTATGTTCACCCCGGGGGGCCCAACAGCTGGCATCAGTGGGTCCGAAGATTGCGAGGGTCGTTACCCCAAGCGCCGCTGACAGGTGTGAGATGCCGGAGTCGTTGCCGACAAAGAGTGAGGCGTAACTCACCAGGGCAGCGAGCTTTTTCAGGGGCGTGTCGTGCACGAGAAGATAAGGAATGCCGTTGAGCCCGGCTATAACTTCTGCGACCGCTTCTTTGTCGGCAGGCCCCTCAATGATGAGGAGCTTTTTGGTTTTATGGGCCAAGGTTCTCCCCAGGGCGGCAAAACGCTGAGGGGGCCAGGCCTTTTTGCGGCTCCCTGCCCCGGGGTGCAGGGCGATGATTTCATCCGCAATCAACCCGCGTCGGTGTAGGAATTCTTCTGCCCACTGCCGTTCATCGTCATACAGGAATAGCTTCGGTGGCGCAGGAGAACAGGGAATACCCAGGGCGTTTAACGATGAGCGGTGGTGGTCTATCAGGTGTATTCGTCTGTCGGGGAATGATGGGAGGGTAACGGTCTGTTCTATACCCGCTCGGTGGAGGTTGCGGGCAAGGGTTGTTGACTGCCCGAAGCAGAAGGCCGCATCGAAGCCGTCACAATATCTGCGTCTCACTTCGGGGAGAAGCGCACCTTCAAGAAAAAAGGGGGCCATCTCTGCCCTGTTGACGTCAGAAGTGGCATCGGCGTAGGGAAGACCAGCGACCAGAGGTAGAATCCAAGGATGCCCCATGATTTCTAACCACTCCGGTTGCAGAGCGTCCCGGAGGGCCTTGATGGCCGGCAAGGCAAGGATGAGGTCACCTATGGCCCCCTGGTGGACGACGAGGATCCTCCCGCCGTGCAGCTCCTCTCCTAGCATAATCCCTCGTTTGTCTAACTTCCCCCCCTCTCTGGCAAAATTATAGATAACCCATCACTATAAGTCAATGGAAGGGGAGCAATGATCAGCGCCCCTGGAGCGATCACATATGCAGTTCGATAATATCTCCATCCTGTAAAATATAGTCTCGTTGCACCCGCTGACCGTCGTATTTTCCGCTTCCCCAGATCCGGGCGTATTGGAGTTTGGCAAAGAAGTCCTTGTGGATCTCCTTGGCGAGATCGAGGACCGTGCTCTGCTGCTTTAAAATCACCGGCGTATTCAGATCCGTTTCGTGGCCGGGGCGCTTGGAGTAGACCCGCAGGACTTCCAGCAGCGAGAAGAGGCGACCTCTTAATGCTTCTACCTGTTGCCCGCCCTCTTTGGCGGAAATCATGGTGAGGGTAAATCTATCAGCGTAGAGTTCCTTGAAGATCGTAGCGTTTTCTGCAGTCCCCGGCAGATCGCTCTTATTTCCAACCATCAGCCACTGTTTGATATACGAACCTGATTCCGCATCCTCTTCCGCATTTCCCTTAAGTATAATACGCTGACCTCCCAATATTTCCCGGATGGTCTCAAGCTCTGATACCGGGTCGTGGCTGAGGTCGAGGACCAGGAGGAGGATATCGGCCCCCCGCATGATATTGAAGGCCCACGGCTCGGTGTGCTCCACGGTCAAGGGCGGCAAGTCCACGAGCTGGATCTGAACATTCTCAAAGACCGCCATCCCAGCTTGTGGTTTCTGGGTGGTGAAGGGGTAATCAGCCACCTCAGGCGTGGCGTTGGTAAGGGCGGCCACCAATTGGGATTTGCCTGCGTTGGGGATACCCACCAGGGCTACCTGGCCGGCCCCCTCGCGCTTAACGCTGAACAGGGCCGCTCTGCTCCCTCCCCGTTTATGTTCCTGCTCATCCCGTAGTTTAGAGAGCCTCCGACGCAGGTCCGCTCGCAACTTATCGGTCCCCTTGTGGTGGGGCATGATAGCGAGCATGGCCTCGAGGGCGGCGACCTTTTCAGAAGTGGTCTTTGCCTCCCGGAAACGCTTTTCGGCATCGAAGTACTGGGGTGGTAGGTTGGCCGGCATCTACTCTCCTCATTCTCATCGTAGCAGTATGGCTGTTACTCCCCTACCATACCGCTTCCCTGAGCAGGATTCAAGGGCGCACCGTGATACGAACCTTTCCTGTCTGCTCAATAATGGTGTGAGGAAGGAGACAATCTCAAGGCGTACCATTTGAATGCTATTTTGTACCTTATTTTGTCATGGATATCTCAACACAAATTGTGGAAAACTTGTGGAATGTATCCCCTTCTCTCTTACAAAGGGGTTTGTTTTCGATGCTATTACCACTTTGCATAAACTTTAGGCACTATTCTGTTGCTGAGGAAAAGGCTTAAAAATCTTTGAAAAACAATCGGTTAAGACCCGATTCTGAGGGTGATAGGCCCTCCGTGCACGTGTCGAATACCTTTGAAGCCGTTCAAAGGGGTATCAGAGGGTCCTCCTTTTGTCAGTATAACGCCTTTCCGCCATGATTTATTTAGTATCAAGCGTGGTGAAGAGGATCAAGGTAAGGCAGGCTATTGAAACATGCCCCTTTGTCCTCGATGGCCTCCTTGTTCGATCTTGACGGAGTTATAAAATAATGATAATATGTTCTAAAAAATGAATCATTTTTAGCATGTTCAGTTGGATGCTGAGGAGTGTGTACCATGAAAGATCAGATTTGTCCTGAATGCGCTCATTGCTCGATAAAGGATCGGATATGCATCTCAGAAGGAGGAAAAGGTCCAGCTTCATGTCCAACGGTAAACTACCGCACAACCATCGAGAAGGCCATCCAGGAATATGAGAAACCAGAGATCAGAGAATTTGCCCGGATGGCCTCGATCCAAGAAGGGGAATGTTATGCCAATCGCCACGTCCGGCCCTATATATTTCATCCAGTCAAGCCGAGGGTCCAGGAGGTGTGTGAGTTTGCGCATAAGATGGGCTATCAGAAGTTGGGGGTTGCCTTTTGCGGCGGCCTCCACGAAGAGGGGCGGATAGTATCCGATATATTTGAAGTCCAGGGATTTACCGTGGCATCCGTGATGTGCAAGTGCGGTGGCGTTCCCAAGGAGAACATCGGCGTTGACGATAACGAAAAGATCAGGATCGGGGAATTCGAGTCTATGTGCAATCCCATCGTCCAGGCGACCATCCTCAATGAGGTGAGGACCGATTTCAACGTTTTAGTGGGGCTCTGCGTGGGACACGACTCCCTCTTTTTTAAATACAGTGAGGCGTACACTACGGTTTTGGTCGCGAAGGATCGGGTCCTCGGTCACAACCCGGCAGCGGCCCTCTATACCTCGAAGAGCTACTATGCCAGGTTGCGTCGCCCGGGGTTTTAGCATTGTGCACAATCACCGCAGGGGTTTGTTAGTAGCAGGCGTATTGTGTAGTGCGCCCCGAGATAGGGTAGGTTAAGGTTTAATGCAGCAGAGGAGGAGAACGGATGGGGAAGACTAAAACGTCGACACAGGAGATAGAGAAACGGATCAAACTGAAAGGGGAGTTGGTTTGGGATCGGTATGACGAGGCCCTGCGAAAAGAGGCCTTTTCTTTTGCTGAGGGGTATAAAGGATTCTTGAACGCAGCAAAGACCGAGCGTGAGGCGGTTGACGCAGTCGTTAAATCAGCCGAGGGTTCGGGTTTTCACGCCGTCTCGCAGAAGGGTAATGCAAAGCGGATATACCGTCTCAATAAAGATAAAAGCGTGGGTCTTGCCACCATGGGCAAGCGGCCTTTTGAGGAGGGGCTGAGGATCATTATCTCCCACATCGATTCCCCCCGGCTCGACTTGAAACAAAACCCCCTGTACGAAGAGCTCGATATGGCCATGCTCAGGACACACTATTATGGGGGGATCAAGAAATATCAGTGGGTGGCTCAACCCCTGGCCATGCATGGGGTCATCGTCAAGAGCAATGGGAACAAGGTGAAGATCACTATTGGGGAAGCTGAAGGTGATCCGGTATTCACCATCTGCGACCTGTTACCACACCTCTCCCGTAAGGTGCAGGAGGAGAAGAAACTGAAGGAAGCCATCGAGGCGGAAAAGCTTACCATCCTGGCGGGTCACCTCCCCTTTGCAGACCAGGAGGCCAAGGAACGGGTGAAGCTGCGGGTCTTAGAGTTGCTCAATCAGGAATACGGTATTGTGGAGGAGGATTTCCTGAGCGCCGAGCTTGAGCTGGTCCCAGCCAGCAAGGCACGGGATGTGGGATTCGACCGCGCCTTTGTGGCCTCCTACGGCCAGGACGACAGGGTCTGCGCCTACACCTCCCTGAAGGCGATGGAAGCGGTCGCCGATCCTCCGTGTACCACCGTGGCCCTCTTTCTCGATAAGGAGGAGGTCGGCAGTGAAGGGAGCACCGGCGCGAAATCGCGCTTCCTGGAGATCTTCGCCGCCGATGTCCTGCGGGTCGCCGGCAAAGAGCCGAACGACATACTCATCAAGGAGATACTTTTTCACACCAAGGCCATCTCAGCCGACGTGACTGCGGGGATCGACCCCAACTACAAAGACGTGCATGAGGCGCAGAACAACGCCAAGATGGGCTACGGGGTATGCCTGAGCAAATTCACCGGTTCGGGGGGGAAATATTCGACCAGCGACGCCAGCGCCGAATACGTGGGGGAGATTAGAGAACTGCTCAACCGTACGGGGATCACCTGGCAGATGGGAGAGTTGGGCAAGGTCGATGAGGGAGG
Source organism: Deltaproteobacteria bacterium (assembly GCA_016927065.1). Lineage (GTDB taxonomy): Bacteria > Desulfobacterota > B13-G15 > B13-G15 > RBG-16-54-18 > JAFGNJ01. The sequence goes on from JAFGNJ010000027.1 coordinate 123,242, forward strand.
GGGCGGGACCGTGGCCAAATACCTCGCCCTCTATGGGATGGATATCATAGACTGCGGCACCCCGATGCTGAGCATGCACTCCCCCTTTGAGGTGACCAGCAAGGGGGATATCTATGAGACCTTTCGGGCCTATCAAGCCTTCCTCCAGGAGGGATAGGTGCGGTCCTTGCGAGCAAAGATCAAGGAACGGGATGAACTCCAGGGGATTGTCGAAGGGTTAAAAAAGGACGGGAAGCGTATTTGCTTCACCAATGGGTGCTTTGATATCGTACACCAGGGACATGTCCTCTATCTCGAGGAGGCCCGTCAACACGGGGATTGTCTCATTGTCGGGGTGAATACCGATTCCTCGGTGAGGGAGATTAAGGGTGAAAACAAGCCCATCGTCCCGCTCGAGGGGCGAATGACGGTCCTTGCCGCTCTGGAGGCCGTGGACTATGTGGTCCCCTTTGACGAACCTGATCCCTTCGCCATCATCTCGGACCTACGCCCCCATGTTCTGATTAAGGGGGGAGATTGGAAGGAAGAGGAGGTGGTGGGAAGGGAGTTAGTGGAGCAGACGATCCTCATCCCCTATATTGAAGGGACCTCTACCTCCGGGATCATCAAGACCATTCTGCAGCACCGCTCGTCATAAGGCGGTCTCTCCTGTACCCCTTTCGATACGAACGGGGAGAGGAAGCATGCAGAATTCCTGTGGAGGGAGCGGATGCTGGTCTATAAAGTAGTGGAAACGAGTACGGTAACCGAAGATATATTAGAACGGATTCTCAATGAATGGGTGCGTCAGGGCTGGACGTTCGACAGTATTCAGTTTGTTGTCAGGGATGCGTCCAAGCGGCCATCGATGGCCTTTCTCTTCTTTGTGCGGGAAACAGACCCTTCCTCCGCCGAGGAGAAAGGAGCATGAGGATACGATTGGCCGTTATCCAAGGGCAGTCTTTATTCCCCTATTTTTTTCTTTTGCCTCCCGATACCATTCCTCAAGGTGATGTCTTTCCAAGAGGAGATATAATGGGGAATTTTTTCTGACTATCTCGTAGACGGCGGTTGCATTGTGTATCTCAAACCCCCTGAATACCAAATCCCCGACATAGCGGAAGAGGTCGAATTGTAACTGATCCCCTTCCTTTTCCACACTGACGGTGAATTTCAATTCCGGTGAGGGGAAGAAAAAGCGTTGTTGGATTTCTCTGTTCAGGGCGTTAATTGTTATTGTTTTATCAAACGTGTATTTATGAGGGCCTATTTCTTTAAGGTAGATTTGGAGGGCCTCTCCGCTCATCGCCTCTCCGAGGTTATAAATGTCGTTGGAATACGTTAAGGTTTCCCAACCGTCGTCACCGGCGCCCTTCATTCCCTTATCGATATCGTTCATGAAGAGTGAGGAAGCGATTTTCATAACAGCCTCTGCCGCTTCTTTATCCCTGTTCTGCAAGGCATTTTCTATCATGGTCCTCATGTCAGACCGGAGAAACAACCCATAGCCCCTGTCGATGAATACATAAAAGGGATATGCTAACGCAGGGTTTCCTTTGGCTCGGCGGGCATTTCTGAGGAGTAGATCCATTTTTTTTCTGATGTCGGGATTTCTCCCCGTCCCTCGTGCCGCCTCGTTGAGCTTCTCAGCAATGGCAACGTTCATCTTTCCCCAAAAAGGGTCTTCAAAGGCAATGGTTTCGGCGGCATCACCATACGATATAAAAAGACCGTATTCTATTACTGCATTTCCTCCAGAAGCGATTTCCATCTCATAGGCGCGGTTCAATTCTGATTCCTTGTCGTATGATGCCTTGAGCAATCGTCTTAGTCTTTCCAACTCGTCACGTTCTTCAGCACATACTAAACGATATATATTATTGAGATCATCTTGCCCAATGGAGTTGATAGTCTCCATCAGTTCCGTTTTTTGTTCATAGATGTCTGCCTTCAGATTCGATACATTCTCGTGTAGTTTCATGAGGTTATCTCTCTCCGCAAGATCTTCCTCGCGCTCGATCTGATATGGCAGGTTGATAATCTGTTGCTGGTAATGCGAAACCTTGGTTTCGAACTCCTCCTCTTGGACTTTGATAAGATGTGTAGGATTGAGGAATTCTTTGAGCTTCAATTCCCGCTCAATCCCCACGATGCTTTCCTCGATATCTTTTCGTTCTTGAAGGATGGCCTTTCGCTCCTGTTGATACCGCGCGCCGATGGCTCGCGTTTCATCTCCTTCGCCGAACAACCCTTCGCGCTCTTTTATGTGATCGGTGTACCTGAGAAAGATCTCCCGTGCTTCCTGGGCAAGTGAAACAAGCGGTCGTAGCCTACCGGAGAAGGAGAGGGCATCTCCCACAAGGTTGTTCAAACGAACACCAGCGTCTGTGTAATATTTCTTTGCGACCTCGAGTATGGGAAGGAAAAAATCCTTGAGCATAAAATCTGCCATAGATATTTCTTTGGATCTGCACATCATCTGCGTAAAACCCCGCAGATCCATAAAGAGGTGCCCCTCTTTTTTTATACTCAAATCCTGTATGATGGGACGCGTATCTGTAGTAAGAAGATACATACGTCCTTTGTCGTATTCGTCCTCAAGAACGTCTCTTTTCTTCAGGACCTCGCGGTCATCTAAGTATTGGAGAGACTCGGAAAACCGTTTATCCACTATCTCGTCACATTGATACAAGAGGAAACCCTCGATCACTTCTTTTAGTTGCTCTTCTTCCCTTGTGCTGAAGAAAAGCCGCTTCATCGTTCCCCCCTGTTTTTGTGACTTATAGACCTTTTCGATGCCCATCGCTCGTTGGGCCTGTTCTTTGTCCCCGAAGCGTGAAGTATCAGAAATGATTTTGCTCAGATCTTCCTCGAATTTTCTATCTACTTCATCATTTGCAAGGGCGCTCTGCATTACTTTGTTCTTCTGAAAAAGATTAAAAAGCCAGAGGTTTTTGCCACCGCTGTAGTCTTCATAATCTTTCAGGTAGTCAAAAATCACTTCACGAATCTTATTGATTGACCTCACTTCAAGGAGTTTTTCTCTCACTCGCCTGTTCTTCTTTGCGTGGTTCACGAGGGATTTGAGACTTTCTTCGATATTGTTGAAATTTAAGTCAATTTTACTGGTGAGGGACTGCAGTAGTTCAAATCCTTCTTGATCGAGGTGATAGGGGTTGAGGTCATTTTTGAAGAGGGTGGGCCGTATGGAGACAAAGGTAAGGGGGGTTGTGGTTCCTCGAATGAGATGTTCTATCCTTGAGATATCTAAGGTAAGATCCTTATAACGAATTTCATCGAAGATACTGGCTTGGATCGTCTGTACCAAAGAGTAGAGTATTTGGCCGACTGCCTGCTCCAGTTTTTCGTAGGAAAAGCCCCTGATGTTCACCCCCTTGAGGCTTTTTTTGGCCTTTCTAAAGTAAGTTACCAGACAGAGGTGCGTAAGGTACGCGATGTCTACCAAATCACCGTGTTTTATCTCTTCTTCTATTGCTTTTTCATAAAGCCTTTTTATCGACCGTGTCAGTTTGGTTGGATCCTTATGCTGTAGAAACCATCCTTCCAAGATTCCGGCATCGAGGTAAGAATTATGGTAAATAGCATCTTCTGCAACGCGTTTTTCCAAGGGTCGGGCGCGAAGATCCCGCGTACAGAGGTACCGCTCCATGATATCTTTTGGGCGCTTCTGGGCGTTTGAAGGCAGATAGGAGTGAAGGGGTGATACCATTTCCCGCTCTTTTCTTTTTTTGATCAAGGCTACCAATTGTTGAACGGAGGAGGAGATGGTTTCTGCTAGCTCTCGGTCAATGATAAAGGGAATTTTCCCCTTACCCTCTCCCAGCTTAAATGGCAAGCGCTCTATCCTGAGACGCATGTATGTTTGGGGATCAATCTTCTTCTGGCGGCAGAACTTGGTAATATCGATGAGGAGTTTTAACCGAGAGGTCATGGACTTTGGCTCCCTTTACTCGTAAGTCCTCTTCCTCCCTCATTTTATAGCATGTTATGTGTTGCTTCGCAATTGTTTTATTCCTGGTGCTTGACTTCTCACGGAGGGGGGGCATAAAATGTGGTTGCTCAAGGAGCGCAATGGATCAGAAGAAGCTGGAAGAATTGCTGCATGCTATTCATAAGGGGAAGCTTTCCGTCGAGGAAGGCATCCACAGGCTCAAGAACCTTCCCTTTGAAGATATCGGTGAGGCCATGATTGACCATCACCGCTCGCTCCGCAAGGGCTTCCCCGAAGTGATCTTCGGTGAGGGGAAAGATGCGGAACAGGTGATCACGATCATGGAGAGAATGGTGGAGGCCCAGGAGGATATCCTAATAACGAGGATAACAGAGGAGAAAGCGAAGGCCGTGCTGCAACATTTCCCTGCCGCCCATTATCATCAACGGGCGAGGGCCATTACCCTCCAGGTCAGTGAGGGAGTGTTAGAGGGAAAAGAGGTTATCCTGGTCGTTTCAGCGGGTACCTCTGATATTCCGGTTGCCGAAGAGGCGGCAATCACCGCGACCATCATGGGTAATAAGGTGGAGGCCATCTACGATGTCGGGGTGTCGGGGGTGCACCGTTTGCTGGACCATCGTGAGAATTTGATGGAGGCCAATGTCTTGATTGTAGTGGCAGGTATGGAGGGGGCGCTGCCCAGTGTGGTGGGCGGGTTGGTGGCCAGGCCCGTTATCGCCGTCCCAACCAGTGTGGGTTACGGGACCTCCTTTGGTGGGCTGACGCCTCTGCTGGCCATGCTCAACTCCTGTGCCTCCAATGTGGCAGTGGTAAACATCGATAATGGATTCGGGGCGGGATATATAGCGAGTTTGATTAATCGGTCGAAGGAGGTGTGAAGTGCATATGGGAAAGGAGCAACAATGAGCGGCGGCATTTTTGAAGAGGTGGTGCGGGATCTTGGTGCCCCTTCGGCAATGGATCTCGGCCCCCTTATTACTCTCTGTATCGTAGGGTTTCTCGCATACGTCATCATCAGAGGACAGAAGCGATACGAGTTGTTGCGAATGGAGACGGAGGCCTTAATCCGCAGGTATGTGATCTTTCGGGGCAAGCGGCATACGAGCTTAGGGAAGGTTCAGGCCCAGAAGGGAACGAACAAAACAATCCTCAAGTCCATCTCGCAGAGCTGGTATCGTTTTAAGGAATATCATGGTGAGCGCTGTTCGCTCCTTGAAAAGAACTACCGAGGGATGAAGAGGGGGATTAGCTTCGGATGCGTCTTCGCGGTCCTCAATACCGTTCGGGAGGGGATTGTCAATAAGATGATCACTGAGACTCTCGCCGGATTTCTTTACGGTGTCTTACAAACCTTGCCTCAGTATCTTTTGATCGTGGTAGGGATGGTTTTATTGTCGATACAGCATGAAGAGGTGTACGGTACCCACCTCGATCCCCCTTTAGAGGATGTTTTTGCCGACTTCGACCGGGAGGATCCCCGCCTTTCAGAGGAGTTCGACCCTTTAGAAGAAGAGGAAGAAAGGGGGGATTAGACTCTTATAGTTCTAAAGGATTTACCTTTTGTCGCCATTTCTTGATCTGGGCCCGGTGGCGCTTAGCCGTTAGGATGTTTTCCTTATATGAGCGGGGGATGGAGGTGGGGATACGCCGTTTCTTCTTTTTCTGCAAGGCGCGCAGTTTCAGTTCGAGGCGACGGAGGGCCAATGCCTTATTCCTGGCCTGAGACCGGTGCTCTGTTGCGAGGACGGTGATACCCGACGGGAGATGGTGGACCCGCACGGCCGTCTCCCTCTTGTTTCTGTGCTGCCCGCCAGGCCCTGAGGCCTTGAAGGTGTCTACCCGAATTTCATCGGCAGAAAAGAGGGGTTGTTGTCGTCTCCGCTGCATAACTTACCTTCTCATATCTATTATAGCTCCCTTGAGTTTTTAAGACCAGGACTACTCTGAAAAAGTGTTTTGGGGTGATTCATTTGCACACTGCTATAACGATCTACCATTATATGACTATACCGAGATTTCCTATGCTTGACTCCCCTGGAAAAAAGGTGATAGTTTTAAAAGATGCCGCGGTAAGTTGTCGAATGGAGTGCAACTGCTTGAATATAAAGGGATTGACACACATCTGGCAAACGATATAAAGGTACGTTATATGTATAAAACTGTATTAAAAATGAACATAGTCTACAAAACTTGTGACCTATCAAGGAGAACGAATGCGGTTATTTAAACTTATTATGTTTCCTGCACTCTTGTTGGTGCTCGTAATCTTTGTGTCCGGCTGTAAGAGCAAATATAGAGATTTGGATCTTTCGATGTATCAATACCGTGATACAAGAGATTTAGTAAAGTTTGTCTATGATGCTTCTCTGATACTGAAAAAAGAAGGCATGAACAATCTGGCCTATTTCCGAAATAACCGCACACTATATAACACGCCGGACTATTATCTCTATATTTACGATATGAAAGGGATAAATATCTATCATGCCGGGATGGAGCATTTAGAGGGAAAGAACCTTTGGGATGTTACCGACAAAAATGGCAAGAAAGTCGTCCAATTGGTTTTAGATGCATTGGAAGATAAAAACAACCCTCATGCCTGGGTACATTATTCATGGTGGGAACCAGGGAATTTTTATCCGGTCCCCAAATCATCCTGTCATTTCAAAGTCACAACACCCGAAGGGAAAGAATTATTTGTCGGCGGAGGGATAAACTATCCTCAGGAAGAACAAGAATTTATCAGAATTATCGTAGATGATGCCGCCCAATTAATAGAAGATAAGGGGGGGGAAGCGCTCACTGATATATCGAATCCGGTTTCACAATACAATTATCGGGATGTTCGCGTCTTTGCGTTTCGCCCGGATGGCGAGATGTTGATTTCTCCCGCTATCAACAGTACCTTTTCTCAGACCAATCTCTTGGAGTGTACCGATGAATCCGGGCACAAACCGTTTGCAAACGCCCTTAAAGAACTTGAGTCTCAAGATACCGTTTGGAAAGTATTTATGGCAAAAAACAGGTATCAAAGAAGGCTGATAAAAAAATGTTTATACATACGTAAGACACGTATGACAGGAAGAGAAATCTACGTGGTGGCGATTACCGACCTTCCGGAACCACCATATTAAATTAGGAGTGTTTCATGGCAAAACATGCTGAACAGTACGAATATTCTGTAAATCAGGTTCCGCCTGCGGGGCACCTGTTGATATCATCTATCCAACATGTGCTCATAATGGTTATTGCTCTCGTCCTTCCGATTCTCTTCGCTAGCCAGATAAACGGGAGCGCTGAATTTGCAGCCACCTTAATCGCCTTTTCCATGCTCGCGGCGGGACTGGGTTCCATTATCCAATCCGTCGGCTTACCGTTTATCGGTTCCGGTTATCTCTGCCCCAATGTGTGTGGTCCTTCATACTTCAGCCTCTCATTGTCCGCTGCGTGGGTGGGGGGACTTCCGCTCATGCGGGGGATGATAATCATTGCCGGATTGGTGGAGATGGCTATCGCCCCGATCATTCAAAAACTGAAGGCGGTTTTCCCCACCTTCATTGTCGGCTTGGTCGTGGCTATGGTCGGTGTGAGTATTATCAGCCAGTCGGTTACCTCGTTTTTCGGACTTGTTTTTCGGGGGGACGCAATCAAAAGTATCGATATTTTTGTAGGGATGTTTTCGCTTCTGGTTATTGTCCTGGCAAATTTGTGGGGCAAAGGAATCGTTAAGATGTATTGTCTACTCCTTGGGATATTGTCAGGATGGATTTTGGCACTGATACTGATCCCTGAATACTGGCATAATCTCGCAGTGGTGAAGGATTTTCCCGTATTCGCCCTGCCAACTATGGGACCGGAATTCAAGGGGATCACATTCAATTATAAGATGATAATTCCCTTTGTCGTCATTGCCGTAAGCGGTTCACTGAAATCATTCGGTAATCTGTTGGCTGCCCAGAAGATATCGGAACCAGAATTGAAACAACCAAATTTCGTTCCTATCCGAAAGGGTCTTCTGGCGGATGGTTTTTCAACAGCGCTGGCGGGGTTGCTGGGAGGAATGGCGGTCGATACCTCATCCAGCAATATTGGATTGGCAGGGGCCACGAAGGTCCTCAGCAGGTGGATAAGTGTCGGCGCAGGGGTCGTCTTTGTCATCTTGGCTTTCTTCCCCAAATTGATAGCCGTTTTGTCGATGATGCCCAAACCTGTTATGGGGGCATCTCTCATTTTTGCAGGAAGTTTCATGATATGCACCGGTCTTGCCGAGATGTTCAGCGAAGGATGGAATCCGCGCAAAACCTTTGTGGCGGGGATATCCCTCTTTTTCGGGTTGAGCACCGCATTTCTCCCCAGTCTCTATGCCCGTGCCCCTCACTTTATTCAAACCTTTTTTACCGATCCGTTGCCCACGACGACCATTGTCGCCGTCGTCCTGAACCAGATTTTCAATTTAGATATTGTGCTTGGAAACTTGAAGAAGAAAAAGTAATAATACGATAACAAGTCATTCCATCTTATATGTTTTCGCGCCCCGCTTGCTCCTGTGCTGTCCACCAGGGCCTGAGGCCTTGAAGGTATCCACCCGGATTTCATCGGAAGAAAAGAGGGGTTGTTGTCGTCTCCGCTGCATCACGCACCTTCTTATATCTATTATAGCTTCCTTAAAAACATGAAAAGCATACTGGAATGAATCTTTTGTAACACCCTAACATTATATGACTAGCTGGATTTTTGAGGAGACTTCTAATGTTTGACCACCCTGAAAAAAGGTGATAATTTTATAACATGTGTGATAAACTACTGCCCCGAATGCAAATAGTTGAATATAAAAGAGTTAACACGCTTCAGGCAAACGATCTAAAGGTGTCTTATATGGATAGGAAGGCATATCTTTGCATCTTATGCGGATCAATATAATCTATGTTGGTGCGCTAATCGGGAGTAGCATAAGGTCCTTCATAATTAGTATGGCGCCAGAGATATTATGAACATTGAAACATTTGCAAACACAAAGATCGGACAGGTTTTTATTCGAATCATGGCAGCTATCATGGAGAGCCGTTTTCGATACCGCTTTTTCGGTCCGACGAGAATTCTGCAAGGCGCCGATATTCATCCTGGTCAAACTGTCTTAGAAGTGGGGTGCGGCACGGGTTTCTTTACCCTACCTGCGGCCCGGTTGCTCGGAGATCAAGGAAGTTTGGTGGCAATGGATATGCTACCGATGTCCGTCGAAGCCGTGACCAAGAAGGTGCAAACGGCGAATTTGAAAAATGTCAGGGTTGTCAAAGGGGATGCACTCAACACGCAGCTAGCTGCCGAGAGCCTGGATGCGGTTCTGATATTTGGCGTAATTCCCGCGCCAATGTTACCAATGGAGCGACTATTGTCGGAAATGCAGCGGATTTTGAAGCCAGGTGGGACAATGGCGGTTTGGCCGCCGAGTTGGGTACACCAAACGATTGTTCGATCCGGATTGTTTGCATTTAGCAGCAAGCGGAATGGTGTGTCCAACTATAAACGAAGGTGAAGGGAATGCGTAGGGTGAATAAGGGCATTGAATCAGCGCCCAACAAATGCGTGCACCGGAGCGGCGGAAAAGGGTGTCCGCCTCCCGGTGACGCTCATGTTAGCCTACTGTAAATGTAACAGGAGTATAAACATGAACTTAACGATGATCATTAAAAAGTCAACTATCATTCTGCTCGCTGTGTTTTTGTGCTTGCTTTTAGGAGGTCGTGGAATGACAACAGAAATAGACTACGCCAAAATCCTAGAGGACGTTGCAGACCGTATCGCATCTTATAAGAAAGACTTTCCCCAATTGAAGGAATTCTCACCAACGAAAAATACCAATCTACAAAATCTCAGTATCGAGTACTCATTTCATACACATCCAGCACAAAATAAAGTAGGATGGAGAGCGGGCGTTCCAAACCCTGATGATGATGGTATCTGGTTTTATATCGATTTCCACGATTCAGATTCCATTGCTCAGATTCACACACAACCTGTAGTGCCAACAATGTGCATTGGAAAGAAAATAGCCTTCTTACTCATCCTGGAAGGCAAGAATACGAAACCTCTGTGCGATACAATTTGGGGGATATTAGAGGAATATGGTGCCAAACCATGTGGACCTTAGGATCAAACAAACTCATAGGCAGGTTCACCACGGCTGAATGTGAAAATCCCCCTCAGTCCCCCTTTTACAAAGGGGGAAGAAAGTTACTCTCTTTTTTGATTGAGAAACCCCGCCACAGCCTGTCCATAATGGCGATAGCTGTAAGAAAAAATTGACATTTAGGAATTATTTTGTATAATAAGCTGGTTTTAATTAACGACCTCATATAAAGGTTTTTAGGTGTTAAAAGACTACTTTAAATCCATTTTTGAGGTGGCTAACCAGGGCGACGCCACTGAGGAGAGCTTTTATCCCTCGCTCGAAAAATTTCTGTATGCGTTCGCGAAATCCACGGACAGGTCTGAAGTTCATGTAACCACCCTGCCCAGGAGGACCGAGGGAGGGTGTCCGGACTTTCGCCTCTGGAACGGTAAAAATCGGATCATCGGCTACATCGAGGCAAAAAATCCTACTGAAGATGATCTCAACCGTATTGAGGATACCGAGCAGCTTAAACGCTATCGGGAGACTTTTCCTAATTTAATCCTCACCAACTTCTTTGAGTTCCGCCTCTATCGGGATGGACGTTTAGTGGAAAAGGTCCTGGCTGCCAGGCCCTACGTCCTCCATCAACTGAAGTCGGTTCCACCTGTAGAGAAGGGGAAAGAACTTATTGCTCTCTTAGAGAAATTTTTTTCCTTCTCTTTGCCGAAAACCTTGACGGCGGAGCAGTTAGCCATTGAGTTGGCAAAACGCACCCGATTTCTCCGGGACATCGTGATGGCGGAGCTTCAAGGAGAGGAGGCGAGGAAGTCGGGTATGCTCCTGGGGTTCTTCGAGGCCTTCCAGAAGTATCTGATTGCCCATCTCACTGTAGAGGATTTTGCCGATCTCTATGCCCAGACCATCACTTATGGCCTCTTCGCAGCCCGCACCCGTGCTAAAGGTGAGTTTACCCGGCGGATGGCCTTTGATAATATTCCCCGCACCATCGGTATCTTGCGTGATGTCTTTCGCTTTATCTCCTTAGAAGAACTCCCACCTCAGATGGAGTGGATCGTGGATGATATCTCCGAGGTTCTGGCCGTGGCCGATGCGGGCGGCATCCTTGATCGTTACTATCGGGAAGGGAAGGGAAAAGATCCCATTGTCCACTTCTACGAGACCTTTCTAGCCCAATACGACCCCCAAGAGCGCGAGCGGCGCGGTGTATACTATACCCCTGAGGCAGTGGTCTCTTATATCGTCCGTTCCCTCCACCTTCTGCTGAAGGAGAAATTCGACCGAGCTGATGGTCTTGCCTCCGAGCGGGTCACCCTGCTTGATCCCGCTGCCGGGACCATGACCTTTGTCGCCCGCGCCTGTCAGGAGGCAGTAGGGGAGTTTGTGAACAAGTATGGCGCCGGTGCCAGAGAGGAGTTCATCAAGGGGCACCTGTTAAGGAACTACTACGCCTTTGAGCTCATGATGGCCCCGTATGCGATCGGACACCTCAAGGTCGCTTTTTTCCTGGAAGAGTTGGGACATCCCTTAGGAGAGGACGAGCGCTTCCCCTTTTACCTGACCAATACCTTGGAGATGGAGGAACTTGAACAGACCTCTCTGCCCGGTATGTCCTCCCTTGCCCAGGAATCTCACCTGGCAGGGGAGGTTAAAAAGCAGCGTCCTATTTTAGTGATTCTAGGCAATCCTCCCTACTCAGGCCACTCCGCCAATAGGGGCGAATGGATCTTAAAGCTCATTGGGGACTATAAGCAGGTGGACGGCAAGCCCCTGGGCGAACGCAATCCCAAGTGGCTCCAGGACGACTATGTGAAGTTCCTCCGCTTTGCCCAGTGGAAGATCGAGCAGGCGGGGGAGGGTGTGGTCGGGATGATTACCAACCACTCCTACCTCGACAACCCCACCTTTCGAGGGATGCGCCAGAGCTTGATGCAGACCTTTGATGAGATATATATACTCGATCTGCACGGTAACACCCTCAAGCGTGAGACCTGCCCTGATGGCTCCAAGGATGAAAACGTCTTCGACATCCGCCAGGGCGTGGCTATTGCCTTCTTTATCAGAGTTGGCAGTAGAAAAGGCAAACCAGCAAAGGTCTATCATGCCGACCTTTGGGGATTGAGAAATCATAAATATAGTTGGCTCACGGAACACGATGTACACTCCACAGAATGGCAGGAGATACAACCTAAATCTGAGTTTTACCTTTTTGTACCTCGTGATGAAGCGGCGCTGGAGTGCTATAACGGCTTTGTTAATGTGACCGAGATATTTCCGGTTTATAGTGTTGGGATCGTAACCTCTCGGGATCATTTTGTCATTGATTTTGATAGAGAGGCTCTCAACCGCCGGATTCGGATGTTCTGTGATTCAAAACTTCCTGATGAAGTGGTGCGCGAGACCTTTAAACTGAAAGATAAAAAGGGGTGGAAATTAACACAGGTGCGCAGAAAGATCCAGCAAGATGAGGCTTGGGAGGAAAAGATTGTTCCGTGTCTATATCGGCCCTTTGACATACGGTGGCTCTTCTATCACTCGGATGTGATTGAACGCGGCCGCGAAGAGGTGATGCGCCATATGAGACAGGACAATGTAGGTTTAATCATGCCAAGGAGGGTTGAGTTAAAGGGAGATTGGTGTCACTGTCTTGTCAGTAACTTGCCAATCGAACACGTAGCAGTTTCTCTCAAGACAATAGATTATTTTTTCCCCCTTTACTTCTATCCACACACATCTAAGCAGAACCTTTTTAGCGATCTTGAGCCAGACGAGAAGAAACCTAACCTTAACTCAAAGATTATAGCGGCCTTGAAGACTGCCTACGGCAGAGCACCTTCGCCGGAAGACACCTTTTACTACATCTATACAGTCCTCTATGCAGAAACCTATCGGGAAAAGTATGCTGAATTTTTGAAGACGGATTTTCCCCATATCCCCTTTACAGCGGATTTCAGGCTGTTCCAGACCCTTGCTGCGTTGGGGAAGCGCCTGGTGGACCTGCATCTTCTGCGCTCGGAAGAACTCGATCAACCCCTTGCCCGTTTTGAAGGGACGGGGGATGGCCGGGTGGCTAAAACAGGAAGGCAAGGGTTCCGTTATGATGCGCAGGGGGAGAGGGTCTACATCAATCCGAACCAATACTTTACCCCTGTTCCCCAAGAGGCCTGGGAGTACCAGATCGGCGGCTATCAGGTGTTGGAAAAGTGGCTTAAGGATCGGCGGGAACGCCGCCTCAGTCTAGAGGAGAGCAAGACTTACTGTCGTATCGTCACCGCCCTACACCGCACCATCGCCATTCAAGAGGAAATCGACGCCCTCTATCCAGAAATAGAGAAGAAGGTTGTTGATGTAAGGTAGATGGTAACGGGAGGGAAATGTCACAAGATCTTTTACATGTCCTCATCGAACGGTTTCAGGGCTCGGCCCTGGGGAGCTTTGTAGGGGATGCCATGGGGAGGGAGGTAGAGGGGTGGCCCTGAGAGGAGGAGTTTTTCTCGACCGGGATGGCACGATCATCCTCGAGAAGGGGTATCTGAGCGATCCCCAGGCTATAGAGCTTATTCCTGGGGCCGCACGGGCCATCCGCCTGATCAATCGCCTCGGCCTTCCGGTGGTGGTGGTGAGCAACCAGTCGGGGGTAGCGCGGGGGTATTTTCCTGTTTCGAGCGTTGAAGAGATCAACCGGCAATTGAGTTTTATGCTGAAACAAGAGAGGGCTTCGCTCGACGGGGTGTATTACTGTCCTCACCACCCGGATGACGGTTGCACCTGTCGCAAGCCAGAACCGGGGATGCTCCAGGTGGCCGCTGGGGAGTTGGGTATAGATCTTTCCCGTTCCTATATGGCCGGGGATATGGCCAGCGATATCGAGACTATCCAGCGGGTCGGGGGGCAGGGGATATTGGTTTTGACGGGCTACGGCGTGGAGGAATTGGAGACCTGGCAAGGGGATCAACCGGATTTTGTCGCCCAGGACCTTCTCGAGGCTAGTTATTGGATCTTATTACAGGAAGGAAGAAAAAGGAGGAAGGAGATGGCTATTAAAAAAGAGTTGCTGGACATCCTGGCGTGTCCTAAGTGCAAGGGGGATATCGTTTTGACGAAAAAGAAAGACGGACTCATCTGCAAGTCATGCAATCTCGTCTACCCCATCAAGGATGACATTCCGGTGATGCTCATCGACGAGGCCCTCCCGTACAAGGGGAAGGATTGACGGAAGCACCGGTATCGTTCCCCACCGAAGACGGCCTGCTGCTTGAAGGGCTCTTCACGCGAGGAGAAACAGGGCGCGGATGTGCCATCCTCTGCCACCCCCACCCCCTGTACGGCGGTGATATGCATAACAATGTAGTGGGGGCCCTCCAGCGTTCCCTGACCGGAGGAGGGTTTTCCACCCTTCGTTTTAATTTTAGGGGGGTAGGGGGGAGTGAGGGGAGCCATGCCGACGGCCTGGGGGAGGAGGAAGATGTGCGAGGTGCTGTGCGGTTTGCCACCGACGAGGAAGATTGTCCTATCTTTCTCGTGGGGTACTCCTTTGGGGCCGCGGTGGGGGCAAAGGCAGTGGTGGCGGATGAACGGGTTAGTGCCTTGTTATGTATTTCACCGCCGATAGAGATGTACGACTTCTCTTTCCTCAATGATTATGAGAGGCCGAAGCTTTTGGTGGCTGGGGATCGAGATTTTGTCTGCCCCGTAAAGCCACTTGAGACGTTATTTGCTTCCCTGCCGCAACCGAAAGCGATTCATATAATCCCCAGCGCCGATCACTTCTGGGGTGGGATGGAAGGGCGCGTGGCGGATTGTGCGCTCGATTTCCTCCAGGGCTTATAGCGGGGATAGAGAATTCTGGCGATCCACCATCCCAACCGATACATTCGCTGATACCAGCGATACTTCTTCAGATAGCTGTTTAGGTACGGACGGATTTCTGGATCAACCGCGACATAGGCGCGACAGAATGTTTCCTTGTCCCGCTTGGTCAGGGTGAGACCAAGCCTTTTTAATTTTTCCGCCGATCGGTCCAGCCGCGTGAGGTTTTTCATCCTCTGCGAGGGGGCGAGGTGGGGGAAAACCTTCGATTTATCAAAATCGATGAGCAAAACCCTTTCTTTTTTTTCGTCGACCAAGAAGTTCTTGAGGTGGAGGTCGGCGTGATAGATCCCTCGTGCATGGATTTTCTGCACGGCCTCAGCGGCCTTCTCTATGACCTTTTGTCTTTTTTTACTCTCCGATTTTTTGTCGAGGTAGGAGATGAGATCAGTTACTGATGGGTGGTACCTGGTGATAAGATACCCCCGATACCACCCCCCCCATCCTCGGTCCATGACGGCCGCCAGGATCTGGAGGGTGAGGACGCCGGCCGACCGCACCTCCTCGGCGACACTTACTTCCTGAAACGGGCGGGAGCCGAAAAAGAAACAGTCGCCGGTGAGACGGCGCAACAGCCCGCCGTGTCGATATTTTCTGACAGCCGCCTCATCATGCTTTCCCTTGATAACGAGCACCTCACCCCTCCCCATCAGGTGGCTCTGCTGAGGAGTGTTTTTCCAAAGCCCTGAGGGGTTCAGGAGTCCGTGGCGACGGAGACGGTCTACAAAGCCTTTACGAATCAATAGCTCTCGTTTTCCCTCCCGCAGGTATTGATAACCCGGTGGGATAGGAATCTTTGATTTTGATGCTGAGTTCCAGATCATGGTGTTGTTTCTTTCACACGAATACTATCCCGCGTTTTTTTTCGCAGAATTCGACCCTTTATACCCTTTCTTTACTCTTTCTTGCAAGGGCAAGGGATGAAAAGAACGCCTATCAGTCTATTTTGTCATGGTGAGGAGCCGTACACCGGCGTGGTGGATCTGCTGGAAGGTGGCCCCTTCCTTTACATGACGGATGACACGGTTTTCATCCACTACCTGTGTTCCGGATAAGGCGTCTATCCCATAATCGAAGAGGAGTGGGGTGAAGGGGGTGGTGGGACCGAGGAGCATGACAAAGGCATCCCGGCATAGGTCAAGGAGGGATTCTAAGGTATGATTGATAAAGGAGGTACTCGTGATCCCCACGACCTGACAACGGGGGAGGATGTCTGTGGCTCGTTCCGCTTCGAGGTCCCCTGGGTGTGGTCTCTGTTCGATGATCCAGAGGTTTCGGGCGATTTTCTTCAGTTTGGGCACGAAGGGAAAGTGACCGATGATGGCGACATCCTTTCCCTCTCCCTGTTGGGCGAGGACGTCAAAAGCGTTGACCTCGGAGTATCGCTCTTCATCGATTTCGACGAGGGAGTTAATGGTTGCCATGCCGATGGATGCCTCCAAGAGCTTCTCCGAATGAGCCAAGTTCATAAGTTCGGCGACGCCCCTTTCGGTCAATTTTCCTGCATCGCGCACACTCGGACCCGTGTGCGGATGGTGGTCCCCGAGAGTGGATGCGAGCCCACATCCTCGCGTCAGGACAGTTGTCCAATGCGCCCCGATGATCACCTCTCTCAGCGCTTCCTCGCTTGGGGTAAGATGTTTAAGGAGGTCTTCTAGGATTTTCATGTCGTCCGTTATTCATTTCCTTTTTGTGGGCGGGTAAAGATCACCTGATACTTATCCTCAGTCCCCTCAAAGCAGATCCGACATGTTTGGCACTCCTGGTTTTCTTCATCCGGTTTTTCCACCGCAGATAGAGGTTCCAGGTGTACTTCGAAACCAGTCTCTTTATACAGATGGACCATCTCGCTCAATCGAGGCTCTTCGGCAATGAAGCGTTTTTGCCACCCTTCTTTTATTAATTCATCTTCCCTCTTGCTCATGAGCGCTATTACTATCCTTCAATGTTTTTTGTACACCTTCCCACAAGTGCTCGATAGCGTGATGGATCGTGGGGCAAGGATGTTCCATCACCGTTTTTTTCTCCACCATGGCCTTCACCACAGCCACGTCAAAGGGTATCTTTCCCAGTACGGGGAGATTGTTGTCATGGCAGTACGCTTCGATTGTCTGGGTTTTTTCTTCGTTGATATCATATTTATTGATGCAGATAGAGGGAAGAATGTTGAAGTGTTGGGCAAGGGCGACCAATCGCTCGAGGTCGTGAATACCGGCAACGGTCGGTTCTGTAACGATGAGGACAAGATCAACACCTGCAAGTGAAGAGATTACCGGACATCCAATCCCCGGTGGTCCATCGATGAGGACGAGGTCGAGGTTTTGTTCCTCTGCAATCGATTGGGCTACCTTGCGGACCTGCGCTACTAGTTTTCCCGAATTCTCTTCCCCGATACCCAGCCGTGCATGGGCTAATGGTCCATATCGAGTATCGGCGATAAACCATTCACCACAATAGGCATCCTCCATGCTGATGGCCTCTTCCGGACATGCCAGGGCGCAGAGGCCGCACCCCTCACATTCCACGAGGTCCACGTCCCCGTTCTCAATGGCATTGTAGCGGCACAGGTCGGTGCATATACCACATGCCGTACACTTTTCTTGGTTTGTTCTCGGCTTACGGCCCGAATAGAATTCGGCCTTTTCGATGTTCTTAGGTTCCAAGATAATAAAGAGGTCGGCGGCGTCCACGTCGCAGTCGGCCAGAACCTTTTTATGTGCCAAAGAGGCGAAGGCCCCGACTACGGTGGTCTTCCCGGTACCACCTTTACCGCTGAGTACGATCAATTGTTTCACAGTTCCCCTTTTTCCTTTTTTAAGAAATATTCTGCCAAGGCTTTATGAAGTCCCATTACTCCAAGCAGAGAGCAGTGGGCCTTTCGTGCCGGTATCCCCCCTGCTGCCTTTATGATATCATCATCGGTGATTGCAAGGGCCTCATCCAGATTCTTGTTTATGACCAGTTCAGTGAGAATGCTGGTGGTGGCGATGGCTGCAGCACATCCAAATACCTTGTACCGGATGTCGACAATCTTATCTCCTTCTATCGTGAGGTAGAGTCGAATATGATCTCCACAGCGGGGATCACCTACTAATGCCATCCCATCAGGTTTTTCTATCTCACCGATATGGCGGGGGTTTTTGAAATGATCAAGAATAGTCTCATTGTAAACGAGATACCCAACTGGGTCGTCTATCCCTTGATGTTGTTGGTAATGTTTCTTCCAGTCCTGCATTATACGTTTCCGATCCGCTCGGTGATTTCCTTGATCCAGGCAAAGAGACCAATGAACTTATCCCGGTACTCAGGAATTTTTTCCACCATCGAGATTCCATCGGAGTAGAGATGAGCGATATTTCGATCCATGGGTATTTCGAGGAGTATGGGGATTTCCTCCCGTCGGCAGTACTCATGCACGTCTTTGTTCCCTACATCGGCGCGGTTAATGACGACCCCCATAGGAATTGCCAACTGCTTGAGCAATTCCACGGCCAGCATCAAATCATTAAGGCCGAAAGGGGTAGGCTCCGTTACCAGGAGGCAGAGATCACTCCCCTTGACCGTTTCGATAACAGGGCACGACGTTCCGGGGGGCGCATCCAAGATAATTGTCCTTTCATTTTTTATAAAGGATTTTTCCATCCTGATGATGGGTGTGGCCATGGGCTCACCCACTTTGAGCCGGCCGTGGAGAAACTCTATCCCGTTTCTCCTCCCAAACTCTATTACCCCTATTTCCTTTTCTTCTTCGCTTATGGCCTCTTCTGGACAGATATAGGAGCAGGCGCCACAGCCGTGACAGAGCTCGTCTAAGGTTAAGACGGTCTGGGGAAAACAAACGAGGGCGTTGAACTCGCACGCCTCGGCGCAGCGACCGCAGTGGGTGCATTTTGTTTCGTCAATACGGGGGATGGGGATGGTCACCGTGACCTTTTTTTCTATCTGGGGCCTGAGGAAAAGATGGGCGTTGGGTTCTTCCACATCGCAATCGATAAATTGAACCTGTTCCAAGGCTAGGGCCAGATTGGTAGCGATGGTGGTCTTCCCCGTCCCTCCTTTTCCGCTGGCAACTGAGATGATCATCTTAGCTATTGCCTTTCGTTCCTCTGTTATACAGGCATGCGAATTTACTTATTTTCTGACCATTGCAGTGCCACACTGAGGGCACTGTATCTGATAGCAGGGTGTCCCGACTTGATGGGGGGCCGTAGCGCCGCATTGTGGGCACACACACTCACCGGCCGGGCCGGCGCCCGGTCTTGTACCGCCCATCCTCCCTCTTCCGGGTCCTGTTCCCTGTCCTCTACCTCTACCCGTTCCTCTTCCGCCCCCTCCAGGAGGGCCTTGTCCGTCACCTCGTGGCATGGTTGAACCTCCTTTTTTTAATAATGATCTCTTGTTGATTATGCATCGCTTTATTTTTTAATACTTCTTGACCTCACAATTAGAAATGCGTGTACGTAGTCTAGAAAAACTTAATACCGACTCCAACTTTGAAGAAGAATTTTTCCTGGAATCCTTGAGCCATCAGACTCATTGCCGATATGTCACTACAATGATACAAGCCCAATCTGTGGACGCCAAAATCTTTGAAAGAAGTGATTATGACTGTGCACATTATATGATAGCCTTCTTTGTGGTTTCATTCCCGGTGAAGAGGAGCGGGAACATGATATCGCTTAAGCAGCAGGGAAGCCAGACGGCGAGAAGCAGAAAGATAAAGACAAATGGGAGCAGGGGTATCCACGGGGTTATCCCGAAGGCAGTGAAGTAAAACAATGACGCCCAGGTGCTTAACAGCACATGTCCCGAATGGGGAATTTTTGTTGTTGGCCGTAGATAACCGAGGATAATCCCGGCAAATGCCAAGGGATTTACCAGCCACCACTTTTCAATAAAACCGACATGAAATTCCATTGTGACATTAAGCAATGTTCCTCCTAAATAGGGGATGATGCAATCGCTTATGGTTGCTATGCCCACTGAGCCCGAATAACCAATCAAAACCGCCGGTAGTAGTTTGCCCTGACTATGTCTTTTGAATATGGCAGTAGTTACCAGTGCGCTTAATATGACGTGAAGGGGATGCAGTGTATAGAAAATACCTTGAGAAATACGGGGATGAACGTTACCAATGATTACTATTACCATAATAGCAATACCGGTAAGGGCCCCTAAGGCAGTAAATGGAACATGATCTTTTAGTTCATTAGCTATTTGTTTGATCATCTCGCCCTACTCAGTTACTCCCGTGCACCGGGAAGGAAGTAGCGTTGACTATCGGTATCGAATACTCCTCCTTGATTATTGGTTAGTTTTCACAACAGCGTTTCGGACTGTCGCAGGATACCCCGTTTTCGCAACACCGTGTCCCTGTCCCTTCATTGAGCCCGCCCTTGAATGAGAAAGAGGCGGGTGAAAGGAGCTTCTCCAGGTCTTGGCTGGTGCAATACTTACACTGGAGGGGGTCATCCTTTTCCCCTACGCCCTGAAAGATTTCTGAAACCTTCCCGCAGGACCGACAACGATATTCATATATTGGCATCTTCAACTCCTTATCGTACTGGCAACACTGCAAGTTTCAACAGACAATGTCCAGCGTCATGAGGTCGCTTGCCCATTTCTTATCATTCAAACCTTCTATCTGCCCTTGTCTCCTTCACATCTCTGTTTGACTGTCCGAGCCAACCGATACGGTCTGCCGAATAATGATCAAATTCAGAGACGTAGGGTTTAACGTCGAGCAAAGGCGTTTCATCCAAGATATCCACGCCCTCGATAAAAAGCGTTTGATTCTGTACTTTATTCAACCGTACGACTGATAGGCCAATGGGATTTGGACGTTTTGGCGCCCTCGTGGCGAACACCCCACGCTGAACCGAATCCATGAAAGGGGTGACGAGGAGCGTAAAGCCTTCGCTTCGGTGAAAGTGATACAATAAGATGATATGCGAAAAGCCATCGAGGTCTTGCAACCCTTGTGCGAACTCGGGGAATATCTCTACCGTGCCCAGAACACCAACTGCTCCCGTAGATTGTATCGGTGTCCCTTCAGGCTCATTGAATGGGCTGTGAATCACCCCAATCTGTTGGTATTCAATCCTCATGATCTATCATGCGCGGACGCATCGTTGAGACATTATAAGGCTTCGTAGGGAAAATATTTTTACATTCCCCTTCCCTGACCTCTGCCGCCGCCTCCCATACCTCGACCGCCGCCGCCCCTCATACCGGCGTGTGAAGCAACGGTTGCTTCGCCGACTTCTTGTAATTGGCCGTTTTTAAAGAGTGAGATGGTTTCCCGGACCGTACCCGTGGCCCCGATGTAGACCTTGATGCTTGCAGCGGCCAGGGAAGAGGCTGCATTGGGTCCTACATTGCCGGTTATAACCGCTTCAGCCCCCTTATTGGCGATGAATTGGGCTGCCTGAGGACCTGCCCCACCGGCGGCCATCATGGCCTGATTCTCCGCGGCCTCGAACTCCATGGTTTCGGGGTCCACAAAGACAAAAAATTGGCAGCGGCCAAACCGCGGATCGATGGGTGAATCGAGGGTGTTTCCCGTAGAGGTAACTGCTATCTTCATTTTTTATCTCCCTTTGTCTTTAATGGTTGTGTCCACAGCCAGTAGCCCCACTGATTTCACCCTTTAGGTACACATTCAGGATGTCTTCGAGGCTGCCTTGTATCCCGGTAGTGATCGCTTCGATGCCGAACTGGTTGAAATGATCGAGGGCTCGCGGCCCCATCCCCCCGGCGATCATTACCTGGGTGCCCTGTTCCTTGATGAACTGAGGTACTACACCAGGGGGGGCATGGCTGTTGAAATAGGGGTTGTCAACCACCTGCACATTGGATACGGTCTTATCCTCGATGTCAACAATCGTGTAGTAGGGACATCTTCCAAAATGGGCGCTCAATGTTCCTTTTAGTCCTTGATTGTCTTCGCTGGCAAAGGCAATCTTCATACGTTTTACCTCCTTTTCTACTTCTTTTTAGCTCCTTGTGCTGCTGTTTCGTTTTGTTCCTGCTTCGGAGGAGATTCCACGAAGGCCTTGCATTTCTCGGCGATTTCTTGAAAGACCTTGGTTACCTCTGAATCCGGATAAGAGACCACATAGGGAGTTCCGCTATCAGATTTCTGTACCACCTCCGGATCTATTGGTACTCGACCAAGAAAAGGAACCACTAAATCCTTGGCGGCCTTCTCGCCCCCTCCTATCTTGAAGAGAGGGATGAGGTGGCCGCACTCAGGACACTTTAATCCGCTCATATTTTCCACGATACCGATAACCGGTACTTTTAACATCCTGCTGAAGTTCACCGACTTTCGGGAATCGAGGAGGGCCACATCTTGAGGGGTGGTGACGATAATGGATCCATCTATTTCTTCAATCAGATGGGCCACGCTCAAGGGTTCATCTCCAGTCCCGGGAGGGAGATCGACGATCAGGAAATCGAGATCACCCCATTCCACATCCCCGAGGAATTGTTTGATGGCGGTGTGTTTAAGGGGGCCTCGCCACACCACCGGTGAATCGGGATTGGGAAGGAGAAAGCCCATGGAGATCAGTTTGACATTGGGGAGGACCTCAATGGGTCGAATTCCCTCACCTTCACTCTGCAGAGGTCTCCAGTCAGCCCCCCACATCTTGGGGATATTAGGCCCGTGGATGTCCGCATCGAGGATCCCAACCCTTTGGCCGTCCATGGCGAGAATGGCGGCGAGGTTGACCGCCACAGTGCTTTTGCCGACGCCACCTTTGCCGCTCATGACCATGATTTTATAGCGAATCTTTCCCAGGTGTTCAGTTACTCGTTTATCTCGTTCTTGCTCTTCTGTTTTCCTCTGCTCTGCCGCGTTCGCCTCTTGCTCTTGTTTTGTGCTCATCTTTTTCCTTTACATGTTACTATTATTCATGATTTGTGTTGCGGGAGTACAATCCTCTTATTCACATCGTTTTTTGTTGACATATCTCCCTCTTTCTCATAGAGCTTCTCTTTATACGAGAATGTATTATACTCCTCACAAAGATAGTACTCAAAACATCACATGGTAAACTTTTATCATATTCGCTCTTAATATATAGTAATTCGCAATATAATTAGCAAGGGGGTGAGGGGGAATATATCCCCTCATCCCCCTTGCCTTTACTTTTTTTCCTCAACAGTAAGTTCTTGGAGTCGTTTATCGATCTCCTCCATTTGCTGCTTGAGGAATCCTTGTTGGTCTTTGAGGTACTCGGTCTCCTGTTCCTTGCTGGGGGCCTGTCCCCATGGGGCTGCATAGGGTGTATACCCAACTCCATAGGGTGTATATCCAGCCCCATAAGGCGCATACCCATACGGCGTGTATCCCCAGCCACCCCAGCCAGAACCCCAACCGCGGCCTCGACCTCTTCCCCTGCCACGGCCTCCTCCTCCACCGCCCCAACCGCGGCCATAGGGATTGGCGTAACCAGGGACTGGATATCCGGCGCAGTAACCTGCCGCCCTACCGGTCATGGGACCGAGTCCTGCAGGACCTGTTCCATCTCCCCAAGGCATAGCTAACACCTCCTTTCATTACAACAATAGAAACTTTTAACAATATCTTTATCTTTGGTTTAACTTCTTGTTTTCAAAACCTCGATTCTCTCCAAGATATCATCCACTTTTTGGAATAGTCCATGTACCTCTTTTCTTAAGACTTTCGGGGATGGGACTACGCCTGGCTTAGAATGGAAAGCGGGCTGAAATCCATAACTATAGGCTGGCACTTTTACGCCCATGATCTCGCTTAGCCTGTGCCCTAACCAGGGATTCTGCATGCAACCAAAAGGTGATACCTTCTTCTCTGCCACTGCCTGCGCAAATTGTCCGCAATTATCATACCCACAAAGGCCGCAATTACGTTTGGGTAACAAATCATATATTTTCTTTATGTTTTCCTTATGGGGCATTTTCACCCTTGTATGCCTCTCACGCTTTACACTTTCCTTTTTGGATCAGAGGGAAATTTTGTGAGGATCTCTTCGACCTTTGATCGAACCATATCCTCAGGAACTGCACCGAGGATGTGATCGACCTGTTGGCCTTGAGCGAAAAACATCTGCATGGGTATGCTCCTGATCTGATATTCCATGGCTGTTTGAGGATTTTCATCCACATTTATTTTGCAGAATTTAAAGCTGCCCTCATATTCCTCTGCAAACTTATCGTATATCGGAGAAACCATTGTGCAGGGACCGCACCACGGCGCCCAGAAATCCACCTCCGTGGGACGATCCGATTTGAGAACTTCCTCCTCAAAATTTTGATCCGTGACTTCTATTACCTTACTCATACGATTTCCTCCCCTATACATCTTGGCCCAGTAGGGCCTGCGCTTCCTTGCGGATAGTTTTGTAAACTGCTTCTTCCAGTTCTTGTGAGGGTAACTCTTTTGCCTTCCTGAGACCAAGTGCCGAGGTGAGCTCGATATAACGATCTATCGGCATTCCCTCTCTCTCAAAAAGCTTACCTCCACATCGCACGCCACAGGCATCGATCAAGATCCGTTTCTCAGATTTCATGATTTCATTGAACTTCCCTGGAACTATGACAGCCGGAAGGCATCCGATCTTCACTTTTTCTCCCGGGTTTTCCTCCCATAACCTGATGCAGGCCTTTGCTGCCGCAACGCCTGTTGCACATCCTCCATAACACGTAAACATGAGTAGTTTGTAAGGCATACTATCTTTCTTTTACTTTAGGATACGTATTCACCAATCAAAAATCAACTCTAACACATTTTATATAATCACTTATAGCTCGCCAGCAGCATGTATGGTGTTTACTAAGTTTTTAAAGACCGAATGCACTATCGTGATGCACCCAGACCAGTTGCACAGTAATCGTTTAGCTTTTCTCCACGAGTGTTACCGCCTTGAAGCCCGGTACCACTTTGCTGAGCTGATCTTCAAGCACCTCAACTATTATGTCTTCCGTGATCTGAGTTCTGTCTATATGACAGGCAGAGGGATTAGAGAGCGGCTTATAATACTCCACGGTTACTATTCCCTGGCTGATATTCACAAAGCGAATATCAGCTCCTCCGAGGCTTGTTTTGATCCTGGATAATTCAGCTTCTATTTTTTTCTCTAGTTCTTGTCCCATTTCTAAGATTGCACTTTCCGGTTAATCTCTTATTAAAGTTTCTGCGCCTCCTGTTATTGGACCAAGCCCTGAGCGCCGGTGCCATCGAGCCCTGGCATACTGTTTCTCCTTTGCGTCTTGGAGGAAAAGAATGTCAATTGTCCATCTTCTGCCACGGGTGAAGATACTTTACTCTTCCGCCTCCATTTCACGCATCCTGGCCTCGATCTGTGTTAACTGCCCCTTGATTGCCTCGGCTTGCCCTCTGAGGAAATCGAGTTCCTCTTCCTTTGTCATGGGCGGGGCAAAGGGTGCTCCACCAGGATTAGGTGTTGTCCCCGGATAATAAGGATAGGGGGGTTGCTGGTATGCCCCGGTGGCCTCTGGATTATCGAGGAAGTAGCCACACCTCGGAAGTCCTCCCCTGCCTATACCAACATAAGGCCAGGGTGGAGAACTTCCACGGAAGCCAAAGCCCATACCCCCTCTAAATCCGCGTCCCATACCTCTCCCCCTACCAAATCCATTCGACATATGTACCTCCTATTTGTTAAGCACTTCCAGCTTTTGATGCTTTTTAACATCCGTATCTGGATAGTATTCAATACGGGGCATAACCTCGGCGGAGGTCACGACGTCGGCCCAAAAATCTCCGGCCTCGAGCTCGAAATCCAGATCTCCAGCTGCGTCCCATACCCCAGCCGCGGCCGTATGTGTTGGCAAAGCCGGGGCTTGGGTAGCCGGCACAGTAACCTGCTGCCCTCCCGGTCATAGGGCCGAGTCCTGCCGGACCTGTTCCATCTCCTTTTGGCATACAAAACACCTCCTTTTCTTTAATAACCGTGAATACCACGAAAGCGCCGCCTTCTTCTCATAGGAGGACAGGGACCCATCCCATCCTGGAGACCTTTTTTAAGGTAAAAATCCAGAACTTCATCCACAGCTCCCATGATCCCCCAGATGACGTTTATGTTGTGTATTCGTAACATCTCCTGAAGATGCCACGTTACCCCTCCCGCGATAACCTTTGTTACCCCTTGTGATGCCAAGAAATCCGGGATTTCCAAGGAATGGAGGAGAGAAATATCCACCTTTTCTCGTTCCACCTCCCGTTTTCCTTGCACCTCGACTATGATCACCTCTTTTGCAAGAGGCAGCCTCGGGGCAATACGACCTCCATTTATGGGAATGGCGATTTTCATCTAATATTTGTATAGCATTTTTTGTGCCAATCGACGTTTCATCTTAACTACTTAATTTTACAAGATATTTTGCGTTATACAGAGGGAAGGTAAATTTTATATCGTTGCATTTAACAACAGACGATCTTCTAACTATTTGAAATATAAAAATTTAATAGAATAAAACATGACGCAACAGTTGTGCAATATGCAACTATGAGACACCTATTCTTTTCAGTTTCCGCCATAAGGTGGTGCGGTGTATTCCCAACTCCTCGGCAGCCTTGGCTAGGTTGCCGCCGCATGTGTGCAAGGTGTGGATGATGTGCTCCTCTTCGAGCTTTTGAATAGATTTTTTCTCAGGTCCGGCAGTCTCAAGCTCATGGAGGTAACGGGGGAGGTGTCCCTTGAGTATGTGGGTTCCCTTGCAAAGAATGAAGGCGTGTTCGATGATATTTTCCAGTTCCCTGATATTACCAGGATAGGCATAGTTCATGAGGATGTTCATGACCTCTTCGGAGACGCCTTTGATCTCCTTTCCCATCTTTTTATTGAACTTCACTATGAAGTGTTCAATGAGGAGGGGGATGTCCGTTCTGCGCTTTGATAGACTAGGAAGCTCTACCTTCACCACATTGAGTCTGTAGAAGAGATCATCCCTAAACTGGTTCTGCTTAACGAGCTTTGACAGGTCCTTGTTGGTTGCGGTTACGATCCGAACGTCGGCCTTGAGCGTTGTGGTTCCTCCCAGGGGTTCAAATTCTTTGCCCTCCAGTACCCGCAAGAGCTTTGCTTGGATCCCAGGAGGGATATCACCGATTTCATCCAAAAATATGGTTCCTCCCTCGGCCAACTGAAATCTGCCCGGCTTATCGCGTTTGGCGTCGGTAAAAGCGCCTTTGCGGTAACCGAAGAGTTCTGATTCGAGGAGGGTTTCAGGGAGGGCCCCGCAATTGACCTTGACGAGGGGTCTCTCTCTGCGGGGACTAAGGTTATGAATGGCCTGGGCGAAGAGCTCCTTTCCGGTACCGCTCTTGCCTTGGATGAGGACTGTGGCCTCACTGCGCGCGATATCTGGGAGGATGCGGAATATACTGATAATGGAAGGATGTTTGCTGATGATGTCTTGGAAGGAGTATTTTTCGTGGATCTCCTTGTCCAGTTCCTTGATTAATGAGAGATCGCGAAAGGTCTCGACTCCGCCAATAATTTTGCCTCTTTTGTCCCGCAAGACGGCGGTGCTGATGCTTACCGGGATCTCCTGGTTGTATTTATCGAGGATGTTTAATTCCTTGTTGATGATATTTTGCTTTGTCTCCATCGTCTCCCGCAGGGCGCATTGCTCCAGGCAGACGTTGGTGCGGAATATCTCATAACAATATTGACCGATGGCCTCCGATCGGGAGAAACCCGTTATCCTCTCGGCTGATCTATTAAAGGAGGTGATACGCCACTCCTTGTCCACCGTAAAGACCCCGTCGGCGATGCTGTCGAGTATGATATTGAGCGAATTTTTTTCACCTTCCATAGATGATACTACCTCAAAGTGTCCCCTCGATAAATCGTTCAGCAGCAGCGGCGGCGAGGGCGCCATCGCCCACAGCAGTGGAGATTTGCCGTAGGTCTTTCTGCCTGATATCCCCCGCAGCGAATATACCGGCTACTGTGGTGGCACAGTTTTGATCAGTGATGATATAATTTTTATCATCCAGTTCAACCAGACCGCGGACAAAATCTGAATTCGGTTTCTGGCCGACGGCGATGAAGACTCCACCGACGGCCAACTCCCTTTGTTTGGCCTTTTTGACGTTTTCTAATAGAAGGGTTTTTACCGCATCTTCTCCTTTGATCTCATTGACAACGGTATCCCACACAAACTCGATGTTTGGTTCCTCCAAGGCCTTGCGCTGGAGGATCTTTTGTGCCCTGAGCTGGTCGCGGCGGTGTATTATGTATACTTTCTCAGCAATCCTACTAAGGTAGAGGGCGTCCTCGAGAGCGGTATCTCCTCCTCCTACCACGGCAACTGCTTGGTCTTTGAAAAAGGCGCCGTCACAAGTCGCACAGTAAGAGATGCCCTTGCCGGAAAATTCCTCCTCGCCGGGGATTCCCAATTGATTCCACTTAGCGCCGGTGGCTATGATAAGGGCCGAGGCCGAAAATTTTTTATCGCCGGCAATGACCGTCCTCGTATCCTTTATCACTTCCACTTTGTCCACAGGGGTGAACTGCTGGATGTCCAGGCCGAAACGGCTTGCCTGCTGGGTGAATCGCTCAATCAACTCCCTCCCTGAGATGCCATCAGGGAAGCCGGGATAGTTCTCAATCCGCTCCGCCATATAGGCCTGCCCGCTGGGGATCATAGACTCCAGGAGGAGGGTTTTGAGGTGAGCTCGGGAGGTATAGATGCCCGCGGTCAACCCTGCTGGTCCACCCCCGATGACAATAACGTGATAATCATCCATGATGGATTATTCCTCCTTAATCGTTTGGATAGTATGTATTATCGAATCTTGCTACAGGTTTGTCAAATGTTCGGTCTATCTGTTCCTTTTCTTTTTTTGCCGTGTTAGTATTCATACTCTTGTTTTTTCTTTAGGAGCTTGACAGGTACTATTAATGGGATAAACTATACGTGAAGATTTCCGAGAGGGTAAGGAGAGGGTGATGCTTCAGAAGAAGATCATCAATGATCTCAAAAAAATAGTGGGGAAGTCCAACGTTCTCACTGGGAGGGAAGATCTCGCCTCCTATTCGTATGATGGGACAGCCACTCAGGTCCACGAGCCTGATGTAGTGGTCTTTCCAACTACGGCCCAAGAAATATCGGATATACTGAAGCTGGCCAACGACGAACGGGTACCCGTCACCCCCCGTGGGGCAGGGACCAACGTGAGTGGTGGCTCGATCCCGATTAAGGGCGGGATTGTTCTCTGCACCACTAAAATGAATAAAATTCTGGAAATAAACAAGGCCAACCTCCTTGCTATCGTAGAGCCGGGCGTTGTCCTACAGGATTTTAACCTTACCTTGGCCCAAGAGGGGTTGTTCTTTCCGCCTGATCCTCAGAGCTTTCTTGGTTGCACTATGGGCGGTGTAGTCTCGGAAAACGCAGGTGGTCCTTATTGTGTTAAATATGGGGTGACCAAGCAGTACGTACTCGGCTTAGAGGTGGTTCTCGCGGATGGCCATATTATGAAAATTGGGGGATTGACTCCCAAGAATAGGACTGGTTATGAATTGTGCATGCTCTTTACCGGTGCTGAGGGAACCTTGGGGGTGATAAGCAAGATAACGGTGCGCCTGCTGCCGATGCCCCCGGCCACCAAGACGATGATGGCTGTTTTTGATAAGGCAGACGTAGCCGTTGAGGCGATATCGCATATTCTGGCGAGCGGTGTGGTACCGTCGAAGATTGAGTTTGTTGATAATTTCGTTATTAGACGGATTGAAGAGACCACGCCGATGGGTCTGCCTCTTGAGGCCAAAGTTTTGCTTTTGTTGCAGGCTGATGGTTCACCAACGGCTGTGGAGGCAGATACGCAGCAAATTCTCGATCTCCTCAAAAAACATGGTGCTCAAGAGGCCCGGGCAGCCAAGGACGATGCGGAGGCGGCTATGTTCTGGAAGGCACGAAGCGCGGGCTTTGCCGCTGTTTTTGGGGCTGCTCATACGGTTTTAGCTGAGGATGTGGCTGTCCCTAGGGATAAGCTTTCTGAGTTTGTAAGAAGATTGGATGAAATATCTGAGAAATCGGGTTTTTTTATCCAGTACCTTGGCCATGCTGGAGATGGTAATCTCCACCCATCTATATTTACCGACATCAGGAATAAAGAAGAATTTGCCAGGGCAGAAGAGACCATGGCTGAAATATTTGAAGCTGCCATGAAGGTGGGGGGGGTTCTTTCCGGTGAGCATGGTATCGGTCTCGAAAAACAGAGATTCCTGAAAAGGGCAATGGATCCTCGGGCCATTGACATCATGAAGGGCATTAAAAAAATCCTAGATCCCAATAATATCATCAATCCTGGCAAGATTTGGGAGGAGGCTACAACATAATCAATGGTTATACACCAAGAAAAAACGTGATAATTAATGGAAAATGAGAAAAAGGTAAAAACAACACCATATATCATTGGGATGTTTGGCAATTTAATCGGGTTTGTCATAGGTTCGATGTTCCTCACGCAAATTATCGCACCAATGTTTCAACCAATGACAGAATATAAAGGTGCTTTGTTGTGGGCTATTTTAGGTTTGGCACTAGCGGCAATCGGAAATAGCGCATGCGTTATTATCTCTGCACCACGAAATATATTAAACACAATTATCGGCGCTTCCATTGGATTAACAATTGGAATAGCTATTTCATTATTTCCGTATGCGTACTTAATCGGAATAGTTACAATATTCATAGGAACAACATCAGGGCATTATTATAAGACCTGAGTATAACCAGTCACTACAGTTGACGCCCTGAACCGGGCGCAACTGAGTTCAATCGTCAGATGTGGTGGTAAAGGATAATATTCGTAATACATAAGAAAGGACTACAATGACCGTCAGCAAATGGATGCATGTTGGGACTGTTCTTAAGATGAATGCCATAAATTATCCAGACAAGCTTGGATGTCAGGATAAGAACAGAAGTTTTACCTTCAAGGAGTGGAATGCCAGGACGTGCCAGCTCTCCAATGCCTTGACAACGATGGGGGTAGGATATCAGGAGCGGTTTGCCATCCTCGCGCACAATAGAGTCGAGTGGTTGGAGATATACGGATGCTGTGCCAAAGGCGGTCAGGTCATGGTACCGATTATGTTTCGACTCGCACCTCCTGAGATTGAATACATCATCCATCACTCTGATAGCAAAGCGATCATCGTTGAAGAACCTTTTGTTGAAATCGTCAACACCATCCGTGACAAATTCCCCGCCATACCCGATGAGCGGTTCATCTATTTGGGAGAGGGCAAGGCTCCTCAGGGATATCGCCATTACGAAGATGTCTTAGCCGATGCTTCAGCCGAAGAGCCGGATATTATGGTCGATGCTGCCGACATGTGGACCATTATGTATACCTCCGGTACCACGGGCAAGCCTAAGGGAGTGGTCAAGACACACGAGTCTGTTTTTGGACAATATTACAACAACAATATCAACCACGGTGTCCTGCCAACGGACAAGGTCTTGTTGGTCATGCCGATGTGCCACATCAATTCTGTCTATTATTCGTATACCTATACCCTCGTTACAGCACCGGTGATGGTCTACAACATGGTCAGCTTCGATCCCGAGGACATGTTGCGGACTATAGCGCAGTACAAGATTACCTTTACCTCTTTGGTGCCCACTCATTACATCATGATGTTGGCCCTGCCTGATGAGGTAAAGAAGAAATACGATGTCAGTTCCATACGGCAACTGTTGGTTTCGTCGGCCCCGGCTCGAAAGGATCTTAAAGTGGCAATTATGGACTATTTTAAGAATACCGAGCTTTGGGAGGCTTACGGATCAACAGAATCCGGTTTGGTTACGCTGTTGCGCCCGGAGGATCAATTCAAGAAGCTTGGTTCCATCGGAAAGGAAATCTTCGGCACCGATCGAATTAAGATACTGGATGAAGAAGGCAATGAAGTACCCCCTGGAGAGGTGGGTGAGCTTTATTCACGGACTCCGTCGATCTTCAAGGAATATTGGAAGGATCCTGAGAAGACCAAGGAGGTCTTCCAGGGAGAGTGGTTTAGCGCAGGCGACATGTGCCGAAGGGATGACGATGGTTACTATTACCTCGTGGATAGAAAGGCGAATATGATTATCACCGGCGGCGAGAACGTTTATCCCTCTGAGGTTGAAAACGTCGTGGGCGCCCATGAAGCGATCAAAGATGTCGCTGTTATTGGCGTGCCCGACAAAAAATGGGGGGAGGCGGTAAAGGCGGTGGTGGTTCTGCATGATGGCTTTAAGGAGAGCGATTCCATGGCGCAGGAGATTATGGATTTCTGTAAGGGGAAGATCGCCGGATATAAACGCCCTAAATCTGTTGACTTTATCAAGGATGAGGATATGCCCCGCACCGGCACCGGCAAGATTCTGCACCGGTTGTTACGAGAGAGATATGGTAAGTGGAGTGATCAGTAATGGTTCTATAGCATAGTGACAGTAATTGTATGGGTATGGGGGGTCCTGTATAGTTTCAGGGCCCCTCGTTCTTCTTTTGGGGATGAGAGATTGCTTTTTAAGATGGTTTTGTTTATTATCGTTTTAGTTTCTTGTTTTTGTCGATGAGGAGGTTATGAAAAGAGTTTTAATTATCGGTGCGCAGGGTATGCTCGGTCACGATCTACACAAGGTCTTTACCGAAGGAGACGATGTGATCGGATTAGATATAGAGAATGTGGACATCACCCGCCAGGGGGCAACGCGAAAAACCATTAAGGATATCTCGCCGGCTGTGGTTATCAACGCTGCCGGGTTTACCGATGTTGATGGTTGTGAGAAGAAGATAAACAAGGCATTTGCCGTCAATGGCACAGGATCTAGGAATGTGGCTAAGGCGTGCCGAGACAACGGGGCCAAGTTAATCTACATCAGCACTGATTATATTTTTGATGGCGAGAAAGGCAACCCGTATCGTGAAGATGATTTTCCCAACCCACTTAATATATATGGTGAGAGCAAATTGACAGGGGAACGGTATATAGAAGAGTTGTTGGATGACTATCTCATCGTGAGGACCCAGTGGCTTTACGGGCAGTACGGTCGCAATTTTGTCGAGACGATTCTCGCGCTGGCCGCTGAAAGGGATAGTATTGAGGTGGTGCAAGATCAAGTAGGTTCTCCCACCTATACGGCTGATCTGAGCAAGGCTATCGCCGCACTCGTTGCCAAAGATCTACGGGGCACTTTTCACGTCAGCAATAGCGGGTATTGTTCATGGTATGACTTTGCGTTAGAAATCCTACGGATCGCAGGGATAACGGGGGTAGAGGTTGTACCTGTTTCCACTGCGGCGCTCAACCGACCCGCTAAGAGGCCTCTCTATTCTATCTTTGATCACCAGCGGCTGCAACAGGAGGGGATTGAGATGAGGCCCTGGCAGGAGGCGTTACAAAATTACTTTCGGTGCAGGGGGGGTGCATGAAGATCTGCATGATCGGGAGCGGTTATGTCGGTTTGGTAACGGGCGCCTGCTTGGCCGAGTTCGGCATGGAGGTCATCTGTGTTGACCAAGATACGGCCAAGATAGAAAAGTTGCAGAAGGGCAAGAGCCCCTTTTATGAACCGGGCCTTGATGATTTGATAGAGAAGAATATCGAGGAGGGGAGACTCTCCTTTAGCACCGACACAGAACAGGGTGTCAGAACCAGCACGGTGATCTTTATAGCGGTGGGAACTCCTGCCAACAGTGATGGTTCACCCGATCTCTCTCACGTAGAGGCAGCAGTCAGGGAGGTCGCCGGTTACGTGACCGAATATAAGATCATCGTCCTCAAGAGCACCGTGCCTGTAGGGACGGGGAGATGGGCAAAGGGATTGATAACGGAAGCGGTGCAGGGTGATGTCCCCTTTGATATGGTCTCCAATCCAGAATTCCTGCGGGAAGGGGCGGCGGTAGAGGATTTTTTCAGACCTGATCGGGTTGTCATCGGCGCCGAGAGTGAAAAGGCCATCGACGTGATGAAAGATATCTATAACGCCCTCTATCTTATCGAGGCCCCCTTTATCATTACGACGATCGAGACGGCTGAGATGATTAAATATGCCTCCAATGCCTTTTTGGCCACGAAGATATCCTTTATCAACGAGATAGCCAACTTGTGTGAAAGTGTAGGGGCGGATGTTCACGATGTGGCCCGGGCCATGGGGCTTGACGGGAGAATCGGGAAAAAGTTCTTGCATCCTGGACCTGGCTTTGGGGGCTCCTGTTTTCCCAAGGATACCAAGGCATTGGTTCATGTGGGAAGAATGCACAACTGCGAGATGGAGATCGTCCAATCAACCATTATGGTCAACGAGAGACAGAAGGAAAGGATGATTGCGAAGATCGAGCAGATGGTGGGTGATGTGCGGGGCAAGTCGATCGGTATCTTGGGCCTTGCCTTCAAACCCAATACCGACGATATGCGGGAGGCCTCCTCCATCCCCATTATAGAAGGACTTCAATCACGGGGCGCGCTGATCAAGGCCTATGATCCCGAGGCCATGGAGGAGGCACAAAAGATATTTCACGATGTGACCTACTGCAAGGGCCCCTACGAGGTGGCGGAGGGCAGCCATGCCGTTGTATTACTTACCGAGTGGAATCAATTTCGCCTTTTGGACCTCACGCGGATCAAGGGATTGTTACAGGAGCCAGTCTTTATTGACCTGCGCAACGTCTACGAACCGCTCCAGATGCGGGAGTTGGGCTTTCGTTACTGCGGGGTGGGGAGGTAATGGATTGGCTTTTTGTGGGTGACGCCCACTTCTCCTCCGGGGATGGTGAACGGCGAAAACACTTCTTCAATTTTATCCAAGAAAATAAGTCCACGCTCAAGACCCTCGTCATCATGGGGGATTTCTTTGACTTTTGGTTCGGGTTCCGTAACCTCGCGCCCTTAAAAAAAGAATATGGTGACGTCTTAACATTTTTTAGAAAACTCAAATCAAATAACGTCGAGATGATCTATTTTGAGGGGAATCACGAGTTTCGGTTGGGATCATTCTTGAGCAATAAACTGGGAATTAAGGTCTACGAAAATTGTGCGGAGATGAATATCGATGGCAAAAAAAGCTACTTGGCCCATGGTGACCGAAGCTATCCAACCGTGAGTCACCGGATACTCACGTGGCTCTTGAGGAACAGACTTTCGTATTTGCTGATTTCCTTATTAGGACCACGGATTGTAATAGGTGTTGCCACGTGGTGGAGCGCTAACAGCAGGAATTGGGGCCAGAAGAGATCAACCGATATCCTCTCTCGGATGAGGAAATTTGCTCAGCTCAAGGTAAACGAGGGATTTGATACCGTAATCCTTGCCCATACCCATCTCCCCGAGGCTATAGCTCTGAAGAAAGGGAAAAGGGAAGGTTATTACTTTAATGTGGGAAACTGGATGCGGGATTATTCGTATCTGAGGTATAGCAATAAAAAAGGGTTTAGCTTGGAATATTACAACACAGAGTAAAGGGGATGTTGACCCTTCCTTATTTATCTGATTTTGTGTTACGTTAAGGACTAAACGAAATGGTGAGGAAATAAGATATGAAATAGCCCTAAAGGAATATAAGTATGCCCAAACAGAAAAAGATCCTATTCCCCAGTCTCTCCATAGCTTTCACGATTATATTAGTTATCGCTTTTATCTATTTTGTTTTCATTTTCCCTTTTATTCTTGAAAGTTGGAAACAAGAAGGCCACACGCTTTCCGGTATCGAGCAACTCTTATCGAATCTTAGGTTTTTCTTCACAGCGTTTGGTCCAATCATGATGCCGCTTCTTTTATTCGGATTTATTGGCTCAATCATATGGCTGGCGGTTGCCTTGCAGAATAAAAACAGCGAGTCTGAGAGATATGATACCACAGATTCAAGGGCAGAAGATTAACGAGACACTAAAATGGACGATAAGAATAGGCCAACGTGTGTGACCGTAATCGGGTGGATTTGGATAATTCTCGGGGCCTTGATGTGCTTTTCGGGTTTAATAGGATTTGCCTTCGTTCAGCTGGATCGATTATCAGGGGCTGGTATACTGATGAAAGCTGAACATTTACTTTTTATTAGGATATTTCCATTTTTAGTGATTTTACAACTCGTTATAGCTATTCTAGCTATTGTATCTGGAATTAACTTTCTTATGTTGAAATCATGGGCTCGTGGTTTCTTAGAAGCAGTATCTTGCTTGTTTATTCTTTTTACTATCTTTTTATATGTTGTGATTGTATTACAATGTTTCATGGAGCCATCGGGTTTCGATTACATGTGAACCTCCCCCAGTTTAACGGACACTTCAAAACGTATACAGATGAGTATACAATGAAGCAGAAAGGAGTGTCTGATGGGAGGGAA
>JAFGNJ010000028.1 GCA_016927065.1 Deltaproteobacteria bacterium
AAAGCGCTGGAGCGCACTGCTCCTTGCGTCTGCAAGCCCTGCGGCCTTTGCGCCTCAGTCGCAGACGCTCAGCGCCATACGTTAGGCTGATAAAAACTATGAAAGTTTTATTAAAAATAGTACTGATTGGAATAGTGTATGGTCTCTTGGGTTATTTCCTGTATCGAGGGAGGGTATTAACTGAGAATAAACTGCTTGAATCAGATTTTATCGTGTTTTTTGCTCCAGCAATATTGGCTACATTTGCTAATATGTTTGCTTTGTGGAGTATTTTATCTGATAAAATCAACATAATTGTTCGGTTTGTTCTGCTTTTTGTTCTTTCACTTGGACTAACAGTGCTTTTTGCTATGGTGTATTCTACTGTGGCTTTTAGTTATTACGGGACATAGAATTATCACCCTAACCACTCGCTGAAGCCAATCGGGAAATCGCGCACGATTTCCCTCTGGCTTAGCTCTGTATGTTAAGCTAATGATAACAATGAAGGCGTGATCCCCTGAGCTAACCTACACCCCCGGTGATACCGAGAGGCCTGTCATTAAGTATTGATTTTCCGGACGATATTTGAGATTATGTAAACCAAATGAAAGCAACCGTCAAAAAGTTAGCAGAGCAGGTCAAGGCCCTTCCTGAAGGTGAGTTGGACGAATTCCTTTCCTGGCTAGAGGAATACGAAATGGGACATCCGGACGAATGGGATAAGGAGATCGAACAGGACTCCCAGGATGGGGGACCTCTCAGTTCGGTATTGAATCGAGTCCGTACGGATATAGCCTCGGGAAAGACCAAGCCGCTTGATGAAGTCCTCGACAACTCCTGACTTTTGGATCTCCTATGCTGCCCTCCCTCCAGAGATCAAGACAAGAGCCCAATTGACGTATCGATTGTGGCGGAGAAACCCCCGACATCCTTCCCTTCGATTCAAGAAAACCGGAAACGTCTGGTCCATTAGAATCGGGCGAGGCTATCGTGCATTGGCCCTTCTCGAGGAAGACACCTTTTATTGGTTCTGGATAGGGGATCACAATTCTTATAAGAGACTGATCGGTAATCCCTGATTGCTTATTCCAAGGTCAAGGGCGTCAAAACATTACTCAGTGGCAGGTTGAAAGCCGTTGTTGATGTTGGTCGTTCCCCTTCCTAATTCTCTATAATTCACCATAATTCCTCCCTCACCCAAAATCCCTGGGAGAAGCGGCGTATAAAAAAGTTTCCTCCTGTCCTTTGCATGGCAGAGGTGCTATACTGTTGCTGTGGGTTCGGAGGGAGCTCGCTCAAAGGGGCTCCCCGTTTTAGTTTGACTTCTGTGCCCATTTTGATATAGTTAATTTTGGGTATAAAAGTTGCATAGGCGATAATATCGCATGAAATATTTTGTACTTATCGGAGACGGGATGGCCGATCGTCCTTTGAAAGAGCTGGGGGGAAAGACCCCCTTGATGGCCGCCCGTACCCCGAACATGGACGCCCTGGCCACGGGGGGTGAAATAGGGCTTGTCCGCACCATTCCCCAGGGACTGCCCAAGGGGAGCGAGATCGCCAACCTCTCCATCTTCGGATATGACCCCCGGCAATACTACACCGGACGCGGCCCCCTGGAGGCCGCCAGCATGGGGGTCGAGCTCGGCCCAGAGGATGTGGCCTTCCGCGTGAATCTGGTGACCCTCGAGGCCGTCGGCGGCTCGGTGATTATGGAGGACTACAGCGCTGGTCATATCTCCACCGAGGAGGGAAAGGCAATCATCCAAGCTCTGGACAAAGATCTGGGCAATGCGGTCTTCCGATTCTATCCGGGGGTGAGCTACCGCCACCTCCTGGTCTGGAATGGAAAGGGTGATAAGATAGAGACCACTCCTCCCCACGATATCACTGAACAAGAGATTGGGGAATATCTCCCCACGGGTGAAGACGCCCAGGAGCTGATCAAGCTCATGACCGATACCCAAATCCTTTTAAAAAACCACCCCATAAACCAGTCGAGGCTTCAGGCGGGCAAACGGGCGGCCAACGCCACCTGGCCCTGGGGTCAGGGGCGGGCCCCTCATATGCCGAGTTTTGCCGAGCGCTTTGGCCTGAGCGGGGGCGTCATCTCAGCCGTGGACTTGATCAAGGGGATCGGCATCTCCGCCGGGTTGCGGGCCATCGCCGTACCCGGGGCCACCGGATATCTGGACACCAACTACCAGGGAAAGGCCGAGTATGCGCTAAAGGCCTTGGAGCAAGACGACTTTGTCTACCTGCACGTGGAGGCCCCTGATGAGGCCTCCCACAACGGGGATCTGCAGGCCAAGATAGCGGCAATCGAAGACTTTGACAAAAAGGTAGTGGGGACCATCGTCAAGGGGATGAAGAATAGGGGCGATTACCGTATTATGGTATTACCCGACCATCCCACCCCTCTTGAATTACGGACCCACGCCGATGACCCGGTACCCTTTTTGATCTATGATTCCACTGACAAAAGCACGTCGGGTGCAAAGGGATTTGACGAACAGACAGCGGCCAAAAGCGGTATAGTGATCAATGAAGGGCATACATTAATGGAACGGCTTGTAAAGGGGCAGTTGTGAGGACCAAGTTTATCTTCATCACCGGCGGCGTCCTCTCCTCCCTGGGAAAGGGGCTGGCCGCCTCCTCCATCGGGGCCCTCATGGAGAGCAGGGGGCTCACTATTGCCATGCTCAAGCTCGACCCCTACATCAACGTGGACCCCGGCACCATGAACCCCTTCCAGCACGGGGAGGTCTTTGTGACCGACGATGGTGCCGAGACCGACCTGGACCTGGGACACTATGAGCGATACACGCATGCCAAGCTCAGCCAGAAGAACAACTGCACCACGGGCAGGATTTACGATACCGTCATCACCAAGGAGCGGCGGGGGGACTATTTAGGGGGGACCGTCCAGGTGATCCCCCACATCACCGATGAGATTAAACGCGTCATCTTGGATCTGACCGACAACGTGGATCTGGTCATCACCGAGGTAGGGGGGACCGTGGGGGACATCGAGAGCCTCCCCTTCCTGGAGGCCATCCGGCAATTAAAGGGTGACGTGGGGAAAGAAAACGTCTGTTACATACACCTCACCCTCGTCCCTTATATCAAGACCGCGGGAGAGGTCAAGACCAAGCCGACCCAGCACAGCGTCAAGGAGTTGCGGGAGATCGGCATCCAGCCCGATATCCTGCTTTGCCGTACTGACCGGTTTCTCTCTCCGGAGATCAAGGCCAAGATCGCCCTCTTTTGCAACGTGGAGCCTGGTTCCGTTTTCACCGCGAAGGACGTGGAGAGCATCTCTGAGGTACCCCTCATTTTCCATCAGGAGGGGCTGGATGAGAAGATTATTGAGATCCTGAAGATGTGGACAAAGGCCCCGGATTTGGACATGTGGGAGGATATCTGCCGAAAGATCAACAACCCCAAGGATGAGGTGACCATTGCGGTGGTGGGCAAATATATCGACCTACAGGATTCCTATAAGAGCTTAAACGAAGCCCTGATGCACGGCGGCTTGGCCAATGAGTGCCGGGTGAATCTGGACTATGTGGACTCGGAGGAGATCGAACGCAATGGAGTGGGGAATGGTATTGAGCACGCCGACGGCATCCTCGTCCCCGGGGGCTTTGGACAGCGAGGGATAGAGGGCAAGGTCGAGGTCATCCGCTACGCCCGTGAGCACGGGGTCCCCTTCTTCGGAATCTGCCTGGGGATGCAGCTGGCGGTAGCCGAATATGCCCGAAACGTGGCTGCTCTGGATCAAGCCCACAGCACCGAATTCGACCCCGATACCCCCCACCCGGTCATCTATCTTATGAAGGAATGGATCAATTACCAAAAAGATACCGTCGAGCAGCGGGATGAGGAGAGCGCAAAGGGCGGGACCATGCGGTTGGGTGCCTATCCCTGTCACCTGGCGAGGGGGAGCTTTGCCTACGATGCCTACAAAAAGAAGGCCATCTCCGAGCGCCACCGTCACCGCTACGAATTTAACAACCGTTACCGCGAACCCCTCACAGAGAAGGGGCTGAGGATCAGCGGCACGTCGCCGGATAATGAATTGGTGGAGATTGTCGAGATTCCCGACCATCCCTGGTTTCTGGGGTGTCAGTTTCACCCGGAGTTTCAATCGAGGCTCTGGGCGCCCCATCCCCTCTTTCGGGAGTTCATTCGGGCCTCCCTCGAGGCGAGGAGGAGCTGATAATGACGAAGGCGGTCCGCATCGGTTCGATAACCATTGGAGATGCTAATCCCCTCGTCCTCATCGCCGGCCCCTGTGTGATCGAGGGTGAAGAACTCGTCCTCTCCATCGCCAGGACCTTACG
The DNA here is from genome assembly GCA_016927065.1 of Deltaproteobacteria bacterium. Lineage (GTDB taxonomy): Bacteria > Desulfobacterota > B13-G15 > B13-G15 > RBG-16-54-18 > JAFGNJ01. The sequence goes on from JAFGNJ010000028.1 coordinate 4,329, forward strand.
AGAGTTCTCCCAGGATCTCGGCATCCCCTTTATCTTCAAGGCATCCTATGATAAGGCGAACCGTACCTCGATCTCCTCCCCTCGGGGACCGGGGCTTGCGGAGGGGTTAAAGATTTTAGGGCGGGTGAAAGAGGAGGTAAAGGTACCCGTCCTCTCCGATGTTCATAGCGTCAGCGAGGTTCCCCAGGCAGCGGAGATTTTGGACGTACTCCAGATCCCCGCCTTTCTCTGTCGTCAGACCGACCTCGTCGTGGAGGCCGCCAGAACGGGAAAACCGGTCAATGTCAAAAAGGGGCAGTTCCTGGCCCCCTGGGATATGGCCCACGTGGTAGAGAAGATTACCTCCACGGGGAACGAGCAGATCCTCCTCACCGAGCGGGGGACCTCCTTTGGGTACAATAACCTCGTTAGCGACATGAAGGCGCTTCCCCTCATGCGGGGACTGGGATACCCTGTCATCTACGACGCCACCCACAGCGTCCAACTCCCCGGAGGCGCTGGGAAGGCCTCAGGGGGAAACAGTGAGTTCATCGCCCACCTGGCCAGGGCGGCGGTTGGGGCGGGGGTGGACGGGGTCTTTTTAGAGGTCCACCCGAACCCGGAGCAGGCCCTCAGCGACGGGGCCAACTCCCTCGAACTCGAGGCCCTTTTGCCGTTGCTGAAGCAACTCAAGGCCATCGACCGCATCGTGAAGGAGGATGAAGGATGATTATCGAAGGGGCCAAGCGCGTATTGCAGATCGAGGCCGAGGCCATCGAGCGGCTGAAAGAACGGCTGAACGAGGATTTTGTGCGGGCCGTGGAGCTGATCCTCGCCTGTGAAGGGAAGATAGTGGTAACAGGGGTGGGGAAATCGGGGATCATTGGTCAAAAGATCGCCTCAACGCTGGCCAGCACCGGCACCCCCGCCTTTTTCCTGCACCCTACCGAAGGGATACACGGCGACCTCGGCATGCTGGACAAAAAGGACATCGTCGTGGCCATCTCCAATAGCGGAGAGACGGATGAGCTCTCACAGATCCTCCCACTTATTAAGCGATATGGAAACAAACTGATTGTCCTCACCGGAGGGGCCACATCGACCCTGGCCCGGTCCGGGGACGTAGTATTGGATGTGAGCGTCCAGGAAGAGGCTTGCCCCCTGGGGTTGGCCCCTACGGCCAGCACGACCGTCACCCTGGCCATGGGGGACGCCCTGGCGGTCGCCCTCCTGGAGAAGAGGGGTTTTAAAAAGGAGGACTTTGCTCTCCGACACCCGGGAGGAAAACTGGGCAAGCGGCTCCTGCTCACGGTGAGCGACCTGATGCACGTGGGTGAGGAACTCCCCACGGTATTTGAGGATACCTCGATGAAGGAAGCGGTCGTGGAGATCACCTCTAAGCGGCTGGGGGTAACGGGGGTCTTAAACAAACAAAAAGAATTGATGGGGGTGATTACTGATGGAGACCTGCGCCGCGCCCTGGAGAATCACGGTAATCTTTTGGAGAAGAAGGCCGCGGAGATCATGACTAGGAACCCCAAGTGGATCGAGGCCGACACCCTCGCCGCCGAGGCAGTTCAGCACATGGAGGAATACGCCATCACCTCCCTCTTTGTCTTCGACAAGGCCGGGGACAGGGTTCCGCGGGGGATCATCCACCTCCATGATCTCCTCAAGGCCGGGGTGGTCTGAGATGGCTGGAGCCATCACCAAACAGATACGGAAGCGGGCGGCGCGGGTGAGGCTCTTGGTCCTCGATGTCGATGGGGTGTTGACCGATGGAAGGATTATCATGGATCATGAGGGGAGAGAAATCAAGGCCTTCGATGTGCGGGACGGACACGGCATCAAACTCCTCAGAGAGGCGGGAACCGAAGTGGCGGTGCTGACGGGAAGGAGTTCAACGGTGGTCCAGCACAGGGCCGATGATCTGGGCATCCCTTGGGTACAACAGGGGGTCAACGATAAGGTAAAGGCCTATCAGGAGATAGCTCGCGCGGTGGGGATCAAGGATGAAGAGACCTGTTTTGTCGGCGATGATGTGGTGGATATTCCACTCTTGAAACGGGTGGGTCTACCCGTCGTGGTAGCCGATGGCGTGCACGAGGCGAAGCAGTGCGCCCTCTATATCACCCAATCCCCCGGCGGGAGGGGGGCGGTGCGAGAGGTGTGCGACCTCCTCTTGCAGGCCCAGGATAAATGGGATGAGATCATGAGGAGGTATGCATGAAGCTATCCAAGCTGGTTATCCTTATCTGCATGGGGGTTGTCCTCTCAGCAATCGGGGTTTATCTTCTCTTTGGAGAGGGGGATGATAACGAATTGATCATGCCTGAGGTGAAAGACGCGGCCGAAAGAACCGCTGACCTCACCATTGAGGACATTCACTACGTGGAGACGAAGGGGGAAAAGAAAGCGTGGGAGTTGAGGGCGAAGACCGGGCAGCATTTTCGCGAAGCCGACTACACCACCCTTGAAGACCTGACGGTTACCTTCTACGCCGAGGGGGGACGCATCATCACCTTGAAGGGCAACAAGGGATCTGTAAAGGGTAGGGAAGAGATTGAGGTGTCCGGAGATGTGGTTATTACTTCGAGTGATGGGTATCGTGTTATCGCCGACTCCCTTCACTATAGCGATGAGGCGCAGCAGATTGTTACCGACGGTCCCGTCACGCTTGAGGGTAAGGGGGTGCAGGTGAAGGGGGTGGGTGCCGTGGTCGATTTGCAAACGAAGAGAGTCTCTATATTAAGAAAGGTCCAGACGGTGATCAAATGATGAAAAGGTTTACGTATACAATCGCTGTTCTTATTATAGGGCTGTTGGTGCACCCGGCCTCGGCCCAGGTGATGGAAGAATTTAAGGGGAAGAAGAGCCCTGTCCATATTACTTCTCAACGCTTGGAGGCCGAGTATGAGAAAAAACTCATTACCTTTATCGGTGATGTTGTGGCACGGCAAGAGGAGTTCACACTCTATGCCGACCGTCTTCTACTCTTTCTCGCCGATAACATGGATGACATCGACAAGATCGTGGCTCGGGGTAATGTGCATATGGAGCAGGGAACTAGAAAGGCCACGTGCCGGGAGGCCATTTATTACCACAGGGAAGGAAGACTTGTATTACAGGGGGAACCAGTGGTGAGAGAAGGTGACAACTGGGTTAAGGGTAAGCGAATTATCTACTACATCGAAGAACAGAAGAGCGTGGCCGAGGGTGAGGGAACGGAACGAGTGTCTGTTACCATCACCCCCCGTGAGGTGAAGGAATGAAAGTTCAGAGCAGACAAACCCTGGAGACCTTCGATCTCACCAAGGCCTATAATGGTAGGGTAGTCGTAGACAGGGTGAACCTGAAAATCCAAGCAGGCGAGGTAGTGGGCTTATTGGGTCCCAACGGGGCCGGGAAGACTACCACCTTTTATATGATCATCGGTTTGATCAGGCCAGATCGAGGGAAGGTATTGTTTAATGGGGAAGACATTAGGACGCTCCCCATGTACCAACGTGCCAGACGAGGGATTACCTACCTGCCACAAGAGCCCTCGGTTTTCAGAAAATTGACCGTTGAGGAAAACATTTTGGCCATATTGGAAACGTTGAATATCGCCCGGGAGGAGAAGGTGCAGCGGCTCCAAAGTCTCTTGAAAGAGCTCAATATCGCGCACCTGGCCCAGAATAAGGCCTACTCGCTTTCGGGGGGGGAACGACGCAGGGTGGAGATTACAAGGGCCCTTGTTTTATCACCTTCACTGATCCTCCTTGATGAACCATTTGCGGGGATTGATCCTTTGGCGGTCATCGATATTCAAAAAATCATCCATCAACTCAAGCAAAAAGGCATTGGCGTGATTGTCACCGATCACAATGTCCGAGAGACACTGCATGTGTGTGATCGGGCGTATATATTAAATGAGGGAAAAATATTGGAGACGGGTACCCCGAAGAAGATCGCGGCCAGTCAGAAGGCCCGTGAGATATACCTCGGGGAGCACTTTAAATTGGAACGAAGGGGGCGCGGGAAAAAACGGGAGAGCCCCCCAGCGGCTCAGTAGAGGTAAGAACGATGGCCATGGAGATTAAACAAGATCTCAGGTTGACTCAACAGCTGGTCATGACCCCCCAACTGCAGCAGGCCATCAAGCTGTTGCAACTCTCTCGGATGGAACTCCAGGAGATCATCGAGCAGGAGATCAAAGAAAATCCCGTACTTGAAGAGGATGCTGGCCTGGAGGAAAAGACCGGCCTGGAAGAGCGAGAGCAACAGGAGACCGCCGCCGAGGTTGATGCCGAGGTCGATGCTGTTGAATCCATCAAAGATTACGATTGGGAAACATATATGGAAGGCCACGGTATGACCAGCTATTCCTCGCAGCGGACCGATGGAGAAGAAACCCCATGGGAGAACTTCGTTACCCGCCAGGTCACGCTTGCCGATTATTTGCTGTGGCAGCTGAGGATGAGCCCCGCGACCTCTCACGAGCAGGAAATCGGTGCCGTTATCATCGGCAATATCGACGAGAATGGTTATCTTCAGGGATCTTTGGAAGATGTCTGTAGGGAGTCGGAGGTTTCTACAACAGGTGCAGAGGCCGTGCTTAAGCTCATCCAGTCTTTTGATCCTCCGGGGGTAGGGGCACGAGATCTACAAGAATGTCTTCTTATCCAGCTTGAAAATCTGCCCGAGAAAGATTCTTTAGCTGAAGAGATTGTGAAACAGCACCTTGCATACTGCAAAAAGAGAGACTACCAGGTGTTGGCCAGGAAGTTAAAGGTCTCTCTCGCTCAGGTCTTAGAGGCCGTTGAGATCATATCTCATCTTGATCCCAAACCAGGACGTCCCTTTAGTTCAGAAGTGGCGAGGGTTATTATTCCCGACGTCTACATCTCTAAGGTGGAAGGGGACTATGTGGTTTTCTTAAATGATGATGGTTTGCCTAAACTGCGCATCAATAGCTATTATCGTGAACTCATCGATACCAAGAAGGATAATGTTCCCCGTGGGTATCTCAAGGAAAAGATGAAATCGGCGCTGTGGCTCATCAGGAGTATCCAGCAGAGGCAGATGACACTGTATAAGGTCACGAAAAGCATCGTCAAGTTTCAAAGGGACTTTCTCGAAGACGGGATTGATTGTTTGAAACCGTTGGTGTTACGTGAGGTGGCTGATGACATCCAGATGCATGAGTCCACCGTGAGTCGCGTTACGACGAATAAATATGCCCATACGCCGCAAGGCATCTATGAGCTGAAGTTTTTCTTTAGCGGCAAGGTTGGAGGGTTTGGTGAGGAGGTAGCAGTTAAGCGGGTGCAAAACCTGATCAAACAGGTCATTGGGGAAGAGGACTGCCGTAGGCCCTATAGCGACGAAAAGATATGTCAGCTGTTAAAAGAGAGGCACCATATCACCATAGCCCGTCGAACGGTGGCCAAGTATCGAGAGATGATGAAAATCCTCTCTTCCAGTGATAGGAAAAAGGTCATGTAGTCCTGGAAGCAGGGCTATATCCTTGACAACTCTTTTTGCTTTAGTTAAGATTCAAAATTTCATATGAAATGACGAAACCTAATGAACGGAGGAATAGATGCAAATAAACATAACCTTTAGGCACATGGAGCCTGTCAACCCCTTAAAAAACTACATCGAGGAGAGACTCCAAAAGATAAAAAAGTATCTTCATGAACCCGTCGAAGCCCATGTTGTCCTCTCAACGGAAAAATTCAGACATATAATAGAGGTGAATATCATGGCTGGTAACGGGACCACCATACACGGGATGAAAAGTATGGAGGATGTCCATGCTGCCATCGACGGTGTCGTGGACAAGATAGAGCGTCAGATTAAGAAGCAATTGGACAAATCAAAACATCCGAAGAGAAAGCAGTTAAAGTCACCGTGAACGTGGTGAGGCTATGAAAATAACCGACATATTAGACGCAAACTCCGTTATTGAGGAACTCAACTCCCAGGATAAGAAGGGAGCGTTGGAAGAGTTGGTTGCTATTTTGGTTGAAAACAGCAGACTGTCGGAGCAAGAGGACCCCGTACAGATCCTTTTGGAGAGAGAGCGATTAGGCAGCACGGGCATTGGGGATGGTATCGCCATACCCCACGGCAAGCTAAGAGAAATCAACACAATTCTCTGCTCTTTTGGTCGAAGCAGCAAAGGTATTAATTTTCAGGCTATCGATGAAAAGCCAACTCATCTCTTTTTCTTGCTGCTTGCTCCTGAAGATAGTGCCGGCGAGCACCTCCAAGCCTTGGCCAGATTGTCGCGACTGTTAAAGGATGTCCGATTTAGGAAGCGTTTGATGGAGGCCACTACCAAGGAAGAGATATACCGACTCATCGTGGAAGAAGACGAACACTACGAGCTACCATAGAGGAGTGACATGAAGCGGGACAAACCCCTCCGTATCAGTCTGCATGGTGTCTTACTTGATGTACTCGGGGTGGGGGTTCTCATTTTGGGCAAGAGCGGTGTCGGCAAAACAGAGTGCGCCCTTGACCTCGTCATACGTGGCCATCGCCTCGTGGTTGATGATCTTATCCAAATAGAAAAGGGTCATGAGGGGGGACTCTATGGCTTCAGTCATGAACTGGGACGGCATCACATGGAGATCAGGGGTTTGGGCATTATTGACATTGAGAAGCTTTTCGGTATATCAGCCACCAGTGAAAAAAAGCAGGTTGAACTTGTCATTGAACTGATAGAATCTGAGAAGTATATCAAAGACCGCGTGGGGCTGGACGAGGAAACTACTACTATTATGGAAGTAGAGGTTCCCTACAAGCGGATTCCCGTGAGGGCGGGTAGAAACCTGAGCGCGATCGTAGAAGTGGCTGTCAGAGATTTTCTCCTTAAGAAAAGGGGATATCATGCAGCCAGGGAGTTCGAGCAAGAACTTCTTAAGAGCCTTAACAAGAAAAGTTAGCATGTAAATCTTAGGCGTATCCTAAAACGGGACGGTACTTTGCAGGAAGGGGCTTATGGTGTTCCTCCACGGAGGTTGACAGAATAAGGCGTGAAACCGCTGCAGATCACAATCATTAGCGGCCTTTCGGGGTCGGGAAAATCTACGGTGGTGAGGACGTTGGAGGATAACGGATTCTATTGCATAGATAATATGCCGGCAACGCTTATCCCTACCTTTGTCGAACTCTGTCAACATTCCATGAGAGAGGTTTCAAAGGTGGCCATTGTGGTGGACATTAGGGGAAAGGAGTTTTTGGAGGATTTTCAAAAACGTGTCCAGGCCCTCCGTGAAGGAGGTCATACGGTAGTAATACTCTTCCTCGAATCGAAGGACGACGTGCTTATCAGACGCTACAGCGAGACCAGACGTAGTCACCCCGTGGGGAAGGAGCGAGGGCTCTCTCTCTCTGAAGCCGTTAAAGAAGAACGAGGGGAAATGGCCTTTTTAAGAGAGATCGCTGATGAAGTCATTGATACATCTGATCTCAACGTCCATCAGCTTCGGGATAGTATCAGGGAACGTCTGACGGCCTCCCCTGCCAAACAGATGAAGACAACCCTTCTCTCCTTCGGCTACAGTTACGGGTTACCACCAGAGGCCGACATCGTCATGGATGTTCGTCTGCTCCCTAACCCCTTTTTTGTCCGGGAGCTTCGAGGGTTCACCGGCAAGGATAAGAAGGTAAGAGACTACGTCCTGAAACAGGAGGAGACCGGCACCTTTCTTCAACGGTTCAGTGAAATGATAGAATACTTGATTCCTTTGTATGAAAAGGAAGGGAAGTCTTATTTGACCATTGCCATCGGCTGCACAGGGGGGAAACACCGTTCGGTGGTAATCGCTGAACACTTTGCTGCCACATTGGAGCAGCGGGGTAAGAAGGTCACGGTAAGACACCGTGATATAGAGAGAGGTTGACATGAATAAAATGATTGGGGTTGTAATCGTCACGCATTCTGCCTTGGCAGATGAGTTTCTCTTGGCTACCCAACAGATCGTCGGTACGGTAGAGGGGATAGAACCTATTTCCATTGATCCTTCCGATCCTATAGAAGAAGTGGAAAAAAGGATCAAAAAGGGAATCAAGAAAGTGGATATGGGTATTGGGGTTTTGGTCTTGACCGACATGTTCGGCGGCACCCCCTCCAATATCAGCCTCTCCTTTCAGGAGAAGGGAAAGGTGGAGATCGTGACAGGAGTCAACCTTCCGATGCTGATCAAGCTCTCCACCATGCGGGAGGAAAAGACACTTGAAGAGTTGGCTACCTTCATCAAATTGTATGGGCAAAAGAATATACACTTAGCGAGTGAGATCTTAGAGAGAAATGCAGGGAGTGAAAAGCAATAGTGGCGCAGTTCGAGGAACGAACATTTACTATTAAAAACAAGCTAGGTCTCCATGCCCGTGCAGCCAATATTGTCGTCCAGGTAGCCAGCAACTATGAGTGCACTATTACATTTGAAAAGGATGGAATTGAGGCCAACGCGAAGAGCATAATGGGTCTCTTGTTGCTCGCTGCGGCTCATGGTTCAAAGATAGTGATTAAGGCCGCGGGAAGGGATTGCAGAGAGGCCATTGAAGAAATAGGAAGACTGATCGAGGATAACTTTGGTGAAAAAGAGGACACAGTCCGCCAGCGAAGAAAAGATTCTTAAAGGGATTGGCGTTTCTCCAGGGATCGTAATCGGGAAGGTTGCGCTCTTGGAGCGTGAACGCACAACGTTCATTCCCCGTAAGATAATAGCGGGACAGGTCTCTTCCGAAATCAGACGGTTCGAAGAGGCCATCGAGACATCGAAAAAACAGCTGGAGGAGATCAAACAGCGGGTCTTTGCAAAGGGGTTCAGGCAGTACTCCTACATCCTAGATGTCCATCTCAGAGTGATGGAAGATCGCATGCTGCACGGAGAAACCATCACGATGATCCGCGAGAAACTCGTGAATACGGAGTGGGCCCTCAAGGCTACTTTGGACAAGATCTCCGAGGCCTTCGACGCCATCGAAGACGAATATCTAAAAGAAAGAAAAGAGGACATAAGGCACGTTGTAGAGAGGATTCAGAATAACCTCATGGGAGAGGGGCTTGGGACCATAGAAGATCTTGAGGAAGAAACGATTGTTGTAGCCCATGATCTCTCTCCCGCGGATACCATTCAATTAAACCTCCAAAAGGTGATTGGCATCGCTACCGACGTAGGAGGCAAGACGTCGCATACTGCCATTGTCTCTCGTTCGCTTGAGATCCCGGCTGTTGTGGGCCTTGCAGAAGTCACGTCCTATGTAACCGGCGGCGAAACGATCATCATTGACGGGGGTGAAGGAATAGTCATTGTCGCCCCCTCACCCGCAACAAAAAAGACGTATCAACTCAAGCAGCGGCACTACCGCTATCTCGAACGTGAACTCCTCAAATACTCGACCCTGAGGGCTGAAACACAGGACGGACACTACCTTACCTTGCAAGCAAACATAGAAATTCTTGAAGAAATTCCCTCGGTCATCCAGTACGGGGCCGAAGGTATAGGTTTGTACCGTACCGAATACCTCTATTTAAACAGAAAAACCATTCCGGATGAGGAGGAACACTTTCAGCTCTACAAACGACTGGTCGAGGAGATAGCCCCGTACTCCGCCACCATCAGGACCATCGATCTGGGAGGAGATAAATTCGCCTCTCACATCGAGCTGGCTGAGCAGATGAATCCGGCCATGGGGCTGCGGGCCATCCGATTTTGCCTCATGGAGCAGGATATTTTTAAGGCGCAGCTGCGAGGGATTCTACGGGCCAGTGCTTATGGCCAGGTCAAAATACTCCTGCCCATGATCTCAGGGGTGGAAGAGCTCCGAGAGGTAAAGGCTATTTGGGACGATGCTAAAGATGAGCTTGCAAGCCGAGGCGTTGAATTCAAAGATGATATTCCCCTTGGGGTTATGATCGAGATCCCTTCCGCCGCCATCACCGCTGATATTCTCGCTCGCGAGGTCGATTTTTTCAGCATTGGGACGAATGATCTCATTCAGTACTCCCTTGCCATCGATCGGACAAACCAATATGTCTCATATCTCTATGAACCCCTTCACCCCGCCATCGTGCGCCATATAAAAGGGGTGGTGGACTGCGCCCATAAGGCGGGGATCGAGGTGGGGATCTGTGGGGAGATGGCTGCCGATCCTCTCTATACCCTGATTTTTTTGGGGTTGGGGCTCGATGAATTGAGCATGCATCCCATGGCCATACCCCGGATAAAAAAGGTCCTGCGGCGTTCCACCCGCACCGATGGGGAGCACCTCTTGAAAGAGGTCTTGCAGTTTTCAACCGCTCGCGAAACCGAGTACTTTATCCGAAAAGAGATGGCCGAACGATTTCCAGAGGATTTTATCCAATGTATGGAATAAAAAGAGAAGGAGGAATAGGTACATGGCTATGACCAACTTTTTGTTTACCTCCGAGTCGGTAACGGAGGGGCACCCCGACAAGGTGGCCGATCAAGTATCAGACGCCATCCTCGATGCCATCATCAAAGAAGATCCCCGCGGGCGGGTCGCCTGTGAGTGTCTGGTGACCACCGGCCTCGCCCTTATTGCAGGGGAGATCACCACTGAGTGCTATGTGGAAATGCCGAAGATCGTTAGGGAGACCATCAAGGAGATCGGTTACAACGACTCTTCCATGGGCTTCGATTGGGAGACCTGCGCGATACTCACCTCTATCGATCAACAGTCTCCGGACATCGCCATGGGGGTCAACGGTGAGGAACAGGGGGCGGGCGACCAGGGGCTCATGGTCGGCTATGCATGCAATGAAACCCCCGAGCTGATGCCCATGTCCATCGACTTTGCCCACAAGCTTACCAAACGGCTGGCCTACGTCCGCAAGGCCGGGATCCTCGATTTCCTGCGCCCTGACGGCAAATCCCAGGTAACTGTTCAATATATCGAAGGAAAACCGAGGCGCGTGGACGCGGTCGTCATCGCCGCCCAGCACACCCCGGACGTAAAGTACGATGTTCTCAAGGAAGGGATCATTGAAGAGGTGATTAAGCACGTCATACCTGAGGAACTCAGGGATAAGGATACTAAATATTACATAAATACCACCGGCAGGTTCGTAACCGGTGGGCCGTTGGCCGACTGCGGGATGACGGGGCGAAAGATCATCGTCGACACCTACGGCGGGCGGGGGAGCCACGGCGGCGGCGCCTTCTCGGGGAAGGACCCGTCCAAGGTGGACCGCAGCAGCTCCTATATGGCCAGGCATGTGGCCAAGAATATTGTGGCCGCCGGCCTGGCGGAGACGTGCGAGATCCAGATCGCCTACACCATCGGCAAGGCCGAGCCCGTCTCCATCATGTTGGACACCAAGGGGACAGGGAAGATCCCGTCTGATAAGCTGGCCAAGATCGTGAATGAGTTGTTTGACCTCAGACCGGCACGGATCATCCAGTATCTGAACCTCCTGCGCCCTATCTTTCACAAGACGGCTTGTTACGGGCACTTCGGCAGAAACGAGCCGGAGTTCACCTGGGAGCAGACGAACAGGGCGGATGAACTGAAAAAGGCAGCAGGCGGTAAATAACAGAAGGGGTCGATCCCGCACCTTAATTAGGATTTTATGGACTGCGGGAGGGAGTACGCTGCTTAGAAGCTTTTTAGATAACAATAAAATTACCTAAACGAGAGAGGTGACAATTTTGAACTGCGACATCAAAGACAAAAAGCTTGCTGGAAAGGGAAAACTGAGGATCGAGTGGGCCGGGCACGAGATGCCGGTCTTGAAGCTCATCAAGGAACGATTTGCCAAGGAAAAGCCCCTCAAGGGGATCAAGTTATCCGCCTGTCTGCACATTACTACCGAGACGGCCAACCTGGCCGAGGTCCTCAAGGCCGGCGGCGCGGAGGTGGTGTTGTGCGCCTCCAACCCCTTGAGCACCCAGGACGACGCTGCCGCCTCCCTGGTCGTCGATATGGGAATATCGACCTTCGCCATCAAGGGTGAGGACAACGCGACTTACTACCAACACATCCAGCAGGCCATTGCTCACCGCCCTGCCATCACCATGGACGATGGGGCGGATCTGGTCTCCGCCCTGCACATGATCGGATGGGGGAGGACGGAGGAGCTCGCCCCTCCGGTCAAGGAGTGGGCCGCAAAGCTCTCCGATCAGGAACGTCAGGCGCTGACCAAGGACATCCTGGGGAGCACCGAGGAGACCACCACCGGCGTCATCCGCCTGCGCAGCATGGAGCAGGAAGGGGTGTTGATGTTTCCGGTGATTGCGGTGAACGACGCCGACACCAAGCACCTCTTCGACAACCGCTACGGCACCGGGCAGAGCACCATCGACGGGATCATCAGGGCCACCAACCGCCTGTTGGCCGGCTCCTGCTTTGTGGTCTGCGGATACGGGTGGTGCGGTCGGGGCGTGGCCATGCGGGCCCAGGGCATGGGGGCGAACGTGATCATCACAGAGGTGGACCCCCTGCGCGCCCTAGAGGCCGTGATGGACGGCTACCGCGTCCTCCCCATAGCCGAGGCCGCCAAGGTCGGCGACTTCTTTGCCACTCTCACCGGCGATATCAAGGCCATCGCGCAAGAACACTTTAAGCTGATGAAGGACGGCGCCATCGTGGCCAACTCCGGGCACTTCAACGTGGAGCTCGATCTGGAAGGTTTGGAGAAGATAGCGACCAAGCGGCGCCAGGTCAGGGAGTTTGTGGAGGAATATACCCTTGCCGATGGAAGAAAGATCAACGTCTTGGGCGAAGGCAGACTGGTGAATCTGGCTGCTGCCGAGGGGCACCCCTCGAGTGTTATGGACATGAGCTTTGCCAACCAGGCCCTGGCTGCCGAATATTTGGCCAAGAACGCCAAGAAGCTGGAGAAAAAGGTCTACCGCGTGCCGATGGAGATCGATAAAGAAATCGCCAAGCTCAAGCTCAAGGCCATGGGCGTGGAGATCGACACACTCACCCCGGAGCAGGAGAAGTATCTCAGTTCATGGGAGATGGGGACGTAAAGTAACCCAGTCACCCCCGTTTTTGCGGGGGTGACTTTTTAGGGTGATAATTTTTTATACCAATTAAAAATTAATAATGTCTGATATAGACACTTTTGCAATTGGTGTACTTGACTTTCTAGCTATTCTTGCCGCAGCTTGTTTTATTGTGTCATCCATATTGTTAGCTAAATCAATAAAATTCCGAGCAGAAGATTTAAAGAATCTCAAAAAAGAAGGCGGCGAACTTTCTAAAAATATAGAAAAAATGGGAAGCCCTGGACGCATAATAAAACGGAATCTAATATTCGGGTGGATATTAAATGCCCTTGGATATGGCCTTTTAGTTATGAGCATCGTTTTAAGACACGCATAGGACCATACACTTTTGGCCGCGAGAAAAGCAAAGAGATAAAAATATGAGACCTAGTCCAAAAACACTTTCAAAATTAAAAAAAGATGTCTATCTGAACGCTTTTCGGCTATTTTCTGATGCCTGTTTATTATATGAAAGTAATGCATATCCAAGTTCTTTTGCACTAGCAATACTGTCTCTTGAAGAACTTGGAAAGTTAGAAATGATTGATCATATATGCGATGACATAATTTTGAACCCAGATCACGATCCGCAAGATTTTTTAAGTTTTCTTTTTTCTAGAAGCATGTTTTTTTCTCATAAGAACAAGCAAGCATGGGCATCGTTAGACGCGGCTTCAAAAAAGACACATAAAAAGAGGATTAAAGAAATTTCTGATGGTCATTTAGAAAAAACAAAGCAAAAGGCATTTTATGTAGGATATAAAAATCGTATAAATAATCCAAACAAGATAACATCAAAGCAGGCATTAAAAGAAATAAAAATAGTACATAATAAATTTATTGATTTGAAGGATTTAGGGTTTAATGGGTTTTATTGTGAAGAAACAGAAGAATCTATTGAAGAAGCTAAAAAGTATTTATTACAAGTTAAAAATAAATTTAAAAAAATAAAATCTGTAGCAAAATAATTGAGGGAAATTCAGGAAAACCACTTAACCTTGAGCAAAAGTCCTGATCTTATTGTTTTCTGACATAAAAAACAAAAATGAAAAAAATCTTTATCGCATTGCTCGTTCTGTTAGGCCTCCTAAGCTGTAGGCCGGCCAGCGAATATCAGCCGCAAAATGGCGACATTATCTTTCATGCCTCACAATCGTCTCAGAGTCTTGCTATTCAGAAGGCCACAAAGTCTCAATACAGCCACATGGGGATTATCTTCCTACAAAATGGAACACCCTTTGTCTTCGAGGCTGTTGGACCAGTCAAGTTCACTCCTCTTCGCGATTGGGTCGCCCGCGGCAACGGCAAGCATTATGTAGTGAAACGCCTTGCCAATGCCCAAGAAGTTATTACTAAAGAAGCAGCCAATCGTATGGTAGAGGTTGGAGAACTATTTGAAGGCAAACCCTACGATCTTTATTTTGAGTGGTCGGATAATAGGGTTTATTGCTCTGAACTGGTCTGGAAGATATACAAGCAGGCCCTTAATCTAGAAATCGGTGAGCTCCAAACCATGGCTGAATTTGATCTTACAGATCCTTTGGTTCAAAAAAAGATTCGCGAGCGATTTGGCGATTCTGTGCCGAAGGACGAAAAGGTAATATCCCCGGCTGCCATCTTCGCCTCGAATCTGTTGATTGAGGTACATAAAGAGTAACAAGTAGAACGGGGAACTAAGACACGTTGGTGCCTAAGGTACTTGGCAAAGATAAAGAATTTCTTGTCATAATAAAATTAGAATATTAGTGGGGGGTTATTCTATGCTGCTTGCCGGAGATGTACATTCATGACACCACTTGATCGGATTCTCTCTCAATACCCCGCTATCAAGGAGATTCTCTTTTTTTTAAATGACAATCTGCCGCTTATCTTCGGCATCTCTTTCTTCCTGTTCATTCTATTCATCTTCTACTGGGCCTTTTTCAGAGCACCGCGCAAGGCGGCGAAGCTTCTCAGGGGTCTCGAACAAAAAGGATATAGTCCGGTCCGACCCGATGACCCACAATTAAAGAATACGCTCGAGCGGCTAACTCCGATCATGTTTCACACCTACAAGCTGTCAACAGTCAGGGAGACTTCCCCCTGGAGGGTCAAGCTGGCCTACGGGCAGCACGACAGCTGGACGAACAGGTTTTTCGCACTGATCAATCGTTCCGTGATCCGAACACCACCCGGTAAGAGGAAATGGGAGCACCAGTTTACCATTGCTTTTTTCGAGATCCGTCCCCTCCCGTTCAGACAGGAGGTACATATTGCCGGGGATCGCTATAAGCTCGATCCCGAATACGGACTGCACGCGGTCGGCAAAGATGCCATTGGGTTGCTTTCCTCACGATTCGTCATCCATACGCGGGACGGAAAGCTTGACCCATTGCCCGCTCTCCTTCAGGACGCCCTTATAGCATGTGCGCCGTTCCTCAGCATCCGCGCGGTAAAAAAAGGGCACTTGAATGATCCTTTCCTCTTCTATGCCCGGATCAGGTTCACTCCTGAAGGATGGGGGCTCATCTCCAACGAATATGTGTATAATCAGAAGAAGATGGACGCCCTGCTGGAGGTCGTGGACCGTATTTCTCTGTCGCTTGAATGAACGTGTCGCAGTATCGGAGTCGCGTTTTCACATGGAAAAAGTTCTGAAGCTCATATGATCAGATGTTCCCAATGCGGAAGGGAGTTCGACCAGCAGACGAATAAAGGATTTCGTGCGTCTATCTCTGGCGGCATCATGGGAGATGAATATATTGAATCGTACTTTTTTTGTGATCATTGTGAGGTTTACACAGTAGAGGTTTGTCATGACCGATTTCTTGGCGAGGAGGACGTCTCTATACGGGGTCCGGTGTCTAAATCAGACGGCGATGCAAAGGTCGAATTGATTAAACAGTGCACCGAGCCCTGGAACAAAAAATGCCGCTGTGAAGCGCACCAGGCATATTTTGGGCCATGGCTTGACTGACAATAGCGCCGATAGAGAGATTTGTAGTCATTCCTATGCGAGCGCACGAGGATTTCGGGAGATAGGGCTTGCGGCTTGGCATTGAACAAAAGAAGTGAACAACATCTGCGAGATTTTTATAGTCTTATAGTATAGGAGGGTTCTCAGAATGAAACGGATAATAATAGCATCCATAATACTTATAATGATTATTGCAGGAGGATTGATCATAACATGGTTGAGATCATCCACCCCCTCGTTTGATAACCTAGATCAGGCAATGGAATATCTGGTTTCCAACTTGGTAGAGAAGGACAAATCAGTTAAGAATTGCGTTCTTTCCGTGATGAAGGGTGATGGTTCCTTCTCCTGGTCAGGCGCGACGGGAATCGCCAGCCAAGACAATCAGGTGCCCATGACCAAAGACACCCCTATCTATATCGCCAGTATCACCAAGCTATATACGGCCACGGCAATTATGCGATTATATGAAAGTGGAGCGCTCTCGTTAGATGATCCGATGGCGAAATACCTTCCGGAAGGGCTTATTCGAGGCATTCATGTGTATCAGGGAAAGGATTATTCCAGCGAGATTACCATAAAACAATTGTTGTCGCATACCTCAGGCATAGCGGATTACTATACCGAGAAGCCGAAAGGAGGAAACAGCCTCTTTGAATTGTTCCTGCAAGAGCCGGACCGTTCATGGACCGTGGATGAGACAATCGAAAGGGCACGAAAGGATCTCAAACCTAATTTCCCGCCAGGCACGGCGGCATCCTATTCAGACACCAATTTCCAGTTATTGGGTAAGATTATCGAGGCCGTAACCGGCAAGCCGCTTCATATTGTTTTTGAGGAATTTTTCTTTCGTCCCCTGGGCCTCACGCACACGTGGTTGATCGGCCGTTCGAAACCACAGGTCGCACCATCCGCCAAGCCTGCGGACGTATTTTACAAAGATATGAATATTACCAAGACCCGCACGAATGGGAGCTACTGGGCTGACGGCGGTATTGTTTCCACCGCAGATGAAATGATCGTTTTCTTAAAAGCCCTCAATGAAGGCCGCTTAGTTAGCAGCGACACGCTGAAATTGATGCACAACTGGCACAAATTGCACTTTCCGCTACAATATGGGTACGGCACGATGTACGTCAAATTCCCCCGCTTCATGAACATGGTCATGCAAGTGCCGTCCTTGTGGGGACATTCGGGTTCTACCGGCTCATTCCTGTACTATTCCGAGGACCTGAATCTGTACCTGGCCGGGACCATTGATCAGACAGCATCGCAATCGAAACCGTTTAGAGTAATGTCTAAGGTCATCAAGGCTATGCAATTGAAAAGGTAGCTTCAGTTAAGGGCTTCTGTGTCGCCGTTTGACATGGGGAAAATCTCTATGCAATAGGGTCAATATAAGAATGTCACAGAAACGGATTGAGCATACAACATCCAGGACTGCCGAGTGGATCTGCATGTGCCGGGCAATCTCCTCTCTTGAGAAAGATCCTTGCTACCGAAGCGCAGATTGGGTTGCGCGATCCCTCTTGCCTGACTTTCTGCGGCTGTTGATCCGTATCCCCTACGTCGCAAAACTCTTGATCAAGGCCTTTTCGACAAAGGGGAGCTATGAATACGTGATCGCACGAACGAAGTATATCGACGCTGTTTTCAGCCAGGCCCTCTCCGACCGGTTTGCGCAGATACTCCTCTTTGGCGCAGGGTTTGATACGAGGGCGTTGCGCCTTCAGGGCAAAGAACAAAAAACCAGGATATTCGAGCTGGATGCGCCCGCGACACAGCAGGCAAAGATCAACCAGTATCAAAAGCGGCACCTCGGCATCCCCTCCAATGTGGTGTTTGTCCCCATCGATTTTGACAAGGAATCCCTGACAATGAAGCTGGATCAGGCCGGGTTCAACCGTGATGCGCGAAGTCTCTTCATCTTGGAAGGGGTGTTGATGTATCTGCTGCCCTCATCGGTTGATCAAACGTTTCGGACGATCCGGGAGCTAGCCGGGGCAGGGAGCGAGGTTGTTTTCGACTATGTCTATGCCTCCGTTCTCCGGCATGAAGAAAAATATTATGGCGAAAAAGGTTTTGCAGATGCCGTGGCAAAGACTGGTGAGGAGTGGCGCTTCGGCATCGAGAAGGGAGAGATCAAGCAGTTTCTCTCGAAATACGGCTTGGAGCTTCGCGACCACCGGGATGCGGGCGAGCTGGAGGAGATGTATTTCAAAGACCCATCCGGCAGGATCGTCGGACGGGTCAATGGCACGCACTGCCTGACAAGGACCAGCTGGATCAAGGGTACGGCTTGACGTTTGACCATGCTCTGATCTCATTAGTTTTTAAAGATTCAGAGTCTTTTTTTAATGCTAATGGACTGATAATATGATATAAATATTGGCCAAAGGAGAATGTCGAAATGGAAAACATAGTACAGTGGGCAAAGGAGTTGAAACAGGCGCTGGGCAATAACCTGGTGAGCGTCATCCTATACGGGAGCGCGACGCGCGGGGAGTATGTCCGAGCCCGATCGGACCTGAATCTGATGCTCGTCTTCAAAAAGCTTGATCTGGGGCATATAACGCAAGTCGGGAAATTAATGCGCAGGAAGGTGCGAAAGCAGTTGCCGCAAATGGTCTTTTGGACCGAAGATGAATTAGCGAATGCCTGGGATGTCTTCCCCCTGGAGTTCGAGGATATTATGGAAAACCACCGATGCCTTCTGGGTAAGGATCCCTTTACAAAACGAAAAGTCGATAAAAAACACATGCGGTATCAAATAGAGTTTGAGCTCCGTTCTAAGCTGATCAACGTGCGGGACACCTGGCTGAACAGCTATCGGAACAAATACGCACTTGAGATGTTCCTCATCAAGGCGGGTAACTCATTCGACTACCTCATCCGCAAGGCCGATACCGTCCTCGGCAAAAAACTGGTTATTCCCCAGGACGTCTTTGACAAGATCAAGAAACTGAAAAAGAAGGAAATTCGCTTAAAACGAGGCGAGCTCCAAGGGCTTTTCCATCAATTGCACGAAACCGTAGAATCTGTGATCGGTCAAATCGATAAGGCGTAAGCCACATGAAAGGGTTATCCATGAATCGGGTACGACGAATCGTTCTGCTGGTCAGCTGTATCTGCGTGGTCGCTTCGACGTGCGCATGGGCGGCAATGCCAGCAAGGCCGCAGGGCTGGGTCAATGATTTTTCCGGCATTCTTTCCGACAACACTCGGGCCCAGATCACCGGCCTGTGCGATGAGGTAAAAAGATCCACCGGCGCTGAGATAGCCGTGGTGACGGTCACCTCGTTAGAGGGGATGAGCGTTGAAGAGTATGCCGTCAGGCTCTTCGAACAATGGGGAATCGGGGAAAAGGATAAAGATAACGGCGTCCTCTTCCTCATCGCGCCGAACGAGCGCAAGACGCGCATCGAGGTCGGCTACGGCCTGGAGCCCGTCATCACGGACGGCCGGGCAGGCGAGATTATCAGAGAGACCGCATTGCCTTTTTTCAGGGCGAATGATTACGACCAGGGGATTTTACAAGGGAGCAGGCAGATCGCGGCGTTTATTACCGGCAAGGACTTTGTGCCCAGCGTTCAAATACCAGAGACTGAGCCGCAGTCAGATGAGCCGTGGCCGGTAAAGGTGGGCATCATGCTCTTTTTCGCCCTCTTTATTACCTTGGGTTTTCTGGCCATAGGTTATGCGCTGCGTCAGAAGGGGCAGGGCTTTTTCCTGATCTGGGGTGCAGGCTTCGGGGGTATTCCCTTGGCCATGAGCTTTGCGTTTAGCTGGGCTATGGGATTTCCCATATACATCCTGCCGGCGTGGGCCCTGTTCGTACTCATCATTGGGCTGCGTTATGCCAAAACGACTATCCACAAAGCCTTATCGTCGGGTGCCTCGTCGTCCGGCGGGAGAAGGTCTTACTCCAGTAGCGGGTCCAGCTTCGGCAGTTTCAGCGGCGGTTCCAGCTTCGGTGGCTTCAGCGGTGGGTCATCAGGCGGAGGGGGCTCCAGCGGATCGTGGTAACTGCGCCCTTGTTAGATCTTTATCTTTGAGTTTGTGGTAATTTGATCTTCCGACAGAAGCAGAAAAGGATGGAGGCAACGCTTACGACGCCGGCAAGGAGAAACCACGCGCGCTGATATCCACCGAAGGTATCAAAGATCCACCCGGCCAAAGGCGCGCCGATCAGCTGCCCCAGCATCAGGAAACTCCCTGCCAGGCCGATGATCGTACCCAATCGCTCTCTGCCGAAATACCCAGCTAATAATCCGCTCAACATGGGCACACCACCCCCCCAGCCGATGCCAAAGGCGAGAATGAATATCGGGATCGGCCAGAGCCACCCAAACGCTGAAAATGCCAGCATGAGGGCACCGAGGCCGGTGAGCAGAAAGGCCAGGAACGCGACCCAGCGCCGGTCAATCCGATCACCCAGCCAGCCAAAGCCGATGCGACCTATAATCGTCACCAGCGGCACGGCGCAGGCTATAGTACTTTGCGTTGATCTCGCCATGCCAAGGCTGCTGAAGTACGGCATGATATGGGTCATCACGGCGCTGACAGGTAGACCGTGGAAGAGAAAGGCCACGGCGATAAACCAAAAGGTCCCGCTGGCCAGAGCCGCTTTCGCTCCGAAATTGGCCTCTTGACTTGGTGTTGTAATGGTTTGTTCCTTATCTGCGAGAGGGCTCTGTACCTCGCCGTCAGGGAGGTAGCCATACTTCTCGGGCCGGTGTCGGAGGAGGAATGACAATGGCAAGGGTATAGCCCACATCCCCACCCCCATAATTATCATGGCCTGCCGCCATCCGCATGTATCAATTACCCATGTTACCAGGAGAAGGAGCAACCCCCCCAATGGAACGCCGCTGGCCGCGAGCCCCATGGCTAACCCCACCCTTTTGCGGAACCATTTTGCTACGGCTGACATCAACAAAGACGTTGAGGCAGTCGTTAATCCTGCAGCGATAAAAACAAAAGAGACGTAAAACATTGTAAGAGATTGGATTTGGCTCAGGAGGATTAACCCAAGGCCGCTGAGGATTGCCCCGCTCGAAACCAATTTTCTTGGCCCCCAGCGATCCATGAGCATACCGGCAACGGCGACAAGAAGGCCGGTCTCCAGGCCGCGCAATGAGGCCGCGAGGGAAATTTGGGTATAGCTCCAGCCGAATTCTCGTGCGATGGGTTCAAAGGCGGCGGTAAAACCCAGGTATAACGTTCCACTGGTATAAACCGAAATAAGAGAACAGGCAATTACAAAATACCATCCATAGTACATCTAACGTCTCCGTATATCTGTTGCACAATAGCATATATGTTATCTTCGGGCAACGCATTATCGCTGCTGGCACGTGTGGATTGTGTATAGCACCCATTGAAAAGCGCCCTTTTAAGAGATATTGTTGGAGTAGTAGAGGAAGGTGTATCCTTTACTGTGAGTCAATGACAGGATGCATTTTTGTCCGTATTGTTGAAACCACCAATCCTTTTACGATCATGACTTATATATATTATTGACACATTATTATTACTGTGCTACGTCTCTAAGCTCGTGGAAAGGCTTTACAATGAAAATAATTAATATGACTTCTGGTATTGAAGAACAATACAATCATCATTTTTATCGTAGTGAGAGCAGATGACTAGAGATACGTGGACTCTTTCAAGCTGGCGAGATAAACCGATTTTACAGCAACCGGAGTATCCTCAGCAATCCGAGTTGCACGCGGTAGAATCTCAGTTGAAGGGTTTCCCTCCATTGGTATTTGTCGATGAAGTCCAAGCATTAAAGAAACAATTGGCACGTGTCGCAGAGGGGGAGGCCTTTCTCTTACAAGGAGGAGATTGCGCAGAGAGCTTTGCTGAGTTCAACGCAGTAAATATCCAGGATACCTGCAAAGTGATTTTACAGATGGCGGTCATCCTCACCTTTGCAGGAAGCTGCCCCGTGATAAAGGTAGGACGCTTAGCCGGTCAGTTTGCAAAGCCTCGTTCTGCAGCAACGGAAATTATCGATGGCGTTGAATTGCCGAGTTATCGGGGAGATATGGTGAATGATATTGCGTTTAACGAATTTGCCCGAACCCCTGAACCCCAGCGTCTCATCCAGGCCTACAACCAGTCCGCGGCAACCCTTAATTTGTTGCGGGCCTTTACGAAGGGAGGTTTGGCTGACCTTCACCAAGTGCATCAATGGAATCTTGCATTCGTTAAAGATAGTCCCTTAGGAGAGAAGTACCAGCATCTTGCTGACCGTATCGGTGAAGCGCTCGCCTTTATGGAGGCCTGCGGCGTATCCATACAAGATACCCCAACTATTAGGGAAACGACCATATATACCTCTCATGAAGCATTGTTATTGAATTATGAGGAGGCGCTCACGCGGCAAGATGATATAACAGGGGATTGGTATGATTGCTCAGCCCATTTGGTGTGGGTTGGAGAGAGGACCCGTCAATTGGACAAGGCCCATATAGAGTTTGCGAGGGGGATTAAGAATCCCATTGGTGTTAAAGCAGGGCCTACTATTGATTCGGATGAGTTATTGCGTTTAATTGATGTATTGAATCCCTTGAATGAACCAGGTCGTCTGATCATTATTGTCCGCATGGGATCTGATCTTATTGCAAAAAAATTACCGTCTTTGATTCGGAGCATTCAGCGTGAGGGACGCGCGGTGGTGTGGAGTAGCGACCCGATGCATAGCAACACGGTTACCACGTCTCACGGTATTAAGACCCGTTCTTTTGATAGCATATTGGCAGAGGTTCGAAACTTTTTTGAGATTCATGATGCCGAAGGAACATATGCCGGAGGCATTCATTGTGAGATGACCGGGCAAAACGTGACAGAATGTATTGGAGGGCCTCAAGCTATTACTGAAAAGGAATTGACCGAAAAGTATTTTACCCGTTGTGATCCCCGTCTGAATGCAAATCAAGCCTTGGAATTGGCATTTTTGATATCCGAATTTCTTAAAAAGGCCCGTGTCAAAAAAAAACCACAAGAAATCTGAATGATGAGTGCGCGGCGAAAAATATCCTTCCTTTAAAAGTTCATATCTTAAAAAGAAGAGTAGAAAAAAAGAATTGTATATTTCTGTAATCTGAATTGTTCAAAGTAGGCGCGCACCAAGTTTCACTTTACCACTTTAAGGGGGACTTATAATTTTTCCTATGATATCAAAAGCTTATCATTTTTTATCGTTATATTTGTGAAGGCGGACGTGTCTTATAAATAGATCGTTTTTTAAAAGTTGATTAAATGCCCAAAAGATGTTAGTTCTATAACAGTTTTATAATCTAATACGATAGGCCATAAAGGCAAGGGTAGTTTATAATTGAATAAAAGGAGGGCGACATCAGCAACAAGATTTTTGTTGGGAATTTGAGCTACGATACGACGCAAGAAGAGCTCGACAGACTTTTTTCAGAAGTGGGTCACGTGGCAGAAGTTTTTCTGCCAATCGACCGCATCACCGGTCGCGCACGGGGATTTGCTTTCGTCGATTTCGCCGAGGAGGCGGCTGCCGCTGAGGCTATCGAGAGGTTCGACAGCTACCAGTTGAACGGGAGGAATCTTCGTGTGAGTCAAGCAGAGGAGCGGCAACGCCGTTCAACGAATTATGCTGGTGCCAAGCCATCCACACGGCGCGGGGCACGGGGATCGAAACCGAAAGGCAGTCGCCGCAACCTTCGAGCCAAGAAGCGCGGATTCTGATTACATCGCAGACCAACGATGGACCGCGGATGTCTATTTAGTGGGCTCGGAATGAGAAGTGAGACGTACGCAACGTCGTGAGACTGTCCGTCTCTTGCTTTCCGTGAAGAATTTCTCATTTTTTATTAGATGAGATCAGGCTCTTACTGGATAAAACAACCGCAGAGGGATGTTCCTCTACGTTTTTTCCATTTCTTTTGGTACGTTATTATATGTATGAAATCCACGTTTTTTACGGTGTTTTAATAATATTTTAAAGGTCAACATAAAAGCGGTTTTAACCACATACGGGAGACTTATCAAGCGTGCAGCGATTATCTTCTTTGCTATTCTTGCTATAGTAGGAATATTATAGTAGCTTCTCCCTATACGGTGTCTAATATTCCTCAACCTTTTTACGGGGTACTCCTCAGAACAGACGATATTGTCCTCATTCGCATAATAGCCGGGGGATGTGGCAATGAACTCATTGAGCGGTGAATATTTTTCTGTCCGCAAGAGGCTGAGATTGATCGTGTCCAGTTTAAGTCTTTGAGCAAAAGGGGCAATCTCCAGCATGTCTGACTCAGTCTCCCCTATACAGCCGACAATAAAATAGCCATGAATATAAAGCTTTGTCTTTTTGATCTCAGCAAATGCCTTAGCAGCTAAGGATGTATTAAACCCTTTTTGCATTGATTTTAGGGTCTTGTCTTTAGCCGATTCAATCCCAATAGTTAATATCTTAAGGCCGGCCTTAAACATTTTTTCTAATATCTCTGGATACTTATAAATCTCAAGCCTCACGGCGACTGCAAATGTCTTTTTAATGCCTTCGGCAATAATTAAGTCACAAATCTCCTCGACCCTCTTTATGTCCGCAGCAAAATTGTCATCTACAACAAATACAAACTGAGCATCAATGGTTTTCAGTTCCTCAACCACGGAGACAGCTGATCTCCCACTCCATCTTCTTTTCTGACCTAAGGGATTATTGGTAAACGTACAGAATCGACAATTATATGGGCACCCTCTGGAAGTTGAAATGAAATCTACTCCTTGACCTAAGTCTATGTTTTTATATGACAGTCTATACTTAACCCGTCTCAACCCTCTATTAGGATACATGGTATCATCCACCGATTGCAGGTCACGGATCTTATTATGCTTAATCGTGCCATTTTCACGGTAAGAAATACTGGTGATGTCCTTGAGGGAGATCCCTGAAGCTATATCCCGAATAATCTCTTCTCCATCCCCGCGAACGATTATATCGATATGAGGAGCTGCAACAAAAAGTTCTTCAACTGAAGTCGTAGCATATCTTCCTCCTACAACGACCTTAATATGAGAAGGAATTTGAGAGATAATATTTATAGCAGCATCTCGTTGGTAATCCCAGTTTACCGACAGACAGACCAAGTCTATTGGGTCATCTTCAATAAAAGCATTTAGATTCGGCTCAAACCTCATATCAACGAGGGTAACCTTTTCAACCGAATCCTCTAGGACAGTAGCGATATATTCCAATCCAAGAGGGGGACAGTATTTTTTCTCGGGGTTGCCTTTTTGATGGGGATAAACACATAATGCATTCTTATACAGCATTTTCTGAAATACCTCTCGATTGATATAGGTTAAACTTTTTAAGATGTAATAAGATAACAGCTCCCATCTTAAATTTTCTTATTCTTTTCGAATGATAGATTTAAGGAAGTAAAGGATTGTGTTTAGAACATATTTTACATCATATTCCTTAACCTATCTTATTTGTTTCTAGTATAATCTAATGAAGATTAAAAGTCGATTAAAAAAGTATTAAAAAAGGCTAAATCAAAAAAATTTTCACAAAAACATGGAGGTTATTCTTAATTTGACACCCCTCAATTACTTTTCTTTTGCGAGGGAAGGAATTGTTGCGATACTAACCAGTCGGCCGTTCTAAGGCCTCTAACATCTAACACCGTTCACGCATCTTTGCGATGATATCCTTAGGCAGCGGCGGGAAGTGAGGCTTTCTTTGCTCATCACATCGTGGGGTGCAACCAAAACATAACCCTCACCTATATCACTACATTCACTCATCTTTACAACCTCCTTCGGATACCTTATAATTCCAAAGGACAATACTCCTATGGAGCCTATATGATACTATCGCCAGTTTTTGATAATGAACGATATATCAAAGAACAGACCACTGAAATTTTGAAACGGGTAAAGCAGTTTAATAACAAACTCTACCTGGAATTCGGAGGTAAGCTTCTTTATGATTATCACGCCGCACGGGTCTTGCCGGGTTATGAACCGAATATAAAGATGCGTCTGTTACAGCAGTTGAAGGACCAAGCCGACATCCTGCTGTGTATTTATGCCGGTGATATTGAACGCAAAAAGATCAGGGCGGATTTCGGAATCACCTATGACTCTGATGCCCTCAAGATCATCGATGATCTGCGGGAGTGGGGGCTAAATGTACTCGGTGTGATCATCACCCGCTATGATAATCAACCTGCCGCCAATGTTTTTAAAAACAAGCTGGAACGGAGAGGTGTTCCCGTCTTTACCCATCGTTTCACCAAAGGGTATCCCACCGATGTCGATCTCATCGTGAGTGATGAAGGTTATGGGGCCAATGAGTATATTCAAACACAAAATCCCCTTGTGATTGTCACCGGTCCGGGGCCTGGTAGCGGAAAATTGGCCACGTGTTTATCACAGTGTTACCATGAATATAAAAGGGGTACAAAATCGGGGTATGCTAAATTTGAGACCTTCCCTATCTGGAATGTACCTCTCAATCATCCGATCAATGTAGCCTATGAAGCAGCCACCGCAGACATTGGGGACTTTAATTTAATCGACCCCTTTCATCTGGAGGCCTATGAAAAGAAGGCGGTAAATTACAACCGTGACGTCGAGGTCTTCCCGGTTCTGAAGAGGATTTTGACAAAGATTACCGGCAATGAGGCATTTTACCGGTCTCCCACGGATATGGGGGTCAATCGGGCCGGTTTTGCCATAATCGATGATCAAGCGGCCCGGGAAGCGGCCAAACAGGAGATCATCAGACGGTATTTTCGATACCAATGCGAATATCGGATGGGTTTTGCCAGCAAGGAGACGGTGCAGAGGGTCGAGCTCTTTATGAAGGATTTTAACCTGAGCCCCGAATCCAGACCCGTTGTTGAGCCGGCACGTCAGGCAGCCCTTGATGCGCAACAGCATGACAAGGGGAATGAAGGCATCTACTGCGGCGCAGCCATCCAGTTAAAGGATGGTACGATTATCACGGGCAACAATTCCTCGCGCATGCACGCCGCCTCAAGCCTAGTCATACATGCGATAAAACATTTGGCAGAAATACCAGAGAAGATAAAGTTGTTACCCCCTTTCATCACGGATTCTGTGGGGAAATTGAAGATGGAAATCATGCAAGAAAAGGCCCTGAGCCTTGACTTGGAAGAGGCCCTGATCGCCCTCAGCATCAGCGCCACCACAAATTCGGCGGCCCAATTGGCCCTCGAACAGTTGACGGAGCTTCAGGGGTGCGAAGTCCACATGACCCACATACCCACACCGGGTGACGAGGCCGGTTTGCGGCGCCTCGGCGTCAACCTGACCAGCGATTCACAATTTGCAACCAACAACCTTTTTATCTCCTGAGATCCCCATCGATTAATCTCCGGAGAGCCTCTTCGTATCGTTCTCGTGTCTTTTCAATGATCTCCTCCGGCAGCGGCGGGGGAGGGGGGCTTTTGTCCCAATCGAGGGTAAGAAGGTAATCTCGCAGGAATTGTTTATCGAAGGCGTGTTGCGGTCTCCCGGGCTTGTATTCCTCGGCAGGCCAGAAGCGGGAGGAATCGGGGGTAAGGAGCTCGTCGATGAGGATGACTTTGCCGTCCAGTAGCCCAAACTCCATCTTTGTGTCGGCAATGATGATCCCCTTGGCCTCAGCCATGCGGCGAGCACGCTCGTAGATGGCGAGCGTAGTCTCACGCAGTCGTTCGCTTAGATCTTTTCCTATTCGATCCACCATCTCAGTAAAGGTGATGTTGATGTCGTGGTCTCCCACCTCCTCCTTGGTGGCGGGGGTGAAGATAGGTTCGGGGATCTTCGACGATTCAACCAGCCCTGTGGGGAGTTTGATTCCACATATTTTTCCGCTCTCCTGGTATTCCTGCCACCCTGACCCTGCCAGATACCCCCTGGCCACACACTCGATGGGGACGGGATCGGTACGCTGCACGAGCATACTCCTCCCCTCCAATTCTGCTGCATACGTGCCGCACGGTGAGGGATAGTCCCCGACTCGGGTGGAGATTAAGTGGTTAGGTACTACTTCCTCCATCGACCGAAACCAAGCTGTCGAGATTTCGGTTAGGATCCTTCCTTTCCCTGGTATGGGATCGGCCATGATCACGTCGAAGGCCGACACCCGATCAGTAGCCACGATGAGGAGCTTATCCTGCAGCTCGTAGACATCGCGCACCTTGCCCCGCTTAAAGAGGGTGAGATCGGGGAAATCGGTCTCGTAGATTGTCTTTTCCATCAGGAATCACCTCCTATTGTGGGTACGGTTATGGTCCCGTTCATGAGAAAGACTACCCGGGCATGGGGGCCTTTCTCCTTGATTGCTGCGCTCAGGGCCCCTTGTAGGTCGGGATATGGCCTGATAAAGGCCTGCTCCAAGATCTTGGGATCGAGGTCCGTCACCCCCCACATCTGTGCCCTCATGGCAAGATCGGCGATCTTGGCAGCCTTATGATCTCCAAGGCAGTAGGATTTCTCAATGAGCTTGAATACCTCCTCAGGGTCTGCGGCCCTGCACAAGAGCCGATAAAATCCCTTGTTCCCGACACCCTTGGGGCATTGGGAGACCAGGATTATAATACCCCCCTCTTTAAGGATCAACCTACCGTGCTCTATGGCCTTGTGGGACTGGTAGAGATCGATGTCCATAGGGGCATGGGCAACAGTCACCACAATATCGGCCCGTTCGTGGACCTTTACGGAGAAGACTTCACGGGCCTTCTGCATTGCTGCGGCGAAGGTTCCCTCCAGGGAGCCGGCAGAGGCGGCGCAGATGCGGTGGAATTGATCCAGCACTACCTGAAAGGAGTAAATCTCTTTTTCCTCAAGGGCCCCCATGGCCTCGGCCAGATCCTCGTGTACGGGATTGCCTTCCAAAACTAGGGGAGATGCTCCTTCCTCCAGGGCCAAGCGGTGGTTGTGTTCTATGGTCGAAAAAGCAGCAGCACCCGGGAAAAATGATTTTCTCCCCCCGGTATACCCCGCGAAGTAGTGGGGCTCTACCGATGAGATAGCCACGATCTTGGGTGCCTCGACTACCCTGCGACTGAGGGCAAGGGGTGTGCCTCGTGGGGTAATTCCGAGATGGACCATTTTGGATTCTGCCTGGGCATCGTGGATCGATATCACCTTCTGAAATCGTTCAAACATGGGGCCGAAGATCATCTTACACTCTGCGGGAGTAGGGGGGGTGTGAGCGCCGGTGGCCACGAGGAAATGCACAGGTCTGCCACCTTCTATTTCTCCCGCCAGGTGATCGAGGATGCGCGCCGTGGGGGTAGGGCGGGTTGCGTCATTGACCACAAAGAGGACTTCTGGGCTATCGGCCAAAAAATCTTCCAGAGGTCCAGCGCCAATAGGGTTGGTTATGGCCTCCTGAAGGATTGTGTGCTCATCTCGTTTGGGGACTTCATTGGGGAAGCGGACCCCCACCAGGTGCTCCTCAGGGCAATCGATTGTTTCAGAGCCATGCCCATACGGTATCTTGATCTCCATCATTTCACCTGGAGGGTGCGCATGCGGTTGATGGCCCCGGCCACCTCACAGGGCCTGGGCATGGTGAGATCCCCTACTGTATAAGGAAGGAGGCAGTCGAGCCCTCGCTCCTCGATATCCCGCATCACCAGCTCCATTCCCTCCTTCAGGGATGTGGATTGCTCCAGATAGTGCTCGGCATAGTAGTGAATCATGAGGCCGATGGCCCTGGTCTGGCTCCTATCGACCAGCTGCTCCAGGTACGAGAGGTCGATGGCGGTAGTCCCATAGAGGATGGTCTTGAGCCCCTTGGCGTCTATCTTGACTTCCCGCTTGCCCCGGCTGGGATTAAACCCCCCTCTCAATGGGCGGCGTGGGGTGACCTCGCCGAAGCCATCCCCTCCCTCGTCGGCCCGGCAACTGGCGTGCTTCTGGGCGATCTCTCTGGCCTGCTCGGTGACGCAGTGGGGTCGGTAGCTGTCCATCATGATAACGGTGTCCGCCACATCGAAGTAGTCGCCCGCCCCCCCCATGACCAGGATAGTGGAGACCCCCGCATCGGCGCAGAGCGGGCGTACCTTATCCACAAAAGGGGTGATGGGCTCCTTTGCCTTGGCCACCAGCTCCTGCATCCGCGCATCCCGCACCATGAAGTTGGTGGCCGAGGTATCCTCATCGATCAAGAGGACCCGGGCCCCCATCTCCAGGGCCTCCATGATGTTGGTTGCCTGCGAGGTGCTGCCGCTGGCGTCGTCGCTGGAAAACCTGACCGTGTCCTTGCCGAAGGGGAGGTTGGTGATGAAGGGACTGATGTTCACCTTTTCGATCCGGCGGCCGTCCTCCGCCCTGATCTTCACCGCCGCCCCGTCGGTCACCACGTATTCCCTCCCATCCCCGGGGACGTGGTTGTACACCCCCCGCTCGACGGCGTCGAGCAGGGTGGACTTGCCGTGGAATCCGCCCCCCACGATGAGGGTCACCCCCTGGGGGATCCCCATCCCCCGGATACTGCCCCGATGGGGGGGCTCCAGCTCCACCTCGAGCTCAGGGGGTCCTTGGAAGGGGACGGCCCCTGAGCCTAAGGGCCTCTCATCCACCCCGCTGCTGCGGGGGAGAATAGACCCGTCGGCCACAAAGGCCACCAATCCCTTATCCTTTAAAAGCCCCCTCATGGCATCTTGATCCTCTGCCACTGCGACGTGTTGTCCGATCTCTTGGGGATCGATCCGCCGGTACACGAGGGATTCCTCCACGATCCGGGGGATATCCTCAAAGAAGACTCCCAGGGCCTCCTTTCCCAAGATGGTCCGGCCCGCCGCGGGGAGCCCGACCACAAAACGGACCTCCAGATCCTCCCTATCAATAACCACCGCGGTGCGCTCCAGGATCTCCTGTTCTCCCCTGTCGATCGCCACCAGACCGCTCTTCCCCATGCCGCGATTACCCTTGGCCCAGCGGCGAATGGCCCCATGAAAGCGCCGGGCCAGATAGTCGCACAAGGCGATTCGGCGCACGCGATTGCTCCAAAGGTCCCGGGGAAATTCGGTCTTGTCTAGAGGGAGCCGCACCCGCACCCGCGAGGGCGCGGCAAAGGGGTCCCCCTGGACGTGGTCGATGATCAGGGTATAGGGGCCGAACGCATACTGGCCTTTGATATCTTTGTAGGCCTTATACCCCCTGCCGTCGATGCGGTTGATGGTCCTTTTGAGATCTTCCGAGGTCATCCCTTACCGTATATTTAAAGGGTTCATCCTGGAAACAAGTACCCCCACACCTCCCGCAAATCACGGGCACCGATGAACTCCATCCCCTTCGTGGGCTTGATCCCCCGGGCGCTGCTGCGGGGGAGGATACAACGCTCGAAGCCCAAGCGGGCCGACTCTGTAACGCGCTGCTCGCCGAAGCTCACCCCCCTGACTTCCCCGGCCAGCCCCACCTCGCCGAAGACCACCGTGGACGGCGGGACGACGTGATCCAGGTGGCTGGAGGCCACGGCGACCACCACCCCCAGATCGACGGCGGGTTCCTCGATCCGCAACCCCCCGGCCACGTTGACGAAGATGTCCTGGTGCGAGAGGTTCATCCCCAGCTTCTTCTCCATTACCGCCACCAAGAGGGACAGCCGGTTGTAGTCCACCCCCGTTGCCATCCTCTTGGGCACGGCAAAGGCCGTGGGGGCCACCAGGGCCTGGACCTCCACCAGAATGGGCCTGGTCCCTTCCATACTCGCCATGACCGCGCTCCCGGAGGTCCCCTCAGGCCGCTCGGCCAAAAAGATCTCCGAGGGGTTGGCCACCTCCACCAATCCTTCCTCCTTCATCTCGAAGACCCCGATCTCATTGGTGGAGCCGAAGCGGTTCTTCACTGCCCTGAGGATGCGGAAGGGGCTGTCCGCGCTGCGCTCCATGTACAGGACGGTATCCACGATGTGCTCCAGGACCCTCGGGCCGGCAATGGCCCCATCCTTGGTCACGTGCCCTATCAAAAAGGTCGCCACCCCCAAGCCCTTGGCCAGATAGGTCAGCCTCCCCGAGGTCTCCCGCACTTGGCTGATGCTCCCCGGGGCCGACCCCAATTGGGCGGTATAGATGGACTGGATGGAATCGACCACCAGGACCTGAGGCTGTATCTCCTCCACACCCTGGATGATCCGCTCCAGTGAGGTCTCCGCAGCCACAAAGAGCTCTGGACTCACCGCCCCCAGGCGCTTGGCCCGCAGCTTGGTTTGTCTGAGTGACTCCTCAGCGGAGATATAGAGGCACCGCCTCCCTTGGGCAGCTAAGCCATGGAGGCACTGGAATATAAGGGTGGACTTCCCTATGCCCGGATCCCCCCCGAGCAGAACCACGGAACCTGCCACGATCCCCCCTCCCAGCACCCGGTTGAACTCCTCCAGACGGGTGGAGAGCCGCGCCCCCTCTTTCTCCTCCGCCACCTCCCCGATGGCACGGGGACTCTCTTCCCTCCCCCAGCGCTGCCGGACATCCCCCTCAGGGACCTCCTCCCCGACAAGCTCCTCCACCAGGGTCCCCCATCCCTGGCAATCGGGACATCTGCCCAGCCACTTGGGTGCCTGGTAGCCGCACTGTTGACAGATGAAAATTGTTTTCGTTTTGGCCATTGTTATCAGTCTTTCGGGGTGAACTTTGACAATGCATTCCCCAGAAGCTGACGGGCCTCCGGGGCATACCATCTTTCTAGAAACAGCTTGATTTCTTTTTCCAAGTTCGAACGGACCTGGGATTCAATGGGGTGCACTCTGAGGCGTTTATCCGCTCCGAAGGCATCCAGAGAATGCATACCCAGATCACGAATCTTCCTTGCCGTAGCTGATATGACTTCCTCAGAGGAGTATAGCTGATCTACCATACCCATCTCAAGGGCGTCCTCAGGGGGATACAGTTCTCCGGAGGAGACTATCTGGCGGGCCTGATCCTCCCCTACTAATTGATTCAGGAGACAATCGGCCAGATAGGTGATAGGCACCTCCAGCTTGCTTTCGTTCAGCCCCATCACTGTACGTCCCTCGGCCATGAAGCGGTAGTCAGTGCAGAGGGCCAGGATACACCCACCAGCCGTCGCATGGCCGGTGATGGCGGCTATTGTCGGTTTAGGAAAGGTATACAGGTCAAGACAGAGGTGGTTAAACGCTTGGTAAAAGACCCCAAATTCCTGCTGCGGTAGGGGGTAGAGTTCTGGCAAGTCAAATCCAATAGAGAAGAATTTATCATTACTGCTGGTCAGCACCAGGCCGTGGACCATTGGATCATCCTTAAACACCTTTAGTGCCTCACCCAGCTCATCCAGAACTTGTTGGTTGATGGCATTAATGATCCCCCTGTTCAACTGGATCAGGGCGACCCCATCCTGCTGTTTATGACCTATAGTCTCCAACCGATTCTCCGTCTTCTGTATCAATTGGCCTATTCCACCAGAGAAGTCCGGGTTTGTCAAATGTTCATCACAGCATAGAATCTTCTCTTGTGGACGTTTTCCTTTTGCTGTTACAATAGGCCTTCGCAAACAAGGGGGCAGAGATGACAAAAGAGGCGTTCTTTCACGACTGGTTGGTCTCCTATCTCCAGGGAAGACTAGCGAGAGACTACAAGGAGATCAAGGCAAACGGAGCGGAGCAGAAGCATGAATTCAACGGACACTATCCCGATCTCATCCTGGCAAACCAGGGGATGGTGGTTGCCATCATGGAGGTGGAGACCGAGGGGAGCATCACCCCGGAGCAGGCCGAGCGCTGGAAGGAACTCGCGGGCCTGGGGGCCAAACTCATCCTGATGATCCCGAACCATACGCGGCCCAAGGTTATGGACCTGGTATTGCAAAAAGGGCTTGCCGGCAAGGTGGGGGTGGGGAGCTATGAAATCACCATCAAGATGTAACGATACTATTCCCCTGGTCCTGTGTGTTAAGGGATTTTCAGCGTGAGATGTATCCTTGTCATCCTAGACGGGTTGGGAGATAGAGCCCACTCTGTCTTAAAAAATCGTACCCCCCTCCAAGCGGCCCACACCCCCCACCTTGATCAGCTTGCCACCATGGGGATGAATGGTCTCTATCATCCCTACGTGCAGGGCATCCCACTCTCCAGCGAGATCGCCCACTTTCTCATCTTCGGCTACGATCTCGAAGAGTTTCCCGGGCGCGGTTATATCGAGGCAGTAGGGAGTGGCATTGAGATAGACGACACGGAGGTGGTGCTTCTCTGTCATTTTTGCAGTGTCATTAAAGAGAATAACAAGCTCATCCTGGACAAGGAACGCCCGCCAGTAACCGATTCAGAACGTGCAATTCTCTTGGAAGAAGTGACCCCCTATAAAGTTGGTGATATCACCATACGTTTTGTGTCCACGAAGGGAGCCGACGGTTTTCTGGTCCTTTCGGGGAAGACATCCCCTAATATCACTGACAGCAACCCCATAACTGAGGGTCTTCCGTTGATCTCGGTACAACCTTTAGACCCCAGCCCAGAAGCGCGCCAGACAGCTAAGGGGCTCAATCACTATTTCCGATGGCTTTATCAGAAGCTCTCATTCCATTCTATTAACAGCGACCGGAAAAAGAAAAACCTGCCGCCGATCAACATCCTGGCCACCCAGCGGGCCGGCAGAAAAAAAACACTTGAACCCTTTTTCGAGAAGTGGGGCCTCAGGGGGCTCTCCATTGCCGCCGGTCCCCTCTACTGGGGGTTGTGCCAGGAGATTGGGATGGATGTAATTAAAGAAAAGGAAAGCAACGATCCTGAAAAAGACCTCAAGGAGCGGCTGCGGCAGGCCCATGAGGCCCGGACGTACGACTTCATCCACGTCCACACCAAGATGCCTGATGAGGCGGCTCATACCAAAGATTCATATTATAAAAGTGAAGTAATAGAAGCCCTAGATCGTGCCATGGTCTCTGCCGTGCAAAAAATGATGCCCGACCCAGAGACCTTACTGGTGGTGACGGCGGACCACTCCACACCAAGTTCCGGTGCGATGATCCATTCCGGGGAAACCGTCCCCCTCACCATGGTGGGGAGATATCCGCGTCGGGACACAGTAACGGCCTTCAATGAGATCGACTGTGCCTTGGGTGGTCTCGGTCCTATCAGAGGAAAAGAACTTATGTATCTTATCCTCAACTTCCTCGATCGCGCCAAGATGAAGGGCCTCATGGATACCACCATCGATCAGCCATATACCCCGGGACACTATCGGCCCTTGACCCTTGAAGGAGAATAGCCGTGGAAATGACACAGGCGCTCGCGCTACTGAGCCAAAAACCGGAACTCGTCACCACCTTTCCGGAATGGCTCCTTCCTTCCACCCTCATCGCCAATTTGAAAAATATGGAGGGGGTGGCCCTGGCTGAGATCGCGGGCAGGGACAGCGTTGCTGCGGTCCTGAAGGCCACTGAAGAGCACCCCATCAAGAGCGTACTCCCCACTATCGCCTATACCGGTACTGAGTTCGGGGATTGGGAGCGGGCTGTTGCAACATCCCGTTTTGTAGCCGAACGGCTTCAAGGGAGTGGAGTTGTGGTCTTCGATCCGTTATTCCTTGGGTCCCCGCGATTCTGGTGGCTCCTCTGTGGGAGGTACATTTCAGCGCTCTTTGGCCGTTTCGGGTTTTACACCCCCTGTCTCGGATGCCACCTTTATTTTCACGCCCTGCGCATCCCCTTAGCCAGACTCACCGGGGCCTCATATATCATTAGCGGCGAGCGTGAACGGCATGATGGCCACGTGAAGCTAAACCAGGTAGCTCCGGCGCTCGATGTTTATAGGGAGTTTGTGGGCCGTTTTGATGTCGAGTTGCTTTTGCTGCTGCGTGATATTCACTCCGGGAAGGAGATTGAACGGATTATAGGTCAGCAATGGCAGGAAGGACGGGGACAACTTGAGTGCATATTGAGCAAAAACTATCAGGATGAAAACGGGGTCATGTCCTATGACGAGGAGGCCCTCAGACGCTTTTTTAAAGAATTTGCCTTTCCCATAGCCGAAGAGGTGGTCCGCGCCTATATCGAGGGGGAAAGTCCAGATTTTGAAACCCTTGCCAACGCTATTCAGCTCACATAAGCTTGATAAAATCAAACGGCCTGGGCAACATTATTCTTCGCTCCGGGCAATACGGTTTTCTTAATGGCAAGAGATCTTTGGGCCTTCGTACGCCGCTAACTATTAAGAAGGATCACGAGTTATGCTGAGTTTATTAAGTGCTTTTGCCTTTTATCTACAATAATTATTAGTCGATTAATACAATGTCTAGATGTCCTTTCTTCATCGCTGTGATGCGTTCTTGAGGCAGACGTAGAACAAGATTGTGGTGATACTTGCCAAACCGGCAAGACTGAACCATGTGGGCTGGTAGCGACCCCACGTGTCAAATACCCAACCGGCTAGAGGTGCACCGGCAATCATACCCAGCATCATGACCCCACTGGTCAAGCCAGCCAGTGTACTTAACCTTTCCCTGCCGAAATACTCCTTTAATAACCCATTCAATATGGGGACACCGCCCCCCCATCCTATAGCATAAAAGATAATAAATACTCCAATCAACCAGGCCCGATCAGTAGATAACAAGCCAAAAATGAAAAGGCCGAAGGCGGTGAGTGCAAAGGCCAGGGTTGCGACGGTTTTTTTATCAATTCGATCTCCCAGCCAACCAAAGCCCACGCGGCCTATGATGGTCATCATCGGTAGTGCTGCTGCTATGAACTTTGAGGTTGATCGCTCTATGCCAATAGTGCTGAGATACGGCATGATATGGGTGACCACGGCGCTGAGCGGCAGCATTTGAAAGAGGAAGGCTATTGCGATAATCCAAAAGGACCGACTGGCCAGCGCCTCTTTGGCACCGACCTTGACCCCTTCGCTTTTGAGCGGAAACGTATGTGCAGGATTAAAAGCAGACTTCCTTTTCTCACCATCAGGGAGATAACCGTATTGTTCTGGTTTGTGCCGAAGGAACAGTGACAATGGT
The DNA here is from genome assembly GCA_016927065.1 of Deltaproteobacteria bacterium. Taxonomy (GTDB): domain Bacteria; phylum Desulfobacterota; class B13-G15; order B13-G15; family RBG-16-54-18; genus JAFGNJ01. The sequence goes on from JAFGNJ010000028.1 coordinate 41,246, forward strand.
ACGGGTACAACCCACATTCCCAATCCTGTGATAAGCATGGCCTGCCGCCACCCAAAGGTATCGGTTAGCTCGGTGATAAGGGGTATAAGGATGCCTCCTAAAGAGACCCCGCTGGCGGCAATTCCCATAGCTAATCCCATATTTTTATGGAACCAGTTCGCTACCGTTGCCATTAATAATGTGCTAGACGCAGCGCTTGCCCCTGCAGCGATAAGGATAAAGCAGGCATAGAACATGGTGAGTGTGTGGATGTGACTCAGGAGTACGAGGCCAAGACCACTCAAGAGAGCCCCACAAAAGACCACGCAGCGAGCCCCCCAGCGATCCATGAGCATACCCGCAACCGGTGCGAGAAGCCCTACCTCAACACCGCGCAGGGAAGTCGCAAAAGATACCTGTGTATAGCTCCAGTTGAATTCTTTCACTATTGGTTCAAAGACCGCAGTGAACCCCAGATTAATAGACCCGCTGATATAGAGCGAAATCAGACAGCAGGAGCCGACGATGTACCATCCATAGAACACGTATACTTCCTCTGGTATTAGTGCCTTACAAGACGGCCGAATAGATTTTTTTCTTCGATGAGTCCTTATTTTTCTAGAGGTCTTACGATGGAACCAATAAGGCCTGGCTCATTGACCCATGTCTCACACTGTTTTTTGCGGGGGAGTTGTCACGTGTTGGAAGCTCCGTATTCTTTGGCCGCTTCGATCATCGCCTTGACATTTGCCGCCTTCGCGCCTGACATGCCGGCACCTGTTGCAAATATATACCCGCCGTTTTTTCCTACGCTTTCGATCAACTGTTTGCAGTGTGCCCTTACCTCATCTGGGGTGCCGGTGATCAAAAGATCAATAGGGAAGTTTCCCGAGATACAAGCTACGCGTCCCACCGTCTCTTTGGCCTTAACCATATCAGTTCGATCGAACAACCAAAGCGCCTTTCCCTTCGGGAGGTCTGAAATGATATCAAGCCGCTGGTTGTAACTGCCCTCGGCAAAAAGGTGAGGGACCATGCCCTCGTTGATAAGGCCAATAATGAGTTTACGGAGGGTCGGCCAATAGAAGGTTTGAAATTGTTCGTCGGACAGGAAACCGTCGGCTCCCTTGTGAAGGGGGATCAAGGGCATGAGATGGCCACTGGCCCGGCAGGCATTCACCCCGGCTTTCACCATAATTGGCGTCAGACGCTCACAGGCCTCTTTCAATTCATCCGGGCAGCGAAAAATATCCAGCATCACCCCCTTGGTTCCTCGAAGGCTGTCGCCGATCGTATCAAAGGGGGCCTTGGTGAAACCTCCTCCAAAAGCTGGGATTCCCTTTTTGCCCATGATGTTCCTACTAAGTTTACCGACCGCGGTTCGAAACCTCAGGGCCTCGTCTCCGGCCTTCATGAGGGCTTGTAAAGCACTTTTCATATCCTCGTCACTAAAGGGGATTACAGCGGGAGGAACACACAGGATTTCGTGGACAATCGGAAGCACGGGATATTTTTGAAGCCCTGTGAGCGCACCAAAGATTCGGGGGAAATAGCTGTTTTGGAAGAAGGCGGTAGGGTCATCAATTAAGTCCTGGTATTCTTCCGCCTTCATGTATTCATCCTCCACAAACTGGTACTCTTGTTCTTTAGCGACACCGTGCCCCGCCCACGCAAAGAGTTTAAAATCCAGTATATCGAGCATCTTGCCCGACACGAGACTTGCCGGGCCGTTATAGACATCCGTCATGAACTCATCTTGGTATTCCTCAATGACCTTGGTGAGCGCCTCGTAGTTATACATGGCTTCGTACATGGTGATCTTGGAATTCTGGATGGGGAAACAACTTGGTGAAGGGCAGACAGGAATACGGCTTGGTTTCTTCTTGAGCTGTATCGCATCTTTAATCAAGGTGACCCGTTCCTGGTAAGCGGCCTTCGTATCGTTATCGACAAAGGGAATGCCCTCCCCCGAACGCCAAATATTGAACCGCTCTTCCTGCTTCTCGTCTGCATCGGGCGAGATTTCAATAAATCGCTCTTTCATGCTATTTTCCCCCTATCCATTGTTTTGCGAGGTTGACACCCGCTATGGCGTTAGGACCGAGGGCATCGGCACCGGTGTAGTCTTTTACCTGTTCAGTTACCTGGCCTCCGCCGATCATGATTTTGACCTTTTCTCGTAGTCCAGCCTTTTCAATAGCCTCTACCGTCTCCTTCATTGAATCAAAGGCAAGGGACAACAATCCACTCATCCCGACAACCTGGGGTTGAAATTCTTGGATACTCTCCACAAATTTTTCCGGGGGCTGGTCGATCCCGATATCCCTCACCTCAAAACCATTGACTTCAAGGAGAAATGTCACGATATTCTTGCCGATATCGTGAATATCTCCCTTGACCGTTCCTATGAGGACTCTCCTCTTTTCGGTAGTGCTCTTTTCTTCCTTGATCAGGGGCTTGATAATATCGGATATCTGTTTCAGCATCTCTCCCGCCATCATGAGATGGGGGAGAAAATACTCCCCTTTCTCAAAACGCTGGCCTACCTTCTCCATGGCCTTGGAACAGGCATCGAGAATATCCATGGGGTCGGTTCCAGAATCCAGCAATTGCTTTGCTTGTTGCAGGGCTTCCGTTTCCTGCATTTCCACCAGGGCATGAATTAACTTATCCGTCATGAATGGTCTCCTTTCTATATAGCGGCATAGCGGCAAGATAAAACATAGAAAAAGATTTATCTATAAAATCCATACAATCCTCTTGGACAAAGAATTTCAACATACGATTTTTCCTGCTTTATGGGCATTAATGAAATTCATGCAAAAATTGTCCCTTCCGACCAAGGCCTCCGCAGCAAGGACATTGGCCATCATCTGCTTATCGAGGGGATCAAGGATGGCCGCGTCAAGCCCTTTTGCGATAGCCATGGCCATGAAGGTACGATTGAGGAATTTTCTTTGGGGGAGTCCATAGGAAACGTTGGATAAACCGCATATAGTGTGGATGCCGGAGAAACGAGACATGATCTGTTCAACGGATTTCAGAAACTCTCTTCCGAATGTTTGGTCCGTAGCCACAGGCTGCACAAGAGGGTCGACGTAGATATTTTCTAGTTTTATTTTATGGTCGAGCAGGAAATTGACAAGCTCTTCGGCGATCCTTATCCGGTCATCGGCCGTCCTCGGCATACCCTCATCACTCATACAGAGGGCGACCACCTTGAAGTCGTTAGCGGTCACGACGGGGAGCAGCTTTTCACACCGCTCTTTTTCCAAAGAGATGGAATTGATCATGGGGATTCCCTTATGGACCTTCAACGCGGCCTCGAGGGCTGCCGGATTCGGACTATCAAGGCAGCAGGGGAGTTCTACGGCCTCCTGAACGGTTTGAACGAGCCAGGTCAGGTATTCTATCTCTCGATCCTGGAAAGATCCTGCATTGACGTCGATGTATCGGGCGCCTGCATTCGCCTGATCTTTAGCGATCTGCTGGATCGAAGCCCTATCCCCGGCCTCGATAGCGGCGGCGATCGCCTTACGGGTGGAATTGATGAGTTCTCCGACGATAAGCATTTTCTTTGCCACCCTTGAGAAAGAATGTTAGTGGTATAATATTTCTGTACATCTTAAAAAAGATTCACAATTATACCAACCGGTAGGTATAATATGGAAAAATTAACACACTTTTGCTCATTAGTCAATCTTTAATTTTAAGAAGAATTGACTTCAAAACACCGTGCGGACATTTCAAGCCCTTTACTGTGGAGTGAGTTAGGGGGTGTTAAATATTTGTATATTTCGTTGGTTCTAAATTGGTTGCCATCGTCCAAACAGTCGCTTTGCATGCGGTCACTCTAAACACCACGAGTACGTCATAACCGCGTTCTTCAATTAACGGCCTTAAAAAAGGTCTTGCTTCAACAATTTCTTTTTTTAGATTCAAATCATCAATGATTTCGACAAAGCCAGCTATGCGTATTTGCATGTCTTTGCTGTTGAAGCAGAGTTCGACGTGTTTGTTTTGTGTGATCTGGTTATAGAGCGCCTTAAATGCACCTGTATGAAAGACAAGTCCTGTTGAATCCGCCTTATACAAAAGCATGCCGCGGACACGTGGCTGGTTCCCGTCGGTCGTGGCAAGGTGACAGGAAGGATTGGCGTTTATAAATTGTAATATCTCTTCTCTGTTCATTTCTCTCTGTGTTATACATAAAAAGCATCGCAATAGCAAGTATTGAAAGCTACCTTTCTTATCTTAAAGAAAGACGGCGAAGGATCACAAGGTATTGTAAATAATCCTCATATCTTTCTGGTGAGTGCAAATCGATGAAAGTTTCTTTGGCACTCGTCCATTAAAGGCAGACAAGGGCGAGGAGCATGAGGTAAGACGATAGTCTTTGGTATTTTCAAACGCAAAGGGAAGGTCTATACTTGATATAGAAAAAATTATTATGCCAGATGTTTCAGATATCCTTGCTCAGAGACGAGGCAGATGAATAACAAAAAGACTATTTCTTTTTTATTATCCTTCTTGCTGGTAGTTTTGGGGTGTCTCTTCCTTATTTTTCCGTTGTTTTCTTCGCAAGATTCCAAAGGTCCTTTTCGCGTCAAGCGGGTGGTGGATGGGGATACGATCGTGTTAGATAATGGCCGGCATGTTCGTTATGTAGGTATCAATACCCCTGAACGCGGTGAACGCTTTTGGAGGGAGGCAAAAAATTGCAATACCCGCAAGGTAGGTGGGAAAGCGGTCACCTTGGAGTTCGGTCAGGTCCGGGAGGACACATACGGGCGCACCCTGGCCTATGTCACTGTTGAGGATGACATGGTCAATGCCCACCTGCTGAAGGAGGGTTGGGCTCACCTCTTTGTGCTCGAACCGATCATATACTATGATCACTTCCGAAGGCTCCAAGAGGAGGCCAGGGCACAAGGTCTGGGGATCTGGAGAAAAGACGGATTCACAGGACCGCTCAAGATCACAACATTGCACGCCGATGCGCAAGGGGATGACAGGTACAATCTCAACGGTGAGTACGTGAGAATATGCAATATATCCCCGCAAGATATAGACCTCCGGGGTTTTTCCCTCGTTGATCTCGAGGAGCACCGGTACATCTTCCCAAGGGGTTCCCTCAGACCGGGCTACACTGCACTCCTCGTGACGGGAACGGGAAAGGATATTGCAGCAGGGGCGGATCAACTATCCTTCTACTGGAATTCACCCTATCCCATCTGGAACAACAAGGGGGATCAAGCCTTTCTCAGGGGCCCGCAGGGGGAGTTGATAGATAACGTTGTATACAGAAAGGAGTATTCTAACTAAAGTTTGTATAAGAAAGGGTGGCACTGGATAGCGTATTGCTTTAGACTAGTCTTTATGATATCTTGCACTTTTTATCTAAAAAGTCCGATGGAGTGGATAGATGGATTATAAGAAGACATTGAACCTTCCCCAAACACCCTTTCCTATGAAGGCGGACCTCGCCAAGAAGGAACCTGAGTTGCTCAAGGTGTGGGAGGAGCGGGGACTATACAGCAAGATTCTCCAGATAGCACAGGGAAGGGAAAAATACATCCTCCATGACGGCCCCCCCTATGCCAACGGCCACATCCACATCGGGACCGCTCTGAACAAAATCCTGAAGGACATTATCGTCAAGGCCAAGTTCATGGCCGGTTTCGACAGCATCTATGTACCCGGGTGGGATTGTCACGGCCTGCCCATAGAGCATGAGGTGGATAAGACGCTGGGGGAACGTAAAAAGGGGATGAGCAAGGGGGAAATCAGGAGAAACTGCCGGGAGTATGCCGCTCGCTTCATCGATATCCAGCGAGAGGAATTTAAGCGGTTGGGGGTGTTGGGAATTTGGGATGATCCATATCGCACCATGGACTATGAGTACCAGGCCACCATCGTGCGTGAGTTCGGAAGGTTTGTGGAGGGTGGCTATCTTTATAAAGGAAAAAAACCGGTCTACTGGTGCGCTACCTGCCATACCGCATTGGCCGAGGCCGAGGTGGAGTATGCCTCTCACCACTCCCCCTCTATCTTCGTACGGTTTCCAATGATTTCCGATATCGGGAAGGTCTTCCCCTCGCTACGGGGGAAAAAGGTATCGGTCATCATTTGGACCACTACGCCGTGGACCATTCCTGCCAACCTCGCCATAGCCCTCCATCCTACCTATACATATGTAGCGGCGGAGGTGAAGGGAGAGGTCTACATCGTGGCAGAGGAGTTGGCTGATATCGTGATGGATACCCTGGGGATCAAGGATTATAACGTGCTGGAGACCTTTGAGGGAAAAGCCTTAGAAGGATTAACATGCCGCCATCCCCTCTACGAGAGGGAGTCGATCATCATTCTGGCCGACTACGTCACCCTGGACGCAGGCACCGGCTGCGTCCATACCGCCCCCGGACATGGGCAGGAGGACTATGAGAGCGGCCTGAAATACGACCTGGAGATCTATGCGCCGGTGGACGATGATGGCAGGTTTACACCGGATGTGGAGTTTTTCGGGGGGGAATTCGTCTTCGACGCCAATAAATCCGTCAACGCCAAGCTTTCTGAAGTAGAAGCTTTGTTAAAAAAGGAAGAAATGGAGCACTCCTATCCCCACTGCTGGCGGTGCAAAAACCCCATCATCTTCCGCTCCACCGAGCAATGGTTCATCTCCTTAGATCACCGGGAGTTAAGAAAACGGGCCCTCAAGGGGATCGAGGCGGTCCGGTGGATCCCCGCTTGGGGGCGGGAGCGAATCTACGGAATGGTGGCCAACCGCCCCGACTGGTGCGTCTCGCGGCAGCGGGTCTGGGGGATTCCCATCGTGGCCTTTTATTGCGAGGGGTGCAACGAAACCCTCCTGCGGAAAGATCTGATAGATTTCGTCGCCGAGCGGTTCGCCCGCGAGGGGGCGGATATCTGGTTTGATGAGCCGGCAGACAAACTCCTGCTCCCCAAGACCCTCTGTCCTCAATGCGGCGGTGACCAATTCAGAAAGGAAACGGACATCCTCGACGTCTGGTTCGATTCCGGCGTGAGTTGGGCCGCGGTCCTGGAAAAAAACAAAGCCCTGAAGTTCCCCTGTGACCTCTATCTGGAGGGAAGCGACCAACACCGCGGATGGTTTCACTCGTCCCTGCTGGTCGCGGTAGGGACCAGAGGGACTCCACCGTACACCAGTGTCCTCACCCACGGATTTGTAGTGGACGGCGAGGGGAAAAAGATGTCCAAGTCGGCGGGGAACGTTGTGGCCCCCGAGGAGGTCATTCAACGATGTGGGGCCGAGATCTTACGGCTGTGGGTGGCGGCGGAGGACTACCGGGACGACATCAAGATTTCCCAGGAGATCCTCGATCGGCTCACCGAGGCCTACCGGAGGATCAGGAACACCTGGCGGTACATGCTGGGCAACCTCTACGATTTTGATCCCCAGCATCACACCGTGCCCGTTGGGGAACTCCTGGAGATCGACCGGTGGATCCTTCATCGCTTCCAGCAGTTGGTGGATCGTGTGTTCAAGGCCTATGAGGAGTTTGAGTTTCACATTATCTATCACGCCGTGCACAACTTCTGCGTGGTAGACTTGAGCTCCCTTTATCTCGATATACTCAAGGACCGCCTCTACACCTCTGCACCCTCCTCCCTTAAGCGGAGGTCCGCCCAAAACGCCATCTATCGCGTCCTCAAAGGGATGGTGAAGATCATGGCGCCGGTACTTGCCTTTACCGCCGACGAGGTATGGCAACACCTCCCTCAAGAAGGGAGTGAGGAGGAGAGCGTGCATTTGGCGAGCTTTCCCAAAAACGACGAAGAAGTCCTCGACGAGTCCCTGGAGGAGCGATGGACGCGGTTGTGGGCGGTGCGTGAAGAGGTGACCAAGGCCTTGGAAAAGGCCCGTCAGGACAAGGTGATCGGCCATCCCCTCGACGCCGCGGTGACGGTGAAGGCGCCGTCGAAACTCTACGACTTTCTCCACGGGTTTGGCTCAGAGCTGCGGGAGCTCTTCATCGTCTCGCAGGTAGCACTGGAGAAGAGCGGTGACTCCTCCGAACTGACGGTGGAGGTAGGGCGGGCAGAGGGGGAAAAGTGCCAACGCTGCTGGGTCTATGACACGAGTGTGGGGACGGACAAAGAACACCCCGAGATCTGTCAGCGCTGTTCCCAAACCATCGTGAAAGAAGGATGATGAAAAGGAAGTATATCATCTTGTTAATCATATTCTGTGTCCTCCTCGCCCTGGATCAAGGGACCAAGCTCTTTATCGAGCACTCTTTCTCCCTGCATGAGTTCAGAGAGGTCATCCCCGGATTTTTCGCCATCACCCACGTGCAAAACACCGGTGCCGCCTTCGGCCTCCTTGCCGGTCTTCCTGAAGCAGCGACCATCTTCGTCATCATATCCTTGATAGCCATCGCCTTTATCCTCGCCTATTTTCGCTGGATCAAAGAGGGGGAGGTGTGGGCTCCCCTGTGCCTCTCCCTTGTATTGGCCGGGGCCGTCGGCAACCTGATCGACCGCTTCCGCCTTGGAGGGGTTGTGGACTTCCTCGATTTTCAGTACAGAGGGTGGCACTGGCCCGCTTTTAACGTAGCGGACGCCTCCATCACCATCGGGGTTATTTTGCTTGCCATCAAGATCCTGTGGGGAGAAAAGAAGGAGGCAAAGGAGGAGGCCTGACATGCACCCCATACTTTTAACTATCGGCGGATTCAATATTATCAAGTCTTACGGACTCATGATCGCCATAGGCATCCTAGTGGGATTGTTCTTGGCAAGGCGACAAGCGGCACGGGAGGGGATCGATCCTGACAAGATTATCGACATTGCCTTTTATGTCTTGCTGGCCGCCCTGATCGGCTCCCGCCTCCTCTTTGTGCTCACGAACTTCAAGGAATACGTCGATAACCCCCTCGACATCTTCAAAATATGGGAGGGGGGGTTGGTCTTTTACGGCGGGCTCATACTGGCCGTGGCCATAGGGATTTGGTGCATCAGGAGATTCAGCCTTCCCCTTTGGCAGGTGACCGATATCTTCGCTCCCTCCGTCGCCATCGGTCACACCTTCGGCAGGATCGGGTGCTTCCTCGCCGGATGCTGTTACGGCAAGCCAAGCTCCCTCCCCTGGGCCGTCACCTTCACAGACCCTCGCAGTCTGGCCCCCCAGGGGATCCCCTTACACCCCACCCAACTTTACAGCTCACTGGGCCTCTTTGCGATCTTCGCCTTTCTCATATGGCTTCGGAAACGAAAGACGTTTCACGGGGAGCTCTTGTGGTCGTACACCCTTGTCTATGCCATCTTCCGCTTCTTTATAGAGTTCCTGCGGGGTGATCCCCGCGGCAGCTGCTTTGGAGGACTCCTCTCATCGGCCCAGACCATCGGAATCTTCCTGGCTGGAATTTCTGTTGTGATGTTACTATATTTAAGAAAAAGAGGGCTGAGGGCGAATGTCCGTCGCTAAAATACGAATATATCCTGATTCTATACTCCAGACCAAGGCTGCGGAGATCGAGAACATTGATGGGCGGGTGGTACACTTGGCTGAAGATATGGCACAGACCATGTACGCAGCCCCAGGCGTCGGTCTGGCTGCGCCGCAGGTCGGGGTTTCTGAGCGGCTCGTCGTTATCGACGTCACAAACCCGGAGGGTAAAAAGGGGCTTATCACCCTGGTCAACCCCGAAATCATAGAGATGGAGGGGAAGGTGGTGGAGGAAGAAGGCTGTCTGAGCCTCCCCGGGATCAGGGAGAACGTCGCCCGGGCCGAGCGGATTCTAGCCAGAGGCTATGACCTAGACGAGCGGGAGCAGAAGATCGAGGCCACAGGGCTCCTGGCGGTGGCCCTCCAGCATGAGATCGATCACCTCGACGGCATCCTCTTTATCGACAGGATAAGCCGTCTGAAACGGGGAATCGCTCAGAGAAAGATGCGCAAGCTGGTGCAGCAGGCCCAGTCGTCCGAAGAAAAGGACTATACACTTTTCTAGCAATGAATTCCAGTACCAGTAAGCTGCGGGTTGTCTTCATGGGGACCGCTGACTTTGCCCTCCCCACGTTGCGGGCCCTGGCCGATGCCGAAGAGGTGATCGGGTTCGTCACCCAGCCCGACCGCCCCCGCGGCAGGGGAAGGAATCTTGCTCCTCCTCCCATAAAGGAGTTCGCCTTCGACCTCGGCCTCCAAGTGCTGCAGCCGGAGCGGGTGAAGGAACCTTCTGTCATCTCACAGTTGGAGGAATTGAAACCCGATCTGATCGTGGTGGCGGCCTTCGGACAAATACTCCCCCCTGTCGTTTTGGGAATACCACCCCTCGGATGCATCAATGTGCACCCCTCGCTCCTCCCCAAGTATCGGGGGGCGGCCCCCATCAATTGGGCCATAATCAATGGTGAAACCCGAACGGGGGTGACCACGTATTGTATGAACGAGGGGATGGACACGGGCGCCGTCCTGTTGGTTCGAGAGGTGGAGATCAGGGCGGACGAGACCGCCGAGGAGCTCGGTGAACGACTAGCCGCAATAGGGGGGGAGCTCGCGAGAGAGACAGTACAAGGGCTCAAGGAACAAAGCCTGCAACCGATCCCACAAGATGAGCAAGGAACCTCTTATGCCCCCCTTTTGAAAAAGGCGGACGGTCTGATCCAATGGAACGAAGAGGCGGGCCGGATCAGGAATCAAATCAGAGGGATGGTACCGTGGCCGGTTGCGTACACCGTGTGGGGAGATAAGAGAATCAAGGTCTTTCGGGTCAAGGTCGGGGATGGCAGGAGCACCCCTGGTGAGATAATCTCCCTTGAGGAAGGGATCGAGGTCGCCTGCGGCACGAGTTCGCTGATTATCGAGGAGTTGCAGATGGAGGGGGGAAAGAGGGTAGGATGGGATGATTTTGCACGCGGTCACCGATTGACCCCTGGGGAGAGGCTGGGATAATATGGAGTTCAGTAATGAAGGAGGAACATACGATGAATCAGTTTAAGACCTATATACTCATGGCGTTGCTTACCGCCCTTCTGGGTTGGATTGGGTACGTGGTAGGGGGACGTGATTGGGCAATCATTGCCCTTTGCTTTGCTGCGGTCATGAATTTTGGCGTCTATTGGTTCAGCGATCGCATCGTCCTTAGGATGTATCGCGCGCGAGAGGCGACCGAGGCAGAAGAGCCGGGTCTCCATCGAATCGTGAGGGAACTGGCCCTGCGGGGCGGGCTCCCCATGCCCAAGGTCTATGTGATCGAGAATGACGCCCCCAACGCCTTCGCCACGGGGAGGAATCCTCACCACGCAGCAGTGGCGGTGACCACGGGGATTAAGCAGTTGTTAAACGAAGAAGAACTCAAGGGGGTCTTGGCCCATGAGCTTTCCCATATACGCCATCGGGACATCCTCATTGGGACCGTTGCCGCCACCATCGCCGGGGCCATCAGTATGATTGCTTCGATGGCCCGTTTTGGGGCCATGTTCGGCGGCTTGGGCGGCGATAATAGACAAGGGGGCGGGATTGCACAGCTCATCGCCGTCCTGGTCCTCACCACCCTCGCCACCATCGCGGCGTTCCTTATCCAAATGGCCATTTCCAGATCAAGGGAGTACCACGCCGATGAGGGTGGAGCCCGGCTTGCCGGTAACCCGCTCTATCTCGCCAGGGCCTTGGCAAAGTTGGATGCCGGGGCGAAACGGATCCCCATGCAGGTCAACCCCTCCACCGCCCACATGCTCATTGTCAATCCCCTGCGGGGGAAGGGGATACAGAGCCTCTTCAGCACCCATCCCCCTATCGAGGAGCGCATCAGGAGACTGGAGGAGATGACCGGTCGCTAATGGATCGGGCGCGCACAAAGGCCCTCGAGGTCCTCATACTCTGGGAAAAGAGGGAGTCCCCCATGGACCCCCTCTTTGATGAAGTGGTTATGGCGGATTCCCTACTCACGGATATTGACAAGGCCTTTGTACGAGAGGTGGTCTACGGGGTGCTCAGGTGGCGGGGAAGGCTCGATTGGGTCATATCGGCCTATTCCCGCATCAAGCCCGCTCGCATGGAGCGCGCCGTTATCACTATCCTCAGAATGGGGGCTTATCAACTCCTCTTTATGGATCGGGTCCCCCAGTCCGCAGCTGTCGACGAATCGGTCAAGCTGGCCAAAAAGTTACGGAAGAAAGAAACAGCGGCTTTTGTCAACGGAATTTTGCGTGGTATTGCCGAGAAAAGGAAAGAGATTTCTTATACCGATCTGCAGGTCGACCCTTTAAATCACATTGTAGCTCGCTACTCCCACCCCCTGTGGCTGGTGCGCAGATGGATCGATCAGTGGGGGGTGGATGAGACCTCTGCCCTGTGCCAGGCGGACAATCAGATACCCCCTTTGACTGTGAGGGTTACCACCCTCAAGGCCAGCCGTGAAGAGGTCATCAAGCAGCTACACGACGAGGGAGTAACAGCGACCCCCACCTCCTTTTCCCCTGTAGGTCTGATCATCGAAAACCCTCCTCCCCTGGACACATGGGAGCCCTTACAAAAAGGTTGGTTGCAGGTCCAGGATGAGGCTGCCCAACTCGTCTCCATACTCCTGGCCCCCCAACCCGGAGAGCGAGTCCTCGACCTTTGCGCCGCCCCAGGCGGCAAGACCACCCACCTGGCCCAGGAGATGGGGAATCAGGGTGAAATCACGGCGGTGGACGTGAGCCGGGCAAAACTCGCGCTCCTGGAGGAGAACTGCCGGCGGTTGGGGATCTCTATCGTAAAGACTGTAGCTCAGGACGCGACAGCACCTCTCCCCTTTCCTGCTGGTTCTTTTGACCATGTCTTGGTTGATGCGCCCTGTACAGGACTGGGCACCCTGCGGAGGAATCCTGACATCAAGTGGCGGATCAAGGAGGCGGATATCCCACGCCTACAAGAGCTCCAACGGGCGATCTTGAAGCAGGTGGCAACCATGGTGAAAAGAGAAGGGGTCTTGGTTTACAGCACCTGCACCATGACCTCGGAGGAGAACGAAGGGGTGGTCAAGGCCTTTCTTGCCGAACATAACGAGTTTCACCTGGAGGATGCCTCGCCTTTTTTGCCTACGGGATGTGAAGGGATGGTGGATGCAAAAGGCTATCTCCGCACGTTTCCTCACCGCCACTGGATGGATGGTTTCTTCGCCGCACGGATAGGGAAGGGATAATATTAGACTAACATGAACGACTTTTGAAACAACAGGGGAAGCTCCCCTCCCCTCTGCGAAGGAGATAATTCTTATTACTTCCTTTCGATATTACCAGAAGTAATCGTTTTTCTTCTTTCCCATTTCTCGATCTCGCCTTCTACCACTGCGAAGCTGGGATGGCATTCGATTTCTTGAAGGGAGAGCAGCTGTTGGTATATTGTAGGATCGCGCCGCTGTATTTTTACTCGGAGCCAGTCCAATTCGTGCCTAAGTTGTCCCGTGGTGACTAGGATCTTCTCTATTTCTCTTGGTCCTCCCTCTTCTATTTTTGCTTTGTTAAACTGATAGCTCCTCTTGCACCCTTCTTCCCACACCCCTACCAGATAGTGTGCGATCGCTTGCTGAGGGTGAGGGTGATTTTTGAATCGTTTCAACTGAGGATGATTTTTATAGCCTTGCGTTTTCCCCTTTAACACGTTTTGTGCCAGAAGAGATTCTCGCCACAGTGCTACGAGACCTATCCTATCGAGGTACTGTGGATGTATGCTCCACAATCTCACGTATTAAGTGTCCAGATAGAAAAATTCAGAATTACCGCAAAGCTTACCCACACTATATACGGCAAGAGCAACGAGGCGGCCACCTTAGATATTTTAAAGAAGAAGAAGATCGTCAGCGCGATTGCGATCCAAAGCACAGCGATATCAATAAGCCCTACAAAGGGAGATCTAAGGCCGAAGAATGATGCCGACCACAAGATGTTAAAGATCAACTGCATGCCGAAAAAACCAAGAGCTATCCTGGCCTTTCTCTCGGTGAGACCTGTGCGCCACACGAGGAAAAGCGCGATCCCCATGAGTGCAAAGAGCATAATCCACACAGGGGAAAATACACCATTGGGTGGGGTGAAAGATGGTTTTTCAAGCGTTGCATACCAGGTGGGGATTGACGGTCGCGTGAAAAGAGAACCAATGAACCCAGCACCTTGGCATATCAGTATGCTTATTACCAGTAGAAACACATCCTTTATGTTGATTTTTTTCATCCTTATTCCTCCTTTCAATCTTTATTGAGGGCTTGAATATACTGTAATTGCTCTTCTGGGGCACTCTGGACCTCGGATACTGCCTTATAATATCATATAATAACGTGTGTAAAATAGTTGGAATATTGAGTACGCTGAGGAAAATGATTTTACGAGATAGATTTGAATACTGTGAAGCTTGATGACCTCTTTGTTATTCACCGTCCCCCATAAAGAGTGTGACGGGTGGCAGGCCATGCAGTCCGGGAACGGTAATGGCATGCAGGATGCGCAGTCGGTCGGTGAGGGCAGCGACCGCCAATTCTCGCGACAGCGGGGTCAGTTGCTCCATGGTCTGTACCTGGGCGAGGGTATAAAATCCAGCTTGGATAATTTCTTCAGTGGTTTCTTGGATGAGCTGTCCCCCTCTTATCCGGAGGAGGAACACTACATAACTGGTGTTGACATCAGGATCGGGACGATTGCGAAAACCAGCGAGTCCAACGACCACACAGTGCAGGCCGGTTTCCTCCTTCACTTCACGCACGACGGCGGCATCGGTCGTTTCATTGCTCTCGACAAACCCACCCGGCAAGGTCCAATAACCGCGGTTTGGTTCCTGATTGCGCTGAATAAGGAGGATTGCGGCGGTATCCCTCTTCATTACGATTCCCCCGACGCCCAGCGAATAGTGTCCAAAGTCGATAAAACCACAGCCGCCCTGCTCCGGGACACAGTGTGGTCGTTCGCGCCCCTCAATGGTGTATGAGATCAGCCGTTGCCCGCACTGCGGACAAAATCGCATCTGCGCCATACCGTTTATCTTATTATCACAATAACCATGACCCGCGCAATACAAGGTCTCTTCTATAAGACGCTGGGTGTCGATGATACGGTCTCAAACAAGCTTCCAAGCCTCTGCAGACTGGGTTCGCTTGGATGGATGAGGGTTTGTGTAGAATCTTGCCCTTTCAGTGGGCTAGGCATATAATATAGGTACAAATGCTTAGATTTAACGACATAGCGGATCAAATCGAATCATATAATCCCTCGGCAGACCTGGACCTCTTAGAAAAGGCCTACGTCTTCTCGGCGAAGGTCCATCAAGGGCAGGTACGCCGTTCGGGCGAGCCCTATCTTATTCACCCCCTGGAGGTGGCCGGGATCTTGACCAAGATGAAGCTGGACGTGGCCGCCGTCGCAACGGGGTTACTCCACGATACCATCGAGGATACCCTGACTACCTTTGAGGAAATCAAAGAACACTTCGGCGACGAGATCGCCCATTTGGTAGATGGGGTGACCAAGATCAGCCAGATAAACTTCCAGACCCGTGAAGAACAGCAGGCTGAGAATTTTCGCAAAATGGTCTTGGCCATGGTCAAGGACATCAAGGTAATTCTCATCAAGCTCGCTGACAGACTTCATAACATGCGTACCCTCCACTATCTTGATTCCCAGAAACAACGGGAGATCGCCCAAGAGACCATCGAGATCTTTGCTCCCATTGCCAACCGCCTCGGCATCGATTGGATTAAGACGGAATTGGAGGAATTGGCGTTCCGTTACCTGGAACCTCAAGCATGTCGCGAGCTTTCCAAAAAAGTGGCCAAGACCAAGAAGGAGCGGGAGCGATATGTGGATGAGGTGAAGGGAATTATTACAAAAAAACTTGATGAGCTCGGCATACGGGGGGAAGTAACCGGGAGGGTCAAACAACTCTTCAGCATATACAAGAAGATGAAGCGCCAGGGCGTAGAGTTTCATGACGTGTACGACATCACGGCCTTTAGGATTATCGTGGGCTCCATCAAAGAGTGTTATGAGGCATTGGGTATCATCCACTCCCTGTGGCCACCTGTGCCGGGAAAATTCGACGATTACATAGCCCTTCCAAAAGGCAACATGTATCAATCCCTCCATACCACGGTCATCGGCCCCTATGGGGAGAGGATAGAGATCCAGATTAGGACGTGGGAGATACACATGATAGCTGAGGAGGGGATCGCCGCTCATTGGAAATACAAGGAAAGCGGAAAGTTTGACGAGAAAGATGCGAAACGATTTTCCTGGCTGCGGCAATTGCTCGAGTGGCAGATGGATCTGGAAGACAGTCAGGAGTTTTTACAGACAGTCAAGGTGGATCTTTTCCCCACTGAGGTATATGTATTTACCCCCAATGGGGAGGTGAAGGAGTTTCCCAAGGGTGCCACCCCTGTCGATTTCGCCTACAGTATTCATACCGACGTCGGGCATCAATGTGTGAGGGCGAAGGTGAATAGTCGTCTCGTGCCTCTCAATTATCAACTCAAAAACGGAGACGCAGTAGAAATCATCACCTCTGCTAAACATCACCCCAGCCGGGATTGGCTGAAATTTGTAAAGACCCCACGAGCGAAGACCAAGATCCTCCAATGGATAAAGGGTCAGCAACGGGAGAAGAGCATCTCTCTGGGGAGGGATCTGTGCGAGCGGGATTTTAAGAAATTTGGCTTGAAATATTCCAAGTACTGGAAGGCAGGAGATTTTGAGAAGACAGCCCAAGAGTTTAGTCTCACCAACGGAGAGGAACTTTTGGCCTCCATCGGCTATGGAAAGATTACCACTCAGCAGGTGATCGGACGCCTTGCCCCTGAGAAGATCAGAATAGACGATAAAAAGACGGCTGAAGGAGGCCTGGAAAAGGTTATCAAGCGGATAAGCAGCCGGCAAAAGGGGCTTGTCAAGATCGATGGGATAGACGATGTTCTCATGAGTTTTGCCGGCTGCTGCAACCCCCTACCGGGGGACAAGATCGTTGGCTTTATTACGAGGGGGAGAGGGGTGACGATTCACACGGCGGATTGTCTAAACGCCCTTGCGGCGGATCCCAGGAGACGTATAGAGGCGCAATGGGCCCTCGATGGAGATACTACCTTTCCCACCAGGATCCGTATCTACTCTGCCGACAAAAAAGGAATGCTGGCTACCATGAGTTCCTCTATCTCGGGCAATGGGGTCAATATCATTGGGGCTCAGATCCGGACCACCGGTGATGGAAATGCGGAAAGTACCTTTGATATTGAGATCGGGAACTTAAAACAATTGAAAAAGATACTCCATGCCTTACAGAATATTGACGGGGTGATGAAGGTCGAGCGGATTAGGGAGTGGCAGGGACCTGTGGGGCCTTGACAACCCGACCCGCCTTGATGCATTTAGTACACACCCTCATCCTGACAACTTTTCCGTTTTGGAGGACTCGTACCTTTTGGAGGTTTGGCAGCCATACCCGTTTCGTTCTGTTATTGGCATGGCTGACGTTATTGCCCCTCTGAGGACGTTTGTTACATATATCGCACTGCCTGGACATCATTATCTCCCTTCCCAGAAGGTGTTTTTTATAAACCTTTTTTTTGTTGGTGTCAAGGAGAACTTTATTACGCAAACGAATGGCCAGAAATACCATGAGGAGAAATTTGACAACTCAAGGATATTTGATGTAATTTGTTCCATTCTGTGAACAGGGGAGACCATGGGACTTACAATCGCTGGAATACAGATGGCTTGCCGAGAGGATAAGGATGATAATGTCCAAAAGGCATTACGGATGGGGCAGCTTGCCGCACAAAGAGGTGCCCAGATCATCTGTTTTCAGGAGTTATTCAACACTCACTGGTTCCCCAGAGATATTCATGAGCATAATTTTCTCTTGGCTGAGGATATTGATGGTCCTACCATGGCGGCGATGAGGACATTGGCCAAGGCGAAGGGGGTGGCCCTGATCTGCCCCTTTTTCGAGAAGGATGGTGATCAGTATTTTAATACTGCTGCCGTGATTGATCGGGATGGGGAGATCGCGGGGGCATATCGAAAAGTCCACATCCCGCAGATCCCCCTATGGGAGGAACGGACCTATTTTTCCCCTGGTGACAAGGGGTTTCCTGTGTTCGATCTCGGCCTTGCAAAAATTGGTGTGCAGATATGTTGGGACAACTTTTTCCCCGAGGGGACAAGGCAGTTGGCCCTCCAGGGGGCCCAGGTCATCTTCGCCCCCACCGCCGCCGCCTTCGCCTCCCAACAGCGATGGCTGAAGGTCTTGGCGGGAAATGCTATCGTCAATGGCCTCTTCGTCATGCGGGTAAATAGGGTAGGGAGCGAACCAAAACAGGATTTCTACGGCATGAGTTTCTGCATCTCCCCTGAGGGAGATATTGTAGGTGAACCAACAGGCCTTCAGGAGGGGATTCTGCTGGTGGAGATCGCTCTCGATGAGGTATCAAGGGTGCGCAGGGAATGGCCCTTTTTAAAAGATCGAAGGCCGGAGATTTATACGTTTTTGGCGCAGCAGGACTAATGTGAAGAAAGGTTTGTCCGAGATCATCGTGCGAGCAGTTACGAGGGGGCAGGAGCGAGGAGAAGTACCTGGGAGTGATCTCCCACCCCTTATTATGGAATATCCCCGGGAAGAGAAATATGGCGATTATGCCACCAATATTGCTATGACCTTGGCTTCTCACGCCGAAAGATCACCACGGGACATTGCTGAGACTATTGTACGGTATATAGAGGACGACGAGGGGATCATCGAACGGGTCGAAGTAGCCGGGCCCGGCTTCATAAACTTCTTTCTCAAGGCGGACTATTGGCATCATTTTTTGCGGGAGGCTGCTCGACAAGGGAACCGGTACGGTGAAGGGGATATAGGGGGTGGTAAGCGGGTCTTGATTGAATTTCTCAGTGCCAACCCCACCGGCCCCCTCCACATCGGGCACGGGAGGATAGCCGCCTTTGGCGACGTCTTGGCTAACCTCTTGGAGAAGGTTGGTTACAGGGTGGAGCGTGAATACTATGTCAACGATATCGGGACGCAAATGCAACTCCTGGGACGCTCCGTGTATCTCCGGTACCTGCAGGAGTGGGATAAGGAGCTCGAATTTCCCTCTGATGGGTATCAAGGGGACTATATCAGCGAGATCGCCCGCACCATCAAAAATGGAGAAGGGGATACGTATCTCGGTTCCCCTGAAGAGGACGCTATAAATTTCATGGGTGAAAAGGCCTCTCAGATCATCTTAGGGTGGATTAAGGATGATCTGGAACGATTTCAAGTCCGCTTCGATAAGTGGTACCATGAGGCGGATTTATACACAAGCGGTTTGGTCCCGCGGCTTTTGGAAGAATTGCGAAACAAAGAATACCTGTATGAGAATGAAGGGGCCCTCTGGTTTAAAAGTACCCTCTTTGGTGATGAGAAGGATAGGGTAGTAATCAGGGGCAATAAAGCAACAACCTATTTTGCCTCTGATATCGCCTATCACAAAGACAAGTATAATCGCGGGTATGATCACATAATAGATATTTGGGGGGCCGACCACCACGGCTATATACCCCGCATGGAGGCCGCTATTCAGGCCCTCGGATGTGACCAAGCCATCTTTAAGGTTATCCTGGTGCAGTTGGTCAACTTGTTGCGGGGAGGGAAGCAGGTCAGTATGTCCACGCGGACCGGGGAATTCACCTCCCTGAAGGAGGTGATGGATGAGGTGGGGGTGGATGCCTGCCGCTATTTCTTCATGCTGCGCAGGGCCGACTCTCCGTTGGACTTTGATGTGGAGTTGGCTAAGAGGGAAGGGGCGGAGAATCCCGTTTATTATGTACAATACGTCCACGCGAGGATATCGAGTATCTTTAAGAAGGCGGCTGAAGATGGCGTAGAGGTGCCGACCTTCAAGGATGTGGATATCTCCCAGCTACGCCTCCCGGAGGAGCGGTTGTTGGCCAAGCGGGTAGCCATCTACCCTGAGTTTCTGGAAGGGATGGCTCTTGCCTTGGAGCCCCACCGCTTGACCGCTTATGTGCAGGATTTGGCTGGCATCTTCCACAGTTATTATAACAAACATCGTGTCATCTCAGATGACAAGGCGTTGACGAATGCACGGTTCCTCCTGGTCAAGGCCGTCCAGGGGGCTGTGCACAGTGCGCTGGGGATTTTGGGAATAGTCGCCCCGACGGAGATGTGATGAGGGATTATAAAGAACCGATTTCCAAGGTACAAAAGCGCAATCAACTCTCGAGGATTTTCGGAATTATGGGGGGGATGATCTTTGCTTTTGTGATCTTCATCGTGGGGGTCAGAGTAGGGATACAGATCGAACGGGAGCGGGTGCGTATTGCCGAAGAATTGACGTCTCCCATGCCGAGTGGTAAGACAGGGGAGGGTACGGATAAAAGCAACGATAAAAAATCACCTCTATCCCCAGAGGAAAAAGATGATAAGATGAAGTTTACCTTTTATGAAACCTTGACGAAAAAAGAGCTGACTGAAAAAGAGACACCAAAAGAAGAAACACCGGCAAAAAAAGAGGTAGCGACGAAAAAAGAGGAGGTTAAGACACCCCCACCAACGCACACAAAAGTGGAAGAACTCAAGAAGGCGACTGCTGAGAAAGAGTTTTTCTTTGTTCAGATTGCCTCTTTTAGGGAAAAGGAGACGGCTGAGGGCCTGCGGGACAGATTGGCCAAAGAGGGGTATACGGTTAACGTAACCCCAGTACAGATAGAAGGGTTGGGTTTGTGGTACCGGGTAAGGCTGGGAGGGTATACAACGTTGCAGGAGGCCCAGGAAGTACAGAAAAGGATTGCCGTTGAGGAAAACATCGAGGGGACTAAGGTGGTATCAAGTCCATGATCGTAGATCGTTCGCGAATACGAAATTTTTCTATCATCGCTCATATCGACCACGGCAAGTCCACCCTGGCCGATCGGTTTCTGGAATTGACCCACTCGGTCCCGGAGCGGGAAATGCGCGCGCAATTCCTCGACCGCTTGGATCTCGAACGGGAGCGGGGGATAACCATTAAGGCCCAGAGTGTGAGGATCAGATACCCCGGTGCAGATGGGGGTGAGTATCTCTTGAACCTCATCGACACCCCGGGGCACGTCGATTTTGTCTATGAGGTATCCAGGAGCATGGCGGCCTGCGAAGGGGTGATCTTGTTGGTAGATGCCATGCAGGGGGTGCAGGCCCAGACCGTGGCGAATCTGTATCAAGCTATGGAAAACGATTTGGTGGTCATACCCGTGATCAACAAGATAGATCTTCCCGACGCTGATCCAGAGCGAGTTAAGGGTGAGATCGAGGAGGTCTTGGGGCTTGATCCCTCAGATATCCTTACCGTAAGCGCCAAGGAGGGTACCGGTGTACATAACCTCCTGCAAGAGATCATAGAACGAATTTCCCCTCCAGCAGGTGATCCCGATGCCCCTCTCAAGGCGCTGATCTTTGACTCATGGTACGATTCATATCACGGTGCCATCATCATGGTCCGGGTTGTGAGCGGCCGCGTAAAAACAGGAGACCGAATACGCCTCTGTGCCAGCGCCAAAGACTATACCGTAAGCCGGGTCGGCGTTTTCGCCCCTCATGAAGTGGAAGAA
This sequence comes from Deltaproteobacteria bacterium, assembly GCA_016927065.1. Classification (GTDB taxonomy): domain Bacteria; phylum Desulfobacterota; class B13-G15; order B13-G15; family RBG-16-54-18; genus JAFGNJ01. The sequence continues at coordinate 62,819 of JAFGNJ010000028.1, forward strand.
GGATCCTTGGGGCCTGGTGAGGTCGGCTTTTTGGTGGCTGGGATCAAGGCAGTCAAGGAGGCTAGAGTGGGGGATACCGTGACCCTCGCCCATAACCCTACCAAGGAGCCTTTTTCTGGTTTTAAGGCCATCAAACCTATGGTCTTCGCCGGACTGTATCCCGCTGACGCCGGACAATATAACCCTCTCCGTGAGGCCCTGGAACGGTTTCACCTCAACGACTCATCCTTTACCTTCGAACCGGAGAGTTCGGCAACTTTGGGTCTCGGCTTTCGCTGTGGATTTTTGGGGTTGCTCCACATGGAGATCGTTCAGGAGCGGCTGGAGCGGGAGTTCGGTCTGCGGCTCATCTTCACCTCCCCTACGGTGGTTTATGAGGTGGTGACGAACCACGGCGAGACCCTGCGGGTAGCTAACCCCAGCACACTGCCGTCCCGGGAGGAGATAGCATCCATCCGGGAGCCCTTTATCACCGCCACGATACATCTCCCGGCCGGATTCCTCGGGCCTGTCTTGCGGCTTTGCGAAGAAAGAAGAGGGAAACAGAAGCAGATTGAATATTTCTCTCATCATAAGGTGGCGGTAACCTATGAACTTCCCCTCGTAGAGGTCCTGTGGGATTTTTATGACCGGCTCAAATCCTTCAGTAAGGGATATGCCTCCTTTGATTATGGGTTCTGCGCATTTCGGGAATCTGATTTGGTGAGGCTCGACATCCTCATCAACGGGGAGGTGATGGAGGCCCTCTCCATTATCGTGCACCGAGATCAGGCCTATTACCGTGGCAAAGAGTTGGTTCACAGGATGAAGGACATTATACCTCGTCAGATGTTCGAGGTGGTAGTTCAGGCGGCCGCAGGTGGGAGGATTATCGCCAGGGGGAAAATTCCGCCATTACGCAAGCACGTGACGGCTAAGTGCTATGGGGGGGATGTCACCAGAAAAAATAAACTGCTGGGAAAACAGCGAGAGGGGAAGAAGCGGATGAAGCGCGTGGGGAAGGTGGATCTTCCCCAAGAGGCCTTTCTTACCCTCTTACAGGTTAGATGAAAGGAGGAACTGAACGGATGTCTGAAACAAAAAAAAGCAAGGTGCGGGAATATGCAGAGACCCTGATTATAGCGCTACTCATCGCCCTCTTTGTCAGGACCTTTGTAGTCCAGGCCTTCAAAATCCCCTCCGGCTCCATGGAGCCCACCCTCCTGGTGGGGGATCATCTTTTAGTTAATAAATTCATCTACGGTATCAGGATACCCATGATAGGAAAAAAGATCGTCCAATTCAGCGAACCTGAGCGGGGGGATGTCATCGTTTTTGTCCCCCCCCACGAGCGGAAAAAGGACTTTATCAAACGGGTCATTGGATTGCCGGGAGAAAAGGTGGAGATCAAAGAGCGAAAGATCTATATCAATGATCGCCTCATCGAAGACCCCTGGGGGGTTTTCACAAAAGACAATCCTTCAGCAAGCTTGGATAATTATGGCCCGGAAAAAGTCCCCCCAGATTCACTCTTCGTTATGGGTGACAACAGGGACAACAGCCAAGACAGCCGTTATTGGGGGTTTGCCTCCCTCGATGATGTCTTGGGTAAGGCCTTTATTATGTATTGGTCGTGGGACTGGGATGCCCGCTCTCTGGTGTCAAGGGTCCGCTGGAACAGGATTGGCAGTCTTATCCGCTAGTACTCTTTGATGTCCTTATCCTTGCGAAAGATCGCGGCGATAAGGGTTACCCTGACCCACATACCGTTGCGCACCTGACGCCAATAGATGGCCCGTTTATCCCCATCTATCTCCACGGGTATTTCGTCCCGTCGCGGCAAGGGGTGCATGATGATGGCATTAGGGGGAAGGATCTTCAAGTATTCCTTTTTGAAATAGTATGCGGAGTAATCTATCCGTTTTGATTCTCCCGCCTTATCATATTCATCCTGAATCCTGGTCATGTAGACGGCATCCACGGAGGGGATGACTTCCTCAAGGGTATTCGTTTCCTCAAATGCCACCTTTTGTTCCTTGAGGTAGCTTTTGAGGTCCTCTTCCATCTGGAGTTCAGGAGGGGCAACGAAGTAGAGTTTAACCCCCCTATAATTTCTTAAAAGGTACGCCAAGGAACGTACGGTTCTGCCCCGCAAGAGGTCTCCTACAAAAGCGATCCGTTTGCCGTCGATTCCCCCATAGTTGTCGAAGGAACGGTGGAGGGTGTAGATGTCCAGGAGGGCCTGCGTGGGATGCTGATCTTTCCCTGAACCGGCGTTGATGACAGGTACCGGTCTCCTGATCTGATTCAGGAGAAACGCGATCCTCTCGGCAAAGCCCGATTGGGGGTGGCGCATCACGATGAGGTCCACATAGCTACTGAACGTCCGAACAGTATCTTCCTGTGACTCCCCTTTCATTTCCGAGGAGGTGGCGGCATCCCTTACTTCTGAACACTGGATCCCCAAAATCTGACAGGCGGCCATGAAGGAGAGGAAGGTTCTGGTGGAGGGTTGGACAAAGTAGAGCATCGCCCGTTTCCCCTGGAGGAGGGACTGAAGAAACGAAACCCCTTTATTTCCTTTGGCGATTCCCCTGATCTTGGTGGTCAGTTCACATATTTCATCGAGAAACTGCCGGTCGAACTGCTGGGACATGATGACATGAAAGATGCTCCCGTCCCGGGTGAAGTACTCTTTCTTTTCGCTTCCTCGGAGTTGTTGGAAGGTTTTCCAATCGATCCCCTTCATCACGTCGGCCATTACCGTCACCCCCAATCACTGTATCCTAGCTCGATTGAGGGGGAAAATCAAGCAGGAGAACGGGCCGTTACGCTTTCTTGACAAGGCGGAGCATGGGGTTTAGCTTATATCAGGAAAGCTTGCAGGAGGATGAGAGCCATGCAGAGAACACCCCTGATTATTATAGCTGTCCTTTCACTCCTCGTTCCCGCCTTGTGTCCGGGCCACGGTGTGGCAGGGGAAGTCGTAAGGGCAACGCTGGAGAACGGGATGCGAGTGGTTTTGTCGGAAGACCACTCCGCCCCGGTCACCGCCTTTCAGGTGTGGGTAGAGGTAGGAAGCGCCGATGAGCGCCCCGCCGAAGCGGGGATATCGCACCTCATCGAACACATGATCTTCAAGGGGACGAATGAGAGGAGGGCGGGGGAGATCGCAGGGAGCATTGAACGGTATGGAGGGCGTATCAATGCCTATACCAGCTATGACCACACCGTCTATCATGTGGTGATCGCCAGCCGCTACCAGCACAAAGGGCTGGAGGTCTTGGCCGACGCCATCCAACACCCCTCATTTGACCCGCAAGAACTGGCGCGAGAGAAGGAGGTGGTGATTGAGGAAATCAACATGGGCGAGGATGATCCGGGACGCGCACTCCACAAGGCCCTCTTCAGAACAAGCTTTCAGCGCCACCCCTACGGGAGGCCCATCATAGGATACGCGGATCAGGTAAAAGGATTCAAGAGGGATGAAGTCTTTTCCTATTATAGTAAGTGGTATTGCCCCGAAAACATGGTCTTTGTAGGGGTGGGGGATTTCAGGGTGTCGGAGTTGTTATCCAGTCTCAAGGAACTTTTTACCGCGCCTTCCCGTTCCCTCCCCGTGCGGCGAAGACCCGAGGAGCCCCCCCAAGAGGCCTTCCGTCCCCTGGTAATGCAGCAGGAGATCAAGGAAAGATATTTTGCCCTGGGATTCCACATCCCCGGCATCACGGATGAGGACACCTACGCCCTCGATGTCTTGGCCGCCATCCTCGGCCACGGGGCGTCATCGCGCCTTCAGCAGGAGTTACGGTTCAAGAGGGGGCTGGTCAGCTCCATCTATGCTTATGCCTACACCCCCAAGGATCCGGGGCTCTTCGTAATCGGGGGTACATTTCAACCTGGGGCAATTCCGGAAGGGATCAAAGGGATTATCACAGAGATCTCCCGGATACAGGATACAGGGGTCGATGAGGCAGAACTGCGAAAGGCCCGCACTATGGTGGAGACGGATTTTACCTATGATCGGGAGACAGTACAAGGTGAGGCGAGGACTCTCGGTTACTTTGAGACGGCCTGGGGGAATGCGACCAAGGGGGAGGCGTATCTGCAGGGGATCTTCCGAGTGGGGTCTCACGACGTCCAGGAGGTGGCGAGAAAATATTTTAATCCTGAAAACCTCACCGCCTGCCTCCTGGTGCCTCAGGGAGAAGAGGAAGGTGTGGACCCTCGCGCCCTGGAGGGATTAGTGCAGGAGTGGAAAACGATTCCCCCCACACACGAGATGACGAGGGTGATGAAGCGGGTTGTACTGGAGAACGGAATTACCCTCCTTGTTAAAGAGGACCATGCAGTACCTGTAGTGGGGATATATGGTGTATTTCTGGGGGGGGTGCGCTTTGAACAGGAGCAAAGGGCGGGCATCACTCATTTCGTCTCCGAGATGTTGAGCAGGGGGACTGAGTCGCACACCGCCATCCAGTTGGCCCGGGAGGTGGATTCCCTCGGGGCAACCCTGGAGACCTTTTCGGGACGCAACAGCTTCGGGGTGCAGGCGAAGGGTCTCAGTAAAGACTTCCCACAGCTTTTGAAGCTGGTGTCCGAGGTTGTCGTTCAGCCGTCCTTTCCCACGGATGAAGTGAAGCGGGTGAAAAATGAGATCCTAGCTGCCCAGGCGAGAGAACGGGACAACATGGTTTCTTGGACCATGCGGCTTCTGAGGGAGGCCCTCTATGAACGGCATCCCTATCGCTTGAATATCCTGGGCACAGAGGAAAGCATACAAGACATTGGACGAGGGGATCTCAAACGATACTATAAGAAATACGCCCTTCCCAACAACATGGTCGTGGCCATTACGGGTGATATCAGGTGGGAGGAGGCATCCGCTGCCGTACGAGAGGCCTTTGAAGGGATGCGAGTAGCGACCTTCTCCCCTCCTGTCGTCCCTCAAGAGTTCAAGCAAGAGGGTATTACAAAAAGGGAAGAGCTGGTGCGGGAGAAGGAACAGGCCCATATCGCCCTTGGCTTCCCCGGTACTACTTTGGACGACCAGGACCGCTTCCCCTTAGAGGTTTTGGAAGCCGCCCTTGCCGGGCAGGGGGGACGGTTCTTCACCCAATTGCGGGATAAAGAAGGGTTGGCCTATGTAACCGCCTTTTTTGTCCGATCCGATCTCGATCCCGGCTATCTTGGGGTGTACCTAGCCACCAGCCCTCCCAAGGTGGAACAGGCGCTGAAGGGGATTGAGGGGATCCTGCGAGAGGTATGGGATACAGGGATTAGTCAGGAAGAACTAGAACGGGCCAAGACCTATCTCATCGGGAATTATGATATCGATCTTCAAAGTCCTCTCGCCATGGCAGCTACCATGGCCTTTGCTGAGCGGTATGGCCTCGGCGGTGATTTCTATTGCAGGTATTCACGTGAAATAGAGGGAGTGACGCTCGAGGACGTCCTACGGGTGGCTCGACAATATATCGACCTTGATTCCTATACCGTCGTTATTGTCCGCCCCGCTGTTTCCCCAGCCTCTTGAAGACGGCGTTTTTCTTGCCAGCTATACTCACTTTCTTATCCCGACGGTCGTCGATCCGGATGGTGGAGACTACCCGCTGAGCTCCTTTCTGAAACGGTATGCGATGCATCTCTCCGGCCAATCTCAGCAGCTCCTCCAATTCACCTTCTACCTCTGTCCCCATGGAGGTGATTTCGTATTGCAGCCCTTGCCGATCTAATACCTTTACGCACTCTGCGACAAACGAACTCACGCTGGGGTTCTGAGTGCCTATCGGTATGACGCTGATTTCCATGATGGCCATGTAAAGGGATCCTTTTCGATTACTGATGGATGCTTTCGAAGATGAACCCTCCAATAAGGCCGAAGAAGACGTTGGGGGCCCAGGCGGCGATGAAAGGAGGGAGAGTACCCGCGTGTCCCATGGCCACGGAGATGGCAAAGGCCATCCAGTAGACAAAGCCGATTACTATACTGAGCCCTACCCCCTGCGCGATCCCACCTCCACGCCCCTGGCTCGTCGCCAGTGCCAGAGGGCTTCCGATCAAGACCATGATCAAGGTCAAAAAGGGGAAGGCCACCTTTGTGTGAAGGTCAACGACATAGCGGGTTGGATCGTATCCATCGCTCTTGAGCTTCTCCACATATTCCTTGAGTTCCCGGTAGGTCATCTCTTTTGGGTCCTGCATCCCTTTTTTGAAATCCTCCGGTTTCTCAGGTATGGGAATATCCTTCTCGTCGTAGGTTTCCCTCACCACCTCCGCCTCGGGAAGGAAGTTCCTTATATTTACCTCATAGAAGGTCCACCCGTTCCCGTTCCAGCGGGCCTCACGAGCGTCTACACGCTGGCGCAGATTGAACGCCTCGTCGAAATAATAGATGGTTACCCCCTTTAAAAGATCCTCTTCCGGATCGAGAAGGCGGATATTGTAAATGACATCTTCACCACGGTACCAAATCTTATTGAGCTCAAAAAAGGCCCGTTCTTCCTCCCCCTTAATCTTGACCGACCAGATATAGGTGGCCTTGCGGGCAGCATAGGGAACGATGGTCTCAGTGCCAGCAAAGATAAAGGCGGTAATCAATGCTGCAAGAAGCAACAGGGGTAACATAATCCGGTAGGTGCTGACGCCATGGGCCTTCATGGCTACTATCTCGTTGTTTCGCGCGAGGACCCCTAAGGTGATAAGAGCGGCTAGAAGGGTGGCAAAGGGGAGGGTCTGCGTGAGAAACAGGGGGGTGTAATAGAGGAAATACTCCAAGATGAGGTATGCAGGCGCTTTATTGACGATAACGACATTGATTCTCTCGAAGAGCTCCACCACGAAAAAAATCAGAAAAAAGGAGATTACCCAGAGAAAAAAAAGCTTCAAAAATTCTCTTACAATGTAACGAGAAAGTATCCCCCTACGAAACAGCCCCTCTGGACGCATACCCTTCGACCTGCCAAGTGGTAAGGGGAGTTGGTTTGAGGTTCGCTCTACATTTCGCGTGTGAGTTTTTTCCATTGCTCCCTCAGAAATTCCAGACCCTTGTCCAACCACGAGAGAATCCACATAGGGGATTCCCGAGCTGTTTTTACCACTAGGTATATGCCCAGGCTTCCCAAGAGAATGTTGGGGAACCACGCAGCCAAAATAGGGGATATGATCCCACTTGCTGCCAAATCCTTCCCCAGACAGTAGAGGACATAATAGAGGAGGAAGACAAGGGCACATAAGATAAAGCCCCATGATCTCCCAGATTGTGTACGTTGCATCCCGAGGGGGAGTCCCACGAGAGCGAAAATGAAGACGCCAAAGGGGATGGCAAATTTGAAATGGAGTTCTACCAATTGAGGACGGACGTTTTCCCCCCGTGCTTGCATTCCCTTGATCTTCTGACGCAAATCATGGTAGGACATCTCCTTTTCTAACATCCGTACCCGCGCCCCTTTGCGCGCTTTTTCTATCTCCTCTTGCAGGAATATGGTAAACTGATATGTGTTGAAATTGATGGTGCGATAAGTTTCCTCCTTTTCCTCCTGGGCATGAATACTTCCATTGAAGAGATACAGTACCAATTTTTGGGACTTGGGGTCAGGAGCGAGATACCCCTTACGGGCAACGATGGTGTTATTCATTTGAGGATCCCTCTCATCGTTAATCATGATTCCCTCAAATACCTTTCCACCCTGTGAGACCTTGTTCACGTAGATGACCAAATCATCGAAGGTGGCGTTGAAGATGCGTTCTTCCACGTTCAGTTCTGCTTTGGTGCCGGCAAGCTGAAAGAGAGTTTCCCGGAAGTTGTTACTCCCCCAGGGGACAGCATAGAATACGAGAAAGGCGGTGAAGAAAAAGGTGATTATAGAAAGAAAAATTACGGGGGGGCTTAGTTTATACAGCCCCACCCCTGATGTTTTTAGGGCGATGACCTCGTTGTCCGCAGATAATCTCGCCAAGGCCGTAAGAATCCCGAGCAAGAAGGCCATAGGAGTAACAAAGACAAGAAAAGCGGGAATGAGGCAAAAAAAGAGTTTTATTGCATAGCCCACAGGGATCCCCTTGTCCACGACCATCTCTGTGACACGGAACAACTTGCTCACCAAGAAGATGAAGGTAAAAATTCCCATCCCAATCCCCGAGGGAACTATGATTTCTTTCAGAACATAGCGATCGATGATCGAGGGCATTATGGATTTGCTTAAGGGTAGGGGATTTCTTTTCATTAGTTATAACTATAACAAAAGCTCAAGACATTTTCAAGAAAAGTAAATAAGGTGTTTTTTTTCTTTCTAAAAAAAAGAGGGGATGAGAGAATGCTTCCAACGAAGTGAACGCCTGAAAGAGGCTCATGAGGATAATCCTTTTTTACTTTTTTTTCGAGGAGTTAAAAGGACGATTATGAAACCGTGATTGTGTCAACATAATAAATTTTCTCTTGCAAAACGCTGGGTGGTGTGCTAAAGGTCATTTTCATTAAACACGCCTCTTGATCGTTTTGGGGGTGCCCGAAAGGGTTCCAAACGAGATGAGGGAGGCGGAAGACATAACCACAAGGAGGAATTATGACTGTTGCTACAATGAAGGAATTATTGGAGGCCGGGGTCCATTTCGGCCACCAGACAAAGCGCTGGAACCCCAAGATGAAACCGTACATCTTTGGGGCAAGAAATGGCATTTATATACTCGATCTTCAACAAACCGTTAAGCTTTTAGAAGTAGCCTATGAATTTGTCAGGGATACAGTAGCAGAGGGCGAAAAGATTCTTTTTGTCGGGACCAAGAGACAGGCGCAGGAAGCCATCTATGAGGAGGCTGTGCGCTGTGGCATGTTTTATGTTAATCACCGTTGGTTAGGAGGTACTCTTACCAATTTTCAAACGATAAAGAAGAGTATCGATAAACTCAAAGAACTAGAGAAAATCGAGGAACATGCAGGATTTCAAGGGCTTCCCAAAAAAGAAGTGTTGCAATTACAAAAAAGAGGGGCCAAGCTTAATAAGTACCTGGGGGGCATTAAGGAGATGGATCGTTTCCCCGGAGTCCTTTTTGTCGTTGATCCCAAGCGGGAGAAGATAGCCGTGAGTGAGGCGAGAAAGCTAGGAATTCCAACGATTGCCATAGTGGACTCCAATTGTGATCCTGATGAAATAGACTATGTGATCCCCGGAAATGATGATGCCATCCGAGCCGTCCGTCTTTTTGCCGCTAAGATCGCCGATGCAGTGATTGAAGGAAAGAGACTCCGCGAGGAAGAACTCCAAGGGGTCGATGATGCAGAACTCGCGGCAGAGGCTGTTCCTGAAAAGGGAATTGAAGAAGCAACAGGAAGAGAAGGTGATCAGGAGAATGCGGAAAAGTTGGCAGGAGAGGAAGATTACGCCAAGGAAGAAGATTAGCTCCGACATAGAAGGCTGAGGAGATAGAACGAGATGGAGATATCCGGGAGTGCTATTAAGGAATTAAGGGAGAGGACAGGGGTCGGCGTTATGGATTGTAAGAAGGCCCTATTGGAATGTGAGGGAAATATTGACAACGCTATTGAGTTCCTCCGCAAAAAAGGGTTGGCTAAGGCTGCGAAGAGAGCGGGCCGGGAAACCGCAGAGGGTCTTATCACCTCTTATATACATCCAGGGGGAAAGATAGGGGTTTTGGTGGATATCAACTGCGAGACGGATTTTGTGGCAAGGACAGAGGATTTTCAGAACTTGTCGAAAGATATCGCTATGCACATTGCTGCTATGAATCCTATTGCCATCGATCGGGAAGGCATTCCGTCAGAGGTTATAGAGAAGGAAAAAGAAATTTTTAGGGCCGAGGCCAAGGCGTCCGGCAAGCCTGAAAAGGTGATCGATAAGATTGTGGAGGGAAGGCTGGAAAAGTTTTTTGCGGAACAGTGCTTATTGGAGCAGGCCTACGTGAAGGATCCAGAGATCACCGTCAAGGAACTTCTTTATAATATGATTGCCAAAGTGGGGGAGAATATCTCTGTACGACGTTTCACCAGGTATCATCTTGGTGAGGTCTTAGCGCAAGACGGCAACTGTTGATCCACCTTGTTCGACTATTAATCATTCTTCAATGAACAAACGGCCCACATATAAACGGATATTGATAAAATTAAGCGGTGAGGTGATGGCAGGCGGGAGGGGAGTCGGCATAGAACCTTCCGAACTGAGGACATTGGCGGAGGAAATAGAGGAGTTGAGGGGATTAAAAGTCGAGGTTGCCTTAGTGACCGGAGGAGGCAACCTTATTCGAGGTGCCCAGGCCACTGCTTATGATTTAGAGAGGGTGACAGCGGACCAATTGGGGATGTTGACTACGATTATCAATGGTTTGGCTCTAAGAGACGTATTGGAAAAACGAGGCGTGCCGACCTCAATACAGTCCGCCGTACCCGTAGGTGATATAGCAGCGCTCTATGTGCGTAGCCATGCCCTGAAGGATTTACGGGATGGAAAGGTGATTATTTTTGTGGGTGGAACGGGTAACCCATATTTCACAACGGACACAGCTGCTTCCCTACGGGCCTTGGAAATAGGAGCTGAGATTATCCTTAAGGCTACTAAGGTGGATGGAGTGTATGACTCTGATCCTGTGAAAAATCCTACAGCGATGAAATTTGATACCATCTCTTATCAAGAGGTATTACAGCGGAGGTTGCGGGTGATGGATGCTACCGCCATCTCACTCTGCATGGATCATCAGCTCCCCCTGGTGGTTTTTAATAGTGGGGTTAAAGGAAGCATGCGGAGGATCATTGGAGGAGAGAAGGAAGGAACATTAATTCATTAGGGGACTACATGGAACCACAGATCATCAAAGAATGCGAAGTAAAAATGCAGAAGGCTATCGCCGCGTTGGGAAGAGAAATGGGAAAGATACGCACCGGCAGGGCCTCTTTAACCCTTTTGGATGATATACGGGTGAATTATTACGGGACCCCAACCCCTCTCAATCAAGCGGCAACCCTGTCGGTGCCCGAGAGTCGGCTCATCGTTATTCAGCCCTGGGATAATTCGTTAATTGGCGAGATAGAGAAGGCGATTCTGAAGTCTGATCTGGGAATGACCCCAGTAAATGATGGAAAACTCATTCGTATTACTATCCCAAGGTTGACAGAAGAGCGGAGGAAAGAATTGGTGAAGCTTGTCAAAAAAATGGGTGAAAACAGCAAGGTCGAGGTGCGTAATATCAGGAGGGAAACCATAGAAAAATTGCGCGCGATGGAAAAAGGGAAAGATATTTCCGAGGATGAATTACATCACTTGCAGAACCAGGTGCAAAAGACAACAGATACCTTCGTCGAAAAAGTCGATGAGGTGATTGTCTCAAAAGAGAAGGAAATAATGGAGATCTGACAGTAAGGAGGTGAGAGCAGTGGCGTATGAGATTAATGATGACTGTGTGGCGTGCGGAACATGTGCCGAAGAATGCCCCGCAGACGCCATCGAAGAAGGCGAGGAGAAATATATCATAAAGAAAGATGAATGTACTGAGTGTGGAACCTGTGCGGAGGTCTGCCCTGTTGATGCAGTAGTCGAAGTATAATGTAAAAGGTAAGGAGGGAGGAGAATACGTTCTCCTCCCTCCTTACCTTTTTTTCATCAAGGCCATTTCTCCCTCATAATCCTACCGTCTGCTTTCGTTGCAAGACCCCCGTACTTGTGTTACTGTTACTATGTCGAATAACTATGAAGCTTATTCAAACCACCGATTATTTACTATTAATAATGATTTTTTGTACTACAGTCAATGTCTATTCAGGAAATAAACGAGAAACGGCTTGATTTGAAAAAGGTGCCCTACCATATAGCCATTGTCATGGATGGAAATGGTCGGTGGGCACAGAGGCGGGGCCTTTCGAGGATAGAAGGACACCAGCGAGGGCTCGAAGCAGCCCAAACGGTGGTAGAGGCATGTGAAGCGCTTGGGGTCAAAATTCTCACCCTCTATGCTTTTTCCAAGGAGAATTGGAGACGTCCAAAAAGAGAAGTGAATGCCTTGATCGGACTCCTGCAAGAATATCTCAAGGAGCGGCAAAAAGAATTGTTGGAACGAGATATTTGCATTAACATCATCGGAGATTTAGATGACCTCCCCACCTCTGTCCGTGATACCCTCGTGGAGACGGTAGAGAAGACCGGTCGCAAAAAAGGTCTCATCGTCAATCTTGCCCTCAGCTACGGGGGGCGTTCAGAAATCGTCGCCGCTGTAAAAAAGCTTATTGATGAGGTAGAAGCGAGGCGGATCACTAAAGATGAAATTACCCCTGAAAGCTTCTCCCGCTATCTCTTCACCGGAAACCTGCCAGATCCAGACCTGCTGATCCGCACCAGTGGAGAATTACGCATCAGCAATTTTCTCCTTTGGCAGATTGCCTATACCGAGCTTTACTTTACTACAACCCTGTGGCCAGACTTCGGCAAGGAAGAGTTGATCAATGCTTGTATTGAATATCAGAACAGGGAGAGGCGGTTTGGCCTCACCGCATCCCAAATTCGTAAGGGCGAGTTGTCTCAATAAGGGACGCAGTATTACCAGCGATGCATAAAAAAGTCGTGACATGTACAAGAGATTATTTACCGCGTTGATTATTATTCCTCCGGTAGCCCTGCTGATCCGATTTGGTCCTTCTTATACCCTCTCTCTGATGGTATGTGCGGCTGCTATCTTGGGACTCTATGAGTTTTATCATATAACTTTACCTCAGGGTGGTACCGGAGAAAAAATCGCTGCAATTACCCTTGGTTTTATCCTTTGTGCCTTGTTTCAATGGGCTCCTTATGAGACGATCAACTTGTTTTTAGTGGTGATTATGATAACTCTTTTTCTCGGCTATGCCTTTTCATCTAAGCAACTTTCCGTTTTGCCGAGTCGAATAGGAATTATTTTTCTCGGTATCTTCTACGTTCCTTTCCTGTTGTCACATATCACCTTGATCAATAAATTGCCCCAGGGGTTTTTGTGGGTCCTTTTGCTCTTGGTAACGGTATGGGTAGGGGATACTTTTGCTTTTGTCATCGGGTCTTGGTGGGGGAGACATAAACTCAGTCCCCAAATCAGTCCTCATAAGACGGTCGAGGGCTTCTGCGCCTGTTTTGTCGGTGCTATTCTTACCGTTTTTGCTTTCAAGTTTCTGTTCCTTCCGGCAGTGACGATTCTTGACTCTTTTGCCGTAGGATCAGGTATTGCCCTCTTCGGTCAATTAGGAGATCTCTCGGAATCGATGGTCAAGAGGGGGGGGAAGGTAAAGGACTCTGGGTCCCTTTTCCCCGGACACGGGGGTATGCTCGATAGAGTGGATAGCTTTCTTTTTGCCGCCCCATTTTTGTATTATTTTTTGTTCTATAAACTGTTTTTCGGTATATTATGAAACGGCTGGCCATTTTAGGATCGACAGGCTCCATCGGGGTCAATACCCTCGAGATCGTGGGACGCTTCAGGGAGGAATTTGAAATTCTTGCCCTTGCTGCGGGGAAAAATCTATCCTTGCTGCATGAGCAGATCAAGGCATTTAAGCCCCGCCTCGTTTCCGTCCTCGATCAAGAATGTGCCCGCGCCCTCCACAAAGCCCTCGAGGGAATTGACGTTGAGGTGGTCTACGGGGAAGAAGGGCTCACCCGTGTGGCCACGTTTCCCGGAGTGGACTTAATGGTATCGGCGGTGGTGGGTTCAATAGGAATCCTTCCACTTCTCGCTGCCATCGAAGCGGGGACGGATGTCGCCCTGGCGAATAAAGAATCGATAGTGACGGCCGGTGAAATCATTATGAAAAAGGCGCACGAAAAAGGTGTTGCGATCTTGCCCATTGACAGTGAACACAGCGCCATCTTTCAGGCGTTGGGAGGTAAGATGCGAGGGGATGGAGTGAAGAGGATCATCTTGACTGCGTCGGGAGGACCATTTTATACTCTCCCCGCTGAACAGTTAAAACAGGTGAGTCCTCAAGAGGCCCTGGCCCATCCCGTATGGGATATGGGGCCCAAGATATCGGTTGATTCCGCCACCATGATGAATAAGGGATTAGAGGTTATCGAGGCACACTGGTTCTTTCAGGTCCCCTCTGAGCGGATCGAAGTCTTAATACATCCCCAGGGGGTGGTGCATTCCCTGGTGGAATACGTCGACAGTTCCATGATCGCCCAACTCGGCGTCCCCGACATGCGGATTCCCATCTCCTACGCCCTCTCGTATCCCAAGCGACTCTTAGCAGGAATCCCTTCTCTAAATCTAGTAGAACTCAATCATTTGACCTTTGATCATCCCGACTTTGCTAAATTCCCTTGTCTCAAGTTGGCCTATCAGGCCCTGGAGACCGGGGGGACTCTGCCTGCGGTGCTCAACGCCGCCAACGAGGTGGCAGTGGAGGCCTTCCTAGGAGGATCACTCAAATTTACTGAAATTTCTCTTCTTGTCAAACGGGTGATGGAAGAACATGAAGTAACATCGGCACATACCATCGAAGATATCTTGATGGCAGATGATCGGGCCAAGGAAAAAGCGAAGGATATTTTAGAAGGAGGAGTTTTGTGTTAGCTATCAGCCTTTTTACTTTTATTGTTCTTTTAGGCATTTTTGTGTTTGTCCATGAGTTCGGTCACTTTATAGTGGCCAAGAGGCTGGGCGTAGGCGTCCTTACTTTTTCTCTCGGTTTTGGACCCAAAGTAATTGGAAGAAAAGTTGGAGAAACCCTCTATAAAATTTCTGCCTTCCCTCTTGGGGGATATGTTAAACTTATTGGTGAAAACCCAGAAGAAAAATTAAAACAGGAAGACAAGGTTCGTTCTTTCTCCCACCAACCTGTTTGGAAACGCGCCTTGATAATCTGTGCAGGTCCTTTCTTTAATTTCTTCTTTGGTGTAGCGATCTTCTTCTTTTTAAATCCATTTACTATTTTAACTGCACCTTCGATTTCACCTCATCCTGTGATAGCACAAATTGTCCAAGGAGAACCTGCCGAAGAGGCGGGCTTAAAAAGCGGCGATATTATTCTTGAAATCAACGGAGTAACAATATCCAAGTGGGAAGAACTTTCAACTACTATTCGCAATAGCAAGGGCAAGGAACTTTTGCTCAAGGTAAAACGGGATGAGGAAATTATTGAACTAAAAGTTACCCCTATGATGTTCAAGGACGACGGGGGAGAAGTGTTCAGAATCGGAATAATGGGAATGGATTCTGATCAGAAAATCGGCCCAAAATTCGAAATAGGTAACGGGTTTAACCGAACTCTGCAATTTATGAAACTTGTCATTATCGGTGTCGAATGGATAATCAGCGGAAAAACTCCTGTAAGGGATGCAGTTGGTGGCCCTATAAGGATAGCCCAGTTAGCTGGGGAACAAGCTAAAAAAGGTTTGGCGGACATTGTATTTTTATTAGCTGTTATTAGTATTGACCTGGCAATTGTTAATCTTTTGCCCATCCCTATACTCGATGGCGGTCACCTCCTCTTTCTGGCCATTGAGGCCATTCGCAGAAGGCCTTTAAGTATTAAGCAGAAGATGGTGGCCCAACAGATTGGCTTGATCATTCTCATGCTGCTCTTTGCCTTTGTTTTCTACAACGATATTACGTGGCACGTTCTTAAGGGGGCCAAACAATGAAGGTCTTGGGAATCGACACTGCAACCTCCTGCGGTGGCGTCGGGCTCATCGACGGTGATGCGGTAGTGGCTGAATATGCCTTTCATCGCGAGGAGACCCCATCCGCCCAATTGATCCCCGCTATCCAGACCCTGCTGCAAGAGGCACGGATCACTATTCATGAGATTGACGGCATAGCCGTCTCAGTGGGGCCAGGTTCCTTTACCGGACTCAGGGTGGGGCTGAGCACTGTCAAGGGTTTTGCCCTGGCAGTAGAGAGGCCGGTGGCAGGGGTCCCCACTCTGGACGCCCTCGCCGCTCAACTTCCCTCCACCCCCTCCCTGATCTGTCCCATCGTGGATGCACGCAAAGGGGAGGTCTACACCGCACTCTATAAACAGAGTGAAGGTGGGATGGTTGCGCAATTGAGCCCATATCAGGTACTCTCCCCTTCCAGGCTGTTTGAGATGATTCCCCTCCAGGAGACTGTCTTTGTGGGGGATGGGGTGGATGTCTACGGGGAGCTTATCCGTGAGAGATTGGCTGGCAAGGCCTTATTCGTCTCTCCTCATCTGAATTGTCTGCGAGGCAGTACCGTGGCCGAGCTTGGGCTTCAGAACATTAAGAAGGGTAAGAAAGATGATATCTCCTCTTTGGTTCCTATCTACGTCAGAAGGTCTGATGCCGAGATAAAGTGGGCGCAGCAGGAAAGGAATTGAATAACTGTGCACGGTTGTGCATCTAAGCCAATGAAACTGCTTTGGAAGAACGGGAGCTGATAGAGCGGGTACAGCGGGGGGAGAAAGATGCCTTTCAGGATCTCATGGCTCCCTATCAGAGGAAGATTTACTCTCTCCTCTACGGTATGGTATGGAATCGGGAGGATGCCCTGGAGTTAACGCAGGAGGTGTTTGTTAAGGCCTATCGGTCGATAAGGAGTTTTCGTATGGCCTCCTCTTTTTATACATGGGTGTACCGGATTGCCGTCAATCTCGCCCTCGATTTTCGGCGTCGGCGGGGGAAGCACATTGAGATACAAAGGGAAGTTGATCCCCCAAGCAATAGAGGCCCTGATTCCTCTTTGCTGCGTAAAGAGCTCAATGAAAAGATCCGCATGAGCATGGCCACACTCCCGCCGCACCAGCGGGTAGCCCTTCTGCTCAGGGAAGTGGAGGGCCTCACCTATAAAGAGATTGCGAAGGTTATGGGATGCCGGTTGGGTACCGTGATGTCAAGGCTGCACTATGCGAGGGAAGAAATGCGCCGTGCTCTAGCTCCTTATCTGCAGGGGGAGGATTAGATGCCAGATTGTAGCCGTGTTGCATCCCTCTTGGAACTGTATGTGGATGAAGCACTTCCTCAAGATGAAATGGCCGCTGTCAAAAAACACGTGCGGAGATGTCGTCGTTGCCACAAGGAACTGACGGAGTTAACCGCCCTGCGGAAGCACCTGCGGGAGACAGTGGAAACAGGGGCTGCTGATGTGCCCCTTTCCAGAATATGGGAGGGAGTGGCAGAGCGGCTGGATTCCCCTACTATATGGGAACGGATTGTATGGGCTGGTAAAAGTATTGTTTTTCCCTTTCGACCGCTCAAGGTCCTAGCGGGAGTGGCCGCACTTGTGGTATTATTCCTATTCATTGTTCCCTTAGTAAAATCCCCGCCGACGCCACGCGTGGTGGTAGAATCGGTGGAAAGCGAGCATCCGATCATGATATTCCAAGGTGAGGGTGAGATAATGGTTGTATGGCTCTTCGAAAAAGGGGAAGGGAAGGAGGGTAAGGAGTGAAAAGATTATTCTTTCTGGGTTGCTTAAGTATGCTGTTGTTTTTGCAATGTCCACCTTTTGCCCTGGGCGCGGAAGTGGGGATAGGGGTTCGAGTTATCCTCGCCTCTCATCAAGGAGAGACAATCGATACACGCTTGCAGGATATACAGGCAAATTTAGGAAATTTGTTCAATTATTCTTCCTATCAACTCTTGCAGGAGCGTTCCTTTCTCCTTACTCAAGGCCAGAGTGGTCAGCTTCCCTTGGCTGGCAACAAGGATCTGCTCATCAAGCTCCTTCAAGAGCAGGGGGGAACTTCGGAGCTTGCGGTTGAAATCTTGCAATCGGGGAAGGGGATTTTTAAGACCACAGTCAAGCTCAAAAAGGGAGGGACCTTATTGATTGGTGGGCCGAAACATGAAGAAGGGGTCCTAATCCTCGCCATATCGGCACAAGGCTCCTAATCTGTTTATACAACGGTCTTTTGTACCCTCATGACGCAAAAAAAGGGGGGGATCACAACGATCCCCCCCTTTTGGTTCTTTATTTGTTGCTATTTGCTGGTGTGGCACTCACTGCACTTGACGGTAGGACCCGTCGGCTTCCCTGCGCTCTTTAATTCCTTGTGGCAGTCAATGCAGTTAGAGTGATAGGCATTTTTGAGTCCTGTTGTCCCTTTATCGTCCGCCTTGTGGCACTCAGCACACTTTTTTGGGGCTGGCGCTTCTTCTTTTTTCCACGTGTGGTGACACTCGGTGCAGGCTACACCCTTGTCCACGTGCAACTTGTGGGATAGGATTACCGGAGTCTTGATTTTTTTCGGGTACTTGTTATCGATGGTGACGTTATCGGGCTGCGCAATGGCAATACTGATGATTCCTCCAGCAATAAACGCCACCGCTACTATAAGATAATACCATCTCTTCATTTTTCCTCCCCCTTTCTGTAAAAACAGTCAATAAAGGTTTATCCTGTCAGCACCCCTTTTGTCAAGGGGGTTTTTTACCATATTGACGAAAAAATCCCTTTTTTATTCATTATTGGCATACAGGGAAAAGGGTGTTCGTTCATATCTTCCAGGAGAGGGTAGAGTTTAGTACCATTATGCGTTTACATGGATATAAGTGAGAAACAATGCAAAGTGCGTATCATCATGCGGTGGCGAAAAAAATAGGGTCGAGAGAATATATCCTTCCCTCGACCCTTTATGAAAAATAAAAATGCTTGGTAGCGGGGGGTAGATTTGAACTACCGACCTTCGGGTTATGAGCCTAATTTGAGGCTAAAACAGGAGCAAGCTACAACAAAAAAGAGGTTTTACTGTCAAGGACTTAGGGTTTTTGATGGTAAAGCCTTACTTGTTGTTTTATGCTGTTTTAGGGTGTTTTGTTAGAAGATTGTTAGAAGGGGGACTTTGGGGGATACGGAGTCTGATGTTGGTCATATATTCCCTGTAGCTAATTCCTTCCCTGTCCCCGTAATACTGATAGGTCTTTACCACTAGCCCCTTACTTTCTCGATGAAGCAGCTATAGGAAACAATGCAATGGCAGCCAGTATTCCCATGATGGCTAAACAGATAAGCAACTCAATTAAGGTATGATCTTCCCCCAGAAAAACGGACAGCTTGGTTAAGGGACAACCCCGGCGGTTTCAAATGCCAGGGGGCTTCTATACTGTAACGCAG
>JAFGNJ010000029.1 GCA_016927065.1 Deltaproteobacteria bacterium
ACTCATGATGCTGTGGGGAAAACTCCCTATGACTTTTAACCCAGTATGATTCATGTTTTTAACCGACTTTGGGCAACAGGCCGTTTACCCTTGACTTTTGCTTATCTTTTTACCCCTTAAAAACGCCCCTCAAAAAAAAGAAACTAATTCTTCTTCTTTTTCTTAGTTTTTCTCCTTTTCCGATACATTCTTATGCCAAAAAATCCAAGAAAGGCAAGGAGGATAAAAGGCCAGATATGTATCAAGCCGATCACAAACCAGACAAAATTCTTCCAACCCTTCTGTAATCCAACATTGAATTGGGAAGAAAAACCGATAGGCGTTGAAATCTTCTCATAAAAAGTCACGGTTACCGTACTATAGGAAATTCTATCTTGAAGATATTTGAGCCTTCCTTCAATTGATTCGATCTCGGTTCTCAGTTTTCCTATCTGTTCTTCAATGGCCAAAATATCTTTGACCGTTTTAGCCTGCGTTAAAAGCTGCCTATATCTGTCTTCGGTTTCCTTTTTAATTTTTATGCGCAATTCAATATCAAGATATTCTTCCGTAACATCCGTCGTCTCAATCGATTTCCTGTCAAACTTTTTGATACCTCGTGAGATATCGGCCACTAAATCATCAAAATGTTCCGCCGGTACCCTAATCACCACGGTCTGCGTAATGCTGTCCCTGTAGGTCTCTTCATCCTCCCTCGAGATATAGGCATTGCGTCTCTTAATTGCCTCGTCAATCTGCGCCCTGGTCTTAGCAAGATTTGAGGTCTCAAAATAGATCTCTCCCTCTTTTATAAGCTTCTTATCTACTGGCAATTGTTCCTGAGCCGCGGGCGTTTCTGATTCTCCACTGAGAGTCGGAACTAGAGCCTTTTCTCCGTGATCTGCCGAACAACCAAGGATTACCAGCAGTACTGTTATCAATAATGCCTTTGAGATTATGGATTTCATAGGCCTCTCCGATGAAAAGAAAATAACGGAGACCGGGTTATCCCCCTGTCATTTTCACTTGGTCCTCTCGGATGACATCCCCCCCATGTCATCCTCGCCTCTCATTTCTTCTTGCGCTTTGCCTTTTTCGCTTTCGGGCGTTTGGACATATATCTCCAGAAGAAGATTATAGCGACGAGAAAAACGATCATGATGATATATTCAATGCCGTAGGTCTTGAAGAGATCTACATACTGATTGAAATCACCCATCACCCTACCTCCTTATCAACAATCTCTTCTTTCCTTTTATACTATACCATACGAAATACCCATCCAGTCAACGCTTTTTCTGCCAATTCGCCCAATTCGAAAGAATGGTACCTGGGGCTTGCCTCAGGGGAGCGAACTTGCTAAAATGAGCCCTCTTCGCCACAAAAACAAGGGGGGGGATCATCCATGTTGGCAAAGATACTGAGCAGCGCGGTATTGGGGATCGATGGGTATATCGTGGAGGTGGAGGTGGATATTGCCGGGGGGCTCCCGTCTTTTTCAACCGTGGGTTTACCTGAAGGGGCGGTCAGGGAGAGCAAGGATCGGGTGAAGGCGGCCATCAAGAACGCGGGCTACGAATTTCCCCCGCGCCGGATCACCGTCAACCTGGCCCCTGCCGATATAAAAAAAGAAGGGTCGGCCTTCGACCTCCCCATCGCCCTGGGGATCCTCTCGGCCCAGGGCATCATCCCCAAAGATCATCTACAAGACTACCTCTTTTTGGGCGAACTCTCCTTGGATGGCGGGATCAAGCCCATTCGGGGCGGGCTCCCCATGGCCATCGCGGCCAAAGATGCCGAACTGCGGAGGATCTGCCTCCCCAAGGCCAACGCCCGGGAGGCAGCGGTGGTGGACGGCATTGAGGTCCTGCCGGTGAGCGGGCTCGGACAGGTGGTGGACCTGCTGCGGGACGAACGGAAGATCGAGCCGGTTCAGGTGGATATGCAGGAGGTCTTTCGGGAAGGGGGAGAATATCCCGAGGATTTCAGGGAGGTAAAAGGTCAGGAGCACGCCAAACGGGCCCTGGAGATAGCCGCGGCCGGCGGGCACAACATCCTAATGATCGGTCCCCCGGGCGCGGGGAAGACCATGCTGGCGCGACGCCTCCCCACCATCCTTCCCCCCATGACCGTCGAGGAGAGCCTGGAGACTACCAAGGTACACAGCGTGGTGGGGCTCATCCCCCAGGACCGGGCCCTCACCGTAGTCCGTCCCTTCAGAACCCCGCACCACACCATTTCAGACGCCGGGCTCATCGGCGGGGGACAGATCCCGCGCCCCGGCGAGGTGAGCCTCGCCCATAACGGCGTCCTCTTCCTCGACGAGCTGCCGGAGTTTAAGAAGAACGTCCTGGAGGTCCTGCGCCAGCCCCTGGAGGACGGGCGGGTCACCATCGCCCGGGCCGTCACCTCCCTCACCTACCCCGCTCGCATCATGCTGGTGGCGGCCATGAACCCGTGCCCCTGCGGCTATTACACCGACCCCCAGCACGAGTGCACCTGCACCATCCCCCAAATCCAGCGGTACCGATCACGGGTCTCCGGTCCCCTGCTCGACCGGATCGACATCCACATCGAGGTCCCGGCGGTCAGGTATAAGGATTTAACACAGTGGGAGGAGGGGGAATCCTCAAGCCACATCAGGGAGCGGGTCAAGGGGGCGCGGGCGATCCAGCACGGGCGGTTCCAGGGCAAACGGATCTTTTGCAACGCCCAGATGACCTCACGGTACCTTAAGCGGTATTGCGGGATCGACCAGGAGGGGGATCGCCTCATGGAGCAGGCGATGTCCAAGTTCGGCCTGAGCGCCCGGGGGTACACGCGGATCTTGAAAGTGGCCCGCACTATCGCCGACCTGGAGGGGACCGAGGCCATCGCCCCGCACCACCTCTCCGAGGCCATCCAGTATCGGACCCTGGACAGGGGCATCTTATAATCTTATTATAGTATAGTGAAAGCAATCATCTTCGACTGGGGGGGTGTGCTCATCGACAGCCCTGCGCAGGGAATGCTTGATCTCTTTGCACAAGAGTTCGGTGTGACCCCTGAGGCGGTAAACAATGCCTATAGACCCTTTGGAGAACGGTTTCAAAAGGGGCAGATCGAGGAACATGACCTGTGGGAAGGGCTGTGCGCCGCCTTGGGTGTGGAAAAACCCTATAAACCTCTACTATGGGAACATGTCTTTGAACAGGTCTATGCCCCCAACGAAGAGATGTTCTCCCTGGCCTCCACCCTTAAAGATTGGGGCTATAAAGTAGGCCTGCTCTCAAATACGGAATCTCCAACAGTACGGTTCTTCCATCAACAGGGATATACCATGTTTGATGTAGCGGTCTTCTCATGTGAAGAAGGAACAGCCAAGCCGGAACGGAGAATATACCAGATAGCCTTGGAACGATTAGGTGCCAAACCGACAGAGGTGGTCTTTATCGACGACCGAGTTGACTTTATCGAAGGTGCTCAGAAGTTGGGCATGCACACCATCCGCTTTGAAAATCCCCAGCAGGCAAAACAAGCCCTGGTTGCCTTATCGATACCCATCGGGCAATGATACAAGGAGCCTTCATGAAAGAAAAATATTACCAGAAACGTTCACATAACATACTGCAAGGAGGGCACATGAAAATCATCGTGAGGTTGTTGTTAGCGATCGCGCTTACCGTCATGTTGGTCACCCCATCTTACGCCCAGCGGAACCTCGAGGAGGCAATCGTAAAGATCTACGCCGTGTATTCCGAATACGACTACGATATGCCCTGGCAGCTCTCGGGACAAAGCAGGGGAGTCGGATCAGGCTGTATCATCAGCGGCAATAAAGTCTTGACCAATGCCCACGTCGTGGCAGACCAGACCTTTATTCAGGTAAAACGTGCAGGGCAGGCAAAAAAATACAATGCCGCAGTAGAAGTCGTAGCCCATGAATGCGATCTCGCCCTCTTGAAGGTGGACGATCCCGCCTTTTTTGCCGGCGTCAAGCCGCTCACGCTGGGTGACCTGCCGCGGATGAGGGACAAAGTGGCCGTCTATGGATTCCCCATAGGGGGCGAAGAGTTAAGCATTACTGAAGGGGTAGTGTCCAGGGTTGAGCACACGCACTATTCTCATAGTGGGTCCAATCTGCTGTCGTGCCAGATCGATGCGGCCATTAATCCGGGCAACAGCGGAGGGCCGGTGATAAAAAATGAAAAAATCGTGGGGATAGCGTTTCAAGGGTATATGTACGCACAAAGTATTGGATATATGGTCCCCGCTCCGGTCATCGATCATTTTCTCAAGGACAGCGCGGATGGAACATACGATGGCATCCCAGGCATCGGTATCGTATGGCAGGCCATGGAGAATCCCGCTCTGAGGGCTCACTATCAGATGAAGGAGGAACAGACAGGGGTACTGCTCACGTACATCGCTCCCGGATCCACCGCCCAGGGCATTATGCAAACCGGGGATGTCCTCCTCGCCATTGAGGGGAGGCCCATTGCCAATGACGGGACCATACCTTTGCGGGGTACTGAGCGGATACATTTTGCCAATGCGGTGCAGGCTAAATTTATAGGTGAGACGGTTCGCTGCCGCCTTCTGAGAGGGGGGAAGATTATGGAAGTAACCATCTCCTTGCTCATTTCGACCGACTCAACGCGATTAGTGCCACACACCCAGTATGACCGGGCGCCGACATATTATATCGTAGGAGGGTTGGTATTTCAGCCCCTAACCCAGAACTATCTCGATACCTGGGATAGTATGGATAACGTTCCTGTCCATTTAACCAATTACTATTATTACGGGAAGCAGTCCGAAGATCGAAAACAGGTAATCGTATTGACTAACATCTTGGCGGACGATTTGACCGTCGGGTATGACGATTTTAAGGATCATGTTATCACGGAAGTCAATGGAAAAAGAATTTCGACTATTGCAGATATGGTGAAGGCCATTGAAGAAACCGAAGGGACGTACCATGTCTTTACGGATGAGTGGGGGGATCAGATCGTATTGGAACGCGGTAAAATCAACGAGGCTCAGAAAATGATTTTGGAAAAATATAAAATTGATTCTGCTCGATCAGTTGATCTGAGAGGAGTGCAATAGAGGAGCGAAGGGGGACAGCCCTATTCTTTGATTTGGCAGCAAGCCGGTCTACGAAGGATCGATTATATACAACCACCCAAAATTAATATAACCTATCCAGCGGATCGGACCAAAAAAATGGGTTTGGTCGCATGCCGGATGACCTTTTCCGCCACGCTCCCTAACAGCCACCGGCTTACTCCACTGCGGCCGTGGGTGGACATGGCGATGAGGTCAATATCCTCCCTGTCACAGTACTCCAGAATCTGCTGCGCCTCATTCCCTTGTTCAAGGTGAGTCTCTACGGTAAGACCCTTGCCTTTTAGACGCTTTTCAATCTTACCGAGGTATGCCTCTGCGTCTTGCATGAGGGTATCACTAATCGTTTGGTAGGTTACGACAGGCTCCATAACCCCCGGAAAGATGGGGATAGGCACAACATACAAAAGGGAGATATCGGCCCCAAAGAAGGATGCCAATTTCTCGATTTCAGGGAGAATAGCCTCGGATATCGCGGACCCGTCTAAGGGTACGAGGATCTTTTTGTATCCTTTCATTTCCACTCTCCTTTCATGCTGCCGGCATATAACTCTAATCTTTCGTCACTTCGATATTGCTCTCGCCTTCAAACGTAATGATCGCCTTCTTCCACTCCTCGGGTGTCGGGGCGGGACGGCCCGTTTTCCGATCCATCCATACGGCAATCTCACGCCGATGTGCGATCGGCCTCCCGGACCCGGCCTCGTCGATCTGAAACTCCGTAATTGCGCTGGTTTTCCCTATCTTTGTTTGCCGTACATAGATCCTCATCTCCTCTTCTACCCTGAGGGGAGAACTATAGGTATTCTCTTCTTTGATTACCATCAATACGCGGTCACGTGGCCATTCCAGACCCAAGTCCCGAACATACATCAGCCGAGCATCCCTGATATATCTAGTAAAATACGCATAATCTATGAAATCACTCCCCCAATATCGGTCCAAAAAACTCGGCTTAACAAGTATAGTGAACTTGCCCCCCTGTGCCATGTTTCCCCCTCCCTTCGGTTACATCTCTTTATAGGTGAATGGATTGTGTATCTCCATTTTCCCCTTTTTACAATATTTGATCACCTTCGGAGGGAAAAAGCAAGAAGTGAATCCACCTCCAGAAGAGGTATGTGCCCTGAATACAAAGGCCCCTCTGAAGGGGCCGGGGAAAAACAAAAATACAGAAGGTCTCATCTACATCAATAGCTTATGATTATGAGCATCCTCCTTGCGATGAACACGTACCTCCGATAGAACAGGATCCACCTACGGGGTTTTCAGCATGTACGGTGAAACCAGTTTGATATGCCTCAGTGACAAAATCGATGGTAATATTGCCGGTTGTCTTGAGCAAATCGTTATCAACAATATATTGAGTGCCGCCATTCGTAAACACGCTGTCCGAATCCTTTGGCTCATCCAGAGCCAAGCTAAGGGAAGGTCCGCCTCACCCGCCCCCATGGAGAAAGACCCGAACAGCCTTTGTTTCATTGTTGTTCTGCTTCAATGCTTTTTCAATATTCTGTTGCGCTGTCTCAGTTACCGTTATCATATACTTTTCCCTTTCTTTTTGACATGTGACATAGTTATATAATAATCCTTATCTTCTCGATTTCAAGAAAAAAAAGACATTGTTAAACGAGACCTCACTCACTAGTCTGTGGCCTTTACCAAAGGGGCGGGATTAATGACCGAGGGGCAAGGGAGTGCTCCCCTGCAGCGCACACATATTTACCTATCCGATCCACGACCGCTTATGATAAAATAGCGCCGGGAAATAATACGCAAGAGGAGATGTATGGAAAAAAGGCCCGAAGAGAAGATACCAGACGAGATTACCAAACCGGCGACGGCCGATGCGATACCCACGCTTGTAGAGTTTGCATCTACCCATGCGTGGGAGGCGGGTTTTTCGAATGAGAGGATTCGAGAGATAAGCCGTGCCGTTGAAGAGGCCCTCCAGAATATCGTCACATTTGCCTGTGCAGACGGAACAGGTGAAATCAGCATGAGCTGCGATGTCCATGAAAGCGGGACGCTCATTATCACCATGGTAGATACAGGAGCGCCCCTTAACATGCTCCTGGCCGGTACGTTCCCCGAAGCAAAGGATTTCTTCGAGCCTGGTAAGGAACCCTCTACGAAGGTGATGAAGAAAACGATTCAAAACATCGAATACAGGAGGGGCTCAGACAGAAACACCCTTGTCTTTACCATCACACCAAACCTCAAGGAAAAAAGCTGACCAATTATTTTTATATTTGGGCAATAAAAAGGCCTCTTTGGGGGGTGAGGGGTTGATGATTGAAGCGGGGGAGGAAGTTAAAGGTTGTTAAATAAAATGATAGGCTACTTTTTCGGTCTTAAAAAGTAGCCTGCGTCTTTATGTTCCGTTTATTCTTCTCCCAACCGTAGACGGTCGGTGACAATATCAGCGTTCTATCTTGTGAACCTTGTCGTGACACACGGTGCAAAGCGTTTTTAAATTCTCCTTTACGTTGGGACCTCCTTTTGCGTGGTGTTCGATATGATGCAGTTCGAGGTGCCGGGGATCGGATGGGTTCCATTCATCATACGACCAACCACACTCTTTGCACTTGTAACCGTCGCGCCGCAACACTTCTCGGCGAATGTCATCGGGAATGTTCCGGTCATGTTCGGGGCTTTGTCGATCAGCCTCCAAAACGTAAACTCCGACGGCAAGATCGGGCCTGCCTGTCGACTTCGTCGCCACTGGCCAGCCGAACTCAGTACGCAATTCGCGAACGCGCCTCGCCCACTCCGTCTTGTCCCCTGCGACATAGCGAAGCTCTTCGCCGGTTACGCCGCGCCCAACGTTTGCCCGCAGAAACCGTAGAATCTTGTCGCGTACCGAACCACTTTGTCTGCGAATCGTATTTGCGACATTCCAACGGTGTGCAGCTTCACGATCCTGTTTCGTATCAAGGAGAACGTACTCACTCGGCCTCATGGCCTTCAACTCGTCGGGAATTTCCTCGGATTCATCTTCTCTCATTTCCTTGATCATGACGCCGCTGGCAATCGTCCAACCGAATTGGACGCGCAACTCACGAACGCGTCGAGCATATTCTTGAATGCCAGAAATAACAAGGAGTTCGTCGCCGTTAATAATCGTACGTGGATATTTGCGAAAGTAGTACAGAATCCGATCCCTGGCCGCCGATGCATACTCGGAGGGGATCAAAGACTTACCCTGACCACGGAGCCCGTGGGAACCGAATGTCAGAAGTCAAGGTTGCCGTCCTCTTTGTCGAGGACGACAGCAAGAGCCAAGGCATTTCGCAACATGAAGGCACCGTACTCACTGGCAAGGGTAACAATTGCGCGAGCACCACCGTCCGTCCAGTCGTGATCCTTGCACAGGGCTCGTGTGAGGTGCTCGCGATCAATCATTCTCGTTGCCTTCCTGCGGGCAGAGTTCACGGTGGAGTCATATTCAGATATAGTTGACTGAAGCAACGCAGCTTGGTCAATCATGTTGGTTCTCCTTTTCGCTATTGTTGCTTGAAACGATTCGTGTGGTGCCAAGTAAGGTGCTCCACACTTGGCAGAAAACGATTAGGTCTCCTGATTGGATGGTTGTGGTAACGGCACAGCAATTCCTTGTCCACGCGGCTACTCGATTCGGTGATCCGAGGCGAGAAGAGTACGACCAACTCGGGTGTCACCGTCATCAGCCCGGCCTCGAAAAGACGGTCGAAAGTGGCGCTAAGGCATAGTCCGTTTGTCGGATCGGTGCGAAAATGTTCATCTTCGCTCCACGGGATGATATGGCTCGCAATGAGGCATTCGGGAATGGCAAGACCCGTCACGCAGCACGTCGCCTCATAGCTGCTCAGTATGGCATCACGGAAGAAACTCTGGTGAACACGTTGCTTGGTCATGCGAACCGTTTCGGAAGGCCCAGACGGTCGTGTAAGAGGATGCGTCGCCTCGACGCGATGCCGCATCTCTTGTCGAATTTGGTTCGCTGTCCAGACAAGCCCGTTCCAGTCTGCATGGAATTCGTCCCATACCTGCCGATCCAGTTTGCTTGTATGGGTCAGGCCCGATATCTCCTTTAGACGAAGTTCAGGATCGAACGCCCCGAAGTTTCCGAGTTTTTTCGCAACAGAAGCCGGCGATCTTCTCAGAAGGCGAGCGAGTTCCTGAACTGCAGGATTGTTGGTCTTCGTACGCTGGAACGGGATACGGCAGTAGAGTTCGAACGCGAGGATGGATTCCTCCCGCGTCCAAAGAGCGCCGTACCGAGAGCCGTTCGATTTCTGCGTCATGCTGTCTCCGCAAGCTGTGCCCCGCCTTTAGACGGGTCAAAGTGTGTCTTGCGCGGAGGAAAAACAAATTTAGGATCGAAGAACTTGCATCCGATGATAAATGCCCGACGTCGTGTCTGTGCCACGCCGTAGTCAGCCGCGCACAACACGTCCCCCCAGACCTTGAATCCCATCGCTTCGGCCATACCCATAATCTCGCCGTGTTCGAACGAGCCGAGGAGCTGAGGGACGTTCTCCATAACGAAAATCTTAGCCCCCGATCGTTCAACGACGTCGAAGTACGGACGCCAGAGCTGCTTGCGCGGATCGCCTTCCCGCTTCTTGTTCAAGAGACTGAATCCTTGGCAGGGTGGTCCGCCGATGACTACGTCCGCCTCTGGGATATGCGTGGTAGGATCGTTGAGTATGCCGACGATGTCTCCGAATATGCAGTGTCTGCCGAAGTTCGCGTTATATGTTTCGACGCAGGAACTATCGAAATCGTTGGCCCATACCGTTTTGAAGGCATGACCAAAGCCTTCCGAGAATCCCAGCGACATACCTCCCGCCCCGGCAAACACGTCTATCAGTCGGAAACGCTTACGTTTGCGAACGAGTGTGCCGTCTGTCCTGGTTTGGTAAACGCGTTGTTCTTCTCGAACCAGCCACCCTTCGTCAACCTTCCTCGGTGGGTTATATTTCGGTATGCGTGCTTTTGTCACTCCCATATCCGCAACTCCAGGTTTCCGGCTTTCTCAGTGACCAACCTAATGGTTGCCTATATTCTTAAAAAAACCTTAGCATGGCATTTATATGGTGTCAATAAAGGCAAAAATTTGTACATCAATCCCTAGTCGAGAAGGTGAGAAGATACAAAAAGAAAAAGGAGGAAGAATATCTCCCCCCTCATTACTTGATTTTAAATGCGGCGCGCTATGTCGCAAAGCGACATCCTGTCTTTCTGATTTTTGCAAAGAGGTGCAGGACTTTTCTTACCGCCTCCGGCTTGCCACCGTCAGTCTGTTCATGGCCCGTTCCAGGGCACCCATAGACGAATAGAATTCCTTGTCCTCGTGGCGGAGTTGTTTCAACTGCTTTTCGGCGCGATCCTTGGCCCGCTTGGCCCGCTCCACATCTATCTCCGGGGCCAGCTCCGCCGCCTCAGTCAAGATGGTAACACGGTCGGGAAGGACCTCTACGAACCCCCACGTTACGGCCATATGCCGCTCTTCTTTCCCCGCGCGGAACATAACTTCTCCCACCTTCAGGGTGGTAAAGAAAGGTGTGTGCCCGGGCAAGACCCCAAACTCCCCCTCCGCCCCAGGGGCCGTAATCTCATCTACCTCCTGGCTTGCAACCAGGCGATGAGGGGTAACCACTTCCAAGAGGAAATTAGCTGCCATCGCTTCGTGCTACTCCTCGGCCCTTATCCTTTCGGCCTTCTCCAGGGCCTCTTCGATGGTCCCCACCATGTAAAAGGCCTGCTCAGGGACTTCATCGTGCTTGCCCTCCACCAATTCCTGAAAGCCCCTGACCGTATCCTCAAGCTTCACGTATTTCCCTTTGGCGCCGGTAAACTCCTCGGCCACAAAGAAGGGCTGGGAGAAAAATCGCTGGATCTTTCTGGCCCGCGACACGGTCAGCTTGTCATCTTCGGAGAGCTCGTCCATGCCGAGGATGGCGATGATGTCCTGCAGGTCTTTGTATTTCTGCAGGATCTGCTGTACCTCTCGTGCCACGTGGTAGTGTTCGTCCCCCACCACCTGGGCATTGAGGATCTTGGAGGTGGAATCCAGGGGGTCCACCGCCGGATAGATCCCCAGCTCGGCGATCTGACGGGAGAGGACTGTGGTGGCATCCAGGTGGGCAAAGGTGGTGGCGGGAGCGGGATCGGTCAGGTCGTCGGCCGGCACATAGATGGCCTGGACCGAGGTGATCGAACCCTTGGTGGTAGAGGTGATGCGCTCTTCCAACTCCCCCAGGTCCGTGGCCAACGTGGGCTGATACCCCACCGCCGAGGGCATCCTCCCCAGCAGGGCCGAGACCTCGGAGTTGGCCTGGGTAAAACGGAAAATGTTGTCTATGAACAAGAGGACGTCCTGTCCTTCCTCATCGCGGAAATATTCGGCAGCAGTCAGGGCCGAGAGCCCCACTCGGGCTCGGGCGCCGGGGGTCTCGGTCATCTGACCGAAGACCAGGGCCGTCTTGTCCAGGACCCCTGATCCCTTCATCTCCAGCCAGAGGTCGTTCCCCTCCCTGGTGCGCTCCCCGACACCGCCGAAGACGGAATACCCGCCGTGCTCAGTAGCGATGTTGTGGATGAGCTCCATGATGATAACGGTCTTGCCGACCCCGGCGCCGCCGAAAAGGCCGACCTTGCCGCCCCGGGGGTACGGTTCCAAGAGATCGATCACCTTGACCCCCGTCTCCAAAAGCGCCACATTGACGTCCTGATCCACAAAAGAGGGGGCGGGGCGGTGAATGGGGTAGCTTTTTTTGCTGGCAACCGGCCCCATATCATCCACGGGCTCGCCGATCACGTTGAGGATACGACCGAGTACCTCTTTGCCCACGGGGATGGTAATAGGGGCGCCGGTATCAACACCCTTCATCCCCCTGATCAAGCCGTCGGTGGTATCCATGGCCACACACCTGACCGTGTTCTCCCCGATGTGCTGGGCCACCTCCGCCAACAAGTTCCCTTCCTGATCGCTTATCCGGGGGTTGGTGAGTCTGATCGCATTAAAGATGGCGGGGAGTTCTCCCTCCCCAAACTCGATATCTATGACCGGCCCGATTACCTGTATAATCTTTCCTTCTGCCGACTTGCCTTTCTTCATCTTCCCCGCCTTTCTCTGTATTCGTGGGATTATCTCAGCGCCTCCGCACCCCCCACTATCTCCAACATCTCCGTGGTAATGGCGCTCTGGCGCGCCTTGTTATACACAAGGGTTAGCTTCTCGATCATCTCCTGGGCGTTTTCCGTGGCCGAGCCCATGGCCGTCATCCTCGCCCCAAGCTCCCCGGCCGTCGACTCCAACAGGGCCCGATATATCTGAACCTCCACATACCGGGGCAGGAGTTCGGACAGGATGGCTTCGGCCGACGGCTCATAGATGTACTCCACCGCCGGATAATCCGATTTCACCTCCAAGGGCTCAATGGGGAGGAGGTCTTTGATCATGACCCGCTGAACCAGAGGGGAACGGAACTCGTTGTAGACTAGAAAGACCCCGTCCACGGTCTCGCCGGTATAAGCCTCCACTACATCCTTTCCGATGGTCGCCGCCGCTTGATAGTCGGTCTCCTGAAAGCGGCCTACGTAGTCCCTGGTAATGGGGACTTGCCTGCGACGGAAGTATTCCAGCCCCTTTCTTCCCACAATGGTGAGGGAAATCTCCGCATAATCCTTATGATGCTCCGTAAGAAACCTCTCCACCCTCCGGAAGATATTCTGATTGAAGCTCCCGCACAATCCCCGATCGGTGGTGATGGCCAGCAATTCTACCCGTTTCATCTCCCGGCGCATCAGCAGGGGGTGGGCCTCGGGATTAGTCCTGAGGCTTAGACTCTGCAAGACCTCCCGCATCTTTTCGGCGTAGGGTCGGGCCTCGATGATCCGCTCTTGGGCGCGCCGCAGTCGGGCCGCGGCCACCATCTTCATGGCCCGGGTAATCTGTTGTGTGCTCTTAATACTGGCAATCCTGTGGCGCAGGGCCTTGAGGCCGATCATCCCGTTTCACTCCTCTTAGGGGGTAAATACCCCCTTGAACGCTTCCAGGGCCTTGTTGATTTTCTGGTCCAATGCTTCGTCTAGTTCCTTCTTTTTATCAATCTCCTTGAGGATATCAGAGTGCTTGTCCTCAATAAACTTGTACAGTTCCTGCTCATACCGCTGCAGCATAGAGACGGGGTAGCTGTCCAGGAAGCCGTGGACACCGGCGTAGATG
The DNA here is from genome assembly GCA_016927065.1 of Deltaproteobacteria bacterium. GTDB lineage: Bacteria > Desulfobacterota > B13-G15 > B13-G15 > RBG-16-54-18 > JAFGNJ01. The sequence goes on from JAFGNJ010000029.1 coordinate 13,304, forward strand.
ATCACGATCTGTCGGGCCACCGGCTGGGGTTGATACTGCCCCTGCTTCAGGATTTCCACCAGACGCTCCCCCTTGGCCAGCTGGGCCTGAGTCGCCTTATCGAGGTCGCTGCCGAACTGGGCGAAGGCGGCCATCTCCCGATATTGAGCCAGGTCCAAACGAAGAGAACCCGCCACCTGCTTCATCGCCTTGATCTGGGCGTTGCCACCGACACGGGATACGGACAACCCCACATTGACGGCGGGCCTGATCCCGGAATAGAAGAGGTCGGTCTCCAGGTAGATCTGCCCATCGGTAATGGAGATGACGTTGGTGGGGATATAGGCCGATACGTCCCCGGCCTGGGTCTCGATGATGGGGAGGGCCGTGAGGGACCCCTCTCCTAATTTCGCATTGAGCTTGGCGGCCCGCTCCAACAGGCGCGAGTGAAGGTAGAAGATGTCCCCGGGATAGGCCTCTCTGCCGGGGGGGCGACGCAAGAGCAGCGACATTTGCCGATAGGCCGCAGCGTGTTTGGAAAGGTCGTCATAGATGCACAAGGCGTGTCTCTTGGTATCGCGAAAGTACTCACCCATGGTGCAGCCGGCGTAAGGGGCTATGTACTGCAAGGGGGCGGGTTCACTGGCGGTAGCCGACACCACGGTGGTGTAATCCATGGCCCCTTCCTGGCTGAGCTTGTCGACCACCTGGGCCACGGTGGACTGCTTCTGACCGATGGCCACATAGATGCAATAGACATCCTTCCCCTTCTGGTTGATGATGGTATCCACGGCCAGGGCGGTCTTGCCCGTCTGGCGGTCGCCGATGATGAGCTCCCGCTGCCCCCTCCCGATGGGGATCATGGAGTCGATGGCCTTGATACCGGTCTGGAGGGGCTCCTTCACCGGAAGGCGTGCTATCACCCCCGGGGCCTTCTCCTCGATATTGCGATATTCCGTGGCCTCGATGGGGCCTTTGCCGTCAAGGGGCTGTCCGAGAGGATCCACCACCCTCCCGACCAAAGATTCGCCCACGGGGACCTGCACGATCCGGCCGGTCCTTTTCACCACGTCCCCCTCTTTTACATAACGATCTTCTCCCAGCAGGGCCGCTCCCACGTTGTCTTCTTCCAGATTGAGGACCATACCCATAACCTCGTGGGGGAATTCGAGGAGTTCACCGGCCATGGCCTTCTCTAGACCGTACAGTCTGGCAATACCGTCTCCCACCGAAAGGACTACGCCGGTTTCACTCATCTCAATCTTTTTGTCATAGTCCTTGATCTGCTTTTCGATAATTTCGCTTATCTCTTCCGCCCTGATCTGCATTGCTATTACCCCTTTGCTAAGGTTTCTTTCAATTGCTCCAATTGGGTCCTGACACTCCCATCATATACCATACCCCCAACCCGCGCCACCACTCCGCCAATGAGGGAGGAATCCGTCTCCACTTCCATAATCACCTGCTTGCCCAGCAAATTCTGTAACCCGTGCGTCAGTTCCTGTAGCTTCTTCTGAGAAAGGTCATGAGCAGTGGCCAGGCGGACCCGTGCGCGGCCGGCAGCCTCATCTACCAACTCCCGGTAGAGGACGGTGATGTCAGGCAGGTACCTCATCCGATTTTTATCCACCAGGAGGTGAAGAAAATTGACGATGATGGGACTCAGCTTTAGACGGCCCGCCAATTCCTTGATGATGGCTTGGCGCCGGGGGATATTAAACGTGGGATTACTCAAGACTTCCCTCAACTTCCCTTCGCGCTGGAAAAGGGAGGCAAAGGTATCAAGCTCTTCCCAATATCTATCGTAGTTGCCGTCCTTCTGCCCGATATTCATCAGGGCCTTGGCATACCTGCGAGCGATTTTTCTGGCGATCACTGCAATTTCCTCATTCGTTCGATGTATTCATCCACCAGCCGCTCATGATCCCGTGGTTTTAGGTGCTTTTTCAGCAACTCTTCCGCCAGTTGCACCGTCATGGCAGCCATTGTCTCCTTCACTCGTAACTGCGCCATCTTCAGCTCCTGCTGGGCCGTAAGCTGGGCCTGACCCTTGATCTTTTCAGCCATCTGCTGGGCCTCTTTGATGATTCGCTCTTTTTCCCGTTCACCTTCACCGATCAAGGTCTGACGGATCTGCTCGATCTCTTGATCTAATCGTTGTACCTTCTCTTTATACTCCTGATACTTCTGTTCACCTTCCTTCTTGGCCCTCTCGGCCTCCTCGATGGCCTCCTTGATCGATTCTTGCCTCCTTTTCAGAAAGGCCCCGAGGGGCTTCTTGACAAACACGTAGAGGATGGTAACCAGCACGGCAAAATTGAATGTCTTAGCAGCAAGCTCCAACCACATATTCACGGCTTTTTCTTCTCCTATTATTAAAGACCTCTGCCCAAGATCTTCTCGGCAATCTCCTTGGCCATTGCCCCCTGTCTGCGCTTCAATTCCGCCAGCACCTGTTGGCTCTCCTGGGCGATCTGGTTCTTGATCGTGGGTATTTCCTTATCAACCTCCTGATGGGTCGTATCAACCAGCCGTTTGCCTTCTTGCAATCCTTCGTCTCGAATGCGTTCCTTCTCCGTCAGGGCCTGAAGCTGGCCCTTGTTTAGCCCCTCTTCGAACTTGAGGCGGTGGCGCTCCGCCCCTTCCTGAAGTTTGGCGGCCTCCTGTTCATCACCGCTGATCTTGTTGTGGCGTTCATCAAGAAACCTGAGAAAGGGTTGAAAGAAGATCTTGTTCAAGACGATCATGAGGAAGATGAAGAGGGCCGCTTGGATGAACAGGCTGCTGTTGAGGTCTATCACGCCTTACCTTCCTCCTGGCTTACAGTGCTACGCTTGTACATAAAATATTGCTCTATTCCTCGTCTTTAAGTAAATATTGTGAAATTATTTATTTACCCGAAATAGACATTTTATGCAAGTCTTAATTTTGAGATTCCAACCATCAATTGTCTACCACCGGTGAGACGGAACATTGAATAACAAATCTCTGCTGAAAACTTGTGCTTCCCTTACGTGCCTTATACGTCCCTTACGTGCCTTACGTCCCTCACGGGAGATTCAGGGGGAGAGAGACCTCCATGGGGAGAAAATCGCTCCCCAGCCGTCGATACTCTTTACGCACAGCCTCCAGGGTGATATCCTCACCCCCTTTGCGGCGCGCAAGGAGCTGGAGGAGGTGACAGTGACACCGCTCCAGGCGAAAGGGACTAATTTCGGCACGTTCCAAAGCTTCATTGATGAGCTTCTCGGCCTCCGCCGCCTTTCCCCGCAAGAGGGAAACCTCCCCCCTCCCCAGGAGGGTGTATATCCTCCCCCGCTGATCCCCTGTTGCCTCAAAAATGGCCTCGGCTGCCTGAAAGGCCTCCACAGCCTCCTCTTCCTTTCCCACCATCTTAAAGGTCGTCCCCTCTCCCCACATGGTGTAGGCATAGCTGATTCGGTCCCCGATTTCCTGGTAGAGGGAGGTAGCCCGCTCGAAGTAGCCTAAGGCCCGCTCAAAATCGTCGCTCATGCGGTGGGCATTGGCTATGCCGCAAAAAGAATAGGCAGTCCCGAAGACATCATCGATTTCCTTCAGGATGGTATGGGCCCGGCTGTAATAGGCAAGGGAATCCCGATAGTGCCCCATCATTCGTGAAACACCCCCCAGACCACACAAGGCATAACCCATCCCCGTCTGATCCCCCATCCCCTCAGAGAGTGTGAGGGCTTCTTCGAAGGAGGCCTTGGCATTACGGAGTTCTCCGGAAATCCTCCAGAGGCCTCCCAGTGCCCACGAGGTGTAGGCTTCTCCCTCAGGGTCTTCCCATTCCTCGTAGACCTCTCGTGCCCGTTCCAGATGTCCTTGGGATTTTTCCACATCACCGAGACCTCGCTCACTGAGGCCTAACCCCACCAGGGCATCGGCCAGTGCCACCTCATCCTCTTCTTCCTGCGCTAGGGAGAGGGCATGGGAAAAGTTCTCTTTAGCGGCGTTGAAATCCCCAAGCATGCGCAAACAATCCCCCATCTTCTGATAACCCTGCAGACGTTGTGCAGCGGCCTCGTCGGAATAGTGGGTCAGGGCGTTCTGATAGGCTGTGAGGGCCTCGGAGAAATGGCTTCCTATCCGCTTCTGTTCTCCTATCGCAAAGTACCGGTCTCCTTCTTCTCTGCTCATCCGTTCTCCTTGTCGTATTAAACTACCGTTTTTCTCCTGCAAGGCCTATTTTAGTGACCTGGATGGAAGTTTTTGAGCCATACGCGGGCCTGTCGATACTGGGGATAGAGGGCTGCGACCTTCTGCCAGTAGGCCTCCGTATGTCTCAGGATTTCGGTATGGACCAATTCGTGCACGACGATGTAATCAATAATATCGAGAGGGGTTTGGATGAGCCGCCAGTTAAAGGACAGATTTTTCTCACTCGAACAGCTCCCCCAGAGGGTCTTTTGATTTCGTATAAACACACGGTTGTAGCTAAAGTGATACGCATCGGCGAAGTGCCGCAACCGTTCCATGATAATCCGTTTGGCCTCTTTCTGATACCATCGGTCAAGGACCCCATCCGCCAATAAATTCACCCCGGAAAAGATAGTCTTTCCCGTCGCGTTGACCGCAAAGTTCTTGTGCAAGCCGGGCAGCAGCCGGAAGGTATAGAATTCCCCTAAGTACAGAACGGCGTCTGCGCGCGATTGAATACACGCATCGTGTTTTTCTCTGAAAAAGGCCAACTGTTTCTGAATCCACGTCCCCTTTCTATCGATCAGGGCAGTTATCTCCTTGTGCGAAAAGTCGAGGGGAAGCACCATATGTACCCGCGCATCTTCATCTACCGTGATGCGGGGGCGTTTAACCATACGTCGTTCTACGGTTATCCCTCTCGCCCCGACTATGTTGACCCCATCGTATTCCATACTATTAAGCACCTACGAACGTACGGGCTTGGACAGTCTCTGTCTATCAGATACCGATGAATATGTCAAAACGAAAGCGAGAAATGTTGCTCAAAGCATCAAGATCCCGTAATTCATTGACAATGTTAAGGGGGAGGGATTATCGTACATGAAAGAGAGCTCTATCTAGTGCATAAATGAGGAGGACCACTATGGTATCCAGCCAGGTTATGCTTACGGTCAACGACGCACCCGTTGCGATCAATAATTTTGTCCGGGGATATATCGACCATGTGATGGGCGGCATTCTCGCCTCCTTAAAAGATATAGGAAAAATAAAGAGCGTGGATGTCTCCATTGAAGGGGATCAGATATCCATGGTCGTCAACAACAAAGCCGTCACCCTTAATCCCTTTGTCACCAGGACCATCCACGGCACCATCGTGGGCATGATTTCCTCCCTAAAGGGGGTAAGTGCTGTTGAAAAGATAGCGGTCAGCATCAAAAGCTAAGAGTTAGCAAGGGAAAAGAGTGATTACACCTTATGAGAAGGTCATACCCCACCCCAAGCGGGACTCAAACAGTGCCCGTGCCTCCTTGATGTCAGAGGGGTTGCCGATGAGCATGACCGCATCGCCCAGGCGGAAGGTCGTATCGCCATGGGGGACAATGACCTCACCCTTTCTTCTGATGCCCATGACCAAGGCATTACCGGGGAGCCTGATTTGACGCAGAGAACGCCCGGCCAACCGTATGTTGCGCACTCGCGCCTCCCCGATCTCCACTTCATCTCCAAGCTCGACCAGTATATCAAAGGTGGTGGGAAACCGCAGTGCCCCTTCTAAGGCCATGACCGTGGCCAGGGCAGGCTGCACGGCGCGCACCCCCATGGCCTTCATCCGCTCCAGCACGGCGTGGTCGTCGGCCCGGGAAACGATGACCGGAATGCCGAAGCGCTCCGCAGCCATCCGGCATACCCTGATATTGGCCTCCGGATCATTCAGGACAACGATACAGGCGGCAGCCTGATCCGCTCCCAAGGATTTCAGAATAGCTTCATCACCAGGGTCTCCAAAAATGGGGGTTGTCTTTTTACAGTATGGGGCATTGGCGCGCTCCTGCGGACATCCCAGTACCGCCACTTCCTCCTCTTCCTTTACGAGCCGTTCAGCCAGCAGTGCGGTAAGCTGATTAAGCCCCACAATGATGACACCTTTTCGTTCCACTTCCGCCACGTGCGGGGCGAGCCGGTTGAATAGGACAGGGGAGAGGGTACAGGTGATCATGGCCACCAGAACAATGTCGGCATTCACCGCCTCGCTGATTACCCCTAACTCAAAGGCGAGGGCCGATGCCGCGATGATGAGCGAGAGGCGGGAGGAGAGGAGGAATCCCGACGCCAGCCCCTCCCGCCACGAGAAAGCCAATCGGTATACGAGGGCCGGCAGCACCTTTACCACATACGCCGCCACAAAAAGCAGCGGCAAAAGAATCAAGGCCTCCTGAGAACCGATAAGCACGTTCAGGTCAAACCGGCTTCCCACCGAGATGAAGAAGATGGGGATGAAAAAGCCGAAGCCCAAGGTGTCCAGTTTCTCCCTGAGGACCGCCTCTTCCGGACCGGCTATAATACTCACGATCACCCCAGCCAGGAAGGCCCCAAGGATAACCTCGATGCCGAGGGCATGGGCCAAGGTCGCCCAGGCCACCATCAAAGCGATGGCCCCCCGGACCCGGATCTGGGCCGTGGCGGTGGAAAGTTCCTCCACCACCTTTTTGAGCCAGAGCACCTTTCTGACCGCAATGCCCGTCCGCAAGACGATGGCGAAGATAACCAGCAACGACAGAAAGAGGATAAGTTGGAGGGCAAAGCCCTTTTGCAGGATCCCGAAGGCTACGCTCAACAGCATCAGGGTGACGACGTCGGCTAAAAGAGCGGTTACCAGAATGAGCTGGCCGTATCGGGTGGGGACAATTCCCCGTTCCTTGAGGACCGGCACCACGATGCCCAGGGAGGTCGTACTGAGGATAAGCCCTATAATGAAGGGGTTGCGTACCAAGTCGATCTTCCCCAAGCCAAAGGCGATGGCAAAGGCTCCTGCCAGGGTCAATGTAAAACTGAGAAAAGCCAAAAAGAGCGGTTCACGCCAGAAGGATGTGCGCTCATCCTCAAGACGGGGCATGGTCAGCACGCTGACATCTACCTCGAGCCCAGAAATAAACATCAGAAAGACAAACCCAAACTCAGCCAGGAAGTCGAGGATCGGGCTGGGGGCTACCAGGTTGAATCCGCTCTTGCCGATGATTATCCCCGCCATTATCTCGCCGATCACGATAGGAATCCGCCATCGACGAAGCCTGCTGGCCAAGAGCGGAACTACCGCCGCCAGGGTCGTGATGAGCAACAGAGACAACATAGGTGATTGTTCAGGCACAGAATATCCTTAGCGCGTGTCTACGGAAGCATACTATATACTGCGTTCTCCGTGGGTATTACTCGGCGCCTTGAACGTTCCTTCTCCCCATAGTTACAACAGCCCTTGTATGTAAAAGAAGATGCAGACCCCACAAAAGGCCAGCTTAAAGCCGATCCCCACCATGGTGCCGATAAAAACACCCCAGCCGGCCCGCAACGCACCCTGTTCCCCCTTCCCAAAGGCGAGCTCACCGATAACAGCCCCGGCAAATACCCCGATGAACATCCCCCAGGGCGGGATGAAAAAGATCCCCACGAGCATGCCGATGAGGGAAAACCACACTCCTGCCTTGGATGCCCCGTATTGCTTTGCCCCGATGGCCGGGAAGACGTAGTCCACCAGCGATACGGCGAGCATTAAGGCCCCCATGATAATGAGGAAGGTAATAGTGAAGGGCTCCCACTGCTTTGCCAAGGAGAGGATGATCAGGGCAGCATAGCTGAGGGGAGGACCGGGGATGACGGGGAGGATACTGCCGAGGAGGCCGATCAATGCGATCAGCAATCCGAGGATGATGAGGGCGATAGTCATTGTGAGGACCTCTGGATTGGATAAGGACTAGCGTACAGGAGAGAGGATTGACGATGCAAGAGCATCCTTACTCAGAACTTAGCGAAGAACTCCTGTACCTCTTTGATGAGGGCGAGTTTGGTGTCCGTGAAGACACCGCTCGCGAAGACAAACTCCAGCGTAAATACCAAATTGTATTCTACCGCCGAGGTCTTGTATTCCTGCGAGGCGGTCACGGTGATGTCCTTGAGCTTTTTACCATCGGCACCCTTAAAAAGCTGCGACTTTTTCAAGATGAGATCGAGGGCCTCTTTTGCGTCATCGGCGTTCTCCAAGGAGACCTCGACCCCCTCGACATCTTTGAGTGCCTTAACGATCTTTTCCCGCTCTACTTTTATCTTCATAGCGTCCTCTCGAACATGTGATCGATACCATACCACTATAGAGAATAGTTAATCCTCGGTCAAGCCCTGAATAGGGGCGGTGGTATCCCCCTTGCCATCATCTGGTTTTCGGTATACCATACGGACATGGCACGCAATGAAAAAAGAAACCTCTTTATCGTCTTCAGCGTCCTCACACTCTCTCTCACGGCACTGGTAACCCTCTCCCTGGCTACTGAGGTGGCCGTTATCAAGGTCAATTATAGGGAAGCCGCCGATCTCCTCCCCCTGGTGCAAACCCTCCTCTCTGCTGAAGGGAAGGCCTCGCTCGATGAGCGTACCAATTCCCTCATCGTGGTCGACACGGCCGCATCAGTGGCCAAAATCCAGGCCTTCGTGGCAACCATGGACAAACCCGCAGAACAGGTCAGGGTGAGGTTCCGGTTTCAGGAGACGAGTCTCTCAACGGACAGGGATATCTCGACATCGGGAAAGGTCTCAGGAGAACATGGATCAGTCGCCATCGGCGGGGCGGAAGAAGACGGGGTACATGTCCGCCTCCAGGACAGCAGGACGCAACACCGGGGACAAACGGAGTCCTTTATCTCGGTGATGTCGGGGAGCACTGCCTATCTCTGGGTGGGAAGAGAGGTCCCCTTTACCCAACGATGGCTCTATTTGACGCATACCTATGCCCACGAGGTGGAAACGGTGCAGTTTCAGCGCGTGGAGACGGGATTCGAGGTAAAACCCGTCGTTGCCGGAGACCGGGTGCACATAGAAATCGTCCCCAGGATCTCCTCTCTTGAGGATAAGGAACGAGGGATAATCCGCCTCACCGAGGCCTCAACCAAAGTCACCGTGCTCAGGGGGCAGTGGGTGACCATCGGCGGGACCAGCGAGCAGACCAATGAGGCCACCCGCGCAATCCTCTCCACCGGCAGCTCCAAATCAAGCTCCACACTGTCATTGTCGTTGATGGTGGAATAGTGAGCATGATAAATTTTCGAATTGGAACATTCTAGTAATATTGTTACAGTGTAGTAACAATAATAATATAGTGTGCGTGGACGAGCGATGCATGATTGATGAAGATGAGTTTTTTATACATTGGACATGTTCAGCCTTGGGGTTGGAGCAGGGAAACTATAAGGCAAAATAATCTATGATAGGACGACCCTAAAAAAGGAGGATGTAATATGGCTAAGAAGGCTCAGAAAGCGAAGAAAGAACGTTGCAAACCAGATGGAGGCATGGTTTTTGGTCCGGTCTGGTTGATCGGCTGGCTCTTTACCATCGGCTACTGCGGGATGCCGTTTTTTTGGAAGGGATTGCTCGCGTTGCTGATCTGGCCGTACTATTTGGGAGCAGCCTTACATTAATCCTTGCCTTATAAGTTAACTTATGTTAACTTATAAGAGCTTAATTAACATAAGCGGCAAAGATCAAAGCTATGGTTCATGAAAAATATCTCACTATCCCTGAGCTGGCCAAACTCCTCGGGGTCAGCCGCATTGCCGTATACAAGCGGGTCAAAAAGGGGCAGATCCCTGCCACCAAGATAGGCAGGACCTACGTTATTACGGATCGGACTATCGCAGAAATCCTTGGGAAAGAGTTGACGCAAAGAGGAAAGGAACGGATAGACGCCGCTGTCCGTAAAACAGTGCAGGAATATGGCGACGTCCTGAAGCAGTTGGCTAAGGGATAGTGCGCATCATCACCATAGCGGACGTAGAATATCTTGCCTTTCGACTCGCGAAGGAGCATTTTTCTTTCGATGAACCCATACCGGATTTTTCTACCCGTTTTCCCCATGTGCTTGAAAGCTGTGTCGTGACGCCGTTTCAAAGCTTCTCGGGCAAGGCCTTGTATCCGACGTTGGTCGCCAAGGCCGCTATTCTCTTTTATCTTATGATTAAGAACCATCCGTTTCAGAATGGCAACAAACGAATTGCCATAACTACTGTGCTCACGTTCTTGTTTAATAACGGCAAGTGGCTGAAGGCTGATGCCCAGGAACTGTATAATTTCACCGTGTGGGTAGCGCAAAGCCCCCCGGAGTTTAAAGGACAGGTCGTCTCGGCTATACAGCAGTTTATTCGAAACCATCTGGCAGATGCGGACTAAAGGATTAAGCAAGCGTTAGATCTTCAGGGGTATTTTGCTGTAAAATGCAAGCTGCAAAGAGGCATGATAATTTAAGGTTCGAGGCACGTGGATGATTACGATTCGTGAGGAACAGCCGGGAGATGTACAAGGGGTGCGTGAGGTGTATATACACGCCTTTGATCAGCCCCTGGAGGCTGACCTCGTTGACCAGCTGCGCCAGAGGAGCGATGATCTGCTTGCACTGGTGGCTGAGATGGAGGACCGGATCGTCGGCCATATCCTGTTCAGCCCTGCCGTAATCGAGAGGCGGAAGCAAACGGTGCAGGGCATGGTTCTGGCACCCATGGCTGTTCTGCCGGAGTACCAGCGCCAGGGAATCGGTTCTCAACTCGTCCAGGCGGGGATCGAGGCACTCAAGCAGGTGGAATGTCCGTTCATCATCCTGGTGGGGCATCCAGGGTATTACCCTCGATTCGGCTTTGAACCCGCGAGCCACTATGGTATCCGAAGTGAGTGGGCAGTGCCGGATGACTCGTTTATGGTTTTGGTGCTCGATGAGCAAAAGAGGAATGCTCTTTCAGGCGTAGCCAAATACCGCCCGGAATTCACGGAGGTGGGGTAAGGCACCAAAAGGATAATCTGAGGATGAACTTTAAGTTTCTTAAGAGGCTTGCAATATATCGTGTTGCAGCAATTCTCATTATTATTTATTCAGCGTTGATTGCCGCTATAGGATTATTTTCTTTAGGCGTGTATTGCTATGATTACTATTCTGATTCTTTTATGAAATATCTGATTGCTGAATTCGTAGATATAAACAATTGGTTATTAAATGTATGCGGCATCAGCTTTCTGATAATTTCAGCGGGACTTGTGGGGATCGTTGCAGGAATAGCCATCTGGAAAAAAAGAGAGTGGGGCAGACGCCTGTGGCTAGGACTCATATCGTGGCAAATAATTCAGAGTTTCATCCCGGTTGGCTATTATGCAATCGGCCAGCCAGATTTTATTTGGATAGCTATAGTTTGGTCCTTAGGACTTGTTTCATGGTTTATTTTATTTAGAAAAAGCATTCGAGATCTTTTTAACGATCAGAAAAAACTTATATTTGTTCCAATTCTTACTGTTTTATTGGTCACAAATATTTTTACAATCTTGTGGTTATATAAAGCAAAACCAGAAAATCTTGAAGCATTGAAGCAAATGAGAGAAGAAGCAGTTGGAGAAAAAATTGAACAAGCAATGATCAATGCTGCGAAGAACGCAGTGCTGGGTGAATGTTATAAGGAATTGCGGAAGCTTTATGAACTCCATGAAGCAAAAGATGTCGATGGCGTCATAAAAGAGGGGGAGCGTCTTATTAAAAAGGGTCACAAAAACGATAGATTTGTGCTTTGCGATTTGGCTGAAGCATATTATGCAAAAGGCGACAAGCTCAAGGTGGCGGAACTATTAGAAGCTGCCAAGGAAGGAGAATATTTGTGCGAAATCACGAAAGTTTCAGAAAAGTTTTTACCTCACGATGAGGCATTTATACACTACAAACTTTATTTGGTCTATAAGGAATTAGGGATGCAAAGTAAAAGCGAACATGAATACCAAAAAGCAGTTGAGCTTTTAAAAGACATTCATAAAGAAAAGTTTAGCGAAAAACTTCTTGCAAATATTGAACGCGCTAGTATTAATGGCTTAAATTATTTTAATAAGGATAATGGGGATTAATTTTACAACACGGGCAATGTTCGCTGTGTCCCTCAATTGCAGAGGAATTTAAAACAAAGACAGTATAAGGGTTGAGAAAGAGAGAAAGGGCAATCAAAGACCTGACCCGTTTTTCATCTATAACGTGAGGAGGCTCTGCAGTGGTGGAGAAGATACTCATAGTCGCATTAACCGTGCTTTTTCTCGGTCTGTTTTACACCCGCAATCTTCTCGTGCAGAGACGGACAGGGCAACCAATACGATCACGCACTCGACTCGTGGTAACATCGATCGTGCTTTCAAACGCATGTTTTGTCATAACGATCCTCTCGGTGTATTCGCAGTGGTGGTATCATTATATGGGTACAATAGAGTTCCTGGGGCATCCTTTTGTCGCATATAGCGGTTTGGCACTCTTTGCGGCGAGCATTGTTGGGGTGTGGATCGTTTCCGCGCAACTGAAAGATTCATGGCGCGTGGGGGTTTCGGATAATCACAAAACTGAGCTCATACAAGATGGCATCTACGCCTATTGCCGCAATCCCTATTTTCTCTCCTATTACCTCATGTTTTTCGGCTTGTTCCTGGTGCGCCCAAGCCTTGTCCTCTTCGTGCTGATTCTTGCGGCCATAGCAAGCTTTCACCGAATGGTGCTGGCAGAGGAGGCCCATTTGCACAAGAAGCACGGAAAAGCGTATGCAGCATACAAGAAGAAGGCTGGAAGGTATCTACCCCGTATGTGGTAGGGGATTTGGTGGAGAGGGATGCGGCAAGCCGCGCGATTAAGTCTTTGATAGGGGTTGGAGCATGAGGAAATGTCAGCCACGTCACCCTTGGCCATTATTTTGTATGTGATATTTGTGATTGTTTTTACCTCTGCAATCCTGCGGCGTCTGACCAAGGAAAAGTACATCGTTGCACTACTGCGATCACCCCTCCAGCATAGAAAACAAATCATCGGGTCGTATAGAAGGACCGCGAAGATGTATAAAATTCTCATCGTGGTCTACTGCGTTCTCATTCCTTTGTTCATCTATCTGCATTTCGGTCCTGAAAACGGAGAAGGGGTGCTTTTCTACGGTGTTGGGATTATCGTTCTGATGCTTATTAAGGCCATTGAAGATATCCAGTATAGAAATGCGGTAATCGCCAGGCTGGAGGCTGAAAACACAGCATCGAACAAAATGAATACTGCCCCTGTGTCTCAGGAAAGGTTAGAGGCCACGGTGCGAAAATGGCGGATCATCGTCCTCGTCATAGCACTTATTTGTATGGTCGCCATACTGGTTGCCTTTTATTTTACCATGGGTGGCCCGTGGTGGTTTTATTTAATATTTTTGGTTGTTATGATCTTGACCGTGGCCCTGGGGTTCTGGTTAACGTATTGGCAAGAATAGAAAACAGCCTTCAGCCCTGGGAGTAGAAGGGCTTGAAACAGCGATATATTTCATCCTGATTTTGGTATCACAATCTTTCTTGACAAATATATTTAATTTTTTGTATACTTTTTATTGTAAAATTTATTTTGGAGGGTCTGCAATGAAGCCGTTGAAGAGAATAACATTTGATCCAGCGGTTATGGGGGGGAAGCCTTGCATTCGCGGCAAGCGGGTAACGGTCGGCATGATTGTTGGGCTGGTAGCCTCAGGGCGAACAAAAAAGGAAATCTTGAAGCTGTACCCCTATATAGAAGCGGAAGATATCGATGAAGCTTTGGAGTATGCTGCATGGAGGGTGGAAGAAATTGACGTTCCCCTTGCTACGGCATCAGCATGAAATTCCTGATTGACATGAACCTTTCTCCGCTTTGGACTACTGTTCTGGAAAAGGCCGGCTTTGAAGCAGTCCATTGGTCGGCGATCGGAGAGTCCAATGTCTCTGACCATGAAATTATGACCTGGGCACGATCGAACGGATACGTTGTATTCACCCATGATCTTGATTATGGCGCTATTCTGGCCGCGACTAAAACGGAATGTCCGAGTGTTATCCAGATACGCACGCAAGATATAAGTCCCCAGACTATAGGCGATCTTGTCATATCAGTAATAGAGCAGTTTCGAGAACATTTGCAACGGGGGGCGTTGATCAGCGTCGATGAAAAGAAGTTGCGGGCGCGAATTCTTCCCTTGAATGATTAGGCTGGATTCCAGGCTATAGTTGTGATGAACCGGCACCCTCATTGACGCAGATTAATCAATCATTTTTAGTTCAATCACATATTATACTGTGCCGCAAAAGAAAGCTGCACATGGCAGGATAAACCGAGATTGAATCGATATGAAAACGATAAAAATCTCCGTCTGGGTCAATGTATTGTTATATGTAACGTTACTTTGTTTTGCAGCGTGGCTATTTTTTAAAATTGCCGTTGTTGTAGCGCCAAGGTTCCCCGAGGCTCCCATGTCTGGAAAACTCTTTGTTATTTCTCATTTTGCTCCCGTACTTCTCTTCCACACCCTACCCGTGCTTTCTATTATTGGATTGCTACGAAAGAAGAATTGGGGGAGGATACTTACTATAATATTAAATATCTTTTTCGTAATCATTGTAGCCGGAAATGTAGTTTTAGATATTGTGGTTGCGAACGATGTAGGTTTTTTGCCGGCTATTTCAAGTCAGAAGGCATTCTTAGTATATATCTTTGCTATCTCCTTCTCCTTTATCGCTCTGACCGTAATTTTGCTTCGCAAGGAGGCAAAATTGTATTTCAAAACGTCAAAGGCTTGAATGGTTTATTTGGCTTGGATCAGGGGTTTTATTGTGCCGCAATAAAGCTGCATAGAGGCAGGATGATTGAAGGGATAGCATGATATCTGTGATTCCAGCGTTCAAGCTCGGGTGGGGTAATGGGTGGATAGGAGCTGTTCCGCTTATGCTGACCATGCTCATGTTGTTCCTTACAAATAAGAGGGCTTCTCAGCGGGCCATGGATATGTCCGCCTATACTGTCAGGGAAAGAATTCGGACTCTTGCGTCTACCTACATCTTTTTCGGGGCGGTTCTCTATTCAATCGTCTTGCCCCTCCGATGGGGGACGCCGTGGTTTTATATAGGATTGATTGTGTATGCGTGCGGATGTATTCCGTATATTATCAGCACCGTCAATTTTGCCGCTACTCCCCTTAATGAGCCGATTGTGAGCGGCGTTTATAGAATATCCCGCAACCCCCTGTATCTTTTCTCGGCACTGATACTGCTCGGCATTGGCATTGCCGGTGCCTCGTGGCTCATGATAGTGCTTGTTATCTTGTTTATTGTCGTAAATCATTCTACTGTGTTGGCAGAGGAACGGTTTTGTTCCGAGAAATATGGCGAGCCCTACCGGACCTATATGCGAACCGTTCCGCGGTATTTGCTGTTTTTCTAATATGCGTCAGCGTGCATGATGTTGAATCTTTGATTGGGAATGGAGCAGGGGGATTGAGATGACACAACATACCATATGGAGCGAGAGGATATGGTAGCTACTTCGTCCTTTGCTATTATCGTGTATGTGGGAGTGGGGATGCTGGCGGCCATGACCATCATTCGGCGCTTGACCAAGGAAAAGCAGATCGAGGCCGTACTGCGAACGTCCCCCGGCAATATCATCCAAACCATCGATGCATATAAAACGATGATCAAGATATCCAAGGCCCTGATTATCGTCGATATACCTCTCATCGCGTTTTTTATATATCTGCATTTCGGTCCCCAGGGGCAACAGGGGATTCTTCTCATCATTGCCGGTCTGCTGGCCCTGATGGTTGCCAAGGCAGTCGAGGATATCCAGTACAGAAAGGGTTTCATGGCTAGACTGGGGGCTGAACAGGGGAGATCACAAAAAGACCGGATCTCCAAGAAATAATGTGGGGCACGGTCGGGGGCGTGCTTACAGACGTTCAATAGCGATCCGCCGTACCCTATTGCCAGTCACATATCGGAATTAGCGGACCTACGTCCCCCAGTATTAATCAAATATCTTCAAAAAATCAGCGGGCGTGATGATCCTGACGGATTTATACTGCTTCAGTTCGGTGAGCGCCTTGTCGCCGCTCACCAGGTAATCCGCAGAAGCAGAGAGGGCGCACGCGAGGAACTTGTCATCTGCGGAGTCAGCGCATACGCCCTTCACGTCTTCGACAGCCTCGATCACCTCAAAAAAAGGGAGAATCTCACCCTCAAGCAACGACCGGATCTCATCCGGCGTGAGGTCGAATTTAGGGTACGCCAAGACGGTTTGTAATTCCTGAAACGTGTCTTTGGAAATGACGGGAATAAAGGCGCCGCCCTGCCATAATGCGACGATCTTTGAGAGGGTGGGTTGGAAGAGGAGGGCGGATACGACAACATTGGTATCCAGCACGACCCTCATCACCGCTTTTTGCCGCGCGCCCATTGGATCGCCTCACCCACGTCCGCTTCGCTCACTCCCAGTCTTTGCATCTTCCCCCGCACTTCTTCAAGGGTCGCTCCGGCAGGCTGTATCTTGACGGGCAATAAAATGATCCTGCCGTCCTGAATGCTGACGTCAAAGTATTGCGTATCGGGGAAGGCGTTGGCGATCGCCTTGGGCAAGGTGACTTGATTCTTGGCGGTCTTCTTCGCAAGCATATTTCCTTACCTCCTTGTTATAAGGATACCTTACTTGGTTGATTTTTGCAATATAATATTGCCCCTACCACATTTTTTCTCTAACCTGAGCTTGCCGGCGGGTAAACCCTGAGCCCAGCCGAAGGGTTGACAAATATACTTAATAGTTTCATAGTTTCAAGCAGGGGTTTTATTGTGCCGCAAAAAGCTGTATGTAAGTCGTATAATGTAAAGTTAAATGTCCAGAAATATATTTGAGTATATACAGTAAGCCAGTGAACACTAAAATAAATAAGTTTGAGTACCGTGGATTCATTTCTGACAAGATTCCAGTCTTACTCAAAATAGAGTATGAAAAATATAATCCCGAGAAAATTTCAACAGAACTCATTCTATTGAGCCGTGACGCGGAATTACGCGGTGAATTTAATGGTAGCCTGCGAGGCGATGATTACGGAAATTTAAAAATCAGAGGAGAAAAGGATTCTAATTCCGAGTTCATAATAAGGAATATCAGCGGGTGGAGCCACCAAGGGAACAATGTAAATTTATTTATAGGTGGTTTTGAATATGCTATTTTGGAGACTCCAATTGAAAATCCAGAAAACATTTATGTCACTGTCGAATTAACACCAAGTGGCATATTGAACAAATGGGGATCAAGAGAATTCCATAACGATGGAAGCATTAAATGCCACAATGGTTATCCAGAACAAATTGAATGGGATTTAAGTATTGGTAAAGGTATAGCTCGCGCTCGATATACTTATGAACAAGCTAATATTTTTGACAACAAAGCTACTATCCAAATTGAACGCCCCTCGTTAACATTTGAAATAAGTACGGGCTCAAACCTCAGCAGTTCTGAAATTAAAGATGAAGTTGAAAAAGAGGCCGGAGACTTTTCTTTAATTCTCTCTTTATGTTATCGAAAATTAGTAAGTTGGTATGAGATAGAATTTTCTATAAGACAAAAAGATAGAAACCAGAAAAAATCTCCGCTAATCAGGAGAACAGTCTATACGCAAACATATCCAGACCATGAAGAGGAGTTAATCAATCACAGAGATTTAATTAATGGTGGTTTGCCGACTTTGGTTAAAAATTTCCGAGACTCACCGCTAATTGAATCACTTCGTAGAAGTATTACCTTTCTTGCTTCGTCACAATCAAACCAGACAATTGAAGTAAAGTACTTTCTTGCCATAATCTCTCTTGAGTCCTTCTGCGATGGTCTAGTTAAGCTTGATGGGGAGAAGATAACAATTCCATCTGGGAAATGGAAGAAAATCGAAAAGATGTTGCGAGAATCGTTAGAATCGTTTTCCGAACAAAAAGAAATGGTTAACTATGTTAAAAAGGCATAAAGAAAAAACTGCCAGAGTTAAAAGGCATCACAACCCTCGATAAAATTTTATACTGCTGCGCAACCCTTAAAGTAGGTGTTAATGATCTTTGGCAAAAAGATGGGTTAGAGATTGGTCTAAATAAGGCATTGGATATGAGAAATCATCTTTTTCACCGTGCCTATTACGAAGATCCATATTGTCTTTACGCGAATTATGTTCGCATACAAGTTTTAACTGAACGCCTAATTCTAAAGCACCTTAAATGGCCGGACGAAAAAATCTGGAGATGGTATGACGACAAAGTTCGCTGGTCTAATATTGATGGATAGAAACCACTTAACCCAGCTAATTCAGCCAACGCAAAAAATCGCGCTAGCAACGTTAGATTGGATTGTAACAGTGCGTAGGCTCATGTATGGAAATTTGCGACAAAGCTAGAGAAGTCATACAGACCGGAAATAGAGAGCACCTTGAAAATCTCGACAATTTGCTCCGACTGTGCGAGAGCCCGGTCGAGCAGATTCTTCTTGCCACTCTCTGCGAATACTGGCATGCAGAAGTTCATCCACAGCTCAAGCGATTACAATGTCATTTCTCAGCCGACAACCCCGAATGCGATGGTATTTTTCGCGTCTGCTGTGAACCTCAGAAGACGATTACCACGTGGTCAGATCAAAGATACCGTGTAGATATCTATCTATACTTGACGAGATTTCAGCATTCTGACGGGAGCAATACCGACGAGGTATGGCCTGAATTGGCTAGGTTGGTGGTAGAAGTTGATGGTCATGAATTTCACGACCGTACAAAGCATCAGGCTTCACGAGACCGAAAGCGCGACAGGGAACTTATGTTTAATGGTTATCCTACCATTCGATTCACGGGAACGGATGTTTTTAACGATCCGATGTTGTGTGCAGAGGACATCAACCTTCAAGTAAATGAACTGGCGAACACGATCTTGCAAGACTATATTGACCGAGGAAAACTTGAAGAATTAATAGTTGGTTAATCACAAGGGTACAGCCAGGACGTACTTAAATACTTTAAATAGTGATCCGATGCACCCTGCTTCCAATCAAATATCGGAATTAACTAAT
The DNA here is from genome assembly GCA_016927065.1 of Deltaproteobacteria bacterium. GTDB lineage: Bacteria > Desulfobacterota > B13-G15 > B13-G15 > RBG-16-54-18 > JAFGNJ01. The sequence continues at coordinate 32,364 of JAFGNJ010000029.1, forward strand.
CTATATCGCTTAATTTTTTGCTGCATGAGGTAACCTGTAATGGCACGAAAAATATTCGGAGAACGCTGGGAGGTTATAGAGCCCATTCGCGAAGGTGGCCAAGCTTTTGTGTATAAAGTTCGAGATTTACGCGAAGACCAAGATACCGTTTTTGTGCTAAAGCGACTTAAAAATCCTAAGCGACTTGATAGATTTGAAGGTGAGATTGATGCTTGCAAGCGCCTTAATCATCACGGGATTGCTCCTATTATTGATTTTTCATTGAATGACCCAGCATTTTTTGTCACTAACTACTATGAGGGTAAGCTTATAAGCGAGGCAGGCATTTTTACTCCTCTTCGCGCCCTCGACTTCTTCATAATACTCTGCGACATAGTTGACTACGCTCACTCACAAGGAGTTATTCATAGAGACCTGAAACCAGATAATGTTATTATCACAACTTCTGATGATCTTGTTGTACTCGATTTTGGTCTTTGCTACACCCAAGATACTGAGCAACGTTTGACTGAAACAATGGAACAGGTTGGATCTCGGTTTTACATGGCCCCTGAATTCGAGGGCGGTCGAGCTGACGATGTTACAGCAAAGGCTGACACGTATGCCCTAGGCAAAATTCTATATTTCATGTTAATCGGACGTCACATTGCACGTGAAGCATTTGGAGGGGATAATGAACTTTCCGATATTCTTCAGAATCCTCAAGCCAGATACATTACTGACCGAATCTTACAAGAGTCAATCGTGGAAGACCCCTCCATGAGGGTAGACGTCAGAAGTCTAAGAGAGACTGCTGTTCTCGTCCGGCGTTTGATATCAGAGCACTACTATCCAGGTCGCGAAGGTTCACGTTGCAGGTTTTGTGGCGAAGGACGTTATAGTTCAGCAAAGCATGCCAATATCAGGGTACGCTATCCTGGAATCGTCGAAAAGACCGAACAGTTTGACTTAGTGATCTGCGACCATTGTGGCAATATTCAGTGGTTTCCGAGCAAAGAGGAGTAGTATTCAATCTACGGTCGTGAATTTCCCAACCATGTCACCCAGCTTGGTGATTTTTGCTGTTAGTTTGCCTCTGCACTCTCGTTACATACTCTTTGTCAAAGCTGACGACGGCACCCTATTTCCCCTTGACACTTTCCCCCCTTTTCAATTACAGTTATTTAATAATACAGGGCGGTTAACTCAGCGGGAGAGTGCTATCCTCACACGGTAGAAGTCACTGGTTCAAATCCAGTACCGCCCACCAAAATTTGATCGTGCTCAGGCCGCAGGGGAAGAGAGGAGATCGGTGGTAACGGCCACAAGGTAAAAACCCCTCACCTCCTCTCTGCGGTTTTTATTTAAAGGGAGAAACATTTATGTCAGGTCACTCTAAGTGGTCATCGATTAAGCGGAAAAAGGGCGCCACGGATGCCAAACGGGGGCAGGTCTTTACCAGACTGATCAAGGAGATCACCGTTGCCGCCCGCATGGGCGGGGGCGATCCGGAAGGGAACGCCCGGCTGCGCGCCGCCGTTGCCGCCGCCAAGGCGGACAACATGCCCAAGGACAACATCGAGCGGGCTATTAAGAAAGGCACCGGAGAGCTGGAGGGGGTGTCCTACGAGGAGCTGGTGTATGAGGGGTACGGACCGGGCGGTGCGGCAATCCTCATAGAGGTCATGACGGACAACAAGAACAGGACCACGGCGGAGATCAGGAATATCTTCTCCAAGAGCAGCGGCAACATGGGTGAGGCGGGGTGCGTGGCGTGGATGTTCCACAAGAAAGGCTACCTCGTGGTGGAAAAGTCCACGGTGGATGAGGAAAAGCTTATGGAACTCGCCCTGGACGCCGGGGCCGAGGACATACAAGAGGGGGAGAACGAATTCGAGGTGATCACCGATCCCGGCGCATTTGAGGGGGTCAAGGAGACCTTGGACAAAGCGGGGATCAAATACCTGCTGGCGGAGGTCACCATGCACCCCCAGAACGTGGTGCAGTTGGAAGGGAAAAACGCCGACCAGATGCTGCGTCTCATGGAGCAGTTGGAGGACCATGACGATATCCAGCATGTCTATGCCAACTTCGACATCCCTGAGGGGGTGATGGAGCAGCTGAGTCCATGAGGGTATTGGGGATAGATCCCGGCACGCAGGTCATGGGATACGGGGTGGTAGAGGAGGAGCAGAGGAGACTGGCCCACGTGGTCGATGGGACCATTGCACCGTCGGGGGAGCTCGCGCAGCGGCTAACCGATCTCTACGACGGGTTGCAAGAGTTGATCCGCACCTATGCCCCGGACGCCGTTGCCATGGAGAGCCCCTTTTATGCGAAGAACATGACCACCACCCTCAAGCTGGGGCAGGTGCAGGGGGTGGTGGTGATCGCGGCGACCCATGCCGCGCTCGGGTCGTGCGCCTACACCCCGATGGAGGTCAAGTCCGCCGTTGCCGGCTACGGCAAGGCCACCAAGGCGCAGGTCAGGGAGATGGTCAAGCGCCTGCTGGGGATCGACGGTCCGCTTTCGCTCGACGCCTCCGACGCCCTGGCCGTGGCCATCTGCCACATCCACACGGCCTCGCTCAAGGCAACGTACGGCCAACACCTTTCCGCTCAAACGACTGGCAGATGATTGCGCAGATCCGCGGCCGATTGGTTCATAAATCCCCCGAAGAGATTATTATCGACTGCAACGGGGTGGGGTACGGCGTGAGGGTGCCGCTCTCGACCTTCTACGAGCTCCCCGAGCCGGAGGGGGATGTCCTGTTGCTGATCTACACCCATGTGCGCGAGGACGCCCTGCACCTGTACGGCTTTGCCACCCCCAAGGAAAAAGAGCTTTTTTGCCTCTTGATCGGGGTATCAGGGGTGGGGCCGCGCCTGGCCGTCAACGTCCTGTCGGGCATTGCGACCCGTGATTTGGAGCGGGCCCTGCACGAGGGGGACCTTTTCAGCCTGACGCGCATCCCCGGCGTGGGGAGAAAGACCGCCGAGCGGATGCTCGTGGAGCTCAAGGATAAAGTGGGCGCCCCTGATATGGTGGTCGTCGGCGGCGCCCGGATCAAAGATGATATGGTCAAGGACGTCCTCTCCGCCCTGGTCAATCTGGGGTATCAGCGGGGGACGGCCGAGGAGGCGATCAGGAAGGCCCTGCACGAGGGGGGTGCGGATCTGTCGCTGGAAGAGTTGTTAAAGGAGTCCTTGCGGCTCATGGCCAGGTAGCGAGGGTATGACGGCGAAGACAGAGCCCGTTGTTTCGGAAGAGGAGATTCGATTTGAGCAGGGGGTGCGCCCCCAGTCACTCTCTGAATATGTCGGGCAGCAGCGCGTCAAGGAGAACCTGAAGGTCTTTATCGACGCCGCGCGGGAGCGGGGAGAGGCCCTGGATCACTGCCTCTTCCACGGGCCGCCCGGCCTCGGCAAGACCACCCTGGCCCACATCATCGCCCATGAGCTGGGGGTGGGGATCAAGGCGACCTCAGGCCCGGCCATTGAGCGGCCCGGCGACCTCGCGGCCATCCTCACGAATCTGCAGGAGCGGGATGTCCTCTTTATCGACGAGATCCACCGCCTCAACCGGATCGTCGAAGAGGCCCTCTACCCGGTGCTGGAGGACTACAAGTTCGACATCGTCATCGGCCAGGGGCCGAGCGCCCGGGCCATCAAGCTCGACATCCCCCGCTTTACCCTCGTGGGGGCTACCACCAGGGCGGGGCTCCTGACCTCTCCGTTGCGGGATCGGTTCGGGGCGGCCTTTAGGGTGGACTACTATGTGCCGGAGGAGCTGACCGTCATCGTCCAGCGCTCGGCGCGCATCCTCGGGGTGGCTATTGATGAGGCGGGGGCGTGGGAGATCGCCTCTCGCTCTCGCGGCACGCCACGGGTGACCATCCGGTTTTTGCGCAGGGTCAGGGACTACGCGCAGGTCAAGGAGGACGGCGCCATCACCAAGGAGGTGGCGCACAAGGCCCTCGCCCTCATGGAAATCGACCACCTGGGGCTGGACAACATGGACCGCAAGATCCTGCGCACTATCATCGAGAAGTTCGACGGCGGGCCGGTGGGCGTGGATACCCTGGCCACGGCCATCAGCGAGGAGAAGGATACGATCGAGGATGTCTACGAGCCCTTCCTCATTCAAAAGGGATACATCCACCGCACGCCGCGGGGGAGGGTGGCTACCAAGCTCGCCTACGAATACCTGGGGGTGAAGCCCAAGGATACGGCCCAGGGGGAGCTCTTTAAATGAACCCGATTGCCGACATTATTG
>JAFGNJ010000030.1 GCA_016927065.1 Deltaproteobacteria bacterium
CCATGATCCACATGCCCTATCGTCCCTATGTTCACATGCGGCTTCGTTCGCTCAAACTTAGGCTTGGACATCAGATGACCTCCTTTAATTTAGATATTGAAGAAGATCCGGCATTCCCGCGACGGGCGATGACCGCATCTATAATAGCTGAAGGAACAGGGCTGTACCGGACGAACTGCATGGTGTACGTGGCCCTGCCTTGGGTGAGGGAGCGTAGATCAGTGGCATAACCGAACATTTCTGCTAGAGGGGCCTCGGCCCTCACAGTTTGAATCCCCTTGAGGACCTCAAGGCCAATGATCTTTCCCCTCCTGGCACTGAGATCACCGATGACCTCTCCCAGGAACTCTTCGGGGAGGACAACTTCCAAGGACATAATGGGTTCTAAGATGACGGGTTTTGCTTTGGATGCAAGGTCCTTAAAGCCGATGGAGGCCGCAATCTTAAAGGCCATGTCAGAGGAGTCCACTTCGTGGTAGGAGCCGTCTAAGAGGATGACCCGCACGTCGGTTATGGGGTAGCCGGTGAGGACCCCCCGCTGCATCGCCTCGTGTACCCCCCGCTCTACCGCAGGGATATATTCTCGCGGGATAGCCCCTCCCACCACCTTGTTGACAAACTCGAACCCCCCACCGGCCTCGAGAGGCTCCAAGCGCAGTACGACGTGTCCATATTGCCCTCTGCCTCCGGTCTGTTTGATGAATCTCCCCTCTCCTTCGATGGATGTGGTGATGGTCTCCCGATAGCTCACCTCGGGCACCCCCACACGGGCATCGACCCTAAATTCACGCAGGAGTCGGTCCACAATAATCTCTAGGTGAAGCTCACCCATGCCTGAAATAAGGGTTTGCCCCGTCTCCTCATCAGTCTTAATTTGAAAGGAAGGGTCTTCAAGGGCCAACTTGTGGAGCGCCTCCCCTAATTTGTCGAGATCATCCTTGGTCTTGGGCTCTATGGAAACGGCAATGACTGGTTCGGGAAAGGTGATCGCTTCTAAGACAATAGGGTGTGCTGTATCTGAGAGGGTATCACCGGTGGCGGTGTTTTTGAGGCCAACGGCGGCCACGATGTCGCCGGCGAACACCTCCTTGATCTCTTCTCGCTTATTGGCGTGCATCTTGAGGAGTCTTCCTATCCGCTCATTTCTTCCACGAGTCGTGTTGTAGACACTGCTTCCGGCCTTGAGAGAGCCGGAGTAGATTCTCAAGTAGGTGAGATGGCCGATAAAGGGGTCATTGATGAGTTTAAAAGCCAGGGCGGCAAAGGGCTCTTCATCGGCTGGACGCCGTACCTCTTTTTCACCGTCAGGCCGTGCCCCCTCAATGGGCGGGATATCGAGCGGGGAGGGGAGATAATCGACGACGGCGTCGAGCAGCGGCTGGACCCCCCGGTTTTTGAAGGCCGTTCCGCACAATACCGGTATCACCTGGTGTCCTACCGTTGCCTTTCTGATAGCCCGCTTGATCTCTTCAGGGGTAATCTGTGCCCCTTCGATATATTTCTCCATGAGGGATTCGTCCGCCTCGGCGACCACCTCCAGGATGTGATCCCGGTGCTTTAGGGCTTGAGCCATGTGCTCTTCAGGTATCTCGGTAATGTGGAATGTGGCACCTAACGTAGTGGCATCATAGAGAATACCCCGCATCTCCACCAGGTCTATGACCCCCGCGAAATTTTCCTCTTGTCCCAGAGGGAGCTGCAGGAGAAGGGGATGAGTCCCTAACCGATCCCTCATCATCTGGATAGTCCGTTCATAGTCCGCCCCCACCCGATCCATCTTATTGATGAAGGCAACGCAGGGTATCTTATATTTTTCGGCCTGCCGCCATACGGTCTCGGATTGGGGTTCAACCCCTGCGACGGCGCAAAAAATGGCGATAGCTCCATCAAGCACCCGGAGAGACCGCTCCACTTCCACGGTGAAATCGACATGCCCCGGGGTATCGATGATGTTGATCCGATGATCGCGCCAGAAACAGGTGGTTGCCGCGGAGGTGATGGTAATCCCCCGCTCTTGCTCCTGCTCCATCCAGTCCATGATCGCCGAGCCGTCGTGCACCTCACCCATCCGATAGGATACGCCGGTGTAGTAGAGGATCCGTTCGGTTGTAGTGGTCTTGCCGGCATCAATATGGGCCATGATGCCGATATTTCTGACCTGTTCCAATGGGACTACTCGAGCCACCGTGTCCTATCCTCCTACCATCGGTAATGGGCGAAGGCCTTATTGGCCTCGGCCATCCTATGGGTGTCTTCCTTCTTTTTTATGGAAGCCCCCCTATTGTTGGCGGCGTCCAAAAATTCAGCGGCCAGCTTCTCTCGCATCGATTTTTCAGACCGCTCCTTGGCGTACTGGATGATCCAGCGGATGGCCAAGCTTGTTCTCCGATCGGGCCGCACCTCGACGGGGACCTGATATGTGGCCCCTCCGACCCGTCTCGATTTAACCTCCACCACGGGCTTTGCGTTCTCCATGGCCTGTTTAAAGATTTTGAGAGGATCGTCCTTTGTCTTCTCACGCAGGCTTTCTAATGAGCCATAGAAAACTTTCTCGGCCACACTCTTCTTACCCCTCCGCATCAGGACATTGATGAATCTAACCACCAATACCTCACCGTATTTTGGATCTGTTGCTACCGCCCTCTTTTTTACTTCCCTTCGACGTGACATTTCCTATATCCAGTACTATTTAGGTTTCTTGGTTCCATATTTAGAACGGGACTTTCTTCTATCTTCTACCCCCAGGGCGTCCAAACTCCCCCTGATGATGTGGTAACGGACGCCTGGGAGATCTTTAACCCTGCCGCCTCTCACCAACACTACCGAGTGCTCCTGGAGATTGTGTCCGATGCCGGGGATATAGGCGGTCACCTCCATCCCGTTCGTGAGGCGTACGCGGGCCACCTTCCTCAAGGCAGAGTTCGGTTTTTTCGGGGTGGTCGTGTAAACTCTCACGCACACCCCCCGTTTCTGTGGACATTCCTTCAGGGCCGGCGAAGCGGTTTTTCTCTTGACCGCTTTCCTCCCCTTTCTCACCAGTTGATTGATGGTTGGCATCTCTTAACCTCGACTCGCTTCCCTTTTGTGTTTTCCATTACCTCATAAACAGCACAGACACCTTTCTCCTTCAAACTCCCCGCAAGGGCGAACCCCTTGCGCCTTACAAAAGCAAAATACCTTTTTATATTAGAGGGTTAGAAAAATAAATTTCTAACTAATAAAAGAAAACCCTTCTAAAAAGGGCTCAGACACCTATCCTCACCAAAAGTAGCCCACGGAAATTTACCGAAATCTCCCCTCTTTACGACTTAACTGAGATGATCATCAACACATAAAGTTTCCTTGGGCTCTTCTGTTCATTTCATTAATACAAAAAATAACTAATTTATGGTTGCATTTTTGCTAAACTTGATACTTTTATCAACTTTACGTTGTTTTGTCAAGACTTTCTGTGGGATTTTGAGGAAATTCTGCGAAAATTTTTCTTGCTGCCTGATAAAGTAAGCAAATCAAGTACGAGGACAGGGAGGATATAGGATATCCCCACCGATCCCCTGATCAATGCTGCACGAGTCGGCGTTGCTCGATGTCCACGAGAGGGTGGCCGTCTCCCCCGGCTGGATGGACGCGGGGGCCGCGGTGATCTGCACCGTGGGGGCCGTCGGGGAAGAGGGGTTCCCCTTGATCACACTCAGGCAGTTGCCCTTGGCGTCGTAGGTGTACTCAACCACCGTGCCGTCGGGATAGGTGGTGCGGATGATGCGGTTGAGCTCATCA
>JAFGNJ010000031.1 GCA_016927065.1 Deltaproteobacteria bacterium
TCCCATCAGACACTCCTTTCTGCTTCATTGTATACTCATCTGTATACGTTTTGAAGTGTCCGTTAAACTGGGGGAGGTTCAGGTCTTTGGTTTTGATGCGGATGGAGGATCGCTGGCTACAGGATTCGAGCGAAAAGCATTTAAACATTTTTAGAACCCCACACTTCCTAAATTTTGGAGTTCTTACTTTAATATTACCCACTTTTCTCCAAAAGCCAACCTTCATATCTAACGGGCAAAGGGGAGGGTGTTAGGTGCGGGCGTCCCGCGCATCCGGCCGCGAAGAAAAAGCTGTCACGCGTTCTTGATGGGCTTCAAGGAAAGGATGGCGATCAGCCCCGCCATGCTCATGGCGGCCATGATCCAAAAGGCCGCGCTGTAGCTGTTGGTGATATCGAAGATATACCCGGTGGTCACCGGCCCCAGCGCGCCGCCGATGCTAAAAACGAAGGTAATAGTGCCGAAGATAACTCCGTGGGAGCTGGTCCCGAACAGGTCCGCGGTAAGCGGTGATATGAGGGTGAAAAACCCGCCGTGCGCAAAACCGTACACCAGGGCGAAGAGGAATATCATCCAGAGGGTGTCGGAGAAGTGCAGCCAGAGGAGGCTGGCAGTCAGACAGATAAAGCAGATCACCAAGGCCGCCTTGTTCCCAATCCGGTCGCCGGCCCAGCCCATGATAAACCTGCCGGCTATGCTGGTACCCCCTAGGGCGGCTTGAGCTACGGAGGCAATGGTGCGGGTGATGCCCAGATCGATGGCGTGGGTTGACAGGTGCATTAGGATCGTGACGGCACAAAACAAGAACATAAAAAAGGCAAAACACATGGTCCAGAACTGCACGGTGCGGGCGGTCTTTCCAAGGGTCAGCCCCTGCTCGGGCGAGGGTTGCTCGAGGGGATTCACACGCCCCCCTGCGTCAGGGGCCAGGCCCCGTTTGCCGGGGTCACGCACCAGGAACTGGGCGCCCAGGACGTAGAAAAAGAGGACGATGGCCCCGAGGACGACAAAGGCGGTGCGCCAGCCGTAGGCGGTGATGAGCCCGTTGATCACCAGGGGCATACACAGCATGCCCGCCCCCGTGCCCACCTTGATGATGCCGGTCATCATGCCCCGCCTCTTGACAAACCACCGGGCGGTGGTGGAAAGGAGCACTATATCCGTCCCGCTGATGCCCATGCCGATCATCAGGCCGCAGAAGAGATACGCGTGCCACACGCTGGCCACGCGGGACATGAGGAGATACCCCGCGCCCAACAAGACACCTCCCGCGCTCATGATCACCCGGGGACCGAACCGGTCGTTCAGGCTCCCCTGGAGTATTCCGGTGGCACCGGATATGAGCATGGCGAACGAGATCGCACTGGAGAGCGCGGCCCGCGGCCAGGCAAATTCCGTCACAATGGGATTGAAGAATACCCCAAGGCTGTTGAACAGACCCCACCCCAGGACCTGCAGGGCGAACGACACCAGGACGATCACATACCCGTAGAAAAAACGGGGGTTATCAGTCTTCACAGACACCGGCATTGCTTGTCCACCGTTTGCTCTTCATTCTGTAGTGAGACCTTTATATCTTTTCAGATATCAGCATCAGATGCAAGACCTTCTTGGAAGTACACTGTGAGGCTGCTACCCTGGGGGAAATGAGGCTGATGCCCTCTTGCTTTCAAAAAAAGGAATTATTATTGCTGAGGCGCACAGGGGAAAACCCTTGATGGGTTTCCCCCTGAATGCCTTGTTGCGCGTTACCTGTTTGTATTAATCTCACTTCATGGTGATGGATACCACGGTGCCGATATCCCGCCTTTGGGCGCCGATAACTAATTGCGAACTTCCTTTTTGGAACGCGGCCGTTGCGGTATTACCCCGGGCCACCGACGTGAGGACATTCCATCCTTTTTTCGTCATCGCCTCTTTGTAAAAGTTTACGACTGCTTCGGGTGAGTCCTGCGTCAGCAATTCTACCTTTGTCATACTGCCTATCGTAGAGGTTTTCGTGACCTCTGCACCTGGGTAGATGGGGACCGCTCCCCCGAAGATCTCATCCTGCTGCTCAGCCGGTTCCTCCACCATCTTCGACCCTTGGGCAGTGGTAGCCGGTCCGGTGGATCCCTGCGATGCGGTTTCGGCCGGTTTCGGTTCGGGAGGAGGGGTGGTCTTAGGAGCACCTGCCGGGGCCTCTGCGACACCACCCATATTTTGGATGTCTGGCGAGGTGATAAAATCCGCACTGATCGACTGCGTCTGGCCAGCCTCGATGGTAATGCCGTTCACCATTTTTTTCTTTTTCGTTCCCCAGTCATCTATAAAGGTAACATTGTAGCAGCCGGGCATCAGCTCTACCGTGGGATTGGCCTTTGTGTTGGCGCCCCGGACCCGCATATTGGTTGCGGCGTCATAGATCGCGGCGGAGGCCTCGACCACCTGTCCGCTCCGTTTGGCAGTGATCTGGAGATATCCGGGCGTAAACTCGGCCTTCTTTTCCACGGTCTGGTTACCCTGGATCTGGACGTTCTCAAAGGTCACGGTCGGGTTAGGGAAGATGTTCCCGTCCTTCACATCGACTTGGTAGATGCCGGGCATCAATTTGTAGGTATGGGGGCTTTTACCCGTGACGCCGGCAAGCCGCGTGGTCCTTCCCGCATCGTATATCACACACTCGCCATGGGATTCCGTGCCGTTTTTGAAGATCCTCACCGTGAGATACCCCTCAGTGAAATCCGCCTTTTTCTCTATAACCTGACCGTTTTGGATAGCAAGATTCCGAAAGGGAATGGTCTGCTTGGGACTCACATTTTCATCCACCACCAAGACATCGTAGGTCCCCGGCTGGAGTTGAATGGTTTGGGGGTTGGTGCTCGAGGTATCACTGCTTGCCACCCTGGTCTCTGTCCCCGCCTTATTGACGTAGATCCGCGCAAAGGAGGGTTTGTTGTTCTTGACGGCGGCGACTTTGAGGGTCCCCCCCGAAAAGTCAACGGTCCGCTCAGCCGTCTTTCCGAGCTCTATCACTATGCCGGTCACGGTCACTGCCGGTTTTGTCTGTACCTGTGCGTCGATAACCCTGATGTCATAGGTTCCGGGTTCGAGCTTGGACCCCTTTTCCTTCTCCTCGGTGACCGTAGCGGTGGTAACAAACGCCCCTGTCTGCCCGGGACGGGTGATTTCGAGGGTCGCTCGGAAGGGTTTTTGGTTTTTCAGGGCCGTGACCCGCAGGTACCCGAAATTTTGAGCCTTTTCAACCACCTTTTCGGCGGCCATCTTGAACTGCCCCGCGGTTTTGGCGGTAAAGTATTCCCCGCCGCCCGCCTTGGCCATACACTCGAGCTGCGTGCGTTCCTCCTCCGTCACATCGAATCCGATCACGTGCATGACGAATTTGATGCCGAGTGCCTTGAGTTTTTTAACCAGCGCACAGGGGTCGCCCTCGCAGGTCTCCTTGCCGTCCGATACCAGGATGATGGTCGTCTCATCTTCCAAGACCTTGATCTTATCGGCGGTCATCTGCACGGAGAGGGTAATAGGGGTCTTGCCCTTGGGATTGATCTCCTGAATCTTTGCCATGAGCTTCTTTTTATCGATGGGACTCAGGGGGACCAGTTCTTCCACGTCCTTGCAGTCGCCCTTGCGCCGGTGCCCGTAGGCCACCAGCCCCACGTAGACATCATCGGGCAGATCCTTGATGAGGCCGGTGAGGACCTCCTTGGCGATGGCGATCTTGGGCGTTCCCTCGATCTGTCCCCACATGGAACCTGAGGCATCGAGGATAAAGATGAGGTTGCTACGCGCTCCACCGGCTTTTGCCTGCGTATCAGGGTTTCCTCCTGTCCGAGGGGGTGAGGTCGTGGTTTGAGGAGTAGTAGCTGATGCCGTTGCAGTCTTTGTTTTCGAGGTCTGCGGATTTCCCGATCCTTCCGCCTTGGTATACCCTTTCGGTATCTGAAAGAGTGCCGGATCAACCGGGCCTTCCTTAATATTCTTCAGTTCCATGACCGCATCGCCGTTTTGGGCATATTGGACCTGCTTGACGAAAAAGCCGAGCTTCGGTGATTCCCACACCGCCGCCTCGATCCGTGAACTGCCAGGCTCAGCGTAGACGGCCTTGGTGCAGGCGTACCCGTTGATCATCTCATTGCCACCGAGGCTTTTTTGCCAGTCCTTGCGCGCCCACTTCCACCCCGCAATGGGATTCATCATCATGGTCTCTTCGACCTTGGTCGTCTCTGTGTACTGGCGCTCCTGCGGATTGAGACACAGCGTCACGCCGGTTTCCTGGTTGACGATCGTGGGGAAGGGCGGGATCTGCATCCCCCCCAAGTCCTTCTCAAGGCGATACATGGTGTCTTTGACATAGAGCTTGTATGAGTAGTTTGCGCCGGGCCCTGTAATGGCCATGTCCGCGGTAAACTGCGCTGCGTGTGCAGGAAGGAGACTCGCTGACACGGCGCATACAAAGGCTACCGTGGCCATAACGGTCTTGAGCGACATCTTTTTTTTCATCATTTCCTCCTTCATTTTTGATGGTTCCCGCTTGTTTCCGCCTATATTACTTGATTTCAAACAAAAATTCATCCGTGTTATCAAATCGATATTCTTCATTTTCCCCCTGCCTGTTTTGGGAATCAACAACAACTTCCAGTAGATATTTCCCCTTCGATCCGATTCCACGTTGAGCAAGCTCCATTAGGATATCAATTTTTTGCGGTGCGTTGTACCAGGTGTCTGGATACATATCACTGAATCCTATGCCTTCTGATTGTTGGACAATAAGGAGCCTTTGAGGGAGTTTCAGTATGCGGTAATCGATCATAACGTGTTTCAATCGCTTGGTCCCCTTATTTTTCACCCATACTTGGAATTCTAATTCACAGCGTTTATTATCAAACGCAGTATATGTCAGTTTTGCATGTCGAATGTCGCACACCAGGTCCACATTGACCACCGGTACGCGAATCGTAACCTCTCCGTTGCTTTCATCCCAGTCTGATCCATCGAGTAGTGCGATGCGCACTTTGTATTTGCCGGGGGGTGTGTTTTTGTTTACGTTACAGGGAACTTTGGGGTTATAGAAGCTATTTGATCCGGTAGGTGTAGGGTGTTTGCCCGCTTTCCAGCGTGGCACAACGGTGTACTCCTGGTTGGTCGCCGTGTTCTTCAGTGAGATGCTGGCATCTTTAAAATTATTGAAGTACGGCTTCCACTTTGTTTCATATTCAATCATATACCTATTCCCTTGAGCCCATACCTCACCGCCCTTCGGGTAGATAATCTTGATTTCACCTTTCCGTTGTTTCACGGTCCTGAACTCGGCTACCGGTGCAGCCGCCGTTGGAATTAGAGCCAGCAGGACAATCGCTCCCATGGCTAAACATATAAACTTTTTCATAATGGTTCCTCCTTTGTTAGTTTTATTACAAAACACTTTCGAGACATCAAAAGTAACCGGCAGATTGCTTAAACCTTTATGTAAGGTTTTTGCTATTATTGCCGCTTTCCCGTGCATGTTACTTCCGTGTTGATTCTGAAGTGTTCCGTTATTCCATACACTATCCTGTACTGCCTGCCGAAATGACGCCCGGCCGCCTTTAAACGGACACACTATACGCCACCCAAAGTCACAGATAGGTCACAGATTGTAATTTTTTTGAGATTTCCGGCAGCAAATGATGGCCGGGGGGCGCGAGGTTTGAGAGGGGTTTGGGCCTCGCTAACTATTCGATATTATAATGAAATTGTTATAAAGACACGCGCACATAAAGAGCGAAAAGGGATTATCGATGCTAAAACGCTCATGAATTTGCCGGGTATTGAAAACTATGATTTTTTAAAAGAGGCGCATCGCACATGGGTGTATAGTGCGATAGGAGGTAAAGGTCATGGCAGAGCAGTAATAGGTTTTTCGAGGTCATCTTGACTTTGGCTGTATGGTGTGCATAGATAGCGAAACAATCTTTGGATATTAATAAGGTATAATGATATTCGAGCTGCATTCATGGGGCGGGGAGATGGTATGGGGAATGAGAGAAAGGATTTTTCAGAACGTGTCGTGCTGTAGGTCTCCGTTACTTCACTTGTGAAGCTCTCACGATGTGATTCTTTTGTAGAGTTCCTCTGTTTCCGGCGATGGATCAACTCCCAGAGCGGTTGCGCACGTTTTTCTGCAGTGTTGGTATGTCTTAACGGCATCCGCATGGTGGCCGAGTTGGTGGTGGCATACCATGAGACGCTGATACAATTTTTCTTCGAGATAATCTATCGACAACCCCCTTTCATAATAGGTGATCGCTTTACCGTATGCTTGCTTTCGTTCATGAAACTTCCCCAGTTTTATAGTGGTTAAAAGAAAGACGTTTTTTAAGCGTTCCCTGGTCAATACTATCCAGGGCTTACCATCGTCATCCGCCAAAAAATGTCCTTTATAAAAGGATAAACCTTTCTCATACAAACCGGCAGCTTCTTCTTCGTGGCCCTTCTTCCACAGCTCTTCGGCGCTTTCGAGTGTACGTTGGAACGCCAGGGTATCCACCCAGCAGCACTTCCGGTTGAGCGTAATCCTCCCCTCTTTCAGCTGTATGGCGTCTTTATGAACCATGAGCGCGCGCAGGCGGTTCAAGGTTGTGGAAAAGGCGCTGTGGGCCATATCCCCATCCGCTTCCTCCCACAGGGAATCGATGATTTTATCGATAGGGATATCAAGCCCCCCATACGCAATAATGGCCTTCAGCAACTCAAGCGGTCTTTTCTGTGCCTTTCCTTTAAAATGCAGCGGTTTGCCGTCTATCGAGACAAGAAAATTCCCAAAGGTGTATATTATAACGGCCCACGGCCAGTGTTCTATGTGATAGGGGGGAATATCCGGCGCAAGGTTATGACACCGTATGAGGCGCTGTACATATTCAGCTTCAATGCCTTGTTCGAGTGCTTTTGTGCAGAGTTGTGTCAGCATGTCAGGCTGTAGCCACCAGACCATATTGAGATAATTGTGTTGACGCCCTAGGGACATGGCTTCGCGCAGGTATTCGAGTCCTTTCCGATCCTTTCCCTCATCAAGCGCAAATTTTGAGCGGAGCAACAGACACATGAACAGGTAAATAGTGCTTTTTGTTTCTTGCGCTTCGGCATATGCGCGGTTCAACTCCTGTAATGCCTCCTTTGATTTCCCCTGATCATGTAAGAGGTATGTGAGATGAATCCGGCACGCAATTGTGGCGAGCACATAACCCGTCTCGTCGGAAAGCTTTGTCGCCGTTTCGGCGTGCGCCAGTGCCCGTGTATGGTTTCCCGTAAGCATGTTATAGAGTCCCGCAAAGTGATGAAAAACGGCATATCCATGGATATGTGTATTATCAAGGATCGATTCGAATCTTTTGAGGTAATATGCCGCTTTCGACAATTCACCCAGCAAAAGAGAAGCAAAGATACCCGGCATAAAAAATATGTGCTCCCAAACATGAAGGCCCTTATGAGTGATTAGATTGAGGGCTTCCGATATTTCAGCCGGAGCCGATTCGATATCGGTCATGGTAGATATACGGGTTGATATATCGATCCATTTCCAGTGGATTATCATTGCCGGTGACGTCTGGTACGATTTTGCCAGTTCTTTTGACTCATCCCGGATAGTCTCCGTTCTTGCGAAATTGCCGACCCATGAATAATAGGTCATTGCCCAATCGATAGCCTGAAGGCGGAGATTGATATCGCCATGCTTTTTGGATAGGGACAATACCTGTTCCACTAACTGAATCATATCGGGTCGCTCAGGGTTGCGAATAACCGATGAAAACATCAAACATACCATTACCTTTGCTTCTACCTGCGGGGAGGGGAAGGGATGCCCGGACTGCATCCAGTTCTCAAGCCATGCTATCCAGGGGTCGAAGTCGGTGAAATAGTTCCATTGATAGGCGATACTGTCGATGATTCCCGCCCACGAAATTAACAGCCCTGCCGTATCGGGACCTGTTTCAAACAGATGGAATGCCCTTTCAAAATATCCCCTCGCCTCAGCGCTAGAAAAATGCTGGCAGCTGACACCCAACCAGTACAATAACCACGGATGCCCATGCAACACATCTTCAGGGATTCTTTTAATCCAACCTTCGAGGGTTTTATTTCGACCCTGGGCCATCAGCGTCGGCGCCATATTCAGGATGACCGTGATAAGACCATCCATATCACCGGCCTCAAAGAAGAGCTCGACCGCGTCTTCGGCCTGGCCTGATGCGGCTAAGAGGTTGGCGGCGCGCTGTTTCAGCCGGCTGATGTCGTGACGGTCAAACTGCTCCGATGCCCTGGTGATCAGGAATTCACGGAAGAGCGCATGATATTGATAGGTCGGAATGGAGGTGAAAAACAGTTCGGTGAATATGTTGTTGCGCCGCAACGAGGATAAGAGACGGCCGGCGTCGGGCATATTGGTCAGTTCTTCTGCCATGGGAACAGTCATGCGGGGGAATACAGCCGTTTTGAGTAAAAAATTTTTGGTGCTCTCATCCATTTTGGCGAAAAGCTCTCCGACAAAGTAATCGAAGATCTCAAGCGGGACATCGGTATCAAGGTGCTCCGGCGATATATCGCCTCTCATGATGCTCTTTGCCATGAGGACGAGACCGGCGGCCCATCCCCGGGTCTTTTCATGTATCTGCGCAGTAACGGTACCGGCGAGTTTTTTCCCTGTTTCTCGCTGGATGACTTTTTGTGATTCGCTGCGGTTTAAACAGAGCTCGCTGGAGTCGATGATTCTCATCTTCTTGTTTGCAACCATGGCGGCAAAGGCCGGCGGCGGTTCCGTTCTGCTTACTATAACGATATGAATATCCCCGCCTATCTTTGAAATCCCGTCTTTGAGAACATCATGGAAGGGCGATGTCAGCGGTATGCGTTGATAATCATCAAACACGATAAAAAAAGGGGCCGGGAGTCTGATGCTCAGATTTTCAAAATAGCGTTGGGAGAAAACGGAAATACCCAAAAAGTATTCAGGCGTCAGGGTCGGCAGGGGTCTCCGCTTGCGGGGTGTGGCCTTTTTTACCGCCAGTCCCAGATAGTGGAAAAAGGTGGAGAAATCGTCATTCCCCTCATCCATCCGGTACCAGAGGCAGGAATGGTTCCGGTTGGCGATATAGCTAGCAATGAGGGTCGTTTTTCCCGAACCAGCCATGCCGGAAATCCAGGTCACCCTGTACTGTTTTTTCCGGTCCAGGAGCTTGAATAACCTTTCCCGCAAGACGACGTCCGGAAGCACGGGCGGGGTTATCTTATTGATGGATGTCCCCCTCCGTTTCATGGCGTTCCCCTTTGTTCGATAATCTTAGTTCATTAAATTTTTTTTGTCAAGAATCGCGTATACCTCGCAACTATCCGTTTTTTCAGGGGAAAATGGTTTTTAATCACTGTGGAAAAAAGCAAAAAAATATTTCAATCCGTGACCTATCTGTGACTTTTTATGTGCTAAGCACAGACGTACGATAACGGTGCTGTTATTGCGGTGCGGTTTGGCTATGCCGATGAACGTTCAAAAAAATTTAACAATTGGCAAAGCTCATTTTAAGCTATTAAAACACTATAGTAACCAAAGAAAGGAGATGCACATGGCTAGAAAAATCGCTGTTCTCGGTACGGTGGTGCTGGTATCCATCGCCCTGGTGATCATTCATGCCTGGGCTGAACCCCAGATGAACCCCGGCAAATGGGAAATTACCACCACAACCGAAATGGAGGGAATGCCCCCACAGACCCAAACGCATACCCAATGCATCAGCGCTGATAATATGATCCCCATGAGCGAGGATGCGAATCAGGAATGTCAGGTCACAGACTTAACAACCCAGGGAAACACCGTGTCTTGGAGGATATCCTGTAGCGGCGGTAAAATGAACGGAACAGGATCGGTTACCTACAACGGTGACAGCATGCATGGTACCATGAGTATGATCATCGAGCCCTACGGAACGAGGGTACATAATAAGCTTTCCGGCCGGCGCATCGGCCCCTGCGATGGCCAGGCAGCAACTTCTCCATCTGTTCCATCTCAAACCGCACCTCAGGAAACGCAACAACAATCAGAAGTCGAGAAATCCACTGCCGATACTCAGGCACCGCAAGAAAGCTCCGAAGTCCAAGAGACCATTACCGAGGATGTCAAAGATGTGGGCAGGGCCGCCAAGGATGAAGCCAAAGAGAACGTCATCGATGAAGTACGCAGAGGGATACGGGAGGTAATAAGAGGTCTCTTTGAATAAGCTGGGCAAGACTGACCCGGCATCCGTACGAGGTCAATCTTCTGGTCTGCCGAAATCTGTCTTCGCGATGGCGGAGTTCCAAGATAATGATGCGGGATATCCGCGTTATCCAAAACCGTATTTCTTAAACTTTTTGAGGTGATTATGGATAGTTATCTCACGCGGATATACCGGCGAAGCAAAGACGATCCCGATGAGATCGTGGGGATCATTGAGGAGATCGATACCGGGGAGAAGCACGCGTTCAAGAATGTGTCGGAACTGAACACTATCATTACCAAGCCAACGAGAAGGAAGCGTAAGCGGACAACTGGAATTAAGGGATCAATCTTGTGAGCCAAAGAAAGAAAAAGGGACGATTGCCCCCTTCTTCTCCTATCTGTTTTAATACTTAGTTCCTTCCATGGTTTAGGGTAACATCATGATGGTTTTCCATGGAAGCGCCGGGCATTCATTTCGTTTCTTACGCTTTGTTCGAGGTTCTCTTCTTGCAGGTACAGATTTCCCTCCTCATTTGCTAAAATGAGGCCTTTTTGTATAAGGATGCGAAGGGCAGTCTGTTTATAATCGCGCCGTTTAAACAGCCTTTGGTAAAGATCTGGGCGCACAAGTCCCAGCTCATACAGCGACTTGGCGTTTTTACTCCCCAGGGCATTGTGCCGATAAAAGATCTCTATTACTTTTAAGGCGCCCTTTCTGGTAAGATGTGTGCGAAAAAATGATGCTCCAAATAAAGCTAACAGTATAATAATGATTAGCGTGAAACTACTAATTCCTTCCATAGTGGGTTACCGTCCTTTTTAAGATACTATACCGTATCGGCAGTTCTTATGGCAACAGGAAATCCCTTTTCGTGAAAGCAGAGGGATGGCCTCAGCGGTACACTATTTTTTTCGATTTAACACGTTGTTAATTTTATCCCTCAACCAGATGAGGGGTTTCGGTTTGCCCGCGTTCAAAAAGCCGGAGATGACCTCTGCCATCTCGGGTGTCCTCAGGTAGCCGTACACGTTATGCGGATTTGGATCACCCCGATACTCATAATTATTCGTGACGTTGGCATCAACGGCGTGTATCTGTTGTGAGTTCGGCTTATATTCGCCGCTGAGATTATACGGTGTCGCTACTTTGTCTCTGAGATCGGAAAAATTGTGCCATGCTTTTACTATATTTTCCGGTGTCCTGACGGTGATAGGTTTTTTGGGTTTTGTGTGCTGTTCGGATAGTATTTTGATCATTATGGGCGGCAAGCCCAAGGGGGAGCCCATCGTTACCAGTGTGTGTATTGTGACGTCCGGCACCGAGTGGGTCAGAACATCATAGGCGACAATAGAGCCCATGGAATGGGCGATGAGCAGGATATCTTTCCTTTTATATTTTCGTAACATGAGGGCGAGCTCGGCGCGGATCACGTCTTTCGCTTGACACGTGGCTTGTTTTCTATCGAGGCATTGTTTGGAGTAGTAGGTGACAAGATCTTTGAAATAGCGGCGTATAATGAGGTCTGTGGCAGCAGCGTAGTTTATGGACAAATCCTCATTGAGCATGATCTTAGCCAGCTGTCGTTCAACATAGTCCAGAATCTTTTTCCGTAATGTGTGAGTCCTTTTTATTTGACCGCTGCGGGCGGGGAGGTAGGGGTTTGTAATGTAGCGGGGATTTTTTTTACTTTTTACCGCAGGATCAAGCGGTTGGGGATAAAGATAATCGGCCCAGTAGATCAGCTTAAATTTAAAGAAGCGCCTCGGATGACCGATTGCCCTGAGCCCTTCTTTCAGAGAATCCTTCCACCATCGTTCCAGAATTTTTTTCGGCGGCTTGTTCCCCAGGCCGTGGATGCCAAGGATGATTTTGGACATTATGCGGTTTCTCTCGTAGATAATCTCAAAAGCCTCTCCGTAAGAATGGTCCTGCCGGGGCTAGATCCCCACGTAGTCATTTTCCCGAAAACGGAAATAGCCTTCTTCCGTGATGCGAATAAAAGGGATGGCCGCAGACGTCATCGTTACCAGCGTAAGGTGCGCCCTCTGGAGGTTTGAGCCCAGATCCTCTAGTGCATGTTGAAGGTCTGCCAGCGCAGAAGCAAGATCCTCAATCCTGAGATCGGAGATATAACCCGCGATAGGGAAGGGGATGTCTATCTTTATTACTCCGTCCAATGCGAGGACCGCCCCGCCCTGGAGTTCGATGACCCTGTTAATAGCCGTGGCCAGGTCCAGGTCATCTACTCCTACCGCCACGATCCCGGAGGCATCCCAGGCGAGGCTTGAGGCTACGGCGCCCCGTTTCAACCCCCACCCCCGCGCAAAACCGACAAAGTGTTTCCCCGTGCCGCTGGCCCTCTCAATAAAGACGGTCTTCAGGAGGTCGTTTGCGGGGTCCGGCAACACCTTCCCATTTGTGGAAGGGGCACGTGCCGTCCCCTCGCGGGCAACCAGTCCGTTCGCCTGGATGTCCATGGTTCTGACCTTTTCCTTCATTGAACAGGAGGAAAGAGGTACGGCGAGTTGTTCAGGTTCTATATACGGTACCCGCACCGTCTTGCGCAGTTGATCCGGGTGGGGGACCATGGGGAGAGGGACGAGGGTCTTTCCCTTCTCTGCGACGACTTGACCCTCTGAGATCACGAGATCCGGGGTCATGGTAGCGGGTTCCGGCAGGAGGAGGATATCGGCACAACGGCCGGGGGATATGCCTCCTATCAGATGATCAAGCCCGAAATGCTCGGCAGGATTAAGGGTCGCCATGCGGATCGCCTCCAGGGGCTCCAGCCCTATGTCAACCGCCTTCTGGACCACGTCAGAGAAATATCCCCGGCTGAGGAGGAGGTCAGGCTCCGTGCCGTCCGTAGAAAAGGCGCATCTGCGCAGATCGATCTTTCCCTTGAGGGGGAGGATAATTTCCAGGTCCCGTCTGATGTGTCCCTCGCGGAGCATCACCCCGTAGCCCATTTCCAGCCGTGCGAGGATATCTTCCGGTGAAATCGCCTCGTGACAGGAGATTGCTCCGGCCGCCGCGTAGGCCGCAAGCTTCCGGTCTGTGGCACCGGCGGCATGCCCCTGCACGGATTTACCCCTCTTTACGGTCTCTTGGATAAGCTCGAGTATCCGGTTGTCAGACGTGAGGATGGCGTTCTGCCAGTAGGCCTCGCCGAGACCGATGACCAGTTCATCGTTAAGGAGAGTTCCGACTTCTTCTTTTGTAATAAAGAGTGGGGCTGCAGCCGGGCTCGTGGTCACCATGGGAGGGATCAGGCAAAAAAACTTGACCGGGCGGTTTCGGACCTGATCCAAAAAGGCCCTGAAACCTTCAACCCCGAGGGCAAAACAGTAACTCTCAAGCTCGGTAATATAGGTTGTTGTCCCCCCGGGAATCGCGTACTGCAAAAAATCGGAGATGTCCCAATAGTTGGCAAGATGGGTATGTGGATCAATAAACCCTGGTGCGATGACCCGTCCATTGGCCTCGATGACGCGGGTCTTTTCACCGATGGCGTAATCCGCGTCCGGTCCGACGTAGGCGATCCACTTGCCGGACACAGCCACCGAGCGGTGCGGGATCATGCGTCCTGTATAGACCTCCACAAGGATGCCGTCCTTGACGACGAGATCGGCCGGCTCATTGCCAAGGGCGGTTTCTAGGAGCCGGCGGTTGTGGGGATTAAAAGGAAACATGTCATTTACCCATTGTGTTGTCTACCGTAACGAATATTGCGGAAAGATGCAAGGTGTTGTACTTGTTTGCTACCTATGAGGCATCGAGGAGTTTTTGTTCGGTACCATGCTGTGTTGTCGGAGGAATTAAAAGGTGATGAGATATCCCACTTCTGGAATGATGGTTTTGCTATGGATTAAACGAAGTCCCTTTGTTTTTTATTCCAACATGAGGTTAATAAAAGCACTTTTATAGGATTGCAGAATTTTATCTTTTCGCATGGCAATGGATATGTAATTTGGTTCAAAGAGATAATCTACATCGATCAACTCTACAGCTCTTTTTTTAACGGAGTCCAAACCAAACCCTAAGGGAACAAGGGATATCCCCAATCCCATCTCGACATATTTGGATCCCAATTCGATGGTCGAGGCTTCCATAACGATTTTATAATCGATTCCAAATTCCTCGAATTTGTTCACTAAAAATCGGCGAATCACGTATTTTAAATTTTTCGGTGACAGAATCAAGGGATAGTGTGCGATATCCTGAAGGGTAATCCTTTTAACCTTGGTTAAGGGGTGGCCTAGGGGGGTCACAAGAACGTTTCCTGCCTCTTTCCAACGAATTGTGGTCAGATTTTTAGGCACAACAGACTCGAGGGCTATCCCAAAATCAATATCGCCCGAGTTCACTAGCTCAGTAATATCATCCAATGGACGATCCAAGAGGTTTAGTTCAACCTTAGGATAAAGATTCATATACTGTTTGACTATTTTGGGAAGTAAATAGTAGAGAGTGGCAAATTGAGCGGCGATTCTTAACCGTCCGGTTTGAAGGCCTTTGAGCTCATATAAATCCTCTATTAATTGATCACGTTTTTCTAATAGGCTTTCCGAAAATTTAAGAAATTTTTCTCCCGCTAATGTGAGTTTTAAGCTGCGTTTGCCGATTCTTTCTAAAAGCTGGCAATCTAATTCTTTTTCAAGCGCCTTGATTTGCTGACTGAGAGCGGATTGGGTTCGGAATGTTGCACCGGCCGCCTTGGTAAAGCTCTTTAGTTTAGCGGCATGGTAGAAGCCGATGATCTGTTGCCACTCCATATAAATTAATTTCTCTAATTAAATCAATAAATATAATTAATTTGACAACTTTTGCATATTATATCATTAATTCATTTAATTAAAAGAGTTTTTTAGGGCTTTCTAAGGCTCACGAAAGGGGGTGAGGGAAAAGGCAAAAAATAGGAAATCCAAAAGGGGCAGAAGGGATTATGTCAAATAGTAGTTTTTTGATGAGTATTGTTGTAAATAGCTAAGGAGGGGAAAAATGAAAAGAAAAAATCTGATTCTTGTTGCACTGATTATCGGTATCGCCTTTGCCTATAGTGCATGCACGACGTTGGCAAAGGATATGACAGTCGATGATTTTAAAACTAAAGCGTTAAAACATATTACCCAAATTTCACCAGTTGATGCCAAGGCTCTGTTTGATAAGGGGGTTGTATTTGTTGATGTCAAGGAGCCAGATGAGTTTCAGGCGGGACACATACGTGGCGCAAAGAATATTCCAAGAGGCACCGTTGAATGGATGGTACCAAAGCAAGTCACTGATGACAAGAATGCAACAATGGTGGTGTATTGCGAGCATGGTTCTAGGGGTATGCTTGCAGCATATGCACTTGTTCAGATGGGTTATAAAAATGCGAAAAATCTTGAAGGCGGCCGATCTGCCTGGGAGAAGGCAGGCTTCCCTTTGGAGTAGCTGAAATTGTATTGACGTGATGGCCTAACGTGAAAGCAAGTTTTTTTGGCTCAGAGGGGGGGCTGCAGAACGATCGAAGTGGCCCCCCGTTGCGAAAGGAGGGGAAAACACTATTATAGCACTATAGATAGATTAGGATACGGGTTTAGTTTAAGATAGTCTTTTCACAGAAAAGGAGATTAAAAATGGGAAAGAAGAGATGTTTAATACTATATGTTTTTGCCATTTGCCTCCTAACGGCGATAATCCTGCCATCGTTAGCATCAACATCTTTTGCTGAGACGTATAATTTAACATTTGCCACCTTCAGACCCCCGACAGACGCATTTGCCGAACCCTGGCTCATACCCATGGCCAAGGAGCTGGAGAAAAGGAGCGACGGCCGGGTTAAAATGACCATTTACTGGGCCGAGGCACTCGGGAAAGGGAGAGACCAGTTCCGCATGGTCAAGGACGGTGTAGCGGATGTCACGGATTTTCCCGGTGTCTGGATGCCGGGTAAGTTTACCCTTTCCGAGGTTGCCAGCCTGCCTATGGCGGCGGAAGATCCCCTGAACGTTGTCAGAGCGATGAGTATGGTTGCGGAGAAAGGATATTTTGATAAACAGTGGGGTGAGGTAAAGGTCATGGGATGGGTGGCGACCACTAATTTAAATCTCCTCTTTAGAAAAAATAAACCGGAAACCCTGGAAGAAATGGCTGGTCTTAAAGCAAGGGCCGCAGGGGGGTATATATCAGAATTTATTGAGGCGCTGGGGATGGTTCCCGTCCAAGTCCTCCCCCCTGACGCCTATATGGCATGGCAGACAGGGATTGTTGATGTCTGGGTCCATCCAATCACGGCTATAGTCAAGTATAAATTCACTGAACTTCCCACAAAAGCTCTCCTGGATATGAATCTTGGTGTGCTCGGCAATTCCGCCATGATAATGAACAAAAAGAAATTCGCTTCTCTTCCTCCCGACCTTCAGAAGGTTGTCAGTGAAGTTTTGGCGGAATACAGTGAGGTATACGTGAAGGAAGCTCTTAAATGCGATAAAGCGAACGTTAAGGTGGTAAAGAAAGCGGGCATTGACATTTACAAATTATCCAAAGCGGAAACGGCAAAGATAAAGGCCAAGGCGCTCCCCATCTGGGAAAAGTATATAGCTGACATGGAAAAACAGGGCCTTCCGGGGCGAGAAGTAGCGAACGAATTTGTGAAGGCTTTGAAAAAATTGGGAGAGGAACCACCCTATTCTATAAAATAAAGCCTGAACAAACCGCCTTGAATGTGTATGGCTGGATTCCAAACAGTTCCCTCCTCAGGTCATGAAAAAAGGGTTATGTGTACCGAGCAGCCCTTTTTTCATGACCTATTTACTGTTAGGATTTACCTTTATTATAAATTAGGATTAAGACAGAAAAAAGGAAATACACATGAAGTACTATCCTATTATTAAGGCCCGGATTCAGAAGTTTAATTATGTAGTGGCCTTAGTAGGTGCTACCCTGGTTTTTCTAACCATGTTCGTGACAACAGTCGATGTCGTGGGCAGATACTTTAGAAAACCCTTTTCAGGGACGCAGGAAATCTCAGAACTAGCGCTCGCGGTCATGGTCTTTTTAGGATGGGCATATACCCAGGCTGAAAAAGGTCACATATTTATAGATATATTTTTTGATCGTCTCCCCACATGGCTCAGAAACATTATGGATGTGATAAACCCTTTATTAGGTATCGTTCTCCTCAGCCTCGTTGCATGGCAGGGCATCACATACTCAATGGAATCCAAGGTCAGTCATATGAACACGGTTAACCTTCGCATTCCGGTTTGGCCTTTTCATTTCATGATGGTTGTTGGAGGGGTTACCTTTTGCCTGCAACTGATTTTTGATGTGATTGACGCTTGCAAAAATTTTAGGGGAAAATAATGGAACTGACACCTAGTATGGTAGGTATTTTGGGTTTTGTAGCGGTTTTTCTGCTTATTTTTTTGAAGATGCCCATTGCCATTGCATTCGGTCTCGTCGGTTTTGCGGGATTTGCCTATTTGTCCAGCTTCCAAGCGGCCATGTCGACACTGGTTTCGACCACGTGGTCAGAGGGCACAAGCTATGTCCTCATGGCCGTCCCGTTGTTTATCCTGATGGGGCAATTTGCCAATTATTCCAAAATCGGGGATGAACTATACGCAGCGGCCACCACATGGTTCGGCAGATTACCCGGTGGATTGGCAATAGCAACGGTGTGGGGATCTGCCGCTTTCGCAGCCTGTACCGGTTCCAGTGGTGCGGGTATCCTTACATTCGGCCCAATCTCTTACACACCTATGAAAAATGCCGGCTATGACAAAAGGCTCAGCCTGGGCACTCTCTGCTGTGGCGCCACCATGGGAGGTCTTATTCCCCCGAGTATTACTTTTATCATCTATGGCAGCATTACGGATGAGTCGATCGGCAGATTGTTTATAGGGGGGATCATCCCCGGGCTGATAGAAGCTGTGCTCTATTCTGCGGTTATTTTATTCGTGACCGCATTCGGTATATGGTCGGGGCCGCCGGGACCCGCAGCCACCTGGAAGGCAAAGCTCGTAAGCCTGAAATCTACGTGGGGGTTTCTTTCACTCATGGTTTTAGTGATAGGCGGAATTTATGCGGGCTTTTTTACCCCGACCGAGGCGGCAGGGATAGGAGCGACAGGCTCATTGCTGATTCTTGTGTTCAGAAGGGGTTTTCATTGGGTCCCTATTCGTTCTGCAATGATAGATTGCCTGCGCACTTCCTGCATGGCATTTTCAATCGTTATTTTCTCCGTGGTTTTCGCCCGTTTTGTGACACTGACAGGCCTTAATTTCCTCGTGCTTAATTGGGTCAACGCTTCAGGGGCCTCTCCGATGGTGATTATGTGGATGCTCATTTTACTAATGTTCATTATGGGCTGTGTTCTACCCGTTATGACTATAATCGTACTCATCGTACCCTTTGTCTATCCTATTGTAACGGGTGCTCTGGGCTTCGACGGTATATGGTTTGGTGTGGTTGTATGTATTTTGGCGGAAATAGCCTTGATAACGCCACCGATAGGGATGAATCTTTTTACAACATTGGGGCTCTTTCAAAAGGAAACGAACACGAAGGAACTGTTCCACGGGGTTATGCCTTTTGTAATAGCCGATGTCCTTCGCCTGGGTTTGATTGTTTTTATTCCGCAGATATGTTTATGGTTGCCGCATAGCATGTGAACATCAAATGTTGATCCCCAAAAATAATTAAGGAGAAAGCAATGTCGAACCGAAAATATGAGAAATATATTCTGACCGAATTAAAGGTCCCCGAAGATGTCCAATACAGACAAGAGCAATACAGTAAGAGAGCGACGCGTATCTTATGGTTGGAAGATGAATTCGTGCAAGGTGCGGACAGCGTGATCCTATCCTGGTATTGGAAGGCCACTGAAAAAGAGGGAACACCATCGCATGTACACGATTATGATGAGATATTAGGCTTTATTGGCAGTGATCCTGAAAACCCCCATGATTTAGGAGGGGAAGTAGAATATTGGATAGAAGACGAGAAGTATATCCTGAATAAAAGTTGTCTCATTTGGATCCCCAAAGGATTACGGCATTGTCCCCTGAGGGTCACACGGGTTGACAGGCCCATATTATTTCTCGCCATTTCCATGTCCAAGAAATATGCCAAAGAGGGCATTATTCATGCCGAATAAGGTCAAGCCCGGGAAGTTTGTAGTGGAGCCACCGACGCTGACTTGTCTTGGGTTTGAATGGTATGTTGAAGGAGATGATAACCGTAATGCGACAGTTGAAGTCTTTTATCGCAAAAAAGGTGATCGTGACTGGCTAAAGGCATTACCCCTGTTACGTATCCAGAATGAAGAGAGTATTTTCGAGTTTTATAACAATAGCATTGACTACATTACACCGAACCTGTTTGCGGGGAGTATCCTTGATCTGGAACCTGATACGGACTATGAGTGCAAGTTTCTCTTGTTGGACCCGGATGGTGTCATTGGTGATACCGAAAAACGTGTGACCGTTAAAACACGCCCCGAACCGCGGCCGTTTGAGGGCGGGCGGATATACCACGTCTATCCGAGTGATTACACAGGTCCAAAGGTGGAACCGGCCTTTCCCAATCTGATGGCGGCCTATTACATGGGCTGGTGCGAAGCCGATTGGTGGTGTGTGGCCCCGCCGCGGGTTCAACCCGGAGATACCATACTGGTTCACGCGGGTGTATATCAAGATGACTGGAATTTCTACGGGGCCGATATATGGGATAAAGGCATGGGGACCCCTTTCCAGGGAACCTATTACCTGACGGCACAAGGAACACCGGAAATGCCCATCGTTATTAAGGCCGCGGGAGATGGTGAGGTTGTTTTTGATGGCAACGGCAATTTTAACCTCTTCAATGTGATGGTTGCTGATAACCATTACTTTGAAGGAATCACGATACGTAATACCTATGTTGCCTTTTTGGCGGGCCAGAAGAACATCATCGGCGCCAGTGGGCTCGTGATTAAAAGATGCCGCTTTGAGAATATCGATAAGGGCGTTCATACCCACTGGTCGGGTTCAAAAAATTTTTATATAGCGGATAATGTGTTTATCGGCAGGCATGACCCCACTATGGTTCACGGGTGGACCAATTTCCCTCCAAGGACCTCCCCGCACCCTTATGAACAATGTCTTTCTGAATATGCGATTAAGGTGTGCGGGGCAGGTCACGTTATCTGCCATAATTATATTGCTCATTTCCATGACGGGATTGATCATGCCACCTATGGGGTGCCGGACGGTTATCCCCCTTATGGCCATCCGGAGGACTATCCTATGGAAGCGGTCTTGGCGCAGGATAGAATGTTTGTTTCCATCGACATCTATAATAATTTCCTCAACAATCTCCATGACGACTTTATTGAAGCAGACGGGGCCATGTATAATATCCGTGTCCTGCGTAACCTTTGTATTAATTCCGGCACCAACGGCCTGAGCCAGCAGACCCTTTACGGTGGCCCGGCATATTTTATACGAAATATTATTTATAATGCCCCAAAGGCCATCAAACATCATGCCAATCCATCAGGATTAATCTATTACCACAATACCTTCATTACCCGTGTCGAGGCGAATCTGGCCTCCAATTACCACTTTCGGAATAATCTTATCCTTGGGTGGAGACCCTCTGAAACCGTTTTTTCCTCAGAGACTTTTACCAATTACACATCATCCGATTATAACGGATTCCGTCCAGACCCGGAGGCCGAATACTCTTTCAAGTGGAAATCACCGCCATTCAATATCATGAAGGACTATGCCGGGCCTATGGAGGAACGTTCGTTTAAAACCCTAGAAGAATACAGTAAGGCGACGGGGCAGGATAAACACAGCACTCTTGTGGATTATGATATATTTGTCAACGTGACACCGGTTGATTCGAATAACATCAGCAAAGTTTAT
Organism: Deltaproteobacteria bacterium; assembly: GCA_016927065.1. Taxonomy (GTDB): domain Bacteria; phylum Desulfobacterota; class B13-G15; order B13-G15; family RBG-16-54-18; genus JAFGNJ01. The sequence goes on from JAFGNJ010000031.1 coordinate 21,131, forward strand.
AACATCGAAGACCTGGATTTTACCCTTAAACCCGAATCCGCGGCACGCAATGCCGGTTGCGTCCTCCCTAATGTGAATGATGGATATGAGGGAGTTGCGCCGGATCTCGGTGCCTTGGAGACCGGCCAATCCTTGCCTATCTATGGGCCGAGGCCATGATCGGCATTCAATAAAATACTCAGAAAAATCGATAACAATCATTTTATGGTCATAAATTTGGAGGAATGAAAACAATCGTGAAAGGTACTGTCCCAACTAGTGTTGTTGAAGAGATTACGGACATGATTCGTGCCCTTTGTGATATAGCCGGGTACGGGCTTCATTCAGGGATACGCCCTGGGGAATCGGGAGATCGCGCGGCCACGTATATTCTATCAAAACTCCATGCAGCAGGTTTGACGACCGCCCGATTTGAACCCATTAAAGTGAACAATCCCTATCCCTCAGGGTTTGAAGTCACCGTGGAGACGGACGGGAAACAGACGTCATTATCAGAGCAATGTTTTCCCATGCAATACTGTAAGGAAACACCCCCTGGGGGTGGGGGGCTTACCGGTGAAATGGTATATCTTGGGGATGGATCTCAGTCCTATTTCAACCTTGTGGATGTAAAAGGCAAGATCGCACTCATAGACGAAAAGATGATGCGGGGCTATATCGCAAGCGCCAAAGAAGCCGTTGTTCAGGCAAAGGATCAAGGGGCAATAGCGATATTCCGGGCGAATATGTACGTGGACAGCCCTCAGCAACAAAAGGGTGAAGGCCTCCCGACTGATATTTTTCCCATCCCGGTATTTTGTTTCAGCAAAAGCGGTGGGGATTATCTGAGAAATGTGGCGGTGTTCGGCCGGCCTCATACAGTTACTATAAGACATGAGGTCTCTCGAAAGGTATATGATGCTTCCAATATTGTTCTTGAATTACCCGGTAACGGCAGCATGGAAGAGGTTATCCTCGTGGGGACTCACTATGACACGGGGCATTTCACCGGTGCAGTTGATAATAATGGGAGTGTCGCCTTAATGATTAAACTGGCGGAATACTTTTTTTCAAACAAAGCAGTGCTCAGAAACCGCGACATGATCTTCGCGTGGTGTTTCGGACATGATTTCGATATGAATTCAGGCCATTACCAATTTGCCGAAGCGCATAAAGATCAACTTGTTAAGGCCGTTGTTTGGGATGTGGATCATGCCCTTGGGGGTATTAGATATCAATATGACGAAACCAAAGGTGAAATCGTGCCAGTCGAAGGAGAGACCTGCGAATTTTACATCATATCCAATAATTATATCTTTACAAAATTGGCGGGGTTTACGATGGATAAGCACGGATTCACGTGCACCCAGAACCGATTCGAATCAACAGGTCGAGGTCCCCAATGGGGGATCGCACCGACGACAAGCCCATGGGTGAATGTGGCCAGTATTCCGCTGTATTACCATTCCATCTTTGATACCCCTGATAAGATTACGCGGGATCAGATATCGCGTGCATATCAAGCCCATGTGGAAATGCTTGAAAATATAGATCACTTGCCTGAAGGCTTTCTTTTCTATGACAATATCAGCAAGACCCGTTCCAATACGCCAGCACAGGTTACCATCGCCATATTGTCGGAAACGGTCAAGGTGGGGGATACGGTCAAGGTATGGAATGATGAGACCCGTTTTTACGACGATAAAATGGCCTATCATTATCCAGGAGTGCCCGAATGGGCGGGTACGACTTGGGATTGGGGAGATGGCTCTCAGATCACCATTGGCGGTCCCACGGCATCACACGTTTATGAAAAGCCCGGGACCTATACTATTACAATGGAATTTACGGATACCGAGGGGGCTGCGGCAACGGCTATCAAAGAGATTACAGTTTTACCTCACTCTAGCTCACCGACTATCGTTTCAAAACAGTAGTAGTCCAACGGGAAAAAGCAACATCACTGATTTCAGCGGAGGGATATCCAAAAATGGGCCTTTAGCGTATGGATAATTTTTGGTAAGAATATAATTAAGCGATGACTCCCTTCTTTATATATGCTGAAACTTCATCTTCTGTATGGCCGAGCAGATCGATAAAGACATATCTATTGTCTTCTCCCAACAACGGCGCCGCTTTCCAATCTGGTGGTCCTTCATCGGTGAACCTGAGAGGGGATCTATCTGAGACCGTTGTGCCGAGGGCAAGGTGTTCCATCTCGATAAAAAAGCTGCGAGCCATAAGCTGGGGGTCATGGGCAAGATCCGCGGCGTTCTGCACGACCCCGGCCGGGACCCCGGCTGTCTGCAGGAGCTGGACAATTTCCTCAGGCGCATGCCGGGCTGTCCATTGACTGATGAGGCAATCAAGTTCCGCACGGTTTTGCCTCCGGCGGGATTTTGTGGAAAAACGCTCATCCATGATCCAATCAAAGTGGCCTGCAGAGCGGCAGAAGGCCTCCCACTCCTGGGTGCTGGAGACGGTGATGACACACCACCGATCTTCCCCCAGGCAGCGGAAATAGCCACACGGGACATCCGCACCCTCTGATGAATCGGCCGCATGTCCCAGCCCTGCCTCCATAAGCGCGGGGCCAAGCACGGTGCAGAGGGCCTCATATCCCGAGAGGTCTATATATTGTCCTTCGCCGGTCTCGTCTCGGTGTTTTAAGGCTGTCAGAATGGCGATGACGGCATAGAGGCTGATGATCGTATCACCGTAGGCATGGCCTATGCCCACGGGGTAATCGAGCGACTGTGATGTCAGAGCGGTCAGCCCGGACAGGGCATGGAATGTCGGAGCAAGACCCGCGAAATCCCGCCACGGGCCGGTCTGCCCCATGGCGGAGATGCCGATCATGATGATATCCGGCTTTACCGTCCTGAGGTGGTCGTACCCCAATCCCCAGTTGGGCAGGACACGGGGGGAGAAATTCTCCACCACGACATCACTCACCGCTATAAGTTTCAAGGCAATATCCCGCGCCTCAGGGTGGCTCATGTCAAGGGTGATGCTGTGTTTGTTGCGGTTCCAGGTAGCGAAGTATGCCGTCGAATTCAATTCAGCGCCGTTTGCCGTTTTATGAGATTGGATCTTGATCACCTCCGCGCCGAAATCGGCGAGTATCCTTGTGGCGTACGGTCCCGACAATATCCGCGTGAAGTCCACCACCCGGATGCCCGCGAGGACGGCGCTATCAGCAATGTCGGAGACTGGATTGTCTTTGAGATGGTGACTCTTCGGTGATCCTCCTCCCTTAGGCCATACGTGGCCGGCGGTGATCTGTTCGTTGTGTTCGCCTAATGCGGGTGCTTGCCTTATCGGTGGTGGTGAGTAGGAACTAAAACGATAAGGCATCCCCGGATACGTAAAGTGATCCAGGGGGATGAAGAATCGACGGACCGCGAGATGGGGGCTTGTTATGACCTCTGCAGGGGAACAGATCGGCGCCCACGGCAGGCGCATCGCCTGCGCCGTTTCAAAGAGTTCTTGCGTCGTGTGCTGCCCGGTCCATTTCTGTACGACCTCGATAATATGGTCGATGTGTTTTGCGCGATACTCTCCTTTCTGCCACTTCGCCTCCTGCAAATCGCCGGCCATCCCTTTTGCAGCCATCCATTCAACCAGGGTATCCCAAGAGGAGAGGAGCGTCATTTGAAGGAAGCCGTCTTTGCAGGGGAGGACGCAGAGGTCGTTGTTCCAGGAACGGTTCCCCGTTCTCGTGGCCACGGTCTTGTCGGAGAAATAGCGCACCATGACGTGATCTAGGGTCGCAACCACGGCCTCCTGGACGGAGAGATCAATGTATATGCCTTTCCCAGTGTGCGAGCGCCTTCTCAAGGCGAGGAGAATCCCGACTGCGCCGAAGAGGGAGGCGGCATAATATGCCTGCTCACCGTACGGTTGGAGCGGCGGCGATGACGGGTCTCCCGTTACATACATCTGACCGCCATAGGCGGCGGCAATCAGGTCGTTGGAGCGATAGGTACGCCGAGGGCCGGTTTGACCGAACCCCGTTATGGAGAGATGAATGAGGCCTGGATTTTCCTGGCTCAAGGCGGCATAGTTGAGATTGAGCCCTTCAAGATAGCCGGGGGCAAAGGTCTCGACCAATACATCGGCATCTTTTATTAGATTAAGAAAGCCCTTTTTCCTCGACTCATGTGTCAGGTCGAGGGTGATACCGTGTTTGTTGGTATTGTGGTAGGTGAAAGAGAGGCTTGGTTGTCGCTGCCTCGCTGGATCGCCTGCGGGCGGTTCTCCCTTGATGACAAAGGCTCCGAGGTCGGCGAGCAGTTTTGAGCAGAACGAACCTTGTTCATCAGCCAGATCGAGGATGCGTATATCTTTTAACAAGACGTTTCCTCATTGTTTAGAGAATTAATTTTCAAATCCCCCCTTACCCCCCCTTTTCTAAAGGGGGGTGGAATTATAAGATTCCCCTTTGCTAAAGGGGGGATGAAAGGAAATTTTTCCCGCCGTTTGCGGGATTTGTGGATGCCGCTTCGTCATGTTTGATTGCTCAGAAAATACAACAACCAAAGCCCTCCCTGCCTCCCATTACAAATTAGGGAGGAGTTCTTCCCCCTTTGGAAAAGGGGGATAGAGGGGGATTTTTTTGTCGTTCGTAGGTGACGCTTTTTCATGCCGAAGGTGGCTCTGACCAAAGGGTCACCTCCGGTTTAGCCAAAGAATTGTTTCAAAAATATCATCGTATTCCCCTCTTTGGCAAAGAGGGGTTAGGGGAGATTTTATAGATTACCCCAAATCCTCTCTAAAACTCCCCCTATGTTCTCAAATATCTCCTTATCGGAAAACCTTAAAACCGTTATTCCTTTTTTTGCCAGGCTATCATCACGGATGGAATCCTTCATTTTTCCATCTTCTGAATAGTGTTGTCCACCATCAAGCTCTATCACCAGTTTTGCCTTTGGGCAGTAAAAATCAACGATAAATCTCTCGATTATCTTCTGACGATAAAACTGATATCCTTTTAATTGTTTCCGACGCAATTTTGCCCATAGCAGGTTTTCAGCATCTGTCATATTTTTTCTGAGGGATTGGGAAAGCGGTTTTAACCGTTTATCGTAATCTAGCATATCTACTCAAATCCCCCCTTACCCCCCTGACCAAAGGGTCACCTTCGGTTTTCTAAAGGGGGGTTGAAATTATAAGATCTCCCCTTGCTAAAGGGAGGGGGGATTATAATGATTCCCCTTTTCTAAAGAGGGGGAAAATTATAATGGCTCCCCTTTGTTACATGGGGAGATAAGATTAATGGTTTTTTTTCTAAAGTGAAAAAGCAGATTAGTGATTCTCCTTTTTTTAGGCGATGAACTAAACTATTACTTGTCCTCCCTCGTCAGTTCCTTTACAACCTCTTCATACCCCTCTATCAATCTTTTGATAATTGTTGCCGCGGGGACAATATCGTTGATAAGGCCTGCCGATGCCCCGCACGAGGCCTCGCCCGCCGCGAGATCTCCCTCGAGTTGCGACTGCCTGGCGCTGCGGTATCCGAGGACATCGACGATCTCCTGCGCAGCCGCGCCTGTTTTGTCGAGCGTCATGAGCTGCTCGGTGAATGCTGTTTTGAGGTTTCGACGTGGGCGCACGACGCGGGAGGTGACCACGGTGTCCGTATCACGGGCCTGCACAATGGCCTCTTTGTACCGTGGATGGGCCATGTTCTCTTCTGCGGCGATAAAGCGAGTACCGAGCTGCACCCCCTCCGCACCGAGGGCAAAGGCGGCGACAACGCCTCGCGCATCCGCGATACCACCGGCGGCGATAATCGGTATCCCTACTGCGTCCGCGATCTGGGGGACTAACGAAAAGAGGGGCACCTCATCAACCCCCACCCGTCCAGCAGCCTCATACCCCTCTGCGATAACACAATCCACTCCGCTTGATTCTGAAAAACGGGCCTGCGCGACGGTGCTGACGACGTGGAGGACCGTGATTCCGGCATCGTGCAAGACGGCGGTATACGTATCCGGGCTCCCTGCCGCCGTCACCACGATTCTCACTTTTTGTCTTAAAGCAACATCGATGAGAAGCCCGCTTGATTCAAGGTCTAGGGGGATATTGACCCCGAACGGGCACTCAGTGAGCGCTCTTGCCTTTATGATTTGGTCTCGCAGGTTTTCCGTTGGATCGCCGGATTGCTCCATACCGGCATACGGGCTGATGACCCCGAGACCGCCGGCATTGGAAACCGCTGCGGCAAGTTCTGCTGTGGCCAACCACAGCATTCCCCCCTGGAGGATGGGATAATCAATGCCGAGCAGGGGGCAAATCCGTGTTCGTTTCATCAAGGCTGTTCTGCAACGGGAAGTGACGTCAATCGGATGATGGGACAGGCTTTGGTTCCTGGAGCTTCATTTCTTGATCGTGGCATTCCAACGTGCCGTCGCCGGCCTTCGTACACAATGCCTCGGTCCCGCAGACTTCACAGCGATATCTCTTTCCCAACTGGCTCATACCCTTACACCTCCTGTGTATCTTTACTGTTTCAATTCCATCGGCTGTTTGCAGCAGATAATGGTCCCATCACCGCCACGGGTGATGATGACCTCAGCACCGCACTTCGCACATTTGTATCGCTTTCCGACTTGATTCGCCATCTGTGGTCAAACCTCCTTTCTTTCTGCTCACGCTTCTTATGAGGATCAGGCTTGCGCGTGTTCCTCGCGGAGCTTTTTTCTAAGGATCTTACCGAGGGGATTTCTGGGTAAGGAATCAATAAACATGACATTTCTAGGTCTCTTGAACGGTGCAAGCCGTTCTCGGCAGAATTCAATAATCTCTTCGGTAGAGGCGGTTTCTCCTTCTTTGAGCACAACGTACGATACAGGCTGTTCGCCGAATTCAGGGTCCGGTATCCCTATGACAACCGATTCCTCAATCTTGGGATGGGAATTGAGTACTTCTTCTACCTCTTCCGGTGAGATATTTTCCCCTCCGCGGATTATCAGGTCATCGGCTCGGCCCGCAAGATACAGGTAGCCGTCCTCATCTAGATATCCCATATCGCCGGTCCGCAGCCACCCGTCTTTCGTCAAGGTCTGGGCGGTCTTTTGTTCGTCCCCCCAATAGCCTTTCATGATCCGAGGCCCCTTGGCGTTGATCTCACCAACGGCATGAGGCGGCACGACGTTTCCCTCGTCGTCGACGATCCTTATGCTCACATCGGGTAGCGGTTTCCCGATGGATGACTGAAGCCTTTTCCACTTCTTGGCCTTCTCTTCTTCCGTTCCGGTAATCCGGTGGTCTTCCGGGTCTAAGGTCGTTAACGTTGACGCGCTCTCGGTTTGCCCGTACCCGTTGATAAACTGTACCTGGGGCATCATCTCGATGGCCTTTTTTATGACCTCAAAGGGCATGGGGGCGGCACCGTAGGTGATGACATTTAAGCTGGACAGATCGTAGGTATGGAAATCCGGGCTGTCGATAATCCACTTCAACATAGTAGGGATCAGCATTGCCCGGGTGGCACGCTCTTTCTGAACCGTCTCCATCCATTCCTTGAGTTCAAATTGCCGCATCATGATCAATGTCCGGCCGCCATATATGGAAGGCAACATGGCCTGAATGCCGGCCACATGATAGAGCGGTACCGTCAAGATGGTCCTCTCGGCGATATCGGGGTTGGCAGGTTCCACGTTTTCGAGGGCATAGGTGACAAAGGCGTCATGCCCAAGTGGTACCGCCTTGGGTTGCCCCGTCGTGCCTGAGGTAAACATGAGGATCGTAATATCGTTATCGTCAATGTCGGTAATGACGTCATCGGTGGATTGTGATGCGATCAGATCTTCGTAGTAGAGCTCCTGTTTGCTGTCGATGCAGATGTAGTGCGTGACGGTGGGGAGCTGCGCCTTGATAGGGCTGATGATCTCGAGATACCTGCTTTCTATAAAGAGGATTTTTATTTCAGCCCGGTTGATCATGTAATTGAGTTCTTCCGCCTTGGCCCTGAAATTGAGCGGTACAAAGATTGCCCCTACTTTGGCTGAAGCGAAATAGGCCTCAACATACTGATTGCAGTTTACGGCAAGGACACCGACACGATCACCCTTGGCAACACCAAGATTTATGAGGGCATGGGCAAGTTGGTTGACCCGTTCATTGATCTGTGCGTAGGTGAATCGTTTGTCCTCGAAGACTATACAATCCCTGTCTGGGCAGATAGCGGTTGCGATGCTCAAGAAATCAGTGGTATTCATTACTTATTCTCCTCAATATGGTTTCTTTGTTTATCCGCAGTCATTACGGTACATTCAGATGCGAGTCTTTTTTCTAATGAGAGGGCCTCGGCAAGGGGCAAATCAACTCCGCGCACGACGGCCTCTTTGGCCTTTGTGACTGCCTGGGGGTTGAGGGCAGCGATGTGCCGCGCCATTTCTTCCGCTGTTTGAAAAAGTTTGTCCCGAGGCACGACCCGGTTCACCAATCCGTACTGATAGGCTTCTGTGCTCGGCAGCCAACGATTGGTGAGCATCATCTCCAGCGCGCGCGGCACCCCGATGATCCGTGGGATCGTCTGCGTCCCCCCTGCACCGGGTATAATGCCAAAGCCCACCTCCGGAAGGCCGAACACGGCGTCCTCAGAGGCTATCCGAATGTCGCAGCACGCGGCGATCTCCATCCCCGACCCGAGGACATATCCGTGCAGCGCGGCAATGAGGGGCTGTGGGATAGTGAGAAAGAGCTTCCACAGATCTCTCCTGAACCGAATCTGTCGGGCTTGAATGGTGGATGAGGCAGTGAGGAATTCATTGAGATCCGCCCCCGCGCAGAAGGCCTTATCACCCGCGCCCTTAACAACGGCAACTCGTATCTCATCATCATCGCGAATGGCCGTCAAAACCTCGTACAGGTCATCGCGCATCTGGATACTGTAGGCGTTCAAGACCTCAGGACGATTCAGCGTGACGTAGGCTCTGTTCTCTTGCTTTTCGTAGATGATCGTTTTAAAGCTACTCATCGTGATGTGCTACTTCCCCTGAAAAGAAGGCTTTGTTTTATTCTTAAATGCCTCTATGCCGGCAACGCGGTCATTCGTGGTATACAGCAAGAGGTAGAGATCTCCCTCCATGCGCAACCCTTGAGAAAGGGTCACGTCCATCCCCTGGTATATCCCCTCTTTGGCAAACCGCAGGGCAACGGGGGCCTTGGCCGCCATATCGTGTGCCATTTCCAGCGCTGCCTTCATCACATCGCCGGCAGGCACCACCTTATTGACCAGATGCAGACGCTCGGCTTCAGGGGCATCGATCAGGTCACCGGTAAGGATCATCTCCAGGGCCTTCGCCTTCCCTACCAGACGCGGCAGCCTCTGGGTCCCGCCATCTCCGGGGATGATGCCTGCCTGAATATGCGGCAGACCAAAACGGGCAGTGGCACTCGCAATCCTGATATCGCAGGCCATGGCCAGCTCTAAGCCCTGCCCGATGGCGTCTCCATTGATTGCCGCTATGATAGGGCGATCAAGCCCTGCCACCGAAACTGCCAGGCCGGGGATGTTCCTTACGGGCTGCTTGTTGTTCGCAACGCCCTTGTCGGCGCGATCCGTGACCATGACCACGCGAATCTCCTCCTGCATCTCAATGTCGGCACACAGATCGGCGAGTTCATCAGCCAGGCGTTCCGATTGAAGGTGATCATCCGTGAAACCGGGCACCGTGACCACGGCCACGTGTTGTCGTAGCTCAAAACCCAGGGTCTCGTAACTGCTTTGCATAAATATATCCCACTTCCATGTCCTCTCTACCGACGTTTCCTGTTGCATTCGGCGGTCTCACGCCTCGTGGATTAACGTTGAGTTTGGTCGAGAGGCCAGCTGTATAGTATATAGTTGATTTAGTTGATGTTGCAACCTAAAAATGCCCTATCAGACAGGACAGCTCGCGTTGACTTTTCTCGGCGCACGGCGTAAGAAGGTCGTATGGTAGTATACCAGGCATCGCCACCTGATCTCATCCTCACCAACGCCGCCGTGATTACCATGGACCCTGCCGTGCCACGGGCGCAGTCAATTGTCATCAGTAAAGGTCAGATCGTATCCGTATCGGCGAACGAAGCGATCCCTGCGCGGAAGAAAAACACACGCGTCATCGACTGCGCGGGGAGGAGCGTCATCCCGGGCCTTATCGACGCCCATTGCCATCTTCCCGCCTATGCCGAGGCATTGGTCTCCCTGGATCTGTCACCGCGCGGGGGCATCCGCTCCCTCGCCGATATCCAGGGCAAGATCCGCTCTGCCGCGCAGGAAAGCCCGCCCGGGACATGGATACGCGGCAAGGGATATAACGAATTCTATCTCGCCGAGCAACGCCATCCAAATCGTCACGATCTCGACGCAGCCTCATCTGATCATCCCATAAAGCTCACGCATCGCTCAGGCCATGCCCATGTCCTCAACACGCTGGCTTTAAAACTTGTCGGCGTTACGATGGAAACTGCAGACCCCCCTGATGGTCTCATCGAGCGGGACTTGGAGACAGGGAAACCAACCGGGATCGTGTATGGAATGAGCGGGTATCTCGCGAAGAAGATCCCTCCCCTCGATGACGACGAGATGAAGCACGGCATAAGACTGGCAAATGACAAGCTCCTTTCCGTTGGGATCACCTCTATCCAGGACACCACCGCTCACAATGATCGTCTTCGCTGGAAAATGTTTCAGCGATGGAAAGACCACGGGGTCTTCAAGCCACGGGTCACCATGATGCTCGGCGTGAAAGGGTTCAATGAATGCAGAAGGACGGCGTACGCGTCTTTCGGTAATGAAGACCAGCTCCGTGTAGGGGGTGTAAAGATTATTATACACGAAATTACCGGGAGTCTTCATCCAAACCCCAAAAAGCTGAAGGAGAGGGTATGCGCCATCCACAAGGCAGGGCTTCAGGTTGTACTCCATGCCATTGAGGAAGCTGCCATTGAGGCGGCGTGCGACGCCATCGAATACGCCCTCAAGCGCCACCCCCGTGCCGACCACCGGCACCGTATCGAGCACTGTTCTGTCTGTCCGCCGCCGCTTGCCAAACGCCTGCATACGCTGGGGATTGCCGTCGTAACGCACCCGTCTTTTGTGTACTACAATGGCGATCGCTATCTTAAGACCGTTTCCCCTGAGGAACTCCACTATCTGTATCCGATAGGCACGTTGCGAAGACAGGGCATCACGGTCGCTGCCGGTTCGGATTTTCCCATCATCGATCCGAACCCGATCGTGGGTGTCTATGCCGCGATGACGAGAAAGGCTGAGAGCGGTGCTGTTGTGCTCCCGCACGAGGGGATCGGATTAGTTGAGGCGCTCACGCTGTATACGTCTGCGGCGGCTGCGGTTAACTTTGAGGAGGCGACAAAGGGTTCGATTACGCCGGGGAAACTGGCAGACCTCGTTGTTCTTGGAGGAAACCTGGATGAGCTCCCGGTTGAGGAGATCAAGTCGCTCCCCGTCGACATGACCATCTTAAACGGCGAGGTGGTGTGGGAGCGTATGAGGTGATTCATTCTCTACAAACAAAAAAATTAGCCGCCTTGAAACCGCGAATCGGCGGAAAGGTCGGCTTGATGAAATGATTAGATAAAGCTTATAATTCTTCTTCTCCTATTTCCGCGATTTTCATGAAGTGTTTCAAGAGGCCGATTTTTAGCGGAACATTTTTATGTATGGGAACGGAGATTCTTGCCGGATTGCCTGGTTTTGTGTAAACATGATGGCTGCCGTGTATTCTTTTCATTTCCCAACCTTTTTTCTCCAGCAATTTTGCCAATTCTTTGCCGGAAACACTTTTCATACGGCGACCTCAAGGATTTCGTCTTTGCCGCTTATGGTAATGTCTTTCATATCAACCGACAGACACGCTTCAACCGCTTCGTAGATATTGTGGAGGAGTTCTTCGAATGTTTCGCCTTGTGTGGCACAGCCGGGAACGGCAGGTATCTCAGCCCAGTAACCGCCTTCTTCGGCGCGGTGGACAACAACTTTAAGCTTCATAACAAATCCTCCTATTTCTTACAATTTTTCCCATATAAAAAATTCTATATCGTCGCATTCATATTGGTTTTGATCACAAATATTATACCCTAATTTCTGGTAAAGATGAATATTATTATTGTTTTTTGCGCCGACAAAAAGGAACGAGGGGACTGTTGAATAGCATGACAAAGTATTGGATATATGGTGAACATACGAGGGTGGAGAGAAGCAAATGCCGCGTCAGGCCCGGTTTGGACACCCCTCGGGGGGTGTATCACCTCATTATGAGGTGATAGAAAAAGGCTCTATTACGCCGGGGAAACTGGCAGACCTCGTCGTCCTTGGGGGAAACCTGGATGAGCTCCCGGTTGAGGAGATCAAGGCCCTCCCCGTCGATATGACCATCTTAAACGGTGAGGTGGTGTGGGAGCGAATGAGGTGATTAACTTTCTATAAACTGTCCGGTTCAGCCTTGCTGGGGAACGCTACTGAGCAACATCTGCTGCAACCCGTTGTGGGGCGGCGTATTGGAGCTAAGGGACATTACCATTTCACCTTTTCAGCAACTCGTGCGCGCAATCGGCAATTTTCTGTTCCAACATCCGATCCTCTCGCTCGGGAAACATCGCCGGCGGCGCTTTCGGATCATATTTTTGATTTGGCGGATAATAATTTAGTCGCACCCACGGCACACCGCCGTTGACCGCCGCGTTGATCATCTCCACTGCATGCGTATTCGTTGGCTGTACGTGGTCTCTTTCCGATTGAATGCGTTGGTACGGCACAAGAATCTTACCGATGAAATTCACCGCTTCGCGTTCCGACCAATATGCGCTATCGCTGCATGGATTCCAACCGGTCTTGCCCCTTTCGCCGCCGGTTTCTTTACATCCACTTGTTGTATAGACGCGGTTGGCGGGACCTTCCCAGTCAATCAAAAATCTGATTGGTAAGTCTGAATAACGCGCCAGCGCGCCGCTTGCCATCGTGATCCCGTATGAATACGTCACGAGTCCAATTTTTTGTGCGTCCACGTATGGTAGACCCGCCGTAAAGCGAACTACCGCGGCAAGTCCGTCTTGGTGAATGTAACCACCAAAATCTTCTTTGCCCGTGCTCTTGCCACGACCATCAGGATCAAACAGGACCACGACGAATCCGGCGTCGGCAAGTCGCAACGCTTTAGGCGGATCGAGAAAACCACGACTTGAATTGATGCCGCCCGGGACGAGCACAACTGCGGGAGACTTGCCGGGATTATTCGGCAGAATCACAGGGACGAAGAGCTGCGCGCCGCTCGTCGGATTGGTCACCCAGTAAGTATATTGTGGGCGAGCAAGTTGCTGCGAAGGGAACTCATTAGGTCTGGGTGCTGGCATATCGGGCGGCGCCGCAGACAGCGGTAGTGCCCAGGCAAAAAGAATGAATGGAGCAAGCAGGAAAAAGATAAACGTGCGTTTGATCATTGGTCTTCTCCTTTTAGCGTTGTTCCGCCGAATGGCTGAGCTGAGCGGTAGTCTTTTTGCATCCGCTTGTATTAGAATTAATTTGGTACGACAGAGACTATTTGATTGTTTTTAATATTAACTAAGAAAAATAACCTTTTTTTGAAAATAAATTTTTTCTGATAAAAGCAACATGCTAATTCAATATCTGCTTCTGATCCTTTCTTTTTCAAAGTGACGATATCCACATTCACAGGTAAATTACGATAATCTGAAAAAGAATTATTTATTGGAATCGGAAGTTGTGGAGCGATATGTTGTTTAATATTTTCGTAAATTACATCAAAGTCCGCCAAAAAAATTTTATATTGACTTAATTGTTTAGGTGTAGGGCCATTTTTATCTGCTTCAAAAAATAATTCCCATTTCATATTATTATAGGTATCCACGCCACCCCAAAAATTTCCAATTTCAGTATCTTCAACATACTCAAGATTTTTTTCAATAATGAATTCATCCATCAAATATTCCTCCTAATTTATTAAGGGCAACTCTTAAATTCTGAATATTATCATTCCAGTGATTCACAATTACCATAGCTTAAGTTTGTTATTGCCTAATAGCCGAGCTGAACGAGATGGCGAAGCTGCGGTCGTTCAAGTGGATGGTGCGGCTTCTTCATTTCGTGATGAGATCCAAGGACTGGATGTTCCAGCCTACCAGCACGGCTTTCTCTCCGTCCATCTCGAAAGTAAATGATTCCGTACCTTCGCCCTGCTCGAACACTGTTTTCTGTGTCATCAATACGGTCGTTGTAAAATTAAAGGTGTTGACTCTCCAGCCGGCATTTGATGTGGACGTGACCTTGCCGAGTTTCCGCTGGACCGCGTTCATTAACTTATCATATGTTTCCTTAATTAGACGTGCTCCGAAACTTGGGATGGGCTTCCCTCCAGATGTCGTCAAATTTTCCTTCGTTGTATAGTTGATGGAAATGGTTGATAGCGGCCTCGGATGCTGCCTTCCCCTTAGTGATACCTCCGCATCCAGTCAGGAGTAGCGCAAGGCATGCACATGTGACAGTCAGCTTTGTTTTCATATTCTTCCCCCCCGGTAATATCTTATATAGAAGATGTTTGTGTGTCGATGTTCTCCCATTCAAAAATAGCGCGATAGAATGCACTACTCAAAGACCCCTTCGTTCACAAGCTCGTTATATTCCTGCTCCGGGATTCCCAGCAATTCTTTGTACACATATTCATTGTGCTCGCCGAGGCAGGGTGATGTCTTCATATGAGGAGGGGTAGCGGAGAGCTTAATTGCCGGGGTAGGGTGGTTTACCTCTCCCATCACGGGATGAGTAAGTTTAATGAAACTCTGTCGCTCGCGCAGTTGAGGGTCTCTATCTACCAGGTCAGATCCGTTTTGGGCAGGGCCGGAGGGGACGCCGGCCTTTTGTAGCATAGTTGTTAACTCGTCGCGGTCATACGCGATGGTCCACTCGGCGATCAGTGATTCCAATTCGTCTTCGTTCTCTTTTCTCGCAGCGAGGGTGGCAAATTTTGCGTCACGGGTCCATGGGGGGTTCTTCATTGCCTGGCACAGGCCGTGCCATTCCTCTTCGTTGAACACGGCAAGGGCGCACCAGCGATCGTCTCCTTTGCACGGGAAGATACCATGCGGCGAGGCATAGGGAGAACGGTTGCCAAGGCGCGTCGCAACACGACCATTGGCAAAATAGTCAAGCATGGCAGGCGCAATGCATTGCACCATCGTTTCCACCTGGGTGGAGTCGATGTATTGTCCCTTGCCGGTCCTTTTTCGGTAGTCGAGGGCCGCCAGTATGGCACTAATGGTGAATACCGGCTGCACGATGTCGGCATAGGCCACCCCCGGTGAGACCGGTTCTCGATCAGACCAGCCCGTCAACAAATAGTGCCCCGAGATGGAATACCCCGTATTGCCGAAACCGCTTAGGCGGCTCTTCGGCCCTGTCTGTCCGTAGATGCTTGAACTGGCCATGATGAGGTCAGGCTTTATCTTGATGAGCTCCTTGTACGTGAAGCCGAGCCGCTCCATCACCCCGGGTGTAAAATTCTCCATGACGATGTCGGCGATACCGACGATCTTTTTCACGATCTCTTTCCCCTTCGGGTGCTGGATATTGAGGGTGATGCTGAGTTTGCTCGCGTTGGTGTGGAGGTACAAGGCGCTGCGGTCGGGGTGGTTGATCCCTCCCGCGAACGGAGGGGTGAGGCGCCCGATATCCGGACGTTTCCGCGATTCTACCTTGATAATTTCAGCGCCGAAGTCGGCGAGAAACTTCGTGACAAAGGGGCCGGCCCCTGCCCAACTGAAATCCAGTACCCTGATACCTGCTAAAGCGCCGGGGCGCGATGCACTCGCCTGTTTCCGTGCTGCCATCACAACACCCCCTTTTGTTTGAGGGCAGTCAAGGTTTCTTTGGAAAGGCCCAACTCTTTTCCATAGATTTCATCGTTATGTTCTCCCACGAGGGGCGCGCGAAAACGGACTTCATTGTTACCTTCACTAGTCAGATAGGTAAAACGAGAATAATTAAAGGTTGCGCCTAGCTCAGGGTGTTCGATCTTCTTCCAATCCCCCCGCGCCAGTAATTGTTCGTCTTCAGCCACTAGATCAACGCTGTTCACCGGCGAGAGCAAGAGTCCCCGTTGTATGGAGGCTTTTTCCAATTCCTTTACGGTGTGGGTCGCTATGAAATCCGCGATTGCCTTTGTTAATGCATCCTGCTCTTCCGGGCTCCATTTTAACAATGAGACTTCATCCCAGTTCATCTCTCCCCATCGGCCTGCCGCACCTTCTTCCTTCATCCATTCCACGAAGGCACGCACAGGTTTGACATTATCCGGCATGAGGAGCCAGGTGACATACCCGTCCTTGCACGGCCACAGTTGACGGTACGCGCGCCCTCCCCGCGCGAACAGGTTGCCCATGCGGGAAGTCAGCATCTGCGTGTATTCCCAGCGGATGGGCTCGCGGTAATTAGCCCGCACGACACACTCGTAGATGGATACATCCACCTGCTGTCCCTTGCCGGCTGCGTACCGGCAGTGCAGGGCAAGGAGCGTTCCCGCTGCCGCGTAGGAGCTGGCCAAATAGTACGCCTGGTCGAGGTACAAGCGCAGCGGAGGTCTGTCGCTATCCCCATTGATATCCGTCATTCCGCCCATAGCCATAATGACGATCTCGGAGGCCTTGCGGTCCTTATAGGGGCCGGTCTGCCCAAACGGGGTGATGGACGTCATGATGAGCTTCGGGTTGCGCGTGCTTAAGGCGGAGTAGCCCAGTCCTTGCTTCTCCATATATCCTGGGGGAAAGGACTCTATGATAAAGTCCGCCGTATCACTGAGCTTTTTGAATAGGTCCTGGCCTTCTGGGTCTTCGATGTTTAAGGTGACCCCCCGCTTGCTGGCATTGAAGGCAAACCAGTGCAGGCTCTTTTCCGGATCCGGGGTATCATGGTAAAAAGGTGCGATATTCCTGGCGGTATCTCCCCCCGGACGCTCGACCTTGATGACGTCCGCGCCCAGGTCTCCCAGGATCTTGCCGCAGAGAAAACCTTTTTCATCCGTGAGGTCTAATACCCTGTATCCCGTGAGCATGGTTTTTCCCTCATTCTCTACTAAATAGCTTACTTCCCCCCTTTTCAAAAGGAGGATTCTAAATCATTAAAATCATCTGTTACCTTTTATCAAGGCATGCACCGTTCTTCAATAAATTGCGAGACCTGCGCCTTAATCTCCTCGTCCTTCCACTCCCGCGCATCGACGACATCGGCATAAATGGGGAGGACCGGCACGCCCCCCTGTTCGAGTACCATCTTGATAAACATATTGCCGACGGAGTCAATACAATTGCTGGCGACGATCATCACCGCTCCATTGACGCCGTACCGCTTTGCCTCGTTCAGCTGCCACTCGGGGTCGCGCAAACAGTATCCCATATAGATATGACGGCTGGCCAATGCCCGCAGGGGATCGCCGTGGTGATGCCGGATATAGCCATCTGCGGCAATTGAGAGATACATGGAATTGGTGAAGACCGCGCCGTACTTTTCCTCAAAGTACTGATAGAAAGCGGTATTATGCCAGAGCCCTCTCCCGATCCACATGAGCCTAATCTTTTCATCTTTGCAGACCGCCTCACCCTTGTCGGCCTTCTCTTTAACTTCCTCGTAAAACATCCGGGTGTGGTCGACGGCCCACTGGGTACCTCGGTGCCACTGAAGGTTCATCGTGGCTGCCAGCTGATCCCGTAGGCTTACCGGGCAGGGACGGGTCTCAGCTATGAGGTTACGGATTTTTTTGAAGTACTCTTCCTGTTCGTTTTCCAGTTCCATAATCTCCAACAATGTTTTGTGGCTGAACTGCCTCCCGGTGCTGACCTCTAAGTAGCGAATGAGCGCCTTGGTCTCTTCAACCCTCAAGTCCAATACATGAGAACCAATCACTTCCTCCCAGTCATCCTCGAGCCTTTCCCACCAACGGGGGTACGACGGGGCAGGAGCAGGATATTCAAACGGGAAGAAATGACAATTATACGCACGGGCAAGGAGTTCAAATACCTTCGTATGTACATCGCAGCTGAGTTGCGCCAACAGCAGCGTCGGCTTGGGCAGTCCCCCCCAGGGCTCATGCTCCGGATCTTGCTCTATGGCGCATGCCAGCGGCAGGGCGCAGTAGCGGCACACGTTTTTTTGATACCCTTTATCTCCCATCCGGTCGAAGTAGTATCCGGACAGCTGTTTTGCGGAGATAATCGCCGACCACCACTGCATCATGACTATTGGTATATCATCCATGGCCAGGAATATCTCATGAGGGGTGTCCGCATTGGCCAAACAGAATGGCTCACCAGCCCTGACGCGCTCCTGGGCATTTTTAAACCATTCTTTCTGATGCTGGGCCGCCGCCATGGCACTCTTCAGGGGTTTGGCATCTTTCACTGGGCCAGTCTTAGATTGATCGCCAACACCTTTTGCTGCACTCATCCTCATACCTCCCTTGTGCATATTCCATAGATCGCAGTTTTTAAGTCCGCTTTCCGTATCAGCATGTTAATGTTTCTTCTTTTTTGAGAGTGACGCTACAAATTGCTTAACGTCTTTTTTTAACGTTTCACGATCCCGGTCGGACATCGCGTATTTCTGCATATTAAATGAAAGAGAAGGAATACCTTTGTCTTCTAACGCCTTTGCTTGGTCAGGCTGATCCCAGCTTGGGGCAGGATCCCACTCATACAAGAAAAAGATCACCCCTTGTGCCTTTGCCTCCAGGGCGCTACGCACGCAATACGCCACCCGTTGTTCGATAGACTGTATCCTCGGACGAGATGGCCTCAAGTGATATCGCTCTGCGATGGCCTCGAATGGGTCACCGGAGGGGTCAACAGGATCATCAGAATAGCGGTTGCCCCAACTGCTGTTTTCACCAACAATCGTGGCGTCGCAGGATTCGACCAGCTCATAAAACTGCGAATTATCCAGGTCACTTCCTTCGATGAAGAGCCGGACACCCTCTTGCGCGGGCAATTGCGAGGCCCCCTTTAAAAATTGCGAGAGCAGCTTATTGTGTTCCTCCTTGAGCATCACCATAGAAGAACCGATGATCTGAAGCGCCTCCACCCCGGAGAGATGAGCAGGTTCAGAAGCCCTGAGGGCGGCCACCTGTTTGAGCAAGGCCTTGTTCTCGTTTCCGATGGTTATGGCGCGGGCGAGCGCCGACGCAGTGATCTCTTTACCTGACCACTCTTCCAATTTCTCCTTGAGCGCTCGCACCTGATCACGGACGTACTGGCCGGTCTGCCAAAAACGGGTATGGACGATGTCAAAGAGATGAAGGGGAGGAAACTGCTTGGACGGGTCGACGCGATGTATCCACCACAATTGGTGATAGAGTTTCAAAATGGAATCGCTCGCGTGAGGGATCACGAGGTAATCGAGGAAATCATACTTTCCCGTTAACAGCATGTTTAAGATGGAACGCACGGATGGATCGTAAAAGGATTCCGTATACTTATCCGTCTCTGCGGTGCCGCTTGCGGGATCGCCGCTGATCCGGAACGGGAACAGACCGGCTGCGAGGATCATTTCCTCGGGGCAGTCATCAGATACATAGCCGACGACCTTTCCCCCTTGTTTTTTCCATTTCTGGGCAGCCACGTCACGCTGCTCATAATGCTTTTTCATGGTTTCGAGTGGGCCCATCGTTCCTCCTGCTTCACGAATAGTTGTTTCCCGCTGTGCTTTGCTCTCTATTTTCTTGCCGGGTATTATTGTATATCAACTACGTTTGTATTCCAATGGTAAAAGTCACGTTCCTCGCAACGAATATACTAGCCTTCCTTGTTGTACCTCACTTTGGATAATGCCCTGTTCCTCGAGATATCGCAGGTGTGCGCATGCCTCGCCGGTAGCGAAGAATTGCTGCATGAGGGGAAAGACATCCCAGGAATCACAATCGACATCCCAGGTCATCCGTGATGCCACCTGATAGGTATCGAGTCCGCCTTCGCGCACGACGGCCATGACCTCTTGAGCCCGTTGGCGATGATGCTCCTGCAACTCCGCGATCCGCTCGTGACAATTCTTAAACAGCCTTCGGTGCCCCGGCAGTACCATCTCGATATCGAGCGCGGCAATTTTATCGAGGCTCTGCAGATATTCCTTGAGCGGATCCTCGGTATTACATCTCCCTTGGATGCCCGGCGTTATATCCCCCAAGAGGTGGTCACCGGCGATCAAAAATTTCTTCGTGGGCTCGTAAAGACAGAGGTGTCCCTTTGTATGACCCGGTGTCCGCACGCATTGCAATTGGTAATCTCCTGCTTCGATGCAATCACCGTCATCCACAAATCTGAAGGGCAGGGAATCCACACGTTTGAACGCACTCCCACGATCGGGAAAGATATGGTCTACCTCGCTTTCAGGAAAACCGCTTGCGCGGATAAAATCAGCTATCTCAGAGATAATTGCGCCCGATTTGATCCTCTGAAGCACGTCAGCCTCACGTGTGTTGATGTATATGGCGGCTCCGTTATTGATGAGCCGTGGGACGAGGCCGAAGTGGTCACCATGACAATGGGTGATGAAAAAATCGGTTTTCGCGAGATCAACGCCAAGCTCGTGTAATCCCGCTTGCATGGCCGTCATGCAGTCGTCGTGATACATGCCGGTGTCGATGATCATATTTCTCGCGGGGGCAGTGATGATGTAGGAATTGATGGACCGCAACTGGCTCACGGGGAGGGGGATCTCGATGGTGTATAAACCGGCCGCAATCTCTTGAACCATCAGTTAGCCCGGGGGAAGTTCATTACATACCTTCTTTTCTCCCCTTGAATACAGGGGGAGGATGAGGACTTATCGCGTTGATCTGTCGTTACTCAAAGATTCCTTCATTCAGCAGTTCCACATACTCCTCATCGGAGATTCCCAACAACTGGGTGTAGACATATGCATTGTGCTCCCCCACACAGGGAGACGTCTTGACCTGTGCCGGAGTCTTAGACAGCCGCACCGGCGGCACCGGATGATTGCACTCCCCGATCACCGGATGGGTGAGTTTTACGAAACTCTGTCGTTCGCGAAGCTGGGGGTCTCGATCGACCAGATCCGACGCATCCTGCACAGGACCAGAAGGTACCTCTGCATCCTGTAGTATGGTTACGAGTGCATCATGTTCATACGTAGCAGTCCATTGGGCAATCAGCTTTTCGAGTTCATCTTCGTTCTCTTTGCGGGAGGCGAGTGTGGCGAATCGTGACTCGCTTGCCCAGGCGGGGTTTTTCATCGCCCGACACAGGCCCTGCCATTCCTCTTCGTCGAACACGGCGAGGGCACACCAGCGGTCCTCTCCCTTGCAGGGGAAGACGCCGTGGGGAGCGGCATACGAGGAGCGATTGCCGATGCGCGTCTGGACGTGTCCATTAGCGAAGTAATCAAGTACGGCAGGCGCTATGAATTGAATCATGGTCTCTACCTGGGTTGTATCGATGTATTGTCCCTTTCCGGTCTTATCCCGATAATCAAGTGCATTCAAGAGGGCTGTGACGGTAAAAAGCGGCTGCACCACGTCGGCATAGGCGATCCCCGGGGTTACCGGGTCTCTATCAGGCCAACCGGCCAACATATAGTGGCCGGACAGGGAAGCCCCGGCATTGCCAAAGCCGCTGAATTGGGCCTTTGGTCCTGTTTGGCCGTAGATGCTTGAACTCGCCATAATAATGTCAGGTTTTATCTTTTTAAGCTCATCGTATCCAAAGCCGAGTTTGGCGATAACCCCCGGGGTAAAACTCTCCATCACAATGTCGGATATTTTTACGAGTTTTTTTACGATCTCAACACCCTTGGGATGCCGTATATTTAAGGTAATGCTGAGCTTGCTTGTATTGGAATGGAGGAAAAAGGCACTGCGATCAGGATGGATTATATTATCCTTGAATGGGGCGCTTAACCGCCCGATGTCCGGGTGCTTTGTTGACTCGATCTTTATGACCTGGGCTCCAAAATCCGCTAAATACTTTGTCGCGAGGGGACCTGCCCCTACCCAGCTAAAATCACAGACGGTGATCCCTTCTAAGGCATTCTTTTGTGGCATCGGCATCAGCTCCTTTGTTCAGCGACCTAAATAACGCCGCGTTCTTTCAACGATGATATCTCTTTTTTAGAAAGACCCAATTCCTTTCCATATACCTCTTCATTATGCTCTCCGATGAGGGGTGCGCGGTTTTTTACCCGGGGGCTATTTTCGCTTGAGATGAAGGGAAAGGCCGGGTATCCGATTGTTTCTTTTGTCCCCGGCACGGGGAGGGTTTCCCAATAGGTTCTGGCTTCTAATTGTGCATCTTTGACGACATGGTCGATCCGGTTCACTCGGGCCATGGGAATGCCTCGTTTGACCGCCTCCACCTCAAGCTGATCCATGGTAAACTGTAAGAAAAATTTTTCTATTATTCCTTCCCAGGAGCCCAGCTCTTCTTGCGATACTTCCGAAAGGTGTAAGGCATTCCAGTCAATCTCTTGCAAGATGCCCGCCTGCCCGCTCTCATTCATCCACGTAATCAAGGCGTCCATCATCTTTGCACCGGTGACGCCGCCTGTAAGGAGCCACGTGACATACCCGTCCTTGCAGCGCCACAGCTGCAGACCCTTCGCCGCTACCCGGGGGAACCGGTTACCCGATCTCTTGATGAGAGTCTTGAGAAACTCCCACCGGGCAGGCTCCCAGTAGTTGGCGCGCACGGCAGCTTCGTACATAGACACATCCACATACTGTCCCTCGCCAGAGATGTGGCGGTGGC
This sequence comes from Deltaproteobacteria bacterium, assembly GCA_016927065.1. Taxonomy (GTDB): domain Bacteria; phylum Desulfobacterota; class B13-G15; order B13-G15; family RBG-16-54-18; genus JAFGNJ01. The sequence continues at coordinate 43,883 of JAFGNJ010000031.1, forward strand.
GGAGGGCAAGGAGCGTTCCTACTACAGCATGGGCACCGCCCAAACCGTATGTCTGATCGAGACCCATCCTGATTGGGGGGCGGTCCGGGTCCCCGGTGATGCTCATAAGTCCGCTCATGGCGAGGATAGCAATATCCGAAGCCTTGCGGTCCTTATAAGGGCCGGTTTGACCAAACGGGGTGATGGACGTCATGATGAGCTTCGGATTATGCGTGCTCAAGGCCGCATAACTTAAACCCAGCTTCTCCATGTATCCCGGGTGAAAGGACTCGATGATAATGTCCGTTGTATCACTGAGCCTTTTGAATAGGTCCTGGCCTTCTGGGTCTTCGAGGTTTACAGTGATCCCCCGTTTACTGCTGTTGAAGGCATACCAGTGGAGGCTCTTTTCAGGATCAGCGGTGTCATGGAAAAATGGGCCGATGCGCCGGGCAGGGTCTCCTGTCGGCTGTTCGACCTTGATCACATCCGCGCCGAGATCTCCCATGATCTTACCGCACAGAAAACCTTTTTCGTCTGTGAGGTCTAATACTCTGAAGTCGGTGAGCATAGTATCACTCCTTATTGTGTAAGATTCCGTTTTGCGTTGCGACGATTCCTGCTGAAATTATTTTTACTTTTTTTAATAATTATTTTAGGGGGTTTATCTTGAATTTCCTCTTGAAGATTCTTTTCTATGCTTAGTCTTTTTGGTATCATTAATTTAGTTATTACTGTGATATAAATTACCACGAAAAAGGGCCTTTGTCAATAATTGTCACCCCTGTTGAAAAATGTGTATTTATAAAAGGTGGATATAAAGTATATAAACGAAAAAAGCTCCATATTTGATCTGATTCCCTGTTGACACACAAGGCCGAGGTTTTATAGACTCCAGAATACAAAAGTAAGTCGATAGTAACTTCTCAAAGGCTTTTTTAACATGGAGGAATCATAATGTCTTTACCCTTGGAAGGAATACACGTGCTGGATTTTTCCAGAACACTCCCTGGTCCCTATTGTACTTGGCTCTTGGCAGATATGGGGGCGGAAGTTATACGGGTGGAAACTCCCGGACAGATCGCAAAATACGAAAGCACGCATTTTAAAGAAGACATTGACAGCGAACAACGGAAGAGACTGAGGGCCTATGAGGCATTGGCACGTAACAAAAAGAGCATTTTGCTCGATTTAAAAAAGCCTCAGGCACGCGACATAATATACAAGTTGGCCAAGGAAAGTGATGTGTTTGTAGAAGACTTCAGGCCGGGCGTCATTGATAAAATGGGTTTTGGCTATAAAACCATTAACGACATCAATCCCCGGATCGTCTATTGTTCCATTTCCGTTTGCGGCCAGGAGGGACCGTATCGAGGGTTGCCCGGTCATGATCCAATAGCGCTGTCGTTGGCCGGTCTATTATCCTTGATAGGTGGCAGCGAACAAATGTCTATGTTGCGCCATGTGCCGATTGGGGATATTACGTCCGGACTGCATGCTGCCATTGGAATCCTCTTGGCATTGAGGGCGCGAGACAAAGATGACCAAGGTCAATACGTGGATATAAGTATGGTAGATAGTGTCATGAGTTTTTCGATCGCGGCGTATCAGCGCTATTTTACATCTGGAGTTATCCCGCAGAGGGAAGAAAATGTTTGCATCGGACAGTGGAAAACAAAAGATGGTAAGTATATATGCACAACCAATATGGAGCCGCGCTACTGGGCCCGGTTCTGTAAGGCGATGGGGCGGGAGGATTTCATTCCCTGGCAATATGATGAGACGAAGCAGGAAACAATGCACTCGGCCTTGCAAGAGATCTTTCGTACCAAGACGAGGAAAGAATGGTTTGCGATCCTCAAAGAGGCGGACACACAGGTGGCGCCTGTCTATTCCCTGGATGAGGTCCCTTCAGATCCGCATATACAGCACCGAAAAATGGTGATAGAGGTTGAATACCCCGAGGTGGGTAGCGTAAAACAGCTGGGGGTACCGATCAAATTGTCCAGGACGCCGGGTACCATAAGACGAGTGGCCGCGGCCGCCGGTGAAAACACAGAAGAAATACTGGGCAATTTGGAATATACAAAAGAAGACATTGCGATGTTGGCTGCGGAAGGGGTGATAGGGCGGCTGTAATCGGTATAAGGAGATATAAAGCCGCGATTATGCCCTAAGGAGCAGAAAACCTTCGAGGATATTGTGCCGCCATGCTGTTTGCTTTGGGTGTAGCAGAACCCCTTGCATCCCGATGTTTTCTCAGTAAATCGGGGCTTAAGTGAGGATGGCCCTTTCTATGACTGACAAATAAAACTGCGGTATAATTACTTCTTGACAGGGTTGCTTTTTTGTGCTTAGTTAGGTTACATTAGCAACCCCATAGATGGTGCCCAAAAGGGCGGCAGGAGATAAACAGGATCGGTACTTCTCAGCGAGCTAGTTTATTAATGAGGAATGGGCGGACGGGGATGAAAGAGCTATATGGCCTGGGCGTGGTTCAAGAGGTTCCAAAACGGGGTATCGCAATACGGACTATAGACTGAGTGAAGCGAAAGGCATGCTGCACAGGGAGCATGCCTTAGTGTTCTTTTGAGGATTTAATAAAGGTGTAGAATAAAACATTGGTTTCAAGGTCTAAGTAGATAGAGAGATTGGAATAGATAAAAAGGAGGTGGGAGAGAGGTGGTGATGCGTATGGGTTAGGAGTTAGTCGTTGTAACGTAGTACTAACACCGTAAAACAAAAAACAGGAGGTGGAATAATGAAGAGTTTAAAAATAGGAGTACTCAGTGTACTCGCCTTGTTATTGGTTATCCCCTTGGGGAGCGCCTATGCTGCAGATGATACTATTAACCTAACGTATGGTGCGAGCGAAGCTATAATGCATACCTTTTCAAAGGCGGACGTTGCCTGGATAAAGAAAATAGAAGAGGATACCAAAGGCCGGGTTAAGATTACGCCGTATTGGGGGGCGACCTTGCTCAGCAGGAGAGAGAATACCGAAGAGCTCATTAAAGGGGTTGCCGATCTCGGGTATGTCTCTCCGCGAACAGGGTATGATCTCATGTTGGGGAGCCTGGGATTTCCGTATGGAGTTGGCGATTGGAAGACAGTAGTGAAAATTTACGACAAGCTTGACAAAAAATTCCCTGAGCTTGATGGTGAATGGTCCAAGATGAAGATTATGGCAAAGTCCGTGTCCTCGAATTATCATCTCTTGAGCAGAAAGCCTGTTCGCACTGTGGCTGATTTCAAGGGGCTGACCGTGAAAGCAACAGGGGCCTACAATGCGATAATTAAAGAGCTGGGCGGAGAAGGTGTTAATATCCCCATGGGTGAGACCTATGTCGCCTTACAGAAAGGGACTATCGATGCCTGTCTTGCCCCTTATTCGACCCTTGTGGCATTTAAGTTTAATGAGGTGGCAAAGTATATCACGGTCTTGAACCTGACGAGCTCAATTCGCCCGACGAGAGGAATGAACTTGGATAGCTGGAACAAACTGCCCAAGGATATCCAGAAGATTTTTGACAAGAGCGTCGAGTTCTGGAGCAACGAGGATAATAAGTGGAGAGATCTGGATGATGTAGAAGGTGTTGAGCTTGCCAAGAAGACGGGTTGCGAATTTATCGAGCTGTCGAAGGAAGATTTAGCGGCGGTGTATAAAGCTGCGGAAAAGGCGATGCTTTCAGAGGCAGCCAAGCTTGATGCGAAGGGACTTCCGGGTACAAAGCTGTTTAAGGAAGTTCGTAGTCTCGTAGACAAATATGCCAAGTAAGGTTTTGTAGTTACAAGCTAAACGGCTACCGTATAACACAGTTGTTATACGGTAGCTTGCTTTAGCGAGCCGATAGCTGATGCGTCGGTTTTGCTGGCGAAGGAGGTTCCCAGACTGTAGAAATAATCAAGAGGTGAGTATCATGCGCGGCGTTAACCGTGGCTGTCTGATAGAGAGAGAATGCAGACAGCGGGAGGCTTAACGCCATGACAATTCTTGATAGTTTCTTAAGCCCCTATGCTGAATAAGCAAAGAGCAAGGAATCTTTTCAAAATGCGCAGTAGAGAGGTGGGATCGCATGGAACGGTTTGCTAACATAGTTCGTCGAATAAGTTTGATCGGTACGGCGGCGGGGGGCGTTTGTCTGATAATGATGATGCTTGTCATCGTGGCGAACGTTATTTTCCGCCTTCTCGGGGGTAATGTAGTCGGTAGCTACGAGATGAGTGAGCTTCTGATCGTCGTGGCCGTTGCCTTTGCCTTGGGTTATGCGGCGCTAGAGGAAAGTCACGTTGATGTAGATATTGTGGTATCCAGATTTTCCCAGCGGTGGCAGAATATCCTGAAGGTATTTACCTCCTTTCTCGCCATGGGTACGTGGGCATTAATCGCCTGGGCAACTACTATCATTTTATCTGAAAGGTGGCTCACGGAAGTAAGTGAGATGCTTTTGATTCCGTTTCTGCCGTTTCGTTTCGTGTTGATGTTCGGGTTGATCCTCATCACGCTGATATATCTGCTCAATATGGTTACGGCGCTGAGAAAGGTGGTGATGAAATGAGTCTGGATCCGGTTACCATAGGTGTTATCGGTTTTGTTCTCCTTTTTATCCTGTTGGCTATGAGAGCGCCGCTCGGTATTAGCATGTTTTTAGTAGGCTTTGGTGGTATATGGATATTGATATCGCAAGGTGCGGCCGTTGCCAAAATAGGGTTGATCCCGTTCGAAACGATAGCTGATTGGGATTTGGCCGTCCTTCCTCTTTTTCTCCTCATGGCCCACGTCATCTTTTCTGTCGGGTTGAGCAAGGACCTCTATGACGTTGCCGCAAAATGGCTTGGTCATACACGCGGAGGCATTGCTATTGCTACCGTGGGTGGATGTGCCGGATTTGCCGCTATGAGCGCTTCCAGCCTTGCCACGGCCGTTACGATGGGGCTGGTGGCAATACCGGAGATGAAACGGCTTAAATATGATCCGGCGCTGTCTACCGGTTGTGTGGCCGCGGGGGGAACTATCGGCCAACTTATTCCTCCCAGCGCCGGTCTTATTACCTATGGAATTATCACCCAGACCTCGATAGGCAAGCTTTTTGCCGCCGGCATGATACCCGGGATACTCGAGGCCCTCTTCTATATGGCTACCATTTATATCCTCTGCACCTGGAAGCCCAGCCTTGGTCCTCCGGGCCCCCGCTACAGTTTTAGAGAAAAGATGTCATCCTTACAGAGTTGCTACGAGATCGTATTACTTGTCTTTTTTGTCCTCGGCGGGATCATTTTTGGCTGGTTTACCGCTACGGAAGCCGGCGCGATGGGTGCTTTCGGGGCCATCGGATTTTCCCTTATTAGGGGGCGACTCACGTGGAAAAATTTGAAACAAGCCGTGATTGAGACGCTGAAGACTACCGGCATGCTGTATGGGATCCTGATCGGCGCCTTTCTTTTTAAATACTTCATGGCGGTGACCACTATCCCGTTTGCGCTCGCTGATTTTGTGGGCGGATTACCCTTCCCACCAGTTGTTATTATGGTATTTATCATGCTCGTGTATGTGTTCCTCGGTTGCGTGATGGATGCCTTGGCAATGATTTTGTTGACGATACCTATTTTCTTCCCCCTTGCCCTGAGCCTGGGCTTTGACGCAATATGGTTCGGCGTAATCCTCGTGAGAATGACGGAGATAGGTTTGATTACTCCCCCTATCGGTATGAATGTATATGCCATCGCCGGTATAGCTAAAGGTGTGCACGTAACAACCATTTTTAGGGGTATAGTGCCGTTTCTTATCGCTGATGTATTTCACGTGGCGCTCTTGCTGTTTGTTCCCCAAGTGGTCCTCTTTTTACCGAACCTTATAGGATAATGTTTAAAAACAGACCTTACCACTGGTTGCCGGAGAGAAATGCTCTCTCCGGCAATCGGTCATTATAGCTTTGTTTGATTGTTGCCGGATTGAGTGGTATAATATTAAGTTATAGTATAATGTTCGCGCCGCCTTATTACAACAGACAGACGCGGACGGCGTAACCGATCGTAGAGATAAAATAAGATAGATAATAAGCGACGGCGGCGCGAATGCCGAGCTGAGCTAACCACTCAGCCACCTTGCTGCGCCTCCGGCTCGAACAAGGCGCTGGAGCGGAAATCCGCCTAACACCAAATATAAACATTTCTCGGTTACCCGGATTCCGCTCAGCTCCGCAGAATATACGGTGTATCTTACAGACCGTACTAGAATAGTGAGGTAGGATATGGCAGAGCGATCGTTAACGATGTTGGCTACGGGCGATTTGGTCCTAGATATGCCTGATGCGGAATCGTTCTTTACGCATGTCACACCGGTGCTCAAAGCAGCCGATGTGGTTGTTGGGCAAGGAGAGGTTGTCTTTACCGCACGGGGTAATCCGAGTTTTGCCGATCATCCTGCTCCTCCGTGTGACCCCAAAAACATGGGAGCCCTCCACACCGCCGGTTTCCATGTGATCACCCTTGCGGGCAACCACGTGTTTGATTCCGGCGCGCCGGGAATAGAAGACACCGTTGAAGGACTTAAGAATTACGGTATTGCTACGGTAGGTGCCGGGATGAACATCGATGAGGCTCGGAGGCCTGTGATCATTGAACGCGAAGGGACCCGATTTGGCTTTCTTAGTTACAATTGCGTCGGACCGATGGAATCATGGGCCTCCCCGGACAAGGCGGGCTGTGCCTATGTGCATATCGTCACCCATTATGAATTAGATCACGCTAATCCCGGAGGTCCTCCGACCATTTACTCGTTCGCTGAGCCCCGTAGCTTGGGGGCGATGGTAGATGACATCCAAAGACTCAGAGCACAGTGTGATGTCCTGGTAGTTGCCCTGCATAAAGGGCTTGTCCATACGCCGATAAAGCTGGCGATGTATGAGCAGCCCTTGTGCTATGCGGCCCTTGACGCCGGAGCCGATATCATCCTGGGACACCATTCCCATATATTGCATGGGATCGAGATGTACAAGGGGAAGCCGATCTTTCACGGCCTTTGTAACCTCGTGACCGTGACGAAGGTCCTCACCATGGAGGGTGCGGATACCGCTGCCCGGAAGGAGTGGGCGAAGCGGAGGAAAGAGCTTTTTGGTTTTGAGCCTGACCCGGAATATCCTAAATATCCCTTCCATCCCGAGGCCAAGCACACCATCATTGCCACGTGTACCATCGACAAGGGAAAGATATCCCGTGTCGGGTACCTCCCCTGTTTGATCAATAAGCAGGCACAACCGGAGGTATGCAAACGGGATAAGAAAGGTCAGCAGGTTTTTGATTACGTTGATAAGATAACCAAGGCAGCCGGTCTCAATGCCCGCTATGAGTGGGAAGGTGATGAAGTTACAATCTCTGCGGAGTAAAGAACCTCGTTGAATCTGATTATCAGGGTGGACGTAAGAGCCAAAATCAGAGATCTTTAGAAAACGTTTCTTGTCTTACTAAATTGCCCCCTGCCGTCTTGTTTTGTTACTAAATCATTGAGAGAAAAAAGTGATTGGCTCGTTGACTTGGATAATTTCTCCTTGAACTTTCCGGGTGAAGCCGATATTATGTCAAAAACGGACATATCCTCAGGCAAGCCAAAATTTACGAGCCCATGGACATGAAACACCTGGAGACCTTCTGTAAGGTGGCTGAGTTGGAAAGCTTCTCGCGAGCCGGAGAAGTTATATATCTAACCCAACCCACTGTCAGCGGACACATCGCCTCTTTGGAACAGACCGTAGGATTTAAGCTCTTTGACCGTCTTGGAAGACGGGTATCACTTACCAATGGGGGGAAAGTCTTTTACCACTATGCCAAAGAGATCCTCAAGCTTCGAGATGAGGCGCGTAATGCCGTCTATGAATTCTCCCATCTCATTAAGGGCAAGATCATGATTGGGGGGAGTACCATCCCTGGTGAATATTTTCTTCCACGGGTTATGGGAAGATTTCAAGAGGAGGCACGCGGTATCTCCATAAGCCTTGTCATTGCGGACTCTCAGGATATTATCGATAGGCTCCTTGCCGGAGAAATAGAGGTGGGGGTGGTGGGGATGAAGTTTGATGGGAAGCGTGTCGATGCTTATCCCCTGTTTCAGGATCGGGTTATCATTGTCGCCTCCACCCAGCATCCGCTTGCTTCTCATAAGGAAGTCTCGTGGGAGGAGCTGCGTACAGCTCCTCTCCTGATCAGGGAAAGGGGGTCGGGGACACGCAAGACCTTTGAGGAATATGTGCGAGCGGCTGGATACCATGTGGATGATCTCAATATCATAGGGGAGGTAGGGAGCTCTACCGCTGTTAAAGAGGGTGTGAAGGGTGGGGTAGGTCTCGGTATAATTTCCGATATCGCCGTTCACGATGAGATAGAGGAGGGGAAAATACAAGAGATTACCCTTCGAGGGCACGGCGCCATTGGGAGGGATTTTTTTGCCGTTGTCCCTCGGGGGAGAGAACTTTCTCCTCCGGCGCGGCGGTTTCTGGAGTTTCTCACGACACAGAGGCAGTCATAACATGAAGAATTTGTCAGGTTTTACGATAATTGTGGCTACTATTTTTTCTACTATTATTCACTTCTTTGTGTTAGCCCTCTTTGACACCATTCCCTTGCTCCCCAAGGAAATCCCTCTGCGGTCGGACATCTTTATGGTGGATATTGTGACGATAGAAACAGCAAGCGCCGTCCCGTTTGAGGAGGAGAAAACAGCACAGATACAGGAAGCGGTTGAGGCAAAGAAACCAGAGGAAAAGAAGGAAGTAAAAAAAGAAGAAGTAAAAAAGGAGGAGCCGAAGAAGGAAACGGTCACACTAGAGGAAAAAGCGAAAAAAAAGGATACTGCGGCCCTAGAAGACCACGACAAGGCAAAAGTGAACAAGGAGAGCAAGGAGAAGCCCAAGGACGATCCCACGAGTGATAATGAGCAACAGCTGTCGGATGCCATCGCAAGAATAAGGCAAAAAGTTGAGAATGAAGATGAGAAAAAGGGGGAACAAGTTCCCTCAGGCGGTTACGATGTCACGAAAGTGCAAGATCGGGTAAAAAGTTTTTGGGCAATTCCAGATACCTTGTCAGGAGAGGGGTTGAATGCGGTGATCATTATAGAAATCGGCAAAAACGGTGAGCTGCTCAAAACCGAATTTGAGAAATATTCCGGCAACGACGTTTTTGATCAAGCTGTCATTCGGGCCATAAAGAAGGCCGCCCCTTTCGAACCGCCGCCGGGATCGGTTCCTTTAAAGATCGGTTTGAGATTTCCTTAAAATAGAGGTGGTGAAGGTATGCAACGAATAAAATGCTTATATGTCTTTTTTGCTTTTGTTATAGGGTTGATTTTTCTACCAGCGACTGTGGAAGGGATCATCTACATTGATATTGGTTCCCCCCAGATCCGCAAGTTTTATCTGGCTCTGCCTGAGATTAAGGACTTAGGGGAGCTCCCGCACGGGATGAAGGAAGAGGTGGAGAAGGTCCTTACACAAGACCTCATTATATCAGATCTCTTTTACCTCAAGGATCGAGCACAATTTCCTCAAGGGACAGTTTATGTAACGGAAGAGAATGTTGACTTTACCGCATGGAAGAACGTAGAGGCCGAGTTCTTGCTAACAGTCGGCCTCAAGGCAGAAGGAGATACGGTCTCGACCGAGTTCCGACTTTTTGATGTGGTGCAAGGTGTTTATATTGCGGGAAAGAGGTATAGGGGTGAACAGGAGGGGGTGCGGGTAATGGTCCACAAGATGGTCGATGAGGTTATCAAACAGTTGACCGGGGAGCGAGGGATATTCCAGACTAAAATCGCCTTTGTGACAGACCGCCTAGGGAACAAAGAAATCGCCCTTATGGACGTCGACGGCAACAACGAACATATAATTACCAACAACAGTTCTATCAACATATCCCCCGAATGGCATCCGGACGGAAAGAGTCTATTGTATACGTGTTTTCGCCGTCGCAACCCGGATCTGTATCAATTATTTTTATCTTCAAAAAACGTTGTTCTACTCTCTGCTGCCCCCGGGCCTAATGCCACCTCGGCATGGTCTCCTGATGGTAAAAGGATTGCCCTTATGATGCGGGGTAGCGACAATACAGAAATCTACCTTCTGGACTCACAGGGCAAGAATCCCGTACAGCTCACCAAGTCCTGGGACAATAAGGTTTCTCCCACATGGTCTCCCGACGGCAAGCAGATCGCCTTCGTTGCTGATCGATCACGCGGTCCACAGATTTATATTTTTGATCTCCCTACCGGAAAAATCAGGAGGCTGACGTATGAAGGAAAATACAATTGTTCCCCTGCGTGGTCACCGAAAGGAGATAAGATAGCTTTTGCTCGTCAGGAGGAAGGGGGATTTCAAATCTACACTATCAGGCCGGATGGGACCGATGTAAGGAGATTGACCAGGGAAGGGAGTAATGAGAGCCCATCATGGGCACCGAACGGACGGCATATCGTTTATGCCTCTAGGAGAGGGGGGAATTACGAACTATACATAATAACCGCGGATGGAGGTGGCCCATGGAAGGTAACTTCCTCCATCTCCAATGAGACGGAGCCGGCATGGGCACCATGGCTACAATAACGATGATCCGTAGGCGAGAGAAAGGAGGGTTTTCACGATGGTGAGAAAAAAGAGTTTTGTATTGGTGATGTTACTCGTGGTCATATCCCTTATCTCCTTTACAGGTTGCCAGTACGAGCTGGTAAAGAAAAAGCGCCTTTCCCCAGAGGAGGAAAGGGCTTTACGTGAAGAGCAGAAAAGGGAGGAGGAAAAGAGGCTTTTTGAGGAAAGTCTTGCTAAGAAAGAATATTCTGGAATTGAGGGGGAGGTTTGGGAGAGTACTCAATTGAAGGATATCTATTTTGACTTTGATCAATATGATCTGACTGTAGACGCCAGGAGAATATTGACTGAGAATGCCAAGGTATTAGTAGCCCATCCCACCGTCATAATACAGATTGAGGGCCATTGTGATGAGCGGGGGAGTAACGAATACAACTTGGCGTTGGGTGAGAAGAGGGCGGTGAGCGCAAAGCTTTATTTGATCAAACTCGGCGTGCAAGGAAGTCGGCTCTCAACCATCAGCTACGGAGAGGAGTTGCCGCTAGATACAGGACATGCGGAAGAGGCTTGGGGTAAGAATAGACGATGCCATTTTGTCATCCTCTCGCGGTAACGTAGGTCCTGATGGGTAGTTCAGAAAGGAGAATACTAATGAAGACCCGTACTCTGATATTACCGTTGACTTCCTTAGTCTTTTTTCTGCTGATGGGTTGTGCTACCACTAGGGATGTGACCTACCTGCAACATCAGATTGCAGACCTACAGGGAAAGGTGGAAATCCTCAGGGGGCGGGTCACTTCCGAGATGCAGGAGAACTGGGTCAATTTCGAAACCTCTCTTGAGGATTTGAGGCAGGAGATCAAGATCTTGAAAGCGAATATTGAGGAGGATCGAGAGCTGCTGAATAAGATTGCTGTCGATCTTGAGAAATTGAAAAAGGATCATGAAACTAAAAAATCAAATTTGAGCAAGGATAACGGTGATAATGTCGTCATATCATCAGTATCTCCTGTCGTTCCAGTAACTCAAACACAGGAAGAACCCAAGAAGGATATGGAGGGTACCTACCAAGATGCCTACAGTACCTTTAAAAAAGGTGATTATCCGAATGCCATAAAGATGTTCGAGGCCTTTCTCAACATATATCCCAAATCAGAATACGCAGACAACGCTCAATATTGGATTGGTGAATGTTTTTATCAGCAAGGTGATTATGAGAGGGCTATTTTAACGTATGAAAAGGTGATAAAGAAATATCCCAAAGGTGACAAGGTCCCTTCCGCCCTCTTAAAACAGGGATTTGCCTTTTTAGACTTGGGCGATCGGGTAGATGCCAAGCTCCTTTTTCATAAAGTAATCAAGGACTATCCTCAATCACCGCAGGCCGAGATTGCGGCTAGAAAGTTGAAAGTATTAGATTAATCAATCTGTTGTAACGAGGTTTTTTTCCTCTTTATTTTTTGTTTCCGATTCGGAGGCCATCTCTATCGTCTCCAAAGGAGGAAGATACTTTTCCTCAATAAATGGTCTGATTTTGCCATAGTGGGTATTTCCGGTTCCCGCAGGAACCAATCTCCCCATGATAACGTTTTCTTTCAATCCACGTAACTCATCAACTCTTCCTTCGACCGCTGCTTGGGTCAAGACCCGGGTGGTCTCCTGGAAGGAAGCAGCTGATACCCAGCTATCAGTGATGAGAGAAGCCTTCGTGATACCCAGGAATAAGGGGTCAGCGGTGGCCGGGCTTCCTCCCTCTTTGAGGATCCGCTCATTCTCTTCTTTGAAGACTTGTTTTTCTATCTGTTCATCCACGATGAACCGGGTGTCCCCCACCTCACGGATCTGCACCCTCTTGAGCATTTGTCTGACGATGATCTCAATATGTTTGTCGTTAATTTTGACCCCTTGCAGTTGATATACTTCTTGAATTTCGTCCACCAAAAAACGGGCCAACTCTTTGTCTCCCAAGACTTTAAGAATATCATGTGGGTTGGAGCTCCCATCCATGAGAGCTTCTCCTGCTTTGACCTCCTCTCCTTCAAGGACACTGATGTGTTTTCCTTTGGGGATGCTATATTCCTTTGGCTCACCTACTTCCGGCGTAACAACAACCTTTCGTTTTCCTTTAAGCATCTTGCCGAAGCTCACTACCCCATCTATCTCGCTTATGAGGGCATACTCCTTGGGTTTTCTGGCCTCAAAGAGTTCGGCTACTCGAGGGAGACCGCCAGTAATATCTTTGGTCTTAGTGGTCTCACGAGGTATCTTCACCAAGACATCTCCCGCTTCTACCGGTTCGCCTTCTTTTACGTAGATGTTAGAGCCAATGGGTAGAATGTATCGAGCCTCAGTTTCCATGCTCTTCTTCCCTTCAGCATCCAGCCTCTCCTGCTTAATAGAGATTCGAGGCCGCAGATCAGGGTCCTTACTCTCTATAATGACCTTGTGAGTGTGGCCAGTCACCTCATCTACTTGCTCTTGCATGGTGACTCCCTCACTGATATCACCGAACTTTATCAAGCCGGGGACTTCCGTAATTATTGGTAGGGTATAAGGGTCCCACTCTGCTATAAGCACCCCTTCCTTCACCTTTTGCCCTTCTTCGACTCCTAATTTTGCGCCATATACTACCGGATACCGATTTCGTTCTCTGCCCTCGTCATCCAGGATGGCGATTTCACCTTTGCGACTCATTACCACACGCATACCCTCTCTGTTGCGTACGGTCCGTAGGTCGATAAATTTGATAACTCCGTCGTTTTTGGCCTCAAGGGTAGTTTCCGCTACTCGTCTACTCGCCGTCCCCCCAATATGGAAGGTTCTCATGGTGAGCTGGGTTCCGGGTTCCCCAATGGACTGCGCGGCTATGACTCCTACGGCCTCACCAATGTCGACGATTCTTCCACGGGCCAGATCTCTTCCGTAGCAGAGGGCACAGACACCGTACTTGGCTTCACAGGTGAGTACAGAACGGATTTTAACGTGGTCCAATCCCGCATCAGCGATTTTCTGTACCGATTCTTCGGTTATTTCCTGATTTGCTTTGACGACAATTTTATCGGTGAAGGGGTCCTTAATGTCCTCAAGGGCTACACGTCCCAAGATTCTCTCCACCATGGGTTCGATAATTTCGCCGCCTTCCACCAGAGATGAAACGTATATACCATCCATGGTGCCACAGTCGTATTCAGTGATAATGATATCCTGCGCCACGTCTACCAATCTGCGAGTAAGATATCCGGAATTAGCCGTCTTCAAAGCAGTATCTGCCAACCCTTTGCGAGCCCCATGGGTGGAAACAAAGTACTGCAAGACGGTGAGCCCTTCCCTGAAGTTAGCAGTAATAGGGGTTTCGATGATTTCTCCTGATGGCTTAGCCATCAAACCTCGCATGCCCGCCAGTTGCCGTATCTGCTGTGCGGTTCCACGGGCCCCTGAATCGGCCATCATAAAAATGGGATTAAAGCTGGGTACTGCCTGTTCGTTTCCTTCCGGGTCTTTAACTGTTTCCGTTCCCAACTCTTTCATCATCTCATCGGCGATCTCTTCGGTGAGCTGAGCCCATATGTCGATTACCTTGTTATACCGCTCACCATCAGTGATGAGTCCGTCTACGTATTGCTGCCTGATCTTTTCAACCTCCTTTGTGGCTTCTTCCAGGAGTTGAGGTTTATGAGAAGGTACACGAATATCGTCAATCCCAATGGAGAGGGCAGATTTTGTGACGTAGGCGAAGCCCAAGTCCTTCAATTTGTCCGCCAAGATGACCGTTTTCTTATTGCCCGCCACCCGGTAGGCGTAGTCGATGAGGTTGGCCACCGCCTTTTTGTTCATGACGCGGTTGATCAATTCAAAAGGAACCTCTTCAGGCACGACCTCTCTGAGGATGATCCTCCCCGCGGTTGTTTCCACCAATTCTCCGTTCATTCGTACCTTGATGCTGGCTTGCATATCTACCGCATTGGCGTCATAGGCGATTCGTACCTCTTCCGGGTTGGCAAAAACCTTCCCTGTTCCCTTGGCAAATTCTTTTTCCCTCGTCATATAATAGAGGCCCAAGACAATATCCTGTGTGGGAACGATAATCGGTTTTCCATGGGCAGGAGAGAGGATGTTGTTGGTGGACATCATGAGTACCCGTGCCTCGGTTTGGGCCTCTACGGAGAGAGGAACATGAACGGCCATCTGGTCACCGTCGAAGTCAGCGTTGAAGGCAAGACAGACAAGAGGGTGAAGCTGAATAGCCTTTCCTTCAATAAGGAGGGGTTCAAAGGCCTGGATGCCGAGGCGGTGTAAGGTTGGGGCCCTATTAAGCATAATAGGATGCTCTCTGATTACTTCCTCAAGAATATCCCATACTTCAGGCCTTTCTTTTTCTACCATTTTCTTGGCGCTTTTAACCGTGGTCACATAGCCTCGTTCTTCCAATTTGTTGTAAATAAAAGGTTTGAAGAGCTCCAAGGCCATTTTTTTAGGAAGACCACACTGATGCAAACGCAGCTCTGGTCCGATGACGATGACCGATCGTCCGGAGTAGTCTACCCTTTTCCCCAAGAGGTTTTGACGAAACCTTCCTTGCTTGCCCCTGAGCATATCGCTCAAGGACCGCAGGGGTTTTTTGTTGGCCCCGGTGATAACCCTACCTCGTTTACCGTTGTCGAAGAGGGCGTCTACTGCTTCCTGTAACATCCTTTTTTCATTACGGATGATGATGTCCGGGGCGTTTAACTCCAAGAGCCGTTTTAAGCGATTATTTCTGTTAATCACCCTCCGATAGAGATCATTGAGATCAGATGTAGCAAATCGTCCTCCGTCAAGGGGGACAAGGGGTCTTAGGTCAGGGGGGATGACAGGGATGACATCGAGAATCATCCACTCTGGCTTATTACCAGAGTCCCGAAATGCCTCGATAACCCGCAAGCGTTTTGCCAACTTTTTGCGTTTTGAATCAGATTGGGTCTCTTTCATCTCAAAACGGAGGTTCTCAGCCACTTCTTTGATGTCCATTTTTTGCAGCAGTTTTTTGACTGCCTCAGCTCCAACACCGGCTTCTATGGCATCCTCACCGTATTTTTCCCTGATCTCACGATATTTTTCTTCGCTAATAAGATCTCCTCTCTTAAGGGGGATATCCTTAGGGTCGATAATCACATACGATTCAAAATAGAGAGTACGCTCCAATTCCTTTAGGGTCATATCGAGGAACATACCAATTTTGCTCGGAATACTTTTTAAGAACCAGATATGGGCTACTGGTGCGGCCAACTCGATATGTCCCATTCTTTCCCGGCGAACCTTAGTTTGAATTACTTCAACCCCGCACTTTTCGCAGACAATACCTCGGTGTTTCATCCTTTTGTATTTACCGCAGTTACATTCGTAGTCCTTTACCGGTCCGAATATTCTGGCGCAAAAAAGGCCGTCTCGTTCCGGTTTAAAGGTACGATAATTAATGGTTTCCGGTTTTTTCACCTCCCCATGGGACCAACTTCTGATTTGTTCGGGGGAGGCCAAAGCGATCCTAATGGCATTAAAGCTCGATGGATCTTTGGGTTTTTCAAAGAAAGAGAGTAAGTAATCTTCCAAGGTTCAACCTCCTTATGGCTATTTCTTTTCTTCAGCCTTTTTTTCTTCCTCCAGGAGATCTACGTTGAGACAAAGCCCCTGCAGTTCCTTAACGAGGACATTAAATGATTCCGGAATTCCTGGTTCAAGAACGTCCTTCCCTTTCACAATGGCCTCGTAGGCCCTCGTTCTACCGGCTTGATCATCAGATTTTACCGTTAAAAATTCCTGCAACGCATGCGCAGCCCCATATGCCTCCAGGGCCCATACCTCCATCTCTCCTAATCGCTGCCCGCCGAATTGGGCCTTTCCACCCAATGGTTGTTGCGTTACCAGTGAATAGGGACCGATGGAACGTGCGTGGATTTTATCGTCAACTAAGTGATGGAGTTTGAGCATATACATGTATCCTACCGTGATTTGGTGATCGAAAGGCTCGCCAGTGCGGCCGTCGTAGAGAGTAGTTTGTCCCGTAAATGGCAAGTCGGCCTTTTTCAAGGCTTCCCTGATTTCTTCCTCTGATGCCCCATCAAAAACGGGGACGGACATAAATATTCCGTCTCGTAGCCGTTTTGCGAATTTCATCACTACTTCTTCATCGGCTTTATCAATGGTCTTTATGGCTTCCTTTGTAGGAAATATTTCCTTGAGAAATCCTTTAAGTTCATCTAAGCTTTTGTTGTTTTTGATATATTCATCGACTTTGTTTCCGAGTTCCTTGGCCGCCCAACCGAGGTGGGTCTCTAAGATCTGTCCAAGATTCATTCGAGAAGGGACTCCCAGGGGGTTTAAAATCATATCGACAGGGGTCCCGTCCTCGAGATAAGGCATATCTTCTTCGGGCAGAATTCTCGATACAATCCCCTTATTTCCATGGCGGCCGGAAACTTTGTCGCCCACCGAGAGACGTCGTTTCATAGCAATGTAAACCTTTACAACTTTACTTACCCCAGGGAGGAGTTCATCTCCTGTCTCCAACTTTTTTAATTTCTCCTCGGCTTTTTCCTTTATCGACTCGATCTCCCTGATGCCACCAGTCGTGAGTTGATCCACTTCAGTTATAATCTGCTCATCACTGATGGAGAGTTCTCTCCATCGCTCCCAAGGTATCGTTTCAAGGATTTCCTCGGTAAGTTTAACACCCTTTTCCACTAATTTCTTCCCCTTCAGGGGGTCTTGAAGGGATGCGGAAGTTTTTTTGCCTATCAGAAGCCCTTGAATGCGTTCTTTGGTGTAACGTTCAATGATATTGATTTCCGCATCGCGGTCATTAATTATTTTTTGCTCTTCCTCTTCCTCAATTTCTTTAGCCCTTTTATCTTTCTCAGCTCCTCTTCTCGTGAAGACCTTGGCATCGATTACAACACCTTCAATCCCATGGGGTACCCGCAGTGAGGTATCTTTGACATCGCTTGCTTTCTCTCCGAAAATAGCTCTTAAGAGTTTCTCTTCCGGGGAAAGCTGAGTTTCTCCCTTCGGTGTGATCTTGCCCACCAATATATCTCCCGGTTTTACCTCTGCGCCAATGCGGATGACTCCGCTTCCATCAAGATCATTCAGCATCTCTTCCCCTACATTGGGGATATCCGGCGTGATCTCTTCTTTGCCGAGCTTGGTGTCGCGCGCCACGCACTCCATTTCTTCAATATGCATGGAGGTGTATATATCTTCTTTTAAGATTTTTTCATTGGTGAGTATAGAGTCCTCAAAGTTATAACCCCCCCAGGGCATGAAGGCGACAAGGACATTACGTCCCAAGGCTAACTCTCCAATATGTGTAGATGGTCCATCAGCTATAACATCTCCTTTTTCAAGATATTCACCCTTAGAAACGATCGGTTTCTGATTTATACAAGTTCCTTGGTTCGAACGTTGATACTTGATTAGGTTGTAAATATCCACCCCTACACCCTTTCCATCCTCTTCCGCTTTGACTACGATTCGAGAGGCGTCTATACTTTCTACAACGCCATCTCTCTTGGCCGCCACGGTGGCCCCGGAGTCCCTGGCTACTATTCGTTCCATTCCGGTGCCGATCAAAGGCGCCTCGGTGCGTAACAAGGAGACTGCCTGCCTTTGCATATTGGAACCCATGAGCGCGCGGTTGGCGTCATCATTCTCCAAGAATGGAATGAGGGAGCTGGCCACACTGACCAATTGCCGAGGGGAGACGTCCATATAGTCTACTTCCTCAGGTTTTACGATGATGAAATCTCCAGCCTTCCTGGCAGAGACGAGAGGAGCGGTAAACTTTCCTTCCTCATCGATGGGGGCGTTTGCCTGGGCGATGGTATGTTTTTCTTCATCCAACGCGAAGAGGTATTCTATTTTTTCGGTAACCCGTCCGTTTTCTACTTTGCGGTAAGGGGTTTCAATGAAACCATACTCATTAACACGAGCATAGGTGCTCAGGGAGACGATCAGCCCTATATTTGGGCCTTCTGGGGTCTCGATAGGACAGATCCTTCCATAGTGAGAAGGATGAACATCGCGGACTTCAAAGCCGGCCCTTTCCCTTGTGAGACCTCCTGGACCCAAGGCGCTTAGTCGCCTCTTGTGGGTGATTTCGGAAAGCGGGTTGGTTTGATCCATAAATTGCGAGAGTTGACTGCTGCCGAAGAATTCCCGCACCACCGCTGTTAAAGGCTTCGAATTGATGAGATCATGAGGCATGAGGGTTTCTACCTCCTGAAGGCTCATCCGTTCCTTGATAGCCCTTTCCACCCTGACCAAACCAATATGAAACTGATTTTGCAGTAGTTCTCCTACCGTCCTTACTCGACGGTTACCAAGATGATCGATGTCATCTATGTTTCCTTTTCCTTCCTTGAGACCGATGAGGTACTTTACTACTTCTAGAATGTCTTCTCGTCTAAGAGTAGTGATTTCCAAAGGGACGTCCAAGCCCAATTTGTGATTTATTTTCATTCGTCCTACCTTGGAGAGGTCATATCTCTCTGAGTTGAAGAAGAGGTTGTTGAAGAGTGTTTTGGCCGTCTCCAATGTGGGAGGGTCCCCTGGGCGCAGACGACGATAGATTTCTATGCTCGCCCTTTCCTGTTCTTTTTGGGCGGCAAGATTGGGATCGGTATGAGGCAGCTGCGCTTTTTCATCTTCAGTCAGAACGATTTTATCCGCCAAAAGGGTTTCTCTCATAGATGGGCTACTTTTTATTTCCTCAATCAGCAAAATCTCGAATTCCCCAATTCCCCCTTCCCTGATTTCATTAATCTTTTCTTCGGTCAGTTCTCGATTGATTTCAACAACGACCTCCCCGGTGGCAGGGTCTATAATATCCCTGGCGGCCACCCTTCCCACTAAGGTATCGGGTTCAACAGAGACCTCAAAAATGCCTGCGGCCTCAAGCTTTTGCATGGCACCTTCGGTGATTTTTCTGTTCTTTTTAATGAGGGTTTCATTAGTCTTAGGGTCTATGATATCAGCCGAGGCCTTTTGTCCTACCATGAGGCTGTGAACCACCTTTTTGTGAAAGCCATGGGGGGATATGAGAATTTTTTCTTTATGATAAAAGATATCTAAAAGGTCTTGTGTGGAGTAACCAAGGGCCTTGAGGAAGACTGTTACGGGGATCTTCCTTCTTCTATCAATCCGTACGTAGAGGATGTCCTTTTGGTCAAACTCCAAATCGATCCAAGAACCACGATAGGGGATAATCCGAGCATAGTAGAGAGGTCTACCCATCTGGGTTTTGGAAGACTCTTGATCAAAGAATACGCCTGGTGAACGATGAAGTTGGCTGACGATCACCCTTTCTGTCCCATTTATGATAAAGGTCCCGTTGTCAGTCATGAGGGGGACTTCGCCGAAGTACACCTCTTGCTCTTTGATGGCCTTTATCTGTCCTGTTTTTACCCCTTCTTGGACGTCGTAGATAATGAGTTGGATGGTTACCCGCAACGGGGCTGCATAGGTTATTCCTTTCAGCAGGCACTCTCGAACGTCGTACTTGGGTTTCCCCAAACGGTATTTGATAAAGCGTAGTTCCACTGTTTCATAAAAATCCTTGATAGGAAAAACTTGTTTAAATACCCCCTGCAAACCGATGTCTTGGCGTTCTTCGGAAGGAATATCTTGTTGGAGAAATTGTTCATAAGACTGAACTTGGATCGCAATAAGATTGGAAACCTCCAAAATTTCCTTGAGTTTGCCATAGCTCTTACGGAGCCGCTGATAATCGATAATAGAACGTCTCATAATTGCATTCCTCTAATTTTTTAGCCTTAACACTAAAGTGGAGGTGAAAAAAGGGACTCCTCCCCTTATCTGCTGGATTCTTGCACCCAGTCTACGTGTAAGAAGCCCCCTCTCGATAGATTGTAAATTCTTTAACACCGCTATTTGATCTCTACGGTTCCCCCAGCTTCCTCCAATTTCTGCTTGATCTTGTCGGCTTCCTCTTTGGCAACTTTTTCCTTTACCGATTGAGGAACCCCTTCGACCAAATCTTTGGCCTCCTTGAGGCCGAGATTGGTCACTTCCCTGACCGCCTTGATCACCTGTATCTTCTTGTCGCCGAAACCGGTTAAGACGACATCGAACTCCGCTTTTTCTTCTGCTTCGGCGCCAGCAGCTGCAGCTGGCGCAGCTGCTGGCGCTATACCTACCGCCATAGAAGCTGCTGTTACCCCAAAGCGATCTTCTAACTCTTTGACCAATTCCGCCAACTCCAACACGGGCATTTCCTCAATGTACTTGATCACATCCTCTTTCGTCAGATTAGCTTTTGCCATTACCTCATTACCTCCTTACGGTTTCTTGAGGGAAACCCCTCATATTGAGCTTTTTATGCCTTCTCCTTTGCCTTTTTCACGCTGTCTAATGTTGATATGAATCTCTGTAGGGGGGTGTTAAGGGCCCGCACGAAACGGGTGGGATAGGTCTTTAACAGCGATATGAACTTGGCCACAAGCACCTCTTTACTGGGAAGGGAGGCCAGGGTCTTTATATCCTTCGGAGTCATTACGATGCCTGTCACCATGCCTGCCTTGATCTCAAGGGCAGGTTGT
Organism: Deltaproteobacteria bacterium; assembly: GCA_016927065.1. Classification (GTDB taxonomy): domain Bacteria; phylum Desulfobacterota; class B13-G15; order B13-G15; family RBG-16-54-18; genus JAFGNJ01. Next base: position 65,028 of record JAFGNJ010000031.1, read on the forward strand.
GCCTTACTAAACTCTATCAGTATTTTTGCTGGCGCCACAGGATCTTCATAGGCTAGGGCAATAGCAATGGGACCGACAACATGTTCTGTAAGTTTTTCAATGTCAGTATTCTGGGAGGCGCGCCGTAACAGGGTATTCTTTACGACTTTGTATTCCACCGCGCTCTTTTTCAGCGTACGGCGCAATTGAGTTATCTGCTGTACGTTCAAACCGGTAAAATCCGTCAGAATAGCGGCCTTAGCCTCTTTAAGCTTTTCGTGTATATCTGTTACCAACGCTTCTTTTTCTCTTCTCTGCAATCTGCCTACCTCCCTTATCGATTTGATTAAACTACACTTTCATCAGATTCCTTACCGAAAGAGGATCAATTTTGATTCCTGGTCCCATTGTCGCTGAAACGGCGATTCCTTTTACATACGTTCCCTTACTGGAGGCAGGTTTTGCCTTGATGACAGAGTCCACAAGGGTAAGAATGTTTTCCTTCAGTTTCTCCTGGCCGAAGGAGACCTTTCCCACCGAGACGTGAAGATTTCCCGCCTTATCTACTTTGAACTCTACTCTACCAGATTTAACATCCTGTACTGCCTTGCCTACCTCAAAGGTCACCGTACCTACTTTTGGATTAGGCATTAATCCACGTGGGCCTAAGATTTTACCCACCTTGCTGACTACCTTCATCATATCAGGTGTAGCAATTGCCTTATCAAATTCCAGCCACCCCTGTGATATCTTTTCTATTAAGTCTTCTCCGCCTACATAATCGGTCCCCGCTTCCCGGGCCTCTTTTTCTTTTTCTCCCTGGGCAAAGACCAAAACCCTTACTTCCTTTCCAGTCCCGTGAGGGAGGGCCACCGTTCCCCTCACCATTTGGTCAGGTTTTTTTGGGTCTACTCCGAGGCGGATAGCTATGTCGATACTTTCATCGAAACGGACGTAGGAGGTTTCAGGCAGAATGTGCAAGGCCTCTTCCAGGGTGTACCGTTTGTTTCTATCGATTTTACTTTTAGCTTCGTGATATTTTTTGCCCGCCTTACTCATAACACCTTCTCCTGCCCTATGTTATTTTTATTCCCATGCTTCTGGCCGTCCCTTCGATTATCTTGATACTCGCCTCGAGGTTATTGGCGTTGAGATCAGGCATCTTGATTTGAGCAATTTTTGTGATCTGCTCTTTGCTGATTTCTCCTACCTTAGTTCTATTTGGTTCCCCAGACCCTTTAGCGATCTTAGCGGCCTGCTTTAAGAGGACCGAGGTGAGGGGAGTCTTCATTATGAAAGTGTATGTTCTGTCGGTATATACTGTAATGACTACCGGAATTATAGTTCCTTCCTGCCCCTTGGTTTTCTCATTAAAGCCTTTACAAAATTCCATAATGTTGAGTCCATATTGACCTAAGGCAGGTCCTACCGGAGGGGAAGGAGTTGCTTGCCCAGCAGGTATCTGCAATTTGATCAATCCCAGTATTTCTTTTTGTTTTGCCATAATGTCCCCTTGATCAATTTCGTTCTATTTGAATAAAGTCCAATTCGATAGGGGTTGCTCTACCGAATATGCTAATCAAGACTTTTACTTTCTTTTTATCAGACTTTACCTCTTGAACTGTTCCTACAAAATTGGTGAAAGGTCCATCGATCACCCGCACGTTTTCACCTTCATCAAAGGTAACTTTCGGTTTCGGCGTATAGGCGCCCTCCGAAATCTGCGTGATAAGTTCCTCAGCTTCTTTATCGGAAAGGGGGGTAGGTTGAGTCCGACTGCCTGCAAATCCCGTTACCTTGGGGGTATCTTGTACTACATGCCAGGTTTCATCATTGAGTTCCATTTTAACCAGGATGTAGCCAGGAAATATTTTGCGTGATGAGGTTTTCTTTTTCCCCTTGACCAACTCTATCACCGTTTCAGTTGGGACCAGTATTTCAGAGATATATGCTTCCCGCACCTCTTGTTTACCCTTTCGCTCTTGTTTTTCTTCTAAATTTTTGATCCGTTCTTCTAAAGAGGTTTTAACCTTATTTTCATATCCCGAATACGTGTGAACGATATACCATTTTTGTGCCATTGTTAAGATCTTCTCTCTTTTTCTACGGCCTTGAGGTTAGCCTCTGAGGACCATCTTGATTAATTCGGCGAGCCCTATATCCACGATCCCTAAAAAGACGGCTACAATCATGACGATGACTAAAACCACTACTGTACCCGCAAGTGTTTCCTTGCGAGAGGGCCACGTAACCCGTTTCAATTCGAACTTGACTTCTTTTAAAAATTGCACGATTTTTTTTACATTATAAGCCATTTTGCTTCCTTCCCTCACTGCTTGACTCAGGATACATTCGGCACTCTGTGAATGAATCAGTTATATAGTGGCAGGCCAGGAGGGATTCGAACCCCCAGCCCCCGGATTTGGAGTCCGGTGCTCTAGCCGTTCGAGCTACTGGCCTTCAATTATTATTACGTTTTATGTAGACTGATGATCCTTCCTCACGTAGCATTTCTGAGTTTACCGTGTTTCTCTATGCAGTGTATGTTTCTGACAAAAACGGCAATATTTTTTAACATCAAGCTTATCCGGTTTTGTCTTTTTGTTTTTTGTCGTGGTGTAGTTCCTCCTTTTACATTCAGTGCAGGCAACCGTGATAATGGTTCTCATCTTTTTCTTTCCTTACTCCGTGATTTCGGTGACCACCCCTGCGCCTACGGTGCGTCCACCTTCTCTGATGGCAAACCGCAACTCCTTCTCCAAGGCAA
>JAFGNJ010000004.1 GCA_016927065.1 Deltaproteobacteria bacterium
CCCCTTCATTGCCCCAATCCCTCCTTTAATAACTTCCTCTTCGTCTTTCTTGAAAAGTGTAAGTTTTCAACAACGTCCCCTAGTTTGGTCCCTCAGTCAAGGCCTGACCCCGTTTCTTTCCCTTTAGTTTGTTCTGCTCTTTTACCAAAATTCTTATTCCAGTCTTTTCTATACTTGGCATAAGAGCTTATCAATACATCAAGAGAGGGCTTAATGATAACAAATATAATGATTACCGGAACTTTATACCATAAGGAAACATGCCAATAATGCAAGATCCAGATTGCTGCATAGAACCAAACCACCGCATATACCCACATTAGGATAACAAAAATTCGATAAGCTTTCCTACTGAGGGGGCATTTGATTTTTAATCGCGCGAAGATATGACGTCTTATATTCATTCACACCCCAAAGACGTTATTAAAGCGCCCAAGATTATTAAAAGACATCCATGACATATCAGCGCTCCCCCCAATATGAATAAAAATTATACCACTGATCAGGATATTTTTTTATGTAGCGCTCAAAGATCTTTGCCAATTTCGCCATCCCCCTTCTCATCTCCTCTTCCCGCTCTTTGCGGGAGGGGCTGTGAAAATATATGGGCCGCTCGATGGTGCCCCAGTACTTGCCGTCTTTGAGCACGACAAAAACGGGGAGCACCGCCGCCCCCGTGGCCATGGCCAGGGTGGCCACCCCCAGGGGGAAGGGGGTTTTGCGTCCGAAGAAGTCGAGAGCGATCGTATTATTGTTGTTCCCTGAGCGGTCGCCCAACATGGCCACCACCTTTTTCTCCTTCAGGACCCTTACGACCTCGAGAATGGCGGCAGGGGCGGGGTCATTGGAATTAATGTAGATGTTTTTGATCCCCTTTTGCGCCCTCATCCGTTCCCGGAAGGCCTTGGTCTGTGAGTCGGTTTCATCGAGGGTGAGCACATAGAGATCAGCGCCCCTGAAGGCAAGCAGCAACCCCCCCAGCTCCCAATTGCCGAGGTGGGGGGTGATACAAATGACCCCATTGCCCTTGTTAAGGGCCCGTACCATATGGACCTGCCCCAGTTCTCGCGCAACCATGTTCCCTTTCCGCTGAGCGGTGAGTCCGGGCATCACCATATAGTCGAGGAGATATTGACCGTAGTTCTGAAAGGTCCGCCGGGCCAGAGCGGCGATCTTTTTTCTGCTCCACTTTCCTTTGCCGATCACCCGCAGGTTTGCCTTTACCCCGCGCCTGGCCTTGGGCATAATGAGGTAAAAGAAGTTTCCGATGGAGAGGGTAAAGATCCTCTGCAGGGGCCGGGGTATAATGGTAGAGAAGAATGAGAACCAGAAGAGGAAAAAGAATCTATTGAGCCGACCCCCAAGCCGCATCGTTATTTGCCCCAAAAATAATCTTTAATATAGGTAAGAATGGTGCCCAATCCAAGCTTATGCCGTTTGACCACCCGCCACACGTCCTGCACCGCCTTTTTGGAACGCGTATAATACAGAAAGTTCGCCATCAAGAGCAACCATTCTAGCCGCATAAAGGAGATGCGGCCGTGCCGATAGACCAGGTGCTGGGAGTCATAGAAGGACCAGTGCCTGGTCCAGATCCGATCCTTCAACTCCTCATACAGGGCGGTGCCGGGATACGGGGTAAGGATGGAAAACTGGGCCACGTTGGTGTCCAGGCGCTTGGCGAAGCGGATGGTCTTGTGGATGTCCCGCGCGGTCTCACGAGGGTGCCCGAAGATGTAGCTGGCGAATATCTCAAAGCCGTGTTTCTTGAGCAGCTCAACGGCCTTGACCACCGTATCGAGGCTCATCTTCTTCCCTAAATCGGAGAGGGTCAAGGGGTTGGCGCTCTCCACACCGATATAGATCGTCTTGGCCCCGGCCCTGCGCATCACCTTGAGCATCTCCTCGTTCTGCACGATGGTCTCGGCCCGTGATAAGTTCCACCACCAGATGTCGAGGCCTCTCCGTAAGATCTCCTCCGAGATGGCTACCACCCGCTGAGGAAAGAGCGTGAAGTTGTCATCGACAAAGGCCGCCGCGCCGAAGCCATACCGTTTAGTGAGTTCCTCTAGTTCGTCCACAATCCCCTCTGGGCTTCGGGCACGCCACTTCGTCCCAAAGAAACTGGAAGAGGAGCAGAAGTGACAATTGAACGGGCACCCCCTGCTGGTGAACACAGGGGTGATAGAGCGCTCCCCGAATTTGGTCCGCTGGTAGAGGGCTATATCGACCAGATGACGGGCTGGGAGCGGCAGGGAGTCGAGATCCTGAATGACGGGGCGCGCAGGGGTCCTCACCACCTCACCGTCTTGCCGAAAGCTGAGCCCTTTGATCCCTTCCCATTGTTTTTCGCCCCCCTCGCCATCCTCCCCTCCCTCCAAAGTCCTGACCAGTTCCAGGAGGGTTACTTCCCCCTCCCCGTGGACGATGAAGTCCACCCAGGGGGTGGAGAGGATCTCTTCATCAATGTAACAGGGGTGGGGGCCTCCCATGACAACGGTGCACCCCGCCTCCTTTGCCCGGCGGGCGATCTTCATGGCCCTGATATGACGGGTGGTGTCTGTGGAGATGCCCACGAGATCATAGCGGGAGTAATCGGGGGCTTCTGCGGAGCTGCTAAAGTCCCTAATATCGACCTGATACCCTTCCCGCTCTAAGTAGGCCCCGAGGTAGAGGGAACCCATGGGGGGAAAATGGAGCCCTATTGCCTTAAATCCTCCGATATTAGCGGGGTTTGTCAGTAAGATCTTCATCTCTTGCGTGCGCTTATAGCTTCGCTGAACATACCGCATCGGTCACCCCAACAGGCGATGACCTCTTCTTCCACGACCAATTCGACCACCTCACAGCTATTCCCGCATTTGTCGCACTCGATGCTGCGAGTGAAGCACTCGCGGTTCGCCATCTCAAAGCCCTTAAAACGAGTATTGGCGATGTTGGCTCTGCGCGCGAGTTTAGCGGCCCCCAGGGCCCCCATGACCTCAAAGTGGGGGGGGACCACTACGGAGAGGCCCAGCTCCTCTTCAAAGGCCTCGCGGATGCCGGGGTTAGCTGCTACTCCGCCCTGAAACACCACGGGGGAGAGCAGGTCCTTCCCCCTGCCGACGTCGTTGAGGTAGTTTTTGACCAAAGAATCGCAGAGACCTGCCACGATCTCCTCGGTCTGAAAGCCGAGCTGCTGTTTGTGGATCATATCGGTCTCGGCAAAGACGGTACACCGCCCGGCGATCCTGGCCTTTTTCTCCGCCCGTAAGGCCAACTCCCCGAATTGATCTACGGAGATCCCCAGGCGTGAGGCCTGTTGATCCAGGAAGGAACCTGTCCCTGCGGCGCAAACGGTATTCATCGCGAAGTCCACTACCACCCCCTCCTGGAGGATGATGATCTTTGAATCCTGCCCCCCGATCTCGATGATAGTACGGGCATCGGGAAGGAAATCGATGACGGCCACAGCATGGGCGGTAATCTCATTCTTTACCACATCCCCCCCTAGGAGATAAGCGGCCAAATGCCGGGCGCTCCCCGTAGTCCCAATGCCCTGGACCTTGAACTTGTTACCGAGCTGATCTTTGATCAAGCGGAGGCCCTCTTTAATGGCCTCCAGGGGCCTGCCGCTGTTTCTCAGGTAGACTTTGGCCAGTATCCGGTCCTGCCTATCGGTGGCCACCGCCTTGCTGGTAATGGACCCGACGTCTACGCCGAGGTATATGGGATTATTCTCTTGGGTAGTACTTGTTTTAGGCGCTTTTTTCATAATCGTGCTGTAACCAATTGGACGATTCTAGCAAGATAAGCGCTAACCTACAAGACAAGATATAACTGGAGTTTCCTAAGTTTTATGTCTGGTGAGGATTTTTCTCCGTTTCTGAGGAAAACCGTTCTCCCGTAATGGCGTCACCGGCAAACCATAAATCCCCCCTTACCCCTGGCTAAAGAGCCACCTCCGGCTTTAGCAAAGGTCCCACACCGCTGTACATAAATCAGAGAGGTCGGGATGTATCGCTATGCGATACAGGGGATGGGGGGGATTTGCAACCTATCTTCTCCATGATGTTTAAATCACTATGGTGAAACGCAAAAAAAGGGGGAATATCCTCAACATATCGATATTGTTACACAATAATGATTTCAGTATTAAAAACTCAGGAGACTCTGGAAGATATAACGGTGGTTATTAATATGTTTGAAGTTGGATAACGGAGAACTTACCTCATTGCATGGCGCGGAGGGAAATGCAGGCTGATCTGAACGTTAGTTTTAATGCTATTTTGATAAAGGTATGCCTAAATCCTTACATATCTTCTTTGCCAATGTATCCTGTATCTCTTTATGCCTCGGAACGGATGATCTTTTATTCAGAGCAGGATTCCACCACCATGAGTGCCGCCCGCCTTCTCTGAGCAATTCGCAGCCATTTATTTTGAGATGGTTAAGGAGTTCTCTCCTCTTCATATTTTCAAGGCGACTTCAGAATAATCGGATGCGGCAACTGTCAGGGCTTCGTTTCTATTCATTTCCAGGGCCTCTTTGAGTGTCACCCTTAAGGTTTCCATTAATTCCTCGCGAGTTTTTTCTTGGCAATTGACCCCGGGTATTTCTTCGATCCACCCAATCCACCAACCATCATCTTGCTTTATGACAGCGGTATATGTATTTTCCATTTTTTCTCCACATGCCTATTTTTTAGTCTACGTATTTAACAGGAAACTCCGTGGCTCGCGTGGCCACCTTCTATTCTTCAAAAAGTATACCATGGAAATTTGAAAACACAAAGTTGCAAAAGCACGGTTAGGGCGGCAATTTCTCCGAGAATAGGTTGGGTAGCTCTGGAGAAACAGGCATGAGTCACTACGCTAACGACTTTCCCGCAACATGGCCCAATGGGGAATTTCGGTGCCTGGGATAACCCCCTTCTCAATCACCCTAAATCCGAAACGCTTATAGAAGCGCATACTTCTTGCATTTTGGGTCTCCAGAAAGCACGGCAGGTTCTCTCTGTCTGTTCGGGCGAACATCGCCTTCAGCAAGGCGGTCGCATGCCCTCTTCCTTGAAACGGGGGGTCAACTGCCAGAGGTGACAGGTGCCAATAGGGAAAATCCAAGAGGCGGCGGTGAAACGATAGGATATATTCCTCAATTGCATGCAGCGTGGCGGCCAGCTTATCGCCCGCCTTGAGATAGAACCCAAACCCTCCGGCCCTGAGCATCTGCCAGAGTGACATCTGGACGTGCTTGGAAGGAAACCACACGGCAAGCCCTTCGAGATTGGGGGATATAGCATATACCTCGCCATACAAGACACCACAGCGGAGCCTGAACTGAAACAGATGATGCAGTATCTGCTTTCTCGTGTCCGCATCCGGCATACAATGGACAAAGATCGCGTTGTCCTGAAACGCCCTGGCCACCACCGCCGCAGCAGGTTTAATATGAGATTTTTTGATACGGAAGAGGTTTGCTAAATCAGTTACCATTGGTATTGTTTTCCAATGATGGGTGTGACGTGGAGAGGGGGTTTGCTTGTCGCTTATCCCTACAATTCGTCAGGGGTGAGACCAGTTTGCTTGGCAATACGCGCCAACATCTTCGGCCCGATCTCTTCACGATCATGAAACGCAAAGACGAAGTCAGGCCAGCCAGGACGAGCCAGCACGCGGTGCGAGGTGCCGGATTGCCGTTTGATTGTCCAACCAATGCGAAGTAAGGCAGCAAGGACTTGACGGGCTCTGGTTGCAGGCCATTGGCTCATGCTGAGACAGCGAACACTTCTCTGAGTTCTGGAATCTCTTCTCCATGTTCAAGTCTATCAGCTAGGACTCGCAAGGCTAATGCTTCCGCCTTCGAAATTGCTTCATCCCGGCTATCTCCGTACGCCATAACTCCGGGAAGATCTGGAATTTCAGCAATCCAGCGTCCATCATCTTCTCTCTCGATTTCGATCTTCATGCAATCACCCTTTTTTGTATATTATCTCACCTGGGAGGGTCTTGCAATACCATTGTTTTCTTTTGAAAGTAGGAACGTCCTTGAGCTTATTCGCATACCGTGGTATCTTCATGACACATAGCCATCACGGTTCGTAACCAACGAACGATGAGAATAATACATCCCCCCTCTGATCCCCCCTTTAGTAAAAGGGGGGATCAGGAAGCTTATTTGCGGAGTAACTCATGAAAGACGTTATTGGGATCGGTGCCTTGAATTTGGACCTCATGTACGAGGTGGATGACTTGGCTGCCCTGCGGAAAGAGGGATGGCCGCTGCATGCGGGGAGGGAGACCTCTCTCCCCCCTGCGGAGTTCCGTAAGCTCTTGGAGGTCTTGGAACAAAAGGGCACCTTGCGGTCGCGCAGCGGCGGGGGATCGGCAGCCAATACCATCGTGGCCTTGGCCAGGATGGGGTTTAAGACGGGTTTTGTGGGAAGGGTGGGTGCCGATGAGGAGGGCGCCTTTATCCTCAAGGAAATGGAAGGGGTGGACCTTACGCGGGCAAAAGAAGATGGTGCCAGCGGCATTTGCCTGGTGGTGTTAGATCACCGCAGGGATCGGGCCCTCCTGGTCCAGCCCTATGCCAACGACGATCTCGGCTTCGACGACCTGGCGCTTCCCTATCTCTCTGAGAACCGATATCTTCACCTGAGCGCCTTTGTGGGGGACGGCCCCTTCGATGCCCAGAGACGGCTCATGGCGGCCCTCCCGTCTGAAGTAAAGGTCAGCCTCGACCCTGGCGAACTCTATGCCCAACGGGGGATGAAGGCAATCCTCCCCCTCATTGAGCGGGCGACCATTTTCTTTGCGACGGTCTCTGAGATCAGCACCCTGACCGGGGAAAAGGCTTATAAGGCCGGATGCAAAGAAATCACCTCCCTGGGGCCTGAAATAGTGGTCTGCAAGCGGGGGGAGGAGGGGGCGTATTGTCTCTCCAAGGAGGGTGAGGCGGAGTTTTGCCCCCGGGGGGAAGAAGCTGTGATCGACAACACCGGCGCAGGGGACGTCTTTGATGCCGGTTTTCTGGCGGGGGTGCTTTTGGAAAGGCCGGTGGATACCTGTCTGTCTTTTGCCCATCAGGTGGCGGCCAAAAGCCTCGGCGGCTATGGGAGGGAACAATACCCTGACGCCGAGGATCTCAAGGGGATGAAAAGAGGTTAACGATGCCGTTTAAATTCGGTTGGCTCTCCACAGGGAGGGACTTGGCAGCCAGGCAGCTGCTCCAGGCGTCCTGGAATAAAATCAAAGAAGGATTCATCCCCGGTGAGATCACCTTTGTCTTCTGCGACCGGGAGCGGGGAGAGGCAGAGCAGAGCGACCTCTTCCTAGACCTCGCCGCGGAACTGGGGTTGAAGACGATTACCTTTTCCTCACGACGCTTTCGGCCAGAACTACGGAAAAAGGATCTAGCGCAGTGGCGGGTTGAATATCATCAGGGGGTGATGGAGCGAGTTGCACCCTATAAGGATTCCCTATTTGTACTTGCCGGCTATATGCTGATTTTAAGCCCTGAGATGTGTCTTCAATATCCCATGATCAATCTCCACCCGGCCCTCCCCGAAGGACCCACGGGGACATGGGAGGATGTGATCGGGGAGCTGATCAGCGGGCGAGCCGATACCACCGGGGCGATGATGCACTTGGTCACTTCGGAGTTGGATCGGGGGCCGGTGATAACTTATTATTCCTTTCCCATCCAGGGTGGGGCATTCGCCCCCTTTTGGAAGAAGGGACCAGTAGAGCAAGGACCCCTCTTCTGGCTGATCCGCCAAGAAGGGGTGCGGCGGGAGATCCCGCTTATCGTCCTCACCCTGAAGGCCGTAGCCGAGGGGAGAGTCAGCATCAAAGACGGCAAGGTCTTGGATAGTAACGGAAAGGAATTAGCAGGGCTCTCCCTGACAGAAGAGGTAGAGGAATACCTGAGGATGTACCCTGAAACCGGAGAAGATAAGGGCGCATCCGCGTGATTGATTGAAGAGGGTTGGCGATGAGGATCTTTGTTACCGACTGCGAAGGACCGATCTCCAAGAACGATAACGCCATGGAGCTCACCGCCCATTTCGTCCCTCAGGGGAAAAATTTCTTCGCCCTGCTGAGCAAGTACGACGACTACCTAGCATACGTGGAGAAGCGGCCCGGGTACAAAGCCGGCGATACCCTGCGTCTGATCCTCCCCTTCCTCAAGGCCTTCGGCGCGACGGACGAGCGGACCGAGGAGTTCTCCCGTGCGCACATCCTCTTGATGCCCGGCGCCGAGGATACCCTCAAATTCATCAGGGGGATGATGCCCGCCTTTATCATCAGCACCAGCTATGAGCCCTATATCAAGGCCCTCTGTGCGGTCATCAATTTCCCTTTCGAGGCGGCATACAGCACCGCACTTGTGCTCGACCGATACCCCCTTGTGCAGGAGGAAGAAAGATACCTGCGGGAGGTGGCTGGAGAGATCGCCCATATGCCGATGATCGAATGGGGAAAAGGGGCCTCGGGACTGGCGGATCTCTCCTCACAAGGGAAAAAGGTGGTCCAGCGGCTCAACCAGGTCTTCTGGGAAGAGTTGGCCGGGATGCAGATCGGGAGGGTCTTAGAGGAGGTGGACCCCATCGGAGGTGAGGGGAAGGCGCAGGCCGTGCGCACAACCTTACAGCGAAGCGGCGCGGATATCTCCGAGGTTATGTACGTGGGGGACAGTATCACCGACCTCCAAGCCCTGGAGCTGGTCAAAAAGGGAGGGGGGCTGTCAATCTCCTTTAACGGTAACGCCTATGCCATCCTAGGGGCGCAGGTGGCCTGCCTGGGGAAGGACACGGGGATCATCTCCATCACGGCCCAGCTCTTCGCCGCAAGGGGGGCTGAGGGGGTGATTTCTCTCCTGTCACATTGGGATAAAGAAGCGCTGCAATCCGCCGGCATAGAAGAAGAGCTATTAACGCATCTCTCCAATGCCGAGATCGGGGAGATCACCTCTGATAATCAGGCCCTTTGGACGGAGAAAAGCCAGCAGTTTCGCAAACAAGTGCGAGGGGTCAGCATCGGGTCCCTCGGTTAGAGGAGTATCATGAAAAAAGAGTCTTTGTTTAACCTGCTGTTTTTGGCAGTGGTCATCATGGCCTTTTATCTCCTGTATCGTATCTTCTCCCCATTTCTCTTGACCCTGGCATGGGCCGTCATCTTGACCATCCTCTTCCACCCGCTTTTTACGCGGCTCAATAAGGCCTTCAGAAATCAGCGGGGGGCGGCCGCCATCACGATGACCATCATCGTCATCGTCGTCATCATCCTGCCTTCGGGGTTTCTCCTAAACGCCCTCGCCAGGCAAGTGTTGGATATATACAACTACAGTGAGGAACTCATCAGAGAAGGAAAACATGTGGCCTATATCGAAGGCCTCAAACAGGTGGGCCTCTTCCAGAGGATGTGGGAGGTATTGGAGCGCAACTTCGATATGTCCCAGGTGAACCTTAAGGAGCTCCTGTTGGATAATCTGAGAAGACTGAGTGTGTATATAGCCGAGCAGGGTTCTAAGTTCATCAAGGGTTTGTCCACCGGTATCTTTAAATTTTTTCTGATGACCGTGGCGCTCTTTTTTCTCTTCCGAGATGGTGAGCGGTTTATAGAGAAGATCAAGGCCCTCATCCCCTTCTCCGCCAAGGAACGGGAGAAGATTCTGCGGAGGATGGTCGATATGATTCACGCCACCATCTACGGAGGCATTGTGGTGGCCCTGGTCCAGGGGGGGGTAGGGGGAGTGGGATTTTGGATCGTAGGGCTTCCCGCACCCCTCTTCTGGGGGTCGGTGATGGCCTTCCTCTCCTTTATCCCCGTTTTAGGTACCTTTCTCGTATGGGTGCCTGCCGTGATAATCCTCTTCGCTCAGGGCGCCTACGTAAAGGCCGTGATCTTGCTCGCATGGTGTGGACTGCTGGTGAGTCTCTCGGATAATTTCCTCCGCCCCATCCTCATCAGCGGGAGGACCCGTGTTCACACACTGCTGCTCTTCTTCGGCATCTTGGGGGGACTGAGGGTATTCGGTTTCTTGGGGTTTATCGCGGGACCCCTCGTCATCACTATCTGTTTGGCCATTATCGATATCTACACCACTACCCCCGTACGTCGGAGCACCCGGTAATTAAAACCGCCACAGAGTACCGAGAGTTATACGCTGTAGAATCGTTGAGCGGGGAGTTCCAAACAGGTGAGTTTTCCACCGTAGACGGCGCCGGTATCAATGCCGATCTTATTTGGTGTATTATACACACGTTGCAGGGGGGTATGCCCGAAGACCACTACCTTGCCGAAATCGTGAGGGGAGAGAATAAACTCATCCCTGATCCAGACGAGGTCGTGGGGGTCCTGCTCCTCGAGGGGGATACCCTCCCTCAGCCCCGCGTGAACGAAAATGTAGTGTTCCGTTTCATAATACAAAAGGAGTGACGTGAAAAAATCGAGGTGCTCTTGCGGGAGTTTGAATTCACCTTCCTGGGAATAACTTTTAATGGTGGCACCGCCACCATTGTAGAGAAAGAGCTCATAGTTTTTGTCGTTGACTATCCAATCGAGAAACATTGCCTCGTGATTCCCTTTAAGGCAGACCACATGAGGAAAATCCTTGCGTAACTGGAGGATATAATCCACGACCCCCTTAGGATTTGGGCCGCGGTCGATGTAATCCCCTAAAAAGACCAGGGTGTCCTTTTGTAGGGTAAAGGCGGGTTTTATCTCCTCCATCAACTGTTCGAGATGTGACAGATTGCCATGGATGTCACCGATGGCAAAGAACTTGTCTGTTCCCCCGTCACCCGCCGCTTTGCGGCTCCTTGTTACTTTCCCGTTATCCACCAGTCCGCGTCTTCTTCTTTGAACCACCACGCAGCCAGATCGGTCTGCATGATGGCCTCAGCAAGTTTCTTGGCCACTTCTGTCTGTAACCGTTTGGCGTTATTCCGGAGCCACTCATCGGCATAGCGGTTACCCAGGTCTTTGTTCTCTTTGAGTTGCAACAGCAGCGCCAACTGGTCGGCATCGTGGGCGAGGAGGGCCTCCGGCGTCTTGTGGGCGTTGAATTCCGCGATTAAGTTTTTAACCTCCTCCGCGAAGGGGAGTCCCGTCGTTAAATCTGCGGCGGCCCGTTCTTCATCAACGTGGACGTACTTCTTATAGACATAATTTTGATCGCCGGTCCGTGCTTCCGGGAGGTCGTGGAAAAGGCACATCCTAACCACTTTGAAGGCATCTACCTTTCCATCCGATTGGGACAATTGGGCCAGGACATATCCGATGAAGGCGGTGCTGAAGAGGTGCTCGGCAACGGATTCCTCACCGGTGCCCAGAAAACGGTAGCCGGTTCGAGGGGTCCTCTTCAGCATCCCCATTTCAAAGAGGAGATCAGCAATCCGATTCATTGTGGGGTCAGAGACCATCAGGTTTCAGTACCTATATTCTAAGCATATAATGAAAACATACGGTATTCAAGCCCGGTTATTTGACCAAATACCATCCCTTCTCTAATATACCCCTCTTATCTCTTCATGAATCCTCCCATTACTGGCGAGGATCTCCTAGCTGTCGATTGCAGGCCCCTCCACCAAAATCCGTCGCCCACTCCCAAAGGAATCTAAAAAAATTTAAGAAATATTCTACATAAGAAATCCACTTATCTCACCTTACCCTAAAAAAGCCGAAATATGTCAAAAGAAAAGCAAGATAGGTCAAGTTTTTAAAAACAAAAAATGATAAAAGACCCTTTGAGAAAAGGGCAGCCTTTTCTCTACATAATCTGATCTTCACGAGTTGTTGGTGAGAGGGGTTTTTTCAGCAGGTTTCGATAGAGCCCTGGGGGGGTTCCAATACTGCACATGGAAGGTACAAACAGTCGTTAGAGGCCGGATAGCAAGGGGACCTTGAGGGCACGTAGTTTATTTCTCTTGCCCCAACATCCTTACCATCTCCTCATGAATCCGCCCATTACTGGCGAGGGTTTCCTGACCGTAAATGTCCAGCCTCGCTCCTCTGAAATTTGTCGTAACTCCTCCGGCCTCTTCCACGATGAGCTTTCCAGCGGCCACGTCCCATGGATTGAGCTTTAATTCCCAGAACCCGTCAAATCGACCGGCAGCCACATAACAAAGGTCCAGGGCTGCCGAGCCATCTCTCCTGATGGCCCGGGCCTCCATAATAAAGTTGGCAAAGTGGTTGAGGTTGTTTACCGGACTCTCCCTGAGGTCATAAGGGAAACCTGTGCAAATGAGGGCATTGGTGAGTTGTTCGGTTGTGGAGACGGTGATCCGCTCACCGTTGAGAAAAGCCCCTCTGCCCTGTTGGGCGGTGAAAAGTTCATCCAAAAGTGGATCGTATATCGCCCCCAAAACGATCTCCCCCTCCATCTCCACGGCAATGGAAGTGCAGAAGCATGGATATCCATGGGCGTAGTTGGTGGTCCCATCCAGGGGGTCGATGATCCACCGAAAGGGGGAGGAACCTCCCGGCATGGGGGTCTCCTCGGTCAAGATGCTGTGCTCTGGGAAAACGCCTTTAATGATCTCAATGATCCTCCCCTCACATATCCTATCCACCTCAGTGACCAAGTTGATCTCCCCCTTCAGTTCTACCTTCTTGTCTTTTCCCAACCATTCCTTTTGGATCTTGCCAGATTCTTGGACCGCACGGATGGCTATATCTAGAAGATCATCAAGTTGCATTGCTCCTCCAAACACAATTGCTTAGCTAAATTGAAAAGTGGTCAAAAAAGAGCGTAATGTCCTTTGACCTTTTGCCCCACCCATGGAACTAAAAAATCCCCCTTTACCCCCTGACCAAAGGGTCACCTTCGGCTTTAGATAAAGGTCCCGCACTGCTATGCAAAAATCAAAGAGGTCGGGATGTATCGCTATGCGATACAGGGGATGGGGGGATTTGAAATCTATTTTCTAACTTAAGCTCAAGAGACTTGAGACGGTACGTTGTATGCCAGAAAAAAATACAGAGTCCCCTCACGCCTTCTTTTCAACAATTCCATAGATCGTCTCCAAGGCTTCGTCCAGTTTGTCAACGTTGGCACTCCCGGTCCGGGCCAGGGTGGAATTCCCACCCCCCTTACCATCTATCACCTCTGCTATGCCTCTGATTAGTTCGTCGGCGGGGAATTGATCGGCCCGGTCCTTGGTGACCATGAGGACCAGGGTGATCTTTCCCTCGTGCTCACCCCCAATAAGTACAATCCCGGAATCGATCTTATCCTTGATCCCGTCACCCATCTCTCTGAGTCCCTTGTGGTCCACCCCATCGGCCCGAAAGGAGACTACCTTTATCCCCTTTACCTCTTTAACCTCCGGACCTCCCGTTGTCCCTGCCGTGGCCAGTCTCCGACGCAGAGTCTCGATCTCCCGCTCCAACGTCCGTTGTCCCCCTAAGAGCTTCTCTACTTTGGATGCGACCTCGCTCGGCCTCGCCTTGAGGAGCCGGGCCGCTTCTGTGAGCTCACGCTCCTGGGATTGAAGATAATCCAAGGCACCCGCCCCGGTGAAGGCCTCTATCCTTCTCACCCCCGCGGCAACCCCGCTCTCTGAGAGCAATTTAAATATGCCTATCTGGCCGGTCCGTGCCACGTGGGTACCCCCGCACAGCTCCTGGCTGTACTCCCCGAGGGATAGCATCCGGACCTCCTCGCCGTATTTCTCGCCGAAAAGGGCCGTGGCACCCCGCTCTATAGCCTCATCCGTGGCCATGACCTCGGTCAAAACCAGCGTATCCTCCCAAATCCTCTGATTCACCAGCGTCTCGATCTGCTGCAGGGTATCTGCATCGACGGCCTCATAGTGAGAAAAATCAAAACGTAACCGTTCCGGCGAAACCAGCGAACCGGCCTGATTGATGTGTCCCCCCACAATTTCCCGGAGGACGGCCTGCAAGATATGGGTAGCGGTGTGGTTGCGGGCCGTAGCTTGCCTCCGTTCCTCATTCACCTGCAACTGAACCCTGCCTCCAACGTGGACCGTGCCCTCTTTTATTACCCCCTGATGCACGATGAGTTCAGGGATGGGGCGGATGGTATCACACACTTCGATCAGCACCCCCTCACCCCTGATTACCCCCTGATCACCCACTTGCCCACCCGTCTCACCATAAAAGGGGGTTTGTGCGGTGATGATCTCCACCTCTTCACTCTGGCGAGCTGATGTTGCGAATTTTTCTTGTGTGATGATCTTTGTTACTTCGGATCGGGCTTCGAGGGTCTCATAGCCGACAAACTGGGTGACAACTCCTTCGGCAATCAGGTCTTGGTAGAGGGAGGGAAGGCCAGCTCCCATCTCCCCCTTCCACGCCTCCCGCGCCCGCTTCCGCTGGTTGTGCATGGACTGTTCAAATCCCTCCAAATCGACGGTCATCCCCTCCTCCCTGACGATGTCCTCAGTTAGGTCGAGGGGGAATCCAAACGTATCATAGAGCTTAAAGGCCACTGCACCGGGCAGAACCTTTTTACCCTTCGTCTTGAGTCCTTCCATCTCTTCCTGCAAGACCTTGAGCCCATTGTCCAAGGTCTCCGAGAAGCGTTCTTCCTCCCGCTGGAGGATCTGCGTGCAATGCCTTTTCCCCGCCGTGATCTCTGGATAGGCCTCACCCATGACCGCTGTCACTTGCTCCGCCATGGGGGGAAGGCAGGAACCTTCAATGCCCAGAAGCTTACCATGGCGCAGCGCCCGTCGGATGATCCTCCGAAGCACATAGCCTTTCCCTTCGTTGGCTGGAAGGACCCCATCGGCGAGGAGAAAGGTTACTGCCCTTGCGTGGTCGGCAATTACCCTGATGGATACATCCTTCTTTGCATCGGCCCTGTATTGAGCGCCGCTGATCTCCTCAACGCGTCCTATAATGCCTTGGAAGAGGTCGGAATCATAATTATTCTTCACCCCCTGAACCACCGCCGTAATCCGCTCAAGCCCCATCCCCGTATCGATGCTCGGCTTGGGGAGTGGGCTCAAGTTGCCATCCTGCTCGCGGTTGTATTGCATAAAAACCAAATTCCAGAGCTCCAGAAACCGGTCGCAATCACAACCCACTCCGCAGTCCGGGGAACCACATCCCATATCCTCTCCCTGATCGATGACGATCTCCGAGCAAGGACCGCAGGGGCCAATATCCCCCATGGCCCAAAAGTTGTCTTTTTCACCCAGACGCACGATCCGTTCCAGGGGCAGACCAATCCGCTCCTGCCAGATGCTGGCAGCTTCGTCATCATCCTCGAAGACCGACACCCAGAGCCGCTCCGGCGAAAGGCGGAGGGCCTGAGTAAGAAATTCCCACCCCATCTCAATGGCTCCCTCCTTGAAGTAGTCGCCGAAGGAAAAATTTCCTAACATCTCGAAGAAGGTATGATGACGAGCGGTCCTCCCCACGTTCTCCATGTCGTTGTGTTTCCCCCCAGCCCGCAGGCACTTCTGCGCAGAAGTTGCCTTCATGTACTCTCTGGTCTCTTCCTGGAGAAAAACCCGCTTGAACTGGACCATGCCGGCATTGGTAAAGAGGAGGGTGGGGTCATCATAGGGGACGAGGGGAGAACTCTTGACGATCCGGTGACCCCGTTGATCAAAATACCGTAGAAAGGCGGCCCTGACCTCTGCCCCGCGCATCATCTAAAACTTTTCTTCCTCCGGCTCCGCCTCGTCTCCACCTTCATGTGTCACCTTTTCGAACTCTTCCCAGGTCATATCGCTGGTAGCCAGAATACCTTTAACTCGGAGGGCAAAGTCGTCGGGGTTACTGCTATGGCGCAGGGCCTCCTCGTAGGTGATCAACTCCCTTTTGAGCAGCGACATGAGAGATTGATCAAAGGTCTGCATGTGGTAGGTGGCGTGCCCTTCAGAGATGGCCTCGTGGATATCTTGGGTCTTATCCTTCTCCACGATGCAGTCCTTGATGCGGGCGGTGGAGAGCATAATCTCCACTGCGGGGACCCGTCCCATCCCATCGGCCCGCGGGAGGAGCCGCTGGGAGACGACCCCTTTGAGAATGCCGGCCAGTTGGAGCCGAATCTGTTTCTGCTGATAGGGGGGATAAACGGCGACGATCCTATTTACTGTCTCAGCGGCATCGAGGGTGTGGAGAGTGCTGAGCACAAGGTGTCCTGTCTCGGCCGCCAAGATGGCCGTCTCAATGGTCTCAAAATCGCGCATCTCCCCCACGAGGATCACATCCGGGTCCTGGCGCAAGGCCATCTTCAGGGCCTGGGCGAAGTTGTCGGTATCCGTACCGATCTCCCGCTGGCTAATAATACCTTTTTGGTCGCGATGGAGGAATTCTATAGGATCCTCTATGGTAATAATATGAGAGCGACGGTAGCTGTTGATATAGTCTATCATGGCCGCCAGTGTGGTCGACTTGCCGCTGCCCGTGGTCCCGGTCAAGATAATCAAACCACGTGTCTCCTTGGATATCCGCTCCATCACCTCCACCGGTAGATTGAGTTCATCAAACCCCTTGATCCCGAAGGGGATTACCCTGAGGGCGATGGCGATGGTTCCCCGCTGCTGAAAGACGTTGACCCGAAACCTCCCGAGCCCAGAGATGCCATACCCCATGTCGAGTTCCATCTCCTGTAGGAACCGCTCCCGCTGACGCTCACTCATGATCTGATAGGCCGTCTTGGCTATTTCGCTGGCGTCCAGCGCTGAATAATCTTTCAGCGGGACCAACTCCCCGTCAATCCTAAGGACGGGGGGTTGCCCGACCTTAAAATGGATATCCGAGGCCCGGTTGTTCAGAGCGATAAGTAGTACCTCACTCAGCTCCATCCTCCGCCTCCTTGTGTGTTATGGGGAGTTGGTGGTGCTCCAAGATCTTAGCCACGATCTGATCTTCCATTTCTGAGTTTTCCTTTAAAAAGGTCTTGGCATTCTCCCTCCCCTGACCGATCCTGGTATCGCCGTAGGAGTACCACGTACCTACCTTTTCCAGGATATTGAGTTCTGTAGCGACGTCCACGATTTCCCCCTCGCGGGAAATTCCCTCCCCATAGACGATATCGAACTGCACTTCCTTAAAAGGAGGGGCCACTTTATTCTTCACCACCCGCACCCTGGTCCGGTTCCCCACCGCATCCTGCCCCTGCTTAATAGTGGCTATCCGCCTGATATCCAGCCTTACCGAGGAATAGAACTTCAAGGCGTTCCCCCCCGGCGTGGTCTCCGGATTACCGAACATCACCCCGATCTTCATTCGTATCTGATTGATGAAGACCACAATGGCCTTTGATCTGTTGATGGTGGCCGCCAGCTTCCGTAGGGCCTGGGACATGAGCCTCGCCTGTAGGCCCACATGGGTATCCCCCATCTCCCCTTCAATCTCCGCCCGTGGTACCAGGGCCGCCACCGAATCGATGACTATCACATCCACAGCGCCGCTGCGTACAAGGATCTCCGCGATCTCCAGGGCCTGCTCCCCGGTGTCTGGCTGGGACAGGAGAAGATCCGCCACCTTCACCCCCAGCCGCTCGGCATAGTTGAGGTCAAGGGCGTGCTCGGCATCGATAAAGGCGGCCACACCGCTCTTTTGCGCCTCCGCCACCACATGCAGGGCCAACGTGGTCTTACCTGAGGACTCGGGACCAAAGATCTCCACCACCCTCCCGCGCGGAAGGCCCCCTACCCCGAGGGCCAGATCCAAGCCCAGAGAGCCGGTGTGGATGCTTTGAATCTCTGTCGGTCTGACCTCAGCTCCGAGGCGCATGATGGCCCCCTTGCCGAACTGCTTCTCAATCTGGGTGAGGGCCACGCTGACCGCCTTGTCCTTTTCTTTATCCAATTCCATAGTTATCCTCCCTGGTCGTCAAATCCTCTGTGTGTCGTATCCCGACACATCCCCTCTTTAACAATATCCAAACGGTAGGGTAGGGGATTAAAGGGTCTCCAATGGAACGCTCTTGACCTTGGTATACTCCGCTCCCGTAGGTTTTAAGTGGCTCCGGAAGAGGATGACCTCCCGAACCTCCATGGTCCCCAGGTTGCACTCGCTGACTGCCTCGATGGCGTAGGCAACGGTGCCCTTCCCTTTTCCTGAACGCAGGCGCCCGACGGTCAGGTGGGGAGTATAATCCCTCCTCTCACTCGTGAAACCGATCTCTTCCATTCCTTTGTCAACCTTGGCCTGCATCTCCCTGAGCTCGCCGCTGGGATCATCAACCCCTATCCAGATGACGCGGGGGTTCCGTGCGTTCGGAAAACCACCCCCCCCTCTGATCCCGATGGTAAAGGGCCCTAGTGACCGGACGGCTTCCTCCATCTTGTGCGCAATCTCCTCAACCAAGACAGGATCTACCTCACCGAGAAACTTGAGGGTGAGATGGATACCCTCCGGCCGAACCCAGCGCACACCCGCAACACGCTCTTGTAATCCTTTTTGGACCCTTCGCACCTCCTCAGCTATCTCTTTTCTGAGCTCTACGGCTATAAAGGATCTCCATCTCACAACCGGGCTTCCCCGCTACTGTATCAATGGCTCTCTTTTCTCCTCACGCAACGCTGTCATCCGCTTTTTGTGCCACTCACGTACCGCTTTCCCCGGCCCCGACACGAGATAAAAGCAGGAGAAAATGAAGAGTGTAATTGCCGGCTCTGCCACCACCACCACGATGGTCAAGATCATGGCGACAAGGGTATTAAAAGGCTTCCTTTTAAGAAGCGCTAAGTCCTTGAAGCTGGGGTACCGAATGTTGCTCACCATGAGGAAAGAGAGCGGAAAAAGCAGGAAGAGAATACATAGGTTTGCGCCCACACCCTTTATTCCCAGGCGATAAAACAGGAGGATGGTAGCTGCGATAAGGCTTGCCGCTGCGGGAACAGGCAACCCTCGGAAATGGCGGGGCTCAATGGTGTCGAACTGAACATTAAACCGGGCCAATCTGAGGGCACCGCACGCCACATAAAGGAAGGCGGCCAACCACCCCCATTTTTCGAATGGATGCAGGGCCCATGAGAAAGCGAGGATAGCCGGGGCCACCCCGAAGGCCACCAGGTCGGAGAGTGAGTCGTATTCCACCCCAAAGCGGCTCGTGGTTCGAGTCAGGCGAGCCACCTTACCATCAATACCATCAAAGACAATGGCAATCATGATGGCCACCGCCGCAATGAGGTACTTCCCATTAAAGGAGGCGATGATTGCATAAAACCCACAGAATAGACTCCCGGAGGTAAACAGATTAGGCAATATATAAACGCCCCTCCTTATTCCCTCTCTCGTTCTTCGCTTAGATTGATCCCTTTTAATCCTCGTTTTTTTCATTAGATCATCCCTAACACGCTTTTCCCCCCTTTTACGCGTTCACCCTCGTGCACCCTCACGGCCACCCGGGGGGGAAGATAGACATCCACTCTGGAACCGAAGAGGATGGCTCCAACAATCCCTCCTCGCTTCACCTGATCTCCTTTGCGCATATAACAGACGATCCTGCGGGCGATAATACCGGCCACTTGGACAAAGCGCACCTTCAGCCCTTCGGGGGTCTGTAGTTGAAAGGCATTCTGTTCGTTCTGCCGTGAGGCCTCTCCTTTGTTCGCCGGCAGGAACATGCCCCGTCGGTATCGGATAGATTTAATAGTCCCTGCGGCTGGTGCGCGGTTCACATGACAGTTAAAAACGGACATAAAAATACTCACCGTGGTGCCCCCTGCCTCTTTTTTAACACCAACTATTGTTCCATCGGCAGGGGAAAGGATGAGGCCTGCGCCGTCGGTGATGCGGCGGCGGGGATTCCGAAAGAAGGAGCACATACAGATCGTCAGCGCGAGGAAAGGAAACAAGAGATAGCTCTTCCCCCATACCCCCGCGATCATCGTGATCACGGCAGGGGGTATGATAAACGGCATACCCTCCACGACGAAGGGAAATCGCTCTCTATTGAGGCTCATTCTTGCTCTCTATCCAGCTCATCATCTTGCGCAATTCCTTCCCCACCTGCTCTATCAAGTGCCCCGCATCCTTCTTGCGCAAGGCGTTGAAGACTGGTCTGTGGGCCTCATTTTCCAAGATCCACTCGCGGGCAAAGGAACCGTCTTGTACCTCCTCCAAGATTTCTTCCATGACCAGGCGGGTCTCCTCATCAATGATCCTCCTCCCCCTGGTCAGGTCTCCATATTCCGCGGTGTCGCTGATAGAGTAACGCATATAGCTGATCCCCCCCTCATACATTAGGTCGACGATCAGCTTGAGTTCATGCAGACACTCGAAATAGGCGATTTCGGGCTGATAGCCGGCCGCCACCAAGGTATCGAATCCGGCCCGCACCAACTCCGTCGTTCCACCGCACAGAACCACCTGCTCGCCGAAGAGGTCCGTTTCGGTCTCTTCCTTGAAGGTGGTCTCGATCACCCCCGCCCTCGTCGCACCGATACCCTTGGCATAGGCGAGGGCCACCTTCAAGGCATCCCCCGAGGCGTCTTGCTCCACCGCCACCAACGAGGGGACCCCCTTACCTTCGACAAACTGCCTCCGAACCAGGTGACCCGGTCCTTTGGGGGCTATCATGATAACATCTACAACAGGCGGGGGTATGATCTGCCCATAGTGGATATTAAAACCATGGGAGAAGACGAGGGTTTTCCCCTTCTTGAGCTCCCCCTCGATTTCATCCTTGTAGATGCGGGCCTGCGCCGTGTCCGGCGCCAAAATCTGAATGATATCACACCCCTTGGCCGCCTCCTTGGCCGATACCGGTGTAAACCCATGCTCCATGGCCAACTGATAGTTGGCCGTCCCTTCGAGCTCGGCGACTATCACGTCCAGGCCGCTGTCCCGCAAGTTTTGGGCTTGGGCATGTCCCTGGCTGCCGTACCCGATTATCGCGATCTTTTTTCCCTTCAGAACATTTAGGTCAGCGTCTTTATCGTAGTATATCTGAGCCATCACATCCCCCTTGTATAGTTATCGTCTTGCCGTCAACCACGTACTAGGGCAACACTCCCCGTACGGGCCACGTCTTTAATCCCCATGGGCTTGAGGAGCTCAATAAAGGCCTTGATCTTCTCCTCATCCCCAGTCACCTCTATAGTATAGCTCTTGGGACTTACATCCACCACCTTCCCCCGAAAGATGTCGGTAATGCTGAGGATCTCCGCGCGGGTTTCAGGTTTGACCGTTACCCTGACGAGGATCAATTCCCTCGCCACATACTCCTTCCCTACCAGATCCGTCACCTTGATCACGCATACCAGTTTGTTGAGCTGCTTGGTGATCTGCTCGAGGATCTGATCATCCCCTCTAGTCACGATGGTCATGACCGACGCCATGGGGTCCAATGTCTCCGCCACCGAGAGGCTCTCGATATTAAAACCCCTCCCACTGAAGAGACCTGCTACCCGGGCCAAGACACCGGGTTCATTTTCCACTAGGACATTAATAGTATGCCGCATCTCCCCTCCTCATACCAAGAGCATCCGATCTATGGCCTCCCCGGCGGGCACCATGGGATAGACCCCTTCCTCCGGCTCCACCACGAAGTCCATAAGCACGGGGAGCGGGGTCCGCAAGGCCTCTCGAAGAACAGGGACCACCTCATCCGGCCTAGTGGCCCGCAGTCCCAGGGCCCCATAGGCCTCAGCGAGCTTGACGAAATCAGGGCAGGCGTCTCCGATAGGGGTCAAAGAATATCGGCGCTCGTGGAATAGTTCTTGCCACTGCCTCACCATCCCCAGGTATCCATTGTTGAGGATGGCCACCTTCACCGGCAGCTTATAGTGCACCGCGGTGGCAAGCTCCTGAATATTCATCTGAATGCTTCCATCACCCGCGATATCGATGACCGTGCGCTCGGGGAAGGCCACCTGCGCACCGATGGCTGCGGGGAACCCATACCCCATGGTCCCCAGGCCGCCAGAGGTGAGTAAAGTGTGCGGGTGGTCAAAGAGATAGTATTGGGCGGTCCACATCTGATTCTGTCCCACCTCGGTGGTGATGATGGCTTCGCCCTTGGTAAGTTCATAAACTCGCTCAATGACATGCTGGGGTTTGATGATTTGATTCTGATTATAAGAAAGACGGTGGAAGCTCTTCCACTTCTCTATTTGCTGGTGCCACGCCTCCAGAGACCACCGCTGCTCATCCCCTCCTTTTTCCTCCTTGAGGAGAGTAAGCATCTTGGCCAGGACTCGCTTGCAATCCCCAACAATGGGGATGTCCACCCTGACGTTCTTGCTGATGGATGTGGGGTCAATATCGATATGGATCTTCTTGGCCTTGGGGGCAAAGGCATCAACCTTACCCGTCACCCGGTCGTCAAACCGGGCGCCGACGGCAATCAGGAGATCGCTATCGGTCACCGCCATGTTGGCCCGATAGGTCCCGTGCATCCCCAGCATCCCCAGGGAAAGGGGGTGCGTGCCCGGGAATCCACCCAAACCCATCAAGGTCATGGTGACGGGGATATGGAGCATCTCTACCAGTTCGGTCAGTTCTTCTGCGGCGTTAGCGGCGATAACCCCTCCTCCGGCGTAGATCACCGGTCGGTGCGCCTTGAGGATCAATTGGATGGCCCTTTTAATCTGTTGCATATGGCCATCAAGGGTGGGCTGATACCCCGTGATGTGGACCTCCTTGGGATATTTGAATTCGGTGGTGCCTGCGGTAATATCTTTGGGGAGATCAACGAGCACCGGTCCGGGTCGTCCTGTTCTCGCGATATAAAAGGCCTCCCTGATTATCCTGGCCAGATCGCGCACGTCGGTGACCAGATAATTGTATTTCGTGCAGGGGCGGGTGATCCCCACGATATCAGCCTCCTGGAAGGCGTCGTTTCCGATGAGGGGAGTAGGGACCTGGCCTGTCAAGACGACCAGCGGGATGGAATCCATGAAGGCGGTGGCGAGCCCCGTAACGGTGTTGGTGGCCCCTGGGCCGGAGGTGACCAGGCAAACGCCTACCTTACCGCTGGCCCGGGCATACCCATCAGCCGCGTGGACCGCTCCTTGCTCGTGCCGGACCAAGATCGTCTTAAAATCCCAGTTGGGCAACTCATGGGTGATGGGGAGAACGGCCCCTCCGGGGTAGCTGAAGATTACCTCCACCCCTTCCCGCTTGAGGCATTCCAACAGGATAGAGGCCCCCGTCTTTTTCATTCCTTCTCCTCCAGCCGACGCCGATACGCTGTCATGATCTCTTCCATTCTATCCTTTAACATAAGCTTTCTCTTCTTCAATTCCTCTCTCTTCACTCGTTCCTCTGCGGTCAAAAACGACTTCTTGTCTAAATCCTCCACCTTCCGATGAAACCAGGCATGCTCCTCCTTGAGCTGTCGAAATTGCTCATCCTCTTCCCACAACCTTTGCATCATCTCTTCTTCTTTCATGAACTAGCCTCAACAGATTACCATAAAATGTTAATATATTCGTACTCTCCTTGTCAATTAATAAAGAGGAAGAGATTCTCCAAAAAATTCTCCTGTCACAATGGAATACGCCGATATGATCTTAGCTCCCTGTTGGACGTACTTTTGAACTGGGGTTTTGATTAGCTGGGGTAAGGATATTAGAATTGAAGAAATTAAAGATTAGTTTTGATGAGAATCCAGAGAACGTTGTGCACCATATACAGCAGATCTTCAGCCAATCGGTGCGTTCCCCACTATTTAAACAACCCCATCTGACACTGAATCACCTTGATCCCCAGATCGTTGAGGATGGTCCCCAGCTCCCGTTTGGGGATGCCGTATTCTTCGGCAATCTGAAAGCATACGGCACAGGGGATGCGTTCTTCCCGAGCCCGCTGCTTGATGGCCTCAATTACTTTATCATGCTCCATCGCTCCTCCTAATAAAAAATCTCAGATGCCGATACTCACCCCGCCATCGAGGAATATCACCTGACCCGTGATGTAGCCCGCGTCATCGCTTGCCAAAAAGAGATGCACATTGGCAACCTCTTCAGGAGTTCCCATCCTGGCAAGAGGGATCCTTTCCAAGGCGAGCTCTTTTACCTTATCGGTCATACCGGCGGCGGTCATAGGGGTATCGATGAACCCCGGCGCGATACAGTTTACCGTAATGTTAGAGCGCGCATACTCGAGGGCCAGTGTGCGGGTCAACCCGATAATTCCCGCCTTACTGGAGGAGTAATTGACCTGCCCCATATTGCCGCGCACCACCACCGAGGCGGTGTTGACAATCCTTCCATACTTCTGTTTTCTCATGGGGCGATAAGCAGCCTGCGAGCAGAGAAAGGTCCCTTTCAAGCTTACATCCACCACAAAATCCCATTCTTCCTCCGACATCCTAGCGCACAAATTGTCCCGCGTAACCCCGGCATTGTTGATAAGGATGTCCAGACTGCCGAACTCTTGCACTACCTGGTCGATCATCCCATGTACCTCATCACGTTTGCGCACGTCTACCTGGCAAAATATAGCCTCCCCTCCCTTTTTGATGATCTCATCCTTTACTCCCTCGGCCCCCTGGGGAACGACATCGGCAATAGCAACGCGCGCTCCTTCCTCAGCAAACCTCCTGGCCACCGCAGCACCGATACCGCTGCCTCCTCCTGTAATCAAGGCTACCTTGTCCTTCAATTTCATCATACTCCTCCTCATTTTCTTGAGGTAATACTCGACTCTATGTCACAAAAGAGGGGAAAAATCAAGGGTCAAAGCTACTTTTCTCCCTTGCATTTACAATAACAATGGTGTATGAAACGGAAAGCATAACAGCAGGTTCCGAGGTTCCAGTATGACAGGTACGCAGAGTAAATTCAGATGGCGCCTAGTGCTTATCCTTATCGTCTTTATCGGCGCCGTGGTCTATTGTCTCCCCACCTTGCCGATGGAACCCCTCGCCTGGTGGCCGAAGTTCTTCCCACAGGATAAAATCCATCTTGGCCTTGACCTGCAAGGGGGGATGCACCTCATCCTTGGGGTGGAGACCGCAAAGGCAGTGGAGAGCGAAATGGAGCGGATCAAGAATGACCTGAAGAATGACCTCAAAAAGGAACAAATATTCGCTCTCTCAGTCGAACGTGTCCAGGGTGATAAAATAGAGGTGCTCCTCTTGAACCCTGAAGTAAAGGAAAGAGATGGTGGATTTGACGATTACCTCGAGGAATCATATCCTATCTTAAAACAAATCGGTGATCCCCAACAAGAAGGGGACAGAGTAAAGGTCCTCCTGGGAATGGATCCTAGACAAATAGCCGATATCAAAAAGTCCGCTGTTGACCAGGCCCTGGAGACCATCCGCAACCGGATCGATGAGTTCGGCGTATCGGAACCTGAGATCGCTCGGCAGGGCTCGGATAGAATCCTCATTCAACTTCCAGGGGTTGATGATCCTCAACGGGCCAAGGATCTCATCGGCAAGACGGCCCTGCTGGAATTTAAACTGGTGGATGATTTAAATAGTCTGCAGAGGGCCCTGGCCGGAGATATACCCTTTGGGGATGTGATTCTGTATGAAAGGCAAGAGGACCCCAAGACTGGTGCCGTAAGCAAGACCCCCCTTTTGATACAAGACAAGGCCCTGATGACCGGAGACGCCCTAAAGGATGCGCGTGTCAGGTTTAACGAATTCAATAGACCCGAGGTCACCCTCAGCTTGAACGCCGCAGGGGCCAGGCAATTTGATCGAATCACCGCCGAAAACGTAGGCAGGAGATTGGCCATTATCCTCGACAACAATGTCTACTCGGCCCCGGTTATTGAAGAACGCATCAGTGGGGGAGAGGCGAGGATCAAGAGTACAACCTTCACCCTTGAGGATGCCAAAGACCTGGCCATCGTATTGCGCGCCGGTTCACTCCCTGCCCCGGTCCAAATCCTCGAGGAACGAACCGTGGGACCCTCCTTGGGGCAGGATTCTATAAAGCAAGGCATTACATCAATCATTATCGGGGGGATCCTCGTGGTCCTCTTTATGATCATCTACTACAAGCTGGCAGGTGCAGTGGCTGATATTGCCCTCATCATGAACTTGATTATCATCATGGGGGTCTTGGCGGCCTTTAAGGCCACCCTCACTCTTCCGGGCATCGCCGGCCTGGTCTTGACCGTGGGCATGGCAGTGGATGCCAATGTGTTGATCTTCGAGCGGATTCGGGAAGAAGTCCGCATGGGGAAACCACCGCGGGCAGCCCTAGAAGCGGGGTATTCTAAGGCCTTTTTAACTATTATGGATGCCAACGTGACCACCCTCATCGCCGCTGTCGTACTATGGCAGTTCGGCACCGGGCCCATTCAGGGCTTCGCCGTCACCCTGAGTATTGGGATCGTGGCCAGCCTCTTCACCGCCATGGTGGTGACACGGTTCGTCTTCGACCTTGTCCTGAGTAAGGTGAGGGTTAAACACTTGAGTATATAAGGAACTGAACAACGATGCAGATCATCAGGCCGGGGACTAAAATCGACTTCATGAGAAAAAGGAGGGGTGCCCTTCTCATCTCGGGCTGCCTGATCATCGCCGGCATCGTCTCTTTAATTGTGCACGGCGGACCCAATTACGGCATCGATTTCGCCGGCGGCACCCTGGTTCAGGTCAGATTCTCCCAGCCGATAAGTCTCGATGAGTTACGGGAGAGTCTCAAAGATGCGAAATTAGCGGGAGCGGTCCAGCGTTTTGGGGCCGAAGGGGTTGGTGAATATCTCATACGCCTTCAAACAACCTCCTCCGATGTGGAAGGACTTTCGTCGACTATCAATGATACCCTGGCCAAGCGGTTCGGGGAAGATACCTTTGAGATCAGGCGTACCGAAATGGTCGGGCCGAAGGTGGGAAAGGACCTGCGCAAAAAGGGGCTGCAGGCCATTATCGCTGCCCTGATCGGCATCCTGATCTATATCAGTATTAGGTTTGAGTTTCGCTTCGCCATCGGGGCCGTGGTCGCCTTGGCCCACGACGTCATGATCACCGTGGGCGTCTTTTCGCTCACCGACAAGGAGATTTCCCTCCCTGTCCTGGCGGCGCTGTTGACCATTGTGGGCTATTCCCTCAACGATACGATCGTGGTCTATGATCGCATCAGGGAAAACATGCAACGGATGAGAACCGAAGCCTATGAAAAGGTGATCAACCTCAGCATCAATGAAACACTGAGTAGGACTATCCTGACCTCCGTCACCACGCTTATCGTCATCGCCATCCTCTTCCTCTTAGGAGGGGGTGTAATCCATAATTTCGCCTTTGCCCTCCTGATCGGTATCATCGTCGGTACCTATTCCTCTATCTTCGTGGCCAGCCCCGTGGTGATCTTTCTGGAACAGCGGTTCCCCACAAAGGGGGAGAAGAGGAAAAAATAAGAAGATCTTCTGGGAAGATGGATCTGTTGATCAAAGGGGGAAGGGTGATTGACCCCCTCCTTGACCTTGACGACTACCTTGACATCCTCATCGAAGAAGGGCGTATCAGTCACATCGCCCCCCGTATAGAGAAGGAAGGGATACCCCAGTTGGAGGCCCAAGGTAAGGTCGTGGTCCCAGGCCTCATCGACATGCACTGCCACCTCCGGGACTTCAACGAAGCCCAAAAAGAGACCATCGCTACCGGAACCAGGGCGGCCGCCTTGGGTGGCTATACGACCATTGTCTGCGAACCCAACACCGACCCCCCCATAGATACCCTCGAAAACCTCCAACAATGGATCAGCCTTGCTCAGCAGGAGGGGTACGTCAACCTCCACACCAAAGTATGCATCACCAAGGGAAGAAGAGGAGAAAAGCTTACCAACCTCCAGATCCTCACGCGCAGACCCTGGGTCGTCGCAGCCACCGATGATGGAAATCCTGTTGTGAATGATAAGATAATGGCGCGGGCCTTCACCAAGGCGCGGGAATGTGATTTGCTCCTGACTCCTCACTGCGAAGAGTCTCCGGCAACCATACATGCCTTTAAAAAAAACAACCCCCTCATTTCCCTCCCTGAGGATATCGCCCTGTATAAAAGAGAGCCCCACTATGTGGTCCGGGACCTGGAGTTGGCCGAGAAGGCAAATTGGAGGGTCCACATCTGTCATGTGAGCATGTCCTCATCCCTTGATTTAATCAGACGAGCGAGGGCCCGTTGGGTACCGGTCACCTGTGAAGCCACTCCTCACCACCTGACCATAACGGAAAAGGAGGCGCTTCGATGCGGTCCCGATGCCAAGGTCAACCCCCCCCTGCGGACTAAAGAGGACACCGAGGCCCTCAAACAGGGGCTGCGGGACGGGACTATTGATGTCATCGCCTCAGACCATGCGCCCCATACACCTGATGAAAAGGCCCGGGGGTGGGAAGAGGCCCCCATGGGGGTCATCGGCCTGGAAACGACCTTGGGCGTAGTCCTCACCGCCTTGGTTCACCCCGGTATCATAACGTTGCCCGAGGCCATAGAGCGGATGTCCTCAAACCCTGCCCGGATATTGGGTCTCCCCGGCGGTTCCCTGGCAGTGGGCAAACCCGCCGATATCACCATCATCGATATGGACAAAAAATGGGTGGTCGATCCCTCCACCTTCGCCTCCAAAGGGCGCAATACACCCTTTAAGGGGTGGAAACTAAGGGGCAAGGCCTATGCAACGATTGTGCGCGGAGAGGTAGTGATGCGGGGGGGAGAGTTATTAGTCTGACGAAAAACGTGATAAGGGTTACATAATCCCCCTGCGTTGGCACCCATGTTCATACCACAGGTAATATAATCCACACAGCTACATTACATATACGTGCTTTTTCTTTATTAAAAAAATAGCTATTTGAATCTTTCGCTCAAAAAAAGAAGTAATTTCCTTTAAGTTCCCTATATACAGCACTAATAAGCTATTTTTAACTTTTAAAACTGATTAAGATCCTTGCTATTTTATTAGCACTCGTCTATGATGAGTGCTAATAAAACGAGGAGCCGAAATGATAGGTAAAAATCTACCAATAATAAATGATAATTTGAGCTATTATTTTAGTCAAATTAATCAGTACCCTATTTTGAGCCCGGAGGATGAGTTCAATCTTGCAGTACGGTATAAAGAAAAAGAGGATGTAGAAGCCGCTCATAAGCTCATCACCTCCAACCTCAAGTTTGTTGTCAAGGTGGTTTTTGAATACCGAGGCTACGGTATTAAGCCACTCGACATGATTCAAGAAGGGAATATAGGTCTCATGGTGGCCTTGAAGAAGTTCGATCCTCACAAAGGCTATCGCTTTATCTCCTACGCTGTATGGTGGATTAGGGCCTATATCCAAAACTTCATCATCAAATCCTGGAGTCTGGTCAAGATGGGAACCACCCAGATACAAAAGAAACTCTTCTACAAGATGGGAAAAATCAAGGGCATCGCGCATGAAGAACACAGAGATGAAAAGATCGAGGAATTAGCCCAAGAACTCAACGTGAAATCTGCGGATATTGAAGAAATGCAGAAGAGGTTCGCCGGACGGGATCTCTCCCTCGATTCTAAGCTGGATTTTAATCAGGACGTTTCTTTCTTGGATCTCTTGCCCGATATATCCCCTGATCAGGAGAAGCTTCTTGGAGACCGTGAGACGGACACTGCCCTTAAAGAAGAGGTCGATGAGGCCCTCGGGAATCTGAGTGAGCGGGAGCAATTTATCATACGTTATCGCATTATGGCCGACGACCCCATGACGCTCCAGGAACTCGGTGATACCTTTCATATCTCGCGGGAACGCGTCAGACAGATTGAAAGTGAAGCCCTCAGAAAATTGAAAGAGAAGTTTGCACGTACCGCCCAAACGTGGGGGACGGCCTAACACGGTTTACCAGTTGCGGGGCCAAGGACGCCCTTTTTCCTTCATCTTCACCAATTTTACCACCTGATCCAAGATAATATCGGCAACTTCGTCCTTACTCAGGAGGGGAAGCTTTTTAACTTTTCCGAGGGCGTCTAAGATCTTAACGATATTGGTATCCACACCAAACCCTGCCCCTGGCTCGGTGACATCGTTTGCCACGATGAGGTCAAGGTTTTTCTCCTTTAACTTCACCTCAGCTTTCTCCATAAGTTCGCTGGTCTCAGCGGCGAATCCTACAAGAATCTGATTTTTTTTCTTTTCTCCCAGTTCTTTGAGTATATCGGGATTCTTTTCCATCTCCAAGATATGGGTTTCATTTTTTCTTTTGGTGATCTTTTGCTCAAGGATAGCTTTGGGGCGAAAATCGGCCACAGCCGCAGCCATGATAACGATGTGGCAATCTTCAAAATAGTGCATGGCGGCATCGTGCATCTCGCGAGCGGAATTAACCACGATTTGCGGTATATCCCGACGAGGCAGAGAAAGGTAATGGGGGCCAGTAAGTAAAGTCACCTCCGCTCCCCTTCTGCGGGCCATCCTCGCCATGGCGAATCCCATCCGCCCGGTTGAGCGATTGGTGATAGACCTGACCGGATCGATCGGTTCCAACGTAGGGCCGGCCGTGACGAGGACACGCTGACCTTGGAAATCCTTTTGAGTAAAGATATCTTCAATCTTTTCGATAATCTCTTCGTTGTCAGCCAACTTACCCTTGCCTACACTACCGCAGGCTAGATCCCCTTCTATGGGGCCTATAAACTGATATCCATGGGCCTTTAATTTCTCCACATTATTCTGCACAAAGCTGCTCTCCCACATATTCACGTTCATAGAAGGAGCAAACAGGACAGGTACCGTCGTAGCCATGACCATGGTGGTGAGAAAATCATCGGCAATACCGTTGGCTATCTTGCCGAGGATGTTCGCCGTAGCCGGGGCGATAACCATGAGATCGGCGATATCGGCCAACGTCACGTGGCCGATCTTGGAACCCATCAAGAGCTGGAACATATCACAGAGCACGGGGTTGCCCGAGAGGGTCTGAAAAGTGAGAGGCGTTATGAACTGTTGGGCATTTTTAGTCA
Source organism: Deltaproteobacteria bacterium (assembly GCA_016927065.1). Taxonomy (GTDB): domain Bacteria; phylum Desulfobacterota; class B13-G15; order B13-G15; family RBG-16-54-18; genus JAFGNJ01. The sequence goes on from JAFGNJ010000004.1 coordinate 30,815, forward strand.
TTACTACATGGACGTTTGCCCCCCTTTTGGTCAACTCACGGAGGAGTTCCACCGACTTGTAGGCGGCGATTCCCCCGCTCACGCCCAGTATAATTTCCCTGTTTTTTAGCATCTCCCAACCTTTACGGCTAATTATTATCGGATTAAGGAAATAATGTCAAGAATTTAAGTGCATTTTCTCGTTGACATTCCCATTAAGCGGGTTTATTCTAATATACAACAAAAACTGAATAGTGATCGCTAGGGGAGCTCGCAAGGGCTGAGAAATCCCATAAACGGGATGACCCTGTGAGCCTGTATGGGTAATTCCAGCGTAGGGAAGCGGCGAAGATAAAAGTAAAAGGCCGTATATTCCCTAGGTGTAAAGAGAGAAGATACGGCCTTTTATATTAGCGATAGTTAAGGAGGATAATATGGCATTAGACGAAGTCATCATTTCCCGGGCCATTATCGAGCGGTTTGTGCGCAAGTTCACCGACTCACTCGAGGTAGATGTTGCCGTTGTCGGGGGGGGACCTGCGGGGCTGGTAGCGGCGTACCGTCTTGTCAGAGACGGCTATCGGGTCGCCCTCTTTGAGCGGAAACTGAGCATCGGCGGGGGAATGTGGGGCGGGGGAATGATGTTTAATGAGATCGTGGTGCAGGAGGAGGGGAAACGGATACTTGATGAATTCGGCATCAGGAGCGAGTTGTATCAGGATGAGTATTACACCGCCGATGCGGTAGAGTCCATCTCGACCATCTGCTCCAAGACCGCACAGGCGGGCGCTCGAATATTCAATCTGATGAGTGTGGAGGATGTGGTGGTGCGCGAGGAGCGAGTAGTAGGGCTCGTTTTGAATTGGACAGCAGTCGAGATGGCCGGCCTCCACGTGGATCCGTTAACGATGCGCAGTCAATACGTCATCGATGCTACGGGGCACGATACGGAGGTGGTCAAGATCATCGAACGTAAGGTAGACGCCGCCTTACTCACGCCCACAGGAAAGATCATGGGAGAAAAATCCCTCTGGGCGGAAAAGGCGGAGACAAGCACGCTCGAGAACACCAAGGAGGTTTTTCCTGGGGTCTTTGTGGCGGGGATGTCCGCCAACGCATCCTTTGGGGCTTATCGGATGGGACCTATCTTCGGGGGGATGCTCCTCTCAGGAGAGAAAGCAGCGACCTTGATAGCCGAAAGGCTTACGCAGGAGCGATGAAACGGATTCTAACCATTGCTGGTTCCGACACAGGGGGCGGGGCAGGGATCCAGGCGGATCTGAAGACCATCGCCACGCTGGGAGGTCATGGGATGAGCGTGATCACCGCCCTCACCGCCCAGAACAGTCTGGGGGTCCAAGCGGTCTATCCAATCCCCCCTCCCTTCATCGAGACGCAAATAGATGCGGTCTTCTCCGATATGGGTGCCGACGCCGCCAAGACCGGAATGCTCTATGATGGCGCAGTGGTGAAGATGGTTGCAGAAAAAATGAAGCACTATGAGGTGGATAACCTGGTGGTGGACCCCCTCATCGCCGCCACTGACGGCACCCCACTGTTAGATGAGGAGGGACAAGCTGCCTTACTTCAGGAATTGCTCTCCCTGGCCACTCTAGTGACCCCGAACCTACCCGAGGCCGCTGAGCTGGCTGGTATGGAGGTGCGAACGACGGATGAGATGAAAGAGGCGGCCAAGAGGATCCACGAATATGGTGTCAAGGCCGTCTTAATAAAAGGGGGGCACCTGGAAGGCGATCCGGTAGACATCCTCTTCGACGGCTCGGGGTTCACGGAGTTCAAATCGGAACGGATTGCTGGGTCTGATGTCCATGGGACCGGCTGTGTGCTCTCCGCCGCCATCGCCACGGAACTGGCTAAGGGGGCCTCGCTTCAGGAGGCCGTGCAGCGGGGTAGAGAGATGACTATCATGAGTATTAAAGGAGCCTTGACGATTGGCGCAGGGAGGCGATTCACCCATCCCCACACCTATGAAGCCCTCGATGGAGAACGCTCTAAGGCAATCGAGGCCTTGGATAAGGCCCTTGCCCAACTGCAAAGGGAAAAGGGAATTGGACGGCTCATCCCCGAAGTATCCTCCAATCTTGGCTATGCCCTCCTCTCTGCCCAGGCAAAGAGAGATGTGGCCGCCTTTCCTAGTCGGATCATACGAGTAAGAGATTCCATTGTAACAGTAGATATCCCTGCGTTTGGCACCTCCCAACATATCGCCTCAATCATCTTGACCGTCATGCAACACGACCCCTCATGCCGCTCAGCCATGAACATCGCTTATTCTCCCTCTCTCCTGAAGGCCTGCGAAAAAGCTGGATTCAGTGTCCTCGGCTTCGATCGGGGGAAGGAACCCCAGGAGGTTACGGAGGAAGAGGGGCGTTCGCTCGCATGGGGGGTAGAGAATATTTTGACAAGGGAGGGTGAGGTGCCCGATGCGATCTATGACGAAGGGGGGTGGGGGAAGGAGCCTATGATCCGTATCCTGGGGAGGAACCCCGGGGAGGTGATCCAAAAGGTTATCAAGATCAACAGGAGCATGCAATGATAGAGACACAGCTCGCTAAGGCGCGCAGGGGTGAAATCACCCCTGAGATGGAGACGATTGCCCGCACAGAGGGGATAGACCCCCAAACCCTTATGGAGGGTGTCTCTTGCGGGCGGGTCGTTATCCCCGCCAACAAGAGACACCGAGGGCTCAAGCCTATCGGGGTGGGGGAAGGGCTGACCGTCAAGGTCAATGCCAATATCGGGACATCATCGGACCACGCCGATCCCGATGAGGAGCTTCTCAAGCTTGAGGCGGCAATTGAGGCCGGTGCAGATACCGTCATGGACCTGAGCACCGGGGGTGATATCGATGAGATCAGGAGGCTCATCCTCGAGCGTTCCCCCCTGCCGGTCGGGACGGTCCCCATCTACCAAGCCGCCATCGAGGTGGCCCAGCGCAAGGGGGGAATCGTTATGATGACCGCCGACGACATCTTCGAAGTCATCGAGCACCAGGCCACGGATGGGGTGGATTTCATCACAGTCCACTGTGGGGTGACCCTGAGCAGCTTGGAGCGGCTCAAGATCCAGGGGAGGATTACGGATATCGTCAGCAGAGGGGGGGCCTTTCTCGCCACGTGGATGATCTACAACGAACGGGAAAATCCGCTGTATGAGGACTTCGACCGGCTCCTGGAGATCGCCCAACAACACGACATCACCCTGAGCCTCGGAGATGGCCTGCGCCCCGGCTGCCTGGCCGATGCCACCGACCGCCCCCAGATCCAAGAGCTCCTTCTCCTAGGTGAACTGACCGAGCGCGCCTGGGCAGAGGAGGTACAGGTGATGATCGAGGGGCCTGGACACGTACCACTGGATCAAATTGAGACCAATGTTCTCTTAGAAAAGAAACTGTGCAAGGGCGCACCCTTTTATGTCCTGGGGCCGCTGGTAACCGATGTGGCTCCCGGCTATGATCACATCGTGTGCGCCATCGGAGGTGCCTTGGCCGCATACCACGGCGCGGATTTTCTCTGTTACGTGACCCCAGCCGAACACCTCAAACTCCCCACCCCCGAGGATGTGCGGGAGGGGGTAGTCGCGACACGCATCGCCGGGCATGCCGCCGATGTGGCCCGCGGTCTCGCCAAGGCCAGGACGTGGGACGATGACATCGCACGGGCGCGCAAGGCCCTCGATTGGAACAAACAAATCAAATTATCCATCGATCCCACCAAGGCCACACAGTACCGGGAAGAGAGCAAGCCCGAGACAGATGAGGTCTGTACCATGTGCGGCAAGTTCTGCGCCATCAAGATGGTTCGTGAATTTTTCCAGCGCACCTAAAGTCATATAAAAGGCAAGCTGGAATGTCGTACCGGCGATACAAGAAAATGCCGTACGCAGGTATGACAGAGAATAGGACGGATTGAAGGGGTCTGTTATGTCAAAGAAGGCGGATGGAGTTTTCATTACCGGTACCGACACCAAGGTGGGCAAAACCCTCATCGCCGCCGGTCTGGCGGTTGCGCTGCAGGATCAAGGGATCGATGTCGGGGTGATGAAGCCCCTGGAGAGCGGCGCCCCCAGCTTTGAGTCCACCCCCATCCCGCGGGATGCCTTCTATCTGAAGGAGATCGCCAGCGTGCAGGATGACCTCACGCTGATCAACCCCTACTGCTTTCAGCCCCCCCTGGCCCCAGGGGTGGCCGCTGAAAAAGAAGGGGTGGAGATAGACCTGCAGCAGATCACGAGGGCTTATGAGGAACTCAAGGGACGCCACGAATTCATGGTGGTGGAGGGGGCCGGGGGACTGCTGGTGCCCATCGCCAAGGGGACCTTGTTACCGGATCTCGTCAAGCTCCTGGACCTCCCTATCATCGTGGTGGCAAGGGTCTCGCTGGGGACCATCAACCACACCCTCCTGACCCTCTCGTACTGCCAAAAAGAGGGTCTCGACGTGAAGGGTCTGATCATGAGTAAATCAACGCCGGATGCCGATCCTGCCGAAGACAGCAACCCTCAGATCATCACTCAGTTTAGCGAGGTCCCCATTCTCGGCACTTTCCCCTTTCTAAGGGACTGCGCAGGAGTAAAGGGGAATAGAGATTTCTTGGCCCAGATCTTTAACGAGCACATCGATATAGAGGGACTGCTGAAGCAACTGGGCCTGTCTTCGAAACCTTGATAGTTCTTGTTTATTCCGTATTTGATGGGAAAGAAAAAAGCCAGCGGTTAATCGCCTAATTCGTGCGGTACTTCTTTTAAATCTTCCTTAAACTCTGCAAGGTATTCTTTCGCCAACTTAATAAATTCAACACGCTCATTTTTCTGCAAACTTTTTATCCCATACAGGGTTTTGCGGAAATCCTGCTCCACAGATTCCCAGCTCGCCATTTCACCGTGCTGATACGTTGGCAAACCTCTGGTCTGCAACCAATTCACGTGAACGCCCAAGGCCTTTTCAATGCGTCTGCGGGTGTTGTTCCGGGCTGCGCTCTTGCCGTTTTCCAAAGCGGAGATAGTAGCATCCGTCACGCCGGCCTTTTTGGCTAATTCGTTCTGCGTCAAACCCGCCTCTGATCTCGCTTCCCGTAAATCCATGCCGCTCTCCTGTCTAGAGTTGTTTGATAGTGATTTAATATAACAGATAAAAAAGAAGAAGTAAAGCATTTTTGTGCAAAATGTTTAAAAATTTGGGTACATTTTTAAAAAGAAAAAGCTAATCTTCTCGGGGTGTTGCAATGTAGGTACCAACGACCACCGGCTCGCCCTGCAAAAATTCCAAAATCAAAGACCTGACTACGAAGGTGCTTACTTTTCGTTTTTCTTGTTGACAAATGTTTATAAAAGTTTTATAAAGTCTTGTAGGGTTTTATAGGCAGTTACGAATGGAAAACTTCAAAGATTTTTTATCAATAAAAGAAGCCGCAGAATTTTTGGGTGTCAGCACTGAAACCCTGCGGAATTGGGATAGGAGTGGTAAACTGGTCCCAGCAAGGAATCCGTTTAACCGTTACAGGATATATCGGAAATCTGATCTCGAAAAACTTTTAAAACTACTTCTTAATAGGGGGGCAGGAAACTAACATGACAGTTGTAAATCCCATTTCTGAGGCGAAGCCTATTTCAATTAAAGAGATCCTTTCAAGAAATCTTCAGGATATCCTTTTTCCTGCACAGCTTAAATTAGTTCCACAGGTTAACGAAGTATATGAACTTGCGCTTGCTTTTTTTGAAAGCCAGGTCCTATCTGATGAAGAAATACAGCGTAACGGAGCGTATTTTGCAGAAGTGAACGGACAACCCACGCGCCATTTCTTGATGTGCCAGGGTGCACCGCTTAGACTCGCTGAACATTCATCATCAAGACTTAAATCGTTCTTTAAAATTAACCAATTCAAGACAGGGTACGATACCAATGGCCTGTTCCCCTATAGAGGTAAGTTTCACCCACAGATGATTAAAGCACTTATTAATGTAATGGGTTTAAAACCAGGGGACACTGTTCTCGATCCAATGATGGGATCAGGAACCGTACTTATTGAAGCCACTCTTATGGGAATAAATTCAATAGGATTTGATGCAAGTCCATTCTGTGAATTCATGACTAGGGCTAAGATCCATGGTTTAAGAGTACCCTTGAAAGCCATAAAAGCAGCCCTTGATAATTTCGATTCAACCTTTGAATATTTCTGTTCAACAATTGGCGCAACGGAAACCTCTGTTTCCACTGCTAAGAAAAAACTTTTGAAAAAAAAGAAGATTAGCGCAACTGGAAAAGAATTGCTTCCATATGGATTCAAAAAAGAGAGCGTGCAAAATTACCTTTTATTGGCATTCCTTGACGCAAAAGGATATTCTGAACGAAGTCAAAGAAAATCATTTAAGGAACAATTTAAGGCGATTCTGGAAAGATACTACTTTGTTGCTGAGAAAATTCAGACAGTCCTGGATGGTTTTCAGGAAGAACTTGGCGAAGCCAAACCAAGACTAGGGGATGCGAGAAAAATGCCCCTCGACGATCGTTCAATTGACGGAATCATCTTTTCTCCGCCATATAGTTTTGCTATCGATTACCTTGAGAACGATGCTTATCATCTTAAGGCACTTGGCGTTGATATCGATAAACTAAGTAACGGTATGGTAGGGCTTCGTGGCCGTACCCAGACAGCAAAATATGAAAATTATATCCAAGATATGACACGGATTATCTCTGAGTGTTCTCGCGTATTAAAACCCGGCAAATTGTGTTCTATCGTAGTAGGAACTAACAATAATCAATTAAGCAATATCCTGAAGGTTCGACCTGAAGAAGTCAAAGGAATTGATGAACAACTTATAGAAATAGCGCAAAATCACGGTTTGAATCTCATTCGGAAAATTGAACGCCAAATCACTGGTATGGCAAATACTATGCGTTTAGAATTTATTGTGATGTTACAAAAAAATCCATTGACTTAAAAAAGGGCTCGCCCATTCGTTCCTTTTGAAATCCTTGGTACCTCTGTGCTGACGAAATCATGTTCAACACCCATGATAGCTAAAAAACCTTCATCCATATTTAGAGCCTGCCACATTGGGAAATAGGGGGCAAGCTCACGAAAATTTCCCACGCGGTCAGTCAAGTATTGGTACAATTCCCTGGTCGGAAGAATCAATATTCCACCGATTAATTTCTTTTTCAGCAGACCTACCGCCATTTTATTCACTGCCCTATGGCTAGATGATATATTGCCAGTTTCCCATTCAACGGCGAAAAGTTTATCCCCCACCAGCCTTGTTGCATCTATTGGTCCGGGCGTTTTTACAGTCGCGATATCCACCCTAGTTTCAAGGTGCCATCCGAAGTCTTTCAGCTTAGCCATAAACGCTGCCTTGATTGGCTTAACCCCGCTACCTTCCCCTCGTTTTTTGCCTGACTGCTTACGTATTGTAAAACTGCCAGAGCCGGGCGGCCACTCAACTGCTTTTATTGCGTGTAGAATTTGCGTCTCAATTTCTTGCCAGGCACTACTTGAAGAAAAAGGGCCTCTGTTTATGAGAACTTCCGTTTTTATAATTTTCATTATTTTATCCTTTTCAAATTGAAAAAAATTATAGTTCAAGTCCAGTTTTTTCCCTTTCACTGAGATCTACTTCATCTTTAAAAGGTAACCGCGTAGAACAGAGGGTCAGGTCTTTGATTTTGATGCGTGAATAAAGACGCTGATCCATAGGCCCTTTGGGTCAAGACGCACAAGGCACAATTTTTTACCTTTCATTATCCTTTCCGCAACCCGTATTTCCTCGCTGCCTGCTCAAACCCCGGCAAAGAGCGCTCGATGACATCCATCTCCACACTGTAGGCGATGCGGAAATAGCCCTCCTTTCCAAAACCCCTCCCTGGAACAGTCAGGATGTGAAAGGTTTGTTGCAGGTCCATGACAAAGGCCAGATCGTCCTTGATGGGGGTCTGGGGAAACATATAAAAGGCTCCCTGGGGCTTTATTAGAGAATAGCCGTATTCGTTGAGGGCCTCATAAAGGATATCTCGCTTCCGCTGGTATTCCCTGGGCCCATCGTGGTTCGCACCGGATAGGGGCAATAACCGCTGCATGAGGGCAGGGGCATTGATATATCCCAAGGTCCTATTGAGGAAGATCATAGCCCCCATGAGTTCCTCAGCCCCTGAGTAGAGAGGGTTGATTGCTGCATATCCAATCCTCTCACCCGGAATACCGAGTGACTTGGAGTATGAGACCACAGAGATGGCCGGTTCGTAGAATTCAAATACATTGGGGAAGGGGCAATTTTCATAGATGATGGCCTTATAGGCCTCATCGGCGAGGAGATAGATAGGGGTCCTTCTCCCCTTGCTTTTGGCTCGCAGGAGTTCACCCAATGCGCTCAGTGAATCGGCGGCATAGACTGCCCCAGTGGGGTTGTTAGGGGAGTTGACGAGGACGATCTTGGTCTTTTCAGTGATGGCCTTTTCAATGGCCTCCAGATCAAGGGAAAAATCATCGGCGGTATCTACGAGACGCATAACCCCACCGTGGTTATCTATGTAAAAACCATATTCAACAAAGTACGGAGAAGGGACAATCACTTCATCACCCTGATCCAAAATAGCCTTGAGGGCGACATTCAGCCCCCCCCCTGCCCCGACGGTCATCAAGATATGGTGTTCCGTGAAGGGCATGCCCGTCTCTTGGGCAAGCTGCTGAGCCACAAACTGCCTCGTCTCCGGATAGCCGCTGTTTGGCATGTATCGATGCATCCCGCGGATGGGATTGAGACCAAACTCCTTTAAGGCCTCCTTAAATCCTTGAGGGGGCTCCTCCACCGGATTCCCCAGCGTGAAATCGAATATATTATCCTCGCCGTACTGCTCCTTGAGTCGGGCCGCCGTCTCAAACATCTTCCTCACCCAAGAGGACCCTCCCATGAGCTGCTTCACCTTTTCGGAAATGGCCATATCATGCTCCCTTGTGGAAATCAAAAAGGCAATAATACTTGTTATGATCGAAAACCCAACCTTGCCACCACAGGCCGCGGTTCAATACCATATTGATGAGATATTATAGGTTGTTTAAAGGGTCTTGTAAAGAAGCCAGCGTGTCCCTTAAAGGATGCCGGGATTGTGATGAGATATGATAACATTCACCTTAAAAATTACCCCTATCCTGACACATAAAATTATCGTATTATATTTTTGGAGAATCTAAACAATGTATAAATTATGCCATAGGAATGAATATGACAAAGCAAGTATCAAATAAAACAAGCGACAACAAGAAATCTTTGATTGATGTCGTCAGGCTAACGAAAACATTTGAGGATATAACTGCCGTTAATGATATATCCTTCTCGCTGAACCAGGGAGACATTTTCGGGTTTCTTGGTCCCAATGGAGCAGGAAAGACAACCACCATCAACATGCTTACGGGGCTCTCCAGACCGAACTCAGGAACAATAAAAGTTGCGGGTCTGGACTGCGACAAAAATCCGAAGGCAGCCCAGCATTTGATCGGAATTGTTCCCGATGAAAGCAACCTTTATCCCGAATTGTCCGGTTTTGATAATCTTTGTTTCTGTGCGTCATTATACGGTATACACAAGAAAGAACGCCGTAAGCGGGCAGAAGAATTACTGCAAACCTTTGGACTAAAAGAAGCGGCCAACAGGAAATTCGGCGGTTATTCAAAAGGCATGAAACGGAAACTGACCATAGCGGCGGGTATTATTCACCGACCGCCAATCCTGTTCCTTGATGAGCCGACGACAGGTATTGATGTCGCCAGCGCACGGCAGATCAGACAGCTTATTTCCGATCTCAATTCTGATGGGACCACCATTTTTCTAACCACTCATTACATTGAAGAAGCAGAGCGGCTTTGTAACAGAATCGCCTTCATTGTAAAAGGACGAATCGCCCGTATCGATACGTTTGAGAACCTGATGCGGCAAACCCAGGAGCAATACGTGGTGCAATTCTCCTTTCAGGAGGCAACGGACAAGGCATGCGAGAATATCCTGACCGCATTTCCTGATCTGCATTGCCAGAACTCTCCAGGGGGTGTTCGCGTAAAGTCTTATCACCCTATTCGGGTAGGCCCACTGGTGCGGCTATTAGAAGACAATGGCATTGAGGTGTCGGAGGCAAGGAAAATTCATCCGACCCTTGAGGATGTCTTCGTAAAAATCACCGGTATCGAGGTAGGCATAATGAAAAAGGAAAAAGAGAAAATGAAAATGGGGGACAACGCATGAAGTCGTGGATTGCATTCTGGAATATCCTGGCTAAAGACGTGCGTTCCTATTATCTTAAACCGCCCAATATCAGTTGGGGGTTGCTGTTCCCTTTAGTCTGGATAACGATGTTTTTTATTCGGTCCGGTCTGGGAATGGACAAGCTCCCGGATCTGCTCCCCGGCCTTGTGGCGCTTAGCATTCTCTTTGGAACAACCAGCGTTCTTTCCGTAACAGTAACATTTGAAAAGAAAGGCAGGTCTTTTGAACGACTCTTGCTTGCCCCCATACCACTGGGACTTTTGATGCTGGCAAAAACATCCGGTGCGATTCTGTTTGGAACGATAAATGCCTTTGTGCCGATTCTTGTCGCAATGTTATTAACCGACCTGCCGACTGTTAACTGGCATATTCTTATTTCCGCAATAGTGCTCCTGGCCATAAGCTCGACTTTTTTGGGATTGTTTATTGCCGTCTCTGTTAAAGAAGTTTTTGAGGCACAGACATTCTCAAACTTTTTCCGTTTCCCAATGATTTTCCTCTGCGGTCTTTTTTTCCCAGTCGCCTCTCTTCCCATTTTTTTACGTCCATTGCCATATGTATTGCCTCTTACCTATGGTGCCGACATTTTACGCGGTTCAATGACTGGAACGAACATAATACCCTTGGGATTAAACTTTCTTGTGCTCGCAGGTTTTTGCGCCGTACTTTTTTATATCAGCCTGAGAAATATCAACAGAAAATGGATTACATAAATCTTAGCATAACAAAGCACCGCACTGGATGGCAATTCCGCTGCGCTCCATTGACGCTGGTGAGCTTTGTCGTTATATATAGCTTTAGACTTTCATAGTAAGTAAAAGGGGAGATAGCAATGAATAAAAAAATAGCGATGTGGTTACTGGTGACGGCCTTTATTTGCGGTGTTGTTTTTTCTGGTGGATCTCTGAGCATCACGGCAAGTGCTGCGGAATCTCGTGCTCAAACGCAGATTCTTAAAGATGTCACGCCGCAAGAGGCCGATAGCCTGATCCAACAGAACAAAGCAAATCCCAATTTCGTCATCCTCGATGTGCGGACGCCTGAGGAATTTAGAGACGGACATATCAACAACGCAGTTAATCTTAACTACAATTCCCCAACTTTTAAGACCGACCTGAACGGCTTGGATAAAACCAAGTCCTACCTCATCTATTGCCGTACGTCGGGGCGCAGCAGAGCTGCTTTTAACATGATGAAAGATCTGGGGTTTCAGGAAGTCTACCACATGCTGGGGGGGATAGTGCGCTGGATGTCCGAGGGGTTGCCGACGACGAAATAAGATTGCGGTTCCTTTTAAACACTCTATAATTTCAAATCAAAGACTACATCCTCCGCTATCCTGCTCACCTTGTAGGATGACGGCTTGATGGCTCCCTCTAGATCGGTGATCCCCAGATCGCCGATCCCCTCTATACCTTTTCCCAAAATAAGCGGGGCCGCGATGACCACCATCCTGTTGACCAAACTATCTTTCAAGAGGGAGGTGATAATCTCCTTCCCACCCTCCACCAACAGGGAAGAGACACCTCGTTCGGCCAGTTGCTTCATGAGAGACTTTAGTTCCACCCGCCCATCCTGACCCTTCTGAGCTATCAGGACCTCTGCCCCCTGTTTGTGTAACGTCTCGATCTTCTTCAGCGCATTCGTCTCAGTGATGACGATGAGGGTTTCCCCATCGTCCCGGAGTATCTGGGCATTGAGGGGAATTCGCAGCGTACTGTCAAGGCAGATGCGCAGGGGATTTCTCCCCTTCACCAATCTCACCGTAAGCTGGGGATCGTCGGCCAGCACGGTCCCGATGCCGACCATGATTGCGTCATGCTGGGCACGCAGGCGATGGGCGAACTTCCGAGAGGGCTCCGAGCTGATCCAGTGCGAATCGCCTCGGGAAGTAGCGATCCTGCCGTCGAGGGACTGAGCGTATTTGACCGTGACAAAGGGGAGGCCTGTTTGGGTGTGGTAAAAATAGACCTCGTTGAGCAACCGCGCCTCCTGCTCCAAGACCCCTTCGATGACCTCTATGCCGTGGTCTCGCAAGATCTGCGCACCCTTCCCATTCACTAGGGGATTGGGGTCGAGGGTCCCAATGACAACCTGTTTGACCCCCCGCTCAATTAAGGCATCAACACAGGGAGGGGTCTTCCCCTGGTGGCAGCAGGGCTCCAAATTAACGTACATGGTAGCACCCCGCACACTACCTGAGGCCCGTTTGATAGCATTTATCTCTGCATGATCGGCGCCGAATTTTCGATGCCATCCTTCGGCAATAATCTTGCCGGCGCGGACAATTACCGCCCCCACCATAGGGTTGGGGCTCACTTTCCCCATCCCCCTGCGGGCCAGTCGCAGGGCCCTCTTCATATACTGCTCATCTTTTGTACGCACGGAGGCCATCTTATAATCTCAGGCTGGGATTGGTGAGTTTCTCTACGTGTATAGTAGAAGTGGGGGTAGCACCATAATTGTGTCCGGGCAGCACTACGGTATCAACAGGGAGGGTGAAGAGCCGATGGCGGATGGAGGCCTCCAGGGTTTCCCATGACCCACCTGGAAGATCGGTCCTGCCCACACCTCCTACAAAGAGGGTGTCGCCAGTGAAGACCATTGCATCTAGATAGAGGGAAATACTTCCTGGGGAATGCCCAGGGGTATGAATTACCTGTAGGTTCAGTTTTCCAACATGCATGGTGTCTCCGTCATTTATCAGGGTGTCGGCTGGAGGCGAGGGTTCTGCTCGAAAGAGCGAAAGAGTATAAGAGGAGGGATGATGCAAGGCATAGCTTTCCGCCTCGTGGATGATTATCGTGGCACCGGTGCGGCGCACCATCTCCGCATTACCCATGGTGTGGTCTACGTGGGCATGGGTATTGAGGACGGAGGTAATTCGTAATCCGTGCTGGTCGGCAACGTCGATTAAGTGCGCCGCATCAGCAGCAGGATCAATGACCAGAGCCTCTTTAGTCTCTTCATCCCCGATGAGGTAACTGAAAACCATATGGTGGCCAACCTCGATCTGTTTTACAATCATCTTTTTTTGCCTTGTGACATCACGATCTAAAAGGAATTAGCATCATTCTAAGATAGATCTTCTGTGATGTCAAAGGTTGAGCACCTCAAGTCTCTGTGGTACTATCAAATAATGTGTTACGTAGAAAATAGCTATCCAAATCCTCCCATCCCCCCTTTACTAAAGGGGGGTAAGGGGGGATTTTCTCCGCTAAGCGTATTCCGAAAGCGGAACTAGAATTCCTCATAAAGAACTGAGTTGAAAATGATCATCCTTGCCATTGAAAGCTCATGCGATGATACCGGGGCCGCCCTGATAGAGGATGGAAAGAACATCCTTTCCAACTGCCTCTCTTCTCAGGATGAGGTCCACAAGTGGTATGGTGGGGTGGTACCGGAGCTGGCATCCCGGCGCCATTTGGAGAGCATCGTGCCGGTGATCCGAGGGGCCCTTGATGAGGCACACAAATCATTGGATGATGTAAATGGTGTGGCAGTCACCCGGGGACCGGGCCTGGTGGGTTCTCTCTTGGTGGGGATCATGGCCGCCAAGGCCATCGCCTATACCAAGAACCTCCCCCTGGCCGGGGTCAATCATCTTATGGGACACCTCCTGGCTATCTTCGCGGAGCAAGAGGTGGCCTTTCCCTTTATCGGCATGGTGGCCTCGGGGGGGCATACCTCCCTCTATCTGGCCGAGGGGTTTACTGTCTTCCACCCCCTGGGCAAGACGAGGGATGACGCTGCCGGAGAGGCCTTCGACAAGGTGGCCAAGTATCTGGGTTTGGGATATCCGGGCGGGGTGGCCATCGAGCAACTGGCCCGCCACGGTGATCCTAACGCTATACCCTTCCCACGAGCCTATATGGCCAAGGATTCACTGGACTTCAGTTTTAGTGGAATCAAGACGGCGGTAGTGAATCACGTTCGCGCCCATCCCCCTTCTAATGATGGGATGGCCGATATCGCCGCCTCCTTTCAAGAGGCCGTGGTGGATGTGCTGGTGGATAAAATCATCTGGGCGGCCCAGCGCCATAAGGTGGACAAGGCGGTGGTGGCCGGAGGTGTGGCCTCCAACAACCGTCTGCGTGAGCGGTTACAGCAACGAGGGGAGGAAACCGGCATACAGACGTATTTCCCCTCCCCATACCTCTGTAGAGATAATGCGGCCATGATCGGGGTGGCCGGCTACCATCTCTTCAACGAAGGGAGGAAGGACGGACTCGATATGAGCGCCCTGTCACGCTGGCCTTTAGAAAAAGGACTAAACCCGTGACCACTTTGATGCAGGAGTTAAGAAGCCGCCGGGTCTCGCCCAAAAAGTCCCTTGGTCAGCATTTCCTCATTGATAAGGGAATAGCCCAGAAGATCGTTCGGCTGGCGGACCTGGGGCCTGAGGATTGCGTGGTGGAAATCGGCCCGGGAATGGGGGTCTTGACCTTCCTTATGCTCCCCCAGGTAAAGCGGTTAGTGGCCGTGGAGGTGGACCAAGGGATGGCCGATCACCTTAGGGAGCAAGGGCAGGGAACTGCCTCTTTTACCGTCATGTGCCAGGATGCCCTCCGCATTGACTTTCAGAGTCTGTCCCATGAGGCGGGCAAAAAAATTAAGGTGGTCGCCAATCTCCCGTACAATATATCTACCCCAATCATCTTTCGGCTCTTAGAGTACCGGGAGTCCTTAATCCATCTCACCCTGATGCTGCAACACGAGGTGGCTCAGAGAATCACCGCCGCCCCCAACAGCAAAGCATACGGTCCCCTCTCGATCTTTACTCAGCTCTATACCTCTCCTAAAATACTGATGCGGGTACCGCCCCAGGCCTTTTATCCTCCTCCCAAGATAGAGTCCGCTCTCGTGGGGTTTGATATCCTGGAGCGCCCCCGTGTCGCGATCGAGGATGAGGGCTTTTTCCAGGAAGTGGTACGGGCCTCCTTCGCCCAGAGGAGGAAAACCCTGTTGAACGCCCTCAAGAACTCTTCCCTAGCCCTCGGGTCCAGGGAGGAGATCGCGGATGCCTTAGAGGCCGTCGGGATCGATCCCCGCCGCCGGGCCGAAACCCTGGATCTAGCTGAGTTCCAGCACCTGGCCGAGGTGTTAAAAAGACTTAAGAAAAAGAGGAGTCCTCTCATCGCATCAGGACGGAAAGGATCATGAAAGAAGACATGAAAGATATCTGCCTCACCATCTTCAGAGCGGGCCTCGCGGCAGTGGACCCGCGGGAAGCAGTGAAACGATCCCTTCGTCTCAAGGGGGACGATCTATGGGTAGGGAAACGAAGCTATCGTTTGAAGGATTTCAAGCGCATCGTGGTAGTTGGGGCGGGGAAGGGAAGTGCACCCATGGCGCAGGCTGTCGAGGAGGTCCTGGGTGAGTGGCTCGAAGGAGGGCTCGTCATCGTCAAATACGGATACACCGCCCCCCTCGACAAGGTCAAACTCATTGAAGCCGGTCATCCCATACCTGACGAAGCGGGACTGCAGGGCGCCAGGAAGCTATTGGAGACGGTCAAGGAATTAGGCGAAGATGATTTGGTTTTCTGTCTGATTTCTGGGGGTGGCTCGGCATTGCTCCCCGCACCGGTGGCGGGGGTGAGTCTTACTGAAAAACAGAAGACTACCAAGATCTTACTGGAGAGCGGCGCCACAATTCATGAGATCAATGCCATTAGAAAACACCTCTCCCGTATCAAGGGGGGGTGGCTGGCCAAGGCAGCTGCCCCTGCCACCGTCGTCTCACTCGTCCTCTCCGACGTCATCGGGGATGATCTCGATGTCATCGCCTCAGGCCCCACGGTGGGAGACGGGAGTACCTTTGCCGACTGTATCTCAGTGATCGAGAAATATGAGCTAGATTCTCAAATGCCTTCCGCAGTGAAGAAACACCTGCGCAAGGGGGTCGAAGGCAGCGCAGATGAGACCCCAAAACCCGATGACCCTATCTTCCGCAAAGGATTTAACCTGATTGTGGGCAGCAACATCCAGTGCCTGGAAGCTGCGGCGCGAAAGGCTGAAGAACTAGGGTATAAAACGCTGATCCTTTCATCTTACATTGAAGGAGAAACCAGGGAGGTGGCCAAGGTACACGGGGCCATATTGAAAGAGATCATCCGTGCGGGCAGACCCCTTGCCCCTCCGGCCTGCATCCTCTCTGGGGGTGAAACGACTGTGACTATTCGGGGGAAGGGGAAAGGCGGGCGGAATCAGGAATTCGTTCTGGCCTGCGGCATGGAGATAGCGGGATGGGAGGGGGCGGCTGTGTTCAGCGCGGGAACCGACGGCACCGATGGGCCGACTGATGCCGCCGGGGCCTTTGCCGACTGGCGAGTGGCGGAGCGGGCTCGGGAGATAGGGCTTGATCCCGGCGCCGCTCTCCGAGAAAATGATTCCTACACTTTTTTTGAAAGACTCGGCGACCTCATCATCACCGGCCCAACCAACACCAATGTGATGGATGTGAGGATACTTATTGCCGTTTAGACAACCCTTTATGTAATACTCACTGTGAGTATTGGTAAAAACCTGGACTCTGATTATTCCAGAAGCAAAGCATCAGATGCTGGAGAGGGGGAATTGTTGGTATCATCTTGAATTTGACAGTTTAACGCTGGAGTTCAGCCGTGTGTTTTGAGGAGCGAAGCGACGAGAAACGCGTCGGCTGGGACAACTGGTTATGCGGCATTTCCGTCAATTCATGCGCCTTCATGTGGTATTGGTCCCCGAAGCGACTCTAACCACTTGGCAGCAATCTTTCGAACAAAGGTTTCAGCTTCCCTCTTTGTCATGGGGTTAGAAGTCCTCGGCGCACCATGGTACGCGTGTCGTGCCCAATCACCAGTAACTGACGGATTGTGTACCGCGTCCTTAAAACGATTAAATTGTTCTCGAGATATGCCGAACTGCTCGTGGAAATCGGCTCTATTGCCTGGATGCCCTTCTGCAAGTTCGTATATCTTGTAAACAGTTTCCGCCGATGGCGTCTTGATAGAAAGAAGCTCAATTACTTTCGCAGCTTTTGGGTTTTTATATGCAGGTTCAAGCTTCGAGCGTTGGCGCTTCAATTTGGCCTGATACTGTCGCTCCTCGTAATCCGCTGTCCAACGCTCTAATTCGGCAGGAGAAAGCCCCTTGGGTGGAGAAACTGTTAAGGTGGGGCTACCCGACGACGTTTTTATGACGCACGAGTCGACCTCAAGGAATACATGCCGACGCGGTGGATTCGTTGAGTAATCTATGACTGAACCGAGTACGAATTCCGGATCTATTTGAGCAGGACCTTTGAATGCCGCTCTCACGGCCTTGGCCTTTTCAAAAACATCCGCTGCAGTCACGCACGCATCGATTTTTGGTGACGCCAAAGCCGGATAGTCGATCCCTTCAACTAATTTGAACCCCAAGCCCCACAGCAGGTCAGCGAGATTTCTTTTCTCCAAACTAGTCTTTTGAATCTCAATTGCCCACTTCACATCAGTTACCCTAATTTCAGCAAGACAACGGAATCGCTTGCCGCATAACTTATATATTAGATTGATTCGTTGGCAATATGCTGAATATGCCATCCAAGTATCATGGATGTTAATTGATGTCAACTTGTTTGGAGAGCAATTACCCTCCTCACGCATGCGAGACGGGTCGTCTTATCTTCCCACAAGCTGCAGGATTTCCTCCGCCTTCTCGATGGTGAGGGTACCCTTTTTGATACCGACCTCTACAGTTAGGCGGGAGATGGCACAATAGATATCGGTGAATCGAGGGTCTGCCGTCTTAAGTGCCTCAAGGTGTCCCTTGATCACGCCCACATCCCCCCTCGCGATGGGGCCGGTCAGCGCCTTGACAGGACCCAGGTGTTCTATATTGTTCACCGTCCCCTTGATCAAGGGGAGAAGGGCCTGAGCGGCATCCTCTTGTGAGATGCCTATGACTTCAAAGAGCTGATAGCTAAGATATACAAGCGTAACGAAGAAATTACAGGCTACTACCGCCGCCGCATGGTAGAGGGGTTTTTCTTGAGTGTCGATGGAAAGGGGTGTTCCCCCTAATTCCTGTACCAGTTCCGAAAGGATGGGAATAGCCTCTTGGTCCCCCTCGAGATTGAAGATCGATGAGGGAATGACCTTTACCGCTGTTTCGACGTCGGCGAAGCTCTGGAGGGGATGAATTGATGCAATAAGGGCTCCTTGTTCTTTGGCCGTTGTGAGGATAGTAGAAGGCAGGGCCCCGCAAGTATGGACCACGATCTGTCCAGGGCGAAAGCCGCCTTTCCCCGCAATTGCCTCACAGACCTCCTGGATGGCACTGTCCGAGGTGGTGATAAAGACCAGATCGGCCTCAGGAGTAATCTCCTCTGGGGTAGTGGTGGTGCGGATCTCACTCCCAACCAGAGAGGTCGCTTTTCTCAAGGATTCCTCTCCCTTGCCGGCCATACCGACGATGGTATAGCCCTTCTCTTTTAAGAGATAAGCCAAGGCCGTACCGACAATCCCGGCTCCGACAATGGCTATCTTACGCACCTTCATCTCTCCTCCTCCGATCATCTGGCATCGAATTAGAGAGCCCGGGCCACGGTAAGAACTGCCACCCGATCGGCCCCTGCCTCCAACAGGATACGAGAGCACTCATTGACCGTAGCGCCCGTGGTATAGACATCGTCCATCAGCACGACGGTCTTCCCCTGTATCGTCTCATGGTCCTTTACTTGAAAGGCCCCCTTGAGATTTTTCTTCCTTTCCTTCTTTTTGAGGGTGATTTGCACGGGGGTATCCTTGACCTTTTTAAGTGCCCTCTCCGCATAGGGAATCCCGGTCCGTGTGTTCAGTTCTTTGGCCAGGAGGAGTGCTTGATTAAATCCCCGTTCCCTCAACCTCCGAATGTGAAGGGGTACGGGAACCATTACATCCACCGAATAATCCTGAGTGAGCGTGGTAAGGGTAGATTGTAGCAAATCCCCAAAAATCCTCACAAGGGAGAAGACACCTCCGTATTTGAATCTATGGATTGCTTCCTTGAGTGCCCCCTCATAGAGGGCGCAGGTACGATGGATCTCAAAATACCTCTGCTCCTGCAGACACGAACCGCAGAGGTGACTTTTCTCCTCACCCCCATCTTCTTCGGAGGGGTAATAAGGGAGGCCGCAACGGGGACAGTAAGGAGACTGTATAGGCTTGATATCCTTTTTACAAGCAGAACAAATGATACGACCATTTTCACTAGCACTGACAATAGTCTGGCAGATAGGGCACCGCGGAGGAAAGATAAGGTCTAAAAGCCACCGGAAGCTCGAGGATACCACACTTAAAAATCCCAGTCCATTAATTGAGAGGGAAGGGGTGAAAGGGGCACTTTGATCTCTCCCGTGGTGCAGGCAGTAAAGGTACCCCACTGGTTACACTCCGGACAGAGGGGCAACCAATTTTTGCTCTCGTTCTGACAATTGGTACAGTGGTAGGGAACATAAGTTCCTCCCTCAAGATTGAGCCCTTTTCGATACTCTCCCATGGCTTGTTCATAATCGCCACGATGCGCATAGACCTCTGCTAAGAGATAATGGTATGAGGGGTGCTCGGAGAGATTTACCTCCAACTCCTTTAACTTCTCTAACGCCTCATCGATCATCTCGAGTCGCAGGCAGAGACGAGCATAGAAAAATGGGATAACAATGTTGTCTGGATTTTTGTCGATGGCATCGAGGTAAAGGTTTATAATGCCACGAGGGTGTTCTTGAGAGAGGTAAAGGTCCTCTAATTTGTTTAAAAAAACTATCTCATGAGTCTTTTCAAATCCCCTTTGCCAAACCCTAATAGCATCTTTGATCTTTCCTGTTTTATACATCAACTCTCCCAACAAGACTTGGGCAGGAATAAAAGAGGGGTTTTCTTTTAGAATCTCCTTCAAATCTTTTATCCCCCGATCTTCCTTGCCCTTATCAGCCATAAACCTAGCGCGCTCGTATTGGAGACCTTGCTGCAGCTTTTTCTCTTGATCGACCTCTCTCTTCGGGCTCGTCTTAAGCATATTCCCCTGAATCTTTAAGGCATCTTCCCACTTTCTTTCTTCTATATAAATATCCCTCAATGCCCCCAAGGCATCTCGATTGTTGGGGTTGAACGCGATGATCTCTTCGAAGACTCCGATGGCACCGGGATAATCCTTGGCCGTCTTGTATATCTGTGCCTCCATGAAGAGGATCTCCAGTCGGTCTTTCTTGAGGCCTCGCGCTTTCTCGAGGGTTTCAATGGCCTTTTGAAACTTTCCTCCTTTTTTGTAGATATCAGCCAGTCGAAGATAAGCATTGGGGTCATCTGACTTCTTTTTAAGATACGCCTGGATCTGCTTTTCAGCCCGGGGCAGGTCGTCCTTGAAGAGGGCATCGGTGGCCGCATAAAAGTTATTCCACAATTGTTCTCGTTCCCTTTTTTCTTTGTTTTCCCTTAACAACCTTCTGATGTCTTTGATAAGATAAATGAAGAAAATTATGAAAGCCCCTATGAAGAAAGACATAACGAGCAGGATCGAAAGCGTAGTCTCGAGATAACTTCCCTTGAGATATTGAAAATTGATGGTCAGTGGATTGAGATAGTAGAGATAAAAAAATATCCCCACGAACATAACAATGACGAGAAAAGCTACTATCCTGTTGAACATATGTGTCTTCCCCCTTATCTATGGTAAGGTCTGTTATGGATAATGGAAAGGGCTCGATATACCTGCTCTACGAGAACGAGTCTGGACAACTGATGACTGAAGGTCAGCGGTGAGAGGGAAAACATAGTATCGCATCGCTCCCTCCACACAGGATTAAAACCATCGGCCCCCCCTATCAAAAAAACTACCTCTTTTGTCCCACGTTCCATAAGCTTTTTGAGAAAACCGGCGAAGGCCACTGATGTGAACTCCTTACCACCCTCAGCGAGACCAATAAGATGGCTCCCCCGGGGAAGATTGGCGAGAAACCTGGAAATCTCTTCATCCTTTTTCCCGGGGTGCAGTTCAACAGCGAAGACCTTCCGTATCCTGCCAACATACTCATCGATTCCCTTTTGAAAAAAATCCGCTTTCTTTCTTCCCCCAAAGAGAAATAGAAACTTCAAACCCCTTCCTCTGGTGTATTGATCCTCGGGGCCTCTATCCAGAGGCCTTCGAGATCATAGTAGAGTCGAACTTGATCATAGAAGATGTGGATGACCACATCTTCATAATCCATCAGGGCCCACCTCCCCTCCCGCATCCCTTCCTCACTAAGAGGTCGAACACCTTTTCCCCCCATCTTTTCCTCGATAAACTGAGCAATCGCCTGCACCTGCCGGTCGGAACGACCGCTGCAGATGAGAAAATAATCGGTCAGGGAAGAGAGCTTTTTAAGTTCCAAGATAGTTACATTAAAGGCCTTTTTCTCCAAGGCAACTTTGGCGCAAAAGACCGCCTTCTCCTTGGAGTCTTTAAAGGCCTCGCTCATACACACTGTACTATAACAAAAGGCGGTGAAAAGTGAAAGGGCAATGTTTCACCTTCGATAGAGTCCCTTCCTCGTAATGTAGTTCTCTACCTCCGTGGGGACCAAATAGGTGATGGATCGCCCCTCGCTGGCAGCCCTCCTGATCTCGGTTGATGAGATCCCGATAGGGGTCACACTGAGCAGATGAAGGGAGTGTCCTGAAGGGTGGAGGAACAGATTTCCTTGATTGTCTTTTTGTGTGAACCCTTCCGATTGGAACACCGGCGCCTCAAGGGGATCAAAATGGGGCCGGGAGATCACGATAAAATCGCAGAGTGTGAAGAGTTGGGGATAATCCTTCCAGGTCTCTATCTCCAAGAAGGCGTCGGCGCCCACGATAAAAAAGAGCCTTTCCCCCTCTTCAAGATTGCGATGATAGTAGGAGATGGTCTCGATGGAATACGAAGTTCCCTCTCGTCTTATCTCCACGTCGGAGAGGGCAAAAGATGGGTTGTCGGCGATAGCCGCTTTGACCATGTTCCAGCGGGCTTTGGTGGCGATGATGGACCGATCTCTTTTATGTGGTGGGGCGGCGGCGAGGATAAAGATCACCTGACTGAGCTGGAATGCCTCCCCTACCTCCTGAGCACAGCGCAGGTGCCCCACGTGGATGGGATTGAAGGTCCCCCCAAACAGCCCGATGCTCCGTTCTCTACTCTTACGAGTTTCTAATCTGTCCATCCCCGTAGATAATGAACTTGGTGGTGGTGAGGTCCTCTACCCCCATGGGACCAAAGGCATGCAACTTGGTGGTGCTGATCCCGATCTCCGCCCCAAGCCCCAGCTGGTACCCGTCGCTGAACCTGGTCGAGGCGTTCACCAGGACGGTGGAGGAGTCGACCTCCCGCAGGAAGCGTTGGGCATTTGCGTAATTCGCAGTGATGATGGCCTCGGTGTGTTGGGAGCCATAGCGGCTGATGTGATCGATGGCCTCCCCGATGTCGTCGACCACCTTTACTGCCAGGATAAGGTCGAGGTACTCAGCGTACCAATCTTCTTCTACCGCCTCCTTCACATCCGGAAGGATTTGGCGCGTGCGGGGACATCCCCTCAGTTCCACCCCTGCCTTCTGCAATTTTTCTGCTATTAAGGAAAGCAATGAGGGGGCAGTCTCCTGATGAATCAGGAGGGTCTCCATGGCGTTACAGACCCCGGGCCTCTGAATCTTGGCATTGTAGCAGATCTCCAGCGCCATAGACCTCTCGGCCGTGGCGTCGACAAAGATGTGGCACACCCCTTTGTAGTGCTTGATGACCGGAATGCGGGAGTTCTCTACCACGAAGCGGATCAAGCCCTCACCCCCCCGCGGGATGATGACATCGATGAAATCCTCCATCTTCAGCATCTCCTCTACACCCTCCCGTTCGGGGTGGGGGATTACCTGAACAGCAGAAGGGGGAATACCCGCCTTTTCCATGGCCTCCTGGAGGATGCCACCGATGGCCCGATTGGAATGGATCGCCTCGGACCCTCCCCGCAGGATTACGGCATTCCCCCCTTTCAGGCACAACCCCGCGGCATCGGCGGTGACATTGGGCCTGGCCTCGTAGATGATCCCGATGACCCCCAAGGGTATCCTCATCTTCCCCACCACCAGGCCGTTTGGTCTGCGCCACATTCGCACCACCTCCCCTACCGGGTCGGTGAGCAGGGCAATTTCACGCAGCCCCTCGGCTATGCCCTCGATCCCCTCCTCGGTGAGGGCCAGTCGATCCAACATGGCCGTGGAGAGCCCTTCTTTCTCGGCCTGTTCCAGGTCTTTACGGTTTTCTGTCAGCAAAAACTCCCTCTTCTCCACAAGGCCATCAGCCATCAACCCGAGGGCCCGATCCTTCACCGCTGAAGAGAGTCTGGCTACCTGGGACGAGGTCTCCCGGGCACGGTGGGCGATCTTTTTGACCTCTTGTGCGATATCCATCACTGCCTCCTAGAGGATTACCATATTGTCACGATGGATCACCTCGTCGGTGTATTTATATCCCAAGACCTTCTCTATTTGAGAACTCTGGTGCCGCATGATCTTGCTCAGTTCATGGGAGTCGTAATTCACCAACCCCCTCGCAAATTCCTTTTTTCTGAGGCTCAGACAGGATACGGCGTCTCCCCTGCCGAAATTTCCCTCTACTGCCAACACTCCCATGGGGAGAAGGCTTTTGCCCCCTTTCATGATCGCCTCCTGAGCCCCCTTGTCGAGGATCAATCCTCCTTTTGGCCGCAGGGTAAAGCCAATCCACTGCTTCTTGCCTCTTAGTCGCTGCCCTTCAGAGAGAAAGAGGGTTCCCATCGGTTTCCCTGCGAAGATCCCCTCCAGTACGTTTGGGTCGCCGCAACCGGCCACAACCGTGGGCACACCGAAACGCGCGGCGAGCCGTGCCGCCCGCACTTTGCTCACCATTCCGCCGGTCCCGACCTCCGTCCGCGTTCCCTGAGCTACTGCTTCCACCTTTTTGGTTACCTTTTTCACCACGGAGATGAGCCTCCCCCCTGCGTGCGGATCTCCATCACACAGACCGGGGGTGTCGGTGAGGATAAGTAAGAGATCGGCATCTATCAGCGAGGTGACCAAGGCCGCCAGGAGGTCGTTATCACCAAACTTGATTTCCTCCACCACCACCGAGTCATTCTCGTTAATAATAGGAATTATACCCAGATCCAACAGCGTGCGCAATGTATTGCGGGCGTTAATGTAGCGCCTTCTGTCCCGCATATCGTCATGGGTGATGAGGACCTGAGCCACCTTTAGACCCCAGAGGGCAAAGGCCTCTTCGTAGATGTGCATGAGGCTACTCTGGCCGACTGCGGCGGCGGCCTGCAGCTCGGAGATGGTCTTGGGCCTCTTGGTGAGGCTTAATCGCTCCATCCCGGCCGCAATAGCCCCTGAGGTGACCATGACGATCTCCACCCCCCGTTTTTTGAGTCCTGAAAGTTCCCCTGCAAGTCGGGAGATGAACTCCTTGTTTAAACCGGCGCCCAGGGAGACGAGGAGGCTGCTCCCCACCTTGGTCACCACACGGCGCACCCCCCCCATGATTTCCTTCCTTATCTCCCGTTCACCCATAGGTCGCCTTCTTGATTTTTTCCCATCGTTGGCCTATTTCCCGCACAACCTCATCCACCCCCTCTCCGGTCACCGCGGAAATGGCGAAGAGATCCACTCCGTGGCGGCGAAAGGAATCTTTGACGTGCGGTATCCTTTCCCGCACTTCGGGGAGGTCTATCTTATTCAAGACGGGCACCTGGGGTTTCTCCAACAGAGCGGGATGAAATTTCCCCAGTTCCTCATTAATCTCTTCATAGTGCGACCACGGATCCCCCTGCGGGTCGGTCGAGATATCCATGAGGTGTACGAGGAGAAGGGTCCTTTCGATATGACGCAGGAAACGCATCCCCAGCCCTGTTCCCCGATGCGCCCCGGCAATGAGCCCGGGAATATCGGCCATGACAAAGGTCTTGTGTTCCCCATAGGAGACCACGCCCAGGGACGGCACAAGGGTGGTAAAGGGATAATCCGCTACTTTGGGGCGGGCAGCGGATACTCGGCGCAAGAGGGTCGATTTGCCTATATTGGGATGCCCCACAATGCCTACATCGGCGAGGAGTTTGAGTTCCAACTGGAGCCACCGCTCCTCCCCCTTTTCCCCTGGTTCGGCAAACCGGGGGGCCTGACGGGTCGAGGTGGCAAACCTCGCATTTCCTCGCCCCCCCCGTCCTCCCTTGGCCGTCAGGAACCGTTCTCCCTCTTGCGTGAGGTCTTTCAGAATCTCCCCTGTTTCCTTATCCTTTACCACGGTGCCAAGTGGAACGGGAATGATCAGGTTCTCAGCGCTTTTCCCCTGTTGGTTTTTCCCCCTGCCATGGGCCCCATTTTTGGCCCGATAGTGCTGCTGATACCTGAGGTCCAGGAGGGTAGACAGCCCCTCCCTGGCTATCAGGATCGTATCTCCGCCCTTGCCGCCGTCGCCACCGTTTGGTCCTCCACGGGGGATAAATTTCTCGCGCCGAAAACTCACGCTTCCCCTCCCTCCATCACCCCCCTTGACCCATATTTTGACCTCATCGATGAATTGCATGATAACACACAAAAGATGATTGTATGACGAAATATCCGTGAACGGAAGGGGTATAAAATTTAAGGAAAGAAGTGTGCTAAGAGGACGGAGTATCTATAGGGTATACGCTGACCCTCTTTTTAGCCTTACCTTTGGACTCATACTGCACAATACCATCGATTTTGGCGAATATGGTGTGGTCACGGCCAAGCCCGACGTTTTCACCGGGGAAGATCCGCGTTCCCCGCTGTCTTACCAAAATACTCCCCGCCGTGACCGTCTGGCCGCCAAAACGCTTGACGCCCAATCTCTGACCTGCGCTATCCCTCCCGTTTCTGGAGCTTCCTCCTGCCTTTTTGTGGGCCACGTTTTCCTCCTTGATCTGAGATAATATCCTCTATTTCTATCCAGGTATGGTGCTGACGATGTCCCTGTTTCAAACGGTAGTTCTTTCTCCGTTTCATTTTAAAGACAACGACCTTTTTCCCTTTTCGCTGGGATGCTATTCTCCCCACCACTGTTACTCCCGCTACGGTAGGGGTTCCAACCTTCACTCCCTTATCGTCTTTGACCAAAAGGACCTGCTCCAATTCGACCTTTTCTCCTGCCTCCCCACCCATTTTCTCCACCTTGATGAGGTCCCCTTTGCTTACCTTATACTGTTTTCCGCCTGTCTCCACTACCGCGTACATACGTATGCATCCTCCATATATTAGTGTAACAAAAAGAAGAAAGATTGTAAATCTACAACAATAATGAAAGGCTGTCAAGAAAGAAAGGGCAGGTCTGAAAGACCTGCCCCTATCGCACCTCACAGCATGGGCCGAAGATAGCTCGGCCTAATTAAAGCTTGCCCACCAATATGAACGATATTAACAAGGAGTAAATAACCAGCGACTCGATCATGGCCAGGCCGATAATCATAGGGGTAGTAATCTTCCCCGAGGCCGCCGGGTTTCGGGCTATCCCATCCAGGGCAGAGGCAACACCCCGGCTCTGTCCTATGGCCCCGCCAAAGGCCGCGATGGCGATGCCGAAACCCGCCGCGATGGCGATGGCCATCTTCACATTGGATGGCAGCCCTTCTGCTGCAGCCGTGGTCCCTTCCTGGGCCACGGCCCAACCAGCCGCCCCCAATAAGAGGACGAAGGCTACTAAGATGAACAATGCAGTCTTCTTGAGCACGTTCTCACCTCCTTTCTTCTCATACTGTATATACCTTAATCTCCATGTTCCTCTTCTATGGCCCCGGCAAAATAGGCCATGGAGAGAAGGATGAAGACCAGAGTCTGGACAATGGCCACAAAGAGTCCCAGGACCATCATGGGGAGAGGGACCAAGAAGGGTACCTTCTCAAGAATGATGGCATAGACATAATGATCCCCGAAGATGTTGCCGAAGAGACGCATGGACAGGGATACTGGGCGAACCAAGTGTCCAATGAGTTCAATAGGAAGCATAAGGATGACCAGCCAGATAATCGGGCCGGTGAAATGTTTGATGTACTTGATCCCGTGCTTCCTGAAGCCGTAGTAATGAGTGAAAAAAAAGACCGTAATGGCGCAGGCCGCGGTGGTGTTGATGCTTTCGGTGGGGGAGTGAAACCCCGGAATCAGGCCCAGGACATTGGATACAAAGATGAAAAGGGCCAACGTCCCAATAATCATCATGAATCCCACCCCCTGAGGCCCCATATTGTCCTTGACGATCTTGAGGATACCCTCAACAATCATCTCCCCAGCGGTGCGAAAGGTCAGCTTTGCTTCAGGGATGAAGAGCTTTTTTTGATCCTTGCGGTCCTTGTGCAACCCCCTGGTCCCGAGGATCGCGACAATCATGAGAAAGACGACCACAATAATAGCATAGGCAACATGAGAATATTCATGGGGTATGAGGTTCAACAAGGGTATTACATTGACAACACTGAAGCTTTCATGCCCCATTGGTCTTCTCCTCTTCGTCCACTGAGCAGTATCCCCTGATCCCCTCGACTGAGATGGCCAGGAAGATGGTGAGCAGCCCCACAAAGAAGGCAAACAGATTGACAATCCCTTGCAGCAAGAAGACGACTCCGGCCACAGCGGCCAGCACGGCGAGAAACTTAACGGCGTATTTAACGAAGACCGACCCGGCTATCCTCCCTTTGGAAAACCCGCTTTCAAAGATCATCCGCATGGCCCTGAAGTTGAGAATGACAATAATTCCACCGATGATGACCCCCAGGGTGATATGCCAATCCCAGAAAAAGAGGCTCCCGATGGTTAAGAGGGCGAGGATGATCCCTTCGGCTCGTTCAATAGCAGCTAGTTGGATTTCCTTCGTCATCAATCCTCCATGTCCTCTTTTTGCAGGCGTTTCAAGGCCCGATACAGACTCCGGAATCCCGCGATGACCCCAAAAAGGAGAAAGACAATGAGAAACCATGGTTCTGTCTTCAGCCATTTGTCAATGTAATAACCAATTACTGCCCCTACAGCTACCGACAACCCCATCTCGAGGCCAAGGGTGCTGTAGGAAGCAACCTGTTTGAACAGTTTTCCTTTATCTTCTCCCAGAGGAGTCAAGATCACGCACTCCTTCTCAGGGCGTACACGTGAATTAAATCACACTCTTCCACGGAAGTCAATCGCTATCAAAGACTATCACCGAGACCTGATGGGTCGATACTCTCTCCCCACCTTTGATTCCCGTTTCCCATCAACCTTGACGATATCGGCAGTGAAATCATAGATGCCGGTCAAGAGAAAACTCCCCACAGCGTAGATATCCACCGGTGCCTTCTGTTCCTCGAAGGAAGCGATTTTTTCGGCGTTAAATCCGCCGGAGACGATGATCTTAACGTGGGAGAAATTCTCTCGGTCGAGAGCCCCACGTACCTTCTCCGCTAACCGGACGTTTACCCCCCGGGGATCGAACTGCATCATCTCGTCCCAGAGCGATCGGTCTACCATGGTACCGGAGTTGTCCAATCGCACGGCCCACAGGATATCCTTCAATTTCCTGGCCACTTCCAAGGAGGTCCGCACGCAATCGTTATGATAATCGACCAAGGCGATCACCCTGATATCGGTCCCTTTCGCTATGTGATCATAGAATTTATGTGTGGCAAGCGTCGTATCACCCCGATAACAGGCGATCAGGGCATGGGGTATGGTCCCGATTCCGCGAGTTCCCCACCATTCGGCCCCGGCATCGGTGGAAACGGCCTCGGCCCCGCCGATGCTGGCAGCATACCCATCTCCACCTTGGACACTGAAGTGATCGAACCGGGCCCCGAAGAAGAGGACCGGTTTCCCCTGGGCAGCCTCGACGCAGAGGCGCACATTGGTGGCTATCTTGGTCCTGCGGGCCAAGACCCCCAGGTAGACGGTCTCCAGGTGGGCAAAGCTCGCCGCTGGTCCTTCAATGTGCATGACGGTTTCGTAAGGTGTGACCTCATCTCCATCCCGCAAGGCCGTTATCTTGAGTTGATCGAATTCATCCACCCAGATGGAGTCCAACTCATGCTCCACCTTAAGCCGTTCCTCCATCAGGGAAATGAAGCGTCCCTCATCGGTGTATCTCGTCTTCCGCAGATTCGTCTTGACGGTCATCAGGTTATCGAACAACTCATGAGCCTTCTTCAGGTCGGTGTAATGCCCCGTTCCCACCCGGAGGATGGCGATAGCCTCATCGACGCCACACAGAATCGCCCGTTTTTTTTGGAAGACCTGCATGGTAACGAGGGGATTATAGTGATCTCGTTCCAGGATCAGCTTTTCCCGCCAGAAGTAGACGTCGGAGCGATACCCCCTCCTGATCTCCTGGATAGGGAGATCGAAGACGTGAAAGGGAAGCCTAGTCTCCAGGTCGTTCGGAGATATTTTCTTAGACCCAGTGCTCATCTTGATAGATCCTTTCTTCAAGATCTATCTTATAAAAATCCTGGATTGGGGTTAAGACCTCTTTGCTTTTTTCGTAGACGGTCCTGATGGCCTCTCGCACTACCGCCGTGGCTTTTGGGGTCATCCGTCCCAAGGGGGGGCGACAGGGGCCGGCAGGCATCCCCAAACCCCTCATCAGGGTCTTGATGGCGGAGGGGTTTCTGAATTTACAGGGGACCTGAAAACCCTCATATTCCTCAACGGTCTTGACGGTGACAATTTTAAAGAGAGGGTCGAGTGCCTCAGCAAGCTCTTCCCCCCGTGCCATGTCTCCCCGGTTGAGGGCGGCGGTCATCTCGGCCAGGGCACCGGGGACTACATTGGAGATGACCGATACGACCCCCTGGGCCTTAATATCATCCCTCGTCATCATCGCAAAAGTCACATCGTCGTCCCCTGAGAGGATATCAAAATCATTCCCCAACAACCTTCTGGTCTTGGCCATGCGTTCCAAATCCCCGGTGGCCTCTTTGACCGCCCGCACATTGTTATACCTACGGTGCAAGATGGCCAAATCTTCCACCTCCAATTGGGTCCCGGTCCTCCCCGGGATAACATAGGGGATAATGAAGGTTTGAGGAAGCTCCTTGGCAACAACCTCATAATATTCCGTCCGGAGTTCCAGGGAGGAGGGCCCGTTATAGTAGCAGTCAACCAGCAAAACGGCCTCCGCCCCCACCTCAACGGCATGTTTGGAACCCCTCAAGGCCTCTTGGGTGGAGTTGCTTCCGGTGCCAGCCATCACCAAAGACTTTCCTTTGGCCAGCCGCACCACCTCTTCTATTATCTGGTTGTGCTCTTTCCAGTCCACGGTCGGAGACTCACCCGTGGTCCCCGTGGGGACTATGTTTGCTTTCCCCTCGATCTGAAAGGTCACATTCTTGCGAAGGCCCTCCAGGTCCAACTCCCCCTTTTCAGTAAACGGGGTAACAAAGGCCGTCCAACACCCCTCTAATCGCTCCAATGTCATGATCGGTCTCCCTTGCTATGAAACTTTTCTGATATCTTTCAAAAATTAGAGGAAAGGAGGGGAAAAGTCAAGTTAAGAGAGGAAGAGACGTGAGGCTTACGGGCGATGAGTACTTCCCCTCTGCCGAATGACCTCGTAGAGAATAATGGACCCGGCCACTGAGGCGTTGAGGGAGTTGACTTTCCCCTTCATGGGTATCGATACGAGGAGATCGCATTCCCTTTTGACCAAGGGCCTCATCCCTCGCCCTTCCCCCCCAATGACCACGGCCAGGGGAATCGTCAGGTCGTGATGAAAAAGATCTGTCTGCGCCTCCGCCGCGGCACCGACCACCCAGATCCCCCGTTCTTTAATCTGCCTGAGGGTGGTAGCGATATTGGTGACGCGGACCACGGGGACGTGAAAGAGCGCTCCGGCGGAACTCTTGGCCACGGCGGGGGTAATCCCAACCGCCCTGTCCTTGGGGATGATCACCCCCCAAACCCCGCAGGCATCGGCGGTTCTGATGAGGGCCCCTAGATTTCTGGGGTCTTCGATCCCATCGAGGACCAGGAGAAAAGGTTCGCCTTGATCTTGTTGCAGGACCGCGTCTAGATCGGCATAGGCAAACTGCTCTATGGAACCCACCACCCCTTGATGGAGGGCGTCCTTAGTGAGGGAGTCCAGTTGAGAACGCCCCACCCTTCGCAGGGGAACCCCTTTGGATTCCACCATGCTGATGATCCCCTCTAACCCCTTGAAACTCCTCCCCTCGGCGATCCAAACCTCCGTGATCCGGCAGCGGTCTGATCGCAGGGCCTCAGAGACGGGGTTTATCCCGTAGATCAAAAATGCCATCAGGCAACCTCATCGTGTGGTAATGGTATCGAGAAAACGCCCCCTTTGCAAGAGCCGTATCGAGCCTTCCTTGACACGTAGGGTTGCATTCAGTACAGTGAACAGTGTTACGAGGTATGTTAATACGATGAAGTCCAACAAGATGGTAGATTTCGATAACCTTCAGGAAAAGATCGCCTACCGCTTTCGCGACCTTCAGCTCTTGACTCAAGCCCTCACCCATCGCTCTTTCCTCCACGAGAACAATGATGGGGGGGAGGATAACGAGCGGCTGGAGTTTCTCGGAGATTCTGTGGTAGAGGTAGTCATAAGTCATCTCTTGTTGAACCGTTTCCCGCACCTCACCGAAGGGGGACTTTCTAAGACGAGAGCAGAACTTGTCAAAGAAAGCACCCTCGCCTCACTTGCCCGCGAGGTCCGGTTGGGAGCGGCCCTCAGGCTGGGTCGAGGTGAAGATGAAACCGGGGGTAGGGATAAGAATTCTATCCTGGCAGGGGGCCTCGAGGCGCTCATGGCCGCCGTCTATCTCGATGGCGGATACAAGGAGGCATTCAGGGTGATCGAAGACCTCTACGCCCCCCGTTTAAGCGAAATGAAAGGTGCGATAGAAGATAAAGATTATAAGACAAGGCTTCAAGAATACACCCAAAGGCACCTCAATGATACCCCTCACTATATCGTCACTGACGAGGAGGGACCAGACCACGCGAAGACCTTTGAGGTGATCATCTCCATCGGGGGGAAGGCCTATGGAAAGGGGAAGGGCAAGAGTAAAAAGGAGGCCGAGCAGAGGGCGGCCGAAGAGGCCTTGCGGTCCCTGCAGGAGAATTGAGCATGGATGACAAGCGGTTTATTATCCCCATTTTCATTTCCCATCTCGGATGTCCCCACCGGTGTGTCTATTGCAATCAAGATCTGATCGCCCGTCCTGTCTCAGCACTCCCCACCCCCGAAGAAGCGGCTGCAGAGATTGAGCGCTATCTGGGGCTGAATAGTCATAAACGAACGAGCGCCCAAACGGTACAGGTGGCATTTTATGGGGGAAGCTTCACCGCCCTCCCCCTCGAAAGCCAAGAGAAGCTTTTGCGCAGTGTCAAACCCTTTCTCGATGAAGGGAAGGTACACTCCCTCCGCTTATCCACCAGACCCGATTATATCTCTCCAGAAATTCTCGAAATCCTCAAGGCGCACAAGGTGGAGACCGTCGAGCTGGGTGTTCAGTCCATGGCAGATGAGGTCCTCAGGATCTCTCGCAGGGGATACGGCAGGGAACGGGTGCAACAGGCCGTCAGGGATCTCCAGGGAGAGAACTTCGAGGTGGGGGTTCAGCTTATGATCGGCCTACCCGGGGACAGCCCAGAGCGGTTTGCCGCAACCGTTGAGGAGGTGATCCGGTTGAGCCCGCATTTTGTGCGGCTCTACCCGACGCTGGTGATCAAGGGGACGGTGTTGGAACGATGGTTTCGGCAAGGGCGTTACCACCCCCTTGCCCTGGAAGAAGCGGTCGCCCTCGCCAAAGAGGCCTTGCGACGATTTCAACAGGCCCATATTCCCGTGATTAGGGTAGGGCTGCAACCGACTCCTTCCCTGTTAGAAGCGATTGTGGCTGGTCCCTATCACTCCGCCTTCAGGCAATTGGTCGAGAGCTCGATCCTCTACGAGCAGGCGATCGATCTCCTTGCTGAATTTCCTCACCAGGGAAGACCGTCACTCACCTTTCTCGTCTCACCCAGAGATATATCCACGTTCTACGGCCAGGGAGGTGAAAATATCATAAAGCTCCGGAAGGCCTGTGGTTTGCAAGAAATCAGAGTGAAACATGAACCTCAACAAAAACGAGGGACCATAGCCCTCTGTGCATAGTGCGATAAGAAAACGATGAAGCGTATACTCCTCATAGTTCTTGTCCTCAGCATGACCTGCGGGTGCGTCCTGTTTAGGAGGGAACCGGCCCCGCCGCGGCTCAAGAGAGGGGAGGTCGGATGGGCATCGTGGTACGGCGAGCCGTTTCATGGACGCAAGACCGCAAGCGGCAAAGTCTACGACATGTACCAGTTGACCGCCGCCCACAAAACCCTCCCTCTGGGGACCACGGTGATGGTTACCCACCTGAGCAACGGCAGATCCGTCATGGTTACGATCAATGACCGCGGACCATTCATCAGGGGGAGGATTATCGACCTCTCCTACGCCGCCGCCCAAGCGCTTGATATGGTCACGGAGGGGGTTGCTAAAGTGAGGGTGGAAATCTTGAACAGAGAGATCATTCCCCCTTCCCCCCCCGAAGGGCCGTTCACGATTCAGATAGGTTCATTTCTCGACCGATCCAACGCCTCCAGCTTGATGGAAGAACTGCAAAAGGCTTACCCGGATGTCTTTATCACGGAACTGAAGACACCGGAGCATACCTATTACCGTGTCAGGGTGGGAAAATTTATTACGAGGGATGCAGCCTATCAGGCCGCCGAGCGCTTGGCTGAGGACGGATACGACGTCTTCATGACGACAACAGAATACTGAGTCGACATTTAAACCAAGATACAATGATCCCATTATTCCTCCTTACTATCCAACCTAGTTGCATCACGAGGAGGTATGTGATACGCTCTGCGCGTTTATGAGGATCTGTTGAGCACGCGTCATGATCCATGCCCTATGGAAAATACTTATCATCCTGTCGGTGCTCCTTCCACTGAGCGCCCAGGGGTTTGAACTCAAACACCTCAAGACCTTCGAGGGTGCGGGAGCACCGAAATCGGTGGAGATCTCCCCCGACGGGAGTTACGCGGCGGTGATGAATCTCGAAGGAATGGACTTCTGGCTCATCAGCACCACAACCCTTGAATTCATCAAGAAGGCCCGGTTCTTTAAGACCCCCGCCCAGGGATGGGATTACAAGGCCCGTCAACCAATCAATTCCTATGCTCAGAAACCTGTTGAGTGTGACTTCTCTGAAAACGGGAGACTGCTCTGGATCTCTCTGCATAATGCCGAGGCCGTAACGGTCTATGATGCCGCGGAGACCCTCGTTCCCCCAGAGGGGGCATTGTATGAGAAGCTGCGCATTACCGATGTTGCAAATCAAAGATCCTATGAGACGAAGATCATAAAGATCAAAACAGGGAAAACGCCTAAGATCGTCAAGGTGACGCCGGACGGGCGGTACGCCCTCGTCGCCAATTGGCACTCGAGCTCGGTGTCGGTGATCGATACGCAGCAGTATAAAACCATTAAGACAATCAGGCTTGGCGGTAAACAAGGGTATATCCCGCGGGGGATCGCGATATCCGCCGACTCCACGAGGGCCTACGTTGCAAACATGGGAGGGGGGACTATCAGCGTTATAGATCTGGTAACCCTTGAGCTTATCGACGACATACCGGCTACGGCAAACCCTCGGCATATTATACTAGCGAGGGATCAGAGGATACTCTATATATCAGACAATATCCTGGGCAAGATCATCGCCTTTGATCTTATCGCTAAAAAACCAATACGGGAGGTCTTTATAGGGAAGATGGCCCGCACGATCGCCCTCGATCCTGATGAACAGTATATTTTCGGGGTATCACATGAAGAGGGAAAACTGGTTGTCGTGGATACCGGGAGTTTCGATATCATATACAAGAAAGACTTTCTCTACCCCATGGGATTGGCCGTTACCCCCGACGGCAAACAACTGTGGGTGACAAGCTACCAGCTGGGCAAGATCGAGGTATACGAAATAGTGCAATAAAAGGACGTTATGTACGTATGACAACGGCTTTGATGGTTTAAAAAACCATCAAAGCCGTTTGCCATTGCAACGCTTCACGATAGTCACGTGCTAATCCGCCATTGCCTCCACCTCTTCCACCAATCGCTGCACCCAGGCTCCCTCTTTGACCTTCTCGATAACCTCACCCTTCTTGAAGAGAAGCCCCACCCCCTTGCCGCCGGCGATCCCGATATCGGCCTCTCTGGCCTCCCCCGGTCCGTTCACCACGCACCCCATGACGGCCACGGTGAGGGGGGCCTCGATGTGCTCCAGGCGCTCTTGGACCTCCTCTACAAGAGGGATGATGTCCACCTCGCACCTCCCGCAGGTAGGACATGAAATGAGATCAATCCCCCGCTCCCTGATGCCCAGGGCCCGCAGGATTCCGTACGCCGCCCGTACTTCCAGCACCGGGTCGCCGGTCAGTGAGACACGGATGGTATCGCCGATCCCCTCGGCCAGAAGGATACCCAGCCCCACTGCGGACTTGATCACCCCGGAAAAAGGAGGCCCTGCCTCGGTGACTCCAAGATGAACAGAATAATCAGACCGCTGAGCAAAGAGACGATAGGCCTCTATGGTCGTGAGGACGTCCGAGGCCTTGAGAGAGACCTTAAGGGCCTGATGTCCGATATCCTCACAGAGCGTGATACAGTCTAAAGCGCTCTCCACCATGGCCTCCGGGGTGGGGTGGCCGAACCTCTTCATGACGCCCTCCTCCAGCGATCCCGCATTGATCCCAATCCTGATGGGCACCCCACGTTCCTTGGCCTCCGCGATGATCTCCCGCAATCGATCACGCGTGCGGATGGTCCCCGGATTGATTCGCAGGCCATGCACCCCTGCCTCCAGGGCCAGCAAGGCCAGGCGATGATCGAAGTGTATGTCGGCGATGACGGGAAGGGACGCGAGGCGAATGATCTCCCGCACACCTTTGATGGCTTCCTTGTCAGGCACGGCCACACGGACAAGCTCACACCCGGCACGCTGCATCCGCGTGATCTCCCCCATCGTAGCATCCACGTCACGGGGATTGGTGGTAGTCATGGATTGGACCACCACCGGGGCCTTGCCGCCGATACGGACTCCACCGAGGGAGATCTGTCTGGTCTTTTTCCTAGGGATCATCGGGCCAGAACGTAAGGAGAAGGGATAAGAGTACCCCTGGTTAATTTAAGAAAACTTCTCTTTGAGTTTTTGGGCCACATTGTCCGGCACAAATTCCTTCACTGGCCCGCCGAGGCTGGCTACCTCCCGGATGGTCCGGGAGCTGACAAAAAAATAGTCCCTGCTCGTCATCATAAAGAGGGTATCAATCTCATCGTTGAGACTGCGGTTCATGGCAGCCATGTGATACTCGTACTCGAAGTCCGAGGTGGCTCGCAGGCCGCGCAGTGCCACCGTGGCTGTGGCCTTTTTCATATATTCCATCAGGAGCCCTTCAAAGGAGTCAACGCTGACCGTGGGGTAGTCCTTCACCGCTTCTGTGATCATCTCTACCTTCTCCTGCGGGGTGAAGAGGGACTGTTTGTCATAGTTGCGGGCCACGGCCACGATGACCTTGTCAAAAATCTTGACCGCCCGCTTGATGATATCAAGGTGGCCATAGGTAATGGGATCAAAGGAACCAGGATAGACCGCAATCTTCGCCTCCATGCTTATCCTCCGTAAACCTCTATTGATAATGCATTATAAAAGATGTGCCCCTGGGGTGTCAAATGCCCTGCCTGTAGGAAACATCAGAGCGCGTATTCTTTTCTGACGAATTGGAGGGCCTCTTCTTTATTCCGCAACTCCCCTGCAATCTGCCTCTTTCTCACCTCTTCGAGGATCTCCCCCATACGCGGGTCCGGCTCATGCCCCAATCCCAGCAGGTCCCTGCCCCGCAGCAACGGCTCGGGTGCGATGAGGTCTTCACGTTCGTACAGATCCCATATCCGTCGGCTGAGGTCCATAAATCGCACCTGCTCATCGTCGTCTCCGTTCCCCTTGGACCCGGTCTCGGCCAGCCCCAACAAGAGGAGCAATCTGATCTCCTCCCCCATAGTGTTAATAAGCCTGCGCAGGGCGTTGTCCTTCGGCTCCCCTCTGGCGAGGGTGAGGATGCGCATGTGATTTTCCACCACAAGGAGGACCCCGTCTCGCACCCTGTTGGGAAATTTCAGGCGCCTCATGATTCCTTGAGAGAGCAGGGAGGACTCTTGGGGGTGACCATAGAAGTGGACCTCGCCCCCCTCATCAATGCTCTTAGTGGCGGGTTTGCCCAGATCGTGGAACAAGGCAGCATATCCCAGGATGAGGCGATCCTGGTCAGTGGATCGGAAAGCAAAGGGAGGCCCCTCGTTCATTAAGCGATTCACCTCTCCCACGACCTCAATAGTATGAGAGAGGGCATCGGTGTGATGGTGACGTCCTTGTGGCAGGCCCTCTAAGGGGGCCAGTTCCGGAAATATGGTAATTAGGAGCCCAAGCTCGTGCATCAATTGCAAACCGCCGGCAGGGTCAGGGGAGAAGTTGATTGCGTCTAACTCAGCCCTGATCCGCTCCTGTGCCACATCGCTGACCAAGCCTCGGTGGCGTGTGATCTCCTCCTTCAATTGCGCGGTAAGATCAAAGCCCGGCAAGGTACATCGGTAGCGGACTGCCCTGAGCATGCGCAGGGGGTCGGCCTGCAGGGCCTGGGGAGAAACTGGGGCGATCCTCCCCTCTCTCACGTCTTTAATGGCCTGAGAGTCGGCGAAAAACCGCCCTTCGGCAAAGGAATAGGCGATGGCGTTGATGGTGAAGTCCCGCCTCATAAGGTCTTGATCAATTGCATCACCCGCCATGACGGCAAAGTCGATGGTCCGCTTACCCTTCACCAATCGATAGACCTGCTCTTGTCTCCCTTTCCCCATGGGGAACACGCTTGCCTCTAAGAGAGCCCCCAGATGGTCCAGGAATGCCGGCGTCATCTCCTTTACGACGAAATCGTAATCCTTGATATCCCTTTTTAGGATGATGTCCCGGATGGCACCACCTACGAGGCAAAGGGGTGCTTCCTGCTGGCGAAAGGCCTCCGCTACCTGCTGGATGAGGGGATCTACCCGAATTTGCTCCCCTACCCCAATGAAGTCCTGGGGGGACATATCAGAAGGTTTCTTTCTTGTCTGAGCCTTTTCTTTTGTCACCTCACCCCTCTCCACTTATCAGAGCCTAGCGGTTTCTCCCCCAGCAGTCAATACTCGCTTAGCCAGACCTTATAAGCTACTTTTAACTCTAAACACTAGCACGTGGGACTTTTTCTTGCTTGGGTAAGGGACACTATGGTAAATATAAAGACGAGGGAAGAAATAAGTATGGTGTCCTCATGTTTCCAGATTTCCGCCCCCCGTTCATTCGTTCTACAAGATGACCACTTTTTGTCTTGACAAAAGAATATAGAATGTCTATATTAGCCAATATGGCTAAGTTGGCTAATATATCATGGAGGTAGTTTTGACTATAAAAAGCGTTAGCTCCACGCAGGCTCAGAACAATTTTGGACAGGTCCTCGACGATGTAACCCAAAACCAGACTCGGTACATAGTTGAACGACGCGGAAGCCCTAAAGCCGTTATTCTCAGTTTCGATGACTTTGCGCGGGTCTTAGACGACGTAAAGGAACGTCAGGAAATGGGATCGATTATTAAAGAGCTTCGACCGGAGTATGGAGTTGGGCACATTGTGAGCCTCAAAAACAAGGTAGAATAATTTGCCCAAAAACATCGTGGCGACAATGGCAAAGATAAACAGAAAACGCGCCGAGCAATTACTGTTTCCTATAATATCGGAAAACGGTGATAGTCAAGTCGGAGGCGAGAAAGAAAAAGGCTTTGGTGATCCCAACTTCTCCCGCAACAAAACATTGCCGATCCACAGGTGGGTTCCATGGATCGCTGGTTTTTCAAGTGATTTTGTGCAGTCTGCTTTAGATGGATTTCTTAGAAATAAAGGTACAGTTCTAGATCCTTTTTGCGGTGTCGGTACAACCGTATTTGAGGCTATCCGCAACGGCCATAATGCGATAGGGTTCGAGATAAATCCTTATGCTGTTCTTGCCAGTCGCGTCAAGACAAATGCCTATTGTATAGATTTAGGCGTATTTGCTTCCACAATCGATGACTTCCAGCAATTTTATACGGAAAAGATTTCAACAAATTATAAGCCAATCAGTACTCCGCCTCAAGGATTTAAGACAAGAACGAGTTTCTATAGTCCCCGTGTGCTTTATAAGGTTTTAATCGCTCAGGACTTTGTTCATGCAATTGATGACGAGAATATCCGTGATCTGTTCCGACTTGCCTTTGCTTCAACGATGGTAAGCTATTCCAACTATTCCTATGAGCCTAGTCTTGGCAGACGTGTTAGCGCAGGAAGGGAAGAAATCCATGATTTCCCCGTGGCAAGGGCAATCACGGATAAACTCACTGATATGGCGGAAGACATCGCATGGGTACAGGAATACATTGAGCGTAATAATCTTGATATACGAATTATCGGCGACTCATTTTTCCACTGCCGAGAGCATCTTTTGCCAGCCTCCGTCGATTTGATCATTACATCTCCGCCCTATTTGAATAATTATCACTACAATCGAAATACGCGTCCCCAGCTTTACTGGTTAGGCTATGCGCATTCACCTGACGATTTGAAAAAACTTGAGAACTTAAACTTCGGTAAGTTTTGGCAAACGGTCCGCGATTTCGACCGGATAGATTTGGCTTTTACCTTGCCTCAGACAGATATTGAGGAACGATTGCAGATGCTCAGGAAACTGAATAAAGAAAAAGGGCCTTATGGTGGCAACGGTTGGGCTAATTATGCGGCTGCATATTTTAATGATTGTCACAAGTTCACCGAAGGTATCCAATACGTATTGAAACGAGGAGGTACGGCGCTGGTTGTCATCGGCAATAGCATACTGCAAGGTGTGATGATTCCTACGGATGAATACTTTGGGAAGATCGCGGAAGCTATGGGCATGGAGCTATTGAAAATCGACGTTCCTCGTGCCACTCGTGTCGGCAACAGCATAATTCAATCTGATGTTAGGGTCGGTAAAGCCGAGGTTTCTCACCAACTTTACGAGGCTGTGGTAGTTTTAAGAAAACCGTAATTACTTTAAGGTATTCCTAATTTTTACTTTTATTCCTTCTAAATCCGGTGACTTCCCTCGAAGTCTTTCGGCCCATGGTCTGCCGGGATGAAGCACATCCCACTCCGATTTTGCCTGATCATATCGTCCAGAGCCCGGATCGTGGTTGCCGAAGCCGTCAACGACCGTATTCCAAAGGGGTCTGTATTTCTTAATCAAAGCCGCTTCCACAATCGTAATCATGCTGCTTTCTTCATCCTTCAAAATTACAAACCGACATTTAAAGTCCTTAATATCCAAACCGGCACAGTGTTTTATGCTTCTCGCGTGTTCGCGCAGTCTCTGTGTCAACGTGGAGCCTTCTTCGCTTGTTGTGCGTGCAGTCCGCCAGCCTTTCGGTACAGCTTTTCCGACATAGATGGGCTGAGTACATTCCGATATGTTAGCGATAGCGATCTTATTGTAAAGGTCATAATCGCCCAAATAGTAGAGACAGTAAACTCCCGTACCGATGAATGATTCCGGCAGCGGCAATGGATGTGGGGGCGTTTGATTCAAAAAGACGATTGCCTCGTCTATTATGGCATGGACCTTGGGTGACTTAAATATGTGTACATTTGGGTCAAACGTCATTTGTGTTCTATACTACTATATGACTGGCTCCGAGACAAGAAAATATCAAAAGGGGCTTTTTTATTTTTAGTTTTTTGCCCGAGATTGCACTATCTCTTTCATTTTTGCATTGTGCCTACACTCCCAAAAAGATTAATAATTACATATGTTGTCCCTAGATTATCAGATGATTGAGACTATAGAGAATCTATGACACCATTTCCTCGATAATCTCCTTCACCGATTTCACATCCCTGATGAGGGCACTCACCTGCCCGGTGCCGGGGATGGCGTTTTCAACATCCCCCCTATCCCATGCCCGGAAGCAATCGAGATCTTTCTGAGATAGTTCAGGAAATACCAACTGAGATAACCGAGAAAACTCTTTGACGATACCAAATACTTCCATAGAGAGACTCCTCCCGTTCCTAATAACTACCCCTATTGTACCTCATTCCTGTCTCATATGTATCTGAACGAGTTCAGGGCTCTATATGCCACGATAACTCCTGCACTTTACTAAAAAATTCTTAAAATACCTTTACACTACACCCTCAGACGCCCTATAATGGGTAAAATATCCCCACGAGGAGGTCAACGATGTCTGAGGAAAAGAAACCCCAAGAGGTGGGGATCAAGATTACGGACGAGATCCTCAGAGGCGTGTATGCCAACAATATGGTGGTCGCGCATACCAAGGAGGAATTCTTCGTCGATTTCATCAATGTCATTCCCCCCCAGGGGATCGTTACAGCCAGGGTCATCATCAGTCCCGGTCACATGAAAAGGATCATCAAGGCGCTGAGTGAGAATCTAAGCAAATACGAGGCAAAGTTCGGAGAGATTGCCGAGGCACCGGAACCGACCCACGTCGCCTCGGCATAAGGGGAATGTGGTATGTAATCTTTGACATAAGGGGGGACTATGAAAAAGACACTCTCTTTGGCATTCCTTTCTCTGTTCTGTATGGCCCTCGCAATCTCGCTGGGGTGCGTCACGTATCAATACGATATCAAGAGAGGCGGGGCGGCATATAACCGTTATGACTATGAAGAAGCCATTGTACGTTTTACCAACGCCATTGATTCAGGCGAACTTACACAGAAAGACCTAGCCGAAGCCTACCACAAGCGTGGACTCTCCTGGGAAAATTTACTCGATTACGACAAAGCCATAGCCGACTACTCCAAAGCCATAGAGATTGATCCGAAAAATCCGAGTGCCTATACCGACCGCGGTAGCGCATGGACTAAAAAGGGTAACTACGACAAAGCTATCACCGACTACGCCAAGGCCATTGAGATCGCGCCTCAGTACGCATTAGCCTATCTTGACCGGGGCAACGCCTGGTATTTAAAAGGCAATTACGACAAGGCTGTCGCTGATTACACCCAGACTATAGAAATCGACTCACAGTACAATTGGGCCTCCTACAGTAACCGGGGTGATACCTGGTATTTAAAGGGCGATTATGACAGGGCTATCGAAGATTTCACCAAGGTCCTAGAGATTAATCCAGAAGATGTTCGTGCTTATACCAGCCGTGGTAATGCCCGGAATAAAAAAGGCAATTATGATGATGCCATCGCCGACTATACCAAGGCCATCGCAATTGATCCCAAAGATGCCTGGGCCTACTACAATCGTGGAAGCGCGTGGGAGAACAAGGACAACCATGATAAGGCTATTGCCGACTATGATCGGGCCATCGAGATCGACCCGACGGATTATGAATCTTACCATAGCCGTGGCAATGTTTTTAGGGAAAAGGGTGATTATGACAGGGCCATTGAAGATTTCACCAAGGCCATAGGAATTAACCCGAAACTCGCTTTGGCCTACTACAACTGTGGTAACGCCTGGAACAAAAAGGGTGACTATGACAAAGCTATCGCCGATTATACCAAGGCTATAGAGATCGACCCACAGTATGCCGCCGCCTACTACAACCGCGGGATTGTAGAGGTAAAAAAGGACAATTATGATAAAGCTATCGCGGATTTTACCAAGGCCATCCAGATTGACCCAACAGACTCCTGGGCCTACTGTAACCGAGGAAATGTTTGGGAAAAAAAGAGTAATTATGAGAAGGCTATTGCGGACTATGATCGGGCCATCGAGATCGACCCAACAGACTACAAGTCCTACAGCAACCGAGGGGTCATCTGGGAGAAAAGGGGTAATTATGATAAGGCTATTGCAGAGTACACCAAGGCCATAGAAATTAACCAGCGGTTCTCCTTGGCCTATAACAACCGCGGGGTTGCTTGGTACAAAAAGGGTAACTTCGATAAAGCAATTGATGACTTTAACAAGGCCTTAGAGATTAATCCCAATGAAACCGAGGCCAGTGAAAATCTCCAAAAGGCCCTGAAAGCAAAAGATGGAAATGTGCAATGGAAGGAGAAAAAGCCTGAGTGAAAATGTGAGCAAATACGAGGCAAAGTTCGGAGAGATTGCCGAGGTACCGGAACCGAGCCCTGTCGCCTCGGCATAAGGGGAATGTGGTCTGTAATCCTTGATATAAGGGGGCAGTTATGAAAAAAATAATTTTGGTGGCATTCATTACTTTGTTCCTGATCTCCTGTGCGACTTCGCCGAAACGGGTTGAACAGGCTGGGGGACTGGAAGATTTCGAGGCCGCCAAAGTAGCATTGAATCAAGGTAATAATGACGAAGCCATAAGGCTTTTTACTAAGGCCATTGCATCTGAAGAGCTTGATCGGGAACAGCTAAAGACAGCATATAAATTTCGCGGCAACGCGTGGTTCGATAAGAGTGATTATGACCGGGCCATTGCCGAGTACACTAAGGCCATAGAGATCGACCCGAGGTTCGCCGTTGCCTACTACAATCGCGGCCTCGCCTGGGGGAAAAAAGGCGACTATGACAGGGCCATTGTCGAGTACACCAAGGCCATCGCGGAGTACAGCAAGGCCACAGAGATCGATCCGAAGTCGAAGTACGCCGCTGCCTACTTCAACCGCGGGGTCTTATGGGGCAAAAAAGGCAAGTACGATCAAGCCATCACAGACTACACCAAAGCGATCGAAATCGACCCGAAGGACGCCTCGGCCTATAAAAACCGTGGGGTCTTATGGGAGGAAAAGGGTGAGTATGACCGAGCGATTGCTGACTACACCAAGGCCATTGAGCTTGATCCGGAGCACGCCGATGCCTATAGCAACCGCGGCATCGCCTGGGTAAAAAAGGGTGAGTACGACAAGGCCATTACTGATTGGACCAAGACCATAGAACTCGATCCGACGGACGCCGTTCCCTACTACAACCGCGGCCTCGCCTGGGATGACATAGGCGACCTTGGCAAAGCCATTGCTGACTACACCAAGGCCATAGAACTCAATCCGAGGTACGCCAATGCCTACTACTGTCGTGGTAACGCCTGGAAAAAAATGGAAGCATATGATCGTGCAATCGCAGATTATACTAAGGCTATCGAGATTAATCCTCGGCATTCTTTTGCCTATAACAACCGCGGCAACGCCTGGGAGAGAAAGGGCGATGAAAACCGTGCCATCGCTGACTACACCAAAGCTATTGAATGTGACCCTACCAATGCTTTAGCTTATACC
The DNA here is from genome assembly GCA_016927065.1 of Deltaproteobacteria bacterium. GTDB lineage: Bacteria > Desulfobacterota > B13-G15 > B13-G15 > RBG-16-54-18 > JAFGNJ01. Next base: position 75,422 of record JAFGNJ010000004.1, read on the forward strand.
AATCGCGGCGTTGCCTGGGCAAAGAAAAACAATTATGACGAGGCAATTAAAGACCACGATAAAGCCATCGAAACTGACCCGAACTTAGCTCTTGCCTACTTTAACCGCGGCGCCTCCTGGAATTGGAAAGGAGATTCTGGCAAAGCAATTGCCGATTTCACCAAGGCTCTCGAGGTTAATCCTAAATATGCCGGTGCATACTACGAGCGCGGCTTTCTTTTAGAGAAAAAGCTCAATTTCGAGGATGCTACTGCTGATTATACTAAGGCAGTAGAGATTTTCCCTAGATACTCGGATGCCTACTTTAGGCGTGGCATCTGCTTGCGGAAATTGGGTAAATACGATGATGCAATTGCAGATTATACCAAGGCCATTCAGATTGATCCACACTATGAAAATTATGCTGAGATCTATATAAACCGTGGGCACGCCTGGGAAGGGAAAGGCAATTATACTCAAGCTATTGTTGATTATACCAAATTTATAGATATGAAGCCCGCAGGTGCCATGGGCTATACCTTTCGAGGCGTCGCCTGGGCACGGAAAGGCAATTTTGAACAGGCTCTCGCCGACTGCAGCCGTGCCATTGAACTTTCCCCAAAGTATGCCTTTGCTTACCATAACCGCGGTCTGGTCTGGGCAATACAAGGGGAGTATGACCGAGCCATTGAAGATTATACCAAGGCCATAGAGCTTTGGCCTCAGGCCAGATCAGATAGCTATACCAAACGTGGCATTGCATGGTATAAAAAAGGTAAATATGACAAGGCTATTGCCGATTTCGATAAGGCCCTAGAAATGAAACCTAATTTAACCGAGGCCAGTGAAAACCGCCAAAAGGCCGTCGAGGCAAAAGAGAGAGCTAATAAAGGGCGTTGACAAATGATTGGGGGGTTGACTTTTACACTTGAAGAAATAGGCTAACTCCTTGTATTATAACCCTAAGAGAAGTTCTCATCCAATTAAAAAACTACTATGTCAAACAGAAAAAAAACAAATCAAGGCAATTCAAAAAAAGTTGCACGTCGCTCTCAGCGCTTCATCTCTATCACCCAGCTCCTTCTACTAATTTGTGTAGCATGCCTTGTCTGGTTATATTCTAACTCCATTATCATAGCATTGATTTTTGCTGCAGCGGTCTTTTTCGGTTTCAGGGAATCAAGGCGCATTATGGTAAATGCACTCAATAATCGAAAAAAGGTGAACAGGACCAAAAATCAATAAACCATCTTTTATGCTGTGATTGATGTGGGAATATGTATCTATAATTTCGGCCACAGGCCATCATGATGAAACCTTTTTGTGGAGGTTTGTATGATAAAAAAAACGAAGTGCTTCTGGATCCTGTTGGCTTTTGTAGTCATCCAACTCTCTTTCTCAGCCTGCGCCATTGTCCCCTATTACAGTCACTACAATGTAAAGGCCGATCCGCATAAGGAACCTCCCCCCAGCCCCAGGACAAAGGCCAGGCCAAAGGCCCCTTCCGGCGCGTATCTGGCCTCAGAGGATGTCCCATGGAAAGTCGACTGGCAATGCCGGGACAGCTGGCAATTTGATAGCAACGCAGAGGCCGCTAATCCCCTTGACGCATGCCCCAAAGATGACAATAACTTTATCGGCATCGCCATCTCCGGTGGCGGCAGCCGGGCCTCCGTCTTTTCCGCAGCGGTCCTCTTCGAACTGCAGCGCTACGGCCTGCTTCAGCAGGTCGATGTGATATCGTCGGTCTCCGGCGGCTCCTTTACGGCAGCGTACTACGTTCTGAGCTGTGACGACCCTTACAACGCTCCCCCTACCGTTGAAGGATCAGCAAGACCAAAATGGGACCCGGACGTGGTCTTCCCCAAGCTGCAGAAGAACTTAATCGCTAAATGGGTAAGGAACTCCTTGTGGATCGTACATATCTTTCGTTATTGGTTTACGTATTATGACCGAACCGATGTCATGGCGTGGATCGTCGCGGACACCTTATACGATACCACCTGGTTCAAGGGAAGGGGTTTCAAGTTCAAAGACCTGAATCCCCAAAGACCATGTTTGATCATCAATGCCACCAATAATACCGAGCACGCGGGAGGGACAAGGGTCTTTTGCTTCACCAAGGAATATTTCGACAAGCTCCAATCAGAAATCGATCACTATCCCATTGCCCATGCCGTCATGGCCTCGGCTGCCTTTCCGGCGGTCTTCCAGTCCGTCACCCTGCAAGACTACTCGCAAAAAGAAGGTTGGTACGTTCACCTCATTGACGGCGGCGCATCCGACAACCTCGGCATAACCGCCCTGGAAAAAATCCTGGAGGAAAAGACGGACATGCGGTCGAAAAAGCTGGTCATCGTCATCGACTCTCACAAGGCGAATTATGGGAAAGACCCGAGAGACCCCGACCCGAGGAGCCTTCTTGATTACTACGTTGACAGTAACGTCATCGATGCCTATCAAACGCTCATGGCCGAATTGAGACTCGGCAAGACTGACGGCCTGCAGCAATGGCTGGAGGAGAATAATGGGAAGCTGATTCATTTGAAATTCGACGACCTTGAACAAGACTATTTTGAGCTGCACGAAACCGTAACTGGCATCAAGACTAACTTAAAGATAAAGAAGAATGAGGCCGCATGCCTCAAGCGCGCGGCACGGATCTTGGTTCAGGAAAAAATGGAAGAGCTGCACGCTGACCCCGAATGGAGCGGCCTTATCCAATTCCCGCCGGCAGAAGGGTATGACCTCCCGTCGTGCAAATTTAAGATAAAAAACCCGAAAAGTGAAATTAAGGACAGCACAAATAAAGAGTAAACGGCGCTAGCTTAACAGAGGCGAACTGCCGGTAGCCGAAGATCGCATATTTGTAATGCATCTACTTCGCGTTTCGCGATTGTACTCGCATTAAAAATAAGTTGTGCGCTATGTTGGCTGAGACATGTTAACTATATAGGGTGTCTCTATATCATCATAGATGGCAAGATTACAATATGTATAAAGAAATAATTCCTAAAAAATGGGCGGCTCAATATGTAGATGCTTATTGGATTCAATCCAATAAGCTACAGCATAAAATAAATCGTACAATATTACCGGATGGCTGTACTGATATAATTTTATCATTTAATAATAAAGATGAAAAAATTGTAGTTGGGTGCATGACAAAACCTAATAGGGTTTATATAGAACCATCTGAGTTAATGTTTGGAATTCGTTTTAAAACGGGATGCGCCGCGCCTTTTCTAAATATTTCAACAAAAGAATTAACCGATAAACAATACTCGCTGTCGGAGATAAGAAATCTTAATATCAACTTCATTACACCACGTGTTATTGAAGACAAAATATTTTTAATCCCTGATCTGGTGGAAAAATATCTTAAAAAAATTTTTTTAGAAAATAAATTTGATAAAACCGCTTGTTTCGCAGCAAATTTAATAAAACAACATCGAGGTTTTAAATCAATTGACGATATTGCAAATAGCATGGGTATTTCCAGGCGGCACCTTGAACGTAAATTCATGGATTTTGTTGGAATACCCCCAAAGCTCTATTCAAGAATTATTCGTTTTCACTATGCGCACAGTATGCTCCTCTCACAAAAAAATGATTCTCTGATTGAAATGGCTTTAGATGCCGGCTATTATGATCAAGCTCACTTTTGCAGAGAATATAAAGAGTTTTCTGGAATAACTCCTACAAGAAAAACAGATATGTCGCATTTTTACAATACCTCCTTATAAAATATGAAATAGTATCATGCATAACGCTTAATGTCGGAGGTTTATGATGTTAAATAAATTAACAGTCAATATGATGGTCGAAGATATTCAAAAAACGCTGAAATTTTATCAAGATAACTTGCAGTTTGATTTTGTGATGGGAGTCCCAGAAGATAAAAATGAGGTACTAGCTGAAAACGATTTTAAAAGAAAATTAGTATATGCATTGATTAAACATAATTCCATTGAAATTATGTTTCAATCAAAAGAAAGCCTTGCGAATGATATTTCTTGTTTTGAGAATAAGGCCATAGGTGCTTCTGCCTCTTTCTATTTTGAAGTAGATGACATTAATCATATTTATGAAAAGTTAAAAGACAAGGTAAAAATAGTAAAAGATATGTATACTACGTGGTACGGGATGCGTGAGTTTTATATTACCGATTGCAATGGTTATATTCTAGGTTTTGCAAAACAGGAACTATGAAAATGGATCAAAAATTAAAAAAATTTCTGGACGATTTAGAAGCAGTCGTGCCTGAAAAAGCAAAAATAATCACGGCGTTGAGAAAAATGGTATTACAAATTATGCCAAAGGCCGAAGAAGTTATTATGTACGGTGGAATAGTATATAAAACTGATAGACTTTTATGCGGTTTATTCACCAGAAAAAACCATATATCAATTGAATTTGGAAAAGGATCGGAAATGGATGATCCATATTCTGTTTTAGAAGGCAAGGGAAAAGAAAGGAGACATATTAAAATATCAACATATAAGGATATTGAAGAAAAAAAGGTACAATATTATATTAATAAATCATGGCACCTTTAAATACCCCAGGTTATCGAAAGAATAAATTATAATCTTTCGTGCTTTTATTTCGTCTGCACCAGGAAAGCAACAAAAACGTCGGATTCATAAAAAATCCCGACACTCCTTGATATCATCTGTGCGGCGCACGTTATTGCAATGGGAAAAACGGAAAGAAAAATCGAACCGAGCATCCATGTTATGACGGTCAAAGAGATTCACTCTAGGCTCCGCAAACTCGGGAACAGGCAACGAGCGGAAAATTCCCAGCGTTATTTCAAGACCGGACCAGGGGAGTATGGGGAAGGGGACATTTTTTTGGGAATTGCGGTCCCTGAACTCAGAAAGCTGGCAAAGGAATATCAAACACTAACGCTCAAGGAGGCCACGCAACTACTCCAATCCTCTATCCACGAAGAGCGTTTGCTGGCGCTCTTCATCTTGGTCCGCGCCTTTGCAAAAGGGGATGAACGTCTCAAAGAACAAATCTACCGTCTCTATTTAGATAACACCCACTATATCAACAATTGGGACCTTGTCGATTCATCGGCCTCGTATATCGTCGGCGCCTTCTTGATGACAAAAGACAGAAAACCCCTCTACGACCTTGCCAAATCAAAAGACCTGTGGGAGCGGCGCATTGCCATCATAGCAACCTTTTACTTTATCAAGTTCGGTGAGTTCACTGAGGCCATTAAGATTGCACGAATGCTTTTATCCGATACAGAAGACCTGATCCATAAGGCAGTGGGGTGGACGCTCCGTGAGGTAGGCAAGCACAACCTCAAAGCAGAGGAACAATTTTTAAAGGCTCACTACAAAAAAATGCCGCGAACCATGCTTCGGTACGCCATTGAAAAATTTCCGGAAGCAAAACGGCAGCGTTACCTCAAGGGTACGATGTAATGCTTATGGAACAATATCCAGGACACAATTCCTGCCGCTGAGCAAAAATACCCAAGCCAAAACAGTCAGCCAATGTATTGCAACGGGGACCCACAAAGAGCCGGTCCTGAGATAGGTTATGGTGCAGGCTATGGCCATGAGGGCGGCAAGACCGAGAAACATAGGGTTGGTGAATATAGAATAGGCAGGAGGATTTATGGTCATGGCATTAATGGGATGCCAGGCGATAAACACTACGATACTAAAAAGGGAATAGAGCAACAAGAATCTTTTCGAAACCCCTCTTGACTTATGAGGAATCAGAAGGCCGCGGAAAACCATCTCCTCCACAAGAGAAGGCATAAAGAAGAGGGAAATGGGCAAGGTTATCATAACCCACATATCTGTCCGAAGAATCTCTATTTCAAAAAATCCGGAATAAAATCCAATCGGCAGTGCAACAGCCATGTATAAAACGAAAACAACGAAGCTGAACAGGAGATCCGGTCCTTTCGGCACGGTAACGAGACCACGTTTGCAATCTATGAAACGATTAATAAAAAAAGATTTAAGCAAGCGATTTCCCGTGTGGGTATTACGATTGTTGAAGGTCGCTGATGAGTCGTTGGAATTTCCTGCTGTGGGTGATCGGACCTCATTAAAGCGCACGGCGAGGCGTTGATTGAGCCTTATTTGCCCAAACGCCAAAATATAGATAACACATTACAATAGCAAAACATATAAGCCAAAAAAACGGAATGTTGACGTTGCTTACTTCTAGGACAGTATCGAGAATTATTACCGGTGTACTCGCAATAACCGCAAGCCGTATCAATGTTTGATACGTAAGTTTAACGTTAGCAATCTTGCAAAACAAGAACCCTATTGCGCCATAAATCAAGACGAGAACAAGCCTGAATACGAAAGAAAATATTACGGCAAATACATAAAAGACAAAAGGAAAGTACGTCTTAAAGATATCAATAAAATTATTGATGGTATTCTGATCAAGAAAGAATTCATCCATCTGTGAGAGGTCATAGACGCGTCTTTCAGCCTCACTCTTTCTCACGATGAACTTGTTGTTAGTGAGCAACAGGTATGCCTCTGTGTTATCCAATGAATCATAAAATCCCGTAGTATCTATAATAGCTATTACGTCACCAGTTTCAGGATCATAAAGAAAGTAAGGCTCAGGCTCATTAATTGAGACGTTTCCATCTTGTATGGTGATCTCCGGGATTTGTTCAACAAATGGAGGAGCTTCGTTTATAATAAACTGAGAGACTTTTTCATTAACTGCCCAGGTTTCAAAAATCCAGCAGAACGCTAATAAGAGCACTAAATACAACGCGGCGATACCCCTCCAGTTTTGCCCTACGTCTCTGTACAAGTCCTTTGAGAAAAAAGATAAAACAGGGGGATGCAGCAATGAATATTTTTTCATAAGACGCCCCTCAAAATAGTTGTTTTACTATTACACATAGCTTCAGCTACTAAAATATAATTTTTCTCTACTGAAATTATTCTATACATTAAATACGCTTGTCAAGTAAACATTAAAACTGATTCACGTAAATCTAATTTCTAAAGATAACCCTTGTCATAGCGTAAGGGGTTTCTAATAATGCAAACAGCATTAACGCCTATAAGGATAATGTCTATAGTACCACCATGGATACCGTCCTCCGAAACCCCACGGCCCCCAGAAATCATCCCACGGATCCAAGGGGTATGGTTCATACTGCACTGGTTCCTCTTCCTCCCACAAATGTATCTCCTTGATAATGAGATAAGGATAGTGGTACTCGATCTCACTCAGGGGTTGAACCTTCTCTCCCTCCACGGTGCCGACAAGAGTCACCTCGCGCCCCTGTTTATAGATCTCGCTGTCGAGAAAACCCTGATAGAGGGCCAGAAAACGTCCTTCGGAGCGATCGGTATTCATGGGCCTGCCCTCACTATCCAGCTTGGTCTGATAGACCTCCAGAAGCGTACCCTCCTGCTTGTTGATCGTCGTGACAATCACCCCTCCCAGCAGAATCACCCCCCCCTGATAGGCAGCAGGGTCCTTAATCAGAGCGGAAAAGGTTATCTCCTTATCTACCTCTTTGAGGACATCCCGGGAGACGGCGTGAACACAGCCTGATAACAAACACAGGGCAATTCCAAACGTAATAATTCTTTTCATCATGCGCTCCTTACTCTTGCCCCCTCACCCTTCAATCTCTCCCTGGGGAAGAGGAATGTTTGCAAGTTACCTTTCATCAAAGTCCTACCCCCACCCCCACGCCGAAACGCACCGCGGGTTCTGTCGAGGCAGTTTCCTCTTTCGGCCAGAGATAGAGCTCGCGTTTCTCGATAATTGGATACGTATACTCGATCTCCCCCAGGGGGCGTACCTCTTTCCCCACGACCGTGCCCGCAACGGTGAGCCTTCTCTCAGGACTGTAGATGGCCGGATCGAGAAATCCTGTGGTGCGGATGATAAATCTCCCTTCCGATACATCCCCGCTAGCGGGCTCGCCACGATGGCCGAGGGGACGCTGGAGAACGACGATCAACGTCTTTTCCGGGAGGTTTTGGGTCTCGATAATGTCCCCTCCCACCAGTACGGTCTTCCCCCTATAGGCCTCCGGTTCTTTCGATAACTGCGCAAAGCTGATGCCCGTATCGACCTCCTGCAACAACTCCTTAGAGATGACGTGGGCGCAACCGGCCAGTAGCAGTAGAGCCGCTGCGGCGAGAATAAATAAAAGAACGTGGCGTTTTTTATTGCTCATATGCCCACCTCTGGCTAAAGAGCCGCCTCCGGCCGCGCTCGTTGTAGCTCCTCTTCTTCGCCTTGCAGCATCTCCTCCAGGGCCTGCAAGGATCTCTCCATCTCCTCTATCTCCCTGGCGATGGTTTCAGCGTACTCCTTTACTTCCTTATTATCGGCCTTCTTCATCAGGCGACGGGAAAACCCCCCGATGACCATAAAACGATTGCGCAGGAAATGGGCAAAGGCTTTGGACGCCTCCTCCCGTTTTTCATACGAATGGATGAGCTCTTTTACCAGCCCCGTCTTGCCCACCGCCTCCGCTATCAGATCGGCCATAATCTGAAGGTAGTCAAATTCCTCCTCGGTGATCGGGGCCTGCTCCGTGCCTGAATCGACCACCAGCACCCCAAATCGCACCTCCTGGTGCGTCCTGGCATCAACATATCGCAGGGGAACAATCGCCTTGACCTTCACATGTTCCGCAAGGGTGTGCTCGTAGCCATTGATCTGTGATGGATCAGTTAAATTCAGGGCCTTCCCTTCTGTAAACACGTCCCACAGAATGCTCTTCTTCGCAACCTTTTGGGAGGCGACAACATTACCTTTATACTCCCCGACCCAATGCCTGATCATCAAGTCACCATCTTTCAAAACGGCATACCTGGCCCTCTTCCCCAACCGCTCATGGACATGTTCCAAGGCCTTTTTGATGATGACGTCCTTATCAAAGGAGAGACTGACGAGGCGGGCGACATCGATGAGATCACCGCAACGTTTCTCGAGGGCCTCTAATCTGGCATCTTTTGAAACCATTATTTATCCTCTGACACCTTCTATGACAATTATAACATCCTTTTTATTGTAATCTACCATCATCTCTCTCCCCCTCTTAAGATTCTTAAACCCAAACACAGGATGGCGGAGAGGTTTAAGGCGACGATCAGGGAGATCCCCTGGGCAATCCCTATAATGGGGAGGAGGATGACACTGATGACCAGGGCGCCGGCAGCGGAACCGATGAGATCTATCCCGTTCATGAGCCCCCCGATCCTTCCGATCTCCTTCCTCTTCCCCAAATAGACCTTGTTGGCCAGGGGGAAGTGGACCCCGCCGAGAAATCCTGCTATGAGGGTAAGAAACGGAAAGATCATCTCCATGAGATGGGAAATCCAGGGGGTGAAGACCCCCTGGTGTAGCCCCAGGATGAGGGGGAGGAGACCGAGGGCATAGAGGAAGACACCGGTCTGAACCATGAGGAGGGAGCGCAGGGGTCTGGTGATCCTCTCCATGATGGCGGTGATCAGCCACCCCCCCAGGGCGATCCCGATCATATAGGCGGTGATGATCACCCCGATTTTATAATAGAGGTAGCCGTAGATGATCTGAAAGCAGAGGATGAGGATGATCTCCAGAGCGATCTCCGAGAATCCCGTGACAGCCACGGCCCACCATACGGGGAAGGAGGATGACGATCGTCTCCCCCTCCAGAGGAAGACGAAGGTGACCGCAGCGATGAGAAAAAACAACCATTCCACCCGCAGACCCAACATCCACAGGAACCAGCGCTTCAATATCGGGGTATATTGGGCGCTCCATAGGACGATGTCGTAGAAATAGCAGATGGGGCGCAGGTCCTTATTGATCGCGACAACATTCTTTTCCTCCAATAAAGATCGAAGGTATTGGACCCGCTCTGCCGAAAGGTTGAAGAGGAGGTAATACTCGCGGACGTACTGCACGTGCAGATTTCTCTGGCGCGCCCGCTGAACCAATACCGTGGGATCTGCGTTTAAAACACCCTCCGTCCGCGCCCCCAGAAATCGTGCCTCGGTGCCGGGGAGTACCACGACATCGGGGAAGACCTCCCGCATGGTCCAATAAATGGAACTCAAGAACTGAGACATGGTATGTCCGATGACGTTCTCCGAGGACGTGACGGCAAAGGAGAAAACCCCCCCTTCGCGGAGGATCTCCTTCGCCTCGGCAAAGAACTCCTGGGTGTAGTAGCGGTTGATCTGGGCGGAGGTCGGATCGGGGAGGTGGATGATGATCACATCGTACTGTCGCCCCCCGCGTTGGACAAACCTGCGCCCATCGGTGGTAACGATCCGGACACGGGGATCATCCAAAAAGGCGCTGGCCGCCGGGGGGAGCCGCTCCCTCCCCAGGTAGATCAGGTGGGGGTCCAATTCTACGTAATCCACGTGGCGGAGCGAGGGGTGCTGCAAGGCCGCCCCGAGCAGGCCGCCGACACCTCCCCCGATCAGCAAAAGATCCCTCGGCTGCGGATGTTCCAATAAGGCGAAGTGTACCGCCTCTTCGGCCGTCTGGGGGTCGGGATGGGTGAAGTTCCACACCCCGTTCTCAAAGAAGCTCACCTGCGGCCCATCGGAGAGGACGGTGATATTGCCGTAGATGGTGTCCTCACTGGCCGTCACCTGATACCCCCGCCACCCCCACTCCTGGGAGAGGAGGTTAACCCGCGCCCCATAGAAGCCCAGGGCCCCGATCAGGATGCACGTCCAAACGCCTGCTATGAGCCTCTGCTTCCGCCCGAGAAGTAACGAGGAAAAAGCAAGGAAGGAAGCAGTGAGCAGGACGACTTGCCACGAGTTTAATATATGTATGAGCAGGACGCTGAAGGCTATCCCCCCGATCCCCCCCCCTAATGCTTCGTAGGCATAGACAACACCCACCGAGCGCGCCTCTTTCCCCATGATCTCCCCGAGCAGGCTGCACCCCAGGGCGAAGAGCAACCCCGAGAGGAGACAAAAGGGGATGAGGAGCATAAAGATGCCCACTACCATTTGAGGCAGGGAAGCGATCTCCCCGACCGGAATCCCCAACAGGGGACGCAGGTACCGGGTCAGCAGAAAGCTGGCAGGGAGGATAGCGGCGAGGCCCAACTGCATCGAGGCAAAGAAGGAGGTCTTTCTCTTTATGCGGTCGGCAAAAGCACCCAGCAGAGCGCTCCCAAGGGCAGTCCAGAGGAGCCAGGCCGCGAGCATCACACCGGTGGAGAGCTCATTGCCGGAGAAGACCACCACAAGCTCTCTGAGGAGGATGATCTGGGCCAGGAGTGCCCCCACCCCCATGAGGATGAAGGCGCAGATCGCTCTAAAACCGTTCCCCGCCTTACCCACCCCTTCCCCTCCCGGCCATCACGAGGGTGATCTCACCTTTGATTTTTCTCCCCTCTAATTCCTCTAACACTTCGCTGACCGCACCCCTGACCACCTCCTCGTACATCTTGGTCAGCTCCCTGGCCACGACGATTGGCCGATCACCGCATACCTCCCGGATATCCCCCAGGGTGCGCAGGAGGCGGTGGGGGGCCTCATAAAGGATGATCGTCCCGCGCACCGCGTTAATCTCCTCCAACCTCTTGTTTCGCTTGGAGCCTTTCGGGGGGAGAAATCCGAAGAAGTGAAAGGAGTCGGTGGGGAGCCCGGAGACGACGAGGGCCGCCACATGGGCAGAGGGGCCGGGTATGGGGACCACCTCAATCCCCGCCTCGATGGCCCCTTGTACCAAGCGAAACCCAGGGTCTGAGACCCCCGGGGTGCCAGCATCGGAGATCAAGGCGATGTCATCCCCAGCAAGAAGCCGCTTGATGAGGGCCTGTTTTTTGGCCGTTTCATTGTGTTCGAAGAAGCTGGTGAGGGGGGCCGTGGCCCGATAGCGTGCGAGCAACCGCTTCGCCCTGCGGGTATCCTCCGCCGCGATCAAATCCACACCGCGCAGGACCTTGATGGCCCGGAGAGTGATATCCTCCAGGTTGCCGATGGGGGTGGAGACCAGGTAGAGCCTTCCTCCCTTTGTTCCCATGAGGCTACCCCCTCTTCTCCCCCTTGCTCTCCTCCCACAAGGCATCCATCTCAGGCAGGGACGCCTCATGGGGGTCCTTCCCCTCCTCGTGCAATCGCTTTTCTATGTATTGAAACCGTTCGGCGAACTTATTCGTGACCCGCCTGAGGGCGTCCTCGGGATCGACGCCGATAAACCTGGCCATGTTTACCACGGTAAAGAGAATATCTCCCAACTCTTCCCGCAGTTCTTCTTCTTTCCCCTTCCTCATGGCCTCTTGAAACTCCTGGAACTCTTCCTGCAGCTTCTCCCATACTTCGTCCTTGTTCTCCCAGTCGAACCCCACCTTGGAGGCACGTTGCGTCAGCCGGTAGGCCCTCATCAGGGCGGGGAGGTGCAGGGGGATCCCTTCCATTAAAGACCCCCGCGGCTTCTCCGCGGCCTTGAGCTTCGCCCAGTTGACCTCAACCTCGCCGGAGTCAGCAACCGCCGTGCCGCCAAAGACGTGAGGGTGCCGGCGGATCATCTTCTCTGCAACACCGTGGGTTACATCAGAAATGCCGAAGGCGCCTTCCTCCTCGGCGATGCGGGCCATGAAGACAATGTGAAAGAGGAGGTCGCCCAACTCCTCGCACACCCCCTCATCGTCACCTTCATCCAGAGCCTCTAAGATCTCATACGCCTCCTCGATGAGGAAAGGTTTGAGGTCTTCTTTGGTCTGTCGGCGGTCCCAGGGACACCCATCCGCCCCCCGCAGACGGGCCATGATCGCCACGAGATCATCAAATCCTTTTTTTTCTTTGTCGCCCATCTCTGCTCAGGGTACGGGAATATCGGTGGATTTGCAAGGTGAAAAGGGGAATCTCCTGTGGATAATCACAAACAGATATGATACCATTGCACCCCTGAGGAAGGGAATGAAAGAGGCATACCTCTATGAAAAGGATTCCAAGGGAAAGGTCCGCTGTCTCCTGTGCAATCACCGATGCCTCATCGCCGATGGAAAGAGGGGAATCTGCTGTGTGCGCGAGAACAACAAGGGAATCCTCTACTCCCTGGTCTATGAAAAACTCATCTCGGCCAACGTGGACCCCATCGAGAAAAAGCCGTTCTTTCACTTCTTGCCGGGGAGCAAGGCCTTTTCTATTGCCACCGTGGGGTGCAACTTCCGATGCCTCCACTGTCAGAACCACGAGATCTCCCAGTTGCCTAGCAATAAAGAAAGCATAACCGGCGAGGAGGCCTCGTGCGAGGAGATCGTTGCTATGGCCCAAAAATACAACTGCGCCAGCATCTCCTATACCTATACTGAGCCCACCGTCTTCTTTGAGTACGCCTACGATACGGCAAAGATCGCCCATGCAAAGGGATTAAAGAACAACTTCGTCACCAACGGCTATATGACCGCAGAGGCCCTCGACATGATCGCCCCCTATCTCGACGGGGCCAACGTGGACCTCAAGGCCTTCTCAGAGGAATTCTACAAAATGACATGCGGTGCGAAGCTGAAGCCCGTACAGGAAAGCATCGCAAAGATGTATGACCTGGGAATCTGGGTGGAGGTTACGACCCTGATTATACCCACCCTGAACGACGCAGAGGAGGAATTAAGGAAAATCGCCCATTTTATCCGCTCCCTCTCTCCGGAGATCCCGTGGCACGTCAGCGCCTTTTACCCTACCTATAAAATGCTGGACAAGCCGAGGACCTCAGTGGAGACCATCAAGCGCGCGCGGGAGATCGGCCTGGAAGAGGGGTTGAGATATGTCTATACCGGCAACATCCCCGGGGAGGAGGGTGAGAACACCGCGTGCCCCAACTGTAACAAGGTCCTTATCAAACGCTGGGGTTATCAGATAGCGGAAAACAGCGTCACCGAGGGCACGTGCTCTCAGTGCGGCACTCCCATCGCCGGGAAGTGGATGTAGCGAGAAGATGAACCATGGATAAGGAAAAAGACAAAAAGGGGAAACAAAAAAGAGAAAAGCACATCTGGGCCATCGCCGGGGGGAAGGGGGGGATCGGCAAGAGCTTTGTGACCGCAAACCTCGGCATCGCCCTCTGCGAGCGGGGTAAAAGGGTCATAGTGGTCGATGCAGACCTCGGTGCTGCTAACCTTCATACACTCTTAGGCGTTCCTCAACCGCCCCTGAGCCTCGACGACTTCATCAGGCGGGGTATGAGAAATATTAAAGCCGCCCTCACGGAGACAGGAATACCCAACCTCCAATTGATTGCCGGCGTCCACGACATCCTGACCTTGAGCAATCCCAAACAAGGACTCAAGCAAAAAATTATGCGCCACATCTCCTCCTTGGATGCCGACCACATCATCGTTGATCTGGGAACGGGTATGTCGCCTCATGTCTTTGATTTTTTCCTCATCTCTGAGAATGGAATCTTTCTGGTCACCCCCGAACCCACTTCACTGGAAAACGCCTACCGGTTTATCAGGGGGGTATTCTTCCGCCGATGGATGAATATGACCACCAACAATAACGTCAAGAAGATCATTGAGACGGCCATGGACGGCAACAACCCTGAGGGGATCAAGACCCCCTCTGATCTCCTCGCGCAGGTGGGAAAGGTGGACAAAGAGACGGCGACGATCTTCAAAAAGGGGATGAGCACGTTCCGGCCTCGGCTCATTATCAACCAAGCTCGGAACCGCAAAGAGGCAGAGCTCGGCTTCGCCGTCAGGAGCGTGTGCCGGAAATACTTCGGCATTGAACTCAGCTTCCTGGGCCATATCTTATATGACCACAATGTCTATCTCTCTGTTCAGCGGGGGCGCGCCTTTTTCTCCGATTACCCCAGTTCCGATGTTGCCGAGTGTATCAGGGATATCGCAGTCCGATTATCAGATGGAAAGGGATTGGAATGGTCACTCAGCTAAAATCGTGGCGAGAACAAGATTATTACGAGATCCTCGAGATTAGTCATAAAGCCACAGAGGAAGAGATCCGCGTTGCATACGATAAGTTAAAGACCATTTATAGTTCTGGCTCCTCCGAAACCACGATCCTCTTCACCTCCGAAGAGGTGAAAGAGATCAGTGACAAGGTTGACGAGGCCTACCGAGTGCTGAGGGACCCACGGAGCCAGAGGGAATACGACCTCATGCTGCGGGGAGAGGGGGACAAGCCGGTCATCCCGCCACCGAGCCCAACCGTTACCCACCGAATCCTCACCCCTCAAGAGATCAAAGAGGCCCTCGGTGATGATGAGACACACTGGTCAGGAGAGACCTTGTGTGCCATGAGAAAGTACCTCTCGCTGGAGCTCGACGAAGTAGCAGTAGAGACCAAAATTGCCAAAAAAAATCTGAAGGCCATCGAAGAGGAAGACATAAAGATTTTCCCCGCCCCCGTGTACCTCAAAGGTTTTTTGAGGACGTACGCAAAGGCGCTGGGGCTTGACCCACAGGAGGTCGCTGAGAAATACATCGCGAGGATAACCTGGAAAGGGTATCAGAAAGATTAAAACCGAATCGGCTGTGCTGTGGGGAGCGGAATGTAGTGTGCCCATAAGGAGCACGGATAGGTGACTGATGAATGGTCCACTACTAGACCCTAACGGAACGGCCTCAAAAGGAAAGGTATAACCTTTTTACTTGACAGCCTTTTTCATAGGTGGCCCCTTTTGTTTCCCCTTCTATCCCTCAAAAAATCTTTCCTAAATATTTAATATAATTGTAAAAAACAACAAACTTCCATGGACAACAATTGGTAAATAAATAGATTTTGTCTGTTCATATAATAACGTTAAGAAAATTCCCGTAATAAGAAATATCAACCAACCAGAATCTTGATGGTACAAAGAAAATAAAAGGCATTGTAAAATGAACGCATATTTAATACCGATGTTTTCTCTTAAGCAAGAATAGATAAATCCACGAAACAATAGTTCTTTGCTGAATGATATCAGTATAACCATTAGTATCATATATGTATAAGCAAACACTGGGAACTTAGTTCTCATTCCCTGAAACACACTTACAAGGCTAGAATATTTTTCAATACCAGAGGGGGGAATAGATATTTTAGATATTAAGTACAATGATATAAGAAGTGCTGAAAGATAAAAAATATAGAGGAGAAAGTTTTTTTTAACATTAGAATGTCGAGAGCGAAGACCTACCATGGATTGAATATCCCGATCCTTGATAAGAAAAAGCAAAGGAATAAACAAAAAGAAAGGGTACTCGATAAATCCTTCTATTGCGACTATTTCCGGTTTAGTTAAAAAAGTAAGGCGCTCTACAACTTCGTTTGGGACAAAATTTTGAATATAAAAATGTAAAATTAGAACATATAGACCAACTCCGACCCATACAAAAAATACTGTTCCATAGACGATAAAACCTATTTTCTTACATCCAACTACTACCCCACTTTTCCCTTTCTTGGCATATTTTGATTGATTAAAAACATAAACAGCAATTAAACATAAACTGAAAAATAGTAAGAATGGTACATAATCTAATAATCCAAAATTGAAATATGAGAATACACCTATTTTTGAAAGAATCAGCTCTTCTATTTTATCCCAACCTAACATTTGAATTCCCGCCGTTTTATATATAGTCCCATGTGTTACTCACAAGGGTCCTTACCGAGTTCCATTAAATACTTAAGGGTATCCTCAAAATTGCCCCTCCATTCTCTTAATTGCCCTTGAAGGGTGGGGTGGGAGGCCGAAGCCCAGCCTCTCTTTTTCAGTCTCTTCTCTGGGGAGCAGAAGGGACGTTGTTCAAAATTATCAAATTTATTCACCGCTCTCTATCCTTCTTATCGCTATCGCTGATGTACCTACACCAACATGCCTCGCTATCTCTGCATCGGAATTTCTAAAGTGAAATTTTTGAACAACGTCCCCTAGTTTTGTCCCTAACCAACACTTGGCATCATTGTTGCTCCGAATGTAACTATATTTAATAGAGAATGGATAACAATAGACGGCAATAACGATTTACTTCTATAGTAAACATATGCCAGTACTAAACCACTAACAAAACGAATAGGCAATGCACTAATGTCGGAATCGATAACGGCCCATAGTATTGCTTGTAATATCAAACCTATTTTAATTCCCGAAACCTCCGTGAGGGTCGAGAATATCATGCCTCTAAAAAATATCTCCTCAATAATAGGTGAAATTATAACCACCACCATCATAAACAATATGACCCAAAGGAGTTTGAGAGATTTTACGGCATCAACAAAAATCTGAATATCATACGATAGGCCTGAAAGATATGCCCACACATAGCCCGTTATGATAGGCAAGACTAAACCCGCAAGAACAAAACCGATTACTACCCATATTTTAACAGCTGGCTTCCGGAGACCAAAATCTGACCATTTAAGAGGTAAGGTTGCTTTTACAATTAAAACACTTAACAGATATCCAATATCGACACCCATGGCTAATAGAACACAATGATATTTAGTAAGCAAGAATTTAATTGCATATTCAAACTTCGGTATAAGGGTCCAATGGAGTTGATGGGTAATATATAGAGCAGATATAAGCAATATGGTAAGCTGACTGACAATAATAGCTAAGCATACTTTGTTGAGCTGAAAGTGCCGTTCAGGTGCCGAGAGGCTGGGTAGAAAGCGTTGAAAAACATACGCAACGCCGATAATGCCCGCTAGGCAGATAAGATAAAAAACGTGGTATTTTAAAAAAAGGCTAAAAAACCAGAAGAGTGATCCTTCGCTAAACATGGTTTTATTGATATTTTAACGACAAGATTTAAACTTACTTTCCATTACATCCTTCAGCCAGTTTTGTCAAGCTTCTTCAAAAGCTTTGCCATACTCATTCCGATCGATACAATCGAAAGTACCGTATGCCTGCATAGGTACCCCTATTTCTTCCGCTAGTTGCTTATAACGTTTATAGTCTTCGAGTACTTTCTCTTCATGACCTCTCTGTCAAGCACTTTTTTGTGAAAATCAGGGGAACAGATAGTAATGAGCGGTCAGCCATCAGGAGTGAGTAAAAAAATGGAGGTATCCGTGGACCAGCTTCACTCTTAAACTTTCCTCCTCACCACATAGTCGGCGCCGGCAAGGAGGGCCTTCTTTTCGCGCGACGGGGAGAGTACCTGTAATCGCTCCTTCCCTTCATCTACGTGCTGTTGTGCCTTGCTAAAAGTATAGTCAAAACCGCCATATTTATTAATAAGATTTACAACATTCTGCAGACCATGAGAGGGGAATTCATCGCCGAGAATAACCTCTTGGATCTCTTTTTTCTCTTTCGGGGTACATTGAGCGAGGGTATGGATGAGGGGCAAGGTGACCTTCTTCTCCTTAAGATCAACCCCTGTCTCCTTTCGGAGGTTTTCTTCATCTCCGATGTAGTCAAGACAATCGTCCACCATCTGAAAGGCGATCCCCACCTGAAGTCCATAAGCGGCCAGTGCCTCTTCCACCGGAGACGGGGCCTTCCCCAAAATGGCCCCGATTCGCATGGCGGCAGAGATCAGCACGGCCGTCTTATTGACGATCAATGCCAGATTTTCCTCTTCGGTTGTAGAGAGATCCGTGACACCATCCACCTCACCCGCCTTCTCCATTTCCATAGCCTCCCCCTCTGCCAAGGCGGTGGTGGCCGTGATCAAGGCCTGCAAAATACGAAGGTCCCCTATGGTTATCCCGAGGGCGAGTGACTTGCAAAAGAGAAAATCTCCCGTGAGGACACTATACCTATTACCTACCTGTTTGTTGACCGAGGGGCTCCCCCTTCTGATCTCAGCATTATCGATCACGTCGTCATGGAGGAGGGTGGCGGTATGAATGCACTCGATGACCGCAGCCAGGGGAATATGATGTGCGCCCTGGTAGCCGCAGAGTCTGGCAGAGAGAATCAGGAGGGCGGGACGGAACCGCTTGCCGCCGCGATTAATCATATCCTGCGCGATCTCAGCAAGGCGGGGGACTTGGGAGGTAAGCCTGAGGTGAAACTCCTCCTCCACCTTTTGCATATCATCCTTGATCAAATCGAGGAATTGCTCCATGATATACTCGCTTCCTTAGGCCTTTATACAAAACCCCCTCTTCGTTGTCAAAGGCTTTTTCTGTTCCTTTCAGCCTGTTATCCAGCGGAAATAACGGCATTTTCATTGCCCAAGAACAACCTGCGCTTCTCTAAAAAATACCTCGTCTTCTTAGTATGCTGAGTTAGCTTAAGGTATGACATTAAGCGACTAAAATCCGGCAGGCAAAGGAAAGATTTCGGTGGAAATGTTACTTTATAATATGTCGTTGTTTTGTTACAATGAACGGCGTGCTCAGGAATTTTTATCTTCCCTGCTTTGAAATACTACTGTTGTTAAGGCTAGCGATTTTGCTAAAGATAGTTTGTGCACATTCATAAATATCAATCTGACTTTTGTATAGGACCGTATGAGAGTCTTGTTTGTAGAAGATGACAAAAACATAGCCCATTTTGTCAAAAAGGGGCTTGAGGAAAACTACTTCGCCGTAGACATGGCTTATGATGGTGAAGAGGGGCTGTATCTAGCCCTTCATGAGCGATACGATCTGCTTATCCTGGACATCATGTTGCCGAAGATGAACGGAATTGAGATCCTGCAATCTATCCGGGAACGAGGGGTCAATACACCGGTAATTTTTTTGACAGCAAAAGATACGGAAAGGGATATTGTGCAGGGTTTGAACGTAGGTGCCGATGACTATATGGTTAAACCCTTCTCCATCAATGAATTGCTAGCTCGGGTAAAGGCTATTCTCAGACGGGGCAAAACGGAACTGGTTTCAGAACTTACGGTTGCGGATTTAACCATGGACAGCAAGACCCATAAGGTCTTCCGAGGAGGAAAGCGGATCGATCTCACCCCCAAGGAATACGCCTTGCTGGAATATCTGATGCGAAATGAAGGGCAGGTTTTGACCCGAACGATGATCTCCGAGTGCATTTGGGATTACCACTTTGATTCCCTCACCAATGTCGTCGACGTCCATATATATCATCTGCGGAATAAAATCGACAAGGGTTTTAAACCCAAACTGCTTCACACCATAAAGGGAGTCGGCTATGTCCTCGAAAAAAGGGATTAAGTTTTACAAACGAACGGATGTTAAGATCACCTTGTGGTACATCCTTACCTTTATAGTGACGACTATAATCATTTTTTCTTTTATGTATATAAGGATCAGACATCATCTTATCAAAGAGATCGACCGATTTTTAAAGGATGAGTTGCGAGAATTCTCCTTTAAGGTCTCGGAAACCTCGAGGGATTTTAAGTGGGTAATAAAGGAATATGAAGAAGACATTGTTGAGAGGGAATATTACCCAATTTATTTCAGGGTATTGAATACGGATGGCACGGTTGTCGCCACGTCGAAGAATTTCGCCGAAATTATTTATCCTATAGACCAAGAAAAACTGAGGAACATTGGAGGAGGCACTAGATACATTGAAACAGTGAAAGTGCCTGGAAGGAAGACGCCGTTCCGAATCCTCAGCTCTCGCCTTACCGTTGCTGAAAAATTCGATTGCGTAGTTCAAATCGGGACAAGGATGGAATCCATAAGAAAGAGTTTGGGAAATTTCAGCGAGAACATCCTCACGGCAATCCCCATTGCCCTTGTCCTGGGAACTATCGGAGGTTGGCTTCTGGCGAGAAGGAGCCTTGCTCCGATCGCCTATATCACGGAGGCGACAAAGAAAATCACGGCAACCAACCTTGGCGAGCGATTACGATCAAGACAGAGCGACGATGAACTAGACCACCTCATAGCAACGATAAACGCGATGATTGCACGGCTGGAGGAATCATTTAAAAGAATGAACCAACTGACCGCCGATGTATCTCACGAACTGCGCACCCCCATCAGCGCGATGAGGGGTGAAGCTGAACTGCTCCTTTCCAAGCCACGCCCCACAGGAGAATATCGGCGGGCATTAGCCACCTATATCGAACAGCTTGATTTCCTGACACGGTTGATCGACGACCTTATACTTCTTTCCAAATTCGATTCTAACGAAGCGAGACTTACAATGATCCCGATCAAGCTGGACAAGCTCTTAATCAATCTAGGGGAATTTTTCAGGGCGTTGGCCGAGCACAAGGGGATCAAATTAACGGCAGGGAAGATGAAGCACGCAACTGTTGTGGGGGATCAAACCAGATTGCAGCAATTATTTACGAATCTCATCGATAATGCCATCAAGTTTACTCCATCCGGTGGCCGTATCGATATCGCTTTGCAAAAGGAGAGGGACGTTGCCAAGGTATCGATAAAAGATACGGGTATAGGGATCCCATCTGCTGAGTCCGAGCACATCTTCGAGCGATTCTACCAAGTCGATAAATCGAGGGACAAGGAGCGCGGAGGAGTAGGCTTGGGGTTGAGTATCTGCCAGTGGATCGCCACGGCCCACCATGGAAACATTGAGGTAAAAAGCGAGGTGGGGAAAGGAAGCCGGTTTGCCGTCTCATTACCCCTTATGACTGAGGAATAAACAAACACGAGATTATCCTTGTTGTGAGCACTGACATAGCAACAAATCCTATAGACTCCCTTCCTTCCTAATCACAAAGGTCTCACGAGGCTTCAATCCAATATGAAGAAATCTTCATCTTATTTTAATCTTCCCTTAATATCGAATGTTTTATAATATAAGAGCAAGCTATTAAGCATATTATAATGAAACGTGATTCAGCCAAAAAGTGGAAGGTCTTCGTGGGGGGGGTCTATCTGTTCCTTTTTGTAATGTTCCTCTCCGTATTGGCTGTTGAGGTCTATGCAGTTATCACAGTACTTACTGAGGGTAATGCGGTACTGCCAGCGAACTTTGGCAACTTCGAGCGGGTCAGGGCGCTTTTAGCAGATAATAAGGATCCCGAACAATTTTCGTTTGCCGTCGCAGGAGACATACAGGGAACCGGCACCTTTGAGCACCTTGCAGAATTATTGAAAAATGAAAATGTTGCATTTCTCGTGCTCCTTGGTGATTGTGTCCGCAACGGAAGGTCAAGCTATCATCAATACTTCCAGGCAGAGCTGGCCAAAGAGTTGTGCATGCCTTATCCTACATTTTATGTAGTTGGAAATCACGACGTAATCAAAAACGTAAAAAAAGATGATTTCTCCATTAGTCGGTTTGAGAAAATGTATGGTCCAACCAACTTCTTCTTTGAGTATCAGGGATGTCTTTTTATAGTGCTCCGCATATTAGATAAACCTCATTATTCCACGTTGGAAAGCCTTGCCTTTTTGGAATCCGTTCTGTCAGCCCGCCGGGGAGACTATCACAAGGTCTTTGTCTTTATGCACATCCCTCCCCCTGTCTCAACGGATTTTGCAGCAAGACAATTTGAAAATCCCGATAGGTTTATTTTCTTATGTGACAAATTCAAGGTAGATTATGTCATTGCGGGTGATTATCACGGGTATGCCAGGGTGCAACGTGGAAATACCGTTTATCTCGTGACCGGGGGCGGCGGAGCCCACCTCGAAAAGGAAAAACCAGGAGCCTTTCATCATGCGGTGTTAATCACCGTGTATCCACAGACCGTCTCGGAACGAATACTTGCCGTCGAGAGGAATGAGGACTTTGAAGATATGATAGAACGCTGGGCTATAGCAGAGGCGTATCCCTGGATGAAAAAGCATTGCGGGATAACGATACTGCTGAATGTCGGTGTTATTGGTTGCGGTATATTTTTAATTCTTAAGGCTCTGAAACTCCGTCGATCGTTATAGCGATGCCCGAACAATAAGGGTAACCTCGTAGCTTCACGTTGAACGCCCTATTCTCGTTTTTCCCATTTTTCAACTCCAACATGAAGAAATCTTCATCTTATCTTCATCGTTAATTAATCTGTAATTTTTTATAATTTTATTACTAATTACAATTATTTCAGGAGGCTTTGTGTCATCGTGTGCTTTTTCATATTTGCAATCGCGCTCCTTTTTGCATATAGTATCCAATACTTCGCTCAAGGAAGTAATATGGTCTTGTTGAAAGGGTTTTGCCAATGAAGAAATCAACGTTGTATGTCGTCTTTTTGATTGTCTTTGGGGGGATCCTCTTCTTCTACAATCTGGGGGGATGGGATCTCTGGAACCCGGATGAACCTCGATACGCGCAGATCGCCAAGGAGATGCTGCAGGGAGAGGGTTGGATCATACCCCACCTGAATAGCGAGGTCTACCTCGACAAACCTCCATTATTCTTTTGGCTGATGGCCGCGACAGCCACGGCCTTAGGGGGTATGACCGAATTTGCGGCCCGGTTCCCCTCCGCTTTCTTCGGACTCTTTACCCTCCTGCTCCTTTTTTACCTGGGCAAGAGGCTCTTCAATGAAAAGGTAGGGTTCTTATCCGCCTTGATCTTGGCCACCAGTGTCGAATACCTCTGGCTCGCCCATAGGGCCAACATAGACGCCACCCTTACTTTTTTCACCACAGCGGCCATCACCTGCTTCTATGTAGGTTTCTATAAACGACAAGGGAAGTGGATACTCTACCTGTTCGCCTATGGCGCTATGGCTTTCGGTGTGCTTGCTAAGCTGCAGATCGGTGTGATCGTGCCCGTCCTCGTGATAGGAGGATACTTTCTCATGCAGCGGGAATGGCGATTTTTTAAAGACCCCTCCCACATCCCCGGAATCGCCCTCTTTGTGGCCTTTATCGGAGGATGGCTTGCCCTCGCGTATCTCTCCGGCGGGAAAGAATACCTCTGGGGTCTCCTCTATCAAAAGACCGCGGCAACCTTTTTCGAGACGGCATCACATGCCAGGCCCTTTTACTATTACTTAGTGAATTTCCCCTACAACTTTGTCCCGTGGATCGTCTTTTTCCCTTCGGCCCTGATCTTCGGTCTCTCTGCCAAGGGGAGAAAAAAGGAGTTTATCTTCGCCTTCTTTTGGTTTGTGGTCATCTTCGCCTTTTTCAGCATTTCCGAGGCAAAGCGTGACCTCTACCTCTTGCCCCTCTATCCGGCAGCCGCCCTGATGGTAGGATATCTCTTGGAACAACTCCCTCTTGGGGCAGAAGGTGTCCGTCGGAAAATTATCTCCATTCCTTTTCTTATCTTGGTAATCACCTTGGCCCTGGGGGCAATTAGTCTACCAATCGTGGCGGCTATTAAAGGAAAATTCTATTTACAGCACCCCTGGGAGATCGGTATCATCTCCGCCCTCATTGTGGGTGGAGGCGGATTTCTGGCTTTCCATGCCTATCAACATCGCCGTCGTGACCTCCCCTTCTATATCATCGTCGTAACCGTCTTTGCCTTGACCCTCTATGGCTTGACACGTATTGTCCCTGAGGTCGACAGATATAAATCCGCCCGCCCCCTCTCGCAGGCCATCGTCAGCGCGATGAGGCCGGGAGACCAACTCGGGGTGTATCAGATGGAAGGGGCCAGTTTTAACTATTATACGGGTTATAATCAGATAAAGTGGCTCGAAGAGGAAAAAGACCTCAGGCAATTCCTCCGTTCACCCCAACGGGTACTCTGCATCATGCGGGATAGACATTATAACCTATTACAAAAAGACCCTACCCTCTCTATCTCCGTGGTCGCTACGGGGCAGGTGGGGCACAAGCGCTTGGCCGTAATCAGCAATCGCCAAACACCATAAGGAGATCTCGGCAATGAATATCCCTCTATTGGACCTCTCACGGCAATACCCCAAGATAAAAGATCAATTACACCAAGAATGGTCTCATGTACTCGAAACCATGAAATTGCTCAACGGGGATAATCTGGCATCCTTTGAGAAGGAAATAGCCGCCTACCTGGGGGCACGATATGCCTTCGGCATGGCCTCCGGATCCGACGCCCTGATGTTGGGACTCGTGGCATGCGGTATTGGAGAGGGTGACGAAGTCATCCTCCATGCCAACGCCTTTGTCGCCGCTGTAGAGGCAATCCGATGGGCCGGTGCCAGGCCCGTGTTGGTCGATATGCAGGAAAAGGACTTCGGCCCGGCACCTGATCAGATCGAAGAGATGATTACACCAAAGACCAAGGCCCTCTTAGTTGTCCATATGTACGGCCACCCCGTTGAGTTGGGACCTCTCATGGAACTATGCAAGAAAAAAAATTTACTGCTCATCGAGGACTGCTCCCACGCCCATGGCGCGGAATATAAAGGGGAAAAAGTAGGTATGTTCGGCGCGGTGGGGTGTTTTAGTTGCGGGGTGGTCAAGAACCTCAATGCCTTTGGCGACGCGGGGTTTTGCATCACCGACGATCCTATTATCGCCGAAAAGCTTGATCTTCTACGGGTGCACGGACAAAAGGAAAAGAACCAACATAACTTGTACGGCTTTAACAGCCGTCTTGATGAAGTTCAGGCGGTAATCCTAAGGATAAAGCTGAAAGATTTGGATAAGGATAACGCAAGGAGAGAGGAAATCGCCCGCCGCTACGCGATATCCTTCTCCGTAATAGATGAACTTACCCCCCCTCCTATGGACGGAGACAAAAAGAGTGTGTATCACCGTTATGTTATCCGGTCATCCAGGAGGGATGAACTGATGAAATATCTCCGGTCTCAGGGGATCGGGGTGGGCATCCAATACCCTACCCCCTTGCACAAGCAGATTGCCTGGAAAGAAAAAGGTTACGAACATTATCACCTCCCCGTAGCCGAACGTGTCGCTACGGAGATCCTCTCCATACCCATGTACCCTGAGTTACAGGATGAGGAAGTCGAATATATTATCACTAAGACCAAGGAGTTTTTTCACAAAAAGCCATGAAGAAAGGCCCAATGATCTCTATCGCCGTCCCCCTTCATAATGAGGAGGGAAATGTGGAACCTCTGTATCAAGAGATCAAAAGGGTTATGGAGAAGATTGACCTGCCCTATGAAATCCTGCTCGTAAACGATGGGAGCACCGACAGGACAGGAACGATTCTCAAGGGGCTCAAGTCAAAAGACCGACGCCTGAGGGTCATCGAGCTCAAGGGAAATTTCGGCGAGGCGGCGGCCCTGTCTGCCGGCTTCCGCTACGCCCAGGGGAAGTGGATCATCAATCTGGACGGCGATGGGCAGAACGATCCCCGCGACATCCCCACCTTCGTCAAAAAACTCCAGGACGGGTATCGAGCCGTGACGGGGTGGCGAAGACAGCGCAAAGAATCCTACTGGATTCGGGTCTTTCCCTCCCGCTTGGCAAACTGGATAATCTCCCAGGTCACCGGCGTGAGGGTGCACGACAACGGGTGCGGGCTCAAGGGATATGATGCCTCCCTGGTGAGGGGGTTTTCCATCCCCCATGGATTTCACCGCTTTATGCCCGCCCTTTTTGGAGTAAAGGGTAATGAAGTGGCTGAGGTCAAGGTGAGGGATCGCAGGCGGCAACATGGGACCTCTCACTACGGTCTCGGAAGGGTCCGCGAGGTCATCCGAGAACTCTCTACCATCAGATTTGCCATCAAGAATGCCCCTCAGTGGTCCCGTAGGTTTAAAATCATCAGCCTGGTGACCGTCCTCGCCTCCGCACTCTCTCTTGTCTATCTGGTTATCGCTCCGAGTACAACCAGCCTTGTTATTTTTTTATTGATCACTATAGTAACGTTCTTGTGTTGGCCTGTCTCGCGCAACTTGAGAAGGTTTCTGCGGGCGCAGCAAAAAGGTGTGTTTAAAGGGAAGGAGATCTGATATGGGCGTTCACGTAAGACTCGCGGTGATGGGTGGGGGGTATTGGGGGAGGAACCTCATCAGGAACTTGTCGGCCTTGGAGGGGGTAGAGGTCAAACTCCTCTGCGAATTAAATGA
Organism: Deltaproteobacteria bacterium; assembly: GCA_016927065.1. Taxonomy (GTDB): domain Bacteria; phylum Desulfobacterota; class B13-G15; order B13-G15; family RBG-16-54-18; genus JAFGNJ01. The sequence continues at coordinate 102,177 of JAFGNJ010000004.1, forward strand.
GGAGGCCTCACGGGAGTGCACGGGGCTCTATCCCGGATTAGAGACCTGCACTGACCACGGACGTATCTTCCAGGACAAGGAAGTAGATGGAGTAATCATCGTCACCCCCCCGAGTCTTCACTACCAGCCTGCCAAAGAGGCCCTGACGGCAGGAAAGCATGTCTTTGTAGAAAAGCCCATGGCCATGTCCTATCAAGAGGGTAAAGAGCTCGTTGCACTGGCTGAGAATAAAAAGAAGGTCCTTTTTGTTGATGAGACCTTTCTCTATGATCCTGCCTTGGGGGTTATCAAGAAGATGCTCGAAGAAGAAGCAATCGGGGAACCCTATCATATCCTCATGGAGCGTTTGGGCATGGGGAGGGTCAGGTGTGAATCGAATGTCTGGTGGAACTCCGCTCCCCATGACCTCTCCATCCTGCGCTACCTCATAGATCGAGAGGTACATTCTATCACACTGCACGGCTCAGTCTATCTGCAAAAGGGGATCGAGGATATCGCTTTGGCCTCTCTGGAGATCGCAGGTGACATGTCAGCCTGGATTCACCTTAGCTGGTTTCATCCCCTCAGCACTGCCAGCCTCGTGATCGTCGGCAGCACCGGGGCAATCTTCTATGAGGGGAGGTTTGCCAAACGAAAGGTCACCCTCTACCGCTATGAGGTGGGTAAGCCCCCAACCCAGCGGGTGCAGGGAATCCCAACGCCCAACATGATCCCCATCAAGGCAACCGTCGAGAAGGAAATCACCGAATTCGGTCCGGAAGAACCACTCCAGGCCTCCTGCGCGGGTTTCATCAAGGCCATCACTGAAGGCATTGAGCCGCCGAGCAGCGGGCGAAATTCTCTCAAAACATTACAGGTATTGGATGCAGGTATGATCTCTTTGCGCAAAGGGGGAGAGAAAATCTCCATAGGGGAAATCGACTCATGACGTGGAAGAGGATCGGAAAACTCTTCTTAAAACTCATCATCAGCCTCGGCATCCTGGCCTATCTGTTGTCCCAGGTCTCGCTCGCCTCCTTTTGGGAGACCTTGCGCGATGCGAGACACATCTATATCATTCTGGCCTTCTTACTCTATATAGGCGGTCAGATACTCTCCGCCTATAAATGGAGACTTTTGTCCAAGGCCCTCGGCTTTCGGCGGAAATTTAAGAGGTTCGTCGCCTACTACTTCATCGGGATGTTTTTCAACCTCTTTTTCTTAGGAAGCATCGGAGGCGATGTAGGCAAAGCATATCTCCTCGCAGGGAGGCGGGACAGCCGTATGCGGGCGGGCTACTCCATCTTGGCGGAGCGGTTCACCGGCGGGATGGCCCTGGTTACTATCGGTGTCATTGCCCTCATCGCATCCCCCAGCATAGACGTGATCCCCTTATGGCTCAAGCTCATCAACTGGATGGGTTTAGATGTAGAAATCGCTCCCCACAGCATAGAAGTAATAACCTGGTGGTTGAATATAGGTTTAATAACAGCGTGTGTGGTCGTCTGGGCCCTGGTCCTTACCTTCCCTCTTCTTCTCCCTTTCATCCCCTGGCTGACCAGATGGGCATCCAAAATCAAGTTGGGAGATTTTGCCGTCTATTGGTCCCATCCGAGAAGGATGGCTCTGGTACTCGCCATCTCCTTTTGCTTTCAACTTATCAATATCCTGGTCTTCGCCCTCATCGGGATGTCTCTGAATCTCGACGTCCCCATAGGATATTATTTCGTCATCGTTCCCCTGGTAGACCTGGTAAGCATCCTTCCCATCAGTATCAGCGGAATAGGGGTACGAGAGGGGGCGTATGTCGGTCTCCTCTACTTGGCGGGGGTGAAGACTTCCCAAGGGCTTGCCTTCGGGCTCTTGGGGTTCTTGGTGGTTGTAGCCGCTAGTCTCCTCGGTGGCATCATCTATGTCTCCGGAACATATCCCATTAAACTGAGGCGCCGCACATGAAATCGCATCCCATCTTTACAGCCTCTTGTCTTCGGAACAAGGAGTAACGAGGATGTCAAAAAAGCTTGCGGTACTCACGTATGTCAGGGGATTATTCCTCTTGGCAGCGCTCTTTCTCTTGTTTCTAACTATCCGACCATGGGAAGCGGAACCTCCTCCTTTGATGCAATCCCCGATCCCTCAAGTACAGAGAGGTGAAACAATCACACACCCCTTTCAATTCGCCGTCTTTTCTGATAGCCATAAGGGATGGGGCGTATTCAAACCCATCATGAAGGAAATCGCGAGCGATGAATATGCCTTTGCGATCACGTTAGGTGATTTTGTCGCTCAGAGTAAGGAAGATAGATATCGTTTCTTTTTCAAGAAATTGGCAGACGTGAAGGGAGAAACCCCTCTTTTTTTCGTCCCCGGCAACCATGACGTACATGATGACAACACCACGTATAGTTTAGAGAGCTATTGGAAGTATTGCGGTCCTGATCACTACTGGTTCTCCTGGGGAAATGCCGCCTTTGTGGTCGTAAACGATTCCCGATCAACAATAACGGCAGATCAGTTTCACTGGCTAAAAAATACCCTGCGGAAGCTCAGAAGTGATTTCAAACATATATTCGTCTTCATGCACGTCCCCCCCTTCGATCCTCGAGAAGGCCAGAGCTATTGCCTGCCTAAAAGTGACGGTGAGCAGTTTATGGCGTTGATGGAAAAATTTGCAGTTGATTATGTCTTTTGCGGCCATATTCAATGCTATTTCAGAGAGGTCATCAACGGGGTAACCTATATCATCTGTGGGGGGGCAGGAGGTGGGTTAAAATGTCCCGATAGCTCCGATGCCTTCCATCATTACGTACGGGTGGCTGTGGAGGGAGAGGAGATACAGGACTCCGTTATCAGGGCAGAGAGAAATCTATGGATCGAGATCACAGTGGATTTACAATATGATATGCGGTTAAAATACCCGTTCCTCCTCCCTTTCCTCACCGCGGTGATGGGTCAATCCTTTCTCTCTTTTCTCGCCCTCTGATCGCCGGATGACAATTGCAAAAAAGAAAAGGATGGCTTATACTCAAAACTTCGTACAATTTTGATTGCCAACTTCGATGATCACAAACATGACACACAAAGATATCTCCATTGTCATTCCGGTATACAACGAACAGGATAATCTCAAACCCCTTATTTCTGAATTGCAAGAGGTCTTACGTGATGTAGGCAGGCCATACGAAATTGTCTTCGTGGATGATGGGAGCTGTGACCATAGCCTTAAGATACTAAAGAATGCCGCATCCTACGACCCCCAGATACGGGTGATCCGGTTTAAGAAGAACGCAGGCCAAACAGCGGCCTTCGATGCCGGTTTTAGGGCCGCCCGAGGCGAGATTATCATCACCATGGATGCCGATCTCCAGAATGATCCCCATGCTATACCACGTCTGTTAAAGAAAATAGGGAAGTACGATGTAGTCTGCGGATGGCGTCATAAGAGGAAGGATCCCTGGATCAAGATTATTTCATCTAAAATAGCCAACTTCGTGAGGAATATGTTGAGCCAGGAGGAAATCGTCGATACTGGCTGCTCCTTGAAGGCATTTAGGAGGGAATGCCTGCAGACCGTGAAGCTCTTCAACGGGATGCACCGGTTTCTCCCTACCCTCGTAAAGATGGAAGGCTTCACTGTAACCCAGGTCAAAGTAAACCATCGACCCCGGAGGTTCGGGACAACAAAGTATAATATAAGAAATAGGATGGTAAGGGCCTTTATCGACCTCTTGGCCGTCCGCTGGATGAAAAGGAGGCGCCTAAACTATGAAATAGAGGAAATTATTGATGAGCAAAGCGATGACTGAAGAGAGGCGTAAGACGATCATGAAGGAGAAAGACTATGAACGACTCTTTTGGGTTATTGCTTTGGGGCTCTTCCTCTTCCGCCTCCTGTATATCTGGTTTACCTCGTTTGACCTTTCCCCAGACGAGGCCTACTACTGGGATTGGTCTCGCAATCTCGCCCTTGGTTATTACAGTAAACCTCCCGTGGTGGCGTGGGTAATCGCCCTCTGCACGCATCTCGGCGGAGATCATCCCTTTTTCGTACGCCTCGGGGCGGTCCTCTTCTCTCTGGGGAGTAGTTTTGTCCTTTTTTACCTCGCCAGGAAACTTTACAATGCAAAAATTGGATTTTGGGCTTTTATCATCGCCAATGCCACCCCGGGTTACACCGTGGCTTCACTCGTCATGACTATCGACCCGCCTTTAATGTTCTTCTGGGGACTCACGATCTTTCTACTTCATGGCGCCGTATCGAAAAAGAGAAAGGGGTACTGGTATTTGGTAGGGGCCAGCTTGGGGCTGGGCTTGCTCAGCAAGTATACCATGATTGCCTTGATTCCTTCCCTTTTTCTCTATCTCGCTTTCTCACCCACAAAGAGATTTTGGTTGAAGAAAAAGGAACCATATCTTTTCATTCTCATCGGCCTGCTTATCTTATCCCCTAATCTCTATTGGAATTATATCAACCAATGGACCTCTATCCACCAACCTGCCGGATTGGTGGGGGATAGAAACCTGAGCAGCATCACAACTTTTACGTGGTTCTTTGGCCCACAGGCCGGTATCCTCTCCCCCATCACGTTTCTTCTCATCCTCTACGGTCTGTGGCAAGGCGGTAAGCAGGGAATCTTCCACCGTAACGATCGCTATCTCTTTCTCTTCTGGCACGCTATACCGCTCTTTGGTTTTTTCCTCGTCCTGAGCTTCTTCTCAGTCTGTTATGTAAATTGGGCTGCCCCCGCCTATTTTACAGCCTTTATTTTGGCGGTGGCAGTAGTGTATGAAGGCCATTGGCGAAACAAGGTGAAGAGACGTGTTTTAGCCTCGGCATTTATTGTGGGTGCAATAATATCCCTCCCAATATATACCTTGGATATAGTACGGACAGCTACGGTAGCTGCTATAGAACTAGGGGCTCATACCTTAGGGATTAAAGTCTCGAGAGCTAATATCATTCCGGCTGGCAAGTTCCCCACGAGCAGATTACAGGGGTGGCGAGAACTGGGCGCAGAGGTGACTACGATCCTCAATGAGGTGGGAAGAGAAAACATATTTATCATCAGTTATAAGAGAGACTATGTTAGCGAACTTGCCTTCTATGTAAAGGGGCATCCCAGGGTATATACCCTGAATCTATCCGGCCGCATGCAAAGTCAGTATGATCTGTGGGAGGGATTTGAAGATAAGATCGGGTTTAATGCTCTCTATATAACCAAGTTCGGCTACCCCGTACCTGAGAATTTTGTCAAGACCTTCGACCGGGTAGAAGAGATAAAAACACTAGAAATCTATACAGGAAAAGAACTGGTAAAGGGTTTTTCAATATTCTACTGCCAGAATTTCCATGGGTTTGATCATGGGCCATGACGAACTAGCAGAAAGATGATAATGTTAGAAACTTTCTGCCTCGTTACATTTTGTAGGGACCTTGTTAACTTTATACCTTATCTAATATTTCGCCACAGTATTCCTGCAACGCGATGAAAAACTACTCTTCCTGTCGCGCATTATTCCCCAAAGCCTAACCGAGCCAGAATCTCCTGTTCTTTGGCCTCCATCGTGGCAGCCTCTTCTGGCACACTCTCATGTTCATAACCTAGGAGATGCAGGACCCCGTGGACGAGGAGCAAGGCCATTTCTTCATCAAGGGTCACCCCCCTCTGCCGGGCTTCCCGTTGAGCTGTCTCTGTCGATATGACCACGTCTCCTAGGATGTTAGGATGTAGCTGTTTCTCTTCCCCTTCTCTCATGGCGAAGGCGAGAACATTGGTTGCGTGATTGCGGGAGAGGTAGTGGCGATTAAAGTACGTTATCTCATCATCGTCGACGAGGAGGATGCTCAGTTCACTCTCGTGATGCCCCAAGTCGCTTAATATCCTTTCGGCCATTTTCTTTGCCTTTTCCGGTCTTACCCTTCGCTTCTTTTGCCGATTTTGGACTGTTACCTCCATTCTTCTGTCGCTCTCCTTCTGTTTGGGAATCCGGATATTCTATGCGTTGATGATGGACAGCATTGAGGATAATAGTAAAGCTCTTTGCAATCGCATTAAGATCCTTCAGGGTTAACTCACAATCATCGAGCTGCCCGTCGATGAAGATATCGTTGATGATCTTCTGGACCAACCCTTGGATACGGGCAGGGGTGGGGTCATCCAGGGTGCGTGAAGCGGCCTCCACGGCATCAGCCAACATCACAAGCCCCGCCTCCTTGGTTTGCGGCTTGGGACCGAGATATCTAAAATCCCTCTCATCCACCTCCTGCACCCCCGGATTCTCCTGTTCCTTAGCTTTTTGATAAAAAAAGCTGATGAGCCTCGTACCATGATGTTGTCTAAGAATATCAATGATCTTGTTTCCTAACTTGTGTCCCTTTGCCAGCTCTATTCCATCCTTCACATGGGAAACGAGGATTAAACTGCTCATACTGGGGGTAAGTTTGTCGTGCCGATTATACCCCTTCATCTGATTCTCAATGAAGTATTGAGGTTTTGTGATCTTTCCAATGTCATGATAGTAGGCGCTCACCCGGGCGAGCAGCGGATTGACATTGATTGCCTTGGCCCCCGCCTCCACCAAGTTTCCGACGATCATACTGTGATGATAGGTTCCAGGGGCCTTCATGAGCATTTCTTTCAAGATTGGTTGATCTAAATTGGCCAGTTCCAGTAGCTTAATATCCGTTGTATAACCGAATATCAATTCCACGACCGGGGTTATCCCCACCACAATTATCCCGGCGACGACCCCCCCTGCCAATCCCATTACGAGACCAAACAGGATATCCGCCTCAAAAATCCTGGCGGTGATCAGCCCCTGAAAGAAGATGAGCAGAAGATTGGCCAATCCTACAAAAAAACCCCCTTTAATCAACTGGAATCTCTGATGGCATCGAGCCACGTTGTGTGCCCCGACGATACTTCCAATGAGATAGAAGATGGGAAGAAAGATTCCCTCCCTCAAAAGGAGACCAGTGAGGAAGCTGACAAAAATAGAATAAACCAAGGCTATCTCGGAGTTAAGAACTATTCTGATTAACATAGCCCCAGCGGCCACCGGAAAGAAATAATAATATGAGCTGAGGGGAATCCCCGGCATGGCACCGACAAGGCCCTCGGCAATAACGACCGAAATCCTCGCCATTCCCAAAGAGGAGATTAATACCAGTATAAAAAAGAGTATGTCTTTGTTGGCGGGGGAAACTTTCCTAATATTCTTCGTGGAAAAGATGAAAAAAGACGCAACAAAAAAACATGCTAACAAGATAAACCCTACCATCATGAGCAGGGTTCTGCCCGTGCGCCGCTCTTCACGGAAGGCCTCGAGTTTAAGGAGATCTTCCTCTTTTACCTGATCCCCGTTTCTTACCAAGAGATTTCCTTTCTCAATGGGGAAGAAGACAGGTTTTACCAGCGTGCGCTCCATCTCCTTTCTCCTATTGGTTTCCTGCCTATTGAAAGTAAGATTAGGAGATATGAGATTATTGACGATTTTCTCCATTACCCGTCTGAGATCGGTTGGGATATCCTCTGTCTGAGGCCCTTTAAAGGCCGTGGCAATCGCCTTTTTGGCCTCCTGATAATCGAGAAGGGGTCCAAGCTCTTTCCTAATTACCTCCTCTCCTGTTTGGATATTTCTCACCACAATCCCCTCTGCCTGCAAAAGGAGTTCTTTGTTGCTCACGATACCCTGTGTCATCAGGGGGGCAATAAGTACTTCAACACGCTGTATTATCTTTTCATCAAAGCGATGGGCCTTTAAAGCACGAATTTCACGACGGGTAAGTTCAAAGCCGAGAATGTGCTCTACTTCTGTCTTTTGTATTTCCTCGGCACTGCGTTTTCTCATCACCGAGAAAACGGAATCTATAATACCTTCAATCTCCGGAACCAAAGCGGGAGCAAGATCATAGACCGGAAGAACTTTCCGTGCCGCCTCCTCCATCTTTTTCTCGGTAGCTCCCCTGTCCTTTACCAGAAAATCACGGTCTGCCCTAATATCTTTTGTCACAACGTCTCCTACCCGATAGCGTGGGATAACCTCTTCCAAGGTTGGAGATAGTAAGGCAGCAATAGACAAAGAGGCAAAGATCAACAAAAGCCATTGCTGTACAAGAGGGTTCTTAAAGATGCGCCCCAGCGGTCTCATCCTTATTTTTCCCCATAATAGCAAAAAGGAGAAAAATCCCCTTTTCCTTTTTTCTTGCTCTGTTTTTTCCATAACGTCACGTCTCCCTTGATCCATCGTACTGCTCGGCCTCCTCATAGGCCTTGATAATATCCTGGACTAAGGGATGTCTGATAACGTCCTTCTCACTGAAGTAAACAAATTTTATACCCTGGATCTTTTTGAGTACATCCTGAACCTGAATCAACCCTGATTGCTTCCCATCAGGTAGATCGACCTGGGTGATATCACCGGTGATCACCACCCTAGAGCCGAAGCCCATCCTTGTGAGGAACATCTTCATCTGTTCGGGTTTGGTATTTTGAGCCTCATCTAAGATGACAAAAGAATCATTCAGCGTCCTACCCCGCATGAAGGCCAGGGGGGCCACTTCGACAACTCCTCGCTCCATCAATTTTGACGCCTGATCAAATTCCAACATGTCATGGAGGGCATCATAAAGGGGCCTCAGATAGGGATTAACCTTTTCATAGAGATCGCCCGGCAGAAAGCCCAGTCGTTCCCCTGCCTCCACAGCGGGACGTGCCAATATAATACGCTTCACCGCCTTTTTCATCAAAAAGGAAAGGGCCATCGCCATGGCCAGATAGGTCTTCCCTGTCCCCGCCGGGCCGATGCCGATCACCATATCATAGTTTCTTATTGTATCGATATATTCTTTTTGCACCACACTCTTAGGGGTAATGACCTTTTTTTGCGAGGAAATATAGACCGTATTGAGAAAGATATCTTCTAGGTTCATCGAACGATCTTCTGAGAGGATTCGGATAGCGAAATCGATGTCGCTAACGTAGATCGGATAACCCCGCTTCAACAGCCCTTGCAGTTCCTTCAATAATCTGCCAGCTAGTTCAACATCCAACTCATCCCCTTCGATCACGACATTGCTTCCTTTGGTATGGACCTTAACCTCGAGATGTTTCTCGATGGCCTTCAGGTGATCATTATGGGGGCCAAAAAGGGTCTTAGCCTCTTCCATATTTTCAAAATGTAAGTTCATCTAAAATCAGTACCCCTCTAATCCTTCGACCTTCCAACCTTTTCCTCTGATACTTCTCATAAATATATGCAAAACACTCTCTTTTGTCTGCTCATATCGGCTTTTTCCTTGTCAGGGAATAAATTAGGGAAGGGTAAGGTTTTGAAACGATAGTTTTTTCATGGGATTAAAATTAAATATAGCATCTAAACTCGCCCTTTGCAATACCTCATCGCTGGATGGCAAAATCAGGCCTATTTACCGCCAACGTCTTAAGGGCTTGGATATCTTCAAGAAATGTGTTTTTTGACCTCCTCCACGATCTTCGGAAGTATCGCACCGGCTGTCCCTTGGATGAGATAATCGGATATGTAACCGGTTAGAGGGGTAGGCTCCGTATTTATCTCAATAATTTTAGCTCCGCTTTGCTTCGCTGAAGTAGGTATCCCCGCAGCAGGATAGACCACTGCCGAGGTCCCAATGACTAAAACCAACCCACACGTCCTCGCCTCCTCAAAAGACCCGGTTTGGGCCTCCCACGGTATGGGTTCTCCAAAAAAGACGACATCTGGCTTCAAGACAGAGTCGCATTCAGGACATAGTGGAGGGATTTCTTCAAAGGAAAGGGAGACAGCTTCTTGACGATATCCACATTGGAGGCACACTAGCCATTGGTTGGAGCCGTGAAACTCGATCACCTTTTTTGCTCCCCCCCGCTGATGAAGACCATCAACGTTTTGGGTAATAATGGAACTCAGCAGACCCATCTGTTCCAATTCCGCAAGAGCAACATGGGCGGGATTGGGCTCAGCACCGAGGACCAAATCCATCATCTCCTTGATCATTTGCCAGACCTTCGTTGGATTTGATCGGAATGCACTGATATGAGCATATTCCTCAGGATCATATTTGCTCCATAACCCCCCTGCACTGCGGAAATCGGGAATACCACTCTCAACTGAGATCCCCGCCCCGGTCAAGGCGATGGTCTTGTGAGAATCAACAATATCTTTTGCAGCCCGCGTGATTAAAACTTCTTCAGTATCCGTAGCACTACTCACTTTTGGCCCCCTGAAACATAATTAACTAATAGATTTTTATTTAATCTTGAAGATACCTTTGAAAAACCTACGAAAAAACTTTTGTTAAACTAAAAATATACCGTAATGGGAAAAACCCTGTCGGAATTGGTATGATTTTTTTGATATTAAACTTTCCCTTAATCAATTCCTTAAACTTTTTAGCATTGAAAATATGGAGATGCCACTCATCGTCCATTCTCTTGGCAGGACGATAGCCTTTCCTAAATAAAAGTTTATAAATTCTTAGCGAAAAGATTATATTCTTTATGCAGTTGATATGCTTTTCATTTGGAATGGTTATAACAATTGCCGCATCTTTTTTTGAGACACGCTCCATTTCTTCTAACAAGGCATGGGGATGCTGGATATGTTCGATTACCTCTGTAGAAACTATTTTATCGAAGCTCTTATTTTTAAAAGGAAGGCTTTCAGCATCTGACTGCACTATAAGCTTTCTATTATTATTTCCGCAATTCCTTCTGGCAGTCTTCACCATCAGATCAGAGATATCCACTCCTACTCCGCGTTTGCAGATTGCTTTATTTAAAAAGTATCCACTTCCACATCCTATATCTAAAAAGTTATCGTTATTGCTCAACCGAAGAAGATCTTGAATCTTTCTGAATCTCTTTAACTCTACGAATCTCACCAAAAAGTTCGAGCGAAAGATATAATCCTCTGGATTATACTTTTTTACCATTGCCTCGTTCCATTCTCTAAAGGATTCTTTCACAGCCATCGTTTAAACCACTCTTCCAATCCCTTTCCTTCAAATCTATGACCACCTGATATTAACTGCCATGTAAGGCGTTCTTCATGCCCTCCATAACATTTTTTTAAATCCTCTATCCCTTTTATAAAAGCCTCTTGAGGGAATTCTGGATCATTACTGCTACCTTCGATCCACAAGGACCGTTGCGCTATGAGGCAGGCAACATCAGCCATTTCTCCAAATTCCAATATTCCCGGGATATAGTTATCGGTGGTTTGGCGCATTCTCAAAAACGTTTCCTTGTATGTACCAAAATAGCCACTTATTGCTACCACCTTTAATCTCTTGTCCACCGCTGCAAGGTACATGGCAAGTCCCCCTCCCATGGACCAACCGACACACCCTAATCTCTCTGGATCTATGAAGGAAAGAGAAGAAAGATAATCGACAAGGGCCTTAAGATAGGAGACTCGTAACCCAGTAAGGTTTGATCCTGCCATAATCAAGTTCAGGGCAATATGGTCTTCAGCCCTCATATCTCCCGAAAATGGAATATCAGGCGCAAGGACGCAAAATCCAGCTTTCACGAGCTTCTGACCATAATCCACATCAAAGCGAGAAGGGTGCTCGCCAATTACCTCCGCCTTTATCGTATGGTGGCCGGGAAGGGCTAGAATGGCAGGCATCTTATCTTCGTTACTATGCGGGATGAGAAGGAAGGCCTCCAAAGGGATCCCCCACCAGCGGAAGCTCAGAAGCTTCCTCGTATAACCCACCATATCCTTTTCTTCGACGAGCACGATATCGGAAAGTTCCCCTTCCCCTATCTGCAGGGTCTTTCTTAGTTCCCAGCGCTGGATCGCCTTGGTCTTCCAGGGCAGCTCCCAGTACGGATAAAGAAAATGGAGGAACCATCCTACCCCAAGAGATATCAAACACAGGACGGAAAAAACCAGTACTTTCCTCACCTCGCCTTCTCCTTCGCCTTTTTTAGCCAAATCTCCTCTTCCGCATCTTGAGCTCTTAACTGGGCGGCTTTTTCAAAAAGCCTCTTTGCTTCTTCCTGCAATCCCAATTTTTCATAAACAACAGCTAAGTTGTAAACTACTTTTAACTGGTCAGGATTTATTTCCATTGCTTGCTCAAAACTTTCCCTGGCTTCATCCAGGTTGTCCATGCCGAAATACGCAACTCCCTTATTGACAAGTATATCCCAGGTAGGCTTCTCGAGATATCCTACACGCTCAAAACAGCTTAAGGCCTTTTGGAATCTATATTTCTTCATATAAGCACTCCCAAGAAGCTTATATGCATCAACCCTTGTCCTAAAACTCGCCTTTTCTTTGTATTTTTCCAAAAACTTTATGGCCCCATCTATTTCATCCTTGTGAAATAAAGAAAATCCTAAATAATAATAGGCATCAACTGGGAGATTGGATTGGAGCTTTATGGACTTCTTCAACTCCCTTGCTGCTTCATCATATCGTTTCAACTTCATCAAAGTAAAGCCCAGCTCGTAATGACCGCGTGACAAATCCGGGCGGTTAGTCACAGCGTTCTTCAAAACCTTTTCAGCCTCTTGAAGATGGTCTCTGGTTCCATAGAGTTGGTGGTAAACGCCGAGGTAGTAAAAGGGGTAAAAGGCGTCGGGGTATCTCCGGCAGGCCTCCTTCAGCTCCTCCCCAAGGGCTTTGAGATATCTCACATCGCCCTTTTTGTCCTTAGCGTAATCCATGGAGACATCAGCAGGCCTCAGGTCGTGAAATCCGTATCTTTCTATCAGTCCGTCAAATCTCCCCCCTCTCTTGAGATAGAGGTTCGACTCATCATCGAAGGCCACAAGCCTCCACCCCTCATCCTCATCCAACCTGTGGAGGAAGGAGGCATACCCCATCTCCCTGGCATCCCTTACTAGGACAATTTCTATCCCGTAGTTTTGGGCGACCTTTTCCCATATATCCTTATCTCGAGCTGCCAGACCATAGAGCCAGAAGAAATCATTATCGTAGATGGTAGGGGTCCTCCCGTCTATAAAGACGGGTATGTCGGGCCAGAGGTGCCAGATGAGGTAACCGCCGTAGCCATAGGTGTTAAAAATCCTTCCCGTTACATCATGCTCTTTCAAAAAATTCACAGTTGTCTCAGGATAACTTCTCCAGACGCCAAAGCCAAGCCTCTCCTGCTTGATCAAAGTTCTCATATCATTAATGGAAAAAGCGATAATTATAAGAAGGGGGACAAGGTGTAGCCATCTCCATTTTTTCACACGCCACCGCACTTGGCTGAGATTATTGACAATAATAGGGGCTGCCACCAAAGCAAAAGGCATAATAAAACGAACATATTTAAAAGCCATAAAGGAAAACACAGCGAATATAAACACATCTTCTATGCGCTTCAGGTTATCCCGCCAAACTAAAAAAAAGGAGATCACTCCTATAAGAAATAAGGCTCGAAACCACATCGAGGGATCGACTGTTAAAACCCCCAGAAATCTAGGGTCCATGAGGGGCACCCACTCAGCGATACCTCTAAGAGTTTCTTGTGCCCCTACGGTCTCCAAGGGAATGAGAAAAATCCGGTACGTATAAGGATTTACTAAAGAGGCCAGGATTAAGAGAAGGCCTAACAACAAAAAATTTTGGAATCTCTTGTCTTGCAATACACGGCTGAGATCACGGTAGTGGCTCAGAACTAAAGGGATAACGCTGCCGATGGCATATGCGCCGACCAAAAATATACCTAAAAGGAAGCTACCGTGAAAATTTACCCATAGGATATGGATGGGCAAAAGAAAAAGAATTAACTTGCGAGTAGTGATCCGCTCTCCTCGGTGAAGGGCGAGAAGATACAAATAAAGGGCGAGGAAGAGTAAAAAAACAATCTGTGGGCGAACCAAAAAACCTCCACGGGCTATTTGCAGAGCAATAAACAAAATGATAATACTGAGCCACTTTCTCCCTTGATCTACCTCTCGGCAGGTGAAAAAAAGGATTATAAAAGTCAATAAGATAATAACGATCTTAAAGGTAATTAACCCCCCAAAACCGCCCAACTGATATATTGGATAGATCACGGCCTGAAAGAGCCATTCAAAATCGATCCACTCTGCACCTCGAAAAGTATATGAGAAGGTATCGACATGGGGAATGGCCTTATGCTGCCATATCCATTCTCCGGTCTTAAGATGCCACCAATCATCATAAGATACTATCTTCTGGGCGGCAAAGAGAGCGCAGAATCCGAAAAAGACAATGAGAAATAACAAAAAGATCTTTTTTTCTTTATCCTCCATTATTCAGCTCCTTGAACCAAAGCTATCCCACCACAGTTGAAAAATGAGCAAATTCCACAGTTTCTTTCTGTTGTCTACCCGGCGGGCGAGGTGATCATCAACAAAAGTTTTCACGGCCGAAGGATTAAATACCCCTTGTTTCTTAAGTCTTCTTTCTGAAAGTAGCTCTAACATCAGTTTCTTCAATTCTCTAGAAAGCCACTTGCCAACAGGAATCCCAAACCCTTTTTTACCTCTCTTTTGGATCTCCTCAGGAATACGATCTTTAACAGCCCTTTTCCATATATATTTGCTCGTAAACCCCTTGAGCTTCAATGCCTCAGGGAGTCCTGTCACCATCTCCACGAAATGATGATCGAGAAAAGGCACTCTTATTTCCAGCCCATGGGCCATGCTCGCTCGGTCAACCTTGACGAGCACCCCATCCTGCAGATAAAGCTTGGTATCAAGGTAGAGGAGCTCCCCCAATTCAGAATTGAATGTCTTGCCTTTAAGATAATCATGTAACACACCAAAAGAATTGATATTGTTCGGCCTTTTCATTATGTCGGGGACAAGCAGTTCGTCTTTTTCATCTGACGAAAAAGTCCCCAACCAAATATAGTTCCTCTCCAAAGGAGGATAGGCAATACCACTGATGAATTTCTTGGCGCGAAAGTCAAAACTCATATTTTCAAAGGACACCGGGAGCCGTTTTACTACTACCTCAACAAAAGATTTTAGCACCTGTGGTAGCTTTGCGTAATAGCGAGCGAGCAAAAAGGCCTGATAAGTAGGATAGCCTGCAAAGAGCTCATCCCCTCCATCCCCTCCTAAGGCAACTTTTACATGCCCTCTGGCGAATCGGCTGAGAAGATAGGTGGGCATAATGGAGGCATCGGCCAAGGGCTCATCGAGTATGGAGGCAACTTCTGGGATTGTATCGACGAGCTTGTGAGGGGCAAGAACCTCCTCGTGATGATCGGTTTCGAAAAATGTAGCGGCTCGTCGAAAATATTTTGATTCGTCGAAAGAGGAATCTTCAAATCCGATTGAAAAGGTCTTTATATCATTTACACCTTCATGTCTTAAAGCGGCGAGAACTGAGGTAGAATCGATTCCTCCACTTAGCAGTACCCCTAGCGGGACATCACTAATAAGGCGAGTCTTGACACTACGACAGAATTCACCCCAAATCAGATCGCAGATTTCCTCTTCATCCAATTCATCCTCCAAACGATCGCTCAAATCCAGGTCCCAATAGGGATTACACTGGAGGTTTCCATCCTGATAAATGGCCTGATGTCCCGGAGGTACTTTCCTGATATCCTTGTAAATGGAATACGGAGCGGGGATGAAGTCATAACTCAAATAGTGGCTCAGACCTAAGGGGTCAAGCCTTCCGTCTACCCAGGGTAGCTGCAAGAGCGCTTTGGGCTCAGAGGCAAATGCTATATCTTTCCCATTATAGGCATAATAAAGAGGTTTGATACCTATTCTGTCCCTGGCGAGGAATAACTTTTTCCTCTTCCCATCCCAGATGGCAAAGGCAAACATCCCGTTTAGTCTCTCCAGACACCCTTCTCCCATCTCTTCATAGAGATGGACCAATACCTCTGTGTCGGTCCTGGTGTAAAACCTATGGCCCTTACCTTCCAACTCCTTTTTCAAGTCTGGAAAATTATATATCTCGCCATTGAATACTACATTAATAGTCTTATCTTCGTTGTGGATGGGCTGTTTCCCCGTATCGAGATCAATAATGCTCAGCCTTCGATGTCCCAGGGCAATTCCTGCATCAGTATAATATCCTTCATCATCAGGCCCTCTATGTTTTAAGCTCATTGTCATATTTTTGAGAGTATCGAAATTTATCATCCTCTCATCTGGGAAACAAAAACCGCAAATGCCACACATGATATTTAAACCTTTGAAAAAAATATAGTGGTTAATCAAGATTGACGGTTGATTTTATCGCATAGATCGGCTTCGCCTGTGATTCATGGTATGTACGAATAATGATTTCCGCAATGAGTCCCAGCAAAATGAACATAACCCCCATGGTAATAAAGAGAAAGGAAATCAAGATCATGGGACTGATCCAAACCCCTCCCCAAACGAGCCTCCGCACAAGGACGAACAGACCTGTTAAGCCCCCCAGAACAAGTAATAGCATCCCCGCCCCACCGAAGAGACGAATGGGCTTAGTGGAATAGCGCTGCAAGAATAAAATGGTTATGAGATCCAGGATGATGCTGGTAGTCCGGGAAAGGCCGTATTTGGATTTCCCGTGTTTTCGAGGGTGATGTGCTACCTTCAACTCCGTAATACGCGCCCCAACCCATGAGGCATAGGCAGGAATGAAGCGATGCATCTCTCCGTAGAGCCGCACATCTTTTAAGATCTCCCTTCGGTATGCCTTGAGTGTACAGCCATAATCATGCAGCTTAACCCCAGTCAGCCAGGAAATCAATCTATTGGCCACTGCCGAAGGAAATTTTTTATTAAGAAAGGGGTCTTTCCTATTGCTCCTCCACCCGCTCGCCACATCATAGCCCTGTTCTAATTTGTCCAAGAGCCTGGGAATATCTTTGGGATCATTTTGACCGTCACCATCCATGGCGACGATTACCTCTCCCCTGGCATGTTCAACACCGGCAGCAATAGCGGCGGTCTGTCCGAAATTTTTGCGAAATTGGATGACCTTAGCTCGTTTATCATTCTTAGCTAATCCTTGCAGCACCTCGCTGCTGGCATCATCGCTGCCGTCATCGATGAAAATGACTTCGTACTCCGCTTCCATACCTTCTAGAACGGCCTTGAGCCCCCTATAGAGGGGGGCAATATTCCGCTCCTCATTGAAAATAGGAATTACTACGGAGATTACTTTCAATCCATGTCCCCTCTCTGTATCCGCTCTATCCACTGCTCCTCCTGTGAAACCATTTCCTCCTCACCCATCTGGAGATAGATGGCCCTCAACAATTTATGGTAGTCTTCATGCAAGGGAAAAAGTTGAGAGGCCTTCTTGATCTCCGCTAACCCTTTTTTCTCCTCCCCTGAAATCAAGTATATCATACCTAGATCAAAATAGTAGTAGTGACGCCAGGGGCTCAGGCGTATGGCCTTTTGCACCTCAGCAACACCTTCCTGTTGGCGGGAGAGTTTCTGAACGAGCAATACCCCATAACGGTGATGGTACTCACTGTTATAAAGATCCAAGCGTATGGCCTTTTTAAGCTCCATCTCAGCCTCTTTTGTGAAATTGATCTTTGATTCAAGGAGGCTCCTTGCCCTCTGAAAATGCATCTTTCCATAAAAAGAGACGAGTAGAAGTAGGGAAGCTACTATTGCACCGAGGAACCCTACTGTGGTGAAAAGCGTTCGTCTTTTTTTCTTTAGAGCTATTTTATAGACTTTATCCTTTTTCTGGGCACCAATGGCCAAGGCCAGAACGGCAAAACCCGCCAGTGTGCCGCTGGGCAGGTAAAACTCAAAATCAAAGGCATGGTGAATAAAAAAAGCCAAACCCGCTATCATCAAGGACCCCATCCAAATCCTTGATGTCTTATCTTGTGATTTTCGAAAAACATGCAGCGTGCGCCAAAACCACCAGCAGGCGAACCACAAGAAAACTACTGTGCCGACAATGCCCATCTCCACTCCTAATTGAAGGTAGGTGTTGTGGGAATGGTGGATGACATTTGCACCGATCTTTTGGTAGGAGGGATAGATGAAACCAAACGTCTGTAGGCCCTTCCCTAGCAAGGGGGAATCCTTGATCATCTCTACCGTGGTACCCCAGTTTAAGACTCTGAGCACCATGGGATTGTTTGCGATGGAGGCAAAGGGGTTATCCGGCCTCATAAGACTCAGCCCGGCAAAGATCAAGGCCAACATAAAAACCAGACCCCCGATGGAGGCAATCAGATATCGAGTCTTCACCCTCTTAATATAACCCAAATAGATGAAGGCAAAGCACCCACAGCTGAGAATTAGAGAGAGCCACCCACTGAAGGACTTGGTCAAATAGAGGGCGAACCCTTGCACTGCCGCGGCTAACCCGAAAAGGTATCGTAGCCACCCTTTTTTGATAAGGACAAAGGCCGCGCTCACGGGAATGGTCAACCCCAAAAATGCGGCAAAATGGCTGGGCAATAAAAAGGTTGAGAATATCCGCCCCCCTTCCAGGCGTCCGATAATCTCCTCTTTGAGGGGGGATGGATACGAAAGACCCATAACGTCCATCTGGCCGAGAAGACCTTTAAATCCCCAGAAATATTGGTAGAAACCGTAAAGGGAGGTCACAATTCCTAAGATAACGATTGCTAGACCGATCCTACGGGAATTCTTGATGGAAGTAATCTGGGCTACGAGAAAAAAAATTGCCATATAACTGGACAGTTGAATGAAGAAATCCCGGCTGACTGCATAGTCAATGGAATAAAAGGTATAAAAGAGGGCCAGTATAAAAAAGGCCATAAGGGGAAGGGGGAAGGCAACCTTCCTAATCTCCAAAGATCCTTTTGTTACCCCTCTATAAAACCAGAGGAAAAGGGCCCACAATAAAATGATTATTTGTAAGGTAGGAGACCAAAAGAATGTATGGGGGGGAAGGAGGGTAGCGATAAAAAAGGAACTGATAATTAATACAGCCTTAATAGTATCTCCGGATACACATTGAGTGGTGTGGCCTTAGCGCAGTTCTTCCCATGTTTTATCACTTAGCCATCCGCCGTCAAAATATTCCTGATTCCCGTCCTCATCTATGCGAAAATTAAAGTCCCCAGCCTGCGCGTTCTGAGCGGTGGCAGTTGACGTATAATGCGTGTTGTCTGTTCTGACGATGCTTACGGTATAATTGTCGCCCGCCATCGCTGCGGAACATCCCGGGAGCGAGCCGAGGGCGCCGGCATAAAAACCCCGCTCTGCCCGGTACATCTCCTGCGCGGCCCTCACCGTCTCCAAGGCGGTAAAGGCATCGGAACGGCGGGATCTGGTGACGTAGTTGTTATAAGCTGGGATGGCCACCGCCGCCAGGATTCCCACGATTACCACCACGACCATGACTTCTATAAGTGTAACTCCTTTGTTTCCCCTCATCGCTCTGCATCCCCCTTTGCTCACCTGCGTTTAAATTCGACTTCAGAAATATTTCTCATTGGTACAAAAAAACTCTTATACGCTCTACAATAACTAGATATTTATAACACGACTTCTCTCGTTCGTAGTTGCCTACTTTTTTGGAATAAACATGGCATCAATGGTGGTATTTACAAGGACCCAGGTTTTAGAATAACCATTTGTAGTATCGTACGTAATCAGCATCCATAATTCACCCTCGCCGCCAGCAAAGGTGAGATCCAAGTTGGGGTTGAAATTGGCAACAATTTCGAGGCCATAAAAACTATCACCGGTATCATGCAAAGTGATTGCAGCATACTGCCCGGAGAAGAATGCGAGATTATTGGAACCATAGGTCTGAGATGGGAAAAACCCCAGTGTGGAATGATATTCATTAGCGCCGGTGGCAATGGCATCAACGGCACTGAGGACCTCGGACATCCGCGCCCTCCTGATATAATCACGATATGCAGGAATGGCGATAGCGGCCAGCACACCTATAATGGCCACTACGATCATGAGTTCGATCAGGGTAAAACCTTTTTTTGATCTCGCCCTATTCAGGTACACGCCATTTACCCCCTTTACCACTAATGGACGGGGTCAGGCCTTGAATGATAGTTTTTACGCTTCTACTCTTTCAAGGCCTGACCACTCCTGCTTTGTATTACGTTCACGTTCTTATATATGATCTTAACTTCTATTAGCAGCTTCTTACTTCTTCGGCCTATACTTCGGAGCAATACTCGATCCAAGATCCCAGTTCCAAATCTTCTGATAACCGGTACCTGAAGCAAAATGAATCGTCATGGTCATGGTGTTGGCTAAAACGGGGTTGAGGTTCAGTGCCGCTGAGAAATCACAGTTATTTATATCAACGAAACTATAGGTCCATGTAGCGACATAGTCATCGCTCACCGCGGCGAAGGCGGAGACAGTATCGTAAGGGGCTGAATCATCTGGGAAGAATCCCGCCGAGGCGTGGTACTCCGATGCCGCCTGGCCCAGGGCGTCCAAGGCGGCGGAGACCTCAGTCAGCTTCGCCTTGACCGTGTAATCGAGATAGGCCGGGATGGCGATGGCGGCCAAGATGCCCACGATAGCCACCACGATCATAAGTTCGATCAACGTAAAACCTTCTTTCTTCCTTATCTTCTGTAACATGTTCTTCCTCCTTTTTTTATATACTCTATATATCATTCCTTGATTTGGTTATCTCCTCTTACCCCCTATTTCGCTCGCACTTGACGTATTGCACCCCCTTTCTCTGAATAATCACCCTACTAAAGAAGCAAACATTATGCCATAATAACCATCCCGCAAACCCTTGAAAAACCTCAACCTGCTTTTCTCACTTCTATTAAAGAGGGCCTAAAGGTGACAATTTTGGCCATTTCCGGTGCCAAAAAATGGCCCTTTCATGCCCAAAAATCTTTTTCATCCCTTCTACAACCCTCTCACCATCCGCTGTTTGACCTTTTCATTCCCCATTTTCTGTGGTAGCATTATAGCATGGATTTTCAAGAATACAATACCCTTTCTGAAGAGGGGCACGGTGAGGGGGAGCAGAAGAAAAGAGCGCGAAAATCCTTTGTGATGTTTATCCCGTGCCTCATCCTCGCCTTTTTGTTGATCGGTTTGGGAATATATCTCTATTTCTCATTCACCCTTCCCCCCATCAAATCGCTGGAAGATTATAAACCGCCCATCATCACCAAGGTCTTTTCCGATGATGGGGAGTTGGTCGGGGAGTTCTGCAAGGAG
This sequence comes from Deltaproteobacteria bacterium, assembly GCA_016927065.1. GTDB lineage: Bacteria > Desulfobacterota > B13-G15 > B13-G15 > RBG-16-54-18 > JAFGNJ01. The sequence continues at coordinate 123,281 of JAFGNJ010000004.1, forward strand.
CGCAGGATCGTTGTCTCCATCGAACAGATCCCCGAGGTCCTCAGCCGTGCCTTTGTGGCTGCCGAGGACGCCGACTTTTTCCGGCATAAAGGGATCTCATATCTCAGCATCCTGCGGGCCATGATCAGAAACTTCCTGGCGGGCAGGATCATCCAGGGGGGGAGCACAATCACCCAACAGACCGTGCGCTCCATGGTCTTGTCCAGGGAAAGGACCCTCGCCAGAAAGATCAGGGAGGTCATACTGTCCCATCGAATAGAAAAGTATCTCACCAAAGAGGAGATCCTTTATATCTATCTGAATCAGATCTATCTCGGCCACGGAAATTATGGCGTGGAGGCGGCCGCTCGCGATTATTTCGGCAAGGGGGCCGAAGAGGTTACCCTCGCCGAAGCCGCCATGCTGGCAGGCCTACCGAAGGCCCCGGAGAATTATTCTCCCCTTCATCACTTTGAACAAGCCAAAAGTCGTCAGTCCTATGTTTTGGGGCGTATGGTCGAAGAAGGCTATATCACCCAACAAGAAGCCGATGAGGCCCGTCAGGCCCCCATACAGATACAATCGAGAGAGAACAAATTCCTCAATATCTCCCCCTATTTCACCGAATACGTCAGGATATACCTCCAGGAAAAATATGGTGAGGATGCATTCTACACTAAGGGCCTTCAGGTCTATACTACGTTAAACCTCGAGAACCAAAAGGCGGCCCAAGAGGCTCTGCAGACCGGACTCACGGACCTGGACAGAAGACAGGGTTATCGAGGCCCGGAGAAAGTATTAAAGAAAGATGAATTAGGCGCCTTTTGTCAGGAAGTAGCCCAGAGCCTTACAGAAAAGCCTCTCACCGCGGGCGAGATCTACTTAGGCGTGGTAACGGAAATATCCAAAGACAAAAAGCAGATAATGGTACGGATCGGGAATAAAACAGGGTATATACCTTTCGAAACGATGCGGTGGGCGCGAAGCCCTGATCCCGAAGTGAATTATAGTGATGCCCAGTTGAAAGATCCTACCCAAGCCCTCAAACCAGGATATGTCATCCGGACCCGCGTGCAGACAATCCCCTCCAAGGGTTTATTGAAACTGGAGCTGGAACAGGAACCCGCGGCCCAAGGGGCCCTCATCTCGCTGGAGATCCCCACAGGATACGTGCGTGCTATGGTGGGGGGAAGAGACTTCTTAGAGAGCCAGTTCAACCGCGCCCTGCAGGCCCGCCGCCAGCCCGGATCTTCCTTTAAACCCATCATCTACGCCGCCGCCCTGGACAAGGGATTTACCCCTGCCTCCGTCATCATTGACTCACCCGTTATCTACGAGGACGCCCTCAGGGATGAAGATTGGAAGCCCAAAAACTTTGAAGAAAAATTCTACGGCCCTACTACCCTGCGGAACGCCTTGACCCACTCCAGAAATGTGGTAACCATCAAGGTGTTGCGTGATATAGGTATCCCCTACGCCATCAAGTATGCCAAGAGGCTGGGAATAGAATCACCGTTGGCCCCCGATCTCTCCCTCGCCTTAGGGTCCTCTGGGGTCACCCCTTTGGAACTGGTGAGGGCCTATGCGGTGTTTGCCGCCCGCGGGCATCTCATTAAACCTATCTTCATAAAACAGGTCAAAGATCGGGATGGAGAAGTCCTGGAGGAAAATCACCCCTGGCCCTTGGAGGCAGATCTGGGAAGGCAGGCGGAAACAATCATCGAGGAGGACCTCAAAACGGGCAAAGAGGGTGTGTGTCCTCAGGTGATCAGCGAGCAGTCCGCATACATCATGACGAGCTTCCTCGAGGGGGTGGTACAGGGGGGAACCGGTCAGCGGGCGAAGGCCTTGGGGCGTCCTTGCGGGGGTAAGACCGGCACCTCCAATGAATATACAGACGCCTGGTTTGTCGGCTTCACCCCGGACCTGATCACCGGGGTGTGGGTGGGTTTTGATGAAAACAAGCCCTTGGGGAAATTCGAGACGGGCTCCCGGGCCGCCTCTCCCATCTGGGTATCCTATATGCAAAAGGCCGTAGCGGGTAGACCGGCGAAAAATTTCTCCATCCCAGAGGGAATCGTCTTCGCAAAGATCGATCCCCAAACCGGGCTCCTCTGTTCCCCCGGCGCAAAAGATTGCATATTTGAGTGCTTTAAAGAAGGAACCCAGCCCACTCAATATACCGACGAGACCTCAACCGCAGGAGATGAGGACTTCTTGAAATCGGATACCATGTTAGGAACGGATTAACTGCCTGTTTATCCTACCCACAAACACCTTCACAAATCATCAACGGAATCGTGCTGGCTTATATATGCCTCCTATCACTAGACTTCAAGACAGGCTACATAATGTCCGGTAGAAATCTCCGTCAAAGATGGGCTCTGCCGACGGCAGCCTTTCCGGGCTTGAGGGCATCGGACCACAAAAGGACATCCTTCGGGGACAGAAAAGAGGCTCGGTACTTCTCCCATCGTCGGCGAGGCTCCCTCGCGTCGTGTGGGATCCAGCTGGGGGATAGACTTGAGCAGGATCTGTGTGTAAGGATGCAGGGGGCGCTGATAGAGGTCATCCCGCGAGGCGAGTTCAACGATCCTGCCCAGGTACATAACGGCCACCCGCTGGCTGATATAACTCACCACGCTGAGATCATGGGATATAAAGAGATACGTAAGACGAAATTTTGCTTGCAGCTTTCTTAAAAGGTTAAGGATCTGTGCCTGTATAGAGACATCAAGGGCTGAGACCGGTTCGTCGGCAACGATAAATTGGGGGCGCAGGGCAAGGGCCCTGGCGATACCGATGCGCTGTCTCTGCCCCCCGCTGAACTCGTGCGGATATCGGTAGAGGTAATCCTCTTCTAACTCAACTGTTTTCAAAAGCCGCCGAATCTCTTTCTCTCTTGCTCTCTTACTCTCAAAGACACGGTGGATGATCAACGGCTCCTCGATGATCTGTTTTACTCGTTTACGGGGATTGAGAGAGGAATAAGGATCTTGAAAAATGATCTGGACCTTTTTTCGCAACTGCCGCAGGTACTTACCGTGAAGCCCTCCGATTTTCTCTCCAGCAAAGTAGATATCTCCCACTGTAGCGTCTTCCAGCCGCAGGAGCAACCTCCCCATGGTGGACTTGCCGCAACCGCTCTCCCCTACCAAACCCAGGGTTTCCCCTTGTGTAATGGAGAGGTCCACCCCGTCCACCGCCTTTATCACGCCTTGCGCAGGTGCAAAAGGACCAGCAAAAAAAGGATAATACTTCTTCAGCCCTCTCGCAACGATCAGGTCTTGTGTTTTACCCATAGAGCCAACATCTCGCCTGGTGACCGTCAGCAAGGGCGAAGAAAGGGGGCATCTGTTTTCGGCATATCTTCATGACCGAGGGACAGCGGGGATGGAATGGGCAGCCGGATATCTCTTCGAGAAGATTGGGGACATTACCGGTTATAGGACGTCGTTCGCTGACAGAGGAAAGCAAGCCGACGGTATAGGGGTGTTTGGGATCGGCAAACAGGGTTACCACAGCAGTATATTCCACCACCTTACCCGCATACATGACGGCGACGTTGTCCGCCGTCTGGGCGATAACTCCTAGGTCGTGGGTAATCAGAATCATTGCCAATCCCCTTTGTTGCCTCAACCGTTGGAGCAATGCTAATATCTGCGCCTGAATGGTAACGTCCAAGGCCGTGGTGGGCTCATCGGCAATCAGCAGTGTCGGATCACCGGCTAGGGACATGGCGATCATGACTCGCTGTCTCATTCCTCCGCTGAGTTGGTGAGGATAATCCTTTATCCGCTTTCCGGCATCGGGCATACCCACCGAGGTAAGCAGTTCAATGACCTTACTCTTCGCCTCTTTCTTGGTGAATTTTTTGTGTGCGCAGAGTGCCTCAAGAACCTGGGACCCGATATTAAAGACAGGGTTGAGGGAAGTCATGGGCTCCTGGAAGATCATGCCAATCTCTCTCCCTCGAATGCTACGCATCTGCTCGTCTAGAAGTTCCAGAATATTTTTCCCCTGAAATATAATCTCCCCGCCCACAATCCTTCCTCTGGGTCTGGGAACCAGTTGAAGGATGGAGAGGGCGGTTACACTCTTACCACAACCGGACTCCCCCACTAACCCCAAGGTTTCCCCCCTTCCCAACCTCAGATCTATATCGTCCACCGCCTTGACGACACCCCAGCGTGTGAAAAAATAGGTCTTCAATCCTTTGATCGTAAGCAACCAGTTATTCATAGAAAAATTCGATCTCATTATTATAGTACGCATCGCTAATGTCGAAAGTCAACTATCATTCGGTTAAAGACCACGACTTGAAGAAATCAAAAAAAGGGCTTCTCCTAAAAAGGAAAGGCCCTTGGAATACCATGGTGCCGAAGGCGGGACTCGAACCCGCACAGGCATACGCCCACTAGACCCTGAACCTAGCGCGTCTACCAGTTCCGCCACTTCGGCATAATCTCATTGCAAAAACCTAACAGGTAACCTATACTAATCCATCGCTCATGTCAAGGAAGCGGGAAGCCCCATGAGGATCATTAATGACCTCACCTTTACCAGCAAGGATTTCACCTCCCCTGCCGTGACTATTGGAAGTTACGATGGCCTCCATCTCGGTCATCAGGAAATCATTAAACGGGTCATCGAACGGGCCAGGAGCGAGGGTGGCGATGCTGTGCTCCTCACCTTTGAGCCCCATCCCGTTAAGCTCTTGCATCCCCATTTACAGATCCCCCTCATCACCCCCCCTCGAAAGAAGATGATGCTCTTGGCGCAATTTGGGATCGATTGCACCATTAACCTTCCCTTTACCAAAAACCTTGCCCACATGTCCGCGGAGGAATTCATCCGGGATATCGTTTTGAAGCGTATTGCCCCACACTGGGTAATAGTTGGGTTTAATTTTTCTTTCGGGAAAGATGGAAAAGGAACGGCAGAGGGATTAACAAAAATAGGAAAGGGACTTGGTATTGGAGTAGAAATAATCCCTCCCTATACCGTAAACGGCGAAGTAATCAGCAGTACACGGATACGGGAATTGATCATGGCGGGGAACGTTGCGAAAGCCAACAGCATGCTGGGCAGGGACTTTATCATCCTTGGCAAGGTCATCCACGGACATGAGCGAGGAAAGAATTTGGGTTTCCCAACGGCTAACTTGGAAATCACCTCGGACCTCTACCCCAAAAAGGGAGTGTATGCTGTCACTGTGACCGTGAACGACAAAACATACCAGGGGGTGATGAATATTGGAACCAATCCTACCTTTGGCGACGAGGAATTTGCCGTTGAGGTATTTCTCTTCAACTATGAGGGTGATCTCTACGGGAAAGAATTGCGGGTGGCCGTGGTGGAAAAAATAAGGGATGAGCAGACCTTCCCCACGCCTGATGCCCTTGTACAGCAGATAGAAAAAGACGTACAAAAAGCAAAGAAGAGCCTGAGGGAAAAATGAAGAATTGGAAATCATGGATCGGTTTTTTAATCAGCCTGATCATACTCTACTTGGCTTTTCATCGAATAGATTTTCGACTGCTGTGGGCGAGCCTGGAGGGTGCTAATTACTTCTATATAATTCCCATCGTTGCCATTATCTTCCTCACCATGGCCCTTCGATCTCTGAGGTGGGGATACCTCCTGCGCCCTATCAAAAAAATTGGATTTTTTAACCTCTTTGAAGGCATGCTTATAGGTTTTATGGCCAACAACGTCCTTCCCGTACGCATGGGAGAGTTCGTGCGGGCCTATATCATCGGTCGCAGCGAACGGATCAGCAAGAGCGCGTCATTGGGCACCGTGATGGTGGAACGGCTCTTTGACGGCTTTACCGTATTAGGCGTGCTCGTGGTAGTACTTACATTCATTCATTTCCCCCCGGGAAACCTCGGTTTTAAAAAGGGCATACTGATGGGGGGATATATAACCATAGCCATCTACGGGTTTGCCTTCGCGGTACTCATAATCATTAAAACCCAGACGCGGTGGGCTCTCAAAACTGCCCTGTTCTTCACGCGGCCTTTCTCCTCGAAGCTGGCCAAAAGCGGTATCTCCAGTATCAAGTCGTTTAAGGAGGGCCTTCTTTCCGTTGACAGCCCCAAAACCATGGTGATCACCTTCCTCTACTCCCTCGTTATCTGGGCGGCCTTCGCCTATTCTATCTATCTCATCGGCTTTGCCTTTGGACTTAAGTTCTCCATCTCCGCCGCGGTAACGGTCTTGCTGGCCATCTGCCTGGCAATGATGATACCCTCTACACCCGGCTATGTCGGCCCCTATCACGCCTCGGTAGCCTATGCCCTCGTCCTCTACAATATCCCCCTGGAGAAGGCCCTAAGCCTCTCCCTCGTCTTTCACGCCACCAATTATATTCCCATTACCCTCGCCGGTTTTTTATACTTGTGGAGACATCACCTAAGCCTGAAAAAGATACGGGAAGAAGAGAAAAAGGCGGAACAAAAACCTTAGAATATAATAGCGACCTGCTTCGACGATCTGTGCTGAACCCCCTCCATAGCACCAAGTTTTAGTGACAGCGTCCTGGATATCGCACCCCTACCTAAATTCGAAAAAAAACGTGATTCTTCTCATTCACGACCTTGAAGACACCCTCAATGATGCACATATTATTTTTACACCTGAAATTGATAAAATCCCAGGAGGATATGGGTGGGGAAAGAAAGAGGAAAACAATGGCAAGGGAAAAGATGCATTCCTCCAGGAAAGAAGAGGGAAAAAAATATATCGTATGCCCCTGGTGTGGGCAAAAGGTGCAATATTCACGCAGGGCGGGGCACGGCTGCTTTAAATTTCATCTAAGCGAAATCGAGAGAAATGCACAGCAGATGAATAGGGCGTAACGAGCAACAATCAATACCCCTGTTGTCAACTGTCAACGCCGGAAGTTAGCGTTCCTTAAGCATTCGTGAAGATATTAGTGCGACTGGACGGCTCTTATGTTCGTGAGGAAGTGGTGCGAGCAAGGTCTTTAAACTGCTTAAAGAGCAGGTATCCACCCCACGCAAAGGTAGCGAGCATGATCACGATGCCGATGAAGTACGAAAGAGAGGCAAGCGTGTGATCGTATTGCAGCCATCCCAGTTTGCGCAGGATGTATTCCCAGTCGTGGTAATCTATGACGTCTTTGCCCGTCACACCCCCTAAAAGCATCAGCTCCAAGGCCCTAGCGTCGTTGATATATGGCGCAATATCCATGAAGTTTTCACCGAACCACCAGAGGGCCACCGAGGCCCCAAAGGTATCCCGCGTCTTGAACAGCAGGACCGCAACACAGATCAACGGCATGAGCAATTGCCCCAGCGTCCCACCCAGGGTCATGATGAATTTCCCGAAGGGGCTAAAGATAATGTGCCCGGCCTCGTGGAAGGGGAGATTGACGAGGTGCAAAAAGGATTGGGCGGTATAGTTGCTCTCCAGAGGGGTGAGGATGAATTTCCATCCCCAAATAAAAATAACCAAGAATATGATCACCCTCCCGCCGAAAAACAAGGGATTGACTCCGGGCTTGACGAAGAGAAAGAGTTCCTTCAGATAGCTGCCGAGCGGTGTTCTCTCTGTCTCATCGGTGCTAGCAACTGCAGGTGTCCGGACTCTTTCCTTTTCGCCATCAGGGGCATCCTGTAGCGCGACGTATTTCTCAAAGACAATGCCGCACTTCGGACACTCGACATTCTCATCAGGTTGTTCGAATTGACACTGAGGGCATATCATCCTGTGCTCCTCCTTTTAGCAGGGACGCCGACCATGTCTTCGGCGTATGTGAAGGCCCTCCTGTACCGTACTATCTCTCCTGCATCATACTTTGCCCATCCCTACGGTGAATTCAAGGTAATGCAACAGGGGTCCGATACGTATGCCCCTGTCCAGAAATCGTCAGACGTCACGAGGCGTTCCATTTGTTTCAAGAGAGCGGTGATATCGGTGTTGCCGATAAGATGGCGCGAGAGCTGGGCGCGTACTGCATCGAGCGGCATGATACGATATACGGCGGCAAAATCGCCGCCTCTATAAATACCTTTGTCGGGCAAGGAATAAAACGGGCCGTCGCAACAAAAGGAATCCAGCGTAATCACCTTGGTCTCTCCCGGCCCCAGGGTGAATGCGCCTGCGATCTTACCCGTCTCCGTATACGTAACGGCGATGTTAATCAACTCGCAGTCATGGATCAGCATGGAGCACACACCATCCCGGTCACGAAAGAATAGATTGTGGACGTTCCAATCGACCAATTCGACCGCATGAGCCGATTGATTGATAATGGCCACATTAAGGGCCCCCTGTATGGTCGGCGGTTGCTCATCGAGCTCTTTGCCCACGGTGCGATGCAGGACGACGATGTGAAGTTTCTTTGCCTCCCGCAACTGTATGGTAATGTGCGGTTTTCCCGTGGCATACACAGAGGATAAGATGAGAGCCAGCGCAATGCAGTGCAGACCCAGAATGATTTTCGACGTAATGATCTTACCCTTCATCTGTTCTGATCTCTCCCCGTATTGTGCGATACCAAAAAAATCATACCCCGCCGTTTCATGGGAGATAACTAAAAAATCGTGGCCTATCCCCCGGAGAGGGAGTGCGTATTATGCGGCCTTATTATCCCGCAGCCGCTTTTCCACCACGCAGTAGACCCCCTTGCCAGTCAAGGCAGGTCTGAAGCACTTAGAGTCGGAGACGCAAGTCGCCTTGCTGAGATCCCCTGATTCCCATCGGCTTACTAAGCCCGGCTCCCTGATAAAGGGCCGGCACATTGAAATGTAATCTGCGATATGATCATTCACGATCCCTTCCGCGATGTGAAAGGACCTGATCCCACCGACCAGGATAATGGGGAGATCAACCTGCTTCTTAAAGGTGCGTGCCTCGGCCTTAAAGTACGCCTCATCCCTTTCCTTTATTATATTCTTACGTGAGGGCATGAGGTTCCCGGAGGCGAAGGTCCCGCCGCTCACCTCGATGGCGTCAACCCCTGCCGCTTGCAGCAGGGCGCCTGCTTGTATAGCATCTTCCAACTCGAGGCCCCCTTCTAGAAAATCCTGGCAATTCATCTTGATCAAGAGGGGATAATCCTGTCCCACCCTCTTGCGTATGCCCTGCACAACCTTTACGAGCATCCGGGCCCTGTTCTCTATACTACCTCCGTAGCTATCCGTTCGATGATTAAAGGCCGGGGAGAGAAATTGGCTGAGTAAATAACTGTGTGCCGCGTGGAGTTGGACTCCGTCGAACCCGGCCGAGCAAGCACGCTCTCCAGCCCGCCCAAAGGCATGGATAGTCTCATTGATATCCTCGATGGTCATCTCCTGCAAGGGGACATCGACCAATCCTTCGATCGCTGATGGGGCTAGGGGAGCGCTGTTGATGAGCTTGGGGATGGCAAGCATGCCCGAGTGTGCGAGCTGCGCAACTATTGTTCCATCCCTTTCATGCACCGCATCAACCATAGCGCGCAGGCCAAGGATAAGCTTGTCATCGTATATGCCGAGCTGCAAAGGAGTGGCCTGCCCTCTTTTGGTAACATAGGCATGGCCAGTAATGATGAGCCCCACACCCCCTTCGGCCAGCTCCGTCATAAGATTGATTAATCGAGGGGCAACTGCCCCATCCTCCGTTGCCATCCCCTCCGCCGTAGCAGACCTGACAAACCGGTTTTTGAGGGTCAGGCCATTCAGCTTTGTGGCTTCAAACAGTTTTGACATGAGGTTTTCCTTTTGATAAAGGGCTGGCAGAGCCGCCCAACGTCAAAAATTAGCGACGGCTATCAACCGTCCGCTGGAGTAACTTGTTCGATGTTTTATTTTTGTTGCTTCTGCCTTCTTTCCTGAATGCTTTTGAGGATAAACGGGGCGGCTTCCTCAAATGATTTCCCGGACTTGATTGAATTGCAAACCAAACAGCATGTTCGAAGGTTTGCCTTGGAGTGATTCCCTCCTTTTGACTGTGGAACGTAATGGTCTATGGTAGCGTTATCCTTGGTAACTCTATCGCCGCAGTACTGGCAGGTCCAACTGTCCCGTTCAAAAAGCAAAATGCGTTTATCGGAGTCCGTGAAGAAATCCTCATCTTCGTCTATGGGGGCTGGGGCTGCGATTTTCTCTTTGACCAGTGGGATGTCACGTGGTTGGACTACCGTATACATAGTGCCATCTCGGATTGTGTCGCCAATGACAATGCAGCCCTTGCTTTCAAGATTCTGTAACACCTTCGTGACCTGTTTGTAGCTAATTTCTGCTCCCTGTGCGCCTGACCCAAAACTCTCTGCGATTGTTCTTTTCCCAATTCTGACTTGTTCTGCCCCATCTTGGAGCAAAGAAAGTCTGAGGAGAAAAAGGTAAAGGGAACTCTCATATGGGGTGAGAGCAGGCATCAGGTAGTCAACGAAGTCCTGAATAAGCTGTTTGGTCTTATCGGACATATTTCCCCCTATTAAATGCTCCAAACTTTTTAATAGATTAAAAATTTTCCTGTCTATCACCTATAATTTAGCATGTAACCCTGCCCTCTGACTAGTCGGATGGCAATCTCTTGAGGGCCTCCTCGTAGGCTGCGAGGGTCTTTCCATCGAAAAGCACAAAGCGCACCAACTCGATATCCGGGTGGGCCTTGAAAAAGTCTGCCACCGTCTTGAGGGCGATGGGGGCTGCCTCGGTTAAAGGATAGCCATAGGCGCCGGTGCTGATGGAGGGGAAGGCGACGCTCTTCAACCCGTTCTCGCTGGCAACCTCCAAACTCCGGCGATATGCGCTTGCCAAAAGCTCAGGTGCCTGCTTCCCGTCCCTGCGGTACACCGGCCCCACCGTATGAATGACGTGTTTCGCCTTGAGGTTATACCCGTTGCTGATTTTGGCGTCTCCAGTCTCGCATCCTCCCAAGGTTCTGCACTCCGCCAACAGGTCCGGACCTGCCCCCCGATGGATGGCACCATCCACCCCGCCCCCTCCGAGCAGGGTAGGATTAGCGGCATTGACGATGGCGTCGGTCCCCTGCTGCGTAATATCTCCCTGCACCAATTCCAAGGTCGCGTTATTGACTTTGATCTGCATGATCCCCTCCTTCTTACCATGTAATATTCCATGATTGCTGCGTCACCCACGAATCCCGTCCCGTCAAGGAGCGGGAGCGGGAAAAATCAGCTCTTATTCCCTCTCCCCCAATTGGGTGGGGGAGAGGGAAGGGTGAGGGGGTACCTGACCGACATTCTACCATATCACCCCTCACCTCTGTCCTCTCCCCTCAAGGGGAGAGGAAGTAGTTGGGACCTATTTTCTAAACAATAGTTCATGACCGATTTCGACAGAATTACACTGAATTATCATTAGCATTCTTCTTTATTATTTTAACCGTGATATTTCCGTGTCCTTCCGTGGTAAATTATTTATCTTCACACCATGTAAATGCTCCCAGACCCGCTGGGCAAGGGAGTTGTTCATCCCCCGTACTTGCGCCAGCTCCTCAAGGGAGGCCTGAGCCACCCCTTCCATTCCCCCGAACTGTTCCAGGAGCGCCCGCTTTTTGGTCTTTCCGATTCCCGGTATCTTGTCGAGGATAGAGGCGAACACCTCCTTGCCCCGCAGCCTCTTATGATATGAGATGGCAAAGCGGTGGGCCTCGTCCCTGACCCACTGCAAAAGCAGCGTGGCAGAGGATGAGCCCTTCAAAGGGATGAATTCTTTCCTGTTGGGGAGGAAGACCTTTTCCGCCTCCTCGGCTTTGCGCTTCTTGGCCAGGCTCAGGGCATCCACCCCCTTTATCTCTAGCTCCTTGAGCACCTCCAAGGCCACGTTGAGCTGTCCCTTGCCGCCGTCGATAAGGATAAGATCTGGGAGTTCACCCCCCCCCTTTCCGCGGCGTAGTCTTCGCAGAAGGACCTCATAGAGCATGGCATAGTCGTCCATCCCCTGCACGGTCTTGATCCGGTATCTCCGATAGCGGGCCTTGGCCGGCTCACCGTCCTCAAACACTACTTGCGAGCCCACAGCCAGCCCACCTCCGAGGTTTGATATGTCAAACCCTTCGATCCTGGCAGGGATGTGCGTCAGAGAAAACCTCTCTTGCATCTCCTTGAGGACATCCTCACCATGGAGCTGACCGCGGAGCTTGACCGCGGCATTCTCCTGAGCCATTTGGAGGAGGTCATAGCCTTTGCTCCCTTTTCGAGGGCAACGGATGCGAACCGTTCCCTTTGTCTGCTCCCCTAGTACTTCTTGCAGGAGCGGGGCGTCATTCAGGGGCAATGGGGCGAGGATCTCCTGCGGGATGAATTGCCCTTCTCCGTAGAACTGGTACAGGAAGGTGGATATGACCTCCTGATCGGGGAGCCCTGCATCCTTGATGGAGAAGAACCGCCCTCCCAAAAGCCTCCCCCCGCGGACGAAGAGGACCTGTATCCCGACCTTCCCCCCTCCACTCGCAAGACCGACGGCGTCTCTATGAAAGCTTTCCTGGGATACCACCCGTTGTCCTTCAATGATCCGCTCCAGCGCGGCGAGGCGGTCCCTGGTCCTGGCCGCCTCTTCGAACTTGAGCTCTTCGGCCTCCTGATCCATCCCGCGGCGCAGCTCCTCGGCGAGATAATCGCTCCTTCCCTCCAAAAAGAGGCGGACCTGATCCACGATCCCCCTGTACTCCTCCTCGCTCACCTCATTGCAGCACGGCCCCAAACACCTCATCATCTGGAAGTTGAGGCACGGGCGCGAGCGATGGGCGAACTGCTGTGCGCTGCACCGGCGCAGGGGAAAGGCCTTGTGAATAACCCTGAGGGTCTCGCGCATGGAGGTCGCCGAGGGGAAAGGGCCGTAGTAGAGGGCGCCGTCCTCCCTGGTCCTCCTGACTACAGAAAGGCGCGGAAAACGCTCTCCCACGCTGAGCCTGAGCAGCGGGTATCGTTTGTCGTCCCTGAGCTGGATGTTGTAGCGGGGGTGGTGTTCTTTGATAAGGGTGTCTTCTAAGATCAAGGCCTCTTTCTCCGTGCGGGTGGCGATGTGGTCGACCCCCCCGACCTTGGAGAGCATGAGGGAGGTCTTTGTGTCCTGCTCCCGCCCCTGGAAGTAAGAACGGACCCGCTTGCGCAGGTCCTTGGCCTTGCCCACATAGAGGACCCCTCCTTTACTATCCTTGAAGAGATAGACCCCTGGGGACTGGGGCAATGCCTCTGCTTGTGCCTGGAGGTTTGTCTCTTTCATCTATTCATCCAACGGTATATCCCTGGTAATAGCGGCCTCCTGGAGGCGCTGGATGCGGTCCCTGAGCTCGGCCGCTCGCTCGAACTCCAACTGCTCGGCCGCCTTACGCATCTCCTTCTTGAGCTGCCTGATGGCCTTGGGCACCTCGCGGGGGGAGAGATAGCCTTCCTCTTCCTCCCGCACCACGGGCACGGTGTAGTAATCGGCCTCGTACACGGAGCCGAGGACGTCGCGGATCGCCTTCTTGATGCTCTCCGGGGTTATGCCGTGGGTCAGATTGTACTCCTCTTGGATGGCCCGCCTCCTGGCGCTCTCCTCGATGGCCCTGGCCATGGAGGGGGTAATGGTCTCGGCGTAGAGGAGGACCTTCCCGGCCACGTTTCGGGCCGCCCTGCCGCAGGTCTGGATTAGGGCCCGCTCCGAGCGCAGAAACCCCTCGCGGTCGGCGTCGAGGATGGCCACAAGCGACACCTCGGGGATATCGAGCCCTTCCCGCAGGAGGTTGATCCCGATCAGCACGTCGAACTGCCCCAAGCGCAGGTCCCTGATGATCTCCACCCGCTCCAGGGTATCTATCTCCGAGTGGAGGTACTTTACCCGCACGGCGAGGTCGGCATAGTACTCCGTCAGGTCCTCGGCCATCCGCTTCGTCAAGGTGGTGACCAAGACCCTATCGCCCATCTCGACCCGTTCTTTGATCTCCCCGAGGAGGTCGTCCACCTGGTTGCGCGCGGGGCGCACCTCGATGGCCGGGTCCATCAAGCCCGTGGGCCTGATGATCTGCTCCGCTACTCTCCCGTCCCCCTTGGTTAGCTCGTACTCCGCCGGTGTGGCGGATACGTAGATGACCTGTTTACCTCGCTCTTCGAACTCCTCAAAGGTGAAGGGGCGGTTGTCCAGGGCCGAGGGAAGGCGGAAGCCGTAATCCACCAAGTTCTGTTTGCGTGAGCGGTCCCCGTAGTACATCCCCCCCAATTGGGGGATGGTCACATGCGACTCGTCGATCATGATGAGGGCGTCTTCGGGAAGGTAGTCGATGAGCGTGGGTGGCGGCTCCCCGGGCTGGCGTCCGGTGAGGTGGCGGGAGTAGTTCTCGATCCCCTTGCAGTAGCCGATCTCCTGAAACATCTCCAGGTCGAACATGGTGCGCTGCTCCAGGCGCTGGGCCTCGAGGAGCTTGCTCTGCGATCGGAACTCCGCCAGGCGCTCCTGCAGCTCTACTTTAATACCCTCCATGGCCAGCCGCGTCCGTTCTGACGTAGTCACATAGTGGCTCCCAGGGTAGATGGCGGCCTTCTCCAGGGAGGAGATGACCTTTCCCCGCAGGGGGTCAATCTCGTAGAGCCCCTCGATGACCTCGTCGAAGAGCTCCACCCGGACGGCCTTGGCCTCCTCATACGGGGGGAAGATCTCCACCACGTCCCCCCGCACCCGAAAGGTCCCTCGGTGAAAGTCGATGTCGTTTCGCTCATACTGGATCTCCACCAGCTTGGAGAGGATCGCGCCCCGCTCCATCTTTCTGCCCCGCTCCAGCTGGAGGAGGAGACCGTAGTAGGCCTCAGGAGAGCCGAGGCCGTAGATGCAGGAGACGCTGGCTACGATGATCACGTCTGTGCGCTCCAACAGCGAGTGGGTGGCCGAGTGGCGCATCTTGTCGATCTCCTCGTTGATGGAGGTGTCCTTTTCGATATAGAGGTCGCTGCTCGGGATGTAGGCCTCGGGCTGGTAGTAGTCATAGTAGCTGACGAAAAACTCCACGGCGTTTTCGGGGAAGAGCTCGCGAAACTCGCTGTAGAGCTGGGCCGCCAGGGTCTTGTTGTGGGAGATGACGAGTGTCGGCCTTTGGACCTGCTCAATAACATTGGCCATGGTAAAGGTCTTCCCCGAACCCGTAACACCGAGGAGGACCTGATCCCTCACACCTTCCTTAAGACCGCCCACAAGCTTTTCGATGGCCTGCGGCTGATCGCCTGTCGGCTGAAATGATGATACGAGCTTAAAACGAGCCATTGGTTATCCTACGGTATGATTGAATACGGGTTATTCCTATGAGATCACGCTATGCGGTTTCATTGTATCATAGAAATGCCCGGATACCTACAGCATGCCCTCAGCGTGCGGGAAGCAACTTGTGAAAATTATTGACAAAACCCTCTGTGAGATGCTACGAAACCCGTGTACGGTGGTTTTTGGGTAAGTAAACCTCTCAGCGGGTGTTTTGTGCCCAGGGGAACCACTTTTTTTTGAACCTATGGGAGATAAAAGGGGACTAACTACTATATTTAAGGAATAGGGAAAGGGAGGGTGATATGAAAACCTTAAAGTGGTCCGTGTTAGTTCTAACAGGAATATTTTTTGTAGTGAGCCTGTGTCCTCAGGCATGGGCAAAACCGGCAAAGGCACCAGCAGGAGAAAAGATAGAACAAAAAAAACCCGGAAATGAAGGAATAACAATTCAAAAGACCCCATTAATAAGAGTCGTCAGGTGTGGGATGAGGAACGCCACTATTATCGGATCGGAAGGCAATGACACTATTGAAGGCACTCCGGGGGACGATGTCATCCATGGCCTCGGCGGCAACGATATCATTCACGGCCGCGGCGGCAATGACATCATCTGTGGTGGCGACGGCAGCGACCAGCTGTATGGCGATACCGGCAACGACACGCTCTATGGCGGCTCCGGTCTCGACAGATTGTATGGCGGTGCAGGCTCTGACTCGCTGCATGGCGGCGAGGACAACGACACGTTGGATGGCGGCTCCGGCCGCAATGAGCTGTACGGCGACGCGGGCAATGATACGCTGATCGGCGGCAACGACATCGACTATCTGTATGGCAATGACGGCAGTGACACCCTGCGTGGTAATGCAGGCAATGATATCCTGTTTGGCGAGGAAGGCAACGACCAACTGTATGGTGATGCAGGCAACGACACGCTGTATGGTGGTGACGGGATTGACACGCTGGAGGGGGGTATAGGCAACGACGTGCTTAATGGTGAAAACCACAACGACTGGCTGTATGGTCAAGATGGTGACGACACGCTGGATGGCGGTGATGGCAACGACGATATGGTTGGCGGTGCTGGCAACGACAGGCTGTATGCCCGGTCAGGCAACGACAGGATGGATGGCGGCCCTGGTGACGACAGACTAGAGGGCAGTTTTGGCAACGACGAGCTGCTTGGCGGCGGCAACAACGACACGCTGTACGGCGATGCCGGTGACGACGAATTGGATGGCGGTGCCGGTTCTGACTTATGTGTTGGCGGGTCTGGTGCGGACACCCTTAGAAATTGCGAGACCGAGCACGATGTTCCTTAACAAACAGAAAAGGGGGGTACAGTCCTGAAGATGGTTGCTGTACCTTTTTTATCCAAAGACGAGATATCGCAGAGGAGAGTGAGATGAAGATATTCAGCCTCCTTATCGAACGTAATACAAAAAAGAAGGAGGAGATTCATGAAAACTCTCAGACTAATCACGGTTATGGAATAATACTATGAAAAGGATAGGACTAATTGGCATAGTTTCAGGCCTGATTATGCTGTGCACTATTGGGCACGCTGCGCCTCAGGAGGTTGTTGTCAGCGATGCTGATCAGCTTGCGGCTGCGATCGTTCAGGCCAATAAAGGCGGGGCAAAGACGATTATCTTGAAAGACGGAACCTACACCCTGCGAAACATGCTGTGGGTCGAGGCCCATGGCGTCACGGTCCGCAGCGCTTCGGGAAATCGCGACGCGGTTATCATCGAGGGGAGAGGAATGAACGGCAACGTAACCCACATCTTTAACGTAGCCGGAGCAAACTTTACCGTCCGCGATGTGACCCTGAGGCGTGTAAGTCAGCACGCTATTCAGATCCACGGGGAGCTCAATGCCAAATCCCCATTGATTAAGAATGTCCGTATCGCTGATACGGGCCAACAGATGGTAAAAGGCTCTTATGCTGCGGGTAAACCGCACGCGAGAGCGGATAATGGCATTGTGGAGGGTTGCCTATTTGAATACAGCGCAGGCATAGGCCCTCAATATTACATAGGCGGCATCGATGTTCACAATGCCAGGAACTGGATTGTACGGAAAAACACCTTTAAAGGCATCCAGAGTCCCCGCGATCAGGAGGCCGAGTTTGCCATCCACTTCTGGTCCGATTCACAGGGAACACTCGTTGAAGGCAACACCATAATCAACTGTGACAGGGGGATCGGCTTCGGCATGGGTGACCGAGGCCATGGGAAGGGAATTATCCGTAACAACATGATCTATCACGACAGCTCCGGGAGATTTGCCGACGTGGGCATAGCGTTGGAATCGGCTGTTAATGCCCAGGTTTACAATAACACCGTCTTCCAGAAGCACGGATATCCCAATGCCATTGAGTATCGTTTTGCTAGGACAAAAGGTGTACTGATCGCTAACAACCTGACTAACAGGGCGATCTGTCAACGGGACGGGGCCTCCGGCACCGTCACCCACAATGTCCGGAATGCCCAAGAGGGTTGGTTCATTAACCCCTCTTCAGGGAATCTCCACTTGCGATCTGCGATTTCTGCTGTTGTCGACAAAGGCGGAAACATACCCGGCTTAACCACTGACTTTGACGGAGAGAGCAGGACAAAAGGTCAGGGCATCGATATAGGGGCTGATGAATACTGAGACAGATTTCTTGCTTGGAGGTCTTGGGGTTAGGGTCTTTGATCTTAATATGTGGAGCAGATAACACGTTCTCATAACTTCTTATAATACGAGCCGATTTTCTCAGGCGGGGCCACACCGCCCTTTTTTTATTGATCGAGAGGGCTATTCTACCCGCCAGGTCGTCCCCTGCGGGCCGTCCTCGAGAACGATCCCCTGGGAGGCGAGGTGGTTCCTGATCTCGTCGGCCCGGGCCCAGTTTTTGTTTTTGCGGGCCTCATTTCGTTCTTTGATCAGCTTCTCTATCTCCTTGGGGGTAAGCGTGAGTTGTTCGATTTTCCGCTGCCTTTCGACCTCCAAAAAATCCTGGGGGTCCTCCTGGAATATACCCAGGACCTTCCCTGCCAAGGCGAAGGCCTCTCTCCCCTTGCGAAGGACCTGCGGGGCATGAGGAGAGGGGTCCTGGAGGATGCGGTTGAGATCGTGGCTCAACTCAAAGAAGTGGGCGATGGCCACGGCGGTATTGAAATCGTCATCCATGGCTTCTTCAAAGTGCGTGCTGAATTCCTCGGCCCGCCGGTAGACAGCCATCTCCTCAGGAGAAAGCCCTTCAGATGCCGAGTCACTCTCTTTCGTTTGAACAATGATCTCATCAATACCCGCCAAGGTCTTATAAAACCGCTCCAAGTTCCGGCGGGCCTCCTCCATCCCCTGCGTGGAAAAGTCAACCGGACTGCGGTAGTGGCGAGAGAGGAGAAAGAGGCGCACTACCTCCGGGTGATATGACTTTACAATCTCTTTTATCGTCAAGAAATTCCCCAGGGACTTGGACATTTTCTCTTTTTCGATGTTGACGAAGCCGTTGTGCAGCCAAAAGCGCACAAAGGGCCTTCCCGTGGCCCCCTCGGCTTGGGCGATCTCGTTCTCGTGATGAGGGAAGATGAGGTCCTTGCCGCCACCGTGGATGTCCAACGTGTCGCCGAGATATTTTTGGCTCATGGCAGAGCACTCGATGTGCCATCCGGGCCGACCCTCCCCCCACGGGGATTGCCACGAGGGCTCACCGGGTTTGGTCGCCTTCCACAGGGCAAAATCGAGGGGGTTGCGCTTGCGCTCATCCACCTCCACCCGGGCCCCGGCCTGCATCTCATCGAGGCTTCTCTTGGAGAGTTTGCCGTAGCCGGGAAAGCTCTCCACCGCATAGTAGACGTCTCCATCTACCTCGTAGGCATGACCTTTTTCTATAAGCTGCTGTACTAGCGCGACCATCTCCGGGATGTGCTCGGTCGCCTTCGGTTCAACGGTCGGGGCCAGCAGACCTAAGGCCCCCATATCGGTATAGAACTCCTCGATGTACCGTGCGGCGATCTCCTCTGTGCCGACTCCTTCCTCCTGGGCCCGTTTGATAATCTTGTCGTCCACATCGGTGAAGTTGCGGACATAGGTCACGTCATACCCCTTATGCTTAAGATACCGATAGATCACGTCGAAGACCACGGCACTGCGGGCGTGCCCGATGTGACAGAGATCATAGACCGTGACCCCGCAGGCATACATCCCGATGCGCCCTTTTTTCAGGGGGACGAGTTCTTCCTTCTTTTTGGTCATGGTATTATAGACGCGCAACGACATTGCCTTGCTCCTTAGCGATATTACTTACAACGAGGCAGAACATCTAACCAGTGTGCTGCCCTCCTTTCCTAACGGGGGGCATCGGGGGATTTGCAGCTTGAGAAAAATCACCCTTAATCCCCCTTTTTCAAAGGGGGATTTTAACAAAATTAACAATGCGTGCTAAGAAAAATTATAGGATAATGTAACCTATTCCCCTACTTTTTTAGCGCCTGGGCCAATCGTTCCAGGATCACCTGTTTACCCAAGAGAGGGAGTATATTCTTCAGCTCCGGTCCCTCAGCCCTGCTGGTGAGGGCCGCCCTGAGGGGGGCAAAGAGCTTCTTTCCTTTGAGTCCGGTCCGCTTTTTAAGCTCGGCAACGATCTGCGGAAAATCCTGCTCCTTCACTTCTTTCAACCCCTTCACGACCGCCTCCATGGCCTTCACCGCCTCGACGGCCCCATCCTCCGCGAGGGCTGATCGGGCCTCATCATCTACTGAAAACTCCCCGGGCAGAAAGATGGGAAGGTATTCCTTGATCTCAACGAGGGTCTCCACGTTCTCCTTCACTGCATCCATGACTTGTGCGAGCCATCGATCATCTACTTTGTCGAGAGGGAAGTCCTGGATGAAGGGGCGGGCATTGCGGAGGATATCCTCACCCGACATGGCGCGCAGATGCCCCCGGTTCACCCAGCGCAGCTTCCCTATGTCGAACGTTGCAGGGCTTCGGGCTATCCCCTCCAAAGAGAAGCGCTTGACCATCTCTTCCCATATAATGATCTCCTCGCCACCCGATATACCTCCCCCCAGAAGGGCAAGGTAATTGGCCACGGCCTGCGGGAGAAACCCTTCTGCCCGATAGGCCCGTACCGAGGTCGCACCATACCGCTTGCTCAATCGTTCTCCCTCAGGGGCCACCATGAGGGGGTGGTGGGCGAAGCGGGGAGGGGTGAACCCGAGGGCCTCGTAGAGTAGGATCTGCCGGGGGGTGTTGGGGAGGTGGTCCTCCCCGCGGATCACGTGGGTGATCGCCATCAGGGCATCATCGACCACGGCGGCGAAGTTATAGGCCGGTCTGCCGTCGGAGCGCACGATAACGAAATCCTCGAGGAGATTATTTGCAAATACTTTTTTTCCGTGAATGATATCTTGCACCACAGTGGCCCCTTCAGGGACCACAAAGCGCAAGGAGGGCCGCCTCCCCTCCTTCTCCCGTTCCCGGACCTGCTGTGCTGAGAGTCCTCGGCACGTGCCGAGGTAGCGGGGCCGTTCCCCCTTGGCCAGCAAGTCCTCGCGCATCTGGGTCAACTCTTCGGGCGTGCAGTAGCATGGATAGGCCTTTTTCCCTTGAAGAAGCCTCTGGGCGTGTTCCTGATATATCTCCGTGCGTTCGGACTGACGGTAGGAACCGTGATCTCCTCCGGTATCGGGTCCTTCATCCCACGCCAAACCCAGCCACCGAAGGTCCTCCATGATGGCGGCTTCGGCAGCGGGATCGTGCCGGGCAACGTCGGTGTCCTCGATCCTGAGGATGAAGCTGCCCTTATGTTTTAGTGCGAACAGCTTATTATAAAAGGCCGTTCTGGCATTCCCGATGTGCAGCAACCCCGTCGGGCTTGGGGCAAACCGGACTCTTACCCTTTCCTTCATCGCCCCTCCAGAAGGGCTACGGCATAGGCGGCGATCCCCTCACCCCTGCCTGCGAAGCCTAACCCCTCTGTCGAGGTGGCCTTGATGTTTACCCGCTCTTTATCAACCCCTAAGGTTGCGGCGACCTGATCCTCCATCTGCGGGAGATAGGACGCCAACCTGGGGGTCTGGGCCACGATTGTGGCATCAATGTTGGCTATCTTAAAACCCTTCTGGTTCACCTTCTCATTGACCTTTTTCAAGAGAAGCAGGCTTTCAACATCCTTATACTGGGGATCGGTGTCGGGGAAGTGCCTCCCGAGATCTCCTGCGGATATGGCCCCCAACAGGGCATCGCAGATCGCATGGGCAAGGCAATCGGCGTCCGAGTGTCCCGCGAGCCCCTGGTGCTCAGGGATCGTTACCCCCCCCAGAATCAAGGGGCGCCCCTCGGCAAAGGGGTGCACATCATACCCCACCCCTATCCGGTAGTCCGCCCGACCCTTCTCAACCATGCGTCTTGCCCCCTCGTGATGTCGGCTTCTCGGAGAAAATCTTTTCATCCTTCGCTCGGGCGAAGATCATCCTCCCTGCCGTGGTCTGCAACACGCTGGTGACCACGACGTCGAGCTCTTTGCCGATGATCTTTTTCCCCTCCTCCACCACGACCATCGTACCATCATCCAAATAGGCAACCCCCTGGCCCTGTTCTTTCCCCTCCTTAAGGATTTGGACATGAATGGTCTCTCCGGG
Source organism: Deltaproteobacteria bacterium (assembly GCA_016927065.1). GTDB lineage: Bacteria > Desulfobacterota > B13-G15 > B13-G15 > RBG-16-54-18 > JAFGNJ01. The sequence continues at coordinate 145,101 of JAFGNJ010000004.1, forward strand.
GAGGACGACGGGTTTCAAGGCGTTGCTGAGGAGGTTAAGGTTCAAGGCTGCTAACCCTTGGAGTTCGGCAACCTTATTGAGATTGAAATCGTTGGTAATAATCCTTCCATTAATCCTCTTGGCCAGCTCGATCAGCTTGGCATCGACCTCCTGTATTTTCGGGAAATCGTGGTCCGTTATCTTCACTTCCAAGTCGCTCTGCTTCTGTATACGGTTGAGAATATCGAGTCCCCGACGCCCCCGATTCCTCTTCAAGGGGTCTGAAGAATCGGCGATATGCTGCAACTCTCGGAGGATGAACTGGGGGATGATGAAGGGACCTTCGAGAAAACCTGTTTCACAAACGTCGGCAATCCTCCCATCGATGATGACACTGGTATCGAGGATCTTGGGGATCTCACCCCGAGGGCCCGTCTTGCTGAGAATCCTCCACCCGGCCGGGTTAAATTCCTTCCCCTTCCACACCCCAATCATGATTCCCACATATCCCGTCAGGATATAGATGAGGGGGTAGAGATGGGTATCTTTCCAGTCGGCAGGGATGAAGATCGCAGCGGCCAGATAGGTGAGAAAAAAGGCTGTTACCACTCCGATTATACCGCCGACAATCCCTTTGCCCGAGGCCCGTTTGATGCTGATTTCTACAAAGATGACCAGAAGAGACGCTAATCCTCCTACTATTCCCCCCCAGAGGGAAGCAAGAGGGGAGCGGAGCAACTCCGGTCCTATATATACCCCCGCTAGAACGCAAAAAATAAACAGGAATACGCGTACGATGCTTAAACCTATTCCCCCCATATAACACCTCCTAGCTCATATGGTTGCGCTGAACCTCTTCTTTATTAAGTGAGGATGGGGGGAAGGAGATTATTCTGAAATCATCCGCTCAGACAAGATGAGCGGATAAAAAATTAGAAAATTACAATAAGGCCTTTTTTAAAGCAAAATACCCTGGATTTCCTTCCCTACATCCGCCTCTTCAGTATCTTTCGAGATGGCCAATTCTTTAACGAGAAGCTTTTGGGCCGTATCCATCAATTTTCTTTCCCCAAAGGACAGCCCCTTCTCGCTTTTCAGCGAGTGAAGCTCTCGGAATACCTTGGCCACCTCAAATATGGATCCACTTTGGATCCTTTCCATATAGCCGCGATATCTCTGATTCCACGGCTGATGATTGTTGGGAACATCCTTACTCTTCAGGATTTCATAGATCTCTGGAATCTTTCCTGGCGCAATAACTTCTCTCATGCCTGTAGTACCAGCGTTTTCCTTCGGGATCTTAATGGTCATCTGTGTGTCGAGGATGCTAAGCACGTAAAAGTCCTGCACTTTGCCTCCCATGTCCATTTTCTCGATACTCTCTATGGCCCCCACTCCATGACCGGGATAAACGGCGAAGTCCCCTATCTCAAACATCTCGTCCATTATTCCCTTTGCTCCTTACTGTTAGTTGTTCTATCATCCTCCGAAGACAGGTGTTAACTGTGAGGAGGGGGTTTCACGACAGCATTCGTCTGAACTCTTCCTTGGATAACCTGTGCTACTGCCGCATCGACACCGAACAGTTTGGAAACTTTTATTTTCCCTATGGATTTTGTTCCCTTAGGGTCTCCTGCAGGATATACTTCCAAGAGGTCGCCTTTTTTGAGACCTGTCTGATAGCCCGCATTGAGATAGACCGTATTCCCTTCGACCAAGACTATTCGCGTAAGCCAGTCCATCCCGTTTATTTCATTAACGACCTGGGCAACGATGTTGTCAACTGCCAGGTCCACCGCTCTATATTTGGCCCTTTCCTCACTCAGAGCCCCATATTCTTCACTGCCGGCAATAGGATTGGTGGCGACAAATTCTCTCACAATACGCCCCTCGGTAGCATCGAGAAACTTCGTGTCTATGCGTACAATGGCCATAGAAACTTTTTCCTCTTCGGCTTCACTTGCAGAGGTGACGAAGGGACCGTACACCGTCCCCGTAATGACCCCTTGTACCCCTAACGCCTTGTTAAGCACTGTTGTCTTTGCAGGGTCTTTGAGGCTCGCCAGAGAGAGCCCAACTTTGTTGAGGGCAAGTCTTACCGCTTCCCTATCCATCACCAGGCAAGTGAAGACCTTGCTCTCCATCTTTTTGGCCAACCTGTCCGCAATGACCTCACCGAATTTTTCAAAGGTAAAGGTGGTACGGTCTTCAAAGGGGAGAACAGCTATCTTGCGTTTGAGGTAGGGGTGCTTCAGGATTGGAGTGGTAACGACCGGGGTTTTCGTTTCTTCCGTGTCCTGATCTTGTGCTGATGCAACGACACCCGACTGCTCAGCCTCCCGTTCTATACCTGTAATTTCCTCTGTTTTAACATCCTCCCTTTTTGCCCGCTCCACCTCAAGTGATAAGGGCTCGACTTCTCCGGCCAAGTATCTGTCAACCTTTACATAGGTAAAGATGGTATTGCCTTGTTCGTCTTTGCCTGTCGCGACTTTGATATACTTTTCCCCGTCGATGACGTATATATCCTTGTCCGATAACCTGGTTAACTCTTCCTTTGTATAGGGTGATCGGGACCTCTTCCAGGGCAGGATAGAGCATGACGCCGATGAAGCCACGACAAAAAGGAGCAAAACCCCTATCATTACCCGCACGCGCGCCCTTTGATTGTACAGCATGGTTGTTTTATAGCAGAATGGCGAGCAAAAAGCAAGTGCAAATCTTCACTCTATTCTCATCTGCATAAGGTTACAGGTCGCTTTGTCCCTCTTTAAGAGTAAGGCATGCCTTTCTGTTGACACACAGATGACTTCTCTGTACAATTTAGATATCATAGAAAATTGGTACGAAAGCGATGTGTAAAAAAGCCTTTTTGTCTATACTATTACTTGTTGCCAGTATATCCGGTGTTTTCGCCCAAGGAGACTTCGTCTACCTCCTCAAGGTCGAAGATGCTAGCATCAATCCCGCCACCGCAGGATATATCGTCAAGGGCATTGATAAGGCGGAACAAGAGGGGGCTTCTTGTCTGGTGATCCAGTTAGACACCCCGGGGGGGCTTATGGATTCGATGCGTTCAATCGTCAAGCGCATCCTGAGCGCCAAAATCCCCATCATCGTCTATGTCGCACCCAGTGGCTCCCGTGCCGGGTCGGCGGGAGTCTTTATCACCTTGGCCGGCCATATCGCCGCCATGGCGCCGGGGACCAATATCGGTGCGGCCCATCCTGTAAATATGGGTGAAGAGATAGACGAAACGATGGAGGCCAAGATCCTCAATGACACCGTTGCCTATATCCGAACTATCGCCAAACAGCGGGGGAAAAACGAGCAATGGGCTGAACAAGCGGTACGGGAGAGCGTTTCAATAAAAGAGGATGAGGCGCTCAAGCTGGGAGTCATTGATCTCATATCCCCCAGTTTGGAGGACCTCCTCAGCAAGGTGGATGGCAGACAGATAGTGATCGCGCCGGGAACAGAGCTGACCCTTACGACAAAGGGGGCGGAGGTTAAGAATATACCGATGTCCTTTCGGGATAAACTCCTCTCCATCCTGTCCAATCCGAACATCGTGTATATACTGTTTATGCTCGGCGTCTTTGGAATCCTCGCCGAATTCAGTAGACCCGGAGCGATTTTCCCCGGTGTCATCGGAGGGATTTGTCTCATCTTGGCCTTCTTCTCCTTTCAGTCGCTCCCTATAAACTACGCGGGGATCGCCCTAATCCTTTTGGGGGTCGTTATGTTTATCGCAGAGATCAAAATTACCAGCTATGGGATACTCTCCATTGGGGGGGTGATATCCATCCTCTTGGGTTCAATCATGCTCATCGACAGTCCAGCCGAATTTCTGAGGATCTCCTTTGTGAACGTTATCCTGCCTGTGGTGATATTCAGCTCCGCCCTCTTTCTCTTTGCCCTCATCATGGTCGTGAGGGCGCACCGCCGACGCCCTACAACCGGCAGAGAAGGACTAATTGGTGGCAGAGGAATCGCCAAGACCGATTTGAAGCCGGAAGGCTTCGTGGAGATCAGGGGAGAGCTCTGGAATGCGGTGGCTGAGGAAACAATCAAGGCTGGTGAAAAGATACAGGTGAAGGAAATGGAAGGAATGCAGGTAAAAGTAATAAAGATATAAAACAGAGGGAAGGAGGAACATTATGCCGACGGGTTTGATATTTATCATTATTTTTGGTTTTATCATCTTGTCCGCCGCCATCAAGATCTTGAGGGAGTATGAGCGGGGCGTCATCTTCAGGCTGGGGAGGCTCGTAGGGACCAGGGGACCAGGGCTCATTATCATCATTCCGGGGATCGAAAAGATGGTGAGGATGAGCCTGAGGACAGTGGTTCTGGATGTCCCCCCGCAGGATGTCATCACCAAGGACAACGTCTCCATTAAGGTAAACGCGGTGATCTACTTTAGAGTGATGATTCCGCAGGACGCGGTGGTCCAGGTGGAGGATTTTCTCTATGCCACCGGCCAGTTGGCCCAGACCACCCTGCGCAGCATCGTAGGGCAGGCGGAGCTGGACGAGATCCTGGCGGAGCGGGAGAAGATCAACCACCGACTCCAGAACATCCTCGATAAGCAGACCGACATGTGGGGGATCAAGGTGTCCATGGTGGAGATCAAACACATCGACCTCCCCCAGGAGATGCAGCGGGCCATGGCGAAACAGGCCGAGGCGGAGCGGGAGCGGAGGGCCAAGGTCATCAACGCCGAGGGGGAATTTCAGGCTGCCCAGCGGCTTAAAGAAGCCGCAGTTATTATCCAGCCTTATCCCGTCGCCCTGCAGTTGCGGTTTCTGCAGACCCTGCGGGAGGTGGCTGCGGAGAACAATTCGACCACCCTCTTTCCGATACCTGTCGACCTCTTTGAGCCCTTTCTCAAAAAGGTTACCGGCGGCAAGGGGAAATAAAAAAACCTTTTCTCCGCTCGCTCCTGTGCACGAAGAGGGGTGTATCGAGATTGCACGATAATCACAAACATCCATTCGTGGGTTCAAACCAAGAGAGGAGGCGGAACCGCCTCCTCTCTTTTTTTCTCTAGCATCCCCTTCCATAGTACTTAACCCCCACGTCACCCGGGGGGTTGGAAGAGGTTACCTGAACTTCGGGCATTTCTGAGTGATAACCTCTCTGCATTGATCAAATATTCCAAAGGGTTTCGGGGCGGAAAATTTGCCAGAATATCCTTGAGCTTCTTTTTATACCGTGCTATCTTTGACTATAACAAAACAACAAATTAAGGGCGGCTATAAAAGCCAACTCTGTGAATTACGAAAGGACAGAACCATCCTCGCGGGAGGAACGAGGGTGGATATGAGACGTTTGTGGGTGCCGGAGATAATGTTGGCTGGGCAATAATCAGAGGGAGGGGAAGGAAAAAAGGCTCATGATAAGGGAGGTACAGGAAAGGACATGAAAGATTATAAGAAGGCCTATCGAACCATTATGGACGATCACTTCCCCGATGACATGGTTATCACCTTTGGAGACCAAACCCTCATCTATCGCAAACGCACCTGGAAGATCCCCGATGACGGGACCGGGGAGCTCATCGAAAAGGGGCTCAGGTATGGCGAGAACCCCGGTCAGGAGGCGGCCCTCTATGAACTGGTCAAAGGTAATCTGCTTCTCGGCGATTGTCGGTTTGTCGAACCGGGCAACGGCCTCGTCAGCGCCATCACCGAGGAGGATATGCTGCAGTCGGGCAAACATCCAGGAAAGACCAATCTCACCGATGCCGACAATGCCCTGAATGTCTTAAAATACCTCACCAAGAAACCAGCGGTCTCCATCATGAAACACAATAACCCCTGCGGCGTGGCGTACGGGGAGACCCTGGCTGCGGCCTATGACAGGGCCAATATGGCCGATCGAATCGCCGCCTTTGGGGGATGCGCGGCCTGCAATCGCCCGATTGACAAGACCACTGCCGAGTTGATGAGCCACAACTACCTGGAGGTGGTGGTGGCTCCTGACTACGAAGAAGGGACTCTCGAAATCTTAAAGAAGAGAAAAAACCTCAGGATCATTAAGATAGGGCGGATGGAAGGGCTGGAGCGGTATCGGACCCTCAGGTACCTCGATTTCAAATCCCTCATCGATGGAGGGATCGTCGTCCAGCAGTCCCCCCTCAATGCCATTACTGCACCCGAGGACTTTAAACCGGCTGTCGCCTTCCATCAAGGCACGGAGTACCGGATCGCCAGACCCCCCACCGATGCCGAATACGAAGACATGCTCTTTGGCTGGTGTGTGGAGCAGGGGGTAACTTCCAATTCCGTGCTCTATGTAAAAGACGGGGTCACGGTAGGCATTGGGACCGGTGAGCAGGATCGGGTGGGGGTGGCGGAGATCGCCGTTTTCAAGGCCTATACCAAGTATGCAGACTCCCTCTGTTTCCGGCAACACGGGATCCCTTACAAGCAATTGGAACAAGAGATTGAATCGGGGCAGAGAGAACACTCGCACAAAGAAGAGATCGATCAACAGGTGAAAGACGAGCGGGGAGGAATCAAGGGGGCCATTATGATCTCCGACGCCTTTTTCCCCTTCCGCGACGGGGTGGATGTCGGGATCAAAGAAGAGGTAACAGGTATCGTCCACCCCGGGGGATCAGATCGGGACTTCGAGTCCATTGAGGCCTGTAATGAGGCCGAGCCGCAGGTCACCATGGTCTTCACCGGCCAAAGGGCCTTTAAGCACTGAGCATGGCAAGGTCAAAAGATAAGCAGAAACTTCAAAAGTTGAAGGATGAGATTGAGACCATGAAGTATGAGGGGATTGATCATCAGCATCCGAAGTTTCAAGAATGGAAGAAATCAGCGATGTCTATACTCAAAGCGATTTATGGAGAAGGTTCTCCCATCCTACTGAAGTTTGACGAGGTAGGTTCCAAACGCCGCGAGGATCGGATGTGGGAGGAGGGACTTGATGTCAGGGGAAAAGGAAAGGCCGTTTTTAAGGTTGAACTGGAGCGGGCTCGGACCATTCTTGATGAGGCCCTGGAGGTTGCGCACCTCCTTGGGGAGGATGGAAAGAAGATAAATGAAGAAGAGTTCATTAGCACCGTAAGTAAAGGGGCCTTAATGGAGGAAACTGTCCCGGCAACCAAACCATCAGCCCCGAAAGCACCCCCCGCGGTGACGCCAGAACCAATCCCCCAGGTGCCACCCGAACCCCCGCCGCAGGTACTACCCACAGCAACTAAAGAGGTAAGTGAGCGGAGACGCGAAAAGGATATTGAGGAGTTGCTCCACGAGTTGGAACAGGATAAAAAGGACCTGGAAAGGGTACAGACCACTCTCGAGGAAGCCTTGGAAGGTATCACTGCCCAAAGCGAGGAGGATAGACTCGAGGAACTCATCCAACAGTTGGAGGAACAGATAAAGGACCCCAATGTACAGATGCGCAAGGTTCAGAAGACCATGGAGGAGCTTTTGAGGGTGAAGGGGAAAAAGGCCCTCTTACAGCGCTTGACCCAAGAAACAAGGGATCCTAAAGTCCCGTGGGGGAAGGTCAGGGGATTGATGAAGGGGGTATGGGAGATTGACAGGAAGTTCCTTATCGATATCCTCCCTGACCTCATAGAAGACTAACTACAAAGAATGTTCGTCAAAAAACCTGCTGATCCTCAAAGAAGGCGGGAAAAAAGACTTGCCGTAATCTCGTGAACCACAGATCCTAGCGGTAACTCGCTTTTTTCAGCAAAACAATACAACTATCGGCAATCCCACCTACAGATACTCTGAAGCGATATTTTAAAAGCCAGGAATAGGTGGCTGTTCTGGCATCATCGGCCCTTGCGAGGCGAGAAAGAGCGGAATAATGATAGCAAATGCTATTCCCAAGAATGCAAAAACAATGATGGGGAGCAACACGGCGATAAGCGCCCTCCCCGTAGTGGTGCGGTGGCTTTCCCTGAAGCCGATAGTCAACAGGAAGAGATAATAAATGAATGCGATGAATCCACCCACGACTGGCATAATGCCGAAAACCTGGGCGCTGCTGGTATAGGCCACCACCCTGAACGTGACCTCAAAACCCCTCTTTCCCGCCCCCACTATCAAGAGACACAGGTGATAGATACCACTCCAAATAAAGAGTCCGATGGCAATCAGGATGGGGAGAAAGATAGCGAATATGATAATAGAGGTAGTCTGGAAACGCTGTACACCACCCCCCATCCCCTCCACACCTTCCCCTCCAGGGAAACTCCACATAGAGCCGAACAAGATAACGAGTAAGAGGATAGCGCTAAGTCCACACACAAAATTCACGATGACCCCATAGAAAAGGGGGGGTGCAAGTCCTTTGCTCACAGGCATCTTGCTAAAAAATGCGGTGGGGGCAAAGAGAACTTCTTTCATGGTCCTGAACAAGGCGCTGAAAAACCCGAGGCTGGCCATATCTTCCCAAGGCGTGGAACCTTCTGGTTCATCGATGGGAGTACCGATGATCCGTTGCACTTGGGGCCCTTCTTCAGAGGATCCGGCAGCACCGGGGGCAGCAGGTTCAACTCCAGAGGACTTAACCGCCTCCTGATATTTCAAAAACTTCGAGATGATCACGCCGCACTTGATGCACTCATCCGTCTGCTCCTGCACACACCCACACTGCGGACACGTGATCATCTGGGCTTCTGTCTTTGTTCCAGAAGATTCAGCCGTTTCCGCTGGGGGGGAAGGAGTTTTTGCCCTAACAGGTATGACCTGAGGCTCCCGATCAAGCGAGGAGGGACCTTCCGCTGGCGCTTGCTGTTCTTCACTTTGTGGGGTTCCTGCCTCCATAGGAGGAGGACTCTTTTCTGTTTGCTGCGTTTCCTCTTGCGGTTGCTCGCTAGTAGGCTCTATCTGTACCTTGGCCCCAATGGTCTCCAGGATCTCTTTGTACCTTTCGGCCTCTGATAATGTCGCCCCTGTCTTGATCGCGACCGGGGCCATCTTCATCATTGAGGTAATGCCCTCCGCGGAAAGCTTAAAGCGATCTTTCAGACCTTGTACCAATTTGTTCACAGTGGCGAGGTCATTCTGAACCGGCCCTAAAAAGACAACTTTATACCGTGCCTCTTGCTCGTCGCTCAAGGCTATCTCCTCTTAGTCGAGTTGTACCATATTCTTAAAGCATTTTGAGTGCCAAGTTTCAACAATACGGACAATACATGAGGAGGCATAAATCTCCTTTTAAAACAATCGGTTAAAAAATACGAGGGGAAAAATGGAAGATATCGCGGGTGAAGTACACTCTGCTACGTCAATGTGATGGACAGAAATTGTCACTCTATAACCTCAAAGGCCCAGGTAGCTGAGGCAACTTCCTCCTTTATCTTATCGTGCAAAATCGCCTTAAAGAAATATTGCCCTGGGGGAACTTCGGCGAATGTCAGTTGATCGGCACCATAGATGTCGAGGCGGGGGGAACTGGTTTGGTAATGAATCTCGATGAAACCCTCCTTTTTGTATATCTCCTGCTGTTTGGCATCGAGGACGACAACATCCTGGCTGAGCCAGACCTCATACCTCCCTTCCGCCTTTCTGGTAGAGGGGTTTTGGGGTTCAAAATAGAAGAAGATTACATCCCCGGCTTTTATTTTGTTGTCGGGCAAGGGTTCATATAATCCATAATCCGTCACCTTTGAGCAGGCAACAAGGGTCTGAATGCCGAGGGGATACATGTTTTGAATAGTAATTATTTTTTCTTTCAGCAGCGATACATCAGTATCTTGGGCGAAGAGACATGGGGCTGACAGTATACTCGCTACCAACAAACATGAGCATAGTACCTTCACCTTCACGGACATATCTCTCTACCCATACTTGATTAGTACTGGTGGTCCCAACGGGACTCGAACCCGTGTTTTCGGCGTGAGAGGCCGATGTCCTAGGCCACTAGACGATGGGACCATAACGACCGATCTAACTATTCAAAACAGTAAAAACAATATTAGCAAATTTGTGCAACAAGTCAAGAAAAAGGATACATTAACATTATAAGTAAAGATTTTCTCCTGTATGGTCTTGTGCAACGGCAAGGGGCACTGAGGTAACATTCAGTGCCCCTCCTTTTCGTCTTTTGACTATCTGTTAAAAACAGTAAAATGCTATACGTTACGTAATGCCCTTAAGTTTTTCCTGAAGATTCTTTGTAAATTCCTTTTCAACCTCCTTTGACTTGGCCCTTAAGATCCTGTCACCAAACATGGCAAGTTTTCCTCCCATGCTGACATCCACCGCATAGGATATCTCTACTTCGCCGCCGCCTATCTCTTTCAGATCCATGGTGACCTTGTCTTTTAAACGACCCAGTTTTGTTATGTCCTCCGCCTCTCCTTCCATCTCAAGATGCGTAGGCGCATCAACTTTGGTGAGCACCTGACGGCCCTTCATTTTCACCTTTACGACGCCGACCTTTTGTTTTATGGTGGCGTCATAGGTTGTGTCATCGATCTTTTCGATCTTCTCGGCGCCAGGCAGACAAGCCGCAAGAGCCTCCATGTCGAAAAGCGTATCCCACAATTTTTTTATTGGCGCCTTCACGGTAAACTTTCCTTCTATAATCATTATTGCTCCTCCTATTCCTTGCGTTCAGGCTCAGACCTAGAGCGAACTTTGAGCCTTTTCAATGATCTCGGCCAGGGTAACGTAGCTTTTATTTCCCGGCGTCGTTGCCTGCTCGATCATAAGATCAATAAAGGTAAACCCCTTATCTTTACCCTGTTCGTCAACCCATTCCTTATGCGGTTTATCGCCTGTGCCGAACATGTGGCGTGCGACCTGCAAACTATCCTTCCACTCTTTTTTACATACAGGACATTTATAGCTCACGGTGTACCCCTCCTTAATTATTTATTTTTCTTCCCTGACTTTTTTTGCTCTTTTTTCTCCTTCAGGGCGTTCAGGATCATCTCAGGCCGTATTGGATTCTCCTTCATCTGCACGCCGAAACGGTGAAAAATGGCGTTGCCGATGGCGGCAGCGGTCGGGTTGGTAAGGCCTTCTCCGGCCTCCTTTGCTCCGTACGGGCCTTCCGGTTCGTACGTGTCAATCTCGGCCACAGCCGTTGGGGGCATCTCGGTAGCCCGGATCATCTTGTAGTCCACCAAGTTTGGGTTCATGAGCTGACCATCCTCAAACGGCATATACTCAAGGTATCCGTATCCGGCGGCCATGGAAAAGGCGCCTTCAAGCTGACCGATGAGTCCAAGATGGTTGATTGGCTGTCCACAATCATGGGCGGTGAGGCTATCGATGAGTCTGATCTTTCCCGTTTCCTCATCGATTTCCACCTCCACCCCTTGCAGCATATAACTGTATGCGGGGGAGATCATACCCTTGCGGTGAGGCGTATAAAAACCCCTGCCGACAATCTTCTGTCCTTCTTTGCCGCGTAGAGCTATTTTGACCAGTTCACTGTAGTCAACACCCCTTTCCGGACGGGCAACATTGTGTACCCATCGGTCTTTTATATCTAAGTCGTACACAATATTAAGACCTGTTTTGCTCACTATGTGTGCATGCGCATAAGCAAACTCGAGAAGCTGTTTTTTTGCATCCTCTGCTGCCATCTTCACGGCATTACCGGTCATAAGGGTCTGTCTGGAGCCCCACGCGCCCAGGTCCGGAGGGCAGTGATCCGTGTCACTGGCGTGTAACTTGATATCCTCCATCTTCACACCCAGCGTCTCCGCACAGATGATGGCCAGCGTCGTATTGGAACCCTGGCCCATGTCTTGGGCGCCGACATACAGCTCTACTGTTCCATCCTGATTGATGGTAACCATCGCAGCTGAGAACGCGTACGGGGTATCAAACCAATTGAAAATGCCGCCGGTCATGAAGCCGCAAGCGGAGATTCCGATGGCCCTATTTTCAGGCAGTTTACCTTTTTCCTTGATCCATTTCTGAATCTCGTCATAGCATTGATCGATACCGCAACTTTCGATCCTCGCCTGACCGGGGACTTCGTACCCAGGATAATGGGAGTTCTTCCGTCTCATCTCAATGGGATCGAGACCAAGGTCGGCCGCAATCCATTCTATTTGCTGCTCCGAAGTAAACATCGCCTGCGGTGCTCCGAATCCTCTCATCGATGTGGAGGGCAAAGTGTTAGTGTATACCCGGTAACCGTCATACCGGTAGCCCCTCCACCGGTACGGGAAGGAGTGAAAGAAACCGGTGAGGTACAAGGCCGTTGCCCCCATACCGGTGTACGCGCCGCCGTTGGTGAAGACCTTGGCTTCCCGCGCCAAGAAAGTTCCGTCTTTTTTCACCCCGGTCCGTACGTAGTAGAACATGGGGGTCCGACGCTTCGAAGCGATGAAGTCTTCTTCCCTTGTGTAGATGATCTTGACCGGTCTCTTGAGCTTCTTGGAGAGTACGGCGCTGCAGAAGATCGCCCCGTCGAGCTCAAACTTGCCGCCGAAGGCACCACCTACATAGTGAGAAATAACCCGTACGTCACCTTCCCTCATGCCGAGCACACCGGCCATGAGCGCCTGCAGGTAATAAGGGGACTGGTTAGAATGATAAATGGTGAGCTTGCCGTCCGGCGTATAGTCAGACACCGCCGCGCGGGTTTCCATAGAGACATGGTGCTGGCCACCGACCTTAAACCAGTCTTCCCGTATATACTCTGCTTCTTCAAAGGCCTCATCTACGTCGCCCCACTCGATATGCCGGGTAACGTTAATATTACGTTCAAAGCCTTCATGGATTTCAGGTGCCTCTTTCTTAATTGCGTCCATTGGTTCGTAAACCGCGGGGAGCACTTCATAGTCGACCTCGATCAGGTCAAGGGCCTGTTCCGCAATGTCCTCCGTGAGAGCCGCCACCGCTGCAACAGGCTCTCCGATGTAACGCACCTTATCAAGAGGAAGTATCTGCTCATCGCAGAGATCTTGGTAGCGCCGCCAGATACCCTGTTTGACGCCCAAGGTGTCCTCCTTGCCTGTCACCACACCAACCACGCCGGGAAACTCAAGGGCCTTGCTGTAGTCTATTTTGAGGATCTTCGCGTGAGGATGCGGACTACGCAGTATCTTACCGTAGAGCATGTTGGGTAGCTTCACGTCAAAGGTATAGGTTGCCCTTCCGGTAACCTTTGCAACGCCATCTATATTATGAACATGGGTATTAATAACCGTAAATTTAGTTGTAGCTAAACTCGTCGTTGTCATTATCAAACCTCCTTGTAATTACCTTTTGCCGTCGCATCTATAGCCCTGACGATACTATTATAGCCCGTGCACCGGCAGATATTCCCTTCAATCCCTTCCCGTATCTCCCATTCAGTCGGATTCGGATTCTCGTCGAGCAATGCCTGCGCCGTCATGATCATACCTGAGGTGCAAAAACCACACTGAAAGGCGCCATGGTCAATGAATGCCTTCTGAATAGGCGCCAGTTCCCCGGTTTGCTCCAGCCCCTCAATAGTGGTTACCTGGGCACCCTCGGCCTGCATGGCGAGTATTGAACATGACTTCACAGCCATGCCGTTAAGCATGACCGTACAGGAACCGCAGGATACGGTAGAGCAACCTCTCTTCGTCCCGGTCAATCCGATATGATCTCTGATTACCTCTACCAACAAGGTTTTCGGGTTTATGTACAGTTCATACGGCTGCCCATTTACGGTGAGCGTTAATAATTGTTTTTCCATTTATACACGACCTCCTTTCTCAATTACCCTTTGGCTTGTTCCCAGGCTTGTTTCAGCATCCGCTTTGTCAGCACACCCAGCAAATGCCTCCTATGTTCCTCAGACGCATGAATGTCGGTAACAGGCTCACAGTCTTCAGATGCTATCTTACCTGCCTCAGCAAAAAGCTTTTCATCGTATCCTTTACCCCTCAATAGTTCTTCGACCCTTTTTATCCGTACCGGTTTCGGGCCGGCATTGCCAAGCACAACCCTGACGTCCTTGCATTTGCCACCGCCGTTGAGCGTCACCGCGGCAGCAGCCGCTACCATGCCCTGATCGCTTTCAAGAAGGTTGAATTTCTGATAGGTGGCGCCTGTCTTTGCCTCCGGCGTCGGCACCTGGACTTCCAATACGATTTCTCCCTCCTCTAAGGCCGTTTCAAAAAAATCCACACAAAAATCTTCCAGTGTCAAGGTTCTACCACCTTTTGCGTTTCCTACTTTAATATTTGCCTTTAAGGCGATCAACACAGAAGCGGGATCTCCTGAAGGGTCACCATGGGCAAGGTTGCCGCCAATGGTACCCCAGTTTCTCACCTGGATTGACGCAAGCTTGTTCTCCATGGCCACGAGAACAGGGTAATTCTTCTTAATCACGTCAGACGTTTCAATGGTATGGTGGGTGGTCGTGGCACCGATCTTCAGACCAGCCTTGGCATCAAACTGAATGTAGTCAAGTTCCTTGATGTGTTTAATATCAATCAGGTAGTCAGTAACCAACAACCCCTGCCGCATGATGATCAACAGAGATTGCCCCCCACAGATCACCTTGCAGTCATCCTTGTGCTCTTCGAGCATGGTGAGCGCTTCCTTCAGAGAGCTGGGTTTAAGGTACGTAAAATCGTGTATCATCCTTCACTCCTTTCTACTAATTCTTCAACGTTGGAAATACAGCTTGTGGGCTGAGGGTTAATAGAGGAAGCCAAAAATTTGCCGCTATCCGGCCCTTCGGCCCGACGCTGACCCCGCGGGCCCTCCATCTCCGAGTGTTCGTGGTAAAGTTTTGAAAAACCCATACCGCAGTGTCTTCCCCTGAAGAGAGAACACCCTACACAACTTCGTTTTGAAAAAGGACACACTTTTTTCCCCGTCGCCATTTGATCTCCTCCTTTCATCTTGATCTTACTAAAGGAGGCAACAACTCAGAGTAATGTTCCCCCTAGTAATGATACATACCTACTCAAAAGTCAAGACGACCACGCATACAAAAAAACTTCCTTAGTGACTTGTCCGATCGGCAGCCATTTAGGGACAGTACACACTCCCTAAATATATACCAACCGGTAGGTACAGTCCTAGCGATACATATAACCACAGGTCTTCACATTTGTCAATCTTTTTTAAATGGGAAAGTGAAATTATACGGATCTAATAATCGTCGAGGAGGGGTTGCTCTGCTGTTGCTCTGTTCTGAAACCATTTTTCTCTACACTTCGTTTTAATATATTTAATATGCCACTTGAAAATCATACTTATCACTTATGTCTGCAAAATCATAATAGGTGCAAATTTGTAGACTTCATCAAAAAAATTACCTCAATAAAAATTTCCCCTTGACAAATACTATATGTTGTGGTATTTGACTGCAGAAATACAATATGTTATGTGACTAACGATCACATAACATGTCATATAACAGCTAACTTATGAACTACCAAGGGGAAAGGGCGGGGTATTATGGTTACGGTAACTGATATCAGAGAAAAGCAGCGAAGTATCGTTCCCGGGGATACCACCGATATGGCACTTTTTGTACGTACCTCGGAAGAGGCCATGGAAGGGTGGGATCGCCAGCGGATCGTAGATGCCCTGATGAGGGAGACTTATATAGACCCCGATACCGCTGAGGTTATCAGCCAAGAGGTTGAGGATATCATCAGGAGCAGCACCATTAACATGGTGACCACCCCCCTCATACGGGAACTGGTTGATGCCAAGCTCATCGAGCGAGGCCTGGAAGAGGTCCGCAAGCAGCACACCAGGCTCGGTATGCCCTTGTACGACGTCAATCAATTGATCATGCACCCGAACAAAGAAAATGCTAATGTACCTCACGGGCCGGAGGCCACCAATCTGACCTTGGCCGAGACCATAAAAAAGGAGTATGCCCTCTTGCACGTCTTCTCCCAGGAAGTGGCGGACGCCCACATGCGCGGAGATATTCATCTGCACGACCTAGGGTTTATTGACCGTCCCTATTGCAGCGGGCAATCCCTGGAGTACATCAAGAAATTCGGGCTCAATCTGCCCAATTCCCTCTCCATGGCCAAGCCAGCCAAACATCCGGAGGTCCTGTTGGCCCATATGGTGAAATTCGCCGCAGGGCTCCAGAGCCATTTCGCCGGTGCCATTGGGTGGGATGCGGTCAACCTCTTTTTCGCCCCCTACCTCGTCGGGATGGGTGATAAGGAGGTCAGGCAGCTGGCCCAGATGCTCATCTTTGAGTTCTCCCAGCAGGCCGTGGCCCGTGGGGGGCAGGCCATCTTCACCGACCTCAACCTTTACTGGGAGGTCCCCAAGCATTTTAGGGATGTCCCGGCCATCGGGCCCAATGGGGAGTTCACCGGCAAGATCTACCAAGACTACCTGAAGGAGGCCCGACGGTTCGTGTGGGCCCTCTTCGATGTCTACCAGGAAGGGGACGGTTCAGGACGCCCCTTCTTCTTCCCCAAGCCCTTGGTCCACATCACCGAGGACTTCTTCAGGGACCCGGATCACCAGCAATTCCTCAACCATATCTGTGCCATTGCGTCGGAAAAGGGCAATACGTACTTCGTCTTCGACCGGGGGGAGACTGCCAAGATATCCGAGTGCTGCAGGCTGAGCTTTAAGCTGGAGGCCTCGGACTTGGAGGATGCCCGGCAACCGTGGAAGATGCGCTACAGCGCCCTGCAAAATGTTACCCTCAATCTCCCCCGTATCGGCTATGTATCCGACGGCAACGACACCAAACTCTTTGAGAAGGTCTCCCATTTTATGGAACTGGCTGTCAGGGCTCACCTGGAGAAGAAGAGCTTTTTGGAACGGCTCCTCTCCCTGGGGGATGAGGGGCCCCTGGCCTTACTGACCATGAACCAAGATGGGGAGTCGTATCTCCGGATGCACCGGGCCACCTATCTTATCGGCATGGTAGGGCTCAATGAGATGGTGAAGGCCCACACCGGCCAGGAGATGCACGAATCCAAGGAGGCCTTTAAGTTCAGTTTACAAGTGATCGCCCATATGAAGCTCCTGGCCGACAAGATGAGCAAGCGGTTCGGGATGCGATTCGTCTTGGAGCAGACGCCGGCGGAGAGTACCGCCTATCGGTTCGCCAAGCTGGATATGCGGTTTCACTCCCCCCAAGCCGGTCACATCATCAAGGGTGACATCGCGCAAGGGGAGATTTACTATACCAATTCCACCTATCTGAGCAGTGACGCCGTAATGAACCCCATCGAACGGGTAAGACAGGAGGGACTCTTTCACCCCCTTATCGACGCCGGCTCCCTTACCCATATTTGGCTGGGGGAATCAAGGCCCTCACCGGAGTCATTGGCAAGCTTTGTAACAAAAACATTCCAGCTTACGCAAAATGACCAGATTGCCTTCTCCCCGGAGTTCACCACGTGCAATGAGTGTGCACGCACAGCCAGAGGCCTGATGAATAATTGCCCCTACTGTGGCTCCGAGGATGTGGATGGCATCACCCGCATCACCGGCTACTTTACCAAGATCTCCAGTTGGAATAAGGGGAAGCTGGGGGAACTGAAGGACCGCCATCGTAACCAGGCTTTTATAAAAAAGGACCAGAATGGCCAGCACACCCAACTAGATGTATAACCAGGAGGTATCGTGATGGGAACGATCAAGATCTTTACCAAGGCAGAGTGCCCCCGGTGTCCGGCAGCCAAGGAAATAGGTGGTGTCCTGCAAAAGGAAGGTCATCCGGTAACCTTTTATGACCTGGAGACCTCCGACGGCCTCGCCGAGGGCGCCTTTTACAGCGTATTGGCTACCCCTACCATCATCATCGAAGACGAGCATGAAAAAATTCTTGCAGGATGGCGGGGCTCGGTTCCCACCCTGCAAGAGATCCAGGGGTTAATTAGGGCATAATGGAACCAGGAACTGAGACAGAAGTATTGTTGTTCCAAGAAGATCCCCGGTGGCACGCTGGTCAGAAAACCATCGGCATCAAGGGTTTCCTGGAAACCTCCTTTTTGGATTGGCCCGGCAAGGTGGTTTCCGTACTCTTTTTGCCGGGGTGCAACTTCCGTTGCCCCTTTTGTCACAACCACGCGCTGGTACTGAATCCAGGGGGGCTTGAAGAGATCCCCCGCACGTATATCATAGCCCGCCTGGCCGAGTTGGAGGGGTGGGTGGATGGTGTGTGCATTTCCGGGGGGGAGCCCACCATTCACCCCCGCCTTCCTTCCCTCATCGCAGAGATCAAGGGCTTGGGGCTGCCTATTAAGCTCGATACCAACGGAAGCCGCCCGCACATAGTGAAGTCACTCGTTGAGAAAGGCCTGGTCGACTGTGTGGCCATGGACGTCAAAGCCCCCCTCAACGAGACAAGTTACGCCAAGGCTGCGGGTACACCCGTAGACCTGGAGAAAATACGCGAGAGCATTGATTTTCTGCTTCAAGGAGAGATTGAGTATCACTTCAGAACCACTGTTGTTCCAGCCCTCCACAAGGGGGAGGACCTGCTCGACTTAGCCCGCCACCTGAGCGGGTCCTCCTCCTTGACCCTCCAAAACTTCAACCCCGATGATCCCCTCGATCCTAAACTGAAAGGAACCACTCCGTATACCGAAGAGTGGCTACAGCAGATGCGGGAACAGATTGCCTCAATCATCCATCACTAAGAACCACACAAAGTATCTTGTCATATACAATTGAGTATGTTATTGTAGAACAAATTAGTTCTCTTGTCCACTGAAAACTCCAGGTGCGGATAAGAAAATACTCTCTGTAATGAGATACCCTTGTGAGTGGAATGTGTGCGGTAACGTAAAAGTAAGAAAACTATCCCGGACGTAAGTAAGGAGGGAAGGATTCAGGGGTTCGAGCGAAAAGCTTCAAATATGTTTGTAGAACCTCTAACCCTGTGGATTCCTGAACACTTTTGAGATAAACTAAATTTTTGCCTAAAGTCAGAGGCTTTGCTTCAATTCCCCGAAGGGCATAATCATGTAACCAAAATCTCATTGGGGGAAAATATGGGATTCTGGAAACTGCTGAGAAATGCCAAAAACAAACTGGTTTTTAGAGAATACGGAAAAAATGTTTACATTGCCCCTAATGTAATCATTAAACGGCCTCAGCTTGTCAGTATTGGTAACCATGTAACCGTTCAAAGAAATGCAAGTTTTTATATTCATCCATCAAACAAAAACTCTACAAGTTGCATTCTGCGATTAGGAAATTATGTTCACATTGGACTAAACAATGTAATTTCAGCGGTAAACAGTATTATAATAGAAGATTATGTGCTCATTGCTCCCAACGTAACTATTGTAGATAGTAGCCACAAGTATGAGGATATAGAGATTCCCATTATCTTCCAAGCCTATACCAGAGGGGGCACCGTCCACATTGAAAGAGAATGCTGGATAGGAACAAATGTTATTATCTTACCAAATGTAACCATAGGAAGACACTCAATCATCGGTGCAAACTCTGTGGTCAAACAAAGTATACCCCCCTTCTCCATAGCAGCGGGAGCACCCGCTAGAGTTATACGAAAATATGACGTTGACAAAAAGAAGTGGGTAAGAGTTTAAGGACTTGTACAGGTATTGTAAAACTTTCCTCTCTCCCTCTTGCTATCCTTGATCAAATAGATTAGATTATATTAAGGGTCTGTCTCTCGTGAAGGCGACAACGGGCGGAGAAAAAAGCTAACTTATCAGATTACCCCGAGGAGAGGACCATTAAGGTGCGGCCCACATCCAGGAGCTGAAAGAACCTCCGGGAGCGGGAGTATGATACTGAGCTGGCCTCTTTCTCTGACAGGAGGGATGATACAGGGGGACCATCGCTGATGATACATAATATCGAAACCTCGGAAGGAAAATCGATAAATGTTCAAGGAAGCAGAGGATCTCTTTGAGGAGTTGAAGAAATTACACCTGCAAGCCGAACGGCATTTTTTCTCGCTGCTGGCCCCCAGCAAGGTCCATCCCACGGCACAGGGAAAATGGCAACCCCTTGCAGATGTCTACGTGACGAATGAAGCGTGGGTGATTAAACTGGAACTTGCAGGGGTACAAAAAGGGGATTTTTCCGTCACCGTAGACAAGGAAGTTTTGACGGTCAAGGGGACCAGAAAAGATGAGTTCGAGGGAACGTGGCGCACCTACCATCAGGCCGAGATTAACTACAATGAATTCGAGCGCGGCTTTCCCCTGCCGAAAGGAACCGATGCGGGAGATATCAAGGCTCTATACAAAGACGGCCTTCTTGTCATCACTATCAAAAAGCCCTCTGCTCCTCCTGCGGAGCAGAAAAAGGTAACAATCAAAATCACCTGACGAGTGTCTTTACCCGGCTGATAAGGATATGGAAGAAACAAAGGAAGTGACACAGGCTGATATCCTCGGAGTACCAGACGAAGGTGAAGCCCCCAAGATTCCTTCTGAACTTCCGCTCCTGCTCATGGAGGATATGGTCATCTATCCTCATACCTTGGTACCTCTCATCCTAAAAGACCCTCGTCTCGTTGCAGCTGTCGACGAAGCTCTCTCCCATGAACGGATCGCCGGTGCCTTTATGCTCAAGGATCAGGAGAAAGGAAATTTTTATCAAACGGGTACAGCCGTCCTTATCCATAGAATGCTGAAATTCCCCGATGGAACTATGCGTATGGTAACGCAGGGATTGAGCAAGATAACCTTAACAAAAGTGATTCAAGAAAACCCCTTCCCCAAGGCCCAGGTGCAGGTGCTTGAGGAACGGGTGGAGGCAGGCGAACGGATAGAGGCTCTCATGCGGGCTGTCATGGGTCTATATCAAAAGATGATCAGTCTTGTCCCCTATATGCCTGACGAGCTTCAAGCGGCAGCCATGAACATTGAAGACCCCTTGCGCCTCGTCTATTTCATATCCACGTTTATCAAGATGAAGCCGGAGGATAAACAGGAAATCCTTCAACTTGATGCTGCTGAAGCGAAATTAAAAAAGGTCTCTTCTATCCTCCAAAGAGAAGTGGAGCTCTTGGAGTTGGGAACTAAGATCCAATCTGAGGTCCAAGACAAGATGACCCAGGGGCAACGAGAGTATTTCCTCCGAGAGCAACTCAAGGCCATTAAGAAAGAACTGGGCGAAGAAGATGAGGTCCAGGTTGAGATCAAGGAATTCCGTGAAAAGATGGAGGCCGCAAACCTCCCCGATTACGTGCTGAAGGAGGCCGAGCGGGAGTTGAGCCGCTTTGAGAAGGTGCCTCCAGCTTCTCCCGAATATGGAGTTATCAGGACTTATCTCGAGTGGCTGACCGAACTCCCCTGGAACCGAGAGACCACGGATAATATGGACTTGGACAGGGCAAAGAGAATTCTGAACGAGGAACACTATGACCTAAAGGAAGTAAAAGAGCGTATCCTTGAATACTTAGCGGTGAGGAAACTCAAGGAGGACATGAAAGGCCCTATCCTCTGTTTTGCCGGCCCACCGGGAGTGGGCAAGACCTCACTCGGTCATTCTATCGCCAATGCCCTGAAAAGAAAATTTGTACGAATGTCTCTCGGAGGGATGCGAGATGAGGCTGAAATCCGCGGACATAGGCGGACATATATTGGTGCCCTGCCGGGGAGTATTATCCAGAGCATCCGCAGGGCCGAATCGCGGAACCCGGTCTTCATGCTTGATGAAATTGATAAGGTTGGAACGGACTTCCGCGGTGATCCGTCTTCTGCCCTTTTGGAGGTTCTCGACCCGGAACAGAATGCTTCCTTTAGAGACCATTATCTCGATCTCCCTTTTGATCTCTCCAAGGTATTCTTTATCACCACTGCCAATATACTGGAGACTATTCACCCCGCCCTGCGGGATAGGATGGAGATCCTGATACTGCCCGGATACACTGAACACGAAAAGGTCGCTATCGCCCAACAATATCTCATCCCCAAGCAGATGAAGGAAAATGGCTTAGAAAAGAAAGATTTAGAATTCGGCGAGACGGGGATCACTAAAATCGTATCCTCCTATACCAAAGAAGCCGGGGTAAGAAATCTGGAGCGTCAGATCGCCCGCGTGTGCCGCAAGGTAGCCTTCAAGAAGGGCCAAGGGCTTAAAACGGGAGATATTGTCACCCCTGAATCCCTTCGTGAATACCTTGGCCCTGAGCGTTATTTCCCCGAGGTGGCCATGCGCACTTCTCGTCCCGGGGTGGCCACCGGTTTGGCATGGACCGAGGCGGGGGGTGATATCCTTTTCATTGAGGCAACGAAGATGCCGGGCAAGAAGGGGCTTTCCCTCACCGGACAATTAGGTGGGGTAATGCAGGAATCGGCCAAGGCGGCTTTGAGCTATGTGCGCACCAAAGTCGGGGAGCTCGGGATTGAAAAGGATTTTTTTGAAAAGTACGACCTGCACGTCCATGTGCCCGCCGGGGCTATCCCTAAAGACGGTCCTTCAGCAGGTGTCACTATCGCCTGTGCCCTGGCTTCGGAACTCACCGGTCATCCGGTGAGAAACGATGTGGCCATGACCGGAGAAATCACCCTCAGTGGGCTGGTCCTTCCGGTGGGAGGAATCAAAGAAAAGATCCTGGCAGCCAAGGCGGCGGGGATTAAAAAGGTGATCCTTCCGGCCCGCAACCGAGGCGATGTGGAGGAAATCGGGGAAGAATTAAAGGCTGGATTGGATTTCGTCTTTGTGGAATCCGCCGATGAGGTCTTCCATGTTGCCTTAACCGATTCCGCTAGCGAGTCCCCGGCCTCAGCGAAGACATCAATATCATAGTGCTATGTCCCTTCAAGAGGCAAACATAAAGAGGCAGGCCAAAGACCTGGAGCGGAATCTGAAGGGGGTCCTGCACTTCCTCGAGGATACGTATGATGAGTTTCAGCAGCTGTGCCGGGTCTTCAACCCAAAGCGGGGGTACTCGCCGACGGCTGCCAGAGATATCAAGGAGATATATAAGACGGCCTCTGCCAAGATCGCCGAGGCCAGGTCCTTGCAGCAGGTGTTGCGAAGCAAGTATAAGGGGTATGTGCAAGTGGACACGCAACTACAGAGAGAATTCGAAGAGCTCTCCTTGATGTACCGGAAGGATTACCGTTTTTTTGATCTCAATCAGAGCGAGTGGGAACGGGAACAACGGGTACGGAAGGAAAAAGCCTTTCCCCTGCACATCCTCTCCCATCTTTATCATATCTACCAAGAATCGCCCTCCCTCCCCTCTCTCGTCCTCTGCTTTCAGGGCGACTTCTCCGTCTTGAAGGAGATACAACAACGCGTCTCACTGGGTGACCGGGATACTTACGACATGACAGACAATGAGATCTGGTTCTGTCTGGTGGGGGTAACCCCCTCAGAGGATTCTATTCTCAGGAGCACGCTTATCGAGACCCTCTTGGAGGGTCTAACTGGGAAGGTTAAAGGGTTGGCCTTGAAGGCAAACAAGGGGGAAGAGATAGGCGAGGAGGTTTTGAGAGCCATGCGACGAGGTCTCGCCGGATTGAAGGATGGTGAGATCAAGATCCTGTAATCCGTCCCCGCAATTGTCCACAGGCTGCTGAAATATCCCCACCTCTGCTCTCCCTGATAATGGTCGTGTAGCCCGCCTCCATCAGGATTTTCTGAAAAAGGAGCACCACGTTCTCCTGTGGTCTGCGGAAGGCGGTGCCCTCGAATTCATTAAAGGGGATCAAGTTCACTTTACACCTGATCCCTCTGAGGATCTGGGTCAGTTTTTTGGCGTCCCCTTCTGAATCATTTACCCCCTGAATAAGAACATATTCAAAAGTAATCCTTTCTCGGGGAGGGAGGGAGAGGGTGCGACACGACGCCAAGAGGCTGCTCAAGGGATACTGCTTGCTGATGGGCATCAGATAGGCTCGAACCTTTTGTGTGGTGGCATTGAGGGAAATGGCCAATCGACAGGGCACCTTTTCGGCGAATAATCTCTTCATAGAGGGTATGAGTCCCACGGTGGAGAGCGTAATTCTCCGGCGGGAGAAACCGAAGCCCACATCGGAGGCCATAATTTCCAAGGCCTGTTTAACCCTGTCATAATTGGCCAAAGGCTCCCCCATTCCCATGAGGACACAGTTGGTAATTTGCTCATCTGTGTCTAGTTCATTGATGACCCCTGCGAGTTGGTTCAGGACCTCCCCGCAGGTAAGATCTCTAGCAAACCCGCTCATGCCGGTGAGACAAAAGCGACACCCCATGGCACAGCCAATCTGCGTGGAAATACAAAGGGTAAGACGGCCGCCATCGGGTATAAGCACACTCTCTATCCGATTGCTGTCTTCCAGTCCAAAGAGGTATTTCCTGGTTCCATCTCCAGAGCGCTCCAGATTCAAGAGCTCCAGGGAGGAGATGCGGGATGTGCGGCCCAGTTCTGCACGCAGATCCTTGGCTAAGTCGGTCATCTCATCAAAAGAAGAGGCTCCTCGCCTGTAGAGCCACTTCATAATCTGCCTGGCACGGTATCGTTCCTTGCCGAGTCTGCCAATGAAGAACTCCAGTTCCTCGAGAGAGAGATCTTTTATATCTTTCATCATTGTTTACGTTTTGAGGATAATAGAGATCTCTTTCAAGTTACAGGCTCGCAAGAAATCACTGAGAACGTATCCCTTACGAGACCACCCTGTGCCTCTTCTCAATAATAAGGATGCTGCTGAAGAATGCCGCCAGGGCCACAATCGCTGAAAGAACAAAAGCGACCTGGTAACTCCCTGTTCGGTCGAAAATCACTCCTCCCATATAGGCCCAGAATCCCCCTCCCAAGTGGTGAACGGTGGTAATAACTCCGGTAATAAGACCTACATGAGCTAATCCATAAAGTTTTCCCATCAGGGTGACAGCAAGAGGGGCAGTAATAAGAAGAGTGAAGCCAAACCCGAAGGCAAAGCAATAGAAAGAACCAAGGGTTTGATATTTCAAGATCAACAGGTATAAAAAGAATCGTAACAGAAAGGTAAGAGCGATGGGCATCTTATTTCCGATCATATCCGAGACAGGACCGGCAACTAGCAACCCAGCCAAGCTCATCAGGCCAAACCACCCCAACATGCTGCCAGCGGTGACGGGTGAAATGCCATAATCGGTTACAAATGGGATTAAGTGGGTTGCAACTAAAAAATCACCGCTCCCGCAGACAAACATAACTATGATAAAAAGCCAAAAAGAACGGGTGTGCATGGCATCGCGCAACCCGAGATCGCGAAGACCCTTACTTGAAAGGCGGTGTTGTTCTCCTCCTCCTTTTCTTTTCTTCCTTCTGTAACCAAGCGGCCCCTGACCAAGGGCGTCAGGATCCCCTCGCATAACGAGCAATGCAATAATGATATTGACCACTAACATGATGAGGCCAATGGAGAGGTATGCGGATCGCCAGCCATGGCGCAGCGTCACTATGGTAACGAGAGGAACCAGGATAAACTGCCCCAGGGAATTACCAGTGAGTGCAATACTGATAGCGAGGCCGCGCCACTTTTCAAACCACTTGCTCGTAATGGCCGCCATCAAGGAGACAGAAGGTCCGCCTAGCCCCATGGCCGCCACAACGCCATAGAAAATGAAAAACTGCAACAGTGAATTGATGACGGCAGTGAGCATGAATCCCGTCGAGAGAATGGCGGTTGAAATAATAATGACCCATTTGGGGCCGTATCGGTCATACAATCTGCCGGCAACGATGAGGGAACCAGCATAAAAGGTCATATTGAGAAAGAATACCAGCGAGATTGCAGACCGGCTCCATCCAAAATCTGCGATCATCGGTTTGAACATTACGCCAAAAGAAAATCTGGCCCCTGCGTTGAAAAACAGGATAAAAAAAGAGGACGCTACAATATACCAACCGTAAAAAACGCCGGAAGTTTGAGACGTCTTTTTGAGGTGCTGCATAGGCTTCCTTCCCTTGTCGACTCTCTGGCTATCGGTCCTATCGGCAAGAATGTCTCTGTATGAAATCCTCTTTTCCGCTTTCCTCTCTACCCACCGATGAAACCGCACTGCCCGATAGGTATATTGGTTCATCCTCGCCCGATTGACCTCTCGACTTATGGTGCTTACATGCCTTAATATCGCCTTTGCTATCTCACAAAAGTTTTGTCCTGGGCCAAAAAAACGATTGATTTTCTCACGCTCATACAGCCTTAACCTCTGTTACCTCCCCTTGTTCATCTCAACGCCCTCCCTAAATATCCCCCCAAGGATACCAAAGTGTTGCGTTAGATTCTTGCGCCTAGCTAAAATTAATAAAATGAAGAAAACACGTAATTCTCTGAACTAAAAGCCCTCTTTCTGTGTGGACATCACCACGTGGCGTACTCATAATCTGCTGAAAACCCAATCCCTGTCAAGACCCAATAAAAGAAGCCACGTGTAATATACACCTGTGCGACCCTAAGAATACGCTTACCATAATCTCGAGGGCTGGAAGCAATATACTTCCATGGGAAAACATGATCTCAGAGGGTTTTTTGAAATATTCCGCTCGTTCCGCTTCCTTGCTCCAGAGATCTTGACAAGGGGTGAGGAGATTACTATTTTTAAGGTGCTGGAGGGGAAAAGTTGTAATAATAGTCCAAAAAAGTTCAACAACAATGTTGCCGCTTACTGAACGAGACAAAAATATCCTGAAAGTAATTGTCAAGGATTATATTAATACCGGTGAAGCTGTCGGTTCCCGCACCGTGGCCAAGCAATCCGATCTCAATTTAAGTCCCGCCACTATAAGAAACGTGATGGCCGACCTGGAGGACATGGGTCTGCTCTCTCAACCCCATACCTCGGCGGGAAGGGTCCCCACGGAGAAAGGTCTTCGCTTCTTCGTCGATACGCTCCTTGATCGGCAGGAACTCTCCCCTCCGGAGCAAAAGGAGATTAAGGGTACCTATGAGGGTTGTCGCGTGGACATCTCGCAACTCATGCGAGGGACCTGTCGGATCCTCTCAGCCTTTTCCCACTATACGGGCATCGTCATGGCCCCTCCCCTGCAAGAGACCTTTTTCAAGCGCATCGAGTTCATTCGGATCAAGAGCACTCAAGTCCTCGTCATCTTCGTAGCAGCCTCGGGACTCGTCCAGAATCGAGTGGTGGAAATGGACGAAGATCTCAGCCAGGACGAGCTGAACAAGATTACCAACTATCTCAACGATCTGTTGACCGGCCTTCCGCTGCGCAAGGTGCGAGAGCGCATCCTCGAAGAGATGCGCCGAGAGAAGATGGCCTATGATGAGTTGCTCCAGAAGGCCCTCCAGTGGGGAGGGGAAACGCAGGGGGAACGGGAGGAACGAGACCTATACATTGAGGGACAGACGAACATCCTCGATGAGCCGTCATTTACGGATGTGGAACGGATGAAGGATCTCTTCCGCGCCCTTGAGGAGAAAAGCGTCTTGGTCAAGCTCTTGGACCGCAGCATTAAATCGGAGGGAGTGCAACTCCTTTTCGGCTCGGAGTGTGGGGTGGCAGGCATCGAGGGATGCAGCCTTATTACCTCCACCTATGGTCACCCCGGTCACTTTCTGGGTATCCTCGGAGTTATCGGCCCTCTGCGCATGAACTACGCGCGGATAATCCCGGTGGTGGATTATACCGCCAAACTCCTCACCGACATCGTGGATGCCGAGTGGGCCAGTCAGTAAACACAACGTCTAAACACAAAAAGGGGCATCACAATTATGGAGAAAAAAGGGGAGCGAGGAGAGACTTCTGCTGAGCATACGGAACAGGAAAAAAAGGACAAGAAAAAACGGAGCAATGAGGAAATCATAACGGAACTGGAGGCCGCCCTCCAGAAGGCCCAGGAAGAAGCACAGGAAAACTACGACCGCTTCCTGCGGACCTCCGCCGACCTTGAGAACTACAAGAAACGTGTGGCCAAGGAGAAAGCCGACCTCATACGCTATGGGAATGACGAGTTGATCAGGGAGTTGTTACCCGTCATCGACAATCTCGAGCGGGCCCTGAGCCACGCCGATGCAGAGGGGAATGAAGAAGGGATTAGGAGCGGGTTGGAAATGACCCTGCAGCAGTTTTTCGGCGTTCTCCAGCGCTTCGGCTGCACCCCCATCTGCGCTGAGGGAGAGTGCTTTGATCCCAACAGACACGAGGCAATCATGGAACAAGCCACCGGGGAGTGCGACCCCGGTCACGTGGTCTCTGAATTGGAAAAGGGGTACCTGCTCAACGACCGGCTCGTGCGTCCGGCCAAGGTAGTAGTGGCCAAGGCTCACGTGGATACAGAAGAGAATCCAGAATCGGAAACGGAATAAGGAGGAAGCTAAATGTCGCGGGTTGTAGGAATCGATCTCGGAACAACCAACTCAGTGGTAGCGGTAATGGAAGGGGGCGAACCAAAGGTTCTCGTCAATGCGGAAGGGAGCAGAATTACCCCTTCGGTGGTGGCCTTCACCGACAAAGAGGAGCGGCTGGTTGGACAGATTGCCCGCCGCCAGGCCATAACCAATCCCGAGAACACCATCTATGCCGTGAAAAGACTTATCGGCAGGCGGTTTTCTGACCCTGAAGTGCAGCAGGACATCAAGATTACTTCGTATAAGATCGTTGAGGGGAGCAACGATGATGCTTGGGTTCACGCCCGGGGCAAAGACTACAGCACTCAGGAGATCTCGGCCATGGTCCTACAGAAGATGAAGCAGACCGCCGAGGACTACTTGGGAGAAAAGGTGACCGAGGCGGTCATTACGGTCCCGGCCTATTTCAACGACAGCCAGCGCCAGGCCACCAAGGATGCGGGGAAGATCGCAGGGCTCGAGGTCCTCAGGATCATCAACGAGCCGACAGCCGCCTCCCTTGCCTATGGGCTTAACAAAAAGCACGAGGTTAAAATCGCCGTCTTTGATTTGGGCGGTGGAACCTTTGACATCTCCATCCTGGAACTGGGGGAGGGGGTCTTCGAGGTAAAATCCACCAACGGCAACACCCACCTTGGTGGGGAGGATTTTGATCAGCGGATTATCGAGTACCTTGCCAATGAGTTCCAAAAAGAACAGGGGATCGATCTACGAAAAGATCGCATGGCCCTGCAACGGCTCAAGGAAGCGGCAGAGAAGGCCAAAATAGAACTCTCCTCTTCTATGGAAACGGAGATCAACCTCCCCTTTGTCACCGCCGATGCCTCTGGCCCCAAACACCTCACCATGAAGCTCAACAGGGCAAAGCTGGAGGCCCTGGTTGTCGATCTCATAGATAAGGTGGAAGGGCCCTGCCGGCAGGCCATCTCAGATGCTGGGCTCTCCGCAAATGCAATTCATGAGGTGATACTGGTGGGGGGAATGACGCGGATGCCCCGCGTCCAGGCGAAGGTAAAGGAGATCTTCGGTAAAGAACCAAGCAAGGGGGTCAACCCCGACGAGGTGGTGGCCGTCGGCGCGGCCATCCAGGCCGGGGTCCTCAAGGGGGAGGTCAAGGACGTGCTGTTGCTGGATGTCACCCCCCTCTCCTTGGGGATTGAGACCCTCGGGGGTGTCTTCACGAGGCTCATCGAGCGCAACACCACCATCCCCAGCCGCAAGAGCCAGATATTTTCCACCGCCGCCGAAAACCAGACGGCCGTGACCATCCACGTCCTGCAGGGCGAGCGGGAAATGGCGGCGGGTAACAAAACCTTGGGGCAGTTCGAGCTGATCGGCATACCCCCGGCCCTTCGAGGGATTCCTCAGATAGAGGTCACCTTTGACATCGATGCCAACGGCATCGTCCACGTCACGGCCAAAGACCTGGGAACCGGCAAGGAACAGTCCATTCGCATCACCTCTTCCAGCGGTCTCAAAGAAGATGAGATTGAACAAATGGTAAAAGATGCCTCTTCCCATGCAGAGGAGGATCGTCGCAAGCGGGAACTGGTGGAAGAACACAACAAGCTTGATAGTATGATCTATACCACGGAAAATTCCCTGCGCGACCATGGTGATAAGATAGATGCGGCCGACAAAGAGAGAATAGAAAAGGCCCTGGAGGGTGCGCGCAAGGCCTTGAGTTCAGAGGATGTCGCTGAGATTAAAAAGGTCCATGACGAGTTGGCACAGGAAGCCCACAAATTGGCCGAGGCCATGTACGCCAAGGCCTCCCAGTCCCAACCGGGATCCCAGCCGGGAGAGACTCAGGCCGAAGCCCAGTCAGCCGCCGAGGAGAAAGAGGCAAAAGGGAAAAAAGAGAAGGAAAAAGAAGAGGACGTCGTGGACGCCGACTTCGAGGAGGTGCAGGGGGATAAGGCGTAAGGGCTAAGGGGCTAAGAATGCAGCTTATCAAGAGCCTTGCGTGCCTCCGGGGCCAACTGAAAAAACCCCTCGAGCTTGTCACAGGCATACATATCACAGACGGCACAGTGGGCGAGTTCCTTCTGAACACAGCACGCGCGAATCTCACACAGATCTGAGCAATAGTAGAATTTTTTCCCGTCAGACAGACACCCATCACAATTGATCTGTTCTGGCTTAACGTCGACTCCGTAACGTTCTGACCACTCTTTTGCTACTAAAGCACGTTTTTCGTCATCATCAGCTTGCGTAGCTTGATATGCCCCGCACTGCAAACAATCCAATCCACAACATGCAATCATCATCTATACTCCTTTTCTTACTCGCTCAATCTCCGAGAGCGTTCTGAAGCCCTGTTTTCTCCGCCATTGCAAATCCGTCATGGCGGAGCCAAATCTGATTCCCGAATCCATTAATGCCAGCCTAATTCCGTTGAGCATGGAGCTATAATATTGAGTTCCTATGCCTGACCTGGCAAAAGCGATGTATTGCTCAAGCTCGGCATCGGAAAATGAACGGCACAGATAGAGTAGGAGAACCGTTATCTGTTGCTCCACTTCCGGTTCAAGGAGAGGACGGTTCTTGTCTACCTCATTAAAGAGGTGCGAAAACGGCTTTTGTAGTAAAGGGTCAAGGGTAGTGTTAAGAGCGGTTGTGACAACAAGTTGTGTTGCCACGGCGGTTTCAAGGGCTGTTTCTGTTGACTTCGTCGCAGAAGCCAGTTCTTGTATCAGCTCGAGGCGGGCTGTCGGGGGGGGGGATTTTTGGATGGCAACTAAAAATTCCTGAAAATCAACCGGTGCCTTAAGGGTTAATGAGGCCTTAAAAATGTCCGAACATCTCCCGCCAAAGGGGGTCTTGAGCCACGCGAGTATTTTCTCCATCTCGTCCTGGCGCAACTGGGCCCCCATGTGTCTGAGTACTATGGCATTAAGATGTTCAGATGCAAACGATTCCACAATAAGAGCCTTGATGTCTGCGTAGAAATCTTCTGATACCTTTTGTAGGTGCTCATCCTTTTTGCGCCCCTGATCGAAACCCAGGTTGATAGCCACGGGGAGGCTTCTGATCTGTCCCTCCATCCCTGACCTGATATAGAGGGCATGGACGAGATTTTCTGTGGAAACGGCGGCAACCCCTGTGTAGGCGGGAATTTGTTCTATCGTATACCCTCTATCCTTGAGGAGTTGGAGCAGGTTATCAGGACCCACGAGGTGCCCGGCCCCCACAACGACGAAGGCGTTGCCACCCTGCCCTATCAAACGCTCAATAGTGCTCACCCATGCCTTATTTCGCTGGGTGAAAAGGCGGTCATAAATTTCTGGGTAGTCTTGTAAGCTAAGCGTCCCGATTGATTCGACCCGAGCGGCATCACCGGTTTCCCACGCCTTCACCATATCTGGCAACAAGGTCTTAATGACCTCGAGCTCTTCCAGCGTCTGTCTCAGAAACGCATCTTCGTCTTCACCATTGAGTTCAACGAGAAGCTTTATTTGAAATTCCAGGGTTTCCAAAAATAGCTTTTCTTTGCCGTCTTTTTCTGCCTTTTCAAAAAAGTATCTGTCAACACCGTACTGAGGATCAAATCCCATCTTCATGAGCTCAATACCGTCAAGTGTCAAGGCACACATCCAAGGCCTCATGCGATTAAACTGCTCCATGGGAAGACCGGCCTCGTTCACTTTTTTCTCCAGCATGCTGTAGGTCTCTGGGGATATGTTCTGCTGGAGCAATTGCCCCTCAGGGTATAGGGCCAGCGCCATCATCTGCTCTTGCACCGAGGGGGCGTCCATGGCACTGATATCCGTCTCGAAGACGACTGTCTTGCAATCACGATAAGCTGTTTCTATGTTCTTATCCAAGGGATACGAATCGCTCTTGAGGAAGTGAATGGAACCAAGGAGATAGATGGTAGTGTTATCCTTCTTTACGGACCATAAGAAGTTCTTCTTCTGAAGGCCTGCCTGGGCTTGGGCTAGATTGATCGATGTCCAGAGGGAGGTGAAGCAAATGAACAAAAAGACAATGAACCATTGCACCCTCTTTTGTTTAACTATACCAATGATACCCATAATGCACCCTTTTTATAAATTGTGGTTAATTCCTTGACTCCTGTTGTATTAAGCTTTCCTCATTCAAGGCCTGACCCCGATTCTTCGCTAATGCCTTGTCTGTTAATAATTGAAGATTAACCTTCCCTTGATGCATATTGGTCACCCTCAATTACCTTAATCTCTTTTCCCGTAAGACCATACAACTCATACACCAATCGGTTGATTTGCTGGTCCGTTGCGTTAATCTGGCGCCGTAATCGTGTTTTATCGTCAGGGGTTTTTGATATTGCCAACTGTTTATGTAACGATAGCATCTGTTCAACCAATTGCACCATCCGGTCATGACGGGATTTGTCAGCAGAGTCAGAGAAATTAATGAGGTGAATAGGAAGTGTTCCCACATATTGCTTTGTGCAGGTGATCCAACCGGCTCGGAAGATATTGCTGATTGAACGCAGACGCCAGAATAGAAGTCGTGAGTTTAACAGTCCTAATACATAATTCGGAGATAGGCTACTCTCGGCGTTAACGGTTATGCTGAACCCCCCACTTGCCATAAGACAAAAGTGAACCGTATTTTCAGGCAAGCGACAATACAATCCTTTATCAGCTAAAAGCGGCACTAGTATCTGGGCCGAGTCATGCACATCAAGA
Source organism: Deltaproteobacteria bacterium (assembly GCA_016927065.1). Classification (GTDB taxonomy): domain Bacteria; phylum Desulfobacterota; class B13-G15; order B13-G15; family RBG-16-54-18; genus JAFGNJ01. Next base: position 177,942 of record JAFGNJ010000004.1, read on the forward strand.
TTCCTCGGTGCGCTGAACCCATACCAAGCCTTGAATTGTTTTCTGGCTTCAAGTTCCTTCTTTCGACTTGCCAAATACTCGTATGTTCTCGGATAGTCCCGGCGCATTTCGGACTCGGGCTTGAGTTCATAGCAATTCTCTTGTACGTCGTAAGGAAAGATAATCACCTTCTTCGATTCAAGATCAAATGAATACCGTCCGAAATTCGTCGCAAAAATTGGAATTCTCAAGATACCATGCTCAACTGCAACTTTGTTGCCTTGTCGAGTAGTGAGCACACCTCCATTGCGCCTTAGGATAAAAACTTCATCTGCACCTGAACTTGAACCCCGTCCAATTCGAGCAGGTAAATCACTTAAAGGCACGGCACCAACCAATATTTTATCTACGAGGATTTTTTCAACATCCGTGGAGAACATCCAGGGGGCCGCCATGAAATTCTTATTTTCGATTGCTCGACTATGAACAGGACTTGTGGCTAACGACGGCGGAGAAGTGACCCTAACGTATGCCACAGAGCCAGAAGGTGCGCCTGCCAGGAACAGAAGACAAGTGTACGTTGTTGCTTTCTCAAAAACTTGAGCGTGGCCAAAGTCAACTATTTCAGCCAGTGCTTTGCGGTCAGTAATAATTTTACGTAAACCTTCACCATAATCTGTCGAGAAAAATTTGCTTGGTAAAATAAAACCCAACCGTCCGCGTTTATTCAACAGGCTTAAACCACGTTCCACAAAGACTACATAGATATCATAGTTGCCTTTGCTTGCAGCCGTGTAATGTGTTTTATAGAGTTCTACTTCTGTTGGCACCCATTCCTTCATCGTTTGGATTCGAATGTACGGTGGATTTCCAATCACCACGTCAAACCCGCCCGCTTTCATAATGTCAGGGAATTCCTTTTCCCAGTCAAAGGCGTTGATACGATATATCTCGTCGCGATCAAGGAGGTTCATTTGCTCGCCCTGGTAGAAATCCGGGCCGATCAGGGAGTTTCCGCATTTGATGTTGCTTCCCAAATCAGGCAAGGCCCTTTCCTTGAATAACTTCATCTGACGTTCCAGGGTATCCTGGTTTTCGCCTTCCAGAACCTTGAGAAGCAGACTCAGTTTAGTTACTTCAACTGCTTGTGGGTCAATGTCTACGCCATAGATATTGTTCAAAAGAATCCTTTTCTTCTCCTGAGTAGCTAGGCACCACTGACCGCCGTAACCCTGATAAATCTCTTTTGTATGCTTCTGTACACCATCTTTTTGATACCAATCACGATGATAATCCAACAAATATTGATAAGCCCCTAAAAGGAACGAACCGGAGCCGCAGGCTGGGTCGAGGATTCTTAGGGAACTGATCTGTCTGGGGTTTTTGCCAACACAAAGTTTTCCAACCGTGTTTTTGACAATGTAGTCCACAATATAGGTTGGGGTGTAATAGACTCCTCCGGCCTTTCTGACTTCTGGCTTTTCTTCAACCTTTGCCCGATGGCCTTCGGTGAGCCGAATCACCTTTCCAAGAAACTGTTCATAGACATGGCCTAATATATCTGCTCCGAGGACTGAGAATTCATAGGGAGATTCTGGATAGTAAAGGTTTTTGAAGATATCTTTCAGTGATTTGTCGTCTACTTTTAGTTCAGGGGTGAGTTGGTCCGTTCTGAAGTCGAAGAGACCTGAGTTATACTTATCATCGGCATGATAGAAAATTTCTCTGAGACGGTGGTAGGTGTTGGTCCCATTAAAGAGGGATTGTATTTGACCATAAGGTTCAATTCCCCGATCCTCACACATGCGAAGAAAGATGATGCGGTCGATGGTCAGTTGAACAGCATAATTGAGTTCCCGTACAGAAAGCTTCGGGTTTCTTATGGCTAAGTCTTTGGCAAGAGCTTCACGCCATGACTCTATCTCTTTTAAGAATTCAGCATCTACCTCCGCTGTTCCACGCTTTTGCCTTACAGATTCTGCAAATTTATCAAAGGAACCCTTAAGGACGGCTTCTTTTGAGAGGAGATTATAAATTTCATCAAAAGAATCGAGATATTGGTTATATGTGAAAAACCGGACCCGCCCAATACTCGATTTATCAGTGGGCTTTGGCCGGAGACGGCAATCATAAATGGCCATCTCTTCGAAATCGGTGAGAATGGAGAGAGGAAGTTTGGCGCTCCAGGCATATCGCCTCAGTTGGTAGGCAGGGCTGATCTGGCTCTTAATATCAACAGAGGGTTTTTTAGCTTCAAGAAAGAACTTTCTGACACCCCCGATGCGGAAGCAGTAATCCGGTGCCTTCGTGGCCCCGGCGATCTTGATCGCATCTTCGTGAATGACATCCTTATATTGTTCTGCATAGCCCGCCTTATTGGCTACATCCCAACCCAGGGCTTCAAAGAAGGGGTCGATGAATTCTCTTCGCAATTGGGTTTCGTTGTAAGCAGGGCTCCGGTAGGCCTCGATGTTTCGTTCGAAGCGTTCAACGAAATTAGATATTTGTTGTAAGGTTTCTCTCATGGAGTCTCTAAAGGGTCGTAGTTAAATTCTTTAAATATTTTATCAACCACCCCGCACCAGTTTGTTTTCCAGGTCATTTAATAGTTTTAACTTTGTCTCCTTATGCTCCCCTAGCATAAAAGATTTGGGCAAAATGCTGTCAAGGCCCGACCTCTGACCTCGCTTAAAATTATGTAATAAATTTAGTGTCTTTGTCAAGAGAACTGGGAAGCATGTTTTGGTCTTGACCTTTGCAAATCAGTGTCCTATCATCAACTCAATCTGTGTACATTATTACGGAGGGAACCCTCTATGGAACCTGAACCTCTAGTAAGCGGTTTTAAGACACAGCTAATAAAGCGACCGCTCCCCAAAAAAGCGACGCCGGAGCGATACCAGGCCTCCGTGGTGATCGTGGAAGGATATGTCGAGGGGATGGAATATCCGATCAAGAGATCACACTCTGTGATCGGCAGGAACAGGGATGCCGCTGTTCCGCTCACGGACCCTCTAGTCTCGCGGGAGCATGCGGCAATCATTTTTCGTGATGATACTTTCATCCTGAAGGACCTGGACAGCACCAACGGCACATACATGCGGGGGGAATTAATCAAGCAGAAAAAACTATCCCACGGCGACAAGTTTCAGATCGGAAATACGGTCCTGCAGTTCATTCTCCAGGATCGCGGCAGTAGCAGGACCTACGAGATCGGATAAATGGGTCTCCCTTGGGGAAGTTAATTAAGTTGACTTTCTCAGAAAGAGTTGAGGCCGCATCCATAAAGCTCTATCCGCAGCTCAGAACAAACTAGTCATATTCAATAACTCTATCCTCTGAAAACAATCCCTCCTGCCACGCCCATGAAGAGGGCACCAGGGGGGTTGGGTGCCCTTCAAAATGAATGATCTCCTCAGGGATATCACGGAGAAATCGCGAGGGTATCCGGCGCTGTCCCATCCCGAAGAGGTGCCGGGTGATCGCACCGGTCATAAAGAGCCGCTCCTGGGCCCTGGTCATCCCCACATAGCAGAGACGGCGTTCCTCCTGCAGTTCCGCTGGATTATCCAGGCGCAGGTAATAGGGGAGCAAGCCCTCCTCCATCCCCACTATAAAGACGATGGGAAACTCCAAGCCTTTGGCGCTGTGCAGGGTCATAAGGCTGACCCGTTGGACATCACCCTCATATTCGTCGACGTCGGTGATCAGGGCCACATGGTCCAGAAACTCCCGCAATCCTTCGATCCCCGAACCGGTGAGTCCCCCAATAAGCTCCTTGACGTTCTCCATCCGGGTTTGCCCCTCCGGCCCCTGATCCTTTAGGTAATCCATATACCGCGTTTGTTCAACAATCAACAGGGCCAGCTCGGCCAGGGAGAGGGTTTCAACCTGATCCCGCAATCCTTCAAACAAGGAAAAGACCGCCTGCGCCTTTTTTTTCACCGCTGAGGAGATTCCCTCAATGCCGGCGACCTCGTGCAGGGCCTGGTACAGGGAGCACCCCTTCTGACGAGCCACCTCTTCGAACGTAGCCAGGGTCTTGGCCCCGATCCCCCGCGGGGGGCAGTTTAAGATTCTCTTCAAGCTGACCCCGTCACCGGGGTTCATCATGACCCGGAGGTAGGCCACGAGGTCCTTGATTTCTTTGCGCTGATAAAACCGAATCCCCCCCACCACGGTATAAGGGATTCCCCTACTCATAAGGGCCTCTTCCAAGGCCCTAGACTGGGCGTTGATCCGGTAAAAGACCGCACACCTACCGTACTTCCCCTGCGTCGCTGCGGCGATGCGCCCCGCCACCCAGCGGGCTTCCTCTTCCTCATCCTCGGTCAAAACAAGGGTGATGGGGTCCCCTGATTCGTTGGCCGTCCAGAGTTGCTTCTCTTTACGGTCCTGGTTTTGGGAGACCACGGCGTTGGCCCCGTCTAATATCAATTGGGTGGACCGGTAGTTTTGCTCCAGTTTGATCACCCTGGCCTCAGGAAAGTCTTTTTCAAAGCTTAGGATATTGGCGGGCTCCGCCCCGCGCCAGCGGTAGATGGACTGGTCGTCATCCCCCACCACGCAGAGGGAGGTGTCAGGTCCCAGGAGGTCCTTGATGAGGAGGTGCTGGATGTAGTTGGTGTCCTGATACTCATCCACCAAGATGTGGCGAAATCTTTTTTGATACGCTGCCCGCACCTGGGGCACACGCTGAAACAGGAGGTGGGTGTAGAAGAGGAGATCTCCGAAGTCGAGGGCATTGCCCCCGGCCAGGGCATCTTGGTACAGGGGATAGAATTCCGCCGCCTTTTTCTGATAGGGATTGAAGTCTTGCGGTTGGTACTCCTGCGGACCGATCCCCCGGTTCTTGGCCCGCTCGATCTCCTTAAGCACGGCCTTGGGGGAATAGGCGTGCAACCCCACCCCGGCGGCCTTGAGCAGCCCCTCCATGAGCCGCTCCTGGTCATCGCTGTCGTAGATAACGAAGTCCGACGGGCAGCCCAGGTGATGGATGTGGGCGCGCAGGATCCGCAGACAGGTCGAATGAAAGGTGTTCACCCACACTCGCCCCCCCTGCGTCCCCAGCAGCGAGCTGACCCGCTCCTTCATCTCACCGGCGGCCTTGTTGGTGAAGGTCACCGCCATGATCTCCTCCGGGGCGACCCGCCCTTCATGTATTAGATAGGCGATGCGATAGGTCAGTACCCTCGTCTTGCCGCTTCCTGCCCCGGCAAAGACCAGGATGGCCCGATCCTTGGCAGTTACCGCCTGCTGCTGGGGGGGGTTGAGATCGCTCAGCAGATCTTTTTTAATACCCGGTTCAGTCATAGACACTCTTTGGGCCTGCTAGTTAACATTCTTTTTGAATCCCTCCATCCCCCCTTTAGCAAAGGGGGGGCAAGGGGGATTTTTTAACGTTTGCGGGTGGTGCACCGCCATGAAAATTATTCTACGGTAACACTCTTGGCGAGGTTTCGCGGCTGGTCTACATCGCACCCCAAGCGCACCGCCAGGTGATAGGCCAGTAATTGTAGCGGTACCACGTTGATCACCGGCGAGAGCAACGGGGTTGTCGGCGGGACAAAAAGCACATGGTCAACTTTAGCGGCGATGTCGGTATCTCCCTCCGTTGCCAGGGCGATGACGATACCCCCGCGCGCCTTTACCTGCTCAATCTGGCTGATCATCTTGTCGTATACGTGGTCGCGCACCGCAATGGCGACAACGGGCATCGCCTCGTCGATCAATGCAATAGGTCCGTGTTTCATCTCTCCGGCCGGGTACCCCTCGGCGTGAATGTAGGATATCTCCTTGAGCTTGAGCGCCCCTTCCAAGGCGATAGGATAGTTGATCCCTCGGCCGAGGTAAAGGAAGTGCTCCCGATCGTGGAATTCATTGGCCAATATATTGTACTCATCGCCGTGCTCCAGCACGTGTCCCACGAAATCGGGGAGCCGCGCCAGCTGATCTACCTGCTTCCGCAGTTGCGAATCGTTCAGGGTGCCACGTAGTTTACCCAGGTAGCAACCGAGCAGATAAAGGTCTACGAGACTGGCGGTGAATGCCTTGGTCGAGGCCACGCCGATCTCCGGCCCTGCGTGCATGAGGATGACGCCGTCTGAGATACGCATCGCCTGTGAACCTATGACGTTGACGATCGACCACAACCGCGCGCCTTTACCCCGCGCCTCCTCCATGGCCGCTAGGGTATCCACTGTCTCGCCGCTCTGGGTGATGGCCAGCACGGCAGCATTCCCGTTGACGATGGGATCACGGTAGCGAAACTCGGAGCCATAGTCCACCTCGACCGGTATGCGGGCCAAAGATTCGATGATGAATTTCCCCACGAGCCCTGCGTAGGCCGAAGTGCCGCACGCAACAATGATTATTTTCTCTAAGGCCTGAGCCTCCTTCTGCGTCAAGGTAAATTGCTCCAGCCGCACCTGGCCAGCCTCAAAGTCAGCACGCCCCCGGATGGCATCGGTAACGGAGCGAGCCTGCTCATAGATCTCCTTCTGCATAAAGTGGCGGTATGGCTCCTTGGCAGCAGCTATGGGATCCCAGGGGATTGCGTGCACGTTTGCTTCCACTGCTTCGCCAGCGAGGGTGGTAACCTGTGCCCCTTCTCGCGTCACTATTGCCATCTGCCGATCCTCAATAAAAATCATGTCGCGGGTATGTTCGAGGATGGCGGGGATGTCGGAGGCGACAAACATCTCTCCCTCTCCGAAACCAATGGTGATGCCACCGGCGTTGCCAATACGGGCAACGATGAGACGATCGGGCTCGTGGCAGCACAAAAAGACGAAGGCGTTGGCCCCCTGCACGCGGGTCAACGCCTGACGTACCGCTGTCTCCAGATTGGCACCGTTCGAGAGATACCGCTCAACGAGGTGTACCACCACCTCGGTGTCGGTCTCTGAGGTGAAGTGGCAGCCTTCTGCTTCCAACTCTTGTCGCAACGCCAAGAAGTTTTCGATAATGCCGTTGTGGACCACGGCGACCTCGCAGGTTGTACCAACGTGGGGATGGGCATTGCGTTGGCTCGGCTCACCGTGGGTGGCCCAGCGGGTATGCCCGATGCCGATCTGCCCTGTTACCGGCTCAGCAGCCACCAATTCCCCCAGTTTGATCAGCTTCCCCACCTCGCGTCGCACCCCAATGGTGCCGTCTAACTGCACCACTGCGAGACCGGCAGAATCATAACCACGGTACTCCAGCCGTTTCAGGCCATCAAGTATGATGGAGGGTGCGTCCTGTACCCCCACGTAGCCGACTATCCCACACATAATCTCCTCATTCTTGAGGGCCTCTCCCGGTCTTTTTCCCCTGCTTCAGCACCCATTTCTTGATGCTCTTCTGCCGGGTCCTCCTTACCGCCAGGGCGTAGGGGGGAACATCCTTGGTGATGGTCGTCCCCGCGCCTATAACGGCCCCTGTGCCGACCTTGACCGGGGCCACGAGGGCCGTGTTGCTCCCCACGAAAACGCCGTCCTCGATGATGGTACGGTGTTTGTGAAGACCGTCGTAGTTGCAGGTGATAGTCCCTGCCCCAACGTTCACCCCTACCCCCACCTCGGAGTCCCCAATGTAGGCAAGGTGATTGGCCTTGGTCCCTGGGCCGATCCTGGATTTTTTCACCTCGACAAAGTTGCCGATCTTAGCCTCCTTTTCTACTTCGCACTGCGAGCGTAGATGGGAAAAGGGGCCTATGATAACGTCGTCTGCAATCCGACTCTCGGTGATCATCGTGCAGAATTTGATCTGGACGCGATTCCCGATCTGGGAATCGGCGACCTCTACCTGCGGCCCGATCCTGCACCCCTCACCAATAGTGGTCTTCCCCCGCAGGTAGCAGTTGGGGTAAATAACGGTATCCTGCGCAATACTGACGGTAGGTTCGATGTAGACACTGCTGGTATCCTGGATGCTCACCCCCTCCGCCATCCAATGCTGCCGCACCCGCTCTGCCAGGATCTCCTCGGCCTGAGCCAGCTCTGCCCTGGTATTAATCCCCATAACCTCCACAGGATCAGGGGCGGGGAAGGTTGAAACCCTCTGCTTTTTACGGAGGGCGATCTCGACGATGTCAGGCAGATAGTACTCACCCTGGGCGTTGTCCGACCGCACTGCGCCCAGGGCCTGGAAGAGAAAAGCGGCTTGTATGCAGTAAATCCCCGTGTTGATTTCCGTAATCCCCCGCTCGCGCTTCGTGGCGTCCCTTTCCTCCGCTATCTTACGCACCTTTCCTGAGGAAAGCCGTATCACTCGCCCGTACCCTGTTGGATTTTCTCTCTGCGCTGTCAAAAGGGTGATGGCAGCCCCCTCGTGCTGATGATGTTGCACCATTTCCGTGAGTGTCTTGACCGTGATAAGGGGGATGTCACCGCAAAGGATGAGTATAGTCCCTTTGAAATCCCCAATGATAGGTTTGGTCATCAACACGGCATGTCCCGTGCCGAGTTGTTCTTTTTGCTGGACAAAGGTGATTCGGGGGTCTATAAAGGCATTTTGGATCTGCTCGGCCTGGTGCCCGACGACCACAATGGTCTTTTCCGCCTGCAGGTGCTCGAGACTGACCTCCAATGGGTAGCTCAACATCGGTCTCCCCAACAGGGGGTGAAGGACCTTGACTATCCCTGAACGCATCCGCTTCCCTTTCCCTGCGGCCAAGATTATGACGGCTAACTTATCCATCTTTCACGCCTTTTAAAGACTACGTTATAACTAATCAGTAACCCTGTCAAGGCAGGATAAAACTAATCCTGCATTGCTTCCCCTTCTCAATCCAGTAGAGGGACTTTATATTGCCCAGCAGTAAAGAATGTGGTATAGTAGGAGATGAAGTATTATTCCCTTTGAAAAAAAATAATAGAAGAACATTAGAGCAACCATGGGTGCGGGCAAGCCAACAAAGCTAGTATGCTTCTTATTGCTCATTTTCCCGGCATTAATATTTCTTTCCGGTTACTCCTTCGCCCTAGAAGCGGGATCGTTGCACATTACCTCTCGACCCTCTGGGGCCACCGTTTATCTCGATGATACCCAGATTGGGAACACAGATATCATGATACATGCCATTCCCATCGGGAGTCATAAAGTACGACTGGAACTTGAAGGTTACGAAAAAGTCGAACAGACCATCAGCGTAAAGAGCGGACATACAACACGTATACCTCAGGTACTTGCGCGAGCGGGGAGAAGAGCATCGGTCACGGGTAACGGTGTCGTCCCACCCCTCCAAGAACTGTTTTCTGAATTTATAAATCCATGGGTGGTCATGTTGGTACTTTTGTTGCTTACCGGGATGGTTGTGCTGACGTTGATCATTAGGGCTATTCCCGCAAAGAAAAGCGCCGTCCCTGTGATCAGTACAGCAAAAAAACAGAGGGGCTCACGGCCCGTCAGAGCCAAAGTGCCGTCCAGGCCGCTCAAGATATCCTTCCCCGTAAAAGGTATAACGCTTAAAAAGGCCGCTATCCTAGGAAATTATCGGATACTGGAGAAGATCGCTAGCGGCGGGATGGCCAAGATCTTTATGGCAAGCCATGTCAAAAACGGGAGAATGGCGGTTGTGAAGGTCCCCTATGATCAGTTTCAGAATGACCACCGGTTTGTTGAGAGGTTCCGTCGCGAGGCAGAGCTGGGTCAAAAGCTCCTGCACGACAATATCATCCGTATCTACGAATACGGAACGTCAAAGGGAGGTCTCACGTATATTGCCATGGAATATTTGCCGGGGATCGATCTGCGAGGGTACCTGGACACACACGGCAAGATGCCCGTCAAGGAGGCTGTACGGACCGTGGCGCAGGTATGCCGAGCACTCGGCTATGCCCACGCTCAGGGGGTTATCCATCGCGATATAAAACCAGAAAATATCATGCTTCCCGACAAAAAAGGTAAGGGTAAGGTTGTACTGATGGATTTCGGCGTGGCGCATGCAGCGTATCTGGGCACGGTGGGTACCCGGAGCACATACCTCGGGACACCCTATTATATGTCACCCGACCAAATCTCCCGCAGAAAGGTGGATGGCCGTTCCGATGTCTATTCCTTAGGGGTAGTCTTTTTCGAGATGCTCACCGGCCAGCGTCCCTTTGATGACGCCGACCCCCTTAAGGTCCTCATAAAGCACCGGGAAGCTCCACCGCCGAAGCCGAGATCTGTAAATCGTAAAATACCAATTGCCCTTGAAAGGATAGTCCTTAAGATGCTTGCTAAGAGGCCAACAGACCGCTACAAGAGCGCCGAGGCCCTCGTAGCAGCACTGAAGAGGTACATGGGAAAAGAGGGGATAGGAGTTGATTAACTTCTTAAGAGAAAGGAGAAACACTATGAAGGCGAAGAGGATTGTATGGTTTGGTGCAAGTGTGGTGTTGTTGCTCACCCTAGGGTTTATTGCGCAGGGGTTTGCCGCCGAGGGGGTCTTTATCAGCGACGTTACAGAGAATCCCTCTAAGTATTACAACCTGCCGGTGAAGATTAAAGGGGTGGTGGTTGATGTAACTCCCGACCAGGTTGGGCTCAAAAGCGGTTTTTACACCCTCCGGGATGAGAGCGAGGAAACCATTGAGATTAAAACCAACGAGCTTCCAGCTCCTGGTCAGACCTTCATCGTTGAGGGGACCGTAACTATGAAGGCAGGTACTCAGACACCATACCTGAGGGAGCTGAGTAGGGGCAGTGGAAATCTCTTGCCCGTTATCGTCATCGGCGCGGCTGTGATCGTGTTGATCCTGATAGGGATTTTGGTCTATATGCTGCGCAGGCCGGCTGCCATGGCACCAGCCTATGAAGAGGCTGGTGCCTTAGAGCCTACTCGTCCGGTTACCTCTGAAGAATTGACGCAGATTGCCCCCGAGCGGACGGTAGAGGTTCCCTCTATCCCCGCCCAACTTGAGGTCCTCAATGGCCCCAACAAGGGGGATAAATTCATCCTTAAAAAGCAGAATATTATCGGGAGAGAGTCGGGAGATCTAACCCTGACAGATCCCACCGTCAGTGGTGAGCATGCGCAGATCACCTTCAAAAACAAAAAGTACATCTTGAACAACAAGAGCCTCACGAACCCCACCAAGGTCAACAAGGCCACCGTGGAGGGTTTGCGGGAACTCAAAGATGGTGACGAGATCGTTTTGGGGGCAATAAAGCTGAAGTTCTCCAAGCTGTAATCAAATCTGTAAAGAGATCACTGCTTGAACATGGCGGCAGTGCCTCTTCTTGTGTAGGAAGTACGCAATCCTCAGCGCCTTCAGATTGCAGCGAGGGACCTCTACGCTGCGCTATAAGGAGGCCCCTCGCTGCAATCTGAAAAAATCCTCTAGGGAAAGGATTACCAGGATGATCAGATCAACAATTGGCAACCATCCCAGGGCCTGGGGTACGTTCGTTGTAGGTCTCGTGGGCCTTATGTTCACCCTTATGCCTGCGCATGCCAAGGCCGGGGCAATCCTTACCCTCAACCAGATCAATATAGAACAATTCCCTCAGATTAGGATTTATCTGACGGCCTCTGATGAGCGGGGTACCCCATTCAAAGGCTTGGGCGTCAGTAACTTTAGCGTACAAGAGGACGGCAAGACCGTAAGGGTGCATGAGGTCTATCCCTTAGAGAGAGGGGAGGAACCCCTCTCGGTAGTCCTGGCCATCGACAGGAGCGGGAGCATGAGAGGGCAGCCTATCAGAGATGCGCGGCAGGCGGCTGTGAATTTCATCAAGGAGATGAGGGGGATCGATAGGGTAGGGGTGGTGAGCTTTGATGATTACGTTACGGTCATCTCCCGTCCAAGCACAGACAAAGGCCCCCTCCTGAAGGCAATTGCGAAGATCAATGTCGGGAAGGATACCGCCCTCAACGATGCCATCATGAAGTCCCTCGCATTGCTCTCCCCCTTTACCGGCAGAAGGGCGGTGGTAGTCCTGACCGATGGCAAGGAGAACAGAAGCAAGGCCTCCAGATCGGAGACAATTAAGGAGGCCAGAAGTGTTGGTGTTCCCCTTATCACTGTCGCCCTGGGGGCGGAGGTGGACACATCAGCCCTCGAAGCCATAGCGGGCGCTACTGGAGGACACGCCTTTTTCGCCCAGGAATCGAGCGAACTGCCCAACCTCTACCGGGCCATTGCGAGGCAATTGATCAATCAATACCGGCTAACCCTGAATTCGCGAAAATCCCTCGATGGCGGCTGGCATCAACTCCAAGTTCAATTAAAGACCGCTCAAGGAAAAGCTAAAGTGGAACGCCTCTATCTTGCAACCCTTAAACAGACCATGGGTGCTGGCACAATAAAGGCGTATCGCAAGAAGATCGACTTCTATTATGTGATAGCGCTTATCCTCGGCGCCCTGGCAGTAGCCCTGTGCGCGGCGATTATCTTCGTTGCCGTTGCGCGCTCTAAAAAGACGAAAGGAACAAGGAGATCTGGTTAACAAGCAGTCCTATTATTACAACACTGCTTGTTTATTCATCTCAGGCAACCAGGGGCTTTAATAATTATTTTTTCTTTTGAGATCTGCGTCTAAGAGGTATCCAGCATGAAAATATCCATCGGAAAAAAGACAGATATCGGATGTGTGCGGGAGGCAAACGAGGATAGCCTATACATCGATCTCCCCCAAGAGGGCGGTGCAACACCTGATAGATATGCCCTGCTCCTTGTAGCCGATGGGATGGGGGGGCAGGTCGCCGGCAAAGAGGCCAGCGAGACAGCAGTCGATATGGTTAAGTCACTCTTCTCGGACACATCGAAGGCCAAAAAGCCTATTGACGACATTAGGACATTTATTACCGCTTCGTTCCGCGAGGCCAACAAGGCCGTCTTTGAAAAAGGAAAGGCAAAGGCGGCGGAGATGGGCACAACCCTCACAACGGCCTTCATCGACAACCAGCATGCATTCATCGGCCATGTTGGGGATAGCCGGGCATACCACCTGAGGGGGAAGGAGATCAGGCAGGTAACTGAAGATCATACCCTTGCCGAAGATATGGTGCGCAAGGCTCGGGCCACCCGCGAAGAGATGCAAAATTCCCCCATGCGCAGTATGCTCACTAGGTCCATCGGGACTAAGGAAGAAGTAACGATTGATCAGCCTATCGGGATAGAGCTGCACGAGGGGGATGTCCTGCTGCTTTGTACCGATGGTTTGACAAACCTGGTGAAAGAAGGGGAAATCCTATCCACAATCCATAACACCGCGGATGTCCAGACGGCGTGCGACAAGCTGGTTGATATGGCCCGCGCGCGTGGTGGACATGACAACATCACCGTGATCGCCGCTGAGTTCGGCGAACTCCAGCGAATAAAGGGGTTGGGGATCAGGGCGAAGACAACAGCGGTGAAGTCGGTGACCAAGAAAAAGGATGCGAAAAGAAAAAGATTGTACATCGCTACCATTGGCCTTCTGGTGGCCGTCTTCATATTTTTGGCTTATCTCTTTGTTGCGCATTATGTGATACAAGACAGGTTCTACAAGGCACCGATGGGAGGGGGAGGACAAACCGATGTGGAAGGTGGAATATCACCGTGAATCATGTGCGGTGGTATAAACCAATCTACGTTATGAACGGTCGTTACGCAAAGACCTTTTTTTATTTCTTGTTGGTAGGGTGTCTTGTCGTATGCGCCGCTCTTCAAACGTATGCTGGTGTGAAGGGGGAAATTACCTCCGTTGAAAAAGAATCTATTCTAATAGATATAGGGACTGAGGCAGGGATTAAGATCGGTGATCAAGGGAACGTATATTATACCGTCCTCGTCGGCGCAGAGCGGGAGGCACAATCCATATATGTGGCACGCTTTACCATAACGGGCGCCTTCAAGACTTCCTCCGTGGCAAAGATCGAGGAGGCGCAGGGAGAGGTAAAGGTTGGGTATGCAATAGAGGTGACAGGAAAAGGAAAGCAGGTCACAACGAAAAAACCCTTACCAAAAAAAGTAGTAAAACCAAAAAAAACAACGAAAAGTACCTTGCAGCCGGGACAGGTCTGGAGAGACCCGCATCTGAGGATGAGCTTTGCCTGGGTGCCGGGGGGATGTTTTTATATGGGATGCGGGGATTGGTCCGGAGACTGCGGTAGCGCTGAGAGGCCCCTCCACCGGGTTTGTGTAAACGGCTTTTGGATGGCGAGGCATGAGGTGACCCAAGACCAATGGAAACGGTTGATGGGATATAGTCCTTCGGATTTTAGACAGTGTGGTTCGCAATGTCCCGTTGAGAATGTCACGTGGAATGATGCCCTGGAGTTTGCCCTCAAGCTGTCTTCAAAAACAGGCTATACCTTCCGGCTCCCTACGGAGGCGGAGTGGGAGTACGCCTGCAGAAGCGGGGGGAATAATCAGCAATACGCCGGTGGGGGAACCCCCAATACCGTAGCATGGTATAAAGATAATGCAGGGAGAACCCCCCACCATGTGGGGCGCAAAAGTCCCAACGGGCTCGGCTTATACGACATGTCGGGCAATGTGTGGGAATGGTGTCTCGATGTTTACGACAAGAAGGCCTACGGCAAGGCCATAGGTACATTACAAAATCCCGTCTTTATCGGCGCAAAGTATGCGGATATATATGACGGGGACAGTATCCTGCGCATCCTCCAGGGGATCTCAGGCTACCGGAGCGTTCGGGGGGGGAGTTGGGGTAATACCGCCGATTTTTTGCGCTGCTCTGCCCGCATCAAGGGCGACCCCAACAAGGGCCGCGACTGGCTCGGGTTCAGGCTGGTGAGGGAAGAGATAAAGAAGTAGTGATTGGTTTATTTTCTTATTAATTAACCTCTGTCTGGGCGGGACATTTTAGCCAAAGATTCAATAAATTTCTTACCCCCGCGTTTCTTAATCGCGTACTCCCTTTTCATGGCGCTGGATCGATCAGGATGTTCCTCAGAATAGACCAATTCCCACGGTCTTTTTTGTTTTGTGTATTGGGTCCCTATCTGGTTGTGATATTTTAGCCTGGATTCAAGCTCCTGTGTAGTCCCCACGTAGTAGCTTTCGTCTTTGAGGCTCCTCAGGATATAGACGAAAATCGGCATACTCAACTATAAAAGGGATTGCCCAAATTGGTCAACCCCTTATGTATGCTGGCGGGAGCGACGAGATTCAAACTCACTATTTTCCCGTTAGGATGAGTGGGATGATCACCGTCATATATGACGGGATCAGAGACGTTCTAAACTGTAACCTCTAACTATTAAAGGGGCAACCTCATCGGTTGCCCCTCTCCTTATTATTGGCGGGAGCGATGGGATTCGAACCCACGACCTCCGGCGTGACAGGCCGGCGTTCTAAACCAACTGAACTACGCCCCCGAAAACCGTTATTCTATCGTACCCACGTATAACGAGACTAAAAATAAGCCCCCTGCGTAAGGGGACTATACTATCTTAGTATACCGTTTTCCTAAAGATGTCAACCCCCTAGAAAGGGGATATAATACTGGGAAATATTTGGTGGGCGGAACAGGGCTTGAACCTGTGACCTTCGGCTTGTAAGGCCGCAGGATTGTTCCGTAACCTGCTGTTATCTTATCCCTTTTTCATCCTTCAATTTTTCTGGACTAAAATAGGTCTAAAACAAAGCCCCCTTGCCTGGGGGACTAGTTTCTTTTTATACTATTTCTCTGATCATGTCAAGCTTACAAAAAGACTCGCCGCATGACCGCCGGCAAAGACATCATCGCGAATTTTTAGAGCCAACTAAAAGGCTTTAAAAACCACACTAAATACTGTATATTCCCCTTATGAAAACCATTCTTACGGCAGGAAAGAAAACAGAAGAAGTAGCTGAGCGCCCTCCAGCAATCCCTTGGGCGGAGTTTTTAGAAGAATATCCCCCAGGAAGCTTTGTCGACGTTTCGGGGGCCGACACAATCTCGTCTGATGATATCAGTAATTTGTTTGCTCCTGCCCTTCAACTCCACTGTCCGCAGCCGACCTGTAATGGGCGCATGTTTTTTGAAACGAATGATGGAGGAGATTGGCTCTCATTTAGTGAATGGCGTAATGTTTACTTGACATATTGGTGCCGAAATTGCCGCAAAACCTCCAAGATATTTTCACTTTGCATTAAGCTAAAAAAGTCTGGCCTCTGTGAAGCCTATAAATTCGGCGAGCTTCCATCTTTCGGTCCGCCTGTTCCCAGCCGCGTCCTTCGATTAATTCAACCCGATCGTGAACTTTTTTTAAGGGGTCGGCGATGCGAAAACCAAGGACTTGGCATAGGGGCATTTACTTATTATAGGCGAGTCGTCGAAGATCAATGGACCCGATTGATTGATGAAATTATCAAGGTTGCGAAGGTCCTCGGGACATCGGAGGAAACACTTGAGGTTCTCGAATCTGCCAAAAACCAGCAACAGTTCAGCAAATCAATTAAAGAAATAAAAGATGCAATTCCACCCGTTCTTCTCATAAAAGGGCACAACCCCCTGCTTCTTCTTCACGGAGCCCTGAGTCAAGGCGTCCACGATCTGCCCGATGAAGAGTGTCTATCTTTGGCTACGAGCATCCGGGCTATTTTAGTGGATCTTGCAGAAAAGCTCGGCGAAGCCCTACGAAACGAAAAAGAATTGACTAGCGCTGTCAGTCGATTACTTAAGGTGCAAGAAGAGAAAGCAAAAAAAGACGAAACGGATAAGGGAGAAGAGGTTAATAGCTAAAGCCTTTCCTATTACCCAAAATAGTTTACAAGATATAAAGGTTATGCTAAAAAACGGTGGGGGAAGATAGGGCGGTTAAGCTCCTGCGCTGGTGCCAACCAGTGCTGTGGTGCCGGAACCCCCTTATACCCCATACCGGTACCATGTTTTCCCCCACTTAACTTTACAAATTTGAGCGATTGTGTCGTATAAGTTTACATCGTTACTCGATGTAAAGTTAAGCCTGAAATCCCGAAATTTATAAATTTTGAACTTTCAGAAATCAAGTTTATCCTCTTCAATCCCATCCGATGGCAGAGCGTGACTGTACCGCCAGGTAGTGGCAAAGGTCTTGTGCCCTGCTAATTCCTGGACGCGGCGTGGGTTGACACCGGCTTCCATCAGATGGGTGATATAAGTATGCCTCAGACTGTGCAGGGTGATGGTTTTTGGCAGTCCCGCGGCATCGGCCAGCTTGCGGAAGCCGTGGGTGATGCCGTCGCTTTTTATAAGGGGTGCTGTATTGCCGAAGACATATCGCCCATCGTTCGGTAACGAGCTCAGGATTTCGGCCAGCCTGGAGGCAATTCCGATTGTCCGGGCCCTTCCTGTCTTAGTCACAAATCCCCCTTTTTCGGCCTTGGACTGAATAGTGATCTTTCTTTTCTTCAAATCCACGTCCTCCCACTCAAGGTAAATCAGCTCTTCCCTTCTCATCCCCGTGTAGAGATAGGCCATAATGATTTCATAGGCCACCCCCCGTAATTGCTTTCGATCGGCCTTTGCTACATCAAGAAGTTTCTTTATTTCATCTTTCGTCAATGAGCGGGGTTTACGCTCACGGGTATCCCTGAGCTTGCGAATCTTACGGGCGGGGTTTTCAGTGATGGCGCCGTGATCGATAGCGATATCGAGGAGCTGGCCGAGCTTGATAATCTCTTTGTTCACCGTGGCGGCGGTCACATCTTTGAGCCTTTGGGCGCGGTATCTTTCTATCCGCTCCATGGTAATCTCTACGGCCTGAGTCGCTTCGCCGAAAAAGTCTTTGAGGTGCTGTACCCTCCCCTCGTTGGTCTTGTGGACCCGTGGCCGGCACTCGATCTTTGACTTTTCAAGAAACTCCTTTGCGAGCTCGCCGATCGTGGGGATCTCCACGGCCGCACCCATGAGGCGGTCGGCCTCTTCCCTGGACAGGAGCTTAACATTGAAGAAATAGCGAAGGTCCTCTCTGGTAAGGGTATTCTTCAGGGAACGATGCTCCAGACGGTCGACGTCCTGCAAGATATCCTGGGCACGGAGCTTGTTCGTAAAGGTACGCCATTTGCGCTTAGCTGATCCGTCGGGGAAATATATTTTGTAATGAATTTGCCAGCCTCGGGTTTTATGCCGGTAGAGACGCGCCATGTTGGACAGTTACTTTCTTTTAAAGAGATCATCAAAGAACCGCTCCGGCGGGGTATTGAACCGTGCGGCAATGGCAAGTAATGAGCAAGCTCCATCACCTTTTTTGTTTGGTGACTCCAGCCAAAGGGCGCAACCTTCCCTCACACATTCTCTATGCGGTTTTTCAGGGCTTGCCGATAAGAAAGGACAAATTTTTCCGGCCATTGTTCAGTCACTCTCCTTTCTTTTTTAGAGGGACCTGAATATCTCTGCCTCGAGGATCAATAAGAAATTGATCATCACCTATGGCCTTCCGCAAGGCCAGCCGGTGGTTATAATAATCTATGATCGCCTTCTTCTCTCTATCGGTGAAGTTCTTGCTCTTTTTAACGGTCTCGATAATCAAAGGGGTCAGCTGCAGTTTGACAAGAGGAATCTTTTTACCCATGGTCTTTTTAGGGGTTGCAAATCTCACAAGGTCTATATCCTGCTCGTATGGCTGCTTCTCGGCTTGAGAATTTAACGATACAGTCCTTACAATGATAGTGCTGGCATCCTGGTTGATGAAAAACATGAGTTTTAATATTCCCGTGATAAACTATCGCCTGGGATGACTTTTTCTCCGCAGTGATTGCAGTTTCTTGACGTTGCAGCTTTTTTAACTCGTCTTCCAAGTCCATGAGCGCAAGTTTGTTTTCTTTGATCTGTTGTTTTCTATCCTTTATATAACTCTCATATCGTTCTATGCTTTCCTCATAGCCTTTCTTGAGTCTGTAATAATATTCTCCCTCTTCATGGCTTTTATAGTGACTGGGGAGATCCCATTGCTTCTTTTTTAATTCCTCAATCTTTTGTTTGTACTTTTCAATATCGCTCTCACAATCCACGATCTCTGTTTCACACTTTTTGATTTTCGCTTCTACGGAGCGAATTTGATTTTTAATATCATAAGCTGAATAGCTATCATTCGACGAGGATGTTTCTGATTGAGATGCTGGCGGAGACCCATCAGCTTTATTTATGGGACGCTCTTGCAACGTCTCTACCTCCTGATCGGCAGGGGGAACATTGGAATAGTGAACGGTCCCGTTTTCATCCGTCCATTTGTAAATCTCCGAATGCCCAACTGAAGAGAAACAAAGAACAGACCAAAGCATGATGATAAAGCAGATAAAAAAATATTTGAGTCGTATCTTTATCATGGATTGCATACCTTGCATGGCCGATAGCCAGCGTTGATCGCCTCTTCTCTGCTGCGAAAAACGGCGGTGCAACTTTTACAGTTATAATACCTGCACCCCGGACCGTGGAAGATATGTGATTGAGTGTTACCGTGATAGATAATGGATAGTGTCTGCCGTGTTGTTGTGGCAGGAGTCTTTGTAGGCTCAGGAGGAGGTAGAACAATAGTTTCAGAGGGGGGGCTTGAAGAGGGCTGCTCTTCAGTGGCGGTAGCGTCTTTAGCGCCATGCCTCCAATCCCATGGAGGAATAGGATTAGAATCAGCCCACAATCCTACTTTTCTATTCCTGGCATCAAGCTCAAGAACGGCTAGAATTTCATCATCGGAATATTGTTTGTAATGCCATGCAAGGCCAGCCCTAACCAATTCGATACTGAGGATCTTCCCGCAAATAAAGATATCGGCTACTGTTCTTCCATAGCGGTCTTTTTCGTAAGGGAACACTTCTACGGTTTTCCCGAAGACCATATCCGAGGTAAACTGTTTCGCTTTTTTACCGAAAGCCTGCCCTGACTCGGGGCAATCTATCCCGTTAAGTCTTATCTTCTCAGCCTTCCCCCCGTGCATAACCGAGATGGTATCTCCATCAGAGACGCCTACACATTTGCCGGACCATGCCGAGACGACACCCGGGACAATGAGAATAATGACCAGCCATAAGGTCAGCACCCACTTTTTCATTGACCCCCCTTTTTCTGATACCTATTACTCGACCGATAAATTATCTGATAATGTTTCTTTTTGCTTTTTTTCGAGACCTATTATCCATTCCCTTTTTTTGATAAAGATAATTCTCCCGCGCCCCCCCCTTGCTGGAAAAGAGTTTGATGACACAGGTCTATGATACCGCTAATAGCATTAATATGTTGGTGTCTCTTCTCGGCATCTTTCGTTGAAAAGATATCAATGATACGCCCGATAACCCCCCCCAGGGTTTTTAATTCATCTTCGCTTAGACCGGCCTGCTCTAGTTTAGCCATACCAAGATTATAAATCTTAAAGGCCTGGATATTGTATGGCGCCTCCCCTTCCTTTACAACTCCCGTCGGTGAGGTGGTAGGAACGGCTTCGAACCCATCCGCAATTTGCCAAGGCTCGCAGTCCAGGAGCTTACAAAACCGCCTGATAACGTCCAGGCTGGCCCCGATTTTACGGTTGAACAACTGACTAATCGTAGCCGGTTTGAGTTCTACCTTCTCGGCAAGCTCTTTGTGGGTTCTTATTCCCTTACTTAGTAATAAAGTGTTGATAATAGGTGTTTTTAAGAGATATTTACTGGATTTATTAGTTTCATACATTCAATTCCCCCATAGTTTATTATAATTTATTAGAATTAACGAATATCAACTTTGACATTTAAACTCCAATAAATTATGATAAATTTCAATAAATTAAATTATTGACAATTTATTTATATTTACTGTACTCCATAGAATAGGCTATGACAACTCGGGAAATCATAAATATTTTGAGAAATGACCCAAAATTAGCCGATAAGGTTTTAGATGGAGTCCCTACTTTACAGGCTTTGGTTATCCGTCGAAAATTCGGCATCCAGCGGCCAATAACAAACCGTGAACTCGCCAATGAACTAGGGGTAACCCCTTCAAATATCAGTTTTCTCATTAAATCAGGCCTGAACAAGATCATACGTAATCCTCAACGCATCAAGCTTATTGCTTCTTATATAGAGAGTGAAGGGCAAAAACGGCCGAGAGTTGCATCCAACCAAGGAGGGTAAGCATGCAAAAAGAGGCTTTTCTGGTTGAGGACCTTGAGGGAGCGGCGGAGGTAAAACGGTTTTTAGAGGATGATCTTTTCACCAAGCACCTTAAGACAAATGAAGCAGCCAAGCGGTTGAATATCTCCGCCGAGCGTCTTTATAAGTACATCAATCATAATACCTTCAACAATAATATACCCGCCTTTTTGATCCCCCTTTGGACAAGAATGATCGGCCCTGAGTTTTTGCGGTATCTCGCCGCAGAGAGCGGATACGGCATTATGAAGCTGCCGAAAGTCAAGGGCGAGTTAAGCGAAGCGATCAAGGTTGCCTCGGATGCGATGAAGGAATGTTCCGAGGCCCTGCGTAAATACCTTGACGGCATAGATGACGGGCACGTTTCTTTGCGTGAATTAAAGGACATCAAGAAGGAAGTTATCGAAGCTATCGAAGCCTTGTTGAACTTAGACGTCATGGCGGAAAAAGTAAGAGAGGGCCGCAATGGGTGAAAAGATCGGGGCTAGAGAGGTTATAGAACGACGGATACTTGGAGATACGTATACCTCTAAAAGGGCTTTGCTTCAAGCATGCCAAGCGAGAAGAATTCCCCACATACACATAAACAAAAGAAAAGTAATTTTTGATGTCGATGATCTGAACAATTTCATTGAAAGCCGGAAGGTCGAGGCAAGAAAGAGAGTTTGATGATACCTACAATAGAAGATCGCGTACGGATGGAACAAGAGGCGCTGCCGGATCATATCAGCGTCAACGATAACGGAAAAAGAGTTTTTGCCGAGTGCCATAGATGCGGTCTCTATATAACAGTATGGGCAGATGATCACACCAGACAAAGTGCTACTAAGGATTTTATTCAAAGGCATGCCGACTGCCAAGGGTTGCCTGTGTATGGCGAGGATGAGCTAAGAGACGATGAGCCGTATTTTGACGGTGATGAAGATCGGTGCCCGCTAATGGGATTACAAGGGGCGGTGCTTCGATGAAACACAAGCGAGCCAACAAGCAACGTAAAAAGTGGCGAAAGATAAAGCAGGCTGAACTTGCTGTGCTTTATACACGGATTAAAGGGAAACATAAGATATCAATCTCCGACTCTTTATTCAAAGAGACTGAGGGAATGCCATGGCATGCACGGCGGGCGCGAATCTCTGCGATCACCGGCAGACCTTTTAGTGAAGTCAGCGCAATGCTTGAAAGCTAAGTAACAGAAAGGGGCTATCGTGAAGATAAAGGGGATTTGGAGTACACGTCAGGTTTTTGTTGACGGGAAGGAACTATCACCGACAAAAAGCCAGGGGGAATCATCAGGATTTTGCCAAACCTCTTATGAATTTAGCGGGGACTCTACTAACTTTTCTACCCAAGGTCACCTCAGACAAATAAAAAATCTGTTTGTTCTTTGGGGAAACATGGATGATAAACAGACTCATCCCCAAAGCTTGGGCCAAGAACATTTTTTTGGGAATATAAGCCTTAAGCTTAATGGTAGCATCTATCAATACCTTCTGCCCATTAAAATCGGCAACGAAATCAACAAAAAATTGATTACTCTGTCCAGAGAAATCAACAATATTCTTAAATCCAAGATTTGGGAGATGAACATCTCTAGCAAGAATTTCAGCTTCTCTCCCATAAGGTTTCGCTTTATCGACTTGGAATCTTTTAACCGGGATTGTTCCCCAGACTTCTCTCTGGAATTTGAGCCATCTTTCCTTGACCTTAAGGTGTTGATTAGCTCTCCATCTATTATAACAAATTGTATCGCAAAAAGAATATTTATAGGGTCTACCAAGTTTCTTATTGAAAACATCAGATGGTTTTTTCTTAATGATTTTATGGCAGAGATGACATCTGAGGCTTTTGCTCATTTTCTTATCCTTCCATTTGTATGGGATTATAACATTAATACCCCCACAATAAAAGAAAATTTTAATAAAAATGACGGGGACGCGCCATGGTTATGATGAAACGGCAAAAACGACTTCCATATTATTGTCCGATTTGCAAGACCGAGGCGAGTGAAAAGTTTTACAACGAAGAATTGAAAGAGTGCGGTGAGGTTATTTGCTCCGTATGCAAGCAGGGACCAATGATAAGGAGAGAGGACAATGATAACCGAACTAAACAAAAAAGACCTTGATGAGATATTTGAGCGCAATACCGACCCAGGCAGGTGTCTGATGGAGTTATTCGTTTTTGCCATACCGGAAGATATACGGATCAACGAATGGCCGAAAGTTGGGGAAGAGCTAAACGATTACCTGCTGAAGCAGTTCGAGCGATTCAGCAAAGACGACCGTGACTTTTGGGCACGACAGGGATTTAAGGCAGATCGCAAGCTCGGCCCGTGGCAGATCAAGATCAACGGAAACGGGCTTGCCCATGATTGAAATATCTACGCAGGTTAAAGAAGTTTTAGGGAATGACATCATTGCTATTTTCGAGTTTATGGAAGAGGCCGAATTGGTCATTGATGAAATGAAGAAAAGATATCCTTTATATACACAGCTGATTCATGATTCTTTCCACGCACTCACACCTGATCACTCTTTGATTATCAAACACAACAAGGAGCTCTACCGGCATCATTGCAGGGAGATTATCGAAAGGATCGTAAAGGGCGAATCTTTAAAAGCGGCGACAAAGGCGGAGATCTGCGTGGCGCTGTGCGATATGTCTTTAATAGCGTCGCTCAATAATGACGCAACGCTGCTCTATGTGCGACTTATGGAGGAGATATTTGGTCAAAAGTTCGATGGAAAATGCCCCGTCTATGAAAGCTACAAAGGGGCGGCTGATGAGCTTTATATACAGTTCAGAAGAAAACTTAAAGATGAAAGGAGAGACAGGGATGAAAATGATATGTAGCCAATGTCAGACGGCGCTAAAGCCGTATAAAAACGGCGTGACGGTGATCGAGACCGAGGGCACCCCGCCGAAGCCTTGCAGGATATTTGAGGCCGATATGTGGGCGTGTCCGGTATGCGACATCAAGATCGTGACCGGCTTCGGACAACCGATAGCCCGATCTTACGAAACAACGTGGGGCAGGGACCTCAAGGCGGCGCTATCCAACAGTATGGTGATCTATGGTCACCAGGAGCCTGTTGAATTGTCGGTAGGAGACCTTGAGATAGACGGACCGAGGTTAATACGGGTCGCTCAGTAGGAGAAACAATCATGGAATTGAAAAATAGTGAAGTAAGAGAAATTGTTCTTACTATTTTCGCAGGAGTTCCTAAAGGTGAAGCAATAAGAGAAGCAATGTTATTGGCACTCACTGAGTGGCGTAATGTTGTTTTTGAGTTCAATGGAAAACCCTACGAAGTGTCTCCAGAGAGAATCATTAACTTTTACGACGAAGAAAAAAATAATGGAGGAGACCGATGAGAAAGACACAAGACGCTTTACATCTTGAGTGTATTTTAACCGATCAGGAAAAGCTGGCGTATTCAAAAACACTTTCTGAGAATGTCAGCAAAACGGCGCGGGCCGAGGAAGCCCTTAGTTCTTTTCAAAAACAGATGAAGGCGGAGATCGCATCATGTGAAGCTCAAATCAATATGCTCGCGGAAAAGATCAATACCGGCAAAGAGTATCGCATGGTCGAATGTGAGATCAGATACGACTTTAAGATGCAAGAAAAAAAGTGGATACGTTCCGACACCGGAGAGGTTGCGAAACAGGATATTATCTCCGAAGAGGAATTGCAGGAGGAAATGAAGCTAGGGGCTGCGTAAACGATGGTTCACGTTACTGAAGTACTCAGCATCATAGATCAGGGTTATGGCAGAGCTGATCGGGCGAAGCTCATCAGAGGCCAGCATATCGGTCGTGAGTTCCATAAACATTCTCTCGGATGGGTCAAAGGGGCGTATTTCCCCGCTATAAAAGACCCGCAGATCGGCGGAATCGTCATGACCATGGTTGATTCATTCAAGCAATGGTTTGACATGGCGGTTAAGGACGTGCTGTGTGTCGAGAAGGAATTATTTGACCGCAAGAGGAATATCCAGGGGCGGGTTGACATCATCCTGAAGCTGATGAAAGACGAATGGTGGCGGGTGCTCGATCTCAAGAGTGTGGCATCGTTGAGCCGAGTCGTAGGGTTACAACTTGCGGGATATCAGCACCTTGCGAGGATCGAGTACGGATTCAAACGGTGGGGGCCGCGATCCGCCCTGCAATTTGACAAAGAGGGGAAGCGGTTATTGCCGCGTCTGGTTACGTTCCAGAATCCCCTTGATCTGGATGCGTTCTTTCACGCGTACAGTTTGAGAAACCATTTAAAGAATGGAGGGTCATTATGAACGAAACCGTGAAAACAGGGGCGATTGCAATCGCAGAGGTAGAAGCACAGGTCACATCTCATGAAATGGTGAAGGATTTAATCCGCACCGTTTCAAGCCTTGAGCAGGAGAAGGTATTGGCGGTCAGAACCGTTGCACAGCATGACGAGTACAACAATACGTATCTCAATATCAAGGCGACGCTGAAACTGATCAAGCAGATCAGAGAAGAGATCGTTGCGCCGTTTAATAAGCAGGTCAAATGTGTCAATGCCTACTTCAAAAAGCTCACGGTCAAGCTCTCTCCAAAGGCGACAGAGCTCGAGAGAGTTCTGTTGAAATGGAGGAGAGATCAAGAAGAGAAGGAACGAGAACGACTGCGTAAGCTGAAAGAGGAGCAAGATAAACAACAGGCGGATTATGAGCGAGAGGCAGAGATGGCGGCGGGAAAAGGCGAAGAACCCCCTCCGCCCCCACCGAAGGTCGTACTGATAAAGCCGAGAATGCCTAATGTGCAGGCCGGATCGAAAGGGGCTTCTCATTCATATACGGATTGGGAAGTCACGGTATTAGATATGAAGGCATTGGCAAAAGCGGCCGCCGAGGGAAAAGTGCCGGTGACCGTACTTGATTACAAGCTGAAGCCTTTGAAAGATTTGGCAAAGGCGGGGATTGAACTGCCTGGTTGCAAGGTTGAGGAAGTACAGAAGCTCAAGGGAAGAACATCATAACAGGAGGGTAAGGCTATGAGTAACGGTAAGGAAATGGCAAAAAGGCCTGAGCAGCCGATTGGAGAGGAGTTGCTCAGGGAGGGATTTGAGATTCAAAAAACAGAAGTAGGCCCTGAGCAGTTTTATCAGACGGCCCTAAAAGTGCAGAAGCCGAGGGAACTGGAGAAGGTGCGGCACGGTTGTTTATACGAGGCCGAGATTGCCGGTGAGCTTTTCTATTACCAGTGGAACGTCACCGCCAAGAAAGGCAAAAAGCATCTTGTAGACGGGGTATCGATCAACGGCGCTATGGCGATCGCGCGCAACTTCGGCAACTGCGCGGTGCCGGTGAGCGCCGATACCCAGCTAGATGGTTCGGTGCTGTTCAAGGCCGCCTTCGTTGACCTTGAGACCGGCTTCACCGTGGCAAGAAACTTCAGGGCGCACTTCATCGAGCCTCCGGGGAAATTTGCCGACGATCCAGGGCAAAAGGCGCGGTGGTTCGATATGCAGTTTCAAAAGGCACAGAGCCAAGCGCAACGAAACGTGATTCTCAAAGGCGTTCCCTTTTGGCTGGTAGATATGGTGAAAAAGACCGCTAAGAACAGTGTCTATGAGCAGATCAAGAAGATGGGCGTTGACCAGGCGAAGACAGCGGCTTTGAAGAAGTTCGCTGAAGCGTATGGTGTCGATCAGGCTACGCTCGAAGGGCATATCGGCAAAACGGCTGACAAGTGGACCATTCAGGATATCGTCAGCCTTAAGTCAATTCTGAGGGCCTTCGAAGAAGGGTTCGATTCTCCTGAGACTATGTTCGGGGGGAATGGCGGCGGTGATGGGACCGTCATTGACGTGCAGGATATTATCGACCAGTTTTGGGGAATCTTAGCAGCGAAGGGCATCGAGAAGAACGATCCTGAGATAGTCGAGTACGTCAAAGGAGTCGCCAGATTCGGTAACGTGCCGGTAGAAAGTTATATCTCCGACTGTGTGGCAGCGTTCGCCGACTCTGAGGAGATCGACCGTTTTCTAAAAAAGTTTAATGAGAAAAAAGAAAAGGGCGAGATCAATATTCCTGAAAACGGGCAGGGAGAGTTGTTCGACGGCAACGCTCAAGACTGATTAAAGGCCGCAGACGGCCGATTTGATAGCGGGTGGACGCGGGGTTGTTTACGGGAAGGGGCAACCTTGGGAGATTGCGGGACGGGGATTCCCGCAGAGAGGATGGCGGCGGTGGCAGAATATCTCGCAAAAAAGTCCGAGACTCGGCAATGGGAATGCACACGAATGCATAAGTGGTACGACCTTGCTTGAAAATGATGCCAGCATGGTTGTTGGAGGTTCGAATCCTCTCCGCCGCCTCAGATGAAAGGATGGAATGAAGCTCCATATCTCAAAAGACATAGACCTACCTATTGAGGCTATCACGCAGACTTTTGGAATCTTGGGGAAGCGTGGATCGGGCAAGACCACGACAGCCAGTGTATTTGCCGAAGAACTGCTGAAAAACAATCTTCCGCTGGTGATCGTGGATCCAACCGGTGCGTGGTGGGGATTGCGGTCGAGCAAGGACGGCAAGAGTGACGGGTTCTCCATCACTATCCTGGGTGGAGATCATGGGGACGTCCCCCTGGAGGAGACAGGGGGCAAGGTCATTGCCGACCTGGTGGCAGAGGAAGCGCCGCCCCTGGTGCTTGATCTTTCCACCCTGTCAAAGAACGCCATGCGGCGATTTATGACCGATTTTGCCGAAGAACTCTACAAGAAGAACAGAAATGCAATTTCAGTGATCCTAGACGAGGCCGATATGTTCGCACCGCAGAGAATCCACAAGGGCGGAGAGCGGCTATTCGGGGCTGTTGATGAGATTGTGCGGCGAGGGCGGATCAGGGGCCTGGGTGTGGTGATGGTCAGCCAGCGCTCAGCCGCTATCAACAAGGATATCCTCAGTCAGTGCGAGGTATTGATTGCACACAGGGCCAATCATCCACGGGATATAGAACCTGTCCTTGAGTGGATGCGGGTGCATACTACCAGCGAGCAGATCAAAACAGTACATGGATCGATTGCGTCACTTGCCGATGGCGAAGCATGGGTGATGAGCCCGGAGTGGCTTGATTTCTTCGGCAAGGTTCAGATCAGAGATCGCAAAACCTTCAACTCAAGCGCTACGCCCAAAGCCGGTGAACGCAGGATCAGCCCCCGACATTTGGCTGAGGTAGACCTTGCACTGTTACAGGAGCGCATGGCCGCCACTATCGAACGGGCCAAGGAAAATGATCCTACTATCCTCAAAAGACGAATCAGAGAGTTGGAGCATCAGCTCAAAAGCCGACTAGAACCAACAATGCCTCATACCACAATACAGAAGATTATGGAAAAGGGGAGAGAAGAGGGAAGAGAAGAGGCGGAGGGGCAAATGTGTAAACTTGAGGCCCAAGCTGAGCAGGCTCGGGCTATTATTCAGGAAGCGATCGATCTATTACAGTCTATAGATAAGATATCCCCCATAAAGATACCCAAAGCAAAGGGGCGGAGTACTCAAGCGGTGGCGCATGGGGCGCCACCCCCGCCCCCACCGAACAGAACGATTAAAACTACCGATTTGCATTTTGATAATGAAATCAAGTTGCGTGACGGTGCCCGCCGGATGCTGGCCGCTCTGGTCCAATGGGCCCCCCAGGGTATGACCGAAGGACAAATGCGGGCACATGCCGGCCTCAAGAAGAGCGGGACATATTCAGCATATAAGACTGATCTGAGGCGATATGATTTTTTTGAAGAGCGCGGGGGTCTGTTCTACGCCACGCAAGCAGGTATTGACTGGCTCGGTCATGACATACCGGCACCGAATACGACCCAGGAGGTCCTTGATATCTGGATGCCGAAGCTCAGACTCGGGGCAAGGCGAATGCTCCAGGTCCTCATCGAGCACAAAGGCGAGTTCATATCCGATGCCGAACTTCAGGAGGGAGCTGGTCTTTCCAATTCAGGGACGTACAGCGCGTATAAGACCGAGCTCAAGACCGCGCAATTGATCGTGATCGACAGGGGCATGATCGCAGCGAATAAGGAGACGTTGTTTCTATGACTGAGGAAAAGAAACTACACAATAGACACCTAAAAATAGAAATTGACGGCCAGCCTATTGTTGATAAGAGAATAGGCTGTGATCATCGATGGGGAGACGGTCCTGGTGAATATGAAAAAACGCTTACCATAGCTGAAGGCAAATTGGGTAATAGACATTGGCGACTGGATCAATGCGATATTTGCAAAGTCTTCGTATTATTTATCAATGGTGAGGAATATTGGACCTTTCCTACTGGGAGAATGAGTCTTTCCCCACATCAGGCATAGAGGTCAAAGACTAAGGGTTAAAGTGACACTCAATAAACCGACCAGTCAAATGTTCCCCTGGGTGGATAAGACGGTCAATCCAATACGTGGGCGCTGTCCGCACCAATGTTCCTATTGCTATGTCAAAGACAGCAGGGCAAAGCATTTGTATCAAGACGAACCGCACCTTGTGGAATCCGCCCTGGGAGCGATCCGTGGCAAGGGTAAAACCGTCTTTATCGGGTCTATGATCGACATGTGGGCCGATGATATCCACGGCGGGTTTATCTCAAAAGTGCTGGCACGGTGCCAACAATTCCCAAATAATACCTATGTCTTTCTGACGAAAAATCCCGGACGCTATAATAATTTCTTCTTTGAGCTCCCCCCCGATACTATGCTCGGTATTACTCTTGAGACAAACGAATACGAGAATGACTTTTCGGAAGCTCCTGATCCTGCGGCTAGGGCGTGGGCGTTTGCCGGACTTCCCCTGCCCCCATACAAGCTGACGAAGTTTGTGAGCATCGAGCCGATTATGAATTTTACTTATCCGCCTCTTGGTCATATACCGCCATCACTTGATGATCTTATCAAAGACATCAAGCCCACCTTTGTCTCGATAGGGGCTGACTCGAAAGATAATAAGCTTCCGGAACCACCGGCGCAGAAAGTCTCGAAGCTCATTGAGAGATTGTCAGAGTTTACCGAAGTGAGGATAAAACCGAACATGAAAAGGTTAATGGTAGAGAAAAAGGAGGGAGGAGGTAAGCGATGAATGAACAAACTTATGTTGCGATGATCGATGTCAAGCTCATTACGCCGAGCCCGATGAATCCCCGAAAGCATTTCTCCGGACAGGCGATGAAAGAGCTTATTGATTCGATCAAACAGAAGGGCGTTATCGAGCCAATCGTTATCAGGCCGGTCGAGGGGAAAGAAACGCCGTATGAAATCGTAGTCGGTGAGCGGCGGTACAAAGCGGTAATCGCAACTGGCCTCGATAAGATTCCGGCGATCATTAGAGAGCTTACGGATGAAGAGACCTACGATTTCATGCTTATTGAGAACCTGCACCGTGACGACCTGACGGACCGTGAGGAGGCAGAGAGCTTCAAGGCGTATATTGACCGCCACGGTGACGTTGGAATCCCTAACCTGGCCGAAAAGACCGGTATTCATCACGGATACATCAGAAGCCGGATTCGTGTCCTCGAGCTGCCGGCCAAGGTCCTCAGGGCATGGGAGAAGGGAGAGCTGGCCTTCGGGCATTTGCAACAGCTGCTCCGGGTACCCGAGGAGGCTTGCGAGGAGCTGTTTGGGTGGATTATGGACGGCGGGGACAGCTGGAGTGGCATCCCCACCGTCAAGGAGCTGGCCGATCATATCGCCGAGGCGGCCCCGCCCCTTTCCGCGGCTTTTTTCAAGACCAAGGAGCATTGCAGCAAGTGTGTCTCCAATTCCCTGATACAGCGGGCGCTGTTCGATATAGAGGGGAAAAAGGCCCATTGCCTCAATCCGGCCTGTTTTAGGCAGATGCAGGAGATCTGGCTCGACGAGCACTGGCAGGAGACCGCCCTGGCCGAGGAGTATGGGACCAACGGCTACCGGTTCAGAGAGGATATCTCGTGGGGCGACGTCGAGACCTTTCGTTACGTCCGCAAGCCCAAAAAGAAATGCCGCGAATGCCCTTTCTTTGTCTCTGTGATCACGATCCATGGCCAGGTAGACGAGGGTAAGGCCTGCGCCGGCGATAAGGCATGTTTCCGGGCCGTCACTCAGCCCCGGACGGAAAAGGAGCAAAAGACCGGGGAGCGGGATCCGGCGGCCCCGCGGGCGGTGTGGCATGGGGAATACTTCCGGGACGTGTTTCTTTGCCAGCGGATCGCGGAGGTCCTGGCCGGCATCGATCCGGAGGACCCCAGGATCAAGGAGCTCCTGCTGGCGTGTGCGGTACATAATCATTACAGCGATCTCCCTGACCTGGCCGAGGAGCTGCTAGGCGAGGACGCAGTGATGGAGGTTGATTTTGATGGCATGGGCGGCTGGATTCTGGAGATATCGGTAGAATGGAAACGCGAGGCCTACAAAAAGGTAATCGAGGCTATCGTCTTTTCTGGCCAGCATGTCGGGGAAGGCACGTATAATGGTTCTTTCGGCACCCTGGGCCGGCAGATCGTGGCCCGGTACCTGGGCATCGACCTGGCCCGTGAGTTTGCCGTGGACCGGGACTACCTGGAGAAGAAGACCAAGGCGGAGATCCTCGCCTTCGGGAAGAAGTTCAAGCTCTTTAAACCTGAAGAAGTAAACAAGCTCAAAAAGACCGAGCTCATCAAGCTCGTTCTGGACCATGGCGACAAACTCATCGGGAAGGTACCGGCTGAGATTCTGAAAGGATGATCAATGGCGAATAAGCCCCCTGCTTATCAACATTATTGCGCTGATTTTGAAATGGATACGGCTGCATGGACGAATGAAGAGGTTGGCGCTTATCAACGATTGCTTAATCACGCATGGATTAATCGAGGGATACCAAGCGATATAGCAAGGATTGCCAGGATCGCAAGAGAGAGCAAGGAGTATTTTGAACAGAAGTTATGGCCCACGATCTCTGAAAAATTTGAAAAAGGGATGAATGGGAAACTTACAAATCCCCGCCAGGAGATAGAGCGTCAAAAACAAAAAGAATATCGAGAGGCACAAAGCGAGGCGGGGAAACTGGGGGTGAAGGCTAAAAAAGAAAAGGGTATTTACCCCTTTAATCAACAGGAAGAAATTAAGCAACCCTTGAATCAAAAATTAAGCAACCCTTCTGAGGACAATCAAGGGTCGCTTGATGAAAAATCAAGCTCTTCGTCTTCGTCTTCGTCTTTATCTTCTACTTCAACTACGTCTTTAGAAAAAAAGGAGTTATCGCTGAAAAGCGATCCTTTAAGAAAATTGCTGGATAGTGATCAGGAATTTAAAGAGGCTTTTGACGAAGCCCGTAAATACTTTCCTGATATCGGGGCGTGGTTCGGCAAGTCGTTTAAAGAATACGGAGAAATAGCAATAGAGCAAAACCGTGATGAACTCTTAGCCACAATGAAAGCAATAGCCAAAAAGAAACGGTTCAACGGCGATCCATGGGGATATGCCATTAAGACCTTTTTCGCAAAGGTACGCGATAAAGATATCTCAGAGCAAGGCAAAGAAAAGGCTCGTCGAAGTATACATATCAAGGATTTATATCAAGATTTTCAATCAGGGAAAAGAGATGTTGGGTCCACACCCCATAGAGATTCATCTTAAATACGAGAGTAAATGCCTGGTGTGTGACAGGGCTATGGGGATAGGAGAAAGAGCCTTGTGGCAACAGGGAGTGGGTATCGCCCATCCTTGGCATTTTACAAAAGAGCAAAAAGAACAATCATATTTACTGGATAAATTTTTGAAAAAGTGATGACTGATCATACCGCGATTGTCTTGAGACTTCTGGATGATGGGTGCCTGCACTCTCGCGGGGTGTCCACTGTATTGAGACTTCTTGCGGATGGACACTGGCATAAGGCCGTGGAGATCCGGTAGGTCTGCGGGGTTTCTCCACGGACTATGAGGGCCATGGCGGAGGAGACGGGGGCGTTTATCGGCGGGTCTGAGGGGTATAAGCGGGCGGATATGGCTACGGAGGAGGAATTGTCCCATGCTAGAAACAGCCTCAGATCAAGAGCGCGAAAACTGCTGGCCAGAGCCAGGGTACTCGAGTCGTATCCGAGAAGAGAGGACTCCGAAGGAGGGCAACAGTGCAGTTTTTGGGGATGAACAAGAGACATATGATCGGATTACAATCAAAGGTTCTCACGTGTCTTGTTTTGGGTGAGATTAGCCTTTTCTTCGGCTTAGTGGTGTGGATGATGATAATGGGAGGATGACGATAGAGATGAAACTTATTCGTGAAGCCATGGGTGACGTTGGTTTACCAGAAAACGAACTAGAAGTTGAGGGATAAATGCAAAAAGCCATAATCAAGGCCGTCATCCAAACTGTTTACGGATTTCTCTTTTCCTGGGGTGTGTTGTGGGTGTGGGGGATTCCCACGGCACTGAAGGTCACGGTGATCCTCTCCCTCTTTTTCATCCCGGGATGGCTGCTTTTCAACTGGGGAACCAGATGGTATTCCAAGACATTTAAATGGCCGTGGAGGAGATAGGATTAAGTAATGAACAGAAGACCCTGGACGAAAAAAGAATCGAAATTATTAAAGAAGCATTACCCGGATATGCCGACATGGGAGCTGGCGAAACTTCTGAATCGCACCGAATGTTCGATTTGTGGGCGGGCTACTACGATGGGACTTAGGAAAAGCCAGGGGTTCTTGGAGTCTCCCTATTCAGGCCGTATGCGCCCAGGGAATAAACGAGGATGGCCAACTCGTTTCAGGCCGGGACACACCCCGTTTAATAAGGGCAAAAAGGGGTGGTCTGCCGGTGGACGGTCCGTGGAAACACGCTTCAAAAAAGGGCATCGGCCGCAGAACTGGGTACCGGTAGGGAGCATCCGCACTGCCAAGGCCGGCATTCTTCAACTAAAGACAACAGATACTGGATACCCACCCCACGATTGGCAAAGCGTCCATAGCCTGTTATGGGAAGGATTCAACGGTCCTGTGCCGAAGGGCCAGATCGTAGTATTCCGCAACAGAAATATCCGCGATTTCCGGATCGAGAACCTGGAGCTTATCAGTCGGGCCGAGAATATGCGGCGCAATAGCATACACAGACTGCCACCGGCGTTGGCCGATCTATGCCGCACCCTGGGTGTATTAAACCGACATATCCACAAGAGGGGAGGGACCCTCCCACGAGGCGGGACAGCTCCCATAAAGAAAGCAAAAGGAGAGTCACAATGAAAAATAAGATCGAGGATCTCCGGAACCATTTGTTCGCAACCATCGAAGGGCTGCTTGATGAAGAAAAGCCGATGGATATAACGCGGGCGAAGGCGGTGAGTAACGCAGCTCAGGTAATAGTAAATTCGGCAAAAGTTGAGGTTGATTTTCTTAATGTGACCGGCGGGATGATAGGAAGTGGATTTATCCCGTATGAGCCGAGAAAACCGGCGCTCCCGGGACGGTCTGATGAAAAGGAGGAATAACTATATATGACCAAAAAAATCTTTATTTGGTTATTGTCATTTTTCTACCGGCCACGAGGAGATAAGTATTACGTACTTATTAAAGACAAAAGGACGTGCTCGGTATGCGGGAAGAGAACAAAGCGAGGGGTACAGGGGATCAGGGGGCCGAATAAGGATAAGGTCTTTTGTGTGCTGTGTTATCTCTACGAGGTCCCGGACAAGGTTGATAGAATCCTTGCCAAACTCTGCACGCCGCTTCTAAATATTTTCCTGGGTCTTGTTGTTATTATCGCGGCGGCCATTATCGCCTGTTCGTATTATCCCTTTAGTACTTCAGACCAATCGGTTGCCCTTTATGAATTCGGCAATGAGCTGAAGATAGACGCTGAGGGGAAAGAGAAGATTGTCGAATATTTCTACCATCTGACATCGATAGCAAAGAGAGAAGATATCAGCCGTGGGCAGATCAGGATACAGGTGGAGGCTGCGCTTAAAACACGATTTCCCTTGTTAATGCTGGCGATTATTTATCGGGAATCGCTGTTCGATCCGGGGGCGTTGGGGGAATGGATTACGGTAGATTACAAGGGCAAAAAGATCAAGACAAGGGCGCGGGGGAATACTCAGGTCTTGCCGACGTGGACCGAACGATTGATTGCTGAAGGGATTATCGAAGAGGAGCGGGACCTGCAGGACCCCGTACTGGGGGTGCGTTCAGGCGAGTTTATCTTTTGCCAGCACCTGATCGAAGAAAAAGGCGACATACTTATGGCGACAAAAGAATTTGTGGGAAGCTCAAAGCCCGATCCGCTCAACGTTCAGTATGTCCGTGACGTGTTCGAGACCTATGGAGAGCTGAGGCTCTTGTTGATGTCAATGAAAGAGGAGGGGGAATTCCCTCTTGGGAATGGATTGACGAAATGCTGCTGAAGCCGGCAAAGAAAAAAAGGATCAACGTTGACGGTCGAAAAGAGGTTGTCAAGGAGCGGCCTGGTGGGGAGTTTCAGAATCCGCCGAAGGACTAAAATTGATGGAGACATTGAACGAGCAAGACCTTGACTGGCTGACGAATACGGAGAACAGGCTGATCCGCATGAGAAAGCGGGAAGCGGCCAATACGAATTCACGGCTGATAATCGATTCTTTGACCGAGACAATCAAGGAGATCCACGAGCTTAGGCAGTGGCTTCAAAGCCGGTTCGGATTGGAAATGGACAAGAGCATCAGATGACTGAGATCCAGCTATATCTCCCGAAGGTGCCCATGCGCAGCCGTCTGCTGGTAAAAGGGCGGACCTGGCGGGCGCAGTGGGCAAAGAAGAAGCGCGAACAGCAGGACTGGCAGCTGCTCATCAGATCCAAGATCGGGGCGCAGAAGCCGGAAAAGCCGTTGAGCGGGGTGGTGATCGAGACCACGATCTATCGCAGGGATGAGGAGCGTGACGCCGACAATCTGCTTTATGCCTGTAAAGCTCTTTGGGATGCCCTGAAAGCTGAGGGAATAATTTTTGATGATTCGTCACGGCATGTGGCTATCAAGATTCCAAAACAGATAAAAGTCACCCGTGCTGATGAGGAAATGACGATAGTAGTAATCAAGGAGCGAATATGAGCAACAAGGTTATGAAAAAACTCAGGCAGTACGTCAGAAAAAAGGTGAAGACCGATGCCGATGAGTTTTGGGACAGTTTGTTTGAGCAGATTGCAAAGCTCAGCCGGTGGCAACGGTTGAAATTGGCAATGGCGGTTTTGAGAGGGAAGAAGCCGGAAAAAAGAGAGAGCAGAGGATAAAAGCATGCTTCTGAGGGAAATGTTCGGTGAAAAGAAGATCAAGGGCGGAAGGGCGATTCGGGAATATCTTGGCTGGTCACATGGGAAGTTTTTCCGAAACTTGGATAAGTTAAAAGAAAAAGGGGCGGTATGGATTGAATTGTATGGCCGTCCTCCCCGCCGGTATCTCTGCTCTTATCCGTCAAAATTGGAAGATTATAAGGAGAGATGAAAATGGAACTATAAGATGGGACTTTCTGATGGGACTTTCTGATGGGACTCCTTATGGGACTTTGACAGGATTTACAGTTTTGCTACGGTAATAGGCGGAAGAGCTGCGCCCTTTTTGACCCTCCCCGACACTGTTCGGGGTTTTTTATTATGAAACGACCACCGCTGAGAGATCCCATTCAGGAAGTCATTGACCGGCAGGGAAGGAGCTTGCCGCTGGACCAGCCGTGTCCGCAAAAGCACTGTCATTCACTGGGGGCATTGGAGGATGAAATCCTCGATGCGCTGGACAAAAAGGAATCATACGGGGCGTATGCCGGCATGAGGCCTGTGGAGGCGTTTTCGCTCGTATGAAGCTAGTAGATGAGAAATATCTGAACTATATCAGGGGCCAGCCGTGACTCGTACCGGGATGCTGGACGGGGTCCGGCAGTCACCCACATCATGTATTAAGCAGGGGCGCAGGGAGAAACGATTATCTCACCGTGCCTCTTTGTTTTTATCATCACAACGGATCGGGAGACAGCGTTCACATGGTAGGGCAAAAGTCATTTCAGGAATATCACAAGATCGACTTCAAGGAGGCCATTTTTTACCTCATGAAACGATACGTGAGGATACCATGGTGAGCGAGCCGAGAAAGTGCGCCATTTGCGGGAGGCCGTTGAGCAGATTTAACAAGGCGGACGTTTGCTGGTGCCATAAGGAGCATCCCGAGAATGGAGGGATACATTTTGACGAGCCGTTTATAGGGGAGCGCAAAGGGGTGACGGGGTTTAATTTGGCGCAGAGAGACTATTACGGGGCGGTCAATGGCTGAGGAAAAGATCAAGCTCAAGATCGAGTACATGCCCGTTGATCAGTTGCGGCCGTTCGCGGGCAATCCTCGGAAGATCACCGGCGAGGGGCTGAAGAAGCTGGAGCGGTCCATCGGTGAGTTCGGCTTCATCAACCCAGTACTCGCCTGGCGCAACGGGGAAGTGATTGAAATAGTGGCCGGCCATCAGCGGTTGAAGGCGGCGCAGGCCAAAGGGGAAAAAGAAGTGCCGGTGATTGTGCTGCCGTTTGACGATTGGAAAAAGGCATACGCTTATAACCTGGCCGACAACCGCCTCCAGGATGAAAGCGAGTGGGATTATCCACTGCTCAAAGACCTGGTGGTGGAGATCGATACCGGAGAACTTGATATTGGAGTAACGGGGTTTGATCTGGATGAACTCAACGGGATTTTTAATTATCACGGCGTCAATGAAGAAGATCTCGAGGACAGCTACATTGCGCGGCACCTCAAAGACTCCTCCGAGGATTTCGCCGTCACGTTTTTGTTTAACAAAGAGCACTTGGAGCTCGTGAAGGCCGGATTAAAGGAAAGGGGAAAGCCGTATTTCGCGGAGCGGATTGTAGAGCTGTTCAAAGGGGAAGCACGTGCCTAATTGCGGATCGCAGCTGTATTTATGCAACGTGCCGATCCGCTTTGATACCTATTTGATACCTATAAAGGGTGTGGGCATGGGTGCAAGTACTGCTTTGCGCAGCGGAAGGTAAAAATAGAGGATATCCGGGTACACGAGGGCCCTATTGCGCTCCGGAGGTTCGTTAACGGGTAAAGGACGTGTGAGACAAAGTGGTGCGATTGGCCTATCCCCCTGCATTGGGGTGGGGTATCTGATCCGTTTCAGCCCCTGGAGCGGGAAAAGCAGATATCCTTAAAATGCCTTGAGGTATTCGCCGAGACCAGGTACCCCTTTGTAGTTTCGACAAAGGCAGTTCTTCCCACCGAGCAGCAATACTACGATCTCCTGAAAGACTGCAATTTCGTCTATCAGCTGTCAATGTCTTGTTCAGAATATGACGCGTTGGAGCCGAACGCCCCCTCATATGCGAAGAGGTTTAAAACGCTGGGGAAGATGGCGGCCGCAGCGAAGCGGGTGGTCGTGCGGATACAGCCCTATATTGAGCATTTCCACGAGGAAATACTGAGCAACCTTTGCCGGTACAAGAACGAGGGGGTCTACGGGGTGGTCGTAGAAGGAATGAAGGTGTTAAAAAGCATTCCGGGATTTGTACGACTGGGCGGGGATTTTTGCTATCCCCGAAAGGTTCTGGAAAGGCGTTTTAGGGAGATCAAGGCCGTCTGTCATGACAATGGGCTGGCCTTTTTATGCGGTGAGAACCGGCTGAGGAGCATGGGGGACTCATTGACATGCTGCGGGTGCGAGGGGGTAGAGGGATTTGTCGTCAACAAAGCGAATATGAACCAGTATTTGTTCGACAAAGAAAGCTATGTATTCACTCCAAAGATGAAAGAGCCAGGGACGGCATATCCTGCGAAGGCATTGTTTCAGCATACAGTGAGTGAGAAACAGTTGAGGATGAATACGTCTTATTACGAGTTCATGAAATTGGTTGAAAAGGACAAGGGTTTTATACAGACCTTTCTCAGCAAAGAGTGATAGACATGGAAGCCAAGCCCACAGAGCCGACAAATCCGACATTCGACGGGAAAAAAGGGCTGGTGTTGGAGGTGTGGATAAAAAAAGGGGGGGTAATTTCGGAAATCTGCAAGGCCGTGGGGATTAACAGGTCCACGTATTATGACTGGGTAAAGAATGATCTTGATTTTCTCGAAGCGGTGAAAGAGAAAAACGAGGAATTGATCGATTTTGCCGAAGCAAAGCTCATGCAGAAACTGGACGAAGGCAATCTTACGGCAATCATCTTCTTTTTGAAAACCAAGGGTAAAAGCAGGGGGTTTATCGAGAGTCATGAGTTCTCAGGACCAGGAGGCGGGGGGATCCCGGTGAAAATGTACGATTTTGACCCTGGGAAGCTGCCGAAACCACAATGAGGAGAAATCGATGGATATGAGGACGGGTGAAATAGGCCCTTTCAAGGAATTTGTTGAGCGAGGAGTGCCACGGAGATTTTTGCGGCCGATAGGGCAAGTATACAATTCAATCTCTCTTAAGAACCTTTCTCCCCGTGTGAGGAAGATGGTTCAAGAGACGGGGAGGGGGTGTATTAGCCGCAATAGCCGGTGTCCGTGTGGAAGTGGTAAACGGTTTAAGAGCTGCTGCATGATGGCGGGGTAATGAATGACAAATTCGAGTATTGTACCGCTCCGTTTCCGAAGCTCACAGAGGCTATGGAGACAGAGGCGCCATCGGTGCTGTTCTCCGGTCCGTGGGGAAGCGGCAAGACACGGCTGCTGGCGGAAAAGGCATACTTTCTCGCCAATTACTATCCGGGCAATATCTGCCTGCTGCTGAGGAAACGGCTCAAGTACCTGAAGGCCACAACATGGAACTTTCTTACCCGCTACGTCGTTCCGAAGCAGTTGTTGAAGAAGCAGTATTACAACCGCTCGGACCTGATCATCAGGCTGCCGAACGGATCGGAGATATGGGGCGGAGGGATAGACGATCCCGGTGACTGGGCGTCTACCGAGTTCGGCTTTATCGGTATAGACCAGGCCGAGCAGATCAACAAAGATGATGAGGAAATGTGCGGTGGGCGGCTTCGGTTGCCCGCTGTTCCTTTTCATCAGCTGTTCATGGTGTGCAATCCAGGGGCACCGGCGCACTTTCTGTATCAGGAGTTTTACCTTCAGGGGGGCAAGGACAAGAAGCTGGTCGAAGGTGAGGTCCTGTGGGATCTGCTCCCTGCAGGATATAAGGCCCGTCTCATGGGGCTACGGGGCCGATACAAGGCGCGGTATGTCGAGGGCAAATGGGTTGCCTTTGAGGGGCTGGTATACGACTGTTTCGATCCGGTCCGGCACATGATCGATCCTCACCCGATTCCGGATGACTGGCCGCGGAAGATATTAATCGATTTCGGGTATTCAAATCCGTTTTGCTTGCAGTGCTGGGCGCAGAATCCGAAGGGCCGATGGGAGCGGTACCGTGAAATCTATATGTCTCACCGGACGGTGATGAGACATGCCGAGACGGTAAAGGCGTTCTCCGATTTCAAGGTATTGCAGAACACCGGCGAGTGGATCTGTGACCATGACGCCGAGGACCGGGCAACGCTCGAAGAGATACTGGGCATTGCCACGATCCCGGCAAAGAAAGAGCGGCGGATAGGCTTCCAACGGGCCTACGAGCTGTTCGCGCCGCCGGTGTCCAACGGTGATGAGCCTGAGCCCGATATCGTATTCCATCGCAATTCCCTGGTGGAACAGGACTTCTATCTGTTGGACCAGGGTAAGCCCACGTGCACTGAGGAGGAGGTCCAGGGCTATGTATGGCAGGGATCGGGCAAGGACGAGGCGGTAAAAGAAGATGATCACGGAATGGACCTGATCAGATATTTTGCAAACGAGCTGAAAGACGGCGGAGGGCCGAACATTTGGGTGATGTGATCTTATATCTGTCTGAGCAAGCCTCCGATATCGGGGGCTTTTTTATTGGAGGAACTGCGAATGTTTGAAGCGGTGAGGCGAGTTGTCAAAACTTTTGGCGCAGTGATGAAAGGCGAGGTAGGACCGCTCAGAGATAATGAAAGAATTTGGAAGCCGTTAAGATTATTGCTTGCCGGCCAGGGGATCACCGAGCCGTACCGCCAGCATGCGGCCGTGTATTCGTGCGTGACCATTATTGCGACCAATATCTCACAGGTGCCGTTCAATCTCTACCGGAGCAAAGGCGACGGGAAAGAGGTCGTCGAGAACGTCCCGCTGTACAAAGTGTTCACGAATCCGAATCCGCTGTTGAGCGCCCAGCAGTTATGGGAGGCGACGGCGATCTGGTACGCGCTTCGCGGTGAGGCGGTGTGGATACTCGAACGGGAGAACGTCGCGCAGGTACCAAAAGAGATTTGGATTTTCCCCCCCGACCGGTTCAAGTACGTTCTGGATGACAGAACAGGGTTGCCCGTGGGGTGGAAGTATCAGGGCAAGGAAGAAATCAAGCTTCCTTTGCACCAGGTAATCTTTTTCAGGTCCTACAATCCGTACAATGATCTGCGGGGTATAGGGCCGCTGGAAGCTGCGAGCCTCGGGGTGGAGCAGGACCACTGGGCGGCGCGGCACAATCTCGCCTTCTTCAGAAATGCAGCCGAGCCCGCCGGCATTCTAACTACCGAGGGAAGCTTGACAGAGGCAAAGGCCGAGACACTGCGGAAGCGCTGGGAGGATCGCCACGGAGGAACAGACAATGCCCATAAAATTGCAGTGCTTGAAGGAGGGCTGAAGTACCAGAATATCACCCTGTCACCACGGGATATGGAGTTTCTTGAGCAGCGCCGGTGGAACCGTGAAGAAATAGCCATGGTCTTCAGAGTGCCCATGCACTTGCTCTCCGTTTACAAAGACATCAAGGCGTACAAGGGCATGCTCGCACTCGACAAGGGCTTTTGGCAGCAAAACCTTATCCCCAAGATGGGCTACTTCGAGGGGATGCTCTTCTCGAAATTGTTTAGCTATATCGATAACGGCAAAGTATGGGGTGAGTTTGATCTATCGGTCGTCGAGGCGCTGCAAGGGGATTTCAACGAAAAAGTCGATACGGCCAAGAAGATGAACGAAATGGGCTGGCCGATCAATGCGATCAACGAGCGGCTTGATATGGGGATGAAGCCCGTACCGTGGGGCGACGTCGTGTTCGTACCGTGGAACGTGGCACCGGCCGACTCTCTCATCGGCGGAGGGGCGAAACCGCCGAAAAAGGAGGGCGAAGGCGGAGGAAAGGGCATACTCGACGAGGCCCGCAAGGACATTATCTGGAAGGCCTACCTGCGAATACAGCAGCCCCATGAGAACCGAATAACATCTAAGATACGCCGTTTCTTTTTCGAGCAGCGAAAGCGCGTGCTGGATGCGCTGAACGATCTTCTCGGCAAAGGGGTAATGGGTGAGACGAAAGACTACACGGACGATGTTTTCAATAAAAATAAAGAGGACGAGCTGTTGAAGGTGTTGGCCGAGCCCTTATTTGCCGATGCGGTCCAGGAGGGGATCGATGCCGTCCTTACCGAGCTGGCGCTAGTAGACTTCGAGTTCTCGATAGGAGATCCGGCGGCGGCGAAATACATCGAGTCCAAGGTGGTGAAGATAGTCGGGATTAACGACACGGTGAAAGAGCAGATCCGAAAGGCGCTCAACGAAGGACTGATTGCGGGAGATACGCCGAAAGAGCTGGCCGACCGGATCAGGGGGGTCTATAACTTCGCCTCGACACGGGCAAACTCGATAGCCCGCACCGAGAGCGGATCGTGCATTCAGGGGGGGAAATACGAGACTCGCAAAGCAGTAAATGTGGACTCTACATGGATTACAGCACGGGACGAACATGTGCGGGGTTCTCATGCGGCACAGGACGGTGAGACGGTGCCGGTAGGGGAGAAGTTCTCAAACGGCTTGCGCTTTCCAGGGGATCCCCAGGGGACGGCGAAGGAAATCATTAATTGCCGGTGTGACACCATATCGGCGACATAAGGAGGACAAGGCAGATGAGTGAAAAAATGATCCATAAGACGTTCAGGGGGGAGATCAGAGGGGTTGATGAGAAGAGCCATACCGTGACCGCTCTGGTCTCCGGTGAGAAGGTTGACAGATACAACGAGGTCATCCTAGCCGCTGCGTGGTCGAAAGGACTTGGCAATTTCAAGGCTCACAACGTACTGGTGTCCTCGCATCGGTATAGCGATCTCAGGGCGCAGATCGGCGAAGTGCCTTCCACAAAGGGCGCTGATGACGGCCTCGAGGCGAAACTCAAGTACTACACGGGGGAGGGCAATCCGGAGGCTGACTGGGCCTGGCAGCTCGCGCTAAAAGGCAAGGCGGCGTACAGCGTCGGGTTCATCTCTCGCAAAGCAAAACGCAAGGGTGATGACGGATACGACGAGCTGATCGAGGAGCTGCGGGCACGGGGATCTATCGGAAAGAAAGATCAGCCGTGGGCGATTTATACCGAGGTCGAGCTTCTTGAAATTTCCCACGTGCTGGTGCCGGCGTATCCGGATGCGCTGCAAAAGGCCATGTTTGACGATGATCCGGTGATGGCCGAGGTCGCCAAAGAGGTCTGTGAGGATGGCGAGCTTGAGTGTGTGATGGAAGCCGTACAGAAAATGTTCGACGATCTCGAAGCAAAGGCGAAGTACACCTGCGAGTGCATCAAGTGCGGCCACCAGATAGAGACCGACAGGCACTGCAAAGACTTGAAATGCCCGAAATGCGGCGGGCAGATGCGGCGAGCTGAAAAACCTGGTCCTGGGCAAGATAGTATAGAGGGGGAAGATGAGGAAGTTTACGGCGGCGAAAAAAGCGGTCCGGGTGAGGCCGAGGAGAAGAAGGTGATCCCGTACAAGGAGGCTCCGAAGGCAGATGAGGGTGACAAGTGGGACGGGCCAAAGGAAGTGGCCGCCGCGGACGTGGCCGATCTCAAGGTCATGTGCACATGGTATGACGATGAGAAGCCCGATATCAAGGGTTCGTACAAGCTTCCCCACCAGAGGCAGAAAGACAAGTACGTGGTGTGGAACGGCGTGAAGGCGGCCATGGCTGCTTTACTCGGTGCGCGGGGTGGGGTGAAGATCCCCGATGATGATCGCAAGGCCGTATATGACCATTTGGCAAAGCACTACAAGCAGTTCGACAAGACGCCTCCTGAGTTCAAGGATTATACCGAGGACGAGCTGAGAGAACTGTTCCCTGAGGTGTATGAGGAGAAAATACAAGGGGAATTGGAAGAAACGGAAGGTGTCAACGATACTCTGGACGAGATTAAGCAACAGCTCACAATCCTTGGAGAGAGTGTTAAGAAGATGGGCGATGCCCTGGCCGAATTCCTGGCGAAGCAGGCGGATGCCAATGTTAGCCAAGGGAAGGAAGTGGAGCAAGACGACTATCTGAAGACCATTCTCGAAAAGGTTGAAGAGGCAAATGAGGGACTAAGAAAAACAGAATAAGCCCTCAAAACTAAAAGAGGAGGCAGCAACTACCCACACCCGAAAGGGCGGTGGGTTTTTTGTTGCCCGAATAAGGAGGTTTTCATGGACCCTTTGGAAAAAGTGTTGGAAAAGATCGGCGAGACAAAGGCGCTCGTCGATGAGAAGTTTGTCGTCCTGAGCGGTGATCTTCAGGCGAAGATCGCCGAGCTCCAGGGGCGGTGCACGTTCCTTGAGGAGCAGTTGAAATCGAGGGGCGTGAGCCTGCCGGGTGTGAATGAAGAGAAAACAAAGTTTTCCTTCGTCAACGCTATCCGCGCTATCAGGTTTGGAGACTGGACTGGCGCTGATTTCGAGAAAGAGGTCTTTGCCCAGGTGGCAAAGCAGCTGGGGACCGACACGGGCCCTGCTGGGGGCTATATCGTCCCAGTGCAGTATGTGGCCGAGCTCATCGAACTGCTGAAAGCCGAGGCAATCGTGGTCGCTCTCGGCGCAACGGTGCTGGATGGCCTTGTGGGATCTCCTGTTGAGTTCCCGAAGCAGACCGGCGGCGCTACCGCCTACTGGGTTGGTGAGAACGAAGCTATCACTGCAAGCGCTCAAACCCTCGGACAGCTCAAAATGTCTCCGAAGTCAATCGCTGCGCTGGTAA
Source organism: Deltaproteobacteria bacterium (assembly GCA_016927065.1). Taxonomy (GTDB): domain Bacteria; phylum Desulfobacterota; class B13-G15; order B13-G15; family RBG-16-54-18; genus JAFGNJ01. The sequence continues at coordinate 222,909 of JAFGNJ010000004.1, forward strand.
AGATGAGCAATCGACTGCTCAAACTCAGCAATCCCAGCGTCGAGGCCATGGTCCGTAGAGACATTGCTCAGGCGGTTGCATTAGGGATTGATCTGGCTTCTCTGCGTGGATCGGGTACCGAGCACGAACCGCTTGGTATCGCCAACACCTCCAAGATCAAGACCGTAGCCCTGGGGACTGACGGCGACTGGTTCACGCTCGATAGCATCGTGGATATGGAAGGTCAGCTTGAGGACGCCAATGCTCTGCGAGGTAAGCTCGGTATCGCCTGGCACGGCAAGGTCAAACGGCACCTCAAGAAGACCAAGATCGCTCAGTACAGCGGCGACACCGGCGGTCAGTGGGTCATGCTGCCGATGAGCGATAAGATGTTGTCCGACATCATCGGTTATATGTTCAAGACTACCACTCAGATCCCCACGAACCTGACAAAGAACTCCGGGACCAACTTGTCCGAGGTGTACTTCGGCAACTGGCAGGAGCTCTTGATCGGGCAGTGGGGCGGATTGGAGATACTTGCCTCCCAGGAGACCAGCGACGCGTTCGAGAAGAACCAGACCTGGGTGCGGATCATCCAAGAGGTTGATATTGGACTGCGTCATCCTGAGAGCTTCTGCCTGTGCTCAGACGCCAAGACTCAGTAATCTAGTAACTCGGTAACTGAGTAAACCGTTAACCAGGGGGAGGGGGCAACTTCTCCCCCTTTAATGTAAGGAGGTAACAAGAAAATGAGAGACTTAGGAAACGAAGTCAAGACCCTCATGGCGGTGAAGCCGCAGAACCAAAGCGGTGACGGTGCCGTGACGGGTGAGGAGGTGGACCGCCTGGGATTCGAGAACTGCGTGATCGGGTTCAACGCAGGAGCGGCCACAGGTACTCCATCGGCTGTCGCCATCGCCTGCAAGTTGCAGGAGTGCGCGACATCGGGTGGATCGTTCACGGACATCTCCGGGGCGACGGTTACTATCGATGCCGAGAGCCAGCACAAACAGCTTAACGTGAAGCTGGCGGGGGTGAAGCGGTATATCAAGGCTGTTATGACCGTTGCGTTTACCGGTGGATCTTCGCCGACCATCGATGTGGGCGCTTCGATAGTACTCGGCAACGCCAAAGAAGTCCCTGTGTCATAAGAGGTGATCTATGAAAGTCAGAGTCAGAACGGGGTATGTCCTGCACCTGAAAGGCGGAAAGGCTGCCAAGGCTGGTGAAGTGGTAGATGCCAAGCCTGAGGATATCGCCGACCAGTCCTGGAAAGTTGAAGAAGTGGGGAAGCGGAACAGGGCCAAGGACCTGAAAGAACCCCCAGAGAACCGGGCAATGGCCACCGCCGAGACCAGGGGCGCGACAACCGAACAGTAAAAGAGAGGGGGGGCTTCGGCTCCCCCTTTGAGTAAGAGGAGAAGATGAAGCTCGTTTCGCTCGATACGGTGAAGGAATTTCTTGAGATCACAGATGAGACTAAATTCGACACACTGATTGAAGGTCTCATCGAAGGTATTTCAACACAGATCGAGACATTCCTTAACCGAAAGCTGAAAAAGGAATCGCGCACCCAGTATTTCCCCAGCGGCGGCAAGATATTTTCGCTCGATGCCTATCCCGTCGATGAAGCACAGACCTTTACCGTTACCGTGTGGGACGCGACCAAGGACAAGGACGAGGATTTCTTTCTCGACCCCAATACCGGTCTCATCGAATTCGTCTACGATACGGGTACGCCGAGGCCTCGGCAAGTCAAGGTCGTATATACCGGTGGTTACACTGAAACAAGCGGAGTACTGGGTGTGCCGGATGATCTGAAGCACGCGTGTAAAGAGCAGGTGGCGTTTGAGTTCAGGCGCCGCAAGGATCTGGGGCTTGCTTCGGTAAGCATGCCCGACGGATCGGTATCGGTGCATCAACCCGCTGATCTATTGAAGAATGTCCAGAAGATACTCGAAAGCTACCGGAGGATCTCCCTGTGATCGACGTTCAGTTGCACGGCGACAAAGAGCTGATCATTCGTCTGAACAAAATGGATGATCAGACGCTGAGGGCCGCCGAGGGCGTGGTGACTCGATCCAGTGGGGAGCTGGTCGATTATGTCAAGACACGCCATCTCACTGGCGGCACGAGCGGAACACGGCTTGTGGTCAGAACAGGGCATCTTCGCAGAACAACACATGAGAAACCAACCAGACGGGAAGGGGCCTCTGTCAAGGGCGGCATAAAATTTGATGCTAAGTATGCGCCGGTGCATGTGGGCCCCAGGGGGCAAAAAACGGTTATCAGGCCGAAAAGAGGGAAATATCTGACTTTCCCCGTAGAGCGATCGGGGGCGGCTGGTAAACCTACCAGGTGGGTCAGCGTAAAACAAGTTACGGTACCCGCGCGGGTGCATCCTGAGGATATCAGGCAATGGCTGTTGCCGAGGTTAAAGCATAACCTTAAAACCGCACTGGGAGAAGCATTGTAATGCCGGATACGATCCGCAAGCTCATACTGGAGAATATCAAGGCCAAGCTGGAGGAAGTTTCTGCAATAGAGACCGTCCTTCTCAATGAGTTTGATATCAGAAAGCTGGAGACCGTTGCTACACCGGCAGTGTTTCTCTATCCCGATACCAACGATACGGTTGAGCGAGGCAGCCGTTTTGAAGAGTGGACCTTACCTCTGATTATTGAGTTATGGGGGCACAATATTGAAATAGAAAATATCATGGGTGAGATCCACAAGGCGATGACGCAAGACTCCACACATGGAGGGTATGCAAATACAACGGAGCGTCTTGGAGGCACTGAGATTATGAACTATCTCGTTCAAGATGAATCATATACCGGATTCACCATGCATTTCAGAGTGGTGTATGAACACGTTCTAAATGATCCCTTCTCTCAGGAGGAGGATTGAGGGAACTACCCCCGCTACGGCGGGGTTTTTTATTGCCTAAAAGGAGGTAACAAAAAATGCCAAGAACAGTAAACAGAAAAAACATTCACTACCCCAGGGGGATTATCTACGTTGCGCCCCTGGATGATGACGGGGTCAAGGAGGGGCTCATTGACCTTGGCGAATCGATAGACTTTACCACCGGTCTCACCATCGAAGAGGAGAAAATCCCCTCCGGGCGCGGGGGAGCTTCAGAGACCTTCGATGTTATCAAGACCGTGCTGGGGATAACCTTTGCCTTCAAACTCAAGGAATGGAACCGTGAGAACGTCAACATCGCCTGGCTCGGCGATGGGTTTCACACGATCTCCCAGGGATCGGGGTATGAACCGGCAAAGGCGATCACGGTTAAGGAACTCGACCGCTGGTATCAGACAGGATACCGGAATGGAACAATTATCTCAGTTGAGGGACTCGCGCCATATACCAAAGAGGTTGATTACAAAGTCCGCGAGCAGACCAACCGTGAAACTTTGATCATGCCTTTGTCCGAGGGGTCTATCAGTAAAGATGAAGAACTGACGGTAGCGATCCAATATACCGCCTGGAGCGCCATCAATATCTACCCGCTGACCGATGTTGACCGGATCTTCTACATGAAGTTCGTGGGCAACCCAGAATACGGCCCGATCATGGAACCGCAATGGTGGAAGGTAGCTTTGAAGTGTTCGGCCCCGTTGCCCCTGATCGGCGAAGGCGGCCACAAAGAAATCGAGTTTGAAGGTGAGGCCCTGTCTGATCGGGAGAATCACCCGACAATGCCTTTCGGCGATTTCCCCATTACTGAAGACTGGCCGACATAAATCTCTCAAAGCGGAATCTATTATTTCAGAAAATAGAGAAGAAAGGAAAGAGGGTTTATGAAAACGAAAAAAGTTCAGCTTGAAGACAGGGAAGTTGAGGTCCGGCGATTCCTCGCCACGCAGATCGAGGAGTTCTTTGCCGAAGACGAAGGAAAGTCTGATAAAGAAAAACAGGCCTTCTCGCTGGTGGCCGATGTCGTAGTCGGCGGGTTTAAGGGTACTCGAAAATTTCTCACCTTGTGTACCGATCTGTCCGAGGGGGAAATCACCAAATTGGACATGGAGGAGTATTCCCTCCTTGTCGAGGCCATGAAGGAGCTGAACCCCAATTTTTTCGCGCAATATCGCAGCACCTTGACTGCGATGGGCAGAGCGTTAGAAAAAATAGGGGAATGAGTGGAGAAGCCGGAGAAGGCGGGGGAGAAGGGCAAAGGGCCCCCTGGGAGCTCTGCAACACAAGAACCGTCGAGTGGCTGATTAATCAGGGGCACCACGACGCCCTGCGGTACACCTACGATCAATTTGTGCGGATATTTCACTCCGCGGAGAAACGCTACAAACAGGAACGGTGGGAAGAAGTCGGCTTGCTCATTGGAGTAATCCATGGCGAGAAAAACTTAATCAAAGAAATACTGGAAGATTAAATGGCCGGTAAAAATGATGTCGAAATAGAAATTATCCTCAAAGGCGCTAAGGCAGCAAAAGACATCAAGGTTTTTGCGCGCGATGTAGAGTCGGGATTCAAGCGTATCAAGACCGGTGCGGCTGTTGCGGGTAAAGGGCTGGGGCAAGTGGGTGATCGTATCACTGGCCTCAAAAAGGGTTTTTCCGCCCTTAAGATGGTGGCCGTGGGAGCATTGGTTGCCATTTCCACCTATGGCGGAGTTCAACTAGCCAAGGGATTTATTCAGACTGCCGCCTCGGTTGAAACCCTTAAAATCCAACTTGACACCATCACCAAAGGTAAGGGCCTCGAATGGTTTGAGAAACTTAATGAATGGGCTCTCAAGATGCCGGTGGATACCCAGGGGGCCATTGAGGTTTTTAAGAATCTCAGTGCGATGGGTCTCAAACCCACCATAGAGGATATGACTGTCTTGGTAGACACTACCTCGGCTCTGGGTGGCGGGGCGGACGTAATGATGGGAATTGCCCGCGCCCTGGGACAGATGTACACCAAGGGCAAGGCCTCGGCAGAAGAACTCATGCAGCTTGCCGAGCGGGGCGTGCCTGCTTATGAGATTCTCAAAGACAAGCTCAATCTTACCGGTGAAGAGCTGGAAAAAATCGCGACGTCCGGCATAAAAGTGGATGTAGTCATTAAGGCTCTCCTAGAGGGGATGAATGATCGCTTCGGTGGGGCCTCCAAGGCCATGCAGGAGACGGGCAAAGGGCTGTGGACCTCGCTGGTCTCCTATTTTAAGGAATTCCAGCGATTAGTGATGGAAGGGGAGGTATGGGATACCATCAAAGAAAAACTCAGTGCGATCATTGTCAAGCTCGACGAGATGAAAAAGACGGGGGATCTGGATAAATGGGCCGAAAGGGTTTCTAACTCGATAATGAAGGTTTATGAATCAGCAACCAAACTTTACCCAGCTCTCGAATGGGTTTTTAAACAGCTTCAAAAAATGGGTTTGTTTGAGACAGACGTAGAGAAGATAAAGCGGCAAATGGAAAGCCTTAACAAAGAGCTTGCCGCGCAAGAGCAATGGCAAAAAACAGTCAGCGGTTTACCAGGGCCGCTTCGGTCCTTCATTGAAGGGAACGAAGGGGAGGAGGTCGCGCAGAGAATAGCGGAAATAAGAGCGGAACTCGCAAAATTACAGGACCAGTTAATTAAAGCCCAAGGCGGTTATGCCCAACCATGGGGGGCGAGTGCGGAGGAGATGAAACGATGGGAGGAAGCGGTTAAAAGCAATGCCGACGCAGTGGAAAAAGGAGCTGAAAAGCAGAAGGAGCAGGCAGAGGCGGCCAAGGAGTTAAGCAATTATATTATCACGACCGATGAGCACGGGAAACAGATTGTAATATCGCTTGATAAGGCAGCCGATAAGACAGCCATTCTCGTAAAAGAGGCAGCCGCCGCCGCTTCGAGTTATTCCAAGATGGCAGACGCCGCTAAAGAAGTGGCACAAAGCGGAGGGGCGGCCCCTGGTATGAAATACGGCGGGCCGGTGCTGCCCATGCAGGCGGGCGGGGCGATCCCAGGCTTCGGCGGAGGGGACAAACACCTTCGTCTCCTCGAGGGTGGCGAAGAGGTACTTGATAAATATACGGCCAGCTATGCGAGACAGCGCGGCATTCTCGATGCCTTGCGTAAAGCGGCCCACGGCGGAGGGCAGGAGAGAGGATACTTTAAAGTAGATTTTGGGTTCCCCACGGCGAATATTCCAAATGTGCAAATCACCGCCGATGAAGCGGGAGAGGCTTTGATGGAATATATCAGGCGGGGGAAAATGACCAAGGGAAATTTCTAAATGGCAAGCCATTTTAAATTCGCCAGTGATCCTAGCTTTACTGCAGATGTCACCGAGTTCTACCAGGACCCGCATGTCTTCGGAGAATACAATCCGTATTATCAATGGGGGCGGAGAGGAAGTATTGCCCCGTGTCTTTCCGGTGTGCAGATTCAAGATATGGGTTTCGATATGCAGGACCGGAAAATTATTATCCGCGATCCGTCGAAGGCGTTGAAGCAAACTCATGTCGATGCTCTGTGGGCGAAGTGCCAGCAAAAGAATGCCGAGTGGTACTTCACAGACGGCGTTCATGTTTTTAAAGTGCGCTTCTGGTATTTCGATGCCCCGCCGTTTCAGTCTTTGTATGGCAAAGGACTTCAAGAAAGTCAACCCCCGCCTGATCGGTATGTTTGGTACAGCTATGAAATGATCCTCTTGGTTCGTGAGGTGATCTCGTGAGAGCGCAGAATATCCGTGCCGAATGGTGGGATACGCTTATTATTCTCGATGCGTGCCGGTATGATTGTTTTGAAGAAATCTGCTTGCCGCAGCTTACTGGCATTTTTGAAAAACGATGGTCTCCCGCATCGTGTACCAGGGGATGGCTCAAGGCACAATGCTACCCTGCCGACTTTTCAGACGTCGTTTACATTTCAGCAAATCCTTACGCTTCACAGGCAGCCTTTGAAGCAAAGAATTACCGCTTGCAAATCCCCTGGATGGTAATAGGAGCAAAAGAAAGGAAGGAACCAATGGCAAGAAAAAAAGAGCAAAAAATTACTGGTGAATTCTACGATCATGACTACTGGGAAACATCACAAAAGGGGGGCAAGGGGGGATACGATTCTATCGCCTCACTTGATGGCCTATCCCGTGAAATAGCCGAACAGACAACCAAGGTTTTTGATCTCAAGGGCAAACGATTACTCGATGCTGGTTGCGGACCAGGCCTGGTGGTGGCCCGCTATCGTGAGTTAGGGGTGGAAGCCTATGGAATAGACTGGAGTGTTTATGCTCTCGAAGGTGGGGCCAAGATCAGACCCGCTGTCAAGGAATTCTGTGTGCTCGGTTCTATCACTGATTTATCGCAATGGGAGGATGGGTTTTTCGATATGGTGCGCTGTACCCAGGTCCTCGAACATATCTATCCTGAAGACATCGAGCAGGTAGTGGCGGAGTTCGCGAGAGTGCTCAAGCCGGGAGGTATATTATTGGTTGACATGCCGATGTGCCTACCCTGGGAGGCTGAACCACGCCCGGATGAACGTGAGCCCTCTCATGTCAATATCCGCCGTCTTGAATACTGGCATATTCTATTCAGCGGAGTAGGCTTGCTGATCTATCAAGACGCTATGATCAAGTTTATTACCGAGGCTCCCGTATGGAAAGGTTTGAAATGGCAAATGGCGGCCTATTGGAAGCCCATTATTGAGGAGAAAGATTGAATTACGACATCCTCTTAGATGGCACGTCGATCAAGAACAAAGTCACCTTGGCAAATCTGCACAAAGGGCGGAAGCTGTTCTGTAAGGAGCTTACGCTCAATCTGCATGACAAGGAACTGTATAAAGAATTCAACTTTAAACAGATCCCCGCAGAACCCCGCATTGAGGTCCTCACTGAAGGCGAATTGGGCTGGATCTCCGAGGGTAAGTTCTTTGTCGAGCAAAACGATATAGCCCAGGACAAAGACAAGATTATTCCCTCTTTGTGGGGGCGGGATATCTCCGCACGCCTCACTTTCCCGTTCGCCGTAAGGATTTCCAAGGAATGGCCTATAGAGGCTATGCTCTTTGAAATATTTCAGGAGATCATCGAAGGGGCGGATCTGGAGTATAACGAGTCGCGCATCCTGATAAATAACTATCAGACGTATCCCAGCTCCTACGCCGTCACCAGCCGCTATCCTCTGGAAATACTCATAGAGCTGATAAGCAAGACCGACGGCTTATTGTACACGGATAGATTGAATCAGCTATGGATTCTAAAGGATACCCATAGCTGGGATTCCACGCAGACCGAGATCCACGGCGGTATGATCCAAAATATAACCGAGCGGGTTGTTCAGCCGGAATTTGGGAACCGCATTTATGTTGGTTCGATGTCCAAAGAGGGAGACGCCAATGTAGCCATCTCTTTGGAGATGGAATCAACATCCGTAGCCTGCGGAGAGAGCGTAGCCGCAAAAGCCGTGGTGACTTTTCTCGACGGGACTCCCGCTCCTGACGGCTACGCCGTAGACTGGACCACGGATAATCCCGCGTACGCCAACTGGCAGAACGTCCGCACACATGTTTATACGCACCGGATCCCCGAAGAGGCGCAATCCGCTTCGGGTAATGTGCGGATAGTAAGTACCAAATATCCTATTCGGCAGGTGCATTCAGTAACCGAGGTTGACACCGGCGAGACGAAAGCGGTCAAGGAGTTCAAGGGCCGCAGTATTACCCTGGACGAATCTCTTACGTTTACCAATTCCGCCGTCATTATCGATTACGAGACGGCATATGCAGTCAATACGCTGATAGCTGGATCCACCGGTGAGGTAGAGGTGCCCGTTCATGCCATCGTTGAGGTCTTTGTCCGGGACACCGTTGCCATGCGGATCGATACCGAATCCGGCGATCAAACCGGCGACCAAGCCATGTTTGTGACACTGATATATAAGGATTTTGTCAACAAAGAACCTATCGGAGCGGGAATTATACCAATAGTCGATGGCCAATCGAAAGCGGCCTCTGACGAAAATGGAGAGACCGATTTGGGACTTCTTGAAGGCGGAGCACATTCGCACAAAGTATCGGAAGGGAATGCGGGTTCGCTGGGGTATAAGGGCACCGAGGGGGACGGTTTGGCAAATGATGAATTCAGGTGCAGTACGCAATGACCCCGCAGGACGGGGCCACCACTTTTAGAAAGAGAGTGCGGTGGGAAGCGTAGAACGCCATAAGTTTGAGATCGGCTTATGCCCCTCACCAGGCAAACAGATGGGAAGGGAATGGTCTACGCCGGTAGATATGGAGCAGTATTATGATGAGGAAGAAAACCGCCTCTATGTCACGGTTTATTTGCTCAAAAAGAATCGCATCAAGCCGGATCGCATTCTTACCATGTATCTCTGCCCCGAGGGACAGGTGTGCGGGTGTTTTTACAGCGCCGCTGTTGGGTGGGAGATACAAGATATCCTCTGCACAACCCTATTGTCTTGGCAGTGGCCTGCGGAAGCAGGGTGACTGCTTAAATCCGGCTCCTTGTCAGGGAGCAAGAGCGGTCTGCATTTTATCGAGAAACTATATGAAGACCCCGAGTGGCCTATCTACCCTGTCGGCGATTCCCGCAACCCTGAAGATCCAGGCGCGGGCATGGCTGGGAAAGATCGTGAGGCTACTGCCGAAACGCCCGTGCCGGGAGAGCTGTTTTCGCTCTTTGGTTGTATTGATGAGGAAACATGCCTTGAACTATACGGTGGCGGTGGATGCCGTTCGATTGGGGGCGTGCTTTTCCAGACCGTGGGCTTTATGGGCGGGCAAATTACCGATGTCATCGATGAAGATGCTAGGCTCTACCAGGTAGAGGTAGATGGGGTTGCCACCGGCACCGTGGGCGCGGACATGACAAAATACAATATTGGCGACTGGGTGGCCCTGACAAAAGTAGGGACGGACTTTCCGACCGAGGGGGAAGGCATATATGAGGAGCGGGTGCCGGTCACAAACGGCAATGTACCGACGGTGGATGAATATATCATTATCCCCTACCTTTTTGCTGGAGCTTGACCCATGCTGGCGCAGGGACACCACTATTTAAGAAAAAACGAGGTAAGCGTTGGGATTTTTGAGCAAAGCAGATAGTCCTGAATGTAAAACATTGCATCGCATCGGTACGGTGAAGGCAATCAATATCATCCATCGCACCCTAGATATACAGATAGGCGACGTCATTCATGAAAACGTGGCGGTACACTATCACTGCAAAGACTGGTGGAAAAACGAGAACCACCCCCACTCTGCCAATGAACTGGACCAGATGCTCAGCGCCTTCAGCGTTAATGATCAGGTTCTGGTACTGTGTGATGATAATGCCCGCCCGCTTTACGTGGACGGCTTCCCGAGTGGACCGCAGTCGTGTTCGGAGATGATTGTCCTCCTGAAGGATGGAGATGTGTGGTACTGGGATCTGATCAGTAACCAGGGGTATCACGTCGATCCGTACGTTGCAAAGCCCTCTGAGCCAGAAATTATAAAGAAATGGTATATTTGCGTCAATATGGAAGTGGCTGAGTTTTATACGAGACTCACTCCCGTGAGTGAGATTGATACGTATGGATGCGGTTGGGGATGCGGATTGGCTAATTTTGAAGATGAAGAGTGTTGCGATGAGCCCGCTGGAGGAGACGAGGAAAATGACTCGTGGGGAGTGTGCCCATGTGGAGGGGATTGGAATGTATCCCACCAGAAATGCTTGGAGGAAATAGAATGTTCTGGAAAGGGCTCTTTCAGTGAGGATCGACATCTGGTCGGCTGCGGCAGCACGCAGAGCAGAACCGGCGTGCAGGATACCAACTGCCCCCTCGGGACTGATTACGGCGTATCGTTCGGCGATCTTGAAGAGGTCATCGAGGTAGGACCACGCGACCTGTCGGCTGGATCGGAGACAAAAAGCATTTGCATTGAGGAGGGCTCCACCTGTGGTCCATATGTTCGCAATAAGCGTTGCTGTGACGCATTCAATCCAGATACCGAGCAGTGCACCGGCAAGTATGATCCGTATTCTTGTGGCACGGAATGTTCAGGAGACCAAACATGTACTGGTTGGGCACTTGGTCCTCCTGGAGCAGTGTGGAGGTGGACCATTTACACACATGCTGGAGGATACATTGAAGCCGGCTGCCTGACGTATGAGCGCGAGGCAAAGACGGCGAATTACAGCACAGAAGACGCCGCCATTATTACAAAGGTGGCTGTCGGGGCAAAAGAGACACAATTTGGCGGATCTTATAGTCAATACAAATCAAACAGCGGATCCGTAACCTATACAAGGGCTATTGTTGGATATGACACTGCCTGCCAAAGTTGCGATCAAGGAATTTTGGAAAGTGATACTTATACTAAAATTTCTTATACCTATAGCGAAATTTCATATGGGGTGGGTGGCTGGTGGACGGTGGTTGATCCTAATGATAGATTTGCCGTCTTGATCTCTGAGTTGAATTTATCGGCGTCGGCGCAAAGTATTGAGGGAGACGTAAGCGGGAGCATAACAAGCACCACGAGCGTTCTATTGCGCATCGTAGATGATATCGAGACGGATTTCGAGGTAGCCGAGGCGGACAAAAACTATCCGCTGTCAAGCATCCCAGCGGGACGCGAAGACTTATTGATAAAGCCGAGTTGTTATGCGAGAGAACTCCCGCTGACCGTTGATTTGAGGGCATTTCACTGGTATGCGCTGTACGACTGGATACTTGTTGCCTTCATGCTCGATGGTGAATTCGAGGCGGCGCTGATTAAAAAAGAAAATGATATATGGATAAAAGACCAACTCCTTGATTTTAAGACATGGGTGGGAATCAATAACTTGGAAGATTATACAATGTTTTTGCATTAATCCAGCTAAAGGAGGTGAGCCAATGCCTGAAATGGAACGGCACGAGACGAGCTCGATCAGGGTTGTGGTAGAAGTGGAAGGGAATACGATTAGGATAGAGGCCGAGATAAAAGACAATGAAGTTTTCCCGCAGATAGAGTGGACAAATAAAAAGATACGAGCGCGACTGACTGATCAAGCCGCAGATCAAATAAAGGCCCTGCTCAGCCAGCGATTTCCTACCCAGGGTGATCGTAAGGGCAGGATGATACCTGTTCTTTGCAAAGGGTGCGGGAAGCCGTTTGAGGTGGAGATCCCGTGCTGCGGGAAGAAGATGGAAGTTATCAAGTGCCCGCACTGCGGCAAGGAACAGACATTGAAAGCAAAGGGTGCTGCATGATTTTGGCCAGAATTATACAAATTGGGCTTGCGGCCATCATCACCGAGCGCCTCCTGGACGGCCTGCATAAATTTTACTGGACCGCAAAATTCAAAAAATATCTGGTCGGAGATGGTGATGGCAGAGGAATTTTAAAAGATGGGCCCCTGCGGGAATTCATCCGCTGCAAGTTCTGCCAATCCTTTTGGGTCGGGTGGGCTGCCGCCGCCATTACTCTTTCTATGATAGGGGTGGCCCCGCCTCGCGGGGGGTGGGCTTTCGTGTTCGATATCTTTTGGGTAGGTCTTTGCGCCGGATCACTGGCTAATAAGCTGCATGATGTGGGTGTGGCGATCAAGGTTGTTAAATTGTTGCTATACAAGTGAGGTGTGAAAAATGCGTTTTAGACAAAAGCGTACCAGAGAGCTTACCGGCAAACAGTTAAAAGAGAAGCGGCAGAGAGATGAAGAATACGAAGGCGAGGTACAGAAGCTATCCGATGCCAGGTATAAGGACAAGACGATGTCGGCTGAGGAGTATCAAGAAAAGAAAGAAAGGTTGTGGGATGATTACTCTAAGTGGGCGGGAAAAGCTGGTATTTGGGAGGTTATAGAGGAATGAGATGTTGCAGGCATTTACAAAAATAACACCAGTCGATGTAACGCCGGGCACGCAGGACTCTTATGTAGATGTAGATTGCTCGTCGTATATTCCGGAAGGGGCGACTGGTGTCATATTGAGAGTGCACTGCGCTTCCGGCGCAAACCAGGCTGTATACTTCAGAAAAAACGGTTCTACAGATAATTATTATCACAATATGTGGCAGTACGGTCAATTCTGGGCATCCGTTGGTGTAGATTCAAATCGAATATTTGAATGTAAGGTAAGTACAAAATCTTACAGTTGGGTTTATCTCGTCGGTTATACGATGGGGGATGTGACATTTTTTACCAATGGCGTCGATAAAACCCCTGGGACGACCGGAAGTTGGCAGGATGTGGATTGCTCAAGCGAGGCACCCGGTGCCGTGGCGTTGATGTTTCATCGGTATGCAGACAATACAATTCTTTCATTGCGTATGAATGGGTCTACTGATAATAGGCTTGGTGATTTGTACTATCAGTCTGGAGTAGGAGCCATAATAGGATGCGACTCAAATCAAATTTGTGAATGCTATGCGGAGAGTAGCAATGCCGATCTGATTCTTATTGGCTATGCTACCGGTGGTGTGGTTATGAACATCAATGCCGTTGACGTATCGCTCGGTACTGCCACGACTTGGCTGGACATTTTTGTAAATGCGGCTGCACGGATGGCATTTATAGAGGTTTATTCAACTGGCGCGCTTGAGTATGGCCTGCGAGAAAATGGAGACAGCGAGGATCAGCACAGAGATGCGTACAAAGTTCCCTATGCGATGGTTGGATGTGATGATAGTGGCTATGTTGAGGGGTATATCGAGACAACCGGAGTAGATTTTTACGCGGTTGGCTATGCTATTCAGCCTGCTCCAAATATTTATTTTTTGTTCGGCGCTAATCCGGTAGCGGGAGACGCGCACTATCTCAAGTTGGATGTCGAGGCCGTAAAACAGTGCTGGGGATATCTGCCGTTCAGCGTTGGGCAGATCATCGATCAGGCCGCCCGCTATCTGCAATTTGGCCCCGGCGCCACTCCGTCCCTGGATGGAAGTTATTTGCCGTGGATTATAACCGCTGTACCCCGCATCCCCAAGCCCATTACCGGAGCGTGGTATCAGAGATTGAGTTCGGTGAAAAAAACCATATGAGGCCCCGCACCGCCTTTTCTGACGGTGCGGGGTCATCCCGCTCGTAGGGGATCCCCTTTTATGCGGGCGGGAAGAGAGGAGAGACAATGGATCCTTTTAAACCTACGGGGATTGGCGCCAATGACGCCATGAACGTTTTGAAATGGGTCTTTTCAAAGGCCCTGTCGGCCCCGCCGAAATTAAAGGCGTGGGACGATTATTTAATGGACTCCACCGTACACCGCGTCTTTGCTGGCACCGAGGGCAATGGGGACAAGCCCATGATCGGCGGCATCGGCTGTGACGAGGCCCCTTCTGCTGATTGGTTCCCCACGGAGAAGGTCGTGGCCGCTGCGGTAAATGTGGCCAGCCTCCTGATGGGCAGCGAAGGATTCTGCCAGCTCTCCGCATCGGGCCCGGAGGCGGAAGGCGAGGTCTTCGCCAATATCAACTTTAAGTTTCCTTTCGATGCCGCAGAATCCGATGCCTACGGCGGGGTTCTGACCGTCGAGTATGAATACACAAGCGAGCCACCAGATGTAACGGCCTACGGGAACAAAGGGACCGAGGAGACTCCGGACTGGCAAGCCCTCGTCATGGGCATCAAGGGCTATGCCCCCGAATCAGGCGTATGTGTGCTGCGACCCTGCAATGCCGGCGAAGGGCCCAACGGTACCGGCACATGGTTTTTGACATTCCCCAAGACCGGCCAAGCTCACCCAGGCGAGATTTGGTGCAAAGAACATGAGGCATAAATCGACAATACGGAAAGTGGGTATCAGGCGCGGGCTCGGCGGGTGGGGTGATGTGCAGATGGCACTTGCCGTGGCCGAGCAATGGATGAAGGAAAAGGGCGAGCCCGTGACATTCGGGTGCCCAAAGGAACTGCTTCCCCTGTGTGAGAACGTTCCTGGCATTGAAGCTCTACCGTGCAAGACGGACCATGCTGAAAAGGACGCACCCCTTGAAGAATTTGATCAGCTTTCCTTTGGCCGTAAATGGGACATTACCACGCCCTGTATCGAGTATGAACGGGCGTTGCAGCCGAATGTTGATCGCAACCGCACCGAGATATGGGCGACGAAGCTAGGACTCAAAGGCCATCCGCATCCACGGGTATATTTAACGGATAAAGAACGGGCGAAAGCATCCGCCTGGGTAAAAAAACACGGCCTTGGTGGCCGTTTTTTATTGGGCATTGTTCCCCGTTCGTACTCTTGGGTTCGCGATTGGCCTGCATGGTATAAGCTCTTGTGGCAGCTTAAAGTCAAGGCCCCATTGTTAACTCCTGTCATCTTTTTGGCCGGAGTAGATGATTGGAATGCGGTAGAGTATGCGGTGTGCGGGGTTCCCGTGTATCGCCCTAATATCCGTGATCACTTGGCCCTGATGGATCGATGCCATTTTATTGCCGGTGTGGATACCGGCCCTATGCACTCTGCCGTAGGCCTGGGGAAGCCTACGCTGTGGGTGTTTTCGCACATCGATGGTAAGATCAGAACGCAAGGGTATAAAAAGGCGAAGTTCATACAGCGAACCGATCTTGAGTGCTGTCCATGCTGGTATGAGGCTCGCTGCCACGATCCCCGTTATTTTGCCTTATGCCGGAGCGTGGCGGTGGAGGATGTAGAAAGGCATATCCTAAAACAATACAGGAGGTGGCTGTGTTTTACGTCATTTTCAAGAATAATGGTGAAATGCTTACGGAGGCCGATCTCGGAGACTGGGATCATGTGCCGCAAACACGCAACCTAAAGGAAGCCGGTTTGTTTATCCCCGCCTTTGGCTGGGATTGCCCGCCCCTGCCGCTCAAGCTCGAAGGAGATGAGCGGTATTATTGTGCCCGTTTGGATACCGCGCCATTGGGCGGAGTGGGCAAGCGTTTGGGTTATGTCTTAATCGGGCAGCGCAACGGAACATGCCGGAGGATAACCGTAGATTATCGGGGAATCCGTTTTGATAATCCATCCCCTGCGGAACTCAATATCCGTGATAGTGCCTGGAGAAAAGGGATTTAATGACTATTTATTACGTCAATTCAGACCCGCTGGTTGGCAATGACAGCAATGATGGGCTCTCGGAAGAGACTCCCTGGTTGTCTCTAACCAAGGTCAATGCCGTTACGTTCAGCCCTGGCGATCATATTAAGTTTATCAGGGGAGGGGCGTGGTATGGGCAACTATATCCACTTGGAGATGGTACGGCGGAAAACCGTATATATTTTGAGGCGTATGGGGAAGGGTCCCCTCCGATTATATCTGGGCTGAAGCCGTTACAAGAATCTGATTGGTCACTCGATGGAGGAAATATTTGGAAGACAACGATAACGGCAGCCGACAGGGTTTACTTTAATGGGGTGTGGGGGGATAAGAAAACTGCAAAGGTAGATTGTATCAATAAATACGATTATTACTGGGCGTCGAATACGCTATATGTCTATTCTGAAGCCAATCCCGCAACGTGGTATGGGGTGTCTATCGAAGTATTATTTATCAGCCGCGTTGTGTATATCCGCCGTAATTATATTACCGTCCGACAGATATACATGCGGGATTCATACAGCGAGGTTTTGTTTGTTTATAATAATACTGGATGCCAGTTTGAGTATTGCATAATTGATGGAGGACTATTTAGATTAGGAGTAGGTGTAAGGGGTGTATATTTATATAGCACAACTAATTGCAACTTATATAATTGTGCGTTTATACGTTCGACCAGAGGAATAGAGATTATTGGTGGCAGCGGTGGGCATAACGTTAAAAATTCTGTGTTTTGGGGACACTCCTATTACACAATCTATGATCCAGGGGTAAATATTACGTATGACTATAATCACTTCTATGGAAATACGGGTGCGTTAGGTTCTGATGAGTTTGACGTTATAGGCACCACAAGGGTTAGTGGAGGTACGGACGGAGGACATAATATTGTTGAATCACGTCCTTACATAACTGACCGAAAGGCTTGGACGATAGGTACGGGGGTAAGGATAGACGATCTTGGGTTCCGTGACATGACGGCCCTGATTGATACCGTAGCGACGGCCTATGCTACGAGCGGTATCAAAATGCTACTTGGAGTGACTACTGCGGGAGCGTATGTCGATGCCAATTTGAAGGCAAAGCTGAATACATGGCACGCGCAAGGTCACATCATTGCTGGACATTCAAGGACACATCAGAAATGCTCATTGCTCAATGGGATGGCTATCAGATATGTGGGCGCTGGATCGGCTTGCACAACGACTATTGCAGGGGATGCCCTAACCACATCGGTAACTGGCGGCCCTGGCGGAGAGAATCTTAACATTGATTTGACAAACGCCAGTTACGACACGATGGCGGAACTGGTTGCGTATATCAACGGGTTGGCAGCGTACACTTGCACGATCTCGGGATCATGTCAAGCGGGAGTGCATTCTGATACCTTGGCAGATGTGGCCGCACAAGATATTCGCACGGTATCTTATACCGCCCTGCTCGACAAAGAGAGGCTTGTGCGGGATGAGTTATCGGGGTGTAAGGCCGACTTGGAAAGCTGGGTCTCTGGGCTTACTGTAACCCATTATATCTGGCCGTTCAATGAAAGCGATGCGGATACAAGGGCATGGGCGGATGATGAAGGATATGAATGCTCGTGGGCAGTTGGTGTGGCCGATGCTTTTTTGAGTTTTCAGGGGGCAAATATACTCAGTTTGCATTGTCCCCCTATAGACGATCTTGAGGGCGAGGACGAAGACACGATAAAAAACAAGGTAAGAGAGTTTATATTTTTAGCTTCGATAAGAGGATTGCCGACTCTCATGTACTGCCATGATGAGTTGGATGCTACCGAGCATGGATGGGTAAAGGATGCCTTGGTGGAGATGGGGGGTTTTAGCTCGGCTGCTGAAATCTTGGCATATTTAAAGGCGGGGGTGAATCCGCTTGGTTATCAATGGGGTGTTGGGGAGAGTCCTATTGATATGCAACCAGGAGATTCTTCACCTCTGAGAGATGTCGGTACTGATTTGGGGCTAATCGAAGACATAATCGGCAGGTCCGTACCGCAAGAGACAAATCCGACTATCGGGGCGTATGAATGGCTGCCGACAGCGCTTGTTCAAGCCGCCACGGAAGTTGTCAGCGTCATCGAAACAGCGGCAAATAAATTGCTGTTGGTCAAGGCTGCCGCCGAGGTGATCGGTATTATCGAACAGGCCGCCAAGTCAATCCTTGCTCCCGTTTTTAACGTTGTTGCAAAGACAAAACGTTTGATCTTCGAGAGCAAAGAGAAAACTACCGTCTTCAAGGCCAAGGCAAAAAGACTGATATTTAAGTCGGAGGACAAATCGGAGGACAAAGATGAATAAAACAAACGTTATCGGAGATATTAAGCACGCGGACGTCATAGCCATTTTGCATAATCCCAAAAGCGGTGAAAAAACGCTGATTGCCGGTAAGAACATCGTCACTAATGCCGGTGATCAGTTCTACGCTCAAAAAGTCTGCGGAGAGTCACCGGCCAATGATTTCACCAGTCTCTACCTGACGACTGCCGGACCGTCAACACCAGCAAAGGATGATGATTACAGCGATTTTACCGTTGTTGCGGGAAGTGAGAAAGCCAAATCCAGCGGGTATCCCAAAACCAATGATGCGGATCCGGATAACCCCGCGCCTGGAGTGGATATCATGTCATGGCTTTTTGAGTATTCAGGTGAGGATGGGCCTTTTACCGATATTACACATTCTTTTATCGCCAAGGCTGGTGCCGGTGGAACTGATCCAATCTTAAATTCCTACAAGTGGCCTGTTTCCTTCAGCAAAGGGGCGGGTGTCACGATGAAAATCTTTCACAACCATCAACAGAATGGGGAAGAGGCATGACACTTAATCCAAATAGCTATACTAAACAGCCGTGGGAAGAGGAGACAATCAAAATTGATTTCACGGAGAGACTGGCTGCCGGTGACAGCTTATCTTCAGCGCTTGTCACCATCTGGGAGGGAACGACCGAAAAGACAACAGAGATGATCGGAAGTTCCTCCGTAGAAAATCCATATGTGATTGTCAAACTCAAAGCCGGTGAAGATGGGATAAATTATTCCCTCCGTGTTCGCGCTACCACCTCCAATGGGGGAAAATATGAGGAGGATCTGGTAGTTCGCATCCGGCAAATAGGACAATAAATTATGGCTGCTGATATCTACCTTTCAAACTTGAATCCGAACCAAAAATGGTTCGCCAAGCTCTCCGATGCCGGTGATAACGCCCTTGTAGAGCTGTTCAACTCCCAGGCCGATGCCGAGGCCGGTACCAGCCGAGTCGCCTATGGATCGTTCGCATTCGGCACGGAGATTGAAGTCGTGCTCACCAATGACACTGAAGAGCCGGATATCGAGTTTGCCAAAGACCAGGACTCCTGGCATCTCAAGGCAACGTTTTTAGACGGCGATCCTACGAAGATTGTTAGGTTCGGTCCCATCACTGACCTGTCGGAAGTTATTGATCCGCTGCTGACAACCGACCAGGCTTGCCAGGATCGGGCGAGGCTTGAGATGGATAGGCATACAAAGATTGAAGTTTCCAGTACGCTCTCCCTGGGAACGCACATCCAGGGCCTCGAGGCGGACGATAAGCGCAAGCTCACCGACAATATGCGCGGCCTTGATCAACAAGTGCGAGTTGATGATATTCAGATCATGATAGACAAGGATTCAATAAAAGATATTATTACCGTAACCGAGTTTGAAGAGGTCAAACGATGATAAAAAGATGTCCATTTTGTAATGGAGTAAAAGTATTAATTGATCGTTTTAATCATATGAGCTTCTATAATTGTCCCTTATGTAAGGGCAGGGGAAGAATAAAGATAACTAGAAAAAGGAACTAAAAATGATAGGTACTAGTCTTGGATCATATATCCGTGGACAGAGCATCAACAACCTGCGCCTCGGCAAAATAATTGCCAAAGAGGGAACAACGCATACCGTGCGAATCGGGAGTGCTCAGATCACGTGTCACTACAGCGGATCGGCCAGCGTTGGGCAGCACGTCACGCTGGAATGCCATGATGGAGACCTGACTAAAAGCTATATTCTCGCCACTGCCCCTATCGGCATCGCTGAAGGCGGGAATGTAGCGATATAAGGAGGGGATTATGGCAAGCAATGGAAGGGTTACAAACAAAGAAGTCTATTCAATGTTTGCCGACGTTCAAAAGGATATGGGGGATATGAAAGGAGCTATTGGGAAGATCGAAGGAAAGACTTCAACCATGGCAAAAGACCTTTCAGAAGTAAAGACTACCCTGCAAAGTCATTCGGAAAAGATCGGGATACTCAAAGGGAAGGCTGCCGTATGGGGTGTTTTGGGTGGCACTGTCGTTACAGGAATTATTTTATTGCTCATCAATCTTTTTGGCAAAGGACCGTAGGATATAATCATCAAAAAAGTTGTGTTTGTCAAAGCTCTCGAAAGAGGGCTTTTTATTTTGAGAAAAGAAGGGAGGTGAGAAAAATGAGTGAAAATACAAAGAAAGTGCTGGCGGCAATAGGGCTTATCATTCTTGTTGTCGGAGTGTTGTGGATCATTTGGGATTTAATCACGGCTCTTGTGATTTGTGGTATCTACTTCGCTGGCTGGCTATTCAATCCGCCTAGATTTTGGAAGTTCCTTGGATGGGCCGGTATCGGGTTGCTAAGGTTGTTCGGCCTAATCAAACAGTAATCAAACCGAAAGAAGGGTTTTGATATGATAGCTTTAATAGGCGCAATTATAGGATTGTTCGGTGCTGCCATTCCCGAGATCCTCAAATTTCTCAATAACAAAGAGGATCACAAGCATGAGCAGGCCATGATGGACAAGCAGGCCGAGATAGAAAAGGCCCGCCATGGCTACAGGATAGAAGAGATTCAGGTTGAGGCGGAGGCCCGCACGGATATCGAAGAAATGAAGAGCCTGCACAAACGGGGAGAGGTAAGCAAGACCGGTATTAAATGGATTGATGGGGCACTGGGATTGCTCAATGGATCTGTACGGCCTGTTATAACCTACGCCTTTGTTACACTGTATTTTTTGGTCAAAAATGCACAGTATCAGATTGCGCGGGAAAATATGACTACATGGCAGGCTACAAAGGAACTCTGGAATGAGCCGGATGTCGGGGTATTCTCCTGCGTCGTTACCTATTGGTTCGGCCAGCGCGGGATGCGGTATGTGCTGGGCAAACTCAGTGAGACACGATGATCACCAGGGCAACCACAGAAAACGGCATAGAGCTGATCAAGCACTTTGAGACTTTTGTTGACCATGTCTATATCTGCCCTGCAGGATATCCCACGGTCGGTTACGGCCATGTGGTGCGTGAGTGGGAGAAAGAGCGGTATGCCGAGGGTATCACCGAGGAGGAGGCGGAGGTCCTTCTACAGGCCGATCTGAAACGATACGAGGCCAGCGTATGTCGCCTGATTACCGTTCCTCTCGATGACGGCATGTATGATGCCCTGGTGAGTTTTACCTTCAACCTGGGGGGAGGAGCCCTACAACGTTCTACGTTACGCTCACGACTCAACCGAGAGGAATACGAAGGCGCATCCGATGAGTTCTTGAAATGGGTTTATGCCGGTGGGCGTAAGCTCAATGGATTAATTCGCAGGAGGCAAACCGAACGATATCTGTTTATGTGGGGTATGCTATTGTGGTAATACTGCCCCCCTACCACCCACTACCTTTCCTTGACACAGACCTTGCTTAGTGGTATAAAGAACCATTCAATTCCCTGTTTCACGATGGCGGCCCGTTGCTTCGGTAACGGGCTATTTGTTTGTCTAAAATTGGACTAAAGAAATCACGATTATATCCTTTTCGTCACTGTTCTTTACTGCCCTTTGTCTCTATTGTCTTGACGGGTAACTTGCTGATAAAAGAGGGGAAAGTTGCGGAAATACTTGATTTTTATTGGTGGGCGGAACAGGGCTTGAACCTGTGACCTTCGGCTTGTAAGGCCGACGCTCCCCCAGCTGAGCTATCCGCCCACACACGTTACCCCTTATGCGACCTCGGCCTCTTTTTCATAGACAAGGATGGCCCCCTCCCCTTTTGCAATTACCTCGTCATTGATCAAACATTCACTCACGTTCCCCTTGGAGGGTATCTCGTACATGCTGTCCAGCATGATGTTCTCTAAGATGGACTGGAGTCCCCTGGCCCCTGATTTCCTTTTGAGGGCCTCTTTGGCCACAGCCCCTAGGGCCCCTTCGGTGAACTCCAACTTTACATTTTCCATCTCAAAGAGCTTTGTATACTGTTTGATCAGGGCATTCTTCGGTTTCTTCAAAATCTCGACCAGGGCCCGCTCGTCCAACTCATTGAGGGTGGCGATGACGGGGAGCCTCCCGATGAATTCGGGGATGAGGCCGAATTTCAGCAAATCCTCCGGCTGAACCGCTTTTAATATTTCACCGATCTGTTTTTCCTTCTTGGCGTGTATCTCGGCACCGAAACCAATACCTTTTACGCCGATTCGTTCCTCAATAATCCGTTCGAGACCCACAAAGGCCCCCCCGCACAGGAATAGGATATTGGTGGTATCTATTTGAATGAACTCCTGCTGGGGGTGTTTTCTCCCCCCCTTGGGGGGGACGCTTGCCGTGGTCCCTTCCAGGATTTTGAGCAACGCCTGCTGCACTCCCTCGCCCGATACATCCCTGGTGATGGAGGGGCTGTCGGACTTGCGCGATATTTTATCAATTTCATCGATGTAGACGATTCCCCGGGAGGCAAGGTTGACATCATAATCGGCGGCCTGCAAAAGGTTCAAGATTATGTTCTCCACGTCTTCCCCTACATAACCGGCCTCCGTGAGGGTGGTGGCGTCGGCGATGGTAAACGGCACATCCAAAATCCGGGCCAAGGTCTGGGCCAGAAGGGTCTTACCCGTTCCCGTCGGCCCGATGAGGAGAATATTGCTCTTCTGGAGCTCGATGTCATCGATCTTGTTCGTGGTGTAGACCCGCTTATAGTGATTGTGCACGGCCACTGACAGGATCTTTTTGGCCCTCTCCTGACCGATCACATATTCATCCAAAATCCGCTTGATCTCCATCGGCTTGGGAACGGGCGACTCAAGGAGAGGTCCTCCCTTCTCAAATTCCTCGGCAATGATCTCATTGCACAGTTCAATGCATTCGTCGCAAATGTACACCCGTGGGCCGGCAATCAGCTTGCGTACCTGATCCTGGCTCTTTCCGCAAAAAGAGCAGCACAAGAGCCGTCCTCCCTTTTGTTTCTCCATCGTTCACCTCTTTTTTATTATGTCTTTGGCTTCGGCCTTTCGACCACTACCTCGTCAATTATACCATATTCTTTGGCCTGAGGACTGGTCATATAAAAATCCCTGTCGGTATCCAACTGGATCTTCTTTACAGATTGGCCGGTATGGTTTACCAAGATATCGTTCAGCTCCTCGCGCAGCCGTAGTATCTCCCGGGCCTGGATCTCGACATCGGTTGCCGGGCCCTGAAATCCGCCCATCGGCTGGTGCAGGAGGATGCGTGAGTGGGGCAGGGCATAGCGTTTCCCCTTGGTCCCTGCCGCCAGCAGTACCGCCCCCATACTCGACGCCTGGCCCATGCAGAGAGAGGAGACATCAGGTCTGATGTACTGTATGGTGTCATAGATGGCCAGGCCGGCGGTCACCAGCCCCCCGGGGGTATTGATGTAAAGGTTGATATCCTTGTCCGGATCCTCCGATTCAAGAAAGAGCATCTGGGCAATCACCAGGTTGGCCAGATCGTCATCAATGGCTGTCCCCAAAAAGACGATCCGTTCCTTCAGCAGGCGGGAATAGATGTCATAGGCCCGCTCAGCGCGGCCATCCCGCTCTACAACGATGGGTATTAAATTAGTCATTGCTCTCTTCCCTCTAACCTTTATACTTAACCTCTGCCTCGGCGATGATGAAGTCCAAGACCTTTTCCCGCTGCAGACCCCGCCTGACAACTGCCACCAGAGATGAGTTCTGCTGCAGGTCTTCCAACGGCCTCTGATAGACCCTGGCCATCTCCTGCAACCTTCCTGTTACTTCGTCCGTTGTTACCTCTATCGATTCCTGCTGGCCGATCCCCTCCAGCAGAAAGGAGGCCCTCACCTCCCGTTCCGCGATCTTCTGATATTCTTCCCTCATTTTTTGTTCCTCTTCAGGGGGAAAATTTTGCTGTTGAGGCGGCATGCGCATCCTGAGATCTTGCAGGAGTTCATCCGTCCGCCGCTGGACTAAATACGAGGGGATCTCAACGGGATTTGCTTGTAAAAGCTGACTGATCGCTGCGTGACTCAATTCCTCTTTGAGCTTGTGTTCATTGGCTTTCTGCAAATCCTCTGTTATCTTTTCCTTTAATTCCTTGAGATTTTTATAATCCCCTACGTCTTTGGCAAATTCGTCATCCAGGGAGGGAAGGACCCGTTGTCTGATCTCCTTGATCGTGACCTGAAAAGTTACCTCCTTGCCGGCCAAGTCCTTGCGCGGATGATCAGCGGGGAAGGACACTCGTAACTCTTCTTGGCCTCCTATCTTTTTCCCGATCAGCCCCTCTTCGAACCCAGGAACCATGGTCCCGGATCCTATTTCCAACAGGTAGTTTTCGGCCTTGCCATCCCGAATGGCTCTGGTACCAAGGAGGCCGTGAAAATCTATAAGGACTACGTCCCCTTTCTGTGCGAGGTCGCGTCCCTCCACCTGTTTTACCGGCGCGTACATCATTCTGAGCCGTTCTAGTTCCGCTGTAACCTTTTTAGCAGCCACCTTTCCCTTGAAACCCTCCAACCTCAACCCAGTATAGCCCGTGACCGCTATGTGCGGTCTCACCTCCACGACGACCGAATAGGTGAACGGCCCTTCCAAATTCAAGGCACCGGAATCAATGGTGGGGGGGGCGATGGGTTCAATGGATTCTTGAGAGATGGCCTTGGGATAAGTCTCGTTGATCAAGTTAGAAATGGCCTGTTCCTTGATATAATCACCGTAGTGCCTCTCCAGAACATCCCTGGGGGTTTTCCCCGGACGAAACCCCTTGATCCGGACCCGCTTGTTGAGATTCCTGTAGAGGGATTCTACCGTCTCCTTTACTTGAGGGGGTGGAATTTCTACCTCAAGCCTTTTCTTGGTGGGACTCAGCTCTTCTGCGTTGACCTTCACCGATATCTCCATCGTTCCACGCGTATGGTGCGAGAGGGGGGATTTGAACCCCCATCCGTCTCAGACGGGCTGGATCCTAAGTCCAGTGCGTCTACCAATTCCGCCACTCTCGCTCACTGCTTGTTCAATCAAGCTTGTTCTCACATGGTGGGCCGTCGGGGGATCGAACCCCAAACCTACTGATTAAGAGTCAGTTGCTCTGCCAATTGAGCTAACGGCCCACGTTTGGCACGCCCGGGGCGACTCGAACGCCCGGCCTGCGGATTCGAAGTCCGACGCTCTATCCATCTGAGCTACGGGCGCATACTATGGGGTGAGTGAAGGGATTTGAACCCTCGACATCTGGAGCCACAGTCCAGCGCTCTACCCCTGAGCTACACTCACCATCTCTGGCACGCCTGGCAGGATTCGAACCTGCGACCTACGGATTAGAAGTCCGTTGCTCTATCCATCTGAGCTACAGGCGCCTGTTCTATGCTCTATATCACCGATAACAGCTGATGTAAAGGTGATCACCCTCAACCTACATGGTCGGGGCGAGAGGATTTGAACCTCCGACCCCCTGCGCCCAAGGCAGGTGCGCTACCAGTCTGCGCCACGCCCCGACTACCAAAAAGTGATTATACCTATCTTGGCACAAATTGCCAACCCTAAGATAGCCCAAGTAAATCCCGCAGCACTTCTTTGAGGGCGGCCAGGGCCTTGCCCCGATGACTTATCCTGTTCTTTTCCTCGAGGGGGAGCTCGGCCAGGGTCTTACCCAGTTCGGGTATAATAAAAAGGGGATCATATCCAAACCCCTGCGTTCCCCGTGCGTGTTCCCCGATCACCCCTTTACATTCACCCTCCACCCATGACTCTTTACCCGTAGGGTCGGCAATCGCGATCACACAGCGAAAAGCAGCCCCCCGCTGAGACGGCGGGATACCCTTCAGGAGCCCCAGGAGCTTGCGATTGTTGTCCGCATCCGAGGCCTCCTCACCTGCAAAGCGAGCAGAGTGAACCCCCGGCTTGCCCTGTAAATAATCGACTTCGAGGCCTGAGTCATCGGCGATGGTCAATCTGCCGGTCTGTTGTGCCACCGCGCGTGCCTTTTTCAGGGCATTTGCCCGAAAGGTCCTCCCATCTTCTTCCACTGGGGGAAGGGTCGGAAAATCCTTGAGGGAGAGGACTTGTATATCCATCCCCTTGAAGGACTCTTTGATCTCCCGGAGTTTGCCTGAATTCGCCGAGGCGACGACGATCTCCCGCACCCTACTCCTATAAGGCCTTTTCTTGAATGGCGCTGAGCTCCTGGACCCCCTTGATCGCCAAGGAGATCATCTGATCCATCGCACCTTTGGAAAAGGGGGCCTCTTCCGCTGTCCCCTGGACTTCAACAAACTCTCCCTTTCCGGTCATTACCACGTTCATATCCACCTGGGCCCGAGAGTCTTCATAATAGTCAAGGTCGAGAAGCATCTCATTATCGACAATGCCCACACTAACGGCCGCCACAGAGTCCATGATGGGGATCGTGTCGACTTCCCCACGCCCTTTGAGCCAGCCAAAGGCATCTACCAAGGCCACGTAGGCCCCAGTAATGGAGGCCGTCCTAGTCCCTCCGTCGGCCTGAATCACATCACAATCCAACAGGATGCTTCGCTCCCCAAAGGCGGTTAGGTCAGTCACCGATCTGAGGGACCGTCCGATTATGCGCTGTATTTCCTGAGTCCTGCCCCCTAATTTCCCCCGTACCGATTCCCGCGGGGCCCTCGTGTGGGTGGAGCGGGGGAGCATGGAGTACTCTGCCGTCACCCAACCGGTCCCCGTATCTTTTAAGAAAGGGGGAACCCCTTCTTGTACGGTGGCGTTGCAGATTACTCGAGTATCCCCCACCTCGATCAGGACGGATCCCTCCGCATGTTTGATGTAGTGGCGGGTAATTCTTACTGTTCTCAGCTCATCCCACTGACGTCCGTTGTTTCTAGCCATTGCTCCCTATAAAAAATAATTGGTGGAGGCGGCGGGAATCGAACCCGCGTCCGAAAGCAGATCCATAAGGGTATCTACATGCGTATCCCGGATTTTCATTTCACCCTTTGGGGCTCCTCCAGGCAAGATCCCCGCGGGCTAGCTTATGGAAATTCACCCCCCTCCTTATAAGCATCGAAGGGGGACTAGCCTGCATCTCTGACGCCCTTCCCAAACCTGCAGGCGGGATCAGGAGGACGTTAGCCGCACCTTAGGCGGCTAAGGCGTACTCATAGTTGGCAATTATAGTGATTCCCATTTTTTTACGAGGGTTGGGACCTCGGCATGCACTCCTTATTTCTCTACCCCCGTCGAACCCATTTCGCCCCCACATGGTATTCTCCACGACTATGATACCCTATATATTTTTTGTGAGCGCTCCACCTCCTTGTCCATGACCTTGCGTTTCAAGGTCTCCCGTTTATCATACAGCTTCTTACCCTTGGCAAGGGCTAATGATATCTTGGCCCTGCCGTGGGAGAAGTAGATGCTCAATGGAATGAGGGAGAACCCCTTTTCTTTAACCTTCCCTATGAGACGTTGAATCTCCTTACCCTGTAGCAGGAGTTTTCTTGGCCTGAGGGGATCGTGATTAAAGCGATTGCCAAAGGCATAGGGGCTGATGTGGACGTCCATCAAGAAAATCTCTCCATCTTTGATCCTGGCGTAGCCGTCCTTGAGATTCACCCTCCCCTCACGCAAGGCCTTCACCTCTGTCCCCTGTAGTACCATTCCTGCCTCATAGGTCTCCTCGATAAAATAATTATGTCGAGCCTTGCGGTTCTGGGCAATTATTTTTACCCCGTGACCCTCCTTCATCGAGCCATAACCTCAAAAAGAGTGTAACAACTTTTGGAAAATTTTTCAAGGTGGGCAGAAATGTCTTACTGCTTCAGGGGGAGGTCGATGATAAACTTTGTCCCCTTGGGATGGTTGTCCCTCACTCTGATATACCCGTTGTGGTCGGAGATGATGGTGTTGACGATGGCCAAACCAAGTCCAGTACCCGCCTTTTTGGTGGAAAAGTAGGGCTCAAAAAGTCTAGGCTTGTCTTCATCGGGCACCCCACAGCCATTATCCCGCAATTCAAGGGTGACCATCTGGAGGGAAGGGTCATACTTAACCTCTATTTCTATGACCCCATCGCCGTCCACTGCGGCTACGGCATTATCCAATATGTTTATTAAGACCCGCTTCATTTGATCGCGGTCCACTTTGAAGACAGGAAGATCGGGGTCGGGGGAGAAGTGAAAGCGGATGTCGCGGTGGGCCTCCTTAAAAAGGATGAGGCTTGAGTTAATGATCTCGTTGAGGTCGTTAGGCGTAGGAGTCACTGCGGGCATTCGGGCGAAGTTGGAGAATTCGTTGACCAGGTTTTTCAGTTCGGTTACCTGATGAATAATAGTATTTGTACATTCCTCAAAGACACCAGCATCCCGGCCTATTTTACTCCGATATTTTTTGTAGATACGTTGGGCGGAGAGCTGAATCGGGGTAAGTGGATTCTTTATCTCGTGGGCTATCCGTTTTGCCACTTCTCTCCACGCAGAAAGGCGTTGCATCTTGATGAGATGGGTGAGGTCGTCAAAAACCGCCACCATCCCCAGGTATTCTCCTCCCTCATCACGCAGGATGTTCACACTGGCCACCACGGTGATGACCTTGTCCTCCAAAGTGATCTCCATCTGTTTCTGGATACTTTCACTTCGGGAGGTGTTTATCTCCTTGATCAACTCCCGTGCGATCTTGCGGTACGCTGGTTGTAGAACCTTACGATAGTTTTCCCCCAGGACATCCTCGACCTGAATATCCAACATCTTCTCCGCGGATTTGTTGATGGTGGTGATTCTTCCGCTTTTGTCGAAGGAGACCACGCCTGCTGCCACGTTTTCCAGGACGATCTCCATATACTTGCGTCGTTGCTCCAACTCCAGGTTGGTGCGCTGAAGTGCTATGTTGCTCTTCTCCAGCTGGGCCTTGCCCGTCTTAAGGTCGTTGGTCATCTTGTTAAAGGCGCTCACAAGGGTACCGATTTCATCCGCGGCCTCTACATCGAGGTGAAAATCGAGTTCGCCGCTGGACACTCTCCGGGTACCCTCAGCCAGCTCCATAATAGGGGCGGTCAACTCCTTGGCGAGACGGAAGCCGAACCATGTCGCTAAGAAGATAATGACGAGAGTAATCAGAAGGAGAATAATAATGTAATTGGTGGTCAGGGGTTTTTTCAAGATC
Organism: Deltaproteobacteria bacterium; assembly: GCA_016927065.1. Classification (GTDB taxonomy): domain Bacteria; phylum Desulfobacterota; class B13-G15; order B13-G15; family RBG-16-54-18; genus JAFGNJ01. The sequence goes on from JAFGNJ010000004.1 coordinate 252,258, forward strand.
TTTGAATGCCGGTAGTCGGCAAAGGCCTCGGATATGTCTTTCAACTTAGTTACCAAGTTTTGGGGCACGTAGTAGCCGACTAGCACTCCTCCTTCAATGCTCTTTTCCACATAGAGCGGGCTGGCTCCCCAAATAATCTCTCCGCCACCAAGATAAGGAGAGATTTTTGATATTTCCTTTCCTTTCAATACTTCTTGCACCAAATCTTGAGGAAATCCACCTATTGTATAAGTAAGGGAAGGATCAGCTACTTCGACCGTGACTTTTCCCTGTGGAGAAATGATACCAATCCAGGCTAGATTGTATTCTTTTCTCTTTCTTTCCAAGAGCCGGGTGAGTACTTCCTCCTCCATGGTAAGTAAGGAGAATCGATTTACTTCTTTGCTATAATGAATAGTATTCTTGGCGAGATCTCGGTAGTAGGTCTGTGCAACTTCTAAAGAGCCTTGTAGGGAGCTTTCCACTTTTACGTTAAACCAGTTCTCCACATTCCAGGTGATAAAGATGACAGCGGTGAAGAACAAGAGCACCGTAGGGACCAGGGAAAGAGTGACAAAGGCCGCTACTAACTTTGTCCTCAATCTCGTCCCCAAGACCTTTCTCTTCCTTTCAAAAAGGAGTTTAACCAGATTTCTGATCACCAAGTAGATCAGGAGCACGAGGAGAATGAGATTGATGTTAAGGATACTAAAGAGGAGGATATTGCTTCCGATGGGAACCTGGTTAATCAGTTGAGGCATATGGAGCATCATGTAAGTGATGCCAAAGACTAAGAAGGCCAGGCCGATGATGATAAATAATTCCCTTTTTCTCTTTCGCTGTTCAGCATCCCTTCTTTTGCGCATCACTTTACCCTCACGGTATGATGATACCAATTGGTCTCAAAGTCCCACAGGGAGACGAAGAATAGAATGCTTTCTAGCCCCAGGGGGAGTTCTACTGGGTCGAGCTCCGCCTTGATGGCAAGCTCATAGTTTCCCTTATCTAGTTCTCGCTCTCTGAACACGGAAAATCCATCTACCCGTTGCATGTAACTCTTGGCCTCTTCCATGTCTGTCGTACGTAGTTCTTTTCCTTGCTCTTCGAGCCAGATGCTAAAATCCTCCTTGAGGTTGTCATAAACGATCCTGTGCTGAAATTGGTGGGAGGCAATCTTCTTGCTCCAGATAAGGCCGCGTTCTTTGTAAAATTTTACAAAAAAATTAAAGGTGGTAGGAATTCCTGCCTTGATGGCTTCCTCCACTTTTTTATTAAAGCAATCTTTAACAGAAAAACTGACCTTTAAAGACCCTTTCCCTCGCTCTATGAGGAGACCTTCTATGGAGGCCTTTTCCGCCTGTACCAAGCATGGGGTGAGAACGCTGAAATAGAGGCTTATCAGGATTCCAATTACCGGTCGCTTCACAACCATCTTTTTTGTTCCTCCTATCAGCAGTGGGCCAGGGAGTGGCGGTAGAGATTTCCGGTAGATCATAAGCCGAGTTCTGTTCTCCCGCAGGGAGCGGTGGTCATGTATCTAGGATAAACGTTACCGCCTATCTCAAGCGACCAACCCGAGGGTATGGGGCGGGCCACCCCTTTCCCCTCCTATTCGGTCTTGCTCCGGATGGGGTTTGTCAAGCTATCACGATCGCTCGCGATACTGGTGAGCTCTTACCTCACCGTTTCACCCTTATCCCTGTCGAGGCGCGAGGCCTCGACAAGAGACGGTCTGCTTTCTGTGACACTTTCCTGACCCCTTGTGAGGGGTAGTCGCCGTTAGCGACCATCCTGCCCTCTGGAGCTCGGACTTTCCTCTGATCCTACCCATGAGGACCAGCGACCACCTGGTCTACCTTATCTCTTACCGCTTCCCTGGCCAGTCGATCTGCCTCCCGGTTTTCTTCCCTGGGTATGTACCTGATTACCCAGCTGGCGAAGTGCCCTAACTGTTTTTTTACCTCCCCTTCCAAGGTTTTAAGTTTAGCATCTCGCACGCGGTACACACCGTTCACCTGATTTACCACCAACTCAGAATCAAGACACACGTCAACCTCCTTCGCCCCTAACCTCTGGGCCTGCTGGAGTCCAACGATCAGTGCTTGATATTCTGCGATATTATTAGTCACTGACCCTAAATACTTTTTAATGTGTGACACGGCTTTCCCCTGCTTATCCTTGATGACCACGCCCACACCTCCTTCTCCTGGGTTCCCCTTACAGGATCCATCCACATGCAGATACATCTTCTGTCGCTCCCGGTCGGAAGGATTTAATAAGGGCGATGCAGCCATCTCTTAATCAGTGGGGTTATTCTCCCAATAAAGAATTCGATGACAATTGGGGCACAGGATAATCTCTTTGTTTTTCTGCACCTCATTGTACATCTGTGGGGGGATGTTAACAAAACATCCCTGGCAACCCTCATTTTTTACCAAAACTATGGCTGTTCCGTTCTTCTTTTCCTTGAGTGTATTATATCGTTTCAAGAGTGCGGAGTCGAGGACAGGTACAATCTCTTCTTTGCTTTGTTGCAAGTGCAACAAATCCTGCTCTACCGTGGCCATCTTATCCTTAATCTTCGATATCTCCTCCTCTATTACTAACCGTTCTTTTTGCGTTTTCTCCACCGTGCCCGTATAATTGCTCTTGAGTTGATCGATTTCGTCTAAGAGCTTAATAATCTCCTCTTCCCGTTGGCCGTTACGCTCTTTACTCCCCTCAATTTCTTGCAAGAGAGCTTGGTATTCCTTATTGGTCTTGATTTCCAAGAGTTTTAATTGGGAACGTTTAATCCGTTCATTCTCCAGATCTAATTCCCCTTCTTTCTTCAGCCGCTCCTTTTCACACTCCTCGATTTTCCTCTTCTCGTCCTCCCGTTTTTCCTCCTGTGCCTTAAGCATCTCCTGAAGTTCTTCGAGTGCCAAGGGGTAAGAATCCTGTTCTTTTTGAGCTTCGTCGATCTGTTGTTCTACCGTTTGAAGCTTCCAAAGTAGTTGGAGTTGCTCCTTCACCGCCTAATCCCTTGAGAGGGCCCAAAAAAAGTGCACCATAAAAGGTGCACCTGTGTATCGTCGGATACTTCCTTTGTAGGCCTGTTGTTATAAACAATACTAATCCACACTGTATACCCTAGTGGGCCCACCTGGAATCGAACCAGGGACCTTCCGGTTATGAGCCGGTGGCTCTACCAACTGAGCTATGGGCCCCTTTTTTGTTAATAATACATTATCCTTTAAATAAATCATCGTGTCAAGAGGACAACCACAATCCTTTCCTTTTAATTATCTCTTTTGCTGCCCGCATCCTGTGATTTCCTAATTTTGTGGAGGCTAAACTTGAGTAATCTTCTATCTATAGGTGATAAGGTCTTAAAATTAATTTCAGCATTCTTTAACTGCAATCCATGGGGCGTCATCTTTACATATTTATTGAGATCAACGTTTTGTCGTAAATCATTATATATACCCCCCACTGAAGAATCAGCAATAGTGAATTCTCTTATCTTCCAGGTCCCCTTCTCTCTCACTACGATAATGAGGTTCTCGATGGGATTTCTGCTCTGGTCGCTGGAGAGGATGTCCAGGATCTCTTTGTCCTCTTTTGGCTTGAGCGCAATACTTACGTATACCGAATCGTCGCTCACAAAGGGAATCCAGAAATTGCTCCTTTTTAATTCAACGTTATAGTCATCCTGATCGATGAGATTATAATACTTTAGAAGAGACAATTCCAAGAGGAAGTTAAAATTTAAATTATCCTCCTCACGTGCCAGTTGGCCCTGCTGCAAGTGTGATGAGTAGCTTTCGCATGCCTCAAGATACATTCCATCTTTTAATTTACCAAAATAACTATTAATTACCCTGTTTATTTTGTGATTTTCTCCCAGAACGGAGACATATGTCAGGATTCCGACAACAAAGATGCCAAGCACGATAACAACCACCGATATTTTCAAATGAAATCTCTCCACGAACGTATTATTTCCTTCCTCAAGTAAAATGTGAAGTCGAAGCCATTAAAGTGTCGAATCTTAGGTTGCCTCGTTCTTATACTTTCTCAATTCCTTGAATACGATTACATACCATCTAAGAATATAAAATGTATTGTTAAGGTAAGTCAATATAATTATAGCAGTAGTTTTGTATTGTTCACCAGCGATCACCATTCAGTCTTATGCCTTTCACTCGCTCATGATGCCTTACTTGTCTTGTTGCGGCCGAAGGGGATACCCAGTTTCCTCATCTTCTTACGAAGGGTTGAGGGATTGATATGTAGTATTTGGGCCGCTCCCCCTTTCCCTCCAACCTTTCCGTCAGTCATCGCCAGAACCCAGCGTATATGCCCTGACAAGACCGTGTCCAGTGCCAGTGAATCTTTGTCCTGAAGTCCGGCATTACGTTCTTGCTCCCCTCCGAACGCAACGTGCAATTCTGATTTGAGCGGGCTCCTGAGATCACCAAAGTCGAGGGGAACTCCTTTGCTGAGGATTAGCTCCCTCTCCACCACATTCTCCAGTTCGCGTACATTGCCTGGCCAAGGATAGGCAATGAGACGATCAAGGCCCTTGGGCGCTACAGACGGAATTTCTGTGAGACCAATCTCCCGGGATTTCTTCTGCAAAAAGTAATGGGCCAGAGAGGGAATATCGCCCTTCCTTTCCCTCAGTGGCGGTATGGGAATGGGAAAGACTTTGAGCCTGAAATAGAGGTCTTCACGGAATTTTCCATCCTTGATCATGCCCTCAAGATCACGGTGTGTTGCTGCTATAATCCTAATATCAACCTTAATTTGCTCTGTTCCACCCACCGTCTCGATCTCTTTTTCCTGCAGGACACGCAAGAGCCTAACCTGGGCCTCGGGCTGCAACTCTCCTACCTCGTCTAAAAAGATCGTGCCTTTATTGGCCCGTTCAAAGCGTCCACGTTTCTTTGATAGGGCGCCGGTAAAAGCTCCTTTTTCATGGCCGAAGAGTTCACTATCCACGAGGCTCTCGGGTATAGCGCCGCAGTTGACCGTGACAAAAGGCTCGTCTTTTCGTGGGGACAATTTATGGATGGCACTCGCGATGACCTCTTTCCCCGTACCGGTCTCTCCCAAAAGCAGGACTGGGCTTGAAAGCGGCGCCACATGGCGTACCATATCCATCACGCTCCTCAGCCCGAAATCCGCGCCAATGATCTCCTCCCCTATTGTCTGACACAATTCGCTACGTAAAAAGCGGTTGTCCTCGACGAGCAGTTCTTTGAGCCTGAGCAGTTCCTGATATCTGATGGAATTAGACAAGGCGATGGCAAAGGGTTCCCTTAGCAGGGTAAGGAGGTCGGCATGTTCCTGTGAAAACTTTCCACTTTCCTGGGCGATAAAGATTACCGCTCCAACGACATCTCCACCCACGACCAGGCGGAGGACCAGCAGTGACGAGTCCCTGTTGAGGAGGCCTTTGAATAACCAGGGCCTGGCAGTGGGATGTGTCTCTGCCCGATCTATGACCAGGGTTTGTATATCATGGCGCTCCACAAAAGGGCGTACCTCTGACGGCATAGCAATGGCAATGTTAAGGAGTGAACCACCTTCGGCCGATGCCCTTGCAAGGGCGATATGCTCTCCCTTATCAGTATTATAGTAGGTCAAGACCATGTAGTCAGCTGGTATAAAGTCCCGGATAAAAATGAAGCTTCCCCCGAGGAATGTTTCCACATCGAGACTGCCGCAGATGCGAAGTGTGGCCTCGCGGAAGAATTCATTTTCATTAAGTCTCATAGGTTCCTCCCTAGTCGTCAATTTTCTGTCCTATATTCCATTTTATAGCTTAAGTGGACTATAGTCAACTTGTAAATGTACAATGGGACACTTATAATATGCCACTATAATATAACTATTTGATTTTATTGAAAAATTTATTTGGCATGCTTCATGCTCTATATCTCAGTGAATGGGAAAGGAGAACCAAAGGTTATGAAATGGCTGGAAATGATCAAGATGCAAGTCTCAAGCGGTCAAGAGATAACTGCCCGGAATGAACTCATATCCCTAGTCTCTGCTATCCAGCAAAATTCCGACTATCCCAGCATGGTGGAATGCGTCATTTACCGCCACGCCTCGATAACAGGATGTTGCTTTATCCATCTCTTATGGGATTCACAACATCCACAGACCAGGGGTAGTGTTGCCGGTCTGAGCCTCGCGCAGACCCTGAAGACCTTCGGCCTGGTTGATCATTCCGTGTGGATGGAAACCGTTTAATTAACAAAGGAGGTTAGAACAATGAAAACTACAAACAGACAAAGACATCGTCACGCTGGCCCCTTCATGCAAAAAGTTGCCTTTTGGACGATAACGTTGATGCATGATAACCCCCTGCTCTCACTTCTTAGAGACCCTTACAAGCTCTTAAAAGCGGCCGGTCTAAAAAAGGGACAGAAGGTCGTGGAGGTTGGATGTGGACCGGGATTTTTTACCATCCCAGCGGCACATATTGTCGACAAGGAAGGTCTGGTCTATGCAGTAGACGTCAATCCCTACGCAATAACAAGGGTGCGCGAGAAGATCGCGAGAGAAAGAATAAACAATGTTACACCTCTTCTTGCTAATGCCTCTGACACAGGGCTGCCAGAAAGAAGCGTTGATCTTGCTTTCCTCGTTGGTCTCGGTCACATAGTTGGAGGACAAAAAAATGTACTAGCTGAGATGCATCGTATCTTAAGACCGGGTGGTGTGCTTTCCGTACAAAACAACAGGAGGGAAAAGGGAAAAATGATCGATGAGGTTAAACAGGGACGATTTGTTTTTACAGAGAGAAAAGACGCGTTTTTCTTGTTTACAAAGAAAAATAGAAACGGAGGATAATGCTATGAAAAAGAATACCTTAAACTTTTGGGCTGATATGATCATTTTTATCGATTTTATCGCTTTGATCTTTACCGGCGTCCTACTTCGCAATTTTCCCTCTGCATTGAGTGGAAACACTATTGCGGGCGTTACACGACACGACTGGGTTGACCTGCACTGGGTACTAGCCCTTTCGCTGATTCTCTTTATCTTCATACACCTTGCTCTTCACTGGAAATGGGCGAAAGGGAACTCCAAAAAGTATCTCGGGGTGGGGCCAAGAACACTTGTTGTTTCTGCGACGTTGATCATTATCTTCTTTGGCATTGTAGTGCCGGGTTACCTCACAAAAGATTTCCCCAAGAAGAAAGAAAGTTCTTATACGCTTGAGAACAAAGCTAAGTTTGTCCTTAACAATCAAGGATGAGAGGTCCTTCCGTTACAAGCGATCAGGCGAGAAGGAGGTTTATTCCTTCTCGCCTGAGTTGTTGTGGTATATAACTATGGAGGGCAAAAACTCTTTAAATTATCTAGAGGTTGATATTGGAGTATTTCCTCCAGGGCCTGGCCACCTGCTTGTTTTCTAACATCTCCAGGGCACGGCAGACATACTTCCGGGTATCGTGGGGCATGATGACGTCGTCCACATAGCCGCGCTCCGCAGGCTGATAGGGGTGCTCGTATGCGGTCCGGTATTCCTCGATGCGCTGTTGAGCGGTTTCTTTTGGATTTGCCGACTCCTTGATCTCCCTGGCGAAGATGATGCTCGCCGCGGTCTCGGCCCCCACGATGTTTACTTTGGCCGTCGGCCAGGCGAAGACTAAATCGGCCCCAATGCTCTTGTCAAGCATGGCATAGTGGGCGCCAGCATACGACTTGCCGATGATGACGGAGATAAGGGGGACGGTGGCGTCCGCCCAGGCAAAGAGCGTCTTTGCCCCGTGGCGCAAGATCCCCTTCCACTCGTGCGGAGAGCCGATCCAGAAGGCCGGGCAGTCAACGAAGGTCACGAGTGGTATGTTGAATAGGTCGCAGAAACGAACAAACCTCGCCAGCTTATCAGAGGCGTCACAGTCCAACCCTCCCATTAACACCATGGGCTGGTTTGCCACGATCCCGGCAACCCTGCCGTTGACGCGCGCGAATCCAACGATGAGGTTGCGGGCAAAGTACTTGTGTATCTCGTAGAAACTCCCTTTATCCACCACCTGGTCGATAAGCGGATACATATTATACGGTGTTCGCAGACTCGGATCAGGGAGAAATTCATCCAGTTCCGGGATCTCCCGCTCCGGATCATCACCGGCCTCAAGCCGCGGTGGTTTTTCCTTGTTGTTGGAGGGAAAATAGGATAAGAGTTTTCTGGCTAGCTGAATACTTTCTTTGTCATCTTCACCAACAACATGGGTGCCACCTGATTTCATGGCATGGGCCTCCCAACCGGCCAGTTTCTCAAGAGTTATGTCTTCTCCAGTTTGGGTCTTGACAAAAGCAGGCCCTGCGATTCCCAGAAACCCTGTTGTCTTGCTCTGGATGAGGAAGTCGTTCATGATAGGATGATACGCCTGTCCCCCGAGGCACGGGCCAAGGAGTAGGGCGATCTGGGGTACAATTCCTGAGGCAAGTATCTGGGAGCGGAAGGTCCACCCGTAGGCCTCAAGGGTATCCATCCCCTCCTGGAGACGGGCACCGCCCGAGTCGTTGATACCAACAAAGGGCCAGCCTTTTTCCTTGGCAAAATCACAGGCCCACACGAACTTTTTACCGTGATATTCCCCAAAGGTGCCGGCCATGGCCGTGAAATCCTCTGAGACCACTACCACATATCTGCCATCCACCTTGCCATATCCGGCAACAACCCCTTCAGCGGGTATGAGTTTATCCGCCATGCCAAATTCGTACTGCCGGTGCCTCATAAAGGTACCGACTTCGTTGAAGGTGCCGGGATCGACGAGCATATCGATCCTCTCACGCGCATGGGTCTGCCCCTTTTCTCGACGCTTCGCCAGGGCCTTCTCTCCGCCCATTTCCAAGACGGTCTTGCGCCGCTTCATATAGTCGTCATAAACATTGTCAAACTTTCCCATTACCAACCTCCTTAAGTTTATATGTGATTAATAGCCGTAATTTGTTAAAAATATCACAAAGCAATATATCCTAATACCGTACTTTTGTCAACCCATCAGAGTTTAAATACTTCTGCTCCTCACCGGAAGCCGGTATCTCTCTCGGTAGCTGGTACACAACCCTTGTGTTACCTTTCTTGGAACCTGGTTTTTGTTGTCCTATTGATTCATGAGATACGCTTCGATAAAGTCATCTATATCCCCATCTAAAACACTGTCCGCATCCCCCCGTTCCATACCAGTGCGGTGGTCTTTGACCAGCCGATAGGGGTGCAGGACATAGGAACGTATTTGACTCCCCCACGCGATGATCTTTTTCTCCTTATGAATTTCTTCCATCTTTTGTGCCCGCTTGTGCATTTCCAGTTCGTAGAGGCGAGCCTTGAGGATCTTCATGGCGGTGGCCTTGTTTTTGTGCTGAGAGCGCTCATTCTGACACTGAACCACAATACCGGTAGGGAGATGGCTAATCCGGACGGCGGAATCGGTCTTGTTCACATGCTGTCCACCGGCCCCACTGGATCTGAAGGTATCTATCCTTAGGTCGGCCTCGTCGATATCAATTACCACATCGTCCGAAATTTCGGGATATACAAATACCGAGGCAAAGGACGTATGACGCCGCTTGCCAGTGTCAAAAGGAGAAATCCGCACGAGACGATGAATTCCAGCCTCGGCCCTCAAATTGCCGTAGGCATATTCCCCTTTGACGAGAAATGTTACGTTTTTGATCCCTGCTTCTTCACCCGCAAGGATGTCGACTATCTCGGCAGAAAACCCTTTACGCTCAGCCCATCGAAGATACATGCGTAATAATATCTCGGTCCAGTCTTGTGCCTCGGTTCCTCCGGCACCGGCGTTGATGCTGACGATAACGTTGCGAGGATCGGCAGTGTCGTCAAACATCCGCTCCAATTCGAGGGCTTTGAGTTTCTGTTCAGTTTCGGCCAACCTTTGCAGGGCCTCGGTGGACTCCCCTCCATCCTCCACCTCTGCTATCTCCAAGAGGATTTCGATCTCCTCCAATTCCTTGGCCAGAGCTTCCCACCCCTCAATGCCCCGGAGCAACGTACCCTTTTCTCTCAGAATATCCTGGGCCTTCTGAGAGTCTTCCCAAAATCCAGGAGCTCCCTCTTTTTTCTCAATCTCCTTTACCCGTTCTTTCTTTCTCTCAAGGTCAAAGATAGCCCCGTAGGCTCTCTAGACGGTTTTTGTACTCACAGTATCTCTTTTTCAATTCTTCCATAATCTTCCTCCACGCTGTAATGATCGCTTCCTACGGTGTAACAACCAGCTATCTTCTCATCTTCTGCTGGCCGGGTGTGGTGTTAGAAGTTTCTAAGCTTACTATACCTCGCCCTGATATTTTTTACAATTGTTCCCTAAATAGGAAAGAGGCCAAAAACTAAAGACAATTTGACAAGGAGTGTGGAGAGTCTTACTATTAAGGGCAACGAAAGGAAAAGGATGCGCAAGGTAAAAACTCACGAGGCCATTGGCATGGTACTGGGACATGATGTCACCAGGATCGTTCCCGGGAAATACAAGGGCGCCGCACTCAAAAAAGGTCATGTCGTCCGAGAGGAAGATATTCCCGTACTCCTGGATACGGGGAATGATGAAATATATGTATTGGAGCTACTCGAAGGGGAACTGCATGAAGATGACGCAGGGATGCGTCTCGCCCAGGCCATAGCAGGTCCAGGCTTAGTATTTGAGCCCCCTGAGGAGGGGAAGGTTCCTTTACAGGCTCGATGGAAGGGGTTACTGCACATTGATGTTCCCCTCTTGACGTGGATCAACTCCCAAGGTGCAATCATTGTTGCAACCCTCCACAACCACACCCCCTGCCAGAAAGGACAGATGGTGGCAGCCACCAGGGTGATCCCCCTGACCATCGCCGAGGAAACAATCAAGACGGTAGAGGACCGATGCGCAGGGCAGTCAATGATCGATGTCCTCCCCTATCGGTTGAAAAAAGTCGGCGTCGTGGTGACCGGGAATGAAGTCTATCACGGGCGGATCAAGGACAGCTTTGACCAGATGGTAGGGGGGAAGCTCAAGGCTTACGGGGCCAGCGTCGTGGAGAAGGCCCTCGCCCCTGACGATGCCGAACAGATCGCTCATGCCGTGCGGCAGATAAAGGACACAGGCGCAGAGGTGATCCTCACCACGGGCGGGCTCTCTATAGATCCGGGAGATGTAACGAGGATGGGAATCAAGGAGGCCGGTGCCGAGATCATCTCCTATGGTGCGCCGGTCCTTCCCGGGGCGATGTTCCTCTATGCCCTCCTCGATGGAGTTCCCCTGCTGGGTCTGCCGGCCTGTGTCTTTTACTCCAAGACCACCATCTTTGACCTTATCTTCCCCCGCGTGCTGGCTGGTGAGACCATCACGCGTGAGGCAATCATCCAAATGGGGCATGGCGGATTGTGCATGGTATGTGAGACCTGCCGTTTTCCCATCTGTCCATTCGGAAAAGGATAGAGGGTTGGACAAACCGACGAACTTTTCTAATCTGCGAGTGATGATCCGAGGGGGGGGTGAGATGGCAAGCGGGGTAGCCCACAGGATCTTTCAAGCCCATCTCAAAGTGGTAATGACCGAAATTCCCCAGCCCCTCTGTGTGAGGAGGGAGGTCTCCTTCTGCGAGGCCATCTCCCAAAAGGAAAAGACGGTAGAAGGGGTGACCGCCAAGTATATAACCTCCGCAGACGAGGCCCCATCTGTCTGGGAAAAAGGGATGATCCCGCTCCTCATAGACCCTGAAGGCACTTTCCGCGAGTCTCTACGACCCGATGTAATTATTGATGCCATACTGGCCAAGAAAAATACCGGTACCCGTAAAGGGGATGCACCCCTCGTCATCGGCTTGGGGCCGGGTTTCTGTGCCGGCAAGGACGTCGATGTGGTCATCGAAACCAACCGGGGGCATGACCTTGGTAAGGTCATCTATAACGGACCAGCCGAGGCGGACACGGGCGTGCCCGGAGCAATCAGCGGCGTGACCACCCAACGGGTAGTGCGGGCGCCGCGTGATGGGCGCTTTCGTCCGGAGAAGGAAATCGGTGAAATGGTGGAAGCAGGAGAAACCGTGGCGTGGGTCGAAGACGAGCCGGTTACCGCGGCCATCTCCGGGGTGCTCAGGGGGTTGCTGCGGGAGGGGCTATTGGTACAGAAGGGATTGAAGGCAGGTGATGTAGACCCCAGAGGGAAACGGGAAAACTGCTTTACCATATCAGAAAAGGCCCGGGCCATCGGCGGGGGTGTCCTGGAGGCCATCCTCGCCCACTTCAATCGCTGATCGATGGACCCAAACATCATAATAAAGCTCAATACGCTCTGGGAGCGTATCTACCCTTACCTCTCTCGCTTTGTCACGGACACCTATCGAAAGCAGGGGGGGGATGTACTGGAACTTGGCCCCTTCGCCGGAGGAATCGCCCAGGGAATCCTCTCGAGTGCAACTGAATTCAGGATCGTTATTGCCGATACATCGCCCGGCATTTTTGATGACCTGCGAAAGGAGATCAACGAAACTCCTCTCGCGCAGCGGATGATAATTACCTCTTCTCCCTTTTCTCCGCTGGTTTTTTCGGACCAGAGTTTCGACCTTGTCATCTTCCGTGGGGCCTTTTTCTTTCTCAACCCCGCTATCTTGCAAGAGATCCATCGTGTGCTGAGACCCGGCGGTTGTGCCATCGTGGGAGGGGGCTATGGACCAATTACCCCCCAGACCCTTATTGACGAAATAGCTGAGGAGTCAAAGCAGTTGAATCAACTCTTGGGGAAACCTTGGATGAGACAAGAGGATCTGAGAAAGATCATCCAAGAGGCATCCCTGCAAGCCTATGCGGAAGTCTCCACTGAAGGAGGGCTGTGGGTGATCTTGAGAAAGGGGGGTGACAAGGAGAAGACTCCATCCTTAGCCGACACCCTCTCGCTTGAATCACACGAGGTCATTGCCCTGACAGGGGGAGGGGGAAAGACAACCCTGATGTTCGCCCTGGCCGAGGAACTCCGCGACAAAGGTCTTAGGGTAATTACGACGACCACCACGAAGATATTCGAGCCCACGCCTGACCAGACCCCTTTTCTTATTATTGAAGCAGATGAGGGAAGGGCCATGACCTCAATCAAAGAAGGGCTCCTGCACAACGGCCATGTCACCTTTGCTGCCCAAAGATTCCCCGAGGGGAAAATCGGTGGGGTGGACCCGCAACTCATCGATAAGATGGCCCGGGAACTTTCGGTCGATCATATAATAGTCGAAGCCGACGGGGCAAAGAGACTTCCTATTAAGGCGCCGGGAGACCAAGAACCGGTTATCCCCACAGCGACCACCCTCCTGATCCCCATCGTCGGGATCGATGCCCTGGGAAAACCCCTGAACGGGGAGCAGGCCTTCCGCCCTGAACGCATCGCCGAGCTGACAGAGACACAGCTTGGAGCTCCCATCACCCCCCAGCTCATTGCAACCATAATGATACACCCCCAGGGGCTTATGAAGGGAACTCCTTCGGGGGCCAGAATCATTCCCTTTATTAATAAGGTGGAGACTAAGGAGGACCTCGCCGGGGCGCAGGAGGTGGGTGGAGAGATTCTTAAAAAGGAGCAGCGGATAGAAAGGGTGGTGTTAAGCAAGCTCTTTTTTCGCCATCCTGTTGTAGAGGTTGTGGAGAGGAGAAGCTGAAATGAAAAGGCTCTATCAAGAGATCGTAAAAATCCTATCCCAGCGGGAAAAGGCGGTCCTGGCAACGGTGATCCAGCAGTCGGGCTCTGCCCCGCGAAAAGGCGGCGCCCAGATGCTGATCAGGGAGGACGGATCGTTTCTAGGAAGCGTGGGGGGCGGACGCCTCGAGGCCGATGTACTAAGGGAGGCCCGAACAGTCATGACCGAGGGAAAGACAAAATTTCTGGACTTTCCTTTGACAGGCACGGAGGTGGCTGAGGCCGGGATGATCTGCGGCGGGGATGTGGAGCTCTTTCTCGAACCCCTCCCTCCTGCGCTCATGGATATTTTTACCCAGATACTTGAAGTGCAAAAGAAAGGAGAAGAGGCCGTATTGGCCACCATTATCAGTGAAGAACCAAACAAGGAAGGGCTGACAAGAAAAAGTCTGCTTAGTTCTCAAGGCAATACCATCGGCCCCATCGCATTGGACCCCAAGGCCCGCCAATCGGCCCAAAAAGTCATCAAGGAGAAGAGGCCACAACTCATCCCCTATGAGGGGAAAAGACTCTATCTGGAGCCGATCTTCGCCGAGCCCACCCTCTACATCTTCGGGGCAGGACACATATCACGCTCAATCGCACCCGTGGCCTCTCTGGTGGGGTTTCAGGTCGTTGTTATTGACGACCGCGCCGAGTTCGCCAGCCGCGAGCACTTCCCCCTGGCAGATGAGATCTGGGTTGAAGAGTTTGAAGCGGTAGGGAGAAGGATCGAGCCGGATGAGCAGGCCTATATGGTGATCGTCACCCGAGGACACACGCACGACTACACGGTCTTGAAGCAGGTCTTGCCCATGAAAAGCCGCTATATCGGGATGATCGGGAGCAGCCGGAAACGCAACACGATCTATAAAAAACTCTTGCAGGAGGGACATACCCAGAAGGAACTGGATCGAGTCTATGCCCCCATCGGCCTCGCAATCGGCGCGGAGACTCCGGAGGAGATCGCCGTGAGCATCGTCGCCGAGCTGATCCAGGTGAGGGGGGTAGGGAAGCCCCCTCCAGAAAAGGAGTGGAAGGTATAAAAGGCGTTGACCTGTCACCGGAGTTTCGGTAAAGTTATAAAAAAGTGGGGGATCGTTCAACGGTAGGACAGCGGACTCTGACTCCGTCAATCCAGGTTCGAATCCTGGTCCCCCAGCCACTGATTGCAGAGGGGTTAGAAATAACCCCTTTTTTTATTGCAAGGCCTGCGTTGAACAACTCTCAAGTTTGACTACCTCCTTATTGACAAATCCCAGCATTTAGCCTACGTTTTTCGTATATTGTGCAAGGTTCCAGTTATCCATTGGGGGATTTAGTTAACAACCAAAGAAGGCACATTCATGCCAAGGAGGTTTTGTTATGAAAAAACATTCAAAATCGATGTGGCCGTTGTCGCTCTTGGTTTTGATAGCTGTTTTTATAATGACATTTCCTTTATATGCTGATCAATCACAAGGATTTGATCGCCAAAAAGTTAAACTGCTGACCGACGCTGCAAAGGAGAGCAAAGCAGAAGTTAAAACGCTGTTCGGCGAGCCTACAACAACCGCACCGATCAAGAAGACTGAAGAAGGATGTATTGAACTCTGGATCTATACAAAAGTTATCATGGATGGAATTACACTAGTTAAAACCGAGTTTTTGTATGTCGGTTTTGATGAAGCGGGATACGTCTGTAGCGCAGAAGTAACTGATGAGAAGAATTAGTAGGTTTGGCGTACTGGATGATTGAGGTTCTTGTGAGAAGGGGATTCTAAGCAATGAGGAGGTGTTGGAAGATCTTAAGAAGATGAGGTATAAAAGACCCCTTCGCGGGGCCTGGTTCAATCAGGCATCATTTTTCATCCACCTGATTCTAATGGGCTAAACATATCCCCTCCTTTCAAAAAGGGATTCCGTATCCCATTTCTCCAAACATGTCAAGCCTTACAATTTTTTAACAAAAGATTTATCTTTCTTTTTCCTTTTGTCCTCTTTCCTTACTTCTAATAGCTCATCCAAAAATCCATTGAAATGGTCTGATGCATCCTCAACTTCATCTTTCTTATAACCTGCATCTTGCATCATTCTTAGAAGTCCTAAAGCGCTTGGTTGTGCTCCATGTCGCAATTCAGCAAGTCTACCTAGTCGAGATGAAGACAATTCCGATTCCTGTTCCTTGCTAAGATGGCGGACTATTTGTAGAATCTCATTAAGTTTGTCGCCAGAAGAACGTTCTTGTTTTTTGTCTTTTGGAGCTTTTTCTGCTAGATCTCTAATTTTTCTTAATTCCTCCTCAAGTTCAGGCCAACACCTTTTGAAAGCCTTTTGTAGTATCTCATTGTCCAAAGCCTCTTCGCCAAGTGCTTTGTTTATACTTTTAATAAGTTTGAGCGTATCTTCTTTTTTAGCTTCTGTCATTTGGAATAGGGTATGGGGCCCCTTTATATCAGTTGATTTAAGCTCTAAAAGATAAGGAGAAACTCGATCTCTATTATTGATAGAGTTTGAAAGGGCGCCACTTTCGAATAGAATCCAAGGAGCTTCTAAATTATCTAAAGTTAAACAAACAATACCAAAATTTGCTTTTTTTAGATTCTCTTCAAGCTCTTTTGTCCAGCGTGCTCCTTTATCAATATCTTCTTCTGACATCCATGGCTTAACTTTTTGAATAACCTGTGGTAGCCAATCACGCAGTGCTTTGGCAACAGACTTGCTTGTATCGCCTGACCAACAGATAAAAACGTCCATTTTTATCCCCTGCAAACGAATGTACTCGTTTACGTCCTAAAATTCAAGCCCATCTTCTTCCACCTCTTGATATAGCAAGGCGTGATTGTAGCGCCAAACTATACACTTCTATTTACCGTCCTTCTCCTGCATCTTGGCCCAGGTGTCGCGCAGGGTGACGATGCGGTTGAACAGAAGGCTGTCCTCAGAGGAATCAACTGGATCGACGCAGAAATATCCAAGTCGCTCGAACTGGTATCTGCTCCCTGGGGCTGCCTGTGCCAGGCCCGGTTCGACCTTGCATGAGGTCAGTGTCTCCAAGGAGTCCGGGTTCACGAACGCAGTAAATTCCGTGCCGGCCTTTTCAGCCTCAGCCCCTGGATTGGCTACTGTAAAGAGGCGGTCATAAAGCCGCACCTCCGCCTCCTGGCAAAGGGGGGCCGAAACCCAGTGGATTGTGGCCTTCACCTTTCTGTTGTCCGGAGCATACCCGCCCCTGGTCTCAGGGTCATAGGTGCAGTGTATCTCCGTAATCTCCCCGGTCTTTTTGTCTTTGATTACCTGTTCGCATTTAATGAAGTAAGCATAGCGCAGCCGAACCTCGCGTCCAGGCGCCAGGCGGAAGAACTTTTTCGGGGCGTCCTCCAAAAAATCGTCTTGTTCAATATAGAGCTCGCGCGAAAAGGGGATCTTGCGCGACCCCATGCCGGGGTCTTGTGGATGATTCGGCGCGTCGAACTCCTCCGTCTTGTCCGCAGGGTAGTTGTCGATGATTACCTTCAGGGGACGCAGTACGGCCATGGCGCGGGGGGCGTGTTCGTTTAAGTCGTCTCTCACACAGTGTTCGAGCAATTCCATATCGACAACGCTATCGTTTTTGGCCACCCCGATGCGCTCGCAGAAGGTTCGAATGGCATCTGGCGTGTAGCCCCGCCTGCGCATCCCTGCCAGCGTCGGCATGCGGGGATCTGACCATCCACTGACAAGCCCCTTGCCCACCAAGTCTGCCAGCATCCGCTTGCTCATGACCGTGTAGCTGAGGTTGAGACGCGCGAACTCGATCTGCTGAGGATGACACGGGGTCTTCAGCTCGTCGAGGATCCAGTCGTAGAGGGGGCGGTTGTTTTCGAACTCCAGTGTGCAGAGGGAGTGAGTGATCCCTTCGATAGCATCAGAGAGGCAGTGGGCAAAGTCGTACATCGGATAGATGCACCACTGATCTCCTGTGCGGTAGTGGGGGACCTTCTTGATGCGATAGAGGACCGGGTCGCGCATATTCAGATTGGGGGATGCCATATCGATTCGGGCGCGCAGGACATGGGCGCCGTCCGCGAATTCTCCCGCACGCATGCGTTCAAAAAGATCTAAGCTCTCCTCTGCTGACCGGTTACGATAGGGGCTCTCTTTGCCCGGCTCGGTTAAGGTGCCCCGGTGTTCCCTGATTTCATCAGGGCTCAAACTGCATATATAGGCCTTGCCGGCCTTAATGAGCTGGAGGGCGTATTGGTAGAGCTGCTCAAAGTAGTCGGACGCAAAGAACTCCCGGTCATTCCATTCGAAACCAAGCCACCGAACATCCGCCTTGATCGCATCCACGTATTCGATTGACTCACCGCTGGGGTCGGTGTCATCGAAGCGCAGGTTGCAGGTGCCCTTGTAGTCGGCGGCGATGCCGAAGTTGAGGCAGATGGACTTGGCGTGCCCGATGTGGAGATAGCCGTTCGGCTCCGGCGGAAAGCGGGTTGCCACCCGTCCGTCATGTTTATTCGCCTGCAGGTCTTTGGTGATGATGACACGGATGAAATCAGTCGAAGGTGGCTTTGCCAATGTCGTCCTCTCGTCATCTAGGGGATCTTATCTTGCCCGCAAGGATACCACGAGAGGGGGTTGATGTCCATGAGGTGAGAAAAGTATTGCACTATGCATTGGGGGGGGGTATTATCAGGCGCGGTTTCTGCGCTTGCCTTGTTCAGGGGGTTTGGTTACAGTGTGTACAGAGTTTTCGGAACTGCATATCGGCGGTCACGGTCCCATCGTCTAGTGGCCTAGGACATCGGCCTCTCACGCCGAAAACAGGGGTTCGACTCCCCTTGGGACCACCAAATATATCAGGGAGCTGGCGAAGCAGCGGGCTCCTTTTTTATTGCAAGTGTCTTAAAAGTGTCCATCTTTTTTACCAAAAGTGCCAATTATTGTCACTTATCACATATCGATATTCGTCCATAATGCCATCTGTGCATGACAATTTTGCAGAAAAAACCAATGATTTCCTACTATTAAGATTTAAAAAGGGGTTGGCATATAGATTGCTAATTTTTAAAAGTTGAGTCGGAAAGAAAGTTTGGGTGAAGAGCGTGTTAACCGTAGATGACAAAAAACCTTTAAGGAGAAACAATATGTATAAGCTTATGTCTTTTGTAATAATCGGATTTTTCTTGCTCGTGCCTTCAGCTTATGCAGAATGTCCACCTGGATTTCCCGTAGATTGCGGGGATGGTTGGTGCTGCCCATCAGATAAGCCGGTCTGCTGTGGAGATGGGACGTGCTGCCAATCCGGTACGTACTGCTGTCCTGGGGGATGCTGCTCTGAGAACACGGCGAATACCTGCCCGCCCGGATATCCCATAGATTGTGGAAATGGGACCTGCTGCCCAAGTGGTTCTTACTGCTGTTCTGAGGGGTGTTGCCCAGAAAAAAGGGACCCATGTCCAGGCCAGCTTACCTGTATGACTTACTTTTGCGGTGGGACCGATCAGAATCCTTATGTCTGTTGCCCCCCGGGGTTTCCATATTTGAACCACTGCGATTGCAAGTGTTATGAGACAACTAACTTTGATTGTGGATCGTACTCTAAGTGCAGCGCATACTGAGGTACTGTTGTTCTCTGTGATTGGTGCCGCACATTGTTCTGAGTTTTATCTAAGGTAACACCTCCTGAGCACAGATCATCTTGCCAATACAAACCGAAAAATAATCCCGTGACTCCTTGCGAGAAAGGAGTCACGGGACATCACATACGCTGCTCTTATTACTTAGGCAGATCCTTGGGTACTTCCCAATCCTTCATGGACTTCATCCACGGGGCCCGTTCCATAAATACGTCATGCGCCAGGGGGACCGGCGGATGACACACCCACTGTGGATCGAACTCTTCCTTAACCCTCAGGAGCCAGGTGTGATAGTTCGGGCCGTATTTGGGCCCCGTGAGGTAGAGGGGTTGATGAGGTCCTAAAAGCGATGTATAGGCACGATTTTTTATATTCATCTTTGCCGTATCCACGTAGAAGAGGTCAACGCCGTTGGTATCCTGATCTTGATCCCAGTAGACGAGAAATTCAGAATACCCCTGATGACCGAGCTCGAAGCTCTGGAACCAGCCGGGGTCACCGTAATCGGGCATCAGCGGGGGGGTGTATTTCCACTTCAGGTCGGCGTAGGTCTCACCGTGCTGCGTTGCCTGTGAGAGTGTTTCGATAACGTAATCCACCGAGACATAGGAACCACACATCATCCACATGCCGGCAGAGTCGGCGTTCTTGATCCACGACTCATCACTCGGTTTGGTGGGCCGAGCTTCGCCGCCGACTTCCGTCATGATGTCCATGAGTACCCGCTCATCATACTGCATCTGTTCTTCTGACGTGAACCCGATAAGGAGTACCCTGACGATGAAGAACTTATTGATGCTATCGGAATTCTCCTTACCCCAGAGATCCCAGAACTCCTCTTTACACTCCGCCTTGGCGATTGCACGCCAGAAGAGGGGGACTTTAGTGACTGCTCCCGCTATCTCAGCCTTGCCGATTTCAAACATCGCCTTGACCTGGGCCTCCTTGTTCGGCACTACGAAATTGATCCACTTGACCCGTTTCTCAGGGAGCGCGAGGCTCGTGTGGGGTGAGATACCGGTGGGCTCCAGCCGTTCGGGCTGGAACGGAAGGATCTTCACCGCCATCTTGGTAACGATACCGAGGCAACCTCGCAAGCCGGTATATCCGCGGAGCAGCCCCCGCAGATCAGGCCCTGGCCCCTCACCCCAGAACGGATCATCTTGCTGGGCGAGCGACCCCATCCGGACAAGCTCGCCGTCAGGGAGGACCAGTTCGGTACCGAGGATGCGCCGATGGGGCAACCCGATGCGGTGGCTCAACGGGGACCAGCCGTCACCTATCAAATTAGCAATCACCGAGGCCTGCGCGCCGCCGCCGCCGATGACTACGTATCCGCCCCGTTTCATGGCCTCTTCCTGCAGGGGTGAGTAAATGGCGCCGGGGCCGACAACGGCAAACCAGTGCTTATCGTCGATGTCGATCTCATCCATCCGCTTGAGGTCTATGAGTAACGCGCCGTCAACATGCGGGTGAGATCGGGGACCGTAAAAACCCGTACTGTAGGGGACATACGGTATGTTATAGCGACAACAGACCTTTACGATTCGCTGCACCTCTTCGGTCGAGTTGGGCATAATGACGCAACCTGGTATCACCGTCATTACCCGCTCGTAGCCCAGGCCGCTCTCGTAACCGCCGGGACCGGATCGATACCCTTCACACACGGCGGGATCGTCTGATATATACTCAGCGCCGACAATAGATTCGAGAACTGTGTATGCTTCTTTCGATATACTCATGGCTTCCTCCTTAACCTTTTGTTGCAATCGAAGCAAGGATGACCTCGGAGATATCGAGCACCTCTATGGCATCCCCGTCCTCTTTAACTGCCTGGGCAAAATTGTTCTTGCACCAGGGGCATGCGGAGACCAGTGCCTCGGCACCGACATACTTCACCTCTTCTAAGCGATGCCGGGCTGACCACTGAGCGAGATCGGGAAAGGCCTCTTTGGTGCCGCGGCCGGCGCCGCAGCAAAAGGCATTCTCTCTCGTCCGCGGCATCTCCACGAGTTCTAATCCAGGGATCGATTTCAGGATATCACGGGGTTGAAAGTAAACGCCGTTGGTCCCCCGGCGCCTCGTGAGGCGCGGTTCGACCATACCCATCCATCCACGCTCCCCTTCCCACGGTGTCCAGGGTTCGCTCAAACGGCTCAGGCTGCACGAATCATGGTAGGCCACGCGCATATTCATCGATTTCGTCGGCTTGAGCTTTCCCTCTTTGATCTGCTCAGCAACATACTCGACCAGGTGTACCACCTTAAATCCAAGGTCATCGGTTGAGCAATTAAGCAACTTGGGGTAATCGACCTTCCACATACGGTAACCTTCGGCACAACTCGTCAGCACCGTCTTGGCACCTGTCTTTTTCACTTCCTCAACATTACGACGGGCCAATGCTCGGGCCTCTTCGATCATACCGACCGAAAAAACCGTATTGCCGCAACACCACTCATCGGGCATGAGCATAAAATCCGTGCCCGCCGCCTTTAGTATATTCGCGGTCGCCTGAGCTATCTCGGGGTTTGAGTAAGAGGCAGAGCAGCCCACAAAGTACAGCACATCAGCTTTCTGGGCAGGGGTAAGCTTCGCTTTTGAAAGCCACGTGGTTCGATTATTATGGGGGGAGCCAAAGAAATTGTGCTGTTTCTCGATGTTCTGTGCGATCTTTTTGTGGGCCGGCAGGGGGCCGACTCCGTCCTGGACCGCCTTGACCCGAAGGGCCTCCAAGGTCAGTCCTATCTCCAAATCGAGATTCCGCTTACACCCAACGTCACAGGCACCACAGAGGGGATCTGCATAGATTATCTCTAACAGTTTGTCGGTCCACTGCAGTTTGCCCTCGGCAAGCGCAATGCCGATCCGCATCTTGCCGTTCGCCCCGTATGAGTCGTAGAGATAGCGGGTAGCGGTGGGGCATTTCGTCCTGAATTGAGCGCCCGGCATATAGATGTGATCCACCCAGGTGCACCCCTTGCACTTAATGCACCTGCTCATGTCATAGACGAAATTATTTAAGTCGGTGATATCCAACTTAACCGGCGTCTTGGGGCTCTCCGCAAAGAGCTTTTTGACATCTATCTTGGTTTGCCTTTCAGCCATTGTATAACCCTCCTTTAGAAGCACAGCGTGCCGGGATTCATAATATTGTTGGGATCAAACACCTTCTTTACCCGCCTCAGTGTCATGGCATAGCTGGCTGCCTTCTCATAAACCAGCGGGGCCAACTCACCATAGGGCTGGGTGAAGAAAGCCCCCTCATCAAGTAACGCCTGGGCAATATCACGATACATGATCCTAACTCGTTCCTTGTCGACATCGTTGGTTGGATCATAAAAGAAATGAAATTCGAGGTGACAGGCGCGGTTATGCTCTATGGGTTGGAAATAGGTGCCGATATCGCTGACAGGATATCCGTACTGAGGGGCCATTTCTTCAACCATGTACATGAACTGTGATGCCAAGACAGGGCGGGTAATAAAAAAGAGGTTTTGACACGCCCCTGTATAGCGGTTTTTCCAATATGGCACGTCTGCAGGCCAAGGATTGCGAAGCAGCGGCAAAAGTTTCTTGTGCAAACCGGGAAACCCAGGAAGGTTTTCAGCGAGATGCATTTCCGGAAATTCGTTCTTTAAGACCTCGCCCAGGAACTTCTCCTCATACGCTATCTTTTCTTCGGGCCGTCGCAACAAGCCGCTTACCACTAAGATCAGTGTCCAGGGCGGCAGGGTTGTCAGCAATCGCTCGAACTCATCCGGCCATTGCTCAGCAAGAATGGCCGCTAAATCAACGTTATTCAGCAGCAGGCATTCTTGACCGACCCTTCGGGGGAGTATTCTATAGAGGAATTCAATAGCGTATTCCACGTCATCGACAGGGGCAAAAAAGACCTTGTCCATTACGGGAATGGACTCAACCTTCAAATTCGCCCACGTCACCACACCCATGGTCCCTTGTGCCCCCTGGAAAAACCGATAGAAATCGAGGCCTGGTCCCGAAGGGTTGCCACCCTTTGAGAGCGAATCAGGATACCCGTCGACACTGGCTGATCCCATTCGGAAGATCTCCCCGGTAGGCCATACTACTTCCATGGCCTGGAGGGGCTCTCCATAATCGTAGACGGTATTGGTTGGCACTACCCGCTCGAGGTAATCCGTGAGGACAGACCGTTCAGCGTGGGGGAGAAGGGGCATAATTATCCTGAACCCCTTCTTCCGCAGTTCACGCGTGAGCTGTTCCCATGTAACGCCAGCCTCTATCCGAACACGTCTGTTGTCCGCATCAACTTCCAGGATTTTATTCATCCTGCTCAGGTCGAGCACGATGCCGCCCTGCCGGGGAATGGTAGCTCCGTAAAAATGGACCTTCGAGCTGGTCGGCACAACCGGTATCTTGTTCTCGTTGGCGAACGAGACGATCTTCTGTACCTCCTGAGCATCCTTTGGCTTAACAACGTAGTTTGGCATCCCTGGAGGGCTGAGGCTAAAATCTTGAGAATATTCTAAGAGCACCTCAGGGGCATCGGAGAAATTCTCGGCTCCAACAAGCTTTCCCAACTTTTCTTTTGCATCCATAGTGCATCCTCCTAACACGCTTCTTAATTATCTGTCTAAACAAAAATCTTCATTGTATAAAAACCTCAAGTAACTATAGGCTACCTTATGTACAGTGTCATCATGCCGCTTCCTTCTATGTGGTTGACGATGAATTTTCCCTCCCAAACAGGCCGAATAAGGTAACTCTCAGGGCCGTTTCAGCTATATCGTCAATCTCATCCTTGCGATCGTAGTCGAACCAGTAGGTAATCCACGTGATCATCCCCAATAACAATAAGGCACCCCACGATGGCTTGAACCCAGTGGCTATAGTGCCTTCGGCTTGGAGTTCTGAGATGGTATTGAGCAGCAGCAGGTAGTGTTTTTTCCATTCTTCGCGGATCCCTTCGAAATACTGATCTTTAATGCTCATTGCCTCATGAGTGAGGACTCGCAACTCAGGGTGCTTACACACGATCTTGGTGAACTCCTTGATAATAAAGGCCAGCCTCTCTCGAGGGTCTGCTATCGCTGCAGCCCGTTCCATATAAGGCTTTAAGACCTCTTGAATATGTTTGATGTGCGCCTCGAAAAAAAGGTGGCGTTTGCTCTTAAAATAGTAATAAAGGGTTGGTTTGTTGATCCCCGCAGCGGCACAGATCGCATTCGTTGAGGTGGCACTATAGCCCTGATCAAGAAAGAGCGCTATGGCTATACGCAGAATTTCCTCTTTTTTCGGTATTGATTCCTTTTCCTTTGCCAATTCCATCTCCATTCTCCTCAGTAGTTGCGGCGCCATATCGTGTTTATTACATCTCGACTACCTTAATAAAAAGTTCTGGGTGTCGGAGCAAACTCAAACCCCCCTCTGGGAGTCTTTCCA
This sequence comes from Deltaproteobacteria bacterium, assembly GCA_016927065.1. GTDB lineage: Bacteria > Desulfobacterota > B13-G15 > B13-G15 > RBG-16-54-18 > JAFGNJ01. The sequence goes on from JAFGNJ010000004.1 coordinate 276,928, forward strand.
ATATCGTTCTCTCAAGGTTCTCTTCAATATCTTGCCTTGTGGATTCTTTGGCAACGACTCGACGAACTCAACCGACTTCGGCGTCTTGAACGAAGCCATCTGTTCCTTGCAATAGGCGATTATTTCCTCCTTCGTGGCCTCCGCCCCTTCTTTTAGGACGACCACCGCATGAACACGCTCCACCCATTTCGGGTCGGGGACACCAATAACAGCAGCCTCAGCAATGGCGGGATGTCGATAGAGGGCTTCCTCTATTTCGCGCGGGTACACGTTCTCACCGCCCGAAACGATCATATCTTTTTTCCTGTCGACGATGTAAATAAAGCCCTTTTCATCGTAATAGGCAAGGTCACCCGTATGGAGCCATCCGTCAACAACCGCCTCGGCAGTATCCTGCGGTTTCTGCCAATACTCAACCATGGTGGAATCACTTTGTACGATAATTTCTCCTACCGTTCTGGCCGGCACATCGTTATTTTTTTCATCGATGATCCTGACATGGACGCCGATACTCGGCTGCCCGCACGAACTTAACACCTCCTGCTCTTTCTCGGCCTTATCCAAGACCTCATGCGCCTCAGGCGGCAGGGCGCAGATCTGCGGCCCGGATTCGGTCTGACCGTAGCCTTGCGAAAAAACAGGTCCGAATTTTTCTAGCCCCTGTCGTAATAACGCCACGGGCATCGGCGATGCGGCATAATAGATCCGTTTTATACTGCTTAAGTCATACTGTTCCACGTTCTTCTGTGCCAGCATAACAACGAGCTGTGTGGGAACGATCTGTATGTCCGTAGCCTTCTCATCTTGTATGATTTGAAGCGTAGCAACTGGATCAAACGATCTCTGAGGCATGATCACGTTGCACCCGCCTACATAAAAAAAAGGCCACACCTGACTATCACCGCCGATATGAAAAAAAGGCAACACCATGATATGTTTATCTTCGGGCCGCACACCAATCTCCAGGGCCTTTATGCGCGTGTTCTCCAGCTTGCGGCGGTGTGTATAGAGGGCGCCGCGCGGCACGCCGGTGGTACCGCTGGTATAAAAAATGAGATAGGGGTCGTCTCGTTGCACGTCTACGCTCGGCTCATCCGATGGATTCGTCTTCAGCACCTTTTCATGTGCCACCATGTTCGGGGCAGAACCCTCAAAGGAAAAATAGTTTTTCACCGTGGGTATGCGCGAGCGTAAGTCGTTGACCGTCTCAACAAGTTCAGGACCGACAAAGAGTGTATTGGCCTTAGAATAATTGATGATATATTCGAGTTCCTCTTTGTTAAGTCGAGGGCTAAAGGGGGAGGCGATAAACCCTCCCTTCATCGCCGCACCGTAGACGTCAACATACTCAAGACAATTCCAAGAGAGAATGCCGATGACGTCCCCTTTTTTGACTTTTGCGGCACGCAGGGCATGGATGACGCTGTTCACGCGGGCATTAAACTGGGCAAAGGTAATTCTTTGTGAGCCGTAGACAAAGGCCTCTCTGTCAGCGTGCAATAAGGCATTACGATAGACGATGTCGGCAAAAGTTCCTATGTTATAACGGCATAGTTCCTTCAGCATGAGTTTCTCTTTCATGTCTCCTGCCTCTCTTTCATTCTTTTTGCCTCTCTCACACTCCCATGGCCTTTTTTATCCCCCTTCTCCTTCAGCGCCTTCACGATCTTCTCAGGTGTTATGGGGAGCTCTGTAAACCATATGCCGGTAGCGTCATGGATAGCACTCACCACCGCAGGGGGTGTACTCACTATGCTTCCTTCGCTGGCCTCTTTGGCCCCAAAGGGACCGTCAGGATCATCCGTTATAATGTCGATCACCTGAATATCGGGAACGTCGGTAGTGCGCGGCATCTTATAGTCGAGAAAGGTCGGGTTTAGGGTCTTCCCCTTGTCCATAATGAAGTTTTCATAGATAGTCTGTCCGAGCCCCTGGATTGCACCACCCTCATTCTGCCCCTCTGCACCGAGAGGATTTAACGGTCTGCCTCCATCGTGGGCGATGACGAAATCGGTAACCTGTACCTTCCCCGTCTCCATATCCACCCCTACGCGGGCTAATTGAGCCGTGAAACTATATGAGGTCCCACCATTGCCCATCCCCGTATCAAAGTCGAGGGGTTCCACGCCATAGCCGGAATAACCCGTGCCGATAATAACGGCGCCTGAACCCGAGTAACAAGCGATCCTCGCCAGCTTTGAAAACGGCATGCTCTTCTGAGCATCTGTTGTAACAAAAACGACCCCTTCTTTGATCTCAATATCTTCGGGGTTTACCTCCCATGTCTCGGCAGCACTTCTTACCAGTTGCCTCTTGGCATCGGCGGCGGCCATCTGCGTCGCCTGTCCGGCCAAAATCGTCACCCGGCTGCCGTAGCTACCTGGGTCACAGGGGGTATAGGCGGTATCAACCCGTTTTATGGCGATATCCTTCAACCGCACACCAAGCTCCTCAGCGGCAATCATACAGAGCACGGTATCCGAACCCTGCCCACAATCGGTTGCCCCAGTCAGGAGGTTTACCGTGCCATCCTCACAAATTCTCACAATCGCGCCGCAGGATTGATGTCCACGCTGCCGAGCCCCCCCAAGGTAGGCGGTGCCCGATAATCCCACACCCCAGGATATATTGTCCCGTCTTTGCGGGGCCTTATCTTTATCTCTCCACAGTGGATGTGCAGCAACTGTATTGAGCGCCTCTTTAATACCGCAGGTCTTGAGCGTCACCTTGTTGATCGTTTCATACATCGTGCCGGGCTTCGGGTTATCAATGGCATTTCTCAGCCTCATCTGTACAGGATCTATCCCCAGTTCTTCAGCGATCATCTCCATTTGGATTTCACAGGCAAACCTCGTATGGGTAATCCCGTGCCCCCTCATCGCCGCCCCTATCGGGGTATTGGTAAATACCCGATAGGCGTCATATTTATAGGTAGGCAGTTTATAAGGCAGAGTTGTGGCAAAACCGGCCAGGTACATGGTAAGCGGACCGATCGCTGTGTAGGCACCGCCATCGGCGATAACGCGCGTTTGGACAGCGGTTAGGGTTCCATCCCGTTTCGCTCCCATCTTGTTGTAGACGATCATAGAGTGTCTGCGCCGACTGGTGGTAAGTTCTTCCTCTTGAGTGTAGACAAATTTCACCGGTTTGCCGGTCATTTTAGACAGCAATACGGCACAAAAGTCACCGGCGACCGAGTCATTTTTGGTACCCCCAAAGCCACCACCAATAAACGGTTGAATGACTCTTACCCTGTTGAGGGGCAGTTTGAAGCAGGCGGCTAAGTGTCGATAATGAAAGTAGGGGCTCTGCTTGGCAGGCCAGATCGTGATATACCCTGCAGGATCGTAGTAGGCTAGTGCTGCCGGCGGCTCCACGTATCCCTTAGTTGCCCGTGACGTGCAGAATCTATCTTCGCGGATGATATGCGACTCTGCAAAGGCCTTCTCGACATCGCCAAAATTCCAATGATATTCTATACTGATGTTCTTTTCTCGGCCTTCATGTACCAGCGGTGCGCCGTCTTGCAGGGCTTCTTCCGGATCATATACCCCGGGTAATTCCTCATAGTCAACCGTGATCAGGTCACAGGCCTCCTCGGCAATATCCTCATCGATAGCCGCCACCGCTGCCACCGCCTCATACAGGTAACGCGCCTTCTCCACCGCCAGCGGCGGTTCATCCCGAGTTTCAGGCATCCACCCCCAGGACCAACCATGAAAATCCTTGCCCGTTACGACCGCTTTTACACCCGGTAGCCGCTGCGCTCGACTCGTGTCGACATGAAGAATTCGGGCATGGGCATAAGGACTTCGATGAACCTTGCACCAGAGCATGCCAGGTAGCGAATAATCAGCAGCATACCTGGCCTGCCCCGTAACCTTCTCCGGCGCATCCACCCGGGGCACATGTTTGCCGATAACGGAAAATTCCATATACTAAGTATCTCCCTTTCGAACCGCAGCCTTTATGGATTCAAAAATCTTGGTGTAACCTGTGCAACGACAGAAGTTTCCTGCCATATCTCTCCTTATCTCCTCATCGGTAGGGTTGGGATTCTCATCAAGCAGGGCCTTGGTTGATAAGATCATCCCCGGCGTGCAAAAACCACACTGGATGCCCCCTTGTTCCATGAACGCTTCTTGGACGGGATGGAATTGACCCCCCCGAGAGAGACCCTCAATCGTTATAATCTCCTTGCCATCGGCCTCAGGCGCCAAGACCAGACATGCGTTAACAGTCTTGCCATCCATGATGACCGTACACGCTCCACACTCACCTAAGCCGCACCCCTCTTTTGTTCCCGTGAGACCCAAGTCATCCCGTATCATATCAAGGAGTGTTGCCCATGATTTTACTTGAAGTTCATAAACTGTGCCATTAACCGTTACGGTTATCTGTTTCATATAAGGATTTCTCCGATAATGAGCTTAGGGTGATATAGTCTCTATAACCGCCCTCTTTACCAAGACCTCAACCATGTCCCTTCGGTATTCTTGTGTTGCCCGATGATCATCTATGGGGCGTGATTCCTCTGCAGCGGTGCGCGCTGTGTGCTCGATCAGCTCTTCACTGAAATGTTGTCCCCTGAGTACGGCTTCCGCCCGTTTTGCCCTCATGGGGGTAGGGGCTACCGCCCCTAAGGCAATCTTGATATTCTCGCAGACACCGTTACGAGCACTAACCATGACCGCAACACCGACAACGGCCAACTCCATCGAGCTTCTCTGTGTCAGCTTCAGGTATACACCCCGACTATGGGGGAGCACTCGGGGCACCTGAATCTCCACAAGCAATTCATCATCCGAAAGCACGGTCTTATTGGGACCGATGAAGAAATCATCAAGGGGAACAATACGCTCACCCTTCTGACTCATCAATTTCGCGGTTGCGTCGAGTGCAAGGAGCGGTGGTGCAGTGTCGGCTGAGGGAACGGCATTACAGAGGTTGCCAGCCACCGTGCCTCTATTGCGGATCTGAACAGATGCCATAGAGGAGGCTGTCTGGGAAAGTATGCCGTACGTAGCCTGAATGAGCGCAGATGTTTCAATAGCACGAAGTGTGGCTAAGGCGCCAATCCGCAAACCGTCTCCCTCGGCATTGCTGATATATGCTAAATCAGGAATGCCTTTGAGGTCGATGAGACACCCTGGAGCTTCGATCTCCCTCCGTTTGAGTTTCGGCATCAGGTCGGTGCCACCAGCCAGCAGTGCGCCCTTACCAGCATACTGCGCTCGAAGAGCCAATAACTCCTCAATCGTCTTCGGCTGGACATATTCAACTCGTGGCAACCGCCTATATAAGGTAACCATGCCCCGTTTCCCGTAAAAGCTCTTTCATTACCTCCCTCGGAGGGGAGCTTAAAACCGAGGTGAATCGCAACGCCTTAAAGAACATTCACAATTATACCTACCGGTTGGTATAATACACTTATAAAAAACCACACTTTTGCTTATTTGTCAATCCTTAATTTTAAGAAATGGTAGCGCCTGCTCGGTCTGACGTGCGGGATGCCCTTAGATTGTAAAGCTTCATACTCCGAACCAACTCAAAACCTAAGAACATCCCTTTTCACGTCAGGAGGACGGGTGGTTTTACGAAAAGAATCTGCTTGTATCTGCTGACGAGGGGACCATGGCGGACATACCACTACGGTTGAGGTAAGGATCCCTGCTCTCTTTACCCTTTCCAGTAAGATATTCTCGCCAGGAGATCTCTTTGATAAGCTTAATGCCCCCACCGTAATTCTTCTTTTTCAATCGAGGGATAGAGCGGGAATTAGCGAGGATGCCAAAGATATCGTCGCCCTGAAAATACCTCACCATCTCATAACTCTTCCCCGCCCCGACATGCCCAGCTTCCATCACCAACTTGAAATACATCCGCTCCCTCGATTCCTCTTTTTCTTACATTATAATTGAGGAAGATTAAATCCCCATTAACAGAAGATTAAATTTTTTTAATGTTTCAGGGGGAGGATTAGTGCATTGGTGCTCCCTATTACGAGGAAAGGAGATAAAACCCCTCTCTATTTCAACAAAAAAAGCCTTAATTGGAGGTCAGGCTTAAAAAGGCAGGAGCTCGCCCGCCCTGGATTCTCCGAGGCGGGTGACAATAATGGCGGGCTGTTCGTGCAGGGGGCACTTATATTCGCAGATCCCGCAGCCGATGCAGAGCTTGAGGTCGATCACGGGTTGCCTGATCCGTTTCCTTCCTTGAGGGGTCATTATCACCACCTGCTCGAACTTGATTGCCTTGTCCGGCGTGGGGCAGTGCTCCTCGCACACAAGGCACTCGACCCCTTGGGCGTAGGGGATACAGCGGTTCTTGTCGATATAGGCGAGGCCGATCTTGGTGCGGGCCTTCTCCTCCTGGGAGAGCTCCCTGAGGGCGCCGGTGGGACATACCTGCCCGCAGAGGGTACAGTAGTACTGGCAGTAGCCGCTGTGGAAGTCGAACCGGGGGGTCCAGATACCCTCCAGGCCTGCCTCGAACAGGGCGGGCTGCAGGCCGTTGGTGAGGCAAACCTTCATGCACTCCCCGCACCGCACGCATCGGCGCAGGAACTCATTCTCCGGCAGGGCGCCAGGGGGGCGGATCAGCCGCCCCGTTCGCCGTTGCGTGAGGGGGTTGGTCCGCATAAGGGGAACGATAAAGATCCCGGAGACTAGGGAGGCGATCACCCCGCGTCGACCCAGATCGACCCCAGCGACCTTTCCCGTTTGAGAGGGTATAAAACCGAACCTCACCACATCCTCGGGGCAATCCTCCTGGCACTCACCGCACATCACGCACTCCGCCTTTTTCCACTTCCCTTTTACGTCCGCTGCCGCCCCGGTGCGGCACTCCCGCACACACAGATTGCAGGAAGTACACCCCTTCCCTACGGCCCTCTTGAAGGGGCTGATCTGGGTAATAAGCCCCAGCAAGGCCCCAAGGGGGCATAGCGCCGTGCACCAGAACCGCCTGCGGTAGAGATTGGCGAGGAGGATGCCGACGAAGATGAGGCCGGTAAAAATCCCCTGATAGAAGAAGGGCTGATGAAAGGCCAAGACATATTTTTTGAGAACGCCATAGATGGCCTCGGAGATTGCGGTGACGACGGGGATATTGGCTCGGTAGAGGAGGTCGAAGACGGTATGGGTCATCAGGTTTATTGTGGGCTCAACGGCCACGGCCAGGGAGCGGATCAGCAGGGAGATAGGGTCCGCCAGTCCGGCTATCTGAAAAGTGAAGAGGGAGCTTATGAGGATAAAGACGAGACCGTAGTACTTGACCCTGCGCGCTCGGTCCCCGACGTGCTTTTTTCTCCGTTCTTGAGGAGTGAGGCGCCCCATGAAATCGTTCAGCGTACCCAGGGGGCAGACCCAGCCGCAGAAAACCCTACCGAAGACAAGGGTAAAGGCGACGGTGATGAGGGATAATAAGAGGGCTAGGGGTATAATATGGGATGAAAGGAAGGTCGTAATAAGAATTAAGGGGTCAAAATGCAGGAAGATCCGCACGGGATAGGCGATCTCATCCGTCCCCTTGTAGGCCGTCAGAATGAAGAGGATAAAATAGAATGCCAGGAAGGACCATTGGCTGATGCGCCTCAGTCGCCACCATGGAAAGGGGGAGGATTGCCGCTTACCTTTAGCCTTAGGAATTGGTCGTGACCTCCTTGATCCTCAATTTCGCCAGGTCCATGCGCCCCAGCCCCCGCTTGGAGGCGATACGGAGATGCTCCATCTCCTCGGGCGCTAGGCCAAAGAGTTTTGCCCCCATGGCATCGACAGCCACCTGATCGCTGCTCACAGCTACCGTATTAAACCGCTTGACGTACTTCAGGCTCCCTCCCTGCGGGCCGTTGGCCGTCAATACCCTCACCGCATCGAGGATGACCAAGGTCGGCTTGAAGAAGGCGGCGAGATCCACAATGTTCTGATCCAATCGCCAGTGGAGGCCTCCACGTGCGCCGCCGACCAGGCCCATGAGGTTTTTCATCCCCATGGTGAGCCGGGCCAGGCTGTGGTGCTTGAGGATGGGGCAGTTGATTATCTTATCAACTTCTGCCGCCTCCTGATAGACCTCCCAGGACTGGAGAACCTCTCCCTTGATATCCATCTTGCGGAATCTTCTCGAATCGACATAGCTGACCTTCGCCCCCGCCACCTTGGCCGCTTCCATGATCCCGCTGCTCACATAGCAGCGACGCGGGTCCTCACAGGGGTGGTCGAAGACCTTTACCTCCTTGGCACCGGCATCGAGGCACAGGCGTACAATCGTCGCCACGACCTCTGGATTGGTATTGGCGGCCTGCTCAGGGGTACGATCCCACCCTATGTTGGGCTTCACTAATACCACGTCTCCGCGGGAAACGAAGCGCCCCATGCCCCCGAGGGCCTGTATAGCCGCCTGCGTGATCGTGGAGGGGGATGTCCCTTGAGAGATTACCAGATCAGGAGAGGATGCAGTTGCAGCAGAGGCAAAAGTCCTCCACGGCCAAGGGATCATGGCTGCCCCTGCGCCGGCCATGAATAACTTCAGCACTTCTCTGCGCGTTAAACGAGACATCTCTTCCTCACTGAGCTCCTTATTCAATATATATGTTCCCCTGGAGTGAGTCAAGAAAAGCAAGAAAAGTGAGAAAATTGACAACCCCTCCCCCTTTCTCGTATTATGCCCTGTGGGAAGGAGGGATCATGCTGGGGATCATCGCAGGGGGGAATTTCTCCCCTGAGGGGATGGAGACAACCGAAACAACGGTACTAGAGACCCCCTTTGGGGCACCCTCGGATCATTTCACCATCGGTCGTCTCGGGGGTAGAGCCTTGGTGTTCCTTTCCCGCCACGGCCCCGAAGAAATCCCCCCGCATCGCATCAACCACCGTGCCAACATCTACGCCCTCAAAAAACTGGAGGTGTCGGAGGTGATCGGCATCAACTCGGTAGGGAGCCTCAGGGAGGAGATTCCCCCTGGATGGATCGTGATCCCCCACGACTACCTCAGCCCCTGGGAGATACCGACCTTTTACGAACACCATGTCGTACACATCACCCCTGCCCTCGATGCGGGGCTCAGGGCCCTACTCATCACGGCCGCCCAGGGGGCAGGTGCGGCATTCGCCCAGGAGGGGGTCTATATCCAGACCATTGGCCCTCGCCTGGAGACTAAAGCGGAGATCGCCATGCTGAAAAACTTCGGCCATGTGATAGGAATGACCATGGCCCATGAAGCCACTCTCTGTCAAGAAGTAGGTTTAGCCTACGCGAGCATCTGTTCGGTGGACAATTACTGCCACGGCATTGTCGACGCTCCCCTTACAGAAGAGGAGATTAGCCGACGAGCGCGGGAAAACGCCACCACCATCAATACGATCCTGGGCCAGGTGATGGAGGAGATGACATGAGTATCATCATTAAAGGGATACGGCTGAACGGCAAGACTTCGGACATCTTCATCGAGGGGAACAGAATCAAGGAGATCGATGACCAGCTTGATGTAAAGGCCGATGAGGTGATCCCAGGCGAGGGGAAGGCGGCCGTGCCTTCGTTCGTCAATGGACACACCCACGCCGCTATGACGCTGCTGCGAGGGTACGCCGACGACATGCCCTTGCAGGAGTGGCTTCAGACCAAGATCTGGCCGATCGAGGCCCACATGACCGAGGAAGATATCTACTGGGGGGCCAAGCTGGCCTGCCTGGAGATGATCAAGACGGGGACGACCTTTTTCAACGACATGTACTGGCACTGGCGGGGTACTGCCAGGGCCGTTGAAGAAATGGGGATCAGGGCCGCCATAAGCGCCGTCTTTATCGACCTCTTCGATGCACAAAAGGCTAAGGAGCAGATAGCGCTCAACGAACAGCTCTATGCAGAACGGGATGCTTTCGGGCCCCGCGTGACCTTCACCCTGGGGCCACATGCCATCTACACGGTCTCGGAGGCGGCGTTGCGATGGTGCGCTGAATTCGCTCGGGACAAAGGAGTGCTGGTTCACTTTCATCTCGCCGAGACCGAAGAAGAAATCCAGGAGTGTCTGAAGAAGCACGGGGTGCGTCCTGTAAAATATTTGGAGCAGATCGGGTTTCTGGGACCTCACCTGGTCGCCTGCCACTGCGTCTGGCTGGATGAGGAGGACATAGCAATCCTGAAGGCCCACGAGGTGCGTGCCGTCCACAATCCCACTTCCAACATGAAGCTCACCGTAGGAGGGGTCTTTCCCTATCCTCAGCTCCGAGAGGGAGGGATAATCACCGCCCTCGGGACCGATGGGTGTGCCTCCAACAACAACCTCGATATGCTGGAGACCGCCAAGCTCGCCTCCCTCCTGCAAAAATTCCACACCGGAGACCCCGTGATAATGCCGGCCCACGAAGCCTTGGATTTGATCACCCTCCAGGGTGCCAGGGCCTTCGGCCTGGAAAGCGGCGTTCTCAAAGCGGGGCACTGGGCAGATATCGCCCTCGTGGACCTGAATAACTCTCAACTCACCCCCCACTTTCACCTGGCATCAGATCTCATCTATGCCGCCAACGGCTCCTGCATCGATACCCTGATCTGCGACGGAAGGATCCTCCTGCGGGGCGGCCACGTGGAGGGGGAGGAGGAAATTATAGCAAAGGCCCGCGAGAAGGCCTTTGACTTGGTCAAGCGCTCTGCTGGATGACCTTTATCGCTGATAAAACCGTGGGGAAGCTGGTCAAGTGGCTCCGCATCCTGGGCTACGATACCGTCTATTGGCGCTCCGAAGACCCCCAGGGTCTCCTGCATCGGGCACGGGATGAAGGCAGGACCCTCATCACCAAAGATACCAAACTCTATAAGGACAAGGGATCTTTGAAGGCGCTGTTGGTCCAAGAGGACAACCCCTACCTGCAGCTTCAGGAGGTGGTGCGTCTTTTCAAACTCCCCCTCAACAAGGCGATGCTCTTTTCCCGTTGTCTGATCTGTAACTCGCAGTTGGAGACGGTAGATCCCTCGGAGGCGCGGGGGGAGGTCCCGGATTATATCTATCACACCCACCGTACGTTTTCACGCTGTCCCTCGTGTCGGAAGATCTACTGGACTGGGACCCATTACGAGCACATGGCTGCGGTGGTGGAGCGGTTACAGGAGAATAGATCGTGAGGATTATCGGAGGGGAGTTCAAAGGGAGGAGGTTGCTAGTACCCCACGGGAGGCGAATTCGTCCCACCTCCGACCGGGTCCGCGAGGCGATCTTCGATATCCTTGGTCCGGCCTGGACCTTTCAGCGGGCCCTCGACCTGTTCGCCGGCACCGGCTCCCTGGGGATTGAAGCCCTCAGCCGCGGAGCAGACGAGGTGGTCTTTGTGGAACAGGGGAAGGGTGCACTCACGATTCTGAAGGGGAATCTTAAGGCCCTGGGATTGAAATCGAGGTCATGGGTCCTCCCCCTGACGGCCAAACGGGGGATAGCTGTCCTAGGGGAGAGAAAGGAGGCCTTTGATCTCATCTTCATAGACCCCCCCTACGGTAAGGGCTTGGGGGGAAAGACCATCGAAGAGATCACCCGGCGGGGGATCATCAACTCCGCTGGGGTCATCGTGATCGAACATTCATCAAAAGAAGAAATCATCCTTCCCACCGGCCTTGAGCTTTCTCAACAGCGTAGATATGGGGATACGTCTGTTTCATTTTTTCACAAGGCCTCTCCATCCCCGTAACAAAGAAATATCCCTCTTCTCATATCCCTCCTGATTACTATATCGTCTCGAGATTTGCTTGACATATCAAGCCCCTTCCTTAATTATTGTTATCAGGAGGAAGAAAATGGTTAAGGCAAAACTGTGGTTTACGTGTGCAGCCATGCATGATCCTGTCACTCCTGTTATTGCTCGCCCTGCCCTCATCGGCTGGGATGCCCGCTTTCGCGAAGTGGAACTGCAAATCGAGAGGGGCTTCAGCGGCGATGAGTTGGTGCGCAGGATGAAGGGGTGGGTGACGGTCGACCCCGTCGAAGTCATCGGGGTGGTCGAGGAGCACGGCAGGCTACGGGTGTTGGACGAGCGGGATTTGGCAGTTGAGGTGGAAACCATGGAGGATTATGAGCGACTCTCCCAGGCCCTGCAGGATAAGTTCGGTGAAGAAGTAAATTTGGAACTCATCCCCAAGAAGGGGTGACTTCGTTTAATGCAAACATCCGCTCATGAAGTTACAATCTATACAAGCCATCCTTGACGGCACGGCATTGTCTTCGCGATTTTCCCGTAAGACGCGCGAATGGATGTTCGTTGCTTTTACGGTGCTTGCGATTGCCGCCACGTTCTCGAGCCCCCCAGTGCTCCAGGACCCCGCATACAACCATTTCGCAGACCACAGGACCTTCCTCGGCATCCCCAACTTCTTCGACGTCGTCTCTAACGCGCCCCTTCTCTTTGTTGGGCTTCTTGGCCTTGCGTTTGTCCTCCGCCGCACCGCCCAGACCTCACAGGCCGCCTTTGCTACAGATCATGAGGTCTGGTCCTACGTTGCCCTTTTTGCCGGGGTCGCACTCTCCGGCTTCGGCTCCGCGTACTACCACCTGGCACCAGGCGACAATCGCCTTGTATGGGATCGTCTCCCTATGACGATCATCTTTATGTCCTTCTTAGCCGCTACTATCTCCGAGCGCATCAGCACGAGGACCGGCTTATTACTCCTACCCATCCTGCTGAGCGTCGGCATCGCCAGCATCATCTATTGGCACGTGACCGAACTCAGAGGCTCGGGCGATCTCCGAGTGTATCTCGATGTTCAATACTACACCACCGCTGCTATCCCGCTCATTGCCATCCTTTTTCCTTCGCGTTATACGCGCGGTCGCATCGTCTTTACTGTATTCGCGGTCTATGTACTCGCCAAGGTGTTTGAGTTGCTTGACGGTGCCGTGTACTCCTTGGGTCATGTTGTCAGCGGTCACGTCATAAAGCACTTGATTGCCGCCGTCGCTTCATTGCTGATCTTGGATATGCTCCGACGCAGGCGACCTCTGAAGCTTCATGATCAACAGGCCTCCTGACTCCGGCATCTTAACCACGTGCCTGAAGGATGCTGGCGATGAGCCCATGTCTTCGGCGCGGTGGTGGTCAAGGAATATATCGAATTTTTTTACGCCTGGGCATTGCGGGCGACAGAGAATACTAGACAAGAAGGTGATTTTTTAAAGGTGCGATTATTATAAAATCTGCTCATAAGTGTTTGCAATCATGCATGAATTAACGAAGATTCCCTCTACCCTAATGTCGGTCGGAACTTGCACCAATATAATAAGTTTGACTGTTGAATTCACGCACATTATCAATGAGGTGGTTGCTCCCATATTATGACTGCCCGTAAAAACGTCAAACCCGCAGAGCCACATCCTGAGAGGACGCGCGCGCTGGCAATCGGCGCGCTCGGCGTTGTTTTTGGGGATATCGGGACGAGTCCCCTCTATGCCCTTCGGCAATGCTTCTCTCCGAATTATGGTATCATGGTCAGCCCAGAAAACGTCCTCGGTATCCTCTCGCTCATTTTCTGGGCGCTCATGATCATCATTTCCTTCAAGTACGTGACGTTTGTCATGCGCGCGGACAACCATGGAGAAGGCGGCATCCTCGCATTGCTCGCACTTGTTGTTGCCAAGAAAGGTAATAGGGTGCGGTATCGTCGTGTTCTTCTCGGCATCGGTATCTTTGGAGCAGCCCTCCTCTATGGCGATGGTATGATCACCCCTGCCATCTCAGTCCTCAGTGCAGTCGAGGGGCTCAAGATCGCCACCCCCATCTTCGACCATTATGTGATCCCCCTTGTCATCGTGATCCTCGTTGCTTTGTTTCTTTTTCAGCGGCGAGGTACGGGAGTTGTGGGGGCGGTATTCGGGCCCCTCATGCTCCTCTGGTTCTGTGTACTCGCCGTTCTCGGCGCAAGGTGGATCGTTGTCGTTCCAGAAGTCCTTGCGTCCATTAACCCGCTGTATGCAATAGATTTTTTTATGAGGAACCGGGTTGCGGGCCTTTTCGTGCTCGGTGCGGTCTTCCTCGTGGTAACGGGGGGAGAGGCACTTTATGCTGACATGGGGCATTTTGGTAAGAGGCCCATCAGGACAGGGTGGTTCGCTGTGGTGTTGCCTGCGTTGCTCATCAATTATTTCGGACAGGGTGCGCTGTTGCTCAGCAGGCCTGAGGCCTTGAAAAACCCCTTCTATTATCTCGTACCCTCCTGGGGTTTTTATCCCCTCGTATGCCTTGCAACGGCGGCTACGGTTATCGCCTCGCAGGCAATTATTTCCGGCGCATACTCGCTGACCCGCCAGGCCATGCAGCTCGGGTATGTGCCTCGACTTGAAATACGCCACTCTTCCCCCGAAGAGATCGGACAGGTCTACGTCCCCTGGGTGAACTGGGTCCTTTTGATTGGGACGGTGGGGCTGGTAGTGGGATTTCGTTCCTCCGCCAACCTGGCGGGCGCTTACGGAGTCGCCGTGGTGACGACGATGGTGTTGACTACCATCTTGGCGTTTGCCTGTATGCGGATATGCTGGGGTTGGAATATGGTGAAGGCCGCAGCTCTGGCATCATGTCTCCTCGCCGTCGATCTCGCCTTTTTTGCGGCGAACATACCGAAGGTCGGGCAAGGGGCCTGGGTTCCCCTTGCTATTGCTGCTATTGTTTACATCCTCTTCACTACATGGAAACGAGGCAGGACCCTTCTCAGGGAGCGGTTTCGCAAGGAACAGATATCGGTTGACGTATTGTTGAAAGATTTTGCGGAACATCCACCGATTCGGACACCGGGGACCGCGGTCTTTCTCGATAGTAATCCTTCCGGCATCCCCCGCACCCTGCTTCACAATTTAAAGCATAATAAGGTTTTGCACGAGCGAGTTATATTATTGACAGTCATCACCGAGGAAGTTCCAAGGATTCCATGGCCCGAGAAACTCGAAATCAACGAGCTTGCACCGGCTTTCTTCAGGATTATGGCGCACTATGGCTTTATGGAGACACCCAATGTCCCGGCGATTCTCCGTTATGCAGAACGAGATGGGTTGGAGTACAAACCGATGGAGACAACCTTCTTTTTAGGTCGCGAGACGCTGGTAATGAGCCGCTCGCGGGGGATGAACTACTGGCGGAAGCTCCTCTTTGCTCTTCTGTCGCGGAACGCACAGCGCGCAACGTTCCACTACGGCATACCCCCAAATCGGTCAATAGAAATCGGCGCACAGGTTGAGATGTAACCGGAGAACTTGACGCTGCCAGACAGCTAGTCATTATAATAAAACATTTAGGAAAGAGATTGCAAAAACCACGTTAAGACATCGCCTATGACGATAGAATCTTTCATTCAGAGCTATGGTTATGTGGCTATCTTCGTTGGCACGTTCCTAGAGGGTGAGACCGTTGTTATTCTCAGCGGACTTGCGGCACACCAAGGATATTTACAATTGCCGTGGGTAATTCTAGCCGCATTTGCCGGAACGCTATTTGGGGACCAGCTCTATTTTTATCTCGGTCGGTGGCACGGCCACGCCATGCTGTCCAAACATCCGGCCTGGCAAGCACGTGTCAATAAAGCGCAGAGACTGCTAGAACGTTACCGTACAATGGTGATTATCTCTTTCCGCTTCATGTACGGCCTGCGGACAGTGACCCCATTCGTGATCGGCATGAGTCGAGTACCTACCGTAACATTCACTATGCTCAATATCTTGAGCGCCTTTACTTGGGCACTGGCGATGGGTGTTGGAGGTTATTTCTTTGGCCATGCGATGGAGATTATCATTGGAGACATCAAACACTATGAACTCGAAGTACTGGGTGTCGTTGTTATTATAGGTGTGTCGCTCTGGGTTATACATTTGTGTCGGCGCAAAAGACTGAGAACCGATGACATTTAATCATCGCCAGATTCTTAGTTGGTACACCACGGCCCATTGAGAGGACTTGGCGGAGAAAATCCGCAGTGTTTGTGGGTCCCAAGGCACGGTGGGATTAAAGCGTGTCTCGAAGACACTGTTAAACATCGTGTTTGTGCGGAGTTTTGTGAGCGAGCCCTTCCATCAACTCCGTTTGGATCTCCTGGATCTCCAAAAGCCGCTGCCACTGATGCGTAAGGAGGTGGTCCATTTTTTCGTGCAGATTGCGAATCTCTAATTCCGCCTTGAGGTTTACCAGATAATCGTGTTGGGCGCTCAGGCGATCCTTAGACTCCTGGCGGTTTTGGCTCATCATAATGATGGGCGCTTGAATAGCAGCGAGACACGAGAGGAGCAGGTTGAGGAGGATGAAGGGGTATGGGTCAAATGGTTTCAAAATGAGTACGATGGAGTTGATGGCGATCCATACCAGGAGCACGGCACCAAAGATGGTGATGAAACGCCAGCTTCCGCCGAATTCGGCAATTCTGTCTGCCATCCGTTGTCCGAGCGTCAACTGCCCCTCAAACTCGACATTGATGTTCTTGGACAACAACTCTTCCTCTCTGAGGCTCCTCATGACCTGTTCTTCTAATCCCGAAAGATCGCCCTTATCCGCTTCGAGAACGTCTTTGACATACTCCGTTCGGAAGTAATTCAGGTCATCGAGACAGATGAAGCCACTGGAGGACCAATCGGCATGCTTTTTCCGAATTATCTCAACTATGGAGTCACGGACCAACGCTCCTGGGAACACCGCGCTCAGCGTCTTTCGTTTTTTGCAGATCTGGCACACTACTGTTTTTTGCGATTTTTTTATCATTTTATCCTCCCCATCAATGTATTCTACTTCCAACAAGCATATA
Organism: Deltaproteobacteria bacterium; assembly: GCA_016927065.1. Taxonomy (GTDB): domain Bacteria; phylum Desulfobacterota; class B13-G15; order B13-G15; family RBG-16-54-18; genus JAFGNJ01. The sequence goes on from JAFGNJ010000004.1 coordinate 293,680, forward strand.
TAACCTGATAATATACTCTACCCTTTGTTACTGTATCAAAAGCGGTTTGGGTGTCAAATCAAAATTATGGAGCACGACAGAAGCTTCGAGGAATATTTCGTTTATTCCTTGAGTCTAATATTATGATGTATTAAGCACTTTTCAAAATATTTGAATATGTTACAATATCAACATGTTATCCAAGGAGCGCGATATGGCAAGAAGGGCATGCTTAATCCTGGGGTTACTCTCCTTTCTCTTTCTGGGTGCCGGTACGGAGTTAAAGGCCCAAGATGCCCAAGCCATTGTACAGGCCGGATTTGATTATTGGCGGGGCAAGGCCTCCGTCGCCACGGTGGAAATGGTCATTCATCGTCCGGACTGGAACCGGCCCATGACCATCAAGGCTTGGACCAAGGGTCAATCAGAAAGTATTTTTTTCGTCATCGCCCCTTCTAAAGACAAGGGCAACGGCACGCTCAAGAGGGGCAAAGAGATGTGGACATACAACCCAAAGGTTAATCGGGTGATCAAGGTCCCTCCCTCTATGATGTCCCAGTCATGGATGGGTTCGGACTTCTCCAATGACGACCTGGCCAAGTCCGACAGCATCCTGGATGATTATACCCACACACTTGTGGGCACTGAAACCCATGAGGGGAAAAAGGTGTATGTGATCAAGTCGATGCCGAAACCAACGGCGCCAGTAGTGTGGGGCATGCAGCAACTGAAAATCAGGGAAGACCATATCCTCTTGCAAGAGGAATTCTACGATGAGGATCTCGAGCTGGTCAAGGCAATGACCGGGTCTCAGATCCAGATGATGGGCGGCAAGCTCTTTCCCACGGTGTGGAGGATGCAGAAGGCCGACGTCGAGGACGAATATACCGAGTTGACCTACCTGGAGCTTGAATTCAAGGACGACCTGCCTGATAACCTTTTTACCCTCACCAATTTGAGGAACCCCAGACAATAAGCGTCCATGTCCATCGACCTCAAAATGGCATGGCGGAATATCTGGCGGCATCCAAGGCGGGCCATCTTGACCATGGCCGCCATCGCCTTTGCCACCGTCCTGCTGGTCTTTATGTTGTCGTGGCAGTTCGGCTCTTATGACACCATGATCAATGCCGCGGTAAAGGTCCACACAGGTCACCTGCAGGTGCAGGCCGCTGGATACCATGAGCAACAGAACATGCATCTTGTGGTCCCTGATCCGGTCTCGGTCAGCCGTCTTCTCGACGACATTCCAGATGTGGCCGCCCATACCGCTCGGGCCACCGCCTTTTCCTTGGTCTCCTCTCATGAGCGGACCTATGGTGTTGCCGTCAGGGGGATCGATCCGACGAAGGAGGCACAGGTAACCACCGTGGGGCAGGTGATCCGCCAGGGGAAATATCTCTCCGACGATGACGCTGCTCAGGCCTTGGTGGGAGGACTCTTAGCTAAGAATTTAAGGGTGGGGGTGGGTGATGAGTTGGTCCTCTTGGGGCAGGGGCGCGACGGCTCCATTGCCGCCACCGTGGTTCAGGTAGCGGGGATCTTCAGCTACGGCCAGGACGAACTTGATCGGAATGTTATCTATATACCCCTCCCCTATTTCCAGGAGGTCTATAGTATGCAGGGGGCCGTCCATGAGGTGGTCGTCCTCGGCACCTCTCTCGAGGCAGTACCTCGAATAAAACGATCTGTTTCTGCCGAGCTCAAAACAATAGACAAAAAGAACAAGCTGGTGGTCCTGGACTGGATGGAACTCATGCCCGGCCTCATCCAGAGCATTCAGATGGACCTGATTAGCGGATTTATCATGTACTTGATCTTAATCATTGTGGTGGCCTTCAGCATATTAAATACCTTCCTCATGGTCATATTCGAACGGACGAGGGAATTCGGCGTCTTTATGGCCCTAGGTACGACACCGGGGCGGCTGACCAGGCTGCTACTGCTTGAATCGACGACCCTAACCCTGTTAGGCACCGCCATGGGTATCGTTGCCGGTAGCCTAGTGACCTGGTACTTTCAGGTCCATGGCATCGTTATCTCCGGCACCTCAGAGATGTTGCAACAATACGGGTTGCCCGAGCGGATGTACCCCCAGCTCTCGACCCTCTCCATCGCTGTCGGGGCGGGTCTGGTGTTGGCCATCACCCTTGCGGCTGCCCTGTATCCGGCCTTGAAGGTTCGGCGCCTGCGGCCGGTGGAGGCGATGAGGGCGGTATAAATTTGTCAGTGATCAGTGGTCAGTAATCAGTGATCGGTGATCAGGGCACCATTCAATGCGTGTTGATATAGAGAGGAATTTTTCATGTTTTTTCAATTAGGATGGCGGAATATCTGGCGGAACCGCCGCAGAACCTTGGTCATCTTGACGGCGGTCGTCATCGGGGTCTGGAGCATGATTTTCTTAAGCTCCCTCATGCGGGGGGTCGCCGACCAGTTTGTCAGCAACGGCATCAAAACCCTTACCGGTCACATCCAGGTGCATCACACGGGGTATCGAGAAGACCCGGTCGTCGAGAACAGCATAAAAAATCCTGCAGGGGTGGAGGCCGTCCTCACCGCGGTTCTGCCCCCCGAGGCCCAGTGGGCCCCCCGCGTTCGTGTCAACGCCGTTGCGAGCAATGCCCGCCATTCCACCGGCATCACCATGGTGGGTATTGACCCCTCAAGAGAGGCAGGCGTTTCGTTTATCGGTGAGGCAATTACGGAGGGGCGCTATCTGAAATCCGATGACCCCTACGGCATTGTGGTGGGCAAGGCCCTGGTTAAAAAATTCGAGACCAAAGTGGGCCGCAAACTGGTCCTCATGTCCCAGGATACCGAGGGTGAGACAGCCTCCCGGGCCTTCCGCATCGTTGGAGTCTACCGGGCCGAGATGCAGGCCACTGAGAAGCAGTTTGCCTTCGTTTCCATGCCCGCAGCGCAGCAGATGTTGAATTTGTCACACGGCATCTCAGAGGTCGCCGTTCTCCTTGCCGAGCACGGCCAGGCGATGCAGGTGGCAAATACCCTGCGGGCCGAGCTCTCCGCGGACGAGTATGAGGTCAATACCTGGCAAGAGCTCCTCCCCATGGGCTCCGCCATCATGAAGATATACGACTGGTTTATCTTCATTTGGTTTTTGGTGGTCTTTATTGCCATGGGATTCGGCATCGTGAACACCACGCTGATGGCCGTGTTCGAGCGGGTTAGGGAGTTCGGTTTACTCAAGGCACTCGGCATGAAGCCGTGGTGGATCGTTAAAGAGGTCCTCATTGAATCTTTTTGTCTCCTGATCCTCGGAATGGTCATCGGCAACGCCGCCGGATTTGTGAGTGTCCTCGCCATCTCCAGAACAGGCATCGACCTCTCTGCGCTCGCCGCCGGAATGGAATATTGGGGTATGTCCCGCGTGATCTACCCCCACATCCTGGGCCAAGACGTTATGATGGCCAACTTGGTCGTGTTCATCTTGGGACTGGTGGTGAGTCTGTACCCGGCCATAAAGGCGTCCCGATTCACTCCGGTCGAGGCCCTGGCACACACATGAGGAGCGAGGCTTTAAATTGACACGGACCGTTCACTGGAGGAGCTGCTTATGGATATCGTGAAATGCACCAAGGTCACGAAGACCTACCGACAGGACACTGTTGTAGTAAGGGCGCTCAGCGGCGCGAGCCTCTCCATACAAGAAGGGGGGTTTGTCGCCATAGCCGGGCCCTCGGGCTCAGGGAAGACCACCCTCCTGAATATCATCGGTGGCTTGGACTACGCTGATTCCGGACGGGTGGTGGTAGATGGAAATGTTTTGACCGACATGAGCCAATCGGCACTGGCCCACTTGCGCCTGCACAAGGTTGGATTCGTTTTCCAAGCCTACAACCTCATTCCGGTCCTGTCGGCGCTGGAAAATGTCGAGTTCGTCATGCTCCTGCAGGGCGTGCCGCCCGCCGAGCGCCGGGAACGGGCCAAGGCCATCTTGGATGATGTGGGCCTGGGGGGGATGTACGATAGGCGTCCAGCCGAGCTCTCCGGCGGGCAACAGCAGAGGGTGGCTGTGGCCCGATCCATCGTATCCAATCCGTCCATTGTCCTGGCTGACGAGCCCACCGCCAACCTTGATTCCAAGACCGGGGCGAGCCTTTTGGAGATCATGCAGGAGATGAACGAGAAAAAGGGGGTCACCTTTATCTTTTCCACCCACGACAAGATGGTCATGGACTATGCCCGCCGACTTATCTATCTCAGAGACGGTCGCATTGTGGAAGACAAGATTCGGAATGGATGAAATCGGGGTGAGCCTTCGGCTTGCAACCCATGCCAAAACCGTAGCCATAAGCACGAGGGGAGTAGCTGCCACGTTTTTTAAAAAGGCCTTCATAACTATTGGATTACTGCTCTCGTGCGTTTTGCTCCTTCTCATCCCCCTGAGTTACGCACAAGTATCAGCCGATGACCCTCATCAATCCGAACCCCCTATTTCCGAAACGCGAACGGAACCCTGGTATAAAAAAATCAAATGGGAGTGGGGCGGGCATGTCAAGGCACAGGGGGGGGGGTCGTGGGCAGACGATAAATCATTTTTCCGGCTCGTGGACGTAGGTCCATACTACGACGGCTCCGTGGAGGTTAGACTCACGGGCAAGCTCTCCTTCGACCAGTGGGGGTATTTTGAGGCCCATCATGAGACCATCCTTTCAGGGGGGGATACCCGGCGCAAGATACATGCGTTGCGGCAGCGTTACCCGTTTCTCTTCTCTACGGGCCTCATGATCACCGATCCTCTGAATGACGATCGTCGCCTCATGGACCTGACCTGGACCATCCACGAAGACGATCAGTATATCATTTACAATCGATTCGACCGACTCTCCCTAACCCTCCTACCGAGGTGGGGTGCCGTCACGATCGGCCGTCAGGCGGTGACGTGGGGAAATGGTCTGCTCTTTAACCCCATGGACATCTGTAACCCCTTTGCCCCCACAGACATTGAGCGGGATTACAAGGTCGGTGACGATATGGCCTCGGCCCAAGTCAACCTGGGCACCAGAGGAGATGTCCACGTCCTCTATGTACCACGGCGGGACCCGGTGAAGCACTCTGTGCAGTGGAATAACTCTTCGCTGGCCGGAAAGTTGCACTTCGCCTGGGGCTCAACAGAGTTTGACGTTATGGTTGCTAAACACTATGAAGACGCGGTGTTCGGTATCGGCAGCATGGGATACCTGGGGGGTGCGGCCTGGCGCGTGGATGGGATATGGACCATTCTGAATGATACGAGGGGCAAAGACTACTATTTCTCCCTCGTGGCCAATATCGATTACTCGTGGGTGTGGTGGAAAAAGAACTTTTACGGATTCGTGGAGTTCTTTTACAACGGTATTGGGGAAACAGACTATACCGAGGCCTTGTTCGATCAGGACATCGCCGAACGCCTTGCCCGCGGAGAGCTCTTTGCGTTAGGAAGGGCTTACCTGAGCGGCCACCTCAGGGTGGAACTACACCCACTGATCAACTGCCACCTGACGGTGATCAACAACCTGGCCGATCCTTCGGGTGTGGTGCAACCCCGGATTGTGTGGGATGTTCTGCAGAATGTCCAGGTGACGGTGGGGGGAACTATATATTACGGCCGCAAAGATACAGAATATGGCGGTTTCAGGATACCCGGCATCCCCTTCGCTGTTCGGGGTCGGGACAGTGTGAATTTGTGGGTGAGCTACTATTTTTGAGACAAATCCGTCCAGCGTAACCTTTCTTATGAAGAAAAGACATACAATACGATGCGCAGGGAGATTTGGGCGTAGATACCGGCCACCACGTCGTCGAGTACCACTCCCCACCCCCCTTTTACCCTTCGTTCTATGAGGCGGATAGGAGGGGGTTTGAGGATATCAAAGGCGCGAAATAGACACAATCCAACGAGAAGTGAGGGCCACGTGAGTGGCACGGCCGCCATGGTGACCAACAACCCCACGACCTCATCGATGACGATGCGGCGGTTGTCCTGCTCCCCAAAGATTTGCTCGGCCCGCCCCGCGGCCCAGCAGGCCGCAAGGCCGATTGCCAGCACGCAGGGGATATACCCATACAGCGGCAGGAGCGAGAGGGGGAGAAACAAGGGGATGGCCGCTACCGTCCCGGCAGTCCCCGGGGCGAAGGGGAAAAATCCTACTCCTCCCCACGTTGCTAACAGGATAACAAGTTTTTTCATCTAAGGCCTCACTCGCACCCCGCGCTGCCTCAGCCATGCCTTCACCTCACTGATGGCATACTCCCTATAGTGAAAGATGGAGGCGGCCAGCACTGCGCTCGCCCCCCCGATGGTGAGGCCTTCGTACAGGTGCTCCAGCGTGCCCACACCGCCGGAGGCGATCACCGGCACCCTCACCCCATCCACCACCGCGCGGGTGAGCTCCAGATCATACCCGAGGCGGGTACCATCACGGTCCATGCTGGTCAAAAGGATTTCTCCGGCCCCGTATGCCTGCATTTGCTTGGCCCACGCTAGGGCATCGACCCCCGTGGGGTTCCTCCCCCCGTGGGTGTAGACCTCCCATCCGCCGTTTCTCTTCTTGGCGTCGATGGCCACCACGATGCACTGGCTGCCGAACCGCTCGGCGGCCTGCCGGACGATCTCCGGCTCCGCTACCGCTGCGGTGTTGATGCTCACCTTGTCCGCCCCAGCCTTCAAGAGGGCGCGGACGTCCTCCAATGTCCGCACTCCGCCCCCTACGGTCAGGGGCATGAAGACCTCCTCGGCGGCCCGCCGCACCACGTCGAGGATGATCGGCCGCTTCTCATGCGAGGCAGTGATGTCGAGGAAGGTCAGCTCGTCGGCTCCTTGGTGGTCGTAGGCCTGGGCATTCTCGACCGGATCGCCCGCGTCGCGCAGGTTCACGAAGTTGGTCCCCTTGACTACCCTGCCGTCCTTGACGTCGAGGCAGGGTATGATCCTTTTGGCCAACACCGCCTCAGCCCCCTTGAGCGACCTGGATGGCCTCAGCCAGGTCCAGGGTCCCTTCATACAGGGCCCGCCCGGTGATGACCCCGATGACCCCAGAGGGGGCCAGATCCTTTACCGCCCTGATGTCCTTGAGGGTCTCAACACCACCGGAGACGACAAGGGGAATCGTTACCGCCTGGGCCACCGCCTGGGCCTGGGCCAGATTGATCCCGCCACCCACCCCGTCCCTACCGATGTCGGTGCTGATGATAAGGGCCACCCCGTATCCCTCCATTTCTTGGGCGAGATCGACGGCCCGCCGAGCGGTCCCGGCGCGCCACCCCCGCACCATGACCTCCCCCCCCTGGGCATCGATACCCACGGCGATCTGCCCAGGATAGTGTTGGCACGCCTCAGTAATGACGGAGGGGACCTCTGTTGCAATAGTCCCCAGGATGACTCGATCGATCCCCAGGGAGAGCCACATTGCAATGGCATCCAGGTCCCTGATCCCCCCGCCAAGCTGCAGGGGTATATCAACGGTTTTTCGGATCTCCTTGATTGCCTCTACATTCACCGAGGCGCCGGTCACGGCCCCGTCGAGATCGACCACGTGGATCCACTCGGCCCCTGCACCCTGCCACCGCGCCGCCACCTCCCCGGGCGCAGAGGAGTAGATCGTCTCGTCCTCCATCCTCCCTTGACGCAGCCGTACGCACCGACCCCCTTTTAGGTCTATGGCCGGGATCACCAACATGAAGGCGTGCTATCGGGTGAGGGCCGGGAAGGTGCGCAGGACGGATTCGACGCCGATTTCAGTCCACCGTTCTACCGTCATCCACTGGGCACCCCCTTTGATAAAGGAGCCGATCTTCAGGGCATTTTCGCTCAGTGAGTGCTGCGCTTCGTCAAATCTCCCGCTCCAGAGCACCTTTTTGTCCGAGACACGTACCAGGTGGGCGTCAAAGGCAGCTGAGGCGGGGCTTTGGACCCCAAGGGCGCTCCCTTCCCGCTGCTCAAAACGGTAGACCCCCCCGATGACCACCGCATAGAGACCAAGCTCCCGCCCTATCTGTGTCGCAACATTGACAGGGTCCTTGAGAAAGGCTTTCGTATCCATCCCTTCAACAGCGGCCTGCGCCTGGTCCAGGGGAATCAATTCGCACCTATGGAGGCGATCGATTTGGCGCTGAAAGATGCTCGTCAATTCAGTTCCCGCCCGTAAGGGGGTTTCTCCGGCCCTGAAGAAAAAATTTCCCCACAAGCCCTGCACCATCCGCTGCCCCTGTAGCTGTGGCTTGACGATTAGAAAAGGGATGATTACCACCTTCTGGCGTGGGACAATATGTTCCTCCTGTTGTTGTAACTGTAGCCCTTGCTCTTGGGAATGGCCCAAGGCAGGGATGAGGAAGATGAGGAGGACGATGAGAGTTCCGACTACCACATTTCTATTCTTAATCATCTGCTGATTCATAAGCACCTCTCCCTCCGTAGTCTCTCAAAAAATTGAGTTAAGAGAACCAACCTATATATCCCTTATACCTCTCTTATCCTCTCCCCCTCAAGGAAGAGAGGGGAGAGAGGAATTCTTAACAAGGCCCTTTATAGCCTGCCCTTGGTCGACGGAACCCCGGTCCGCCTCTCATCCAGCGACGTGGCTGCATCGAGGGCCCTGCCGAATCCCTTGAAAATCGCCTCCACGACGTGATGCAGATTCGAGCCGCAGAGGAGGTCGATGTGCAGGGTGATGCCGGCGTGGTCCGTCACCGCCTTAAAGAAGGATTCCACCAGTTCGAGGCTGAAGTCTTTGATCTTCCCCGTGGCCTTGACCCGATAGCCGAGCACGGGGCGGCCAGAGATATCCACGACCACCCGGCTCAGGGCCTCGTCCATGGGGACCAGGGCCTGGCCGAAGCGGTTGATTCCTGCTCCATCCCCCAGCGCCTTTTTGATCCCCTCCCCCACGACGATCCCCACATCCTCCACCGTGTGGTGAAAGTCGACCTCCAAATCACCCTGGGCCTTGAGGGTCAGATCGAACAACCCGTGCATGGCCATGAGACAGAGCATGTGGTCGAAGAAGGGTATCCCAGTGGAGACCTCCGCCTTCCCCGTGCCGTCCAGATCGAGGGAGAGGGCAATTGCCGTCTCTTTGGTCTTGCGCTCAACCTTTGCCTTTCGTGCCATCGCTGCCATCCTCCTTTCTCCGCACCTCCACGGACCGGGCGTGGGCCTCGAAACCCTCCAGTCGCGCCAATCGGGCAACGTCCTCCCGCACCTCATCCAGGGCATCCTGGGAGAAGGAGAGGATATTGGTACGCTTCAGGAAATGCTCCACCCCCAGGGGGGAGAAAAATCGAGCCGTTCCCCCGGTAGGGAGAACGTGGTTCGGACCCCCAAGATAATCCCCTACCGCCTCCGGTGTATAGGGGCCGAGAAAGACGGCCCCTGCGTTCTCCACTTCCCCCAACCACCGCAAGGGATCTTTGAGGGCCAACTCCAGGTGTTCGGGGGCGATCCGATTGGCGATCCCCACCCCTTCGGCCACATCTCGCACCACGATGATGAGTCCTCGGCACTCGAGGCAGGCTCGAATAATCTCCCGGCGGGGGAGGGTCTCCATCATCTTCCCCACCTCCTCCGCCACCTGCTGGGCGAAGGCCGCAGAGGGGGTGATGAGGATCGGCCAGGCCTGCTCATCGTGCTCTGCCTGGGAGAGGAGATCGGCGGCCACAAAGGCCGGGGGTGTCGATCCATCGGCGAGCACCAGGATCTCGCTGGGGCCCGCCACCATATCCACCATGACGACACCGTACAAGAGCCGCTTGGCCGCGGTCACATAGGCATTACCAGGACCAACGATGATATCGGCGCGTGGCACGCTCTGAGTCCCATAGGCCAGGGCGGCGACGGCTTGAGCCCCGCCGACGCGCAGGACCCGATCCGCACCGACCAGGTGGGCGGCAGCCAAGACAGATGGGTTGATCCCATCCGGGGAGGGGGGGGTGAGGACTACGACCTCTCTCACCCCCGCCACCTTGGCTGGGATGACGTTCATCAAGAGCGAGGAGGGGTAGGCCGCTTTCCCGCCGGGGACATAGACCCCTGCCCTGTCCATCGGGCGCACCACTTGACCCCGCACCACACCCCCCTCGGTATCAAACCACGAGGGGCGTAGTTGGCGGCGGTGGAAGGATTCGATCCGCTCGGCGGCCCGTTGGAGGGCGCTGAGGGTTTCCTTCTCCATAGTCTTTTGGGCCCGCCTCCACTCCTCCCGGGGTATCTCCAGTTCCCCCAGGGCGATATCGACGCCATCGAACTGGCGGGTATAGTGGATCAGGGCTTCGTCGCCTTTCGCACGCACCCCCTCGATAATCTCCCTCACCGCCTCCTCGACCCCCGCGGTCTCAGCTCCCCTTCGGGTGAGGATGGCCAGAAGCTCTCGCTCAAATCCCTTATTCTTGCTCTCCAGTGTCCTCATCATCCAGATCTACCTCCTGCACCGTGGCCCCCAGTGCGGCGAGCTTGCCAACCAAGTCCTCATATCCCCGCTCCAGGTGGTAGGCGCGTGCGATCACCGTCCGCCCCTGGGCGGCCAGCCCCGCCACCACCAGTGAGGCGCTGGCCCGCAGATCGGTGGCCATGACCGGTGCCCCGCTCAACTGGGGGACGCCGGTGACGATGGCGGTGGGGCCCTGCACCCGGATGTCGGCCCCCATCCGGTTGAGCTCGCTGACGTGCATAAACCGATTCTCGAAGATGGTCTCCGTGATGGCGCTGAGGCCGTTGGCCACCGTCATCAACGCCATAACCTGGGCCTGCATGTCGGTGGGGAAACCCGGATAGGGGAGGGTCTTGACGTCCGTGCTCCTCACCCTGTTCGCACCCACCACACGGACCTCCCCCGCTGCCGGGGAAGAGATCTCCATTCCCACCTCCCGCAGCTTCGCCACCACGGCCTCCATGTGTTCCAGGCGACACCCCTTGATCAGGATGTTCCCCCGGGTGATCCCCGCCGCTACCATCAAAGTGGCGGCCTCGATCCGGTCGGGCATGACGGCGTGCTGTACTGGACGCACGTGTTCCACCCCCCGGATGGTCACTTCCGAGGTCCCCGCCCCCTCGATCTCGACCCCCATGGCGGAGAGGACATGGGCCAGATCCTCCACCTCGGGCTCGCAGGCGGCGTTCTCGATGACCGTGGTCCCCTCGGCGAGGGCCGCTGCCATCATGAGGTTCTCCGTACCGGTCACCGTGGGGATATCCAGATAGAGATGGGTTCCCTTGAGGCGCTTGGCCCGGGCCTTGATGTAGCCATGATCCAGCTCGATCTGGGCCCCCAACTGCTCGAGCCCCTTGAGATGGAGGTTCACCGGCCTCGCCCCGATGGCACAACCCCCGGGGAGTGAGACCACCGCCTCGCCCATCCTGGCCAGCAACGGGCCGAGGATCAGGATTGAGGCACGCATGGTCTTCACCAAGTCATAGGGTGCGCTGGCCCCCATGATACCGTAGGTGTCTACCTGCAGCTCGCCTTTTCCGTTCCACTCAAGCCGCGCCCCAAGGTTCTCCAAGAGGGCTTGAAAGGTAGCTACATCACGCAGGCGGGGACAATTGGAGAAGATACTGGTACCCTCCACCAGGAGGGCCGCGGCCAGGGCCGGCAGGGCGGCGTTTTTGGCCCCGCTGACCTGCACCTCTCCCACCAATCGCTCGCCCCCTTCGATGACGATCCCCTTCATCGTAAACTCTTCGTTGGCAGCATCATTGCCGTTGGGCCCTGATTACCCGTTCGATCCCGGCATGGTCCGGGACGAGGTCAATGTGCGAGAATCCCCCCTCTTGCAGGATTGCCGCCACATCTGGGGCCTGCCCCTTCCCCATCTCCAAGAGGAGCCATCCCCCTTCCATTAAAAATGCCGGCGCCTCCCGGGCGATCTGCCGAAAAAAACGAACCCCGTTCTCTCCCCCGTCCAGTGCGGTGAGGGGCTCATAATCCTTAACCTCCGGCGCCAAGTGGAGGATCTCCTCGGTAGGGATATAGGGGGGGTTGGAGCAGATGAGGCTAAAGGGCCTCTCGTCGGAGGGAAAGAGGTCCCCAAGGATAAAGTGGATGTGCCCCGATACCCCGTGTGCCTCGGCATTCTCCTGGGCCAGGGCGTGGGCACCGGAAGAGATATCCGTGGCCACGATCTCGGCCCCCTCCAGCTCTTTGGCCAGGGCGATGGCCACCGCCCCGCATCCATGACCTATTTCCAGGACCCGCAGCGATGGCTGCAATCCCTTCCCGATCCGCACCGCCTCCTCCACGAGGTGTTCGGTCTCCGGCCTGGGGATGAGACACTCGGGGTTCACCGCAAACCGCAGGGACCAGAATTCCTTGTGCCCTATAATGTAAGCGATAGGCTCCCCCCCGGTGCGCCGCTGGATCATCTCCCGATACGCCGTCCGCTCCTCCTCTTTGAGGGGCCTATCATAGTTGAGATAGAGCCCCATTCGGTCGATCCCCAAGAGGTGGGCCAGGAGTACCTCCGCCTCCAGGCGAGGGTTTGCTATACCTTTCTCCTGAAAGTGTCCGGTCGTCCACTGAATGACCTTCAACACCGTCCAACGCTCCTGGGCCATTAACGACTCGCTGCACCCTCTCCGTTTTGAAGGGCCTCGGCCTGATAGTGGGCGGCAAGGGAATCTATGACCTCTTCAAGGTTCCCCTCCAAGATCGCCTCCAGCTGATAGAGGGTGAGGTTAATGCGGTGATCGGTAACCCTCCCCTGGGGGAAATTATAGGTCCTGATTCGCTCGCTGCGGTCTCCCGTGCCCACTTGGCTGCGCCGCTGGTGGGCCATCGCCTCCTGCTGCCGCTGTCGTTCTATATCGAGCAACCGCGCCCTGAGGACTTTCAGGGCCTTGGCCTTGTTTTTGTGCTGAGACTTCTCGTCCTGACAGGTCGTTACGATGCCCGTAGGAATGTGGGTGATCCTCACCGCCGAGTCGGTCGTGTTGACATGTTGCCCTCCCGGGCCTGAGGATCGGTAGACATCTATCTTGAGATCTTTGGTGTCGATTCCCACCTCTACCTCTTCGGCTTCGGGCAGAACCGCAACGGTGACGGTCGAAGTATGAATCCTCCCCTGGGACTCGGTTAAGGGGACTCGCTGCACCCGGTGGACCCCGCTCTCATATTTCAATCGGCGATAGACCCCTTCCCCTTCGATGAGGGCGATGATCTCTTTGAACCCCCCGACGCCGGTGGGATGTTGACTGAGGACCTCCTCACGCCAGTGGTTCATCTCGGCGTACTTGGTGTACATCCGAAAGAGGTCCGCCACAAAAAGGGCGGCCTCGTCTCCCCCGGTACCGGCCCTGATCTCCAAGACGACGTTCTTCTCATCGTTCGGGTCTTGGGGCAAGAGAGCGAGCAGCAGCTCGTGCTCGATCCGCTCCTGTTGTTCAGACAGGGCGGCTATCTCCTCCCGGGCCATCCGTCTGAGCTCCTCATCTGCTTCTTGCAGGAGTGTCTTGTTCTCCTCTATCGTCCCAACGAGGTCCTTGTATCGCCGAAAGAACTCAACCACCCGCCCCAGCTCTGCGTACTCTTTGGCATACCGTTGGTAGTCACCCCTATTGGCCGCCACCTGGGGTGCGGCCAGAAGACGCTCTATTTCCTCATGCCGGGCTTCAGTCTCTTTCAGCCTCCCTAAAATCTCCTTGTTCACGCTCCCATAACTCCCTTCTGTAAAAGGGCTACCAACGCCCTATTCCCAGGACCACAAGGTTGATTAACATGATGGAAAAGGGTACCTCTCGGGGGCGGGGGAAGGAGCAGATATCTTCATCAACTTCCTCCCTAATTCTATGTGTGCAGGGCAACTATCAATCTTCGGTTGCGCACAGAAACGCTTCTGCCGAAGCCGATGGATGAGGGACTTCGCCCTATCCCTTCTGTTCCTCCTTGCGGAGATGCTTGTATTTGCGGGTAAACTTCTCTATTCTGCCCGCCGTATCCATAATCTTCTCTTTGCCCGTAAAAAAGGGATGGCAACGAGAACAAATATCCACCGAGTAGTCTTTTCGAGTGGACGTGGTCTGAAAGGTAGCTCCACACGCACAGGTAATGGTGATATCGTGAATCTCAGGGTGAATGTCTTTTTTCATCCTTATCAACTCCTCAAATATTCTCGTATAACAATAACATATCTTCCTCTACTATTCAACCCCCTACCTCCTCACTGATTCATCGTATCCAAAAACTCCCTGTTGGTGGAGGTCTTGCGCAACTTGTCCATGAGAAACTCCATGCTGTCCACGGTATTCATGGGGGTAAGCACCTTACGCAAGAGCCAGATGCGCTCCAGGTCATTGGGATCTAATAAGAGTTCTTCCTTTCTCGTCCCTGAACGGTTAATATCGATGGCCGGGAAGATCCGGCGATCAACAAGACGGCGATCAAGCATCAATTCAAGGTTACCCGTCCCCTTAAACTCCTCGAAGATTACTTCATCCATCCTGCTCCCCGTGTCGATGAGGGCGGTGGCGATAATAGTGAGGCTCCCCCCCTCCTCGATGTTTCTAGCTGCACCGAAGAAGCGTTTGGGGCGCTGGAGGGCGTTGGCGTCAATACCACCAGAAAGCACCTTGCCGCTGGGAGGCACCACGGCGTTGTAAGCCCGGGCCAACCTGGTAATGCTATCCAAGAGGATGATGACATCTCGTTGGTGTTCCACTAACCGCTTGGCTTTTTCTATGACCATCTCGGCTACCTGCACATGCCGCTGGGGGGGTTCATCAAAGGTGGAGCTGATTACCTCCCCCTTAACCGAACGTTCCATGTCGGTCACCTCTTCGGGACGCTCATCAATGAGAAGCACGATAAGGACCACTTCCTTGTGATTGGCCATGACGCTGTGGGCGATGGACTGCAGGAGCATAGTCTTTCCAGTCCTGGGGGGAGCGACAATCAGCCCCCGTTGCCCCTTGCCGATAGGGGTAAGGAGATCCATAACCCTGGTAGAGTAGTCGTCGGCATTGTATTCCAGATTGATCTTCTCTCTCGGGTAGAAGGGGGTAAGATTGTCGAAGAGGATCTTATCCTTGGCGGCCTCGGGTTCTTCGAAGTTAAAGGCCTCCACCTTAAGGAGGGCAAAATAGCGTTCCGATTCCTTAGGAGGCCTGATCTGCCCAGCAATGGTATCCCCCGTACGAAGGTTGAACCTTCGAATCTGTGAGGGCGAGACATAGATGTCATCAGGACCAGGTAGGTAATTGTAGTCCGGGGAGCGGAGAAAGCCGAATCCGTCTGGCAGGATTTCCAAAACACCCTCGCCAAAAATAACCCCGTTTTTTTCCGCCTGGGCTTGCAGGATGCTGAAGATTAACTCCTGCCTGCGCATGTTAGCCGCCCCTTCAACGCTCAACTCCTTAGCCAAGGACGCCAGATCTGCGATCTTCTTCTGCTTTAGATCCCTTAAATTAATAATCTCTGTACTCATGACATTCTTTCTCCCTTACTTACCACATGATAAAATCTGAATACTTGACTCTCTGTATCCTCCAATGATCCACAGTTGTTAATAAGATAATCAGCATATGAAACCTTACGTGCTAGGGGAAGCTGAGCATCTATCCTTTCGGTGGCTTCCTCCTTGCTTATCCCGTCCCTCTTCATGATCCGCTGGATCTGGTGCTCTCGGGTGGCATAAACAACCACCACAAGATCCACACGTTCGTGCCCTCCTGTCTCTATTAAGAGAGGAGCCTCCAGCACTACGTCATCCATGCCCTCCCGTGCTTTCTTCCACAGTTCAGCACCAATAGGGGGATGCATGATCCGCTCCAAGGTCTTTCTGTGATCAGGATTCTGAAAAACTATTTTCCCGAGCTTTTTCCTGTCGGTGAGACCGTCCCGCGTGAGTACTTCTGTACCGAAGGCATCTACTACTGCCTGTTTGACGCCCTCGTCCCTCGCCAGTATTTCATGGCTTATTTCGTCCGCATCAATCGTTCTCATTCCCAACTGTTCCAACTGCTGTGAGACTACACTTTTACCGCTCGCAATTCCTCCCGTTAGCCCTATAATTCTCATCATCAAATATCCAAATTCTCCACCTGGAGAGCATGTTGTTCGATGAACCGCCTGCGCTCCTCCACCTGATCCCCCATAAGGATAGTAAATATCTCATCAGCAACGACAGCATCCTCTACCTGTACCTGAAACAGGCTCCGGCTTTCGGGGTCCATGGTAGTCTCCCAAAGTTGCTCTGGATTCATCTCCCCTAGCCCCTTATATCTCTGAATAGAGAGCCCCTCTTTGCTGAGCGAGGTGATATAGTGTAACAGCTCCCCTTTGGACCCTAATTCCTGCTGCCCCCCCTTATAGTGGACAACAAACGGTGGGGTTTCAAACCCGGCGATGGATTTATAGAGGTCTAAGATACCCTGATATTCGACGGTCTCCACAAGTTCTTTGCTGATCCGCCTCGAGACCTTTCTTCCGTTTATCCTCCCCTCAAGGGCGAACTCAAAGAGGCTATGCTCTTCATCGGCGGCGATCTCTCCTAGCTCCATCCCCGCTACTTGTAGGGCCTTGCGCAGTGATTTGAGCCGTTCCCTTTTTCCGAAGTCATCGGAGCTAACAATTCCCTGCCGCACAAGGGTCTTTACGGCCTCCCGAGGATACCCTCTCCGCTCAAGTCTCCGTAGGTAGTAATCATATCGGGACAGCTTGCTTAGTATGTCCAAGAGCCTCTTTCCCCCTAAGCGAGTCTGGGATTCCTTCAGTTCCAGTTCCACCCGCTCCATAGACCGTTCCCGCAAGAACTGATCCATCTCCTCCTCGTCCTTAAGATACCGATCCAGCTTCCCCGCTCGCACTCTGTAGAGGGGGGGTTGCGCTATGTAGAGATAGCCGCGCTCAATCACTTCCACCATCTGGCGGTAGAAGAAAGTTAATAGAAGGGTTCTGATATGTGAACCATCGACATCGGCATCTGTCATGATGATGATTCGATGATACCTGAGCTTTGTTAAATCCGCCGCTTCTTTGTTGATGCCTACCCCAAGAGCGGAAATAATCGTCTTTATCTCTTCATTAGAAAGCATTTTGTCAAATCTGGCTTTTTCGACGTTGAGGATCTTCCCCTTGAGGGGAAGGATGGCCTGATATTTCCGGTCCCGCCCCTGCTTGGCGGAACCTCCGGCAGAATCTCCTTCTACCATGTATAATTCGCTATGAGCCGGGTCGCGCTCTTGACAATCCGCCAACTTGCCAGGAAGGAGGGTGGTATCAATCCCTCCCTTTTTCCTCGCCAGTTCTCGCGCTTTGCGGGCAGCCAGACGCGCCCGTGCGGCATCGACTACTTTGGCCAATATCTTACGAGCCACCGGGGGGTGTTCTTCAAAATAGCTCCCCA
The DNA here is from genome assembly GCA_016927065.1 of Deltaproteobacteria bacterium. Lineage (GTDB taxonomy): Bacteria > Desulfobacterota > B13-G15 > B13-G15 > RBG-16-54-18 > JAFGNJ01. Next base: position 310,993 of record JAFGNJ010000004.1, read on the forward strand.
ACTTCTCGTTGGCTAGGGTTTCAACGTATCCCTTAACCTCGCTATTACCGAGTTTCGTCTTTGTCTGCCCCTCAAACTGGGGCTCTGGGAGCCTTACGCTGATTACGCCTACCAGACCCTCACGGACATCATCTCCACTGAGCCCCTCTTTTAAATCTTTAAGGAAGTTGTGGTTTATGGCATACGTATTGATGGTTCGCGTCAAGGCTGATTTGAGTCCCACCAAATGCGCCCCCCCCTCATGGGTATTGATGCTGTTAGCAAAACTAAAGATTGTCTCTTTGTACGTATCGTTATACTGGAGCGCTACTTCAATATAGGTACCATTTTTTGTGCCCTCAAAATAGATAGGTTTTGGATGAATGCAGGTTTTAGCTCGATCAAGAAACTCAACGAAAGAAATAATGCCTCCTTTATAAAAGAACTGATTGTTTTTGTCGCTCCGTTGGTCTTCAATCGCTATGGTAATCCCTTTATTGAGAAACGCGTGTTCCCGCAAGCGTTGGGAGAGAAGATCATAGCTGAACTTCTGCTCACCAAAAATCTCAGGGTCGGGCTTAAAAGTAATCTTGGTCCCGGTTTTTTTTGTCTTGCCGACCGTCTGCAAAGAGGTCGCTTTTTTTCCTCTTTCATAACGTTGAGAATAGACCTTTCCTCCTCTTTTTATTTCTAATTCCAGATATGAGGAGAGGGCATTAACCACAGAAAGGCCAACGCCATGGAGTCCTCCCGAGACCGTGTAGCTGTTTTTATCAAACTTTCCTCCCGAATGAAGCTTTGTTAAAACAACCTCGACAGCGGGTTTTTTTTCCTGGTGGTGTAAATCGACGGGAATTCCTCTTCCGTTATCCTTTACGGTAACGCTGTTATCTAGGTGAATAATCACATCTATTTTAGAACAATAACCTGCGAGGGCTTCATCAATGCTATTATCTACTAACTCCTCAGCTAAATGATGGAGTCCTTCAACATCGGTGTTCCCGATGTACATCGCTGGTCTTTTTCGGACAGCCACTAATCCATCTAGCACTCTTATGTTTCTAGCATCATACTTTTCTTGATTTTCTGGTTTTTCCATTTCCTTTATGTCTTCTCTCCAGGCAATGTTTTTTGTGGCTTTTTTTCAGGGTGGGTTTTTTGGTAAGCCTTTTAAATACGCATGGGCATTATGACATAGAGATAATCTTCTCTGTCCATCGGTTTTATTAATCCTGGGCTCAACTCCTCATTTAAATTCACGGTTATTTTCTCAGTATCTATGTTATTTAAAACATCTAATAAATATCGTGCATTAAAACTTACTTCTATAGGCTTTCCATTATATATTACCTTAATCTCCTCATGGACATTTCCGACATCTGGGCCCCCTGTTTTAATTTCCATAGATTCTTCTTGTATAAAAAATTTAACTCCCTCTCCTTTCTCACTTGCGATCACCTGGGCTCTTCGTAATGCTCCAATAAACTCTCTTCTGTCTATTATTACTTGCTTCTTATTTGCCCCGGGAATGACTTGATGATAATCTGGATACTCTCCCTCTAAAAGTCTAATGACAACCGTTGTTTGTTCCGTCTTAAATATACAATTGTTTCCTTCTAAAGAAACGGTTATTTCTCTCTCTGTGTCCCCCAATATCTTTTTTAATTCCGTTAAGCCCCTGCGAGAAATAATAATTCCCTTCTCAAATGTTGTTTTTATCTCCTTTTCAATCATAGAAAGTCTATGTCCATCTGTTGCGACCATACGAAAATAATCTTTTTTGTCCCTTGTTGCTTGTTCAATATAAATTCCATTAAGATTAAACCTTGACTCTTCCGAAGATGCTGCAAAGACTGTCTTTTCTATCATTTCTGCGAGCACCTGTGCATCTATATTAAAATAACTTGTTCCTTCAGTAGATGGAAAGGCTGGAAATTCTTTCGGATCTAATCCAGGAAGATTAAACTCTGTTTTTCCCGCTTTAATAGAAACCCAAAAGTTTTCCTGTTTTTGAACTTCTATTTGGTCGCCTGGAAGTTCTCTAATAATATCATAGAACTTCCGTGCCGACACACAAATTTCTCCCTTTTCCATCTTTGTCGCTTCTGTAATCTCCATTACACCAATTTCTAAATCTGTTGCTACAATACTGATTCTGTTATTTTCTCCAGATATTAAAGTATTTGCAAGAATAGGAATGGTGCTTTTCCGTTCTGCGATCCCTTGAATTTTTCCTAAGTTTGTTTGTAACATGTCTTTCTCTATGACGAATTTCATTTTTTCTCCTTAATTTAAATAGTAGTCATAAGTACTGTGCAAACGTTGATATAATGGTTAACTGTTTATTAACAAAAAGTTTTTTCTTGTTTAAATTTCTACTGCTATGCTGTTTATATCTGTTCAAAACTTATTCGGTTAATGATTTTATGAGATCACCGATAACATTTTTTGTATAAGTATCATTAGTTATTTTTTCTTCTACTTTTTTTATAGAATGGATGACGGTAGAGTGGTCTTTCCCCCCAAATTTGTCGCCTATTTCTATAAGGGAAGAGTCAGTAAGTTTTCTGGAGAGATACATTCCTATTTGTCTCGGTACAACCACCTGTTTAAGACGTCTTTTTGATTTTAAATCTTTTGTTTTGAGGTCAAAGTACGAAGAAACCTTCTTTTGTATACTATCTATTGTAATGATAGCATCTTTGTCTTTAATAAAATTCTTCAATACATCTTTTGCCATTTCCAAGTTAATCTCTTGTTTGGTGAGAGAGGAGAAGGCGCTTAATCTAATGAGACAGCCCTCTAAAATACGGATGTTGGAGTTTATATTAGACGCAAGGTAGAAGGCCACCTCGTTAGGAATATAGATGTCCTCCATGTCAGATTTTTTCTTAAGTATGGCCACTTTTGTCTCAACATCAGGAGGTTGAATGTCTGCTATGAGGCCCCATTCAAATCTCGACTTGAGACGTTCCTCAAATCCAGGGTTTTCTCGAGGGAGTGCATCGCTTGTGACTACGATCTGTTTTTTGTTCTCGTATAAGGAGTTGAAAGTATGAAAGAATTCTATTTGGGTTCTCTCCTTGCCGGAAATAAATTGAATATCATCTATAAGAAGAACCTCTATGGTTCTAAATTTCTTTCTGAAACTGTCCATGCGTTCGAATCGTATGGAGTTAACAAGTTCATTGGTAAACTCTTCGGAAGAGATGTAACAGACTTTGCTAGGATCGGAGACCGTCCTATTCTTAATTATTCTGTGCCCAACGGCGTTGAGGAGATGGGTTTTCCCTAAACCGACCCCCCCGTAAACGAAGAGGGGGTTATACCTCAAGCCAGGCGAATCGGCTACCGCCAGAGATGCGGCATGAGCAAATTGGTTCCCCGATCCGATCACGAAGTTTTCAAACGTATATCGAGGGTTGAACATACGACTGGCCAAATCCTCATCATCGCCCCTAATAACTGTTTGCGGAGTTTCTTTCTGGTGACGAGGTTTTAACTTCTTTACCAGGAACGATACGGCGAAGTCCTTCCCCGTAAGCTCATAAAGCGCTCCTTTTATGGTCTTCAAATAGTGTTCTGCGACCCAATCGCGGAAGAAGTTATTGGGTACTTCAAGAACAACCGTTTTCTCTTCGAGAGATGCGCAGTGGATAGGCTTTATCCATGTCTCGAAACTGTTGACATTTGTCTGTCCTTTAATGTTCTCTAAGACTTGTAGCCAAAAATCATCCATAGTTACAAGAGGATATATGCTTGAGGTTTTTATACAAAGCGCACTGTTTAGTTACTGGGATTTCAACATTTATTCCACAAATTGTGGATATCTACTTGTGATTGGGAAAAGGAAGTGTTCTTGATAGTCTTCTAATAATCCTCTTTCTCGGCACATTACACCGACATGAGAACTGCCGTTACTTCGCAGACTGTAAAATTATACTATTTCTGTATCAGAAAAGAGCAGTCAGGTCAAGTCCTTTTTCTCTTTTTCAACGAGGGGAGCCAACCCAACCACCCTTTCACCTTCCTCTAAACCGATAAGCCTGACCCCGATGGTGTTTCTCCCCCGCAGAGGAATATCCTTTACCGTTAGTCTCAAGACTTTCCCCCTGTCCGTGATCAAAATCACCTCATCCTCATCAACCACCTGGAGGACGCCCACCACCGGACCATTCTTCTCGGAGACTAACGTATTGATTACTCCTTTGCCTCCTCGGTTTTGACATCGGTATTCTGATAATGCGGTCCTCTTACCATAGCCCTTTTCGGTCACGCTGAGCAGGGTGGTTCCCTCTTGAACGATCCCCAAATCAACTAGTCGATCTTCGGATTCGAGCGAGATCCCCCGTACCCCACTAGCCGCTCGCCCCATCTCCCGAAGTTGTCCCTCCTTGAAACGAGTCGCCTTCCCCAAGCGCGTCCCTACAAATATCTCTCTTTTTTCCTCTGCGAGCTTGGCATCCACCAAGGCATCCCCTGCCTTCAGGCGCAGCGCGATGATACCATCTGCGCGCGGGTTGCTGAAGGCCTGCAACGAGGTCTTCTTTAACATCCCCCGCCTGGTGGCCATGATGATGAACGTTCCCGGCGAGAATTCCCTGACCGGGAGGATTGCCGTGATTCGCTCCTGAGAAGAAAGATTGATAAGGTTGACCAAGGCCTTCCCCTTGGCAGAAGGAGCTGCCTGCGGTACCTGGTGCACCTTGAGCCAATAGACCTTCCCCCCATCGGCAAAGAAGAGTATGTAGTGGTGTGTTGAGGCAACGAAGATGTGCTCTACGAAATCCTGGTCTTTGACGGTGATACCAACCCTTCCCTTCCCACCTCGGCGTTGGCTACGATACAGGCCGGCCGGTGTCCGCTTGGCGTAACCGGTATGCGTTATGGTGACCACCATGTCTTCTTCGAGGATGAGGTCTTCGAGACGCACATCACCTCCATCCTCGACAATCTGGGTCTGACGAGGGTCACCAAAATCCTCTTGGATATCTCTTAACTCCTTGACGATCACCTCCATCAGAAGACCTTCTTTGCCAAGGATCTCTCTCAGCCGAGTGATCTCCGCTTTCAACTTTTCATATTCCTCGACAATCTTCGCGCGCTCAAGGCCGGTGAGACGTTGCAGACGCATGTCTAAAATGGCCTGAGCCTGAACGTCGGTGAAATCGAAACGCTTTACCAATCCTTCCTTGGCCTCGGCCGGGGTCTCTGACTTCTTGATCAATGCGATGATGGCGTCGATATGCTCTAGGGCCTTCAGTAGTCCCTCGAGGATATGAGCTCGTGCCTCGGCCTCACGCAGTTCGTGTCGGGATCGGCGGGTAACTACCACCTTGCGGTGTTCGATGAAATGACCGATGAGCTCCTTTAAATTCATGACTACAGGTCTGTTGTCTACCAAGGCAAGGAGGATGATACCGAAAGAAACCTGCAATTGGGTGAGTTTATAAAGTTGATTGAGAATGACCTCCGCCACCTCATCCTTTTTGAGCTCCAAAACCATCCGCATCCCCTCGCGATCGGACTCATCCCGCACCTCGGCGATCCCTTCGAGACGCTTTTCCTGCATCAACTGGGCGATTTTCTCCACGAGGCGGGCCTTGTTCACCTGATAGGGGAGTTCCGTGATGATTATCCGATCCCGGCCGCCTTTCGGCTTTTCTACGAGGGCTCGTGCCCGAAGTTGGATGACTCCACGACCAGTCTGGTAGGCCGCCTTGATCCCCTCCCTCCCACAAATGAGGGCACCTGTGGGGAAATCAGGCCCCGGAACGTGCTTCATTACGTCCTTGATAGTTATCGCCGGATTCTTTATTTGGGCTACGATAGCGTCGATTACCTCGATGAGGTTATGAGACGGGATGTTGGTGGCCATGCCCACCGCGATCCCTGCGGAGCCGTTTACCAGCAGGTTCGGGACACGCGAGGGGAGCACTGACGGCTCGACAGTGGTATCGTCGAAGTTCGGAATAAAGTCAACGGTATCTTTGTCGATATCGGCAAGCATTGCCTCGGCAAGCTTTGTAAGGCGCGCCTCGGTGTACCGGTAGGCGGCTGCGGAATCGCCATCGATGGATCCGAAATTCCCTTGGCCGTCCACAAGGGGGTACCGCATGTTGAATTCCTGGGCCATGCGCACCATGGTATCGTAGACTGCGCTGTCGCCATGGGGGTGATATTTTTTCAGCACTTCGCCGACAACTCCGGCGCTCTTCGAATACTTCTTGTTATGAAGGAGTCCTTCCCGGAACATTGCGTACAGGATTCGTCGGTGTGCGGGCTTAAGCCCATCCCGCACGTCCGGAAGGGCCCGTCCGATAATGACGCTCATGGCGTAATCCATGTAGGATTTGCGCATCTCATCTTCAATATTCACCTGTACCGCTCTGCTTGCGGGAATCATCACAATATCCTCCGGAAACCAAATTTTTTCCATTATATCAGAAGGGAAAAGTGTTATCAAGGAAGAGGTTTTTCGTATAGTTTTTTCCCAGCCTGTTACTCCTTGACAAGGGATCGAGGGTGCCTATAAGATGCCCTTGAGGAGAGGGAGATGTCTGACTATGAGCGCACCGATCTCGCCCTGTATGCAGCCCGTAGCGCTCAATCCAAAGGGAGAAGGTATCCAGAGGAGTTTAAAGACGATCGGCCTGCCTACGAGCGGGATCGAGACAGAATAATTCACTGTGCCGCCTTTCGAAGGTTGGAGTACAAAACCCAGGTCTTTGTCAACCACGAAGGGGACTATTACCGCACCCGCCTCACCCACTCTCTGGAGGTGGCTCAGATCGCCCGGGGGATCGCCCGCAAACTAAAGCTCAACGAGGAACTCACCGAAGCCGTCGCCTTGGCCCATGACCTGGGGCACACCCCCTTCGGCCACGCAGGGGAGGATGCCCTTGATGCCCTGATGATGGATTACGGAGGCTTTGAGCACAACCTGCAGAGCCTGCGGGTCGTGGAGTTCTTGGAGGAGCGATACCCCCTTTTCCCCGGCCTGAACCTGACCTTTGAGACGAGAGAGGGATTGGCCAAGCACTCCTCCTATCATGACTCACCGGCGGGGGATCTCGCAGAATATGAGATAGGCGTGGCCCCCACGCTGGAGACCCAAATCATTAATGTGGCCGACGAAATTGCATACAACAACCACGACATTGATGATGGGTTGGAATCAAACCTTATCGACCGGGCAGAACTTATGAACGTTCCCCTCTGGCAGGAGGTCTTCGGGAGGGTGGAAAAGAAATACCCCCAGGCCACGTTACAGGCGAAGACATACACGGCCATCAGTTCCCTCATCGGCCTGCTGATCCAGGACGTCATCACCCAGACCGAGCGGAATATAGCAGAACACGGCGTAGAGACGCTGGAGGATGTGCGTCGGTTGGGCAAAGAACTCGTCAGCTACAGCCCTTCCATCCAAAGAGAGAGCGATCTCCTGAAGGAATTCCTGCACACACGGCTGTACCACCATTGGCGGGTGGAGCGGATGCGGATAAAAGCCGAGCGGTTCATCACCGAGCTTTTCCAGGCCTATGTGGAGACCCCCACCTTGGTTCCCGAAGGACACCGGCGGCGCGTGGATGAGGAAGCCGTGCCGAGGATGGTCTGCGATTACATCGCCGGGATGACCGACCGCTTTGCCCTTGATGAATATAAAAAGCTTTTTGATCCCTACGAGAAGGTATAACAATGGCGGAACTCCCTCCCCTGGTGCAGGCAATGCTCGACCCCACTTTCTATCCCCACCGCCCAAAGGAGGTGGAACTGATCCAGACTCATATTTCATACCTCTTCCTAACCGGAGAGTTGGTCTATAAGGTCAAAAAGCCGGTAGACTTCGGGTTCCTCGACTTCACCACCCTGGAGAAGCGGCGCCATTTTTGTCAGGAGGAGATCAGGCTGAACAGGAGATTTTCTCCTGAAGTCTATCTGGCGGTCGTTCCCATCTCACGCGATGGTAATGCCTTCCGGCTTGGAGATGATACAGGGGTGGTAGAATATGCTGTCAAGATGAAGCGTATCAACGAGGATCACATGCTCTACCGGCTCCTGGAGGCTGGAAAGGTCAAATTTGAAGACATGAGGCGCATCGGTCGTCATCTCGCTAAATCCTACGCGGCTATACCCAGCGATGAAAAGGCCAAGGCCTTCGGCTCGCTGAATGTCATTGCAACCAATATAAAGGAAAACTTCGAGCAAACCAGGAAATATATCAGCGGTCCTATTTCACCAGAGGCATTCGAGACCATCGAGTCGTGGAGCCTCGCCTTTATGAAGGAGAACACAGGCTTGTTCGAGCGACGGGTGGCTCAGGGTTCTATCAAGGAGTGCCATGGAGATCTGCATGTACAGCACATCTGTGTGGAAGGGGAACATATTTACGTCTTCGATTGCATTGAGTTCAATGAGCGGTTCCGTTTCGGCGATGTGGCTTCTGATGTGGCGTTTCTCGCCATGGATTTGGATGTTAACGGTCATCCCGACCTCGCTAGGGCCTTTGTTGATTCCTACACCGAGGCCTCGAGCGATACCACCCTGGCACAGGTCCTGACGTTTTACAAGGTCTACCGGGCCTATGTAAGGGCCAAGGTAACCTCTTTTATGCTCGATGATCCAGGTCTCGATAAGAAAACAAAGGCTGAGGTCTTCCAGCGAGCAAAGGCATACTATGATCTTGCTCTCAATTATGTTACAGGTTCTACTAATTGAAGGAGATATCACTCGACTGGCAAACAGGTGGTAATAATTAGATATGAAGATAGACCTTCACATACACTCGAAAGACGGTTCGGACGGGCGTTGGACCTTGGAGGCGATCTTTGCTGAGGCGCACAAGCGCCACTTCGATCTGATCTCAATTACCGACCACGACTCCATCCACGCCCAAGAACAGGCCCGAGCACTGGCCCAGTCCTTCGGTATCGCGTATCTCACCGGGGTGGAATTAAATGTGACCTTCTCCCATCCGAACTACAAAAAGGGGAAGCCCGTCTCCCTTGATGTGCTTGGCTGTCAGTACGATATTCATCACCCTCCTTTAGTTGAGAAGCTGAAGGTTTTAAGGGAACACCGGAAGCGGCGGGCGGAGCAGATCCTGGAGAACCTGAACCGCGAATTCGTCAAAGCAGGGCTAGAGCAATTTACCCCTGCAGATCTTGAGGCGATCGAGGCCTCAGTCGATGGAACCCTCGGCAGGCCCCACATCGCCGATTATCTGATTAAAAGGGGCATCGTGGCCACCAAACAGGAGGCTTTTGACCGATATCTGGTGCAGTGCGATGTACCCAAGATGCCGTTGAGCCTGAGAGAGGCATCTGAACTCATCCGAGGGGCAGGGGGGAGGATGATGCTCGCCCACCCCAACGACCCGAACGGCACCTCCCTGGTGACTTTAACCACCTCTTTGCAGGAACAAATTCAGATTATCCAAGACACCATGATGGCATATATTGACGGCATTGAGTGCTGGCACTCCCGCCATGACAGAGAGACCATGCAGACATATGAGGCCTTTGCTCAGACAAAAGGGCTCATGGTCTCCGGCGGTTCGGACTGTCATCAGGACCCCGTGCTCATGGGAGAGGTGGAGATCCCCGATTATGTGGGGGAGCAATTTTTAAGAGATACTGGGATAAGAAAAGATGTTACAGGAGCTTCACGATGAAGGTATCATTTAAGGAATTTGTTGCAAAGGAGATGGAGGACGATGCGGTACTGATCGCCTGCGGGCTTCCCGCAACCAATAAGACCGAAACTATGGAGGTCGTCGCGCGGCTCAAGGGGTATCCAATGTTGCGCACGGATCTCATCCGTAAGGAGGTGCTCAAGGGAGAAGACATATTCGACGAAAAAGTAGCCGCAGATATGAATAAGCGCAAGATGGTCTACGACACGATGTTCTCCAGGGCAGATGATCTCGCCTCCCAGGGCAAAGGGATCATTATGGATGCCACCTTTATTAATCAGCGATTGAGGATTCGGGCTGCGGAGGTTGCGGCACGGAACAAAAAGACCCTTATTATACAGCAAACACACTGTCCCGAGGAGTATTCGCTTAACAAGATCTCCAAGAGGACAAAGGACAATTATGAATCCAACGCCTTGACCCCAGAGGCATACTATAATAATAAGAAGAAATTCGAACCTGTAGACCTCGACGACCTCAAGGGTAGATTCCCCACCCTCTCCATTATCCATCTGGTGGTGGACACGGCATCCGATTCAGAGGATGAGTGGTATGTGATCGATAAGATTACGAGCTAGCTCAGGATTTATTTCAAGGAGGGTAGCCATGTCTAGATTTGCCAGATACGTTGTTGTTTTACTCCTTATAGTATCAATCGGCGGGTTCTTTCTCTCCTGTGCCTCGCGGCATCGGCGCTGTCCACCTGGTCAGCACTGGGTCTCGGGCCACCATAGACCCAATGGGGTCTGGGTTCCGGGGCACTGTGCACCGAATTAGGCCGCTTGCGAGAGGGTCTTGTATAGTTTAAGAAGAGACGTATGAGTTGAAGGGTGATGGGTATCAGTTAGCTTAAATCTTAAGCTCGATGATCTTTGTCTTGTTCAAGTCCATGGTTCCGAGACCCAGCCGCTCGGCCACGCGCAGGTAGGGAACGATCATATCGGTGAAATAGGTCTCGTCGTATTCCTCCATGATGTGCGAGCAGTAGGTGTCAAGGGCCACCATGTCCCCGCTTAGGATGAATCTATTGATCCCTTCCTTGACCTCCCCTTTTCCCCTCGTCGGGCCTCCCTTAATAAGGATTGCCCTGGCATCCACGATGGAGAGCTCAGGGCGCACCGCATCGGCGAACTCAGCCAGGGCGGTCATAAAATGGGTCTCGTCGCGGAAGGAGGCCTTGGTACGCTCGTCAGCCCCCTTAATCCCCTTTTGGAAACCCTCTCCCCGGATGTGGGAATCCCAGCGCTGAGCCCCATAGATGGCCCCAAACTGGTTTTTGAGGGCACAGGTGAGAAAGGAGGTATGATGCCTCTTCAGACAGGGCATGTTGATGATGACCGGGGCCTGATGGATCTTCTTGTGCACGATGATCTCGGGGTAGGCTCGCCACCCCGCTTTTTTTGTTTTCACGTATTCCCGACGGCGGCCCGCGTCACCGATGGTGACAGCGATCCCCTGTTCCTTTCCCCTGCGGACGATGTCGTTAAAGCTGGAGGTCTCCCTCTCAGTACCCAAGAGATAGGTGCCGGGGGAGTCGAAGACCTCCACCCCTGAGGTACCGGCCTCTCGCAAAAGACGGGCTGTCAGGAAGATCATCTCCGGATCCGTGGTAATTGGGTAGGGTTGGCGGAAGATAAAATTGGGTTTGATGAGGACCTCTGCGCCATTCTCCACCAGGGGGGTTAGACCACCCAGGGCCTCCAGGGCGGCGCGGAGCATCCGCTCCGGGTCCTTCCCCTGGACAGAGACCACCACGGGTTTGCTCCCCGCTACATAGGGGTTGGGGATCCCTGATCGAGCCCCGTGTGCCCCGCTGAAACATCCCGTACCCCAGGTCGAAAGGATTGCTGCACTACCTACGGCATATTTTATGAAATCACGGCGGGATATTTCCCTGTTATCTCTTTTTTTCACGAGTATTGATCCCTTTTTCGCGTCTTTTCCCCTCATTCCCCCTTAACCAGGCCATCGTTCCTCCGACAAAGATACCGGTCACCAGCAAACCGAGTACGTCTATATCATAGTCAAAGGTGGTGGGGAGCCCGAGGGTCGGCAAGACAATCATGGTGATCAGGGGGAGAATCCCCATGCCCAAGGCTCCGGCCAGGAGGCCGATGGCGCCCCCCATGATCCGCCTCCCTGCCCCGCTGCGGGCACAGATAACGCCCAAGACCACTCCTAAAAGAGGCCACGCAATCCAGGGGGGATAATATTGTATCAATGTGCTCAAGGCCCAATTGACCACGATGATGACTCCCCCTAGCGCCCCCAACCAGAGCCATCCCCCTGCGACGGCAGGGCGGGGAAGCTGAGATGCAAGACCAAGGAGGATGGCGGTGGTCAGCCACCCCCAGATCTGTCGATCTGTCAGTTCAAAAACTATAATACCGATCACACCAGCCGCTGCACCCAGAACGATACCTGCAGCCACACGCCTCATCCTTCACCCCCGCTCTGTGCCAAGGACCTCACGGTCCGCGTCACGGTCTTGAGATCTGGTCCATCAAGAACCAAAATTACGAGGTCTCCCACCACAGTAGTAGCTCCATATCCCTTCCTGCTCTTGCCCTGAAAGATCTCATTGTTCATAGTACCTTCTCGTATAATCTCAGATGCCAGGAGGTTTTGGAAGGCCTCCTCGGCGTGGGGGGGCGCTGGATATCGCACTATGATGACCCTAAGCGGCTGCGCCTCCGGTTTGTATTGAAAGGTGATCCCTTCGGTTCCCTCTCGCAGGGAAAGGACATCCTGGTGGGAGAGGAAGTAGGCATTGTTCAGGGCGACCATCCCTCGGAAATAGAGGAGGGAATCCCCTACGATCCCTCTCGAGGGGAGAACGTTCAGGATGTCGGGCCGTTCCCCCTCCTCAAGAATCTTCTGGGCGATTGCCTGCCCCAAGACTAGAATGGTTTCTTTGAGCTCCTCACCTTCGGAAAATATGCGGACACAGTACTTCCCCTTCCAAAAGCTCAGAAGCCCCCCTTCGTAAGTGGCATCCTGCCCTATAGATGGGTGTTCCCCCTGCGTGTCGAAGGTATATATCCCATAGGCATTGCCCGGGAGGTCCATCTCGTAGATCTCGGCGGTGACCCCACCCGGGGGTGTCTGATATCGCTGCACGCCCATCCGCACAAAGCCGTATTCGTAGTAGAGCTCAGCTCCCCCGTTCATATAATCGAAGAGCTTCGTTCCCACATAGATATGTGATTTTCCGTCTTCCCTTATCCCCGGAACATCCGCAGACGAGGGAAAGAACTCTTTTAAGTCATCACCCCCCCCTCCTGTACATCCCGTTATCAAGAGAAACAACAGTACGATCACACAACTCGTATATTTCACTCTCGCTCCCTCCTTTTTCCACATGCTATCATAGCTAACATACCGCTCTCAGGGAAGTCAAGCCTGACCACGGAGCACAGTTTTCCTCGCTGATGTTGCGGTGGGAAGAATAACATATAGAATAAACTGTTACCTTCCAATCGGCAATCTCAGACAGAGTTTATTCTGCGCCCTTGGCCAGTTCATACGGCCAGCGCGACATGCCACCCCAGTTCATGAGTCGCATATAGCCTTGCTTTTCCAAATTTTTAATGACGCTCTGAGCACGCCCGCCGGTCTCGCAATACATGATGAGATACTGGGCCTTTGGTATCTCATCCAGACGGGAGAGTATCTCAGATGATGGAAAGGACTTGGCGGTAGGGATGTGCCCCTTCAGATATGCGGATGAGGGGCGGACATCGACAATCCAAAAGGAATCGTTGGGATTATCGACGAGTACCTTTAATTGTTCAGGCGGCATGTATTTCTTTAGCACCTCACCTTCGGAACCGACATATCCCTGAAAGCAACTTGTTAACAGCAATACCGTTAGGGAGATAAGCAATCCTACACCCACTCCACAACATGACTTTTTCTTTATCATTGGATTCCTCCGTCGACTTTATGGGTATGTATCATACTAAGTAGTTAATAACGTATATACTCTTAGATTATCATGTTAACGATTGCCGAGCAATACGACGCATTCAACGTAGATTGGGCTACGAGCAAAATAACGGATCTGTCGCCTATGATTTGCTTTTTAGTATTTGGAATTCTTTGAGCGCCTTGCGGTACCATGGGTTCATCAGGGCCGGATGGATACGGTACAACCATGAGATAATATATGCAAAGGGAGTGACTTTAATAATGCCCTTGTTGTGAGCAACGCTGCGCAGGATGACGCGGGCACATTTGTCAGGATCCATCGTCCTAATTGATGGAAGCTGAGAAAGTGCAACTTCTCGTTTGACCTTCAGGTACGTTGCCACGTTTGGGATATTTGTTCGGATAATCCCTGGGCAGACGACGCTCACCTTTACACCGCGCTCTGCCGCCTCGACTCGTAGTGCGAGCGAAAGTCCCACCACCGCGTGCTTAGTGGCGGTGTAAGCCGTGAGCAACGGAACGGGAACAAGGCCGGCTGCGGAAGCGATATTGATGATATGCCCAAAACCCTGTTCGACCATCACGGGATAGGCCGCTGCCGTGCCGTGGATGACGCCCCAGAGATTAACGTCGAGCGTATGTTGCCAGTGCGCACGCTTCATGTCGAGCACCTCGCCCATGACGGCGATACCCGCATTGTTAAAGAGGTAATGAAGCCCCCCATATTTTTTTGCGCTGTCGTGTATGAGGTGCTCGACTTGTGCAGATTTTGATACATTGACATAGACGGCGTGAGCCCGGCCGCCCTTTGCGGTGATCGTTGCGGCAACCTGTTGCGCGCCTTTTCTGTTCATGTCCGCCACAATCACCAACGCTCCCCCCTGCCCCAAGCCTACTGCGAGGGCTTGCCCGATCCCAGAGGCTCCACCCGTCACGATGGCGATTTTATCTACGAAAGGATTCATATTATGTTTTCAATTGATTGGCCCGCCTTGTCTTCCAGGGGACCTTGGTCCACCCAAGCCTCTCTCCGCCCAAGACTTTCTTATGGATGAAACGGCGTTGAAACAGGTTAAAGGGGAAATATATGGCCTTGTTGACAAGCGTAGGGGGGTACTCCCACTGAAACCTCCGCAGGATGGAGGCGTAGGAGTAATACTCACGCCAGGTCCATTCCCATCCCTCCCGGAGTTCTTCACGAGTCATCCCCCGAGGGTGGAAGTGCGGGGCATGAGCTTCTTGATTCTCCAAGAGCCACCAATGCTCGTCGGTCAACCGCCCCTCTTCCGTGAGCCGCTCATAGAGGGCGGTGCCAGGGTAGGGGGTGAGGATGGGGAAGTTCACCGAGAAGAACTTTGCCTCGATGGCAAAGCGCACCGTCCGTTCAAAGATCCCCTTGTCATCGTGGTCAAGACCAAACATAAAGGAGGCCCACACGGCGATCCCGTGACGATGCAGGGTTCGGATTATCGACAAGTAATCAGCGGGCCGATTCTGATGCTTCCGCGACGCTCGGATATTTTCCTCGGAGAGGGACTCAAAGCCGATGAGCACCCCCTTGCAGCCGCTCTTGGCCATGAGCTTGATCTTTGCCTCATCCTCCAGGCCAGCCAGGGAGGCCTGCCCGATCCACCACTTGCGCAGGGGGATGAGGGCCTCGAGTAGGTGCTGAGAGTAGCGGGGGTGTCCTACGATGTTGTCATCGGCGAACATGATCACCTTGTGTCGCAGGGAGCGGGTCTCCGCGATGACTGCATCAATGGGGCGGTAACGATAGGTCCCCCCGAAGAATCTCCTCACCGAGCAGAAGTCACATAAATAGGGGCAACCCCTGGTGGCCTGCAAGGAATCGATGGGGAAATAGTCTTTGGCACGGTAGATCTCACGACGGGCCTGGGGTATCTCTTCAGGTGGGGTAAAATCTTCTTGTTTATATATTCTCTCCAGGTTTCCTCTGCGGAAGTCATCAATCAGGCGGGGCCAGCTCTCCTCCGCCTCACCCACCACCACAGCATCACAGTGTTCCAGGACCTCGTCCGGGAGGGCCGTGGGGTGGATGCCTCCCATGACCACGGGGATGCCTCGTTCACGATATGCTTGGGCGATCTGATAGGCCCGGAGGGCGGTTTTGGTGGAACAGGAAATCCCCACCAGATCTACTTCCTTGAGGTCGCCATTCAGGTCGAGGGGATTGATGAGGTCGTCGCTGAAAGAGACTTCAATATCAGGGGGAGTAAGGGCGGCGACTGTAGCGAGGGAGAGGTTGGGGATGGGGGCGTTATCCTCTGCCGCCGGGGTGATGAGTTCCAATCGTATCCGTCCCGTCATTGTTGGGCATAGTATCAAATATGTTCGCAAAAAGCGAGCGAAGAGACATATGCTATAATAAGTATTTAGCCGAAACCTTTCTCTTTGACAAAAAGGGGATCTTGTGGTTAGTAAGGATTGAGTTCATGTCGCATCTTTATGTGGCATCAGGAGACACACCAGAACGCCAAAGATTACCTCAATGAGAGAGAGCAACCTTTGAGACATTGGCTGTGAAGCGGATCAAGATCGGTACCAGGGGAAGCGCGCTTGCCCTGCGGCAGGCCGCATGGGTGCGGGAGCGAATCGCCCATCGGCATCCCGCCCTTCATATAGAGGTGGTCCGAATCAAGACCACGGGGGACAACATCACCGATGTCCCCCTGGCTCAGGTGGGGGGGAAGGGGCTCTTTGTCAAGGAGATCGAAGAAGCCCTCCTGCGGGGGGAAATAGACTTGGCGGTGCACAGCATGAAAGACGTTCCTTCCGAACTTCCGTCGGGCCTGCACATCGGGGCCGTAACCGAGCGGGAGGATCCTCGAGATGTTCTGGTCTCCAGAGAGGGACGGGGACTGCGTGAGCTTCCTTCGGAGGCCCGAATCGGGACCGCTTCGCTCCGGAGAGGGGCCCAGCTTCTGGGGATCAACCCCCGATGGGAGATCATCGCCCTGCGGGGGAACCTTGATACCAGAATCAGGAAGTTGAAGACGGAGGACCTTGACGCGGTGATCTTGGCCGCTGCCGGGGTCCGCAGGATGGGTCTGGAGGATAAGGTCACAGAATATCTGTCTCTTGAGGTGATGCTCCCTGCGGTCGGCCAAGGGGCCCTAGGGATCGAGTGCCGAAAAGAGGATGCTGTTAATGAGTTGATTGCCTTTTTGAATCACCCCGAGAGTGCCTTGGCGGTGGAAGGTGAGCGGGCCTTTCTGCGCAGACTGGAAGGTGGGTGCCAGGTCCCCATTGCTGCCTTTGGCCAGGTGCGGGGAGGGGGTATTTTCCTGCGGGGGTTGGTGGCCCGTCTTGACGGAACCCATATCCTTCGTGCTGAGATCCAGGGGGATGATGCCGAGGTAGCAGGAAGACGGTTGGCTGAGGACCTGTTGGCCCAGGGTGCCGGTGATGTACTGCGAGAGATATATAATCGATTGCCGTGAAGATAGTGTATGGTAATGTTGTGTTTGGCAAAGACAAAGTTTGATCCCCGACCTAGAATACACGTGTCTTAAAGTTTTAGGAGGATTATGAGATGGCAAGCACGGTTTACTTTGCTGATCTACGGACCACAATCGACAGAAATCTGTTGGACAAGGTGGGCGCGTTGCTAGAGAAGGTTAATCTACCCAAGAGGATCAAAAAAAGGGGGACGGTTGCAATCAAGCTTCACTTTGGTGAGAGAGGGAATACCGCTTATGTTAGGCCCATCTTCCTGCGCCGTATCGTCGAGCAGGTGAAAGAACTGGGTGGTAAGCCCTTCCTTAGCGATACCAATACACTTTATGGAGGTTCCAGATCTGAAGCCGTATCTCACCTTGGCACGGCGGTAGAGCATGGATTCGCCTTCTCGGTGGTGGGGGCACCGATCATTATCGCCGATGGCCTCGTGGGGAATGCCGCCATCAAGGTCCCGATACAAGGGAAGATCTACCAAGAGGTGAGTATTGCCCATGCAATCTACTACGCTGACTCGCTAATCGTGGTGACGCACTTTAAAGGGCACGAACTCACCGGCTTCGGCGGGACCCTCAAGAATATCGGTATGGGGTGTGCCAGCCGGGAGGGGAAGCTAAGCCAGCACTCCACCCTCGGGCCTAAGGTAAAACGCAAGGCGTGTGTGGGGTGCGGGACCTGTGTCGAGTGGTGCGCATATGGAGCTCCCCAGATGCGAGATGGGAAGGCCTTTATTAATCCCGATACGTGTGTGGGGTGCGGGGAGTGCATCGCAATCTGCCCCGAGGGGGCCATCCAGATTCAGTGGAACGAGGCCGCCCCAGCATTCCAGCGAAAGATGGTGGAGTATGCCCTCGGAACCCTGAAGAATAAGGACAAACGGACGGTGTTTTTGAATTTC
Source organism: Deltaproteobacteria bacterium (assembly GCA_016927065.1). Classification (GTDB taxonomy): domain Bacteria; phylum Desulfobacterota; class B13-G15; order B13-G15; family RBG-16-54-18; genus JAFGNJ01. Next base: position 328,971 of record JAFGNJ010000004.1, read on the forward strand.
GTCACACAGGTGAGCCCTTACTGTGACTGCTATGGGTACAGCGACGCCCCTCTTGTGGGGGATGTGGGGATCCTCGCCTCGGATGACCCGGTGGCCATTGACCAGGCCTCTGTCGATCTAGTGAACGCCCAACCGGGAAACTCCTTCTCCACGCACACGAAGGATATCCCTGTAGGTGCTGATAAATTCCGAGCGGTACACCGGGAAGTAGACTGGGGAATCCAGTTGGCCTATGCTGAGGAGATGGGGTTGGGGATGAGGGAGTATAAACTGGTCACTATTTGAAATCGGGAAAGGCTGTACGGTGGTACACTTATATTTTTCGGGGCGATTGCGGCCCTTGACTTCAGGGGGAGAGATATCGATTCGTTATGGATAACCTCTCCCTGATGATCATACCACCAGATAACCCGTTATGTTAAGAAGAATCTATTTACTATTTTTTTAGGACCTGCTTTTTCAACTCCCTCTTCAAGATCTTGCCCGCTGGGGACTTGGGCAGGTCACTCACGACATTATACTCTTTAGGGACCTTGAACGGCGCGAGGCGTGATTTCAAAAACTTCTTCACCTCATCTTTATTGACGGTCTTCCCCGGCTGGGGGACGATATAGGCTGTTACCCGCTCGCCCCATTCCTTATCAGGGAGACCGATGACCGCACACTCTTGAATCTCAGGTCTTGTATAGAGAACCTCTTCCACCTCTCGGGGATAGACGTTTTCACCCCCCGTGATGATTATTTCTTTGATACGGTCGACAATGTATACGTAGCCGTTTTCGTCGATGCGGCCAATGTCGCCGGATCTAAACCACCCATCTTCCCAGAAGGCGGCCTTCGTGGCCTCCGGGTTATCCAGATAGCCCTTCATGATATTGGGCCCACGGATGCAGATTTCTCCCTCTTTGCCTTGTTCGACAGGCTGCCCTGTTTCATCCCGGATCTGAACTTCTACCTTCGGCACAGGGGTCCCAATGGATCCTATGACATGATGTTCATAGTGATTATACGTGACTGCGGAAGCGGATTCGGTCAAGCCATAGCCTTCGTAGATGGTGAGCCCGGATTTTTCCTGCCACTGTTTGACGGTTTCTTCTGCCATGGTGGCGGCAGCTGAAAAGCAGTAGCGAACAGCGCCGAGTTTTTTCTGCAGGCCCTTAATACTCAGGAATCGGACAAAGACGGTGGGAACGGCAAAGAATTTTGTTACTCGACCGTTTGCGAGGACTTCCAGTACTTTATCCAGATCAAAAGCAGGAAGCAGCTCCAAACAGCCACTGCTTAAAATGGTAGCATTCATGATGTGCATTTGGCCGAATACGTGGTTAAAGGGGAGGAAACACAGCGCTCGGTCTTTCTCGGTCGAGCGTTCACTGAAGGCGACATTCTGGGCTGATGTGTTGATGTTTTTATGGGTGAGCATTACCCCTTTGGGTATACCGGTGGTGCCTCCGGTATACAGTACGGCGGCGGTATCGTTTTCGTCCCGATCAATCGCCTTGAAGGAGCCCGATCCCGAGTCCATCAATTGCTGTAGCTCTAAATCACCCCCCGGGCAAATCAATTTTTCAAGGCCATCTTTTCCCCGCAATTTTTTTAGTGCGTCGAGCTTGTCCTCAGCGGCAAAGATCATCCGCAGTTTCGCATGGCTGATTAATAACGTCATTTCATCGGGTGAAAGGAGACTGGACAGGGTGACGGCTACAGCCCCTGCCTTGAGCACGCCGAAATAAAAGGCCAGCCAATCGCTCGAGTTGGGAGCGCACAACCCTACGTGCTCACCAGGCTTGATACCCAAGCCTATGAGGGCCGTTGCTACCTTATTTGCCCTTTCGTTGAGCTGATCGTAACTGGTCTCAAAGGTTCCTTCACTCACGGCCGACCGCTTGGGAAAGCGAGAGGCCGACTCTTCTAAGTTCGTTGCGACGTTCATGGATTGACTCCTTTATTTGGGATGGTAGCTATTGTTAATGGCACACGTTTTTATATGAAATTTTGTTACGTAAGTCAAGAAATTTCAACAATATTTTTGCGATAATTCATCAAGATAGAGTGTTATTTTTTAACTGTGCCGTGGTCTTGCCAAAAACCGAGAACAGAGCCGGTAACAGGTGAACTAGGAACAGCCTTTAAAGAGGATGCAGATGTGAGTCCCTCCGTTGGCAAAGCCGTTGAGGAGGGCAGATGCTATCGCTTTGTTCTTGGCACCCTGGGTCGTATAGTCTAGATCGCACTCGGCGTCGGGTTGGCGGTAGTTGATCGTAGGGGGGATGATCCCTTCATGGATGCTCAGGACAGCAGCACACGCCCTAATCCCCCCTGAGGCGTCGAATTCACCGATCATCGACTTGACCGCACTCACGGAGATCTGCGCCGCCTCCTTTCCAAAGACCTTTTTGATGGCGCTGGTCTCGGCCTGATCCAATGCCTGGGTGGAATTGGCCGCAGCGCAGATATAATCCACCTGGGGGGAGCTACCCACTGCCTGTGACATAGCTCGAGCCATTGAGGAACCATCCCTATCGTAGCTCCAGACCCCGTCGTTACACCACCCCACCATGCCGTACCCCACTACCTCTGCATAGATGGTGGCACCGCGCCCGCGCGCATGATCGAGGGTCTCCATGACCACAACGCCACTTCCTTCTCCCAGGACGATTCCGTTCCTGGTGCGATCAAAGGGGCGCATACCCTCCGGATGGGGAGACCGCTGTGGGGAGAGGGCGCCCAGGGTGGCGTATACGTTGTAGAGGGGTTCGCTGATCTCATCACCCCCGCCGGCGAGGACGACCTCTGCCTTGCCCCGGCGCAGGGCCTCGAAGGCATGAACGATGGCGCTCTCCGCCGAGACCTCTTTATGGGAGAAGGTGGTGTTGATCCCCTTGATCCCGAACTCGATGGAGGCGTGGCTGCAGATGGCATTGGGGACCGAGGTCTGAAACAGGAGGGGAGCTACCTCTTGGGGACCGTTGCGCACCAGGTCCCGGAAGAAGAGGTCGACCGTCTTGGAACTGCCCAGCCCCGTTCCGATCATGATCCCTATCCGTTCGGGATCTTCTTGCCCCATCTCAAGGCCTGCGTCCTGGATGGCGAGTTTCACCGAGGCCGTCACCATCCGGCTGATGCGATCCATGCGGCGCACATTGGTCGGTTTGATATAGTGTTTGTACTCAGGATCTTCTACTTGATACCCAAGATGTGAGCGGAGATGACCCACCTCAAAGCCCTGAATGGGCCTGATGCCGGATCGGCCCGCTATACAGCTTTGCCAGAACTCTTCTACGCCGATCCCAATAGGGCTGAGGATTCCGATCCCCGTCACTACGACACGGTTCATAGGTACTCAGCATACAAATTTTAGGAGCGGTATGCAATCTTAAATCATTCATCACCGTGCATGCGCATAAAAACCTTGGCAGCGATCCCGTGCATGGGGTATGATGGGGCCCGAAAGGAGGAGGTATGCCTCCGGTCAGGTTACAGGTGAAACTCTTGGAGATGAGCGCGAATTCCCTCTCCCTGCTCTATGTTGCCTATCGTCAGTGTTACTCTGGCCGCTGGGCGGGGGATATGTGGGAGGCAGAGGGGGACGAAGAACAACAGGTCGCCTTTCTCAAAAAGATGATGCCTTCCGGTCACGACAGCCCCCTGGAGCATGTAAAGTTCACCTTTGCCGTTGAAGGGGTCTCCCGGGCCTTGACCCACCAACTGGTCAGATACCGGGTGGCCTCGTACTCCCAGCAGAGCCAGCGGTATGTGGATATGAAGCATTTCGGCTATATCATCCCCCCTTCAATTGCCGGGGATGTGGCCATGCGCACGGAGTTTGAGCGATGCATGGAGGAGATCCAAGCCAGTTATCAGGATCTGTTGGCTCGGTTCGCTGAAAAGGGCGTCACCGGAGAGCGGGCCCATGAAGATGCGCGATTCGTCCTCCCCCAAGCCGGGGAGACCAAGATCGTGGTCACCATGAACTGCCGGGAACTGTTGCATTTCTTCTCCCAGCGGTGTTGCCAGCGGGCCCAGTGGGAGATCAGGGCGTTGGCGAACCGGATGTTGGAGCTATGTCGCGAGAAGCTACCCCCCGTCTTTGAGAACGGTGGCGCAAAGTGCGAACGCCTGGGGTACTGCCCTGAGGGGCGGTTCAGCTGCGGCAGGTTTCCGCTCAAAGAGAAAGTTATCCAAGAAAAAAGGCACAAGAAATGAAGGGCTACTCGTTATTTCTTCTTGGCCGTGGCCTTATATTTCTCATAGCCGAATATCTCGTCCCTCGATAAAGCACCTTCTTGCAGGGTAACCCCCAATCCCTTTTCCAGTGCCTCAATGATGGTCTTTTGGATTGCGTCGTCAGTGGGCCGCTTTCCAGTTGCCTCCTGAATCGAGGTGAGGGGTTCGATGACCTTATCCTTTACCTCTGGGGGGACCCAGATAACGTGAAAGAAATCTGTGGGATCAAAGGGGGTGAGGAAACAGAGCACATTAAGGATATACAGGTTTTCGATCTCTGAGAATGAGAAACCCGCTAATTTTTTCCCCCCCACCCGAAGACTTCCCCTTTGCTTATACCACACATCGTCTAAGCCTGTTTTTGAGAATCCCTCAACCAGGGCATCACCGATCCGCTGATAGGCTTCATCCAAGTCTTTAAAGGTATCTTTGGCTAACACGCCTTGTAGAAACAATGTGGACTCGGGGTCGGCAAAAGTAAGGGTGCGTTCCCCCGTGGTGATAATATGCCGGAGCTGAGGGAGTTCGGGCTTGATCTCGTTGATCAACGGGACCATGCTGTTCAGGGTGATAATGGCTTTTGCCCCACAATCATTGAGAATGTGGAATATCTCACCGCCTTTATACATGGTGTTAAAGGGGACCGCTATTGCACCCAGCTTCTGGCAGGCAAAAAAGGCGTAGACAAACTCCGGGGTGTTGGGGAGCATGATGGCCACCCGGTCTCCCCCCTTGATGCCAAGCCCTTTCAGACCATTGGCAAGCCTGTTGACGTTTTTATTGAACTCGTCAAAGGTTACGCTTTTCCCTTCATGGATGAGGGCGGCCCGTTTGGGATGCTCTTTAGTCTTTGCCTCGAGCAGCTGTCCTAAGTTCATTCCTCTCTATCATCCTCATGTCTTTATAGTCCTCCCGCAGTTCTTTTTTTAGCACTTTGCCGGAGGCACTATTGGGCAGGTCTTCCCTGAACACCACCTCATCAGGTACCTTATAGGGGGCCAGGTTCGTCCTGCAGAATTTAATGAGCTCCGCAGGGGTTATCTTCTCGCTCTCAACAGGGACGATAAAGGCCTTGATGGCCTCCTCCCTCCCTCCCTTCACCTTCTGACCAACCACCGCTGCTTCTTGTACCTGGGGGTGGGTACACAAGCACTCCTCGATCTCTGTCGGAGAGATGTTAAAGCCTCCTTTTATAATGATGTCCTTCTTCCTATCGGTGATAAAAACATAGCCCTCTTCGTCTTGATATCCGATATCACCTGTGCTAAACCACCCCTCTTTTAAGACAGCTCGAGTCTCCTCAGGGAGGTTGTAATAACCCTTCATAACGACCTTGCCTTTGACGAGGATCTCCCCCGCTTCGTGAGGGGGCAACGTTTTCCCGTGGTCGTCTACGATTTTTATCTCGATGCCTTTTGTCGGGGGCCCCACCGATCCTGGTTTTGTCTTGTCGCTGGGATTTACCGAGACAGCGGCCGTGGTCTCGGTAAGACCGTACCCCTCCATGATATCGACGCCGAAGATCTTCTTGAACTCCTTGATGACTTGGACGGGTAAGGGGGCGGCTCCTGATATACAGCAGGTAAGGGGACTTTCGGTCAAGGCCTTCTTCTTCGCAGCGAGCAGCAGGTGGTGGTATTGGGTTGGTATGGCGACAAGAACAGAGATCTTCTCCTCATGCATCCTCCTAAGCAGTTGACGCGGGAGCCACTGGGGGAACAGAACCATACCACACCCCCTAAAGAGGGAGACCACCAAGCCGACAGCCAAGCCATAGATATGGAAGAAAGGAACCAAGGTAGCAAATCGATCCGTTTCAGTGGTCTGTATAACCTCTGTGGTCGCCTCACACTCGCCCAGGAAGTTTTCATGGGTGAGCATGGTCCCTTTGGGATCTCCGGTGGTGCCGGAGGTATAGATGAGAGCAGCGGTCTCATTTGCTGGGCTGTCCGCTGTCTTGAATTTATCCTTTGCCTTGAGCATCAGTTCTTGTAAGGATGTCGTCTCCGCCGCGCGTGCGCCACGGCGCCCTCCCCTCGGCTGAACGGCGACATCAATGCCTCTTTTTTCTGCCTCTTCCCGATCAACCCCCACCTCTGCCCCAGCCACCAGGCCCTTTCGCTGAACCCGCTGGATGATGATCGTCTCCGGTACGGGCCTGGTGGTAAGGATATAGCGCCCCGCCAGCCTAGCCTCTGCAATGGCAGCAGGCATGGCCAGCAGGTCTGCTGCCTCAGCCGTGGGATTGAGGAGCAGCCGCCATTCCATCAAGCCTTCTCCTCCAGGAATTCCTCAACCTCATCGAAGAACATCCTCTCGATATGCTCCGAAGGTTTGGGGGTCAGCAGACTCACGATGACATAGACGAGGGCATTGACGATAAAGGAGGCGATGATAAAGAAGCTGGACAAATGTAAAATGAATGCAGCAATGAGCATGGCCGTCCCTACTAAGGCCCCTGCGATGGCACCGTATTTTGTCCCCCGTTTCCAGACGATCCCCCCAGCCAGACAGGGCGCCCACTGGGCAAATCCTGGAACCGCAATGTTGGTAAGGTAGAGGGCCAGGGCCAAAGGATGCCAGAGAGCAATCCCCACGGACAAGATGAGTAGGCCGATGACGGAGAGTTTTGTCCAGATGATGAGCTGCCTGTCAGTGGCATCGGGCTTGAAGAACCCGTGGATCAGGTCCCTGGAAACCAGGATGGCCGATGTCATCAGCTGTATAGCCGCGGTGGAGAGGGCGGCGGCGATGACACCCATGAGGGCAAAGGTTGAGAACCACTCAGGAAGATATTCGGTGATGATTACCTGGACGACATTGTCCGCAGCCTTGCCGCTGACCACGGGGACCAGGGTACCATCCATGTGGCTTATGGCAGGGGCGACGATGGAACCCCAGATAAACGGGATGGTGTAAAAACAGATGCCTCCCGCTACGATACCCAGCAGGGGGAACCATTTAAAGATGGCCTTATCCCGAACCGTAAGGGTCCCCATGACGATATGGGGCCAGGAAAAGGCCATTAAACCCGTGATGAAGACGCCCACAATGATTGGATATGTAAAGAAAGGTTCTCCCTCTACTATTGGTCCTGGAGCGGTGAGGAGTTCTGGATTTGTGGCGCTAAGGATCTGGATAGCCTGAGGAAGGCCATCCGGGAACACCCTGTTGATGACCAACAGGAGGGAACCCAAAAAGGTGGTTGCATAGATAATGCCGAGGAAGATGTTGGTCCACGCGGTCGCCCGCATCCCTCCCAAGAGGATGATGCAAATCAAGAGGATCGTTGTATAGATGATCCCCACCGCCTCATGAACGCCTGCAAAAGCCTTAAAGCCCAACCCCACTCCGAGGGATTCAATGCTGATATAGGGTACCATGGAGGCGAGCAGAACAAGGGCCAGGATGAGGCGCAAGGCCTTCGATTCATATCGTTGCGCAAGGACCTCTACGGGTGAGAGGAAGTGATTGAGCTTGGCCGCTGCCCATAATCGGGGGCCGAAAAACATGTAGAGCGCAATAAAACCGGCCACACATCCCCAGATAAAATAGACGAAGGCAGGCCCATGGCGATACAAGAATCCGGGATAGGCGTAGAAGGTCCAGGTACTTGATATGCCAAATAGGGTAAAAAAGAATAATACGATGAGCCCAATTCCCCTGCCAGCCAGCATATAATCCTCCGCAGTCTTTGCGGAGATCCGATAGCCGTAGACGGCCATCCAAAGGACAGCAATACCAAAAAGACCCAAGACAATGATAGATAACATGGTGTCTCCTTTACTTTAATCTCTGTATGGCCAGTAACGGAAAAAATAGATGAGATAGGCAATAAGCCAGATGAGTATAAAGATAAATCCTGCAAGACACGGAGCGCTCAGCCAGCCAAAGAAGATATAGGGCTCAAAGAAATACCGCGGCGCCCAGAGCATGCCGATGAACGAGAGCAAGAGGACTATGAGGAAGAAGCGGCCCGGCTTATGTTTGAATATTTCCCTCATAATTTCTTTAGTCTAAGTATTACAAGGGGTATCGGGTTTTGTCAAGGAGTAGTTGACCGAGCGCGGGAAATAGATAGAGATACCAAGGTGCAAAGAGGACATTGTGCCATTCACTGAAGATGTTTTTATATTACAAATTTTTAGCTCGATCCCTCATGTACTTGCTGTACTCCTTTAAGAGGACATACATGTACTCTCTACGGGTACGGTCAGACGAGGGGATATAGTTCTTTTTGGCTTCCAATCTAGTGATGATCTCTTCGGCGGTCTTTTCATTCGCCTGTCTGCCTTTAGAGTAAAGGTCGGCCAGTATCTCATCCAAGCCAATAACACCGACCTCTATATCATCAGGAAAGTTCAGCATACGCCGACCAACTGGTGGCGGAGCAACAGCTCATTCTCCTCCCTTTCATCCTTTCTCTTCATGCTGCAACCGATTCTCTTCGTCCTGTGACATAGCACACCTCCTCATTCTTTAACGGCCTGGTTCGGATGCCTCGTCTCAGCCGAAGGGTCGCCCTGTTTATGGTTGCGAACCTTCATGGCTTACAGCTGAGGTGGCAGACCCCGGCAAAGGTTTTTACTGCGTAGGGAAAGTACTTCTTTTTAAACCATATAGCCACGGTGACCAGACTGATTAAGACAGGGACTTCTACGAGCGGACCGATGACCGCGGCAAAGGCCTGTCCTGAATTGATCCCGAAAACCGCAATGGCCACCGCAATGGCAAGCTCGAAGTTGTTCGATGCGGCGGTGAAACTCAGGGTCGCTGACTGTTCATAGGTGGCTCCCACCTTTCTAGACAAGAAAAAAGAGACTACAAACATGACCACAAAATAGATACACAACGGGATGGCAACCCGAACGACGTCCAAAGGAAGTTGGACGATAAACTCGCCCTTGAGCGAGAACATGACCAGGATGGTGAAAAGGAGGGCGATTAGGGTGATGGGGCTGATTTTAGGAATGAACTTCTCTTCGTACCACTGTCGGCCTTTGGTCTTCAGGCCGATGAGGCGGGAGAGCACACCGGCTATGAATGGAATACCGAGGTAAATAAAGACACTCTCAGCAATCTGTCCCATGGAGATATTCACGACAGCACCCTTTAGGCCGAGCAACTGCGGTACTAAGGTGATGAATATGTAGGCGTAGAGCGAGAAGAAGAGGACCTGAAAGATGGAGTTGAATGCCACCAGTCCTGCGCAATACTCTCTGTCTCCAGAAGCTAGATCATTCCAAACGATGACCATGGCGATGCACCGGGCCAGGCCGATCAGGATCAGGCCCACCATGTACTCATGATGACCTGAGAGGAAGGTGATGGCCAGCAGAAACATGAGTATTGGGCCGATGACCCAGTTTTGAACCAGAGAAAGGGTGAGCACCTTCCAGTTTCGAAAGACGTGTCCGAGCTGTTCATATCTGACCTTGGCCAGGGGCGGATACATCATGAGGATCAAGCCGATAGCAATGGGGATATTGGTGGTGTCAACCTGAAAGAAGTTGATGACTTCTCGAATACCTGGATAGAGATACCCCCCTCCCACCCCAATGAACATAGCCAGAAAGATCCAGAGTGTTAAAAAACGATCGAGGAAAGAGAGCCGTTTTCTGTCCAATGGATTCATATTTATATCTGATACTCTTGCTATCCTGATACCTTAAATCTGGTTTAGGAGTTTCTCCTGTTCTTTAATACGGGTTTTCAAGATGGTACTGACTTTATCCAAAATATCGAAGACCATTGGATTTTTCACGTTCACCATTACCCTCACCCCTTCCTTGCGGGTGGTGACCAGGTGGCTTTTTTGCATCATCGAGATATGACGTGAGATATTTGATTGTTCTCCATTGATGGTGGGGACGATTTCACAGATGCATTTTTCCCCACTTCGTAGACTTTCCAAAATCTTCAAGCGCGTAGGTTGAGCCATAGCCTTCAAAATGGCCGCTTTCAACTCGACGATTTGTTCCTCCATACCTAACCCCCTTGAGTATATGATTTAATAATCATATACTCATGAATATAGTTTTGTCAAGTCTATACAACGAGTAATATGAGATGGGGGTGGGAGGGCGATGCTTGACAAAGAAGTATATGCTGTGATTAAATTAAAATGTTGAAAAATATCTTGGGAGGAGGACGAAAAACGTTTAAATGAAAAGAACTTATCAACCTAGTACGATCAGCAGAAAGAGGACCCATGGTTTTTTACAACGGATGAGCACCAAAGGGGGTCGAAGGGTATTACAGCGCAGAAGGGCTAAAGGGAGGAAACGATTAACGGTATGATCCAGGCCTCGACAAAAAAAGATGAGAGGCTGAGAAGAGAAGAACGACTGAGAAGAAAGGGAGACTTTGAAACGATTGCCAAAGAGGGTACCAGGAGACATACGAAGAACTTTCTGATTATCGCAAGAAAGAATGATCAAGGGCTTTCCCGACTGGGAGCGGTTGCAAGCAAAAGGTTGGGAAAGGCCGTAGAGAGAAATAGGGTAAAACGATTGATGAGGGAATTCTTTCGAAGGAACAAAGATAGGCTCCCACCTTCAACTGATTACGTGATAGTAGGAAAGAAGGGGGCCCAAGAACTACAGTATGCCCAGGTGGCGGATGAACTGAGCGCCCCTTTGAGGCTCCGCAAGGAAGAGGAGCGATAGTGCTTCCCATTAAATGGCCTACCTTGAAGGGTGTGGCCATAGGAATAATCAAGGCATATAAAATCTTTGTATCCCCCCTATTCGGTCCCACGTGTCGGTTCTACCCATCGTGTTCCAGTTACGCCATTGAGTCCATCAGGGTTTATGGATTGCTGCGTGGGATCCTTCGTGCAATAAAAAGAATTCTAAAGTGTCACCCTCTACACCCTGGCGGGTACGACCCCGTACAATAACCCTTTGGCACACCGGACATACTAGGAGGTCAGCATAATGAATACGAATGCGCGATTGATAATCGCCTTATTAATCACAGTCATCATGATTGTAGTCTATCAGTACTTGTTTGCTCCAAAGCCTCAGCAGGAGACCCCCACAAGCAAAGAGACAGTGGTAACGGAACAGGAAGAGAGGGTTGAGCCTAAAGCTGAATCACCGCAGATCCCCATAGAACGGCAACAACCGAAAGAGGGGGTAGTGTACCAGGATGTCGTCGTCGATACCCCCCTGTACACGGCTACCTTCAGCACTTACGGGGGCAGGCTTAAGACCTTGAAATTAAAGGAGTATATGGATAAGGTTTCCATGCACCCCTTGGGGCAATTTGTGCAGAACACGGTGGGGGGGATATTGGGGAAAAAGGGGGTGGATGAGACCCCTCCGCAACCAGTTGACATCGTAAACACAACAGCCCTGGAGGATTTGCCTCTGGGGATCAAGTTTACGAAAGGAGAGATTGAATACGACGAAGGCATCCCCTTTGTTCCTTCCTCCGCCGGAGTCACGCTAAGTCGCAATGGAGAGAAAAAGAACCTCACGTTGTGCTGGACATCACCTGAGGGGGTGCAGATAGACAAGCAGTTTACCTTTTACGCTGATAGTTATCAGATGGATATGGAGGTTGTCGTCTCCAATCCCTCTAGCCGAGCTTCAGTCAAAGACACGCTGGAGTTGGGATGGACATCTGAGGTTCCAGAAGAAAAAACGCAGTACAGGGGATTCTTTGGTCCTATCTATTATGCCGATGGTGACTATCAAACGATAAAAAAACCGGAGAAGATAAAGAGTGAGAGTAAGATTATTAAAGCGGTGGATTGGTTTGGCATCAATCAAAACTATTTTATCGCACTGATCTACCCCTCGCAACAGGGGACTGATTTGATGCTGAGTACTGACTCCGAAGATATTATCCACAGCACCCAACTTTCTCCCCTCGAGCTAAAACCAGGTGATAATGAGAAGATATCCTATACCCTCTTTTTGGGGCCTAAAATTGCCTCCCTCCTCTCGCAGATTACCCCTACGGCCGAAGAAACTGCAAATTACGGCTTCCTACACATTATTGCCGTTGCAATCGTGTGGTTCCTCAATTTCACCAATACCTTTACGGGCAACTATGGTCTCGACATCATCATTCTGGCCGTCATACTCAAGATCCTTTTCACCCCCCTCACCCACAAAAGCCAGCAGTCGATGAAGGAGATGCAGAAATTACAGCCGGAGGTCAAGAAACTTCAGGAGAAATATAAGGAAGACAAACAGGCCCTCAACCGGGAGATCATGGAGCTCTACAAGAGACGTAAGGTGAATCCTCTCGGCGGATGCCTCCCTCTGCTCCTACAGATGCCGGTCTTTTTTGCCCTCTATGGAGCATTTCTGAATGCCATCGAACTCAGACATTCCCCCTTCATCTTGTGGATCAGGGACTTGGCTGACAAAGATCCCACCTATATCACCCCGCTGCTCATGGGGGCCACCATGTTCTTTCAGCAAAAGATGACCACGGTGTCCGCAGACCCGTCCCAGGCAAAGATGATGGCCTTTATGCCCCTCATTTTTATCTTTATATTTCTGAACTTTCCCTCTGGGCTGGTCCTCTACTGGCTGGTCACAAATGTGCTGGCCATCGTACACCAATTGTATATCAACAAGAAGCGGTAAGGAGGCAGGAAAGATGCCGATAGAAAAAGAAGCGAAGAGCGCCGAAGAAGCCATTGAAGAAATATGCAAGGAACTCGGAAAGACAAGAGAAGAACTGGAGTTTGAAGTCATCGAAGAGAAATCCCGCGGGATCTTCGGATTGATGGGGGGAAATAAGCGAGTAAAGGTTAGGGCGATTCTGAAAGAGTCACAGGAGGATTATGGCAAGGACCAGGAGAAAAGGCAGAAGAAGGACCAAAAAACACAAGAAGAGGTAGAGGAAAGATCAGACGATGAAGTCCTCCAATATGCCAAGACAGCCCTAGAGAGGATAGTAGTGGATATAACTGCGTCCGCTCAGATTGAAGGACGGGTGGAAGGGGGAACGATTTATCTAAACATCAAGGGGGATGGGAGTGGTTTGTTGATCGGCCGGCATGGTCAGACATTGGACGCAATCCAGTATATCGTGGGGAGGATTGTGGGGAAGCAATTGGGTGAAAGAAGGATGGTCGTGGTGGACACAGAGAGGTATCGCGAGCGGAGGAGGGAGAATCTAGCACAACTGGCACGACGCATGGGGGAAAAAGCCAAGGCTACGGGGAGGGCTGTCAGCTTACAGCCGATGACTGCGAGCGAGAGGAGGATTGTGCACCTCGCCCTGAAGCATGATAGGGCTATAGAAACCAGGAGTGAGGGTGAAGGGGGGCAGAAGTCTATTAGAATAATTCCTCGGTCAAAGGGATCGTAACTACGGAATGTTCCACGTGGAACACGGCGGCGAACCAGAAAATTCGCCTCACGTACGTATTGTCTTGAGAAGTTCCGAATTGGTTTTACCCTTTCATCCTAGAGAGAAAGCGGGCGAGCCTTTCATTAAATTCTTTTGTTTCTTTAAAAAAGTTTATGTAAGTTTTTGAGGGAGGGCTTGGTATTGCGAGGTGATGAATCGGATACCATCGCGGCCATTGCTACGCCTTATGGTGAGGGTGGCATCGGCATTGTGAGGATTAGTGGTCCAGAAGCAAAAAAGATCGCGGAAAAAATATTCCGCCCGCGAAGGGGGGCTGCAACGCTCGTGACGCACCATATTCGCTATGGAGAAATAGTTGACCCTCAGGAGGGAGTAGTGCTTGATGAAGTCCTTCTCACGTTTATGGCCGCACCTAAGACCTATACGAGACAAGATATAGTAGAAATAAATTGCCATGGAGGATTCTGGGACCTCCAACGGGTTCTCGAGGTGGTCTTGCGGGAGGGGGCGCGGGCAGCCCTGCCCGGTGAGTTTACCAAACGGGCCTTTCTTTCTGGCAGGATTGACCTTGCCCAGGCCGAAGCCGTCCTGGACATTATTCAGGCCAAGACTGAGGAGGGCCTTCGATTAGCCGAGGAACAGCTACGGGGAGGACTCAGCAAGGAGGTCACAGGGTTACGGGAGGAGCTTTTAACAATACTCGCACCCATCGAGGCATACTTAGATTTCCCTGACGAAGACATTGACTCCCCCCCTACGGATGAAGTTGGCGGGGCCCTGCGCCGAGCAGTGGCCACGTTAGAGAGGTTGATAGGGGCTTATGAAGAAGGGGAGCTCTACCGCGACGGAGTGAGAGTGGCTATAGTTGGCAAGGCAAACGTAGGGAAATCATCTCTTTTAAACCAATTGCTAGGAAGGGGGCGTGCTATCGTTACCACTATTCCTGGTACTACAACCGACGTCCTTGAGGAGACTGTTAACTTATCGGGCCTCCTTGTTAGGCTCATAGATATGGCGGGCTTAAGGGAACCGCGGAATGAGGTAGAACGAGAGGGGGTACGGCTCGCCAGGGGAAAATTGTCTGAGGCCCATCTCGTCATCTTTGTAGTGGACAGGAGCAACCCTCTGGACGATCAGGATCGTAATATCTTCCAAGAGATACGGGAGAAAAGAAAACTTCTTGCCCTCAACAAGATAGATCTTCCTCAATGTCTTGTCACTGAAGCGCTAAGTAAAGAAATGGGAGTAAGAGATGTCTACTGTATATCCGCGTTGAACGGTGATGGGATTGAAGGATTAAAAAGGGGGATAGTCGAGGCCGCCGTAACTGGAAGAGCACATAGAAAAGACGGAGAGTTGGTCCCGGTAAATTTGAGACATAAACTGGTGTTGGAAAGGGTAAAAGGGGTTTTTGCGGAAATCTTGGAGGGCCTCAGACATGAGGTTCCATGGGATATTGCTGTCATCGAAATACGAAGGGCCCTTGATATCCTTGGGGAGATTGTAGGGGAGACGACCCCTGAAGAGGTCTTGGATATAATCTTCTCCCGATTTTGTATCGGGAAGTAAGGGTAGAGAGATCTGTTCGGAAGACCAACCATAAAAAGTCTTGTCCAAGCAATTCCCCTTAGGATTGCCCAAACCCTTACGCAGGTACGCAGGTGCAATACCCACACAAGATATAAAATGCCCCCTTGACAAAAAGAAGGTGTTCATATAAGAAATACATTTTGTGAAGATTGGAACTTAATAAACAGTCCAGGTAGTTAGAGTCTTAGTAATTGGCTTTGCTCGACAGGGTGACGATAATCGAGAAAAGCCATTGAACACAAGAAAATATTATAAAAAAAGGAGGTTGAACAATGGCGTACGATGCCACTAAGATGTCCGATTGGCAGATCGCAGAAGATTCAGAAAAGAACATGCCAGCTCCTGATGAGTGGCGGGAAAAATTGAACCTGGAAAAGGATGAGGTTATTCCTTATGGGAGGCTCTGCAAGCTCGATTTTATGAAGATCATAGAGCGACTCAAGAAAAAACCGGACGGCAAGTACATTGAGGTAACCGCTATTACGCCGACACCCTTGGGTGAAGGAAAGAGCACAACATCGTGTGGCCTCATGGAGGGGTTGGGCAAACGAGGCAAGAATGTCGGCGGCTGTCTGCGCCAACCCTCGGGCGGTCCCACCATGAATATCAAGGGGACGGCTGCCGGCGGTGGCAATGCCCTGCTCATTCCCATGACCGAATTCTCTATGGGCCTGACTGGCGACATCAACGACATCATGAATGCCCACAACCTGGCTATGGTGGCCTTGACCGCGAGGATGCAGCACGAGCGCAATTATGACGACAAGGAATTGGAAAAACGCAGCGGCATGCGCCGTCTGGATGTCGACCCCACCAGAGTTGAGATGGGGTGGATCTTGGACTTCTGCGCCCAGAGCCTCAGGAACATCGTCATAGGCCTGGGGGGGCGCATGGACGGCTTTACCATGCAGTCCAAGTTCGGCATCGCCGTGGGTTCAGAGCTCATGGCCATGCTCTCCATCGTCACGGATCTGGCAGACCTGCGCGCGAGAATGGACAACATCACCGTCGCCTTCGACAAAAAGGGCAACCCCGTCACCACCGGCGACCTCGAGGTGGGGGGTGCCATGACCGCTTGGATGCGCAATACCATCAACCCCACCCTGTGCAGTACGGTTGAGTACCAGCCCTGCATGGTGCATGCTGGCCCTTTTGCCAACATTGCCGTGGGTCAGTCATCCATTATCGGCGATCGCATCGCTCTGAAGATGTTTGACTATCACGTTACCGAGAGCGGATTCGCCGCGGATATCGGCTTCGAAAAGTTCTGGAACGTCAAGTGCCGTTTCAGCGGTCTCAAGCCGCACGTATCGGTGCTCACTACCACTATCAGGGCCCTCAAGATGCACGGTGGTGGCCCCAAAGTGGTGGCTGGTCTACCCCTGCCCGATTCCTACACCAAGGAAGACTTGGGGCTTCTGGAGAAGGGCCTTCCCAACATGCTGCACCACATCAACACCATCAGGGAATCAGGTATGAACCCGGTGGTATGCATCAACGCCTTCCATACCGATACCAAAGACGAGATCGCCATGGTCCGCAAGGCAGCCGAGGGGGCCGGGGCCCGCTGCGCGCTCAGCGAGCACTGGCTTAAGGGCGGTGATGGCGCCCTAGAGCTGGCCGATGCGGTGATGGACGCCTGTGAAGAGGAGAGCGAATTTAAGTTTCTGTATCCTCTGGAAATGAAACTGAGAGAGCGGGTTGATAAAATCGCCAAGGTTGTTTATGGGGCCGATGGCGTATCATGGACCCCTGATGCAGAGGCCAAGGCCAAGATGCTCGAGGGCGACTCCCAATATGGGGATTACGCCACCATGATGGTGAAGACTCACCTGAGCCTCACCCACGACCCGACATTGAAGGGTGTCCCCAAAGGATGGACCCTGCCCGTTCGTGATGTCTTGATCTATTCCGGGGCGAAGTTTCTCTGCCCGGTTGCCGGGACCATCAGCCTCATGCCCGGTACCTCCTCTAGTCCTGCCTTCCGCAAGGTTGATGTGGATGTTAAGACGGGTTTGGTAAAGGGACTTTTCTAAGTTTCGAGAACCGAGTCCGAAAAAAGGCCAGGCGTAGTGCCTGGCCTTTTTTGTGCCCGACAATGAAACCGCCACAAGATCACTGAAATACTGTTAGTATTCTCGGCAGTATTTATTTTATCTTTGGGAGATTTTCTTTCTAAGAAAGGCTTGACAAGGGAGACAAAATATCCTAAGTTGACACCTTCCCTTGTGAAGGAAGGAACTTCCTTTCCTTTTTGTTCACAAAAAGGGATAGTTAAAGTGACACTATAATAGTCAGTGGAGGGGAAGCCTATGGTTGCGAAACTCATCAAAGGGGCAGAAGTAGCGAAGGAAATCCGAGAGGAGCTCAAACAAGAAGTAGAGGAACTTAAAGCAAAACATAAGGTAGTACCGGGATTGGTCACCATCCTGGTGGGTGAAGATCCGGCCTCGCAGAGTTATGTGACGGCCAAGCAGCGGACCTCCAAAGAGTTGGGATTTCATTCCATCCAGGACAACCAACCATCAGATATCACCGAGGAAACCCTCCTCACACTCATCGCAAAGTACAACAAAGATCCCAAGATACACGGCATTCTGGTTCAGTTGCCCCTGCCCAAGCAGATCGATGAGACAAAGGTCCTCTACGCCATCGATCCTAAAAAAGACGTGGATGCCTTTCACCCCGTG
Organism: Deltaproteobacteria bacterium; assembly: GCA_016927065.1. Lineage (GTDB taxonomy): Bacteria > Desulfobacterota > B13-G15 > B13-G15 > RBG-16-54-18 > JAFGNJ01. Next base: position 346,817 of record JAFGNJ010000004.1, read on the forward strand.
AATGTCGGCAAACTCCTGATCGGGGAACCCGATTTTCTTCCCTGCACTCCTCATGGGATCTGGCAACTGCTGATTCGCTCCGGGACCCAGATCGAGGGTGCAGAGGTTGTGGTGGTGGGGCGCAGTAACATCGTGGGCAAACCCATCGCCGCCATCCTCATGCAAAAGTTACCCAATGCCAACGCCACTGTGACCGTGTGCCACACCCGTACCAAAGATATGGCTTTTCATACCAAACGGGCGGATATCCTCATCGTGGCGGCCGGTCGCCCCAAGGCCATAACGGCGGATATGGTCAAGGAAGGAGCGGTGGTGATCGATGTGGGGGTGAACCGCATCGGCAAGACCCCTGAGGGGAAGGCCAAATTGGCTGGTGATGTCGACTTTGACGAGGTCCAGAACAAGGCCAGCGCCATCACCCCGGTTCCCGGGGGGGTTGGCCCCATGACCATCACCATGTTGATGCTCAATACCGTGAAGGCGGCTAAGCTGGCGGCTGGTGTGGCCTAGGCCGAGGGAGTAGGAAGGCATCGTGCCCTTTCATATTGCTGTCTCCGGCAAGGGGGGGACGGGAAAAACGACCTTGAGCGCTGTAATCCTGCGCTACTTGATTCGTTCCGGGAAAGGGCCTGCCCTTGTTATAGATGCTGATGCCGATGGAAATCTGGCTCAAGCCCTCGGCCTGAATGGCGTACAGACCGTCGGTGCGATCTTGGATGAGATGGAGCAAAAGGCCTCTCAGTTGCCGCCCGGCGTTTCCAAGGATGGCTGGCTGGAGGGGAAATTGGCTGAGGTGATGGTTGAGCAAAAGGGGTTCGATTTTCTGAGTATGGGCAGAGGCGAGGGACCTGGGTGTTACTGCTATGTGAACACTGTCTTGCGCAGGATAATGGATAACCTCGAAAACAACTACCCCTATTCGCTCATGGACAACGCCGCAGGTATGGAGCACCTGAGCAGACGGACCACCCGAGCGGCTGACATCCTCTTTCTCGTCTCCGATCACTCCCTGAAGGGCGTTCAGAGCGGTGCGAGGATCGCCGAGCTGGCTCAGGAGCTGAAACTAGAAATCAAACGGGTTGGATTTGTGATTAATCGAGTGCCTGGGGAGATGGATCCGCTGATCCGTCAGAAGGTTGAGGAGAAGGGTTTAGAGATCCTTGGGACCATACCCGAGGATTCTCAGATTGGGAGGTTTGATCTCGAGGGAAAGTCTTTGCTGGATTTTCCCGAAGATAATAACGTGACGATAGCAGTACGGGAGATGGTGGAAAAGATCTTAGTCAATTGAAGGAGGATGAAACAGATGCTACTCATCGGGGAAAATATACACATCATTGCCAAACAGGTCTCCGACGCCGTCGATAAACAGGATAAGAAGGCCTTACAGCAGATGGCCAAGGAACAGGCCGATGTTGGGGTGGATTATGTCGACCTCAATGTCGGGCCGGCCCGCAAGAACCCGGAGATCATGGGATGGCTGGCAGAGACCATCCAAGAGGTGGTCGAGTGCCCCCTCGCCTTGGACAGCACGAATCCTCTGGCGGTGGAGGCCGGCCTCAAGGTGGCCAAGTGGCCGCCGCTGATAAACTCCGCATCGGGCAAAGGAGAGAGTAAGGAGCGAATGCTTCCCCTCGCGGCCCAATACAAATGTGAGGTGATCCTCTCCGTGCTGACCGATGCGGGTATTCCCTCCGACGCCGAGGCCAGGGCTGAGAGCATCATGGAGACGGCGGCCTATGCCAATGAGTTGGGGATCGAGAATGAGCGGCTATGGATCGATCCCATTTTGCTCCCGGTGAGCGTCGCACAGCAAGGAGTGGTGGCGTGTATGGAGTTCACGCAGATGCTGCCGGACCTCCTCCCGGGGGTGAAATCGACCATCGGCCTCTCCAATATCTCCAATGGGGCTCCCGAGGAGGTGCGGGGGATCCTCAACAGGACCTATATGGTAATGCTGGAGCGATACGGCATGCACTCGGCCATTGTGGATGCCTTTGATGCCGAGTTGCGGGACCTGGCGAGAGGGAAACTGCCGGGGATCGTGGAGGTGATCCACAAGGTCATGGACGGTGAGGATGTGGACCCGGCCTCCCTCCCCCCCAAGGAACGGGATTACGCCAAGACGACTAAAGTACTTATGGGGGAAATCCTTTACTCCCATACATGGTTGGAAACATAGCAAGGAGGTATGGATATGACCTTTAAGGCGCCGGTCGAAAGCTACAAGGGAAAGGTTGCTGAAGTAACCATTGGAAAGGGCAAACGGGCGGTCACAATAGGAGGGGAGAACGTCCTCGCCTTAAACCAGGCCTTTGATGAGGGGGCATTCCCCCATCCACCCAAGATCGCCCTGGAGGTCTGGGATATGGAGCCGCAGAATTGGGCCCCCTGGGTTTTAGAGCCGTATAAAGATGTGGCTGCTGATCCCGCAGCCTGGGCCAAGCGGTGCGAGGAATTAGGAGCTGACCTGGTTTATTTTTACCTCATCAGTGCTGACCCGAACGAAAAGGATACCCCCCCCGAGCAGGCAGCGGAACTTGTAAAACAAGTCTATGAGGCCATCTCTATTCCCATGATCGTCTATACAACAGGGAATGAGAACAAAGACCCCGCCGTGCTCGCCAAGGTGGCTGAGGCCTTGAGCGGGGAAAACCTCCTCCTCGGGCCGGTCATCAAGGAGAACTTTGAGCCCATCGCCAACGCTGCCAAGGAGCACGGACACTGCGTGGTGTCACAGGCCCCCGTAGATATCAACCTCCAAAAGGAACTCAATGTCAAGCTGAGCCGGATCTTATCCGGTGACCGTATCGTCCTCGATCCCTTGGCCTCGGCCCTGGGGTATGGCATCGAGTATTGCTTCTCCGTCATGGAGCGGACCAAGCACGTCGGTATCCAGTTCCAGGATGCGATGATGCAGATGCCGGTCATAGCCAACTTCGGGGGAGAGGTTTGGAAGAACAAAGAACCCAAGGAACGTGAGGAACTGGGGATCGCCTGGGAGGAAGTCACTGCCATCAATTACCTTTTGGCCGGGGCCAACATCATGGTGATGAGACATCCCGAGGTGTTTAAGATAGTGAAAGGGATGATTACATAGGAAGGCGCACATGGCGGAACGAAAAAAGGGCTTCAGGCAGGAAACTATGGATTGGAGACTTCTTGACAAGGAGTTAAATTGGAATTATTCTAAAATAGGATATATTCTCTATAATATGAGGGGTATATGACAAGGGACATCATTGGATGTCAGAGATGTTTAATATCACCATGAAGGTGATCGAGTTAAGGAGGAAATAGAAACCATGAAGGGAAAGAGAAAAAAGGAAGAGAAGGAAAAGATTATCAGGGCGGAGGATGAGTGGGAGCCCATCGGGCATACCCCCATGCCCCATGTGACAGATCTGAGGAACTGGGACCGGCGCCTGCTGGAGACCTACAAACCATTTTATGCGCCTTTTTGCGACCTCTGCTGTCTGTGCACCTATGGGAAGTGCGACCTCACGGGGACCAATCGCGGTGCCTGCGGTATCGATATTTCCGCCCAACAGGGTCGCATCGTGACCCTGGCCTGTTGTATGGGTATGAGCGCCCATGCCGGCCATGCCGCCCACATCATCGATTACCTGATCGAAAAGCACGGGGAAGATTACCCTATAGATCTGGGGGATCAGGTGAATGTGGAGTGCCCCAATATCCGGACCGTGCTGGGGTTGAAGCCGAAGACCCTGAGGGACCTGAAGACGGCGGTTCAGTACGCCGCTGAACAACTTGTCCATGTTGTATCCTCCACCCATACGGGTCAGGAGGGGGATGCGGTGGACTATGAGTCCAAGGCGCTGCATATCTCCATGCTCGATCACGTCTGCATGGAGGCGGCCGATGTGGCCCAGATCATCGGGTTCAAATTTCCAACCTCAGTGGCCGATACCCCCCTTGTGGACATGGGTTGGGGTTCAATTGATCGTAAGAAACCGGTCATCCTCGTGGTCGGCCACAACCCGGCGTCTTCATCGGAGATTATCGACTACCTCAGAAACAAGGGATTGGAGGACAAGGTGGAGGTCGCCGGCATCTGCTGCACGGCCCTGGAGACCACCCGCTATTCCAACAAGGCCAAGGTCGTCGGCCCTCTCTCCCGTCAGCTCTTCTTCGTCCGGGCGGGGATCGCCGATGTGATCGTGGCCGATGAGCAGTGTATCCGAACGGATCTGACCGACGAGGCGAGCAAGGTGGGCTCTGTGGTCATCGCCTCCTCGGACAAGGCCTGCCGCGGTTTGGAGGAGGTCAGTGACAAGCCGACGGACGAGGTGGTAAAGGCGATGGTGGATAAGGGAGAACACTGCCTCATCCTCGACCATGAGAAAGCGGCTGAGGTTGCCGTGGAGGCAGCCCTCAAGATTGCGCCGAAGCGAAAGAAAGAAGAACCGATTGATGAAAAGAAGGCCATAGAGTTGGCCAAGGCCTGCGCAGCGTGTGGGTCATGTACGCAGGTGTGCCCCAATCTTTTGCCTGTTGGTCCCGCCATTCAGAAGCTCGCTGAGGGTGATGCCGAGCCGTTCAAGCAGGTCTTTGAAAACTGCATCGGCTGCGGCAAGTGCGAGGAGGCATGTCCCCATGGTGTGCCCATCTTTAAGTTGATGCAGGCTGTGGCCAGTTGGGATACCTGGAAGTGTCGTGTAGGCAGGGGGCCGGTCATGGATACCGAGATCAGAAAGGTGGGTGCCCCCATCGTCCTGGGGACCATTCCTGGGGTGATAGCCCTGGTGGGTTGCTCGAACTTCCCCAATGAGATCGATGAGATAGCGGAGATGGTAGATGAATTCGCCCGCAGGAAATATATTGTGGTGCTGACGGGTTGTTCCGCAATGACTGTTGGGATGCGAAAAGATAAAGAAGGCAAGACCATATACGAGAAGTATCCGGGTGATTTCGATGCCGGTGGTGTGGTGAACATTGGCTCCTGTGTGTCAAATGCGCATATCACCGGGGCGGCCATGAAGATCGCCAACATCTTTGCCAATTTGCCGCTTCGGGCCAACTATGAGGTCATTGCCGATTATGTACTCAATCGCGTGGGTGCTGTTGGTGTGGCCTGGGGTGCCATGAGTCAGAAGGCGGCCTCCATTGCCACGGGGTGTAACAGGCTCGGCATACCGGTGGTCCTCGGACCCCACTCCGCTAAATATCGCCGTCTGTACCTCAGTCGCAAGGAGGAAGGTGACTGGACAGTAATGGATGGCAGGAAAAAAGAGTTGGTGGATACCGAGGAGCCTTCCCCGGAGCATCTGGCCATCGTGACTGAGTCCAAGGAGCGGGCCATGGTGATGATCGCCAAGCTTTGTATCCGCAAGAACGACACCCAGCCGGGTCGGCAGATCAAGCTCAACCACTACATCGACCTGTATAAAAAGTTCTTCGGCACGTTGCCCGATGATCTCCATCACTTTGTGAGGACCGAACGGGACATCCCCATGTTCTTCAAGAAGGAAGTCAAACAATTCCTGCAGGAGAAGGGATGGAAACCGAAGCCAGTGTTGAGCCTGCCGACCCTTATCGGGACCTATGAAACCGAGGTCCCGGTAGAGGCTACCATTCGTTAAAAAGGAGGAAAAAATGCCACATCCACAACATCTGGTCAATATCCTGACGGGGATTAAGGGTGCTATGGAGATGAAGGATGCCACGCCCCTTGCTAAAATTATAAAGAAGGCGGAACGACCGTTGCTAGTCATTGGCCCCCGGGCCCTAGAGGTGGAAATAGAGGGGCGGCCCTTTATCGAATATCTGGTGGATATCGCCAAGGCCGCGAATATCCCCATCTGTGCCACCGCCCACACCAAGAAAAAGCTCTTGGAGTTGGGGATGACTCCTGAGAGTACCTACGACGTTGTAGAGATCGTTAATGCTCTCAAGGACGCAGAATGGAAGGGAGTGAAAGGAGAGGGATGCCATGATTTCGTCCTCTTCGGAGGAATCAGGACCGATCTGGGCAACCAGGCACTCTCAACGCTCAAGCACTTCGCCCCCCATCTGAAGACGATGACCCTGTGCAAATACTATTACCCGAATGCGAATTTCTCACTCCCCAATTATAAAAAAGAAGAGGAATGGAAGGCACTCTTGGAAGGTCTCGTCGCGGGGTTGAAATAGAAGTATTGAAAAAATAATAGGCTGAAGAACAGCCTTAAAAACCAAGGAGGTATGAGCAATGCCTGAGTTTCATGTTGACATAGGGCCGCAATACGAAGGTGAGCGGGTAAGAAAGGAGGACCTCCACGTGGAGTTTGGAGGTCCGAAGGTGGAGTACAAAGCCGAATTAGTCCTCCTGAAAGGACTCGATGAAGTGGAAAATGAAAAGGTAGAAATCATAGGACCTGATATCAACGATATGGAGGAGGGAGGAAGCTACCCCCTCTTCGTCGAGATCTTCGTGGCGGGTGAGCAACTGGAAAAGGATATGGAGCCCGTCATCGAGCGCCGGCTGCACGACTTCTGTAACTACATCGAGGGCATCTACCACATGAACCAGCAGGATGAGATCTGGTACCGCATTAGCAAGGATGCCTTCAAGAAGGGGTTTACCTCCTTGAAGGAGTTCGGTGAGATCCTCATCTTTGAGTATACCTCGGATATCGATATCATTGAAAAGATGCAGGTCAACTTTTATACGGATGAGGCGAAGGTCAAGGAGAAGGTGGAGATGGCCCGTGTGATCTATGAGGAGCGGCGGGCCAGGGCCAGGGGATTGAAGGAAGACGACGTGGATGAATTCTATGGCTGCGTCCTCTGTCAGAGCTTTGCTCCGACCCATTGTTGTATCATCACCCCCGAGCGGATCGCCAACTGCGGGGCCATCAACTGGTTCGATGGCCGGGCGGCCTCCAAGATGGACCCCGAAGGCCCCATCTTTCAGGTGCCCAAGGGTGAAACCCTCAGTGTATTGAAAGGGCAATTCAGCGGCGCCGATGAGACCATCCAGGAACGATCCCTCGGTTCAGTAGAGCAGGTATGGATCCATAGCGCCATCGAGTACCCCCACACCTCGTGCGGCTGCTTTCAGGCCCTTTACTTCTATATCCCTGAGGTGGACGCCTTTGGCATCGTGCACCGAGATTTCAAAGGGGATACCCCCCTCGGGATGCCCTTCTCCACCATGGCCGGTGAGGCCAGCGGTGGAAGGCAGGTAGAGGGGATGTGCGGTATGGCCCTGGAATATATCCATTCGCCCAAATTCTTCCAGTACACCGGCGGGATGAAACGGGTGGTCTGGATGCCCAAGGAGGTCAAGGAACGCTTCAAGGATGCCATCCCCGAAGACCTCTACGCAAAGATCGCTACTGAAGACGATACCACCGACCCCAATGCGTTGGGCGAATTGCTGAGTCAAAAGGGGCATCCATGGATCAGCGGTGAGGCCCAACAGGAGCTGGAGGAGCGCATAGCGAAAGAAGGGTAAGACACTTCACAAACACACATAAGGGAGGATCGTAATGGCCGTCAAGGGGACAGATTTGGTAAAACTGATGCCGAAGAAACAGGGGTGCAAAGACTGCGGTTTTCCTACCTGTTTTGCCTTTGCCATGAAATTGGCCACCGGGGGTACAGAGGTCAGCGCCTGCCCCCATCTCTCCGATGAGGTGCGGGAGCAGGTAGAGGAGTTACTTGCGCCACCCATCCGGCCGGTCACCATCGGCACGGGTGAAAAGGCCGTGTTGATCGGTGATGAGGAGGTGATGTATCGACACGAGAAGACCTTCTTCCATCAGCCGGGTATCGGTGTGCTCGTCACCGATACCGAGGACCCGAATGAGCAGGAGCGCAAGATCAAGGCGGCAGAGGAGATGCAGTTTATCTGGATCGGCCGTACTTTGAAGGCCGATCTGGCGGTGTTGCAGTGCGCCTCAGGTGATAAAGGGAAATTTGCCGGCCTCGTAAAGCGGGCCGTTGAGATAAACGACGCCCTCCCCCTGGTCCTCATGGCAGATACCATTGATATCCTGCTGGCCGGCCTGGAGGCGTGCGGGAAGGATAAGAAGCCCCTCCTTTACGCCGTCACCAAAGAGAATATTGACGAAGCTATCAGTAAACTGGGCGGGGCCGAGGTCCCGCTGGCGGTCAAGGCTGGGAGTTTGGAGAAGATTGCCGACCTGACCGAAAAACTGAAAGAGGCGGGTGTTCAAGATCTAGTTATAGATCCCGGTTCCCGTAAGATGTGGGATGCCGTGCGGGATCAAATCCTTATTCGCAGGGCAGCCCTGAAACAGGGATTTAAGCCGTTGGGCTATCCGACCATCACCTTCCCCTGCCAGATGGCGGATAATCCGCGCACGGAGTTGGCCGCCGCCACTGCCCTGTTGACTCGTTATGGGGGGATCATTTGCCTGTCCGATCTCAGTGAGGATGTCCTCTTTCCGCTCGTGGTGCTGAGGATGAACATCTACACCGATCCTCGCGTGCCCATGGCCGTGGAGGCCAAGATCTATGAGCTCAACCAGCCGACCGACAACTCTCCCGTGTTGCTCACTACCAATTTTGCCCTGACCTACTTTTCCGTGGCCAATGAGATAGAGGCGACCAAGGTTCCTGCCTATCTGGCCATTCAGGACACCGAGGGGCTGAGCGTACTTACCTCGTGGTCTGCGGGGAAGTTCAACGGGGAGACGGCAGGGGAGTTCATCAAGAAGAGCGGGATAGAGGATAAGACCAAGAATAGAAAGATCGTTATCCCTGGCCTCCTTGCCCGGATAAGGGGAGAACTGGAAGATGAACTCCCTGGATGGGAGATCGTCATCGGTCCCAGGGAAGCGGCCGGCATTTCCTCGTTCCTGCCAGAGCTGGCGGGAAAGGCCTAGCATATCGCGAGGACAATGGAGGAGTTGCAGGAGCTGCTCAAGACTTATCCGGCGAATAGGCACTCCCTCCTACGCATCCTGCAGGCAGCCCAGAGACAGATGGGGTATCTCCCCGGAGAGGCCTTGAGGGAGGTGGCCTCCTATGTAGGGGTCTCACCTGCCGAGGTCTATGGGGTGGCCACCTTCTACAACCAGTTTCGTTTTATCCCCTATGGCACGCACCATACCGTGGTATGTTTGGGCACGGCATGTCATGCCATGGGAGGGCAGCTCATCTTAGATGCCTTTGAGCGGGAGCTGGATATTAAGGCCGGTGAAATAACCCCGGATCACGAATGGTCCCTGGACCGAGTGGGATGCATCGGCTGCTGTACCAAGGCGCCGGTGGTGGTGATGAACGACGCCATCAATGCCAAGATGACCCCCTTCAAGGTAGAGGAGGTGCTGGCGGGGTTGGGGTTGCAGTTAAAGAGGAGCACGGACTCAGAGGGTGAAGAAGCAGGTGAAAGGGAACCTCAATGATCTCCGACAGGGGGCGCACAATACGTGGGAGGAGCTGGAAACAAGCGCCCTCACCGTGCGCATCGGGACCCCCACGTGCGGTCGGGCAGCAGGGTCCCTGGATACCCTCCAGACCTTTCGTGAGAGGATAGCAAAGGAAGGTGCTGAGGCCCATCTCATCGAGGTAGGGTGTATGGGCCTCTGTTTTGCCGAGCCCCTCGTCATGATCAACAACCCTGAATCCGGTCTCCCCCCTATCCTATACGGTCCCATTACCTACGAACATGTCCAGCGGTTGGTGGAGGGCTTTGTTTTGGGCGATGACCCCTGTCTGGAATTGGCCCTCGGTACGGTGGAGTTTAAGGAGGATGGCACTCCTTACATTCCCGAGATGCCGCGTTTCGAGATCGAGGAGCGGCTGATCCTCAGGAATTGCGGCTACATCGATCCCCTGAATATCGAGCACTACCTGGCGCGCGGGGGTTACCTCACCCTACAACAGGTCTTGCAGACAGAACCGGAGAAGGTCGTCAGTGAGGTGGAGCAGGCGCGGCTTCGAGGCCGAGGTGGCGCCGGTTTCCCCACCGCCACAAAGTGGAAGCTCTGTCGCCAGATGGAGAAGGAGCCGAAGTATATCATCTGCAATGCGGATGAAGGCGACCCCGGGGCGTTTATGGATCGGGTCGTCCTGGAGAGCGACCCCCATTCGGTCATCGAGGGGATGGTCATCGCCGCTCATGCCATCGGCGCCTCCCGGGGTTTTGTATACACGCGGGCCGAATACCCCTTGGTCATGGAACGCCTGAAGGTAGCCCTCGCTCAGGCCAGGGAGATCGGTGTATTAGGCGATGCGATCCTCGGCAGTGGTTTTAACTTTGATATAGAACTCGTGGGAGGGGCGGGGGCCTTTGCGTGTGGCGAAGAGACGGCAATGATCGCTTCCATTGAAGGGCAGAGAGGCATGCCCAGACCTCGTCCTCCTTACCCCGCCGTATACGGTCTGTTTGGGGAGCCGACGGTGGTGGATAACGTAAAGACCTTTGCCTTGGTGCAGCGCATCCTAGAACAGGGGGGCGAGTGGTTCAGTCGTATCGGTACACCGAACAGCACCGGGACCGCGGTCTTCGCCCTGGCCGGCAGAGTGGAACAGATCGGCCTCGTGGAGGTCCCCATGGGGACGACACTGCGAGAGGTCATCTATGACGTCGGTGGCGGTATCCCCGAGGGAAGGCAATTCAAGGCCGTCCAGATCGGCGGCCCTGCTGGCGGGTGTCTTTCTGAAAGCTCTCTGGATTTGCCCGTGGACTACGATTCCCTGAAGGAGGCCGGTGCAATCATGGGCTCTGGGGGGATGGTCGTCCTCGATGAAAGCAACTGTATGGTAGAGACCGCTCGGTTTTTCGTCGATTTTCTGGCGCGCGAATGCTGCGGCAAGTGTACCATGGGGAGATTGGGGGTTAAACAGATGCTCCTTATCTTAGCGGACTTTGTAAAGGGCGAAGGGGATGAAGAGGACCTCGATCTGCTTGAGAAGTTGGCCGAGGATATCGGTCAGGGATGCCTGTGCCACCTCGGCGGCAGCGCCGCCAACCCCGTGCTGACCACCCTGCGCTACTTCCGCGATGAATATGAGGCACATGTCAAGGAGAAGCGCTGTCCTGCTTTGGTGTGCAAAGAGCTGATTACCTATTATGTCGTCCCTGAGAAATGCGAGCGGGCCTGCGATCACTGTGTCCTCACCTGCCCTACGGAGGCCATCGTCACCGATGAGCGGACACGATTGAAAAAGGTCCTCCAAGACAAGTGCGTCAAGTGCGGGACGTGCCTCGATGTCTGCCCCCCTGAATACAGCGCGGTGATCAAGGTGTCCCCCCCTGAAAAGGTCAAGGAACTGGAGGAGGCAGCCGGTGGCTGAGCCAGTGACTGAAAAGGCGACTGTCGAGCTCACCATCGACGGCAAGCGGGTGCGGGCCGAGCAGGGAGAGAAGATCCTCTGGGCCGCCCTCGCGGAGGGAATAGCAATACCGCACCTGTGCGCCATCAAGGAGGCGGAGCCGCCCCTCGGTACGTGCAGGCTCTGCCTGGTGGAGGTCGAGGGGCAAGGGGTGGTGGCCTCGTGCGTGGAGTCGGTCAGAGAGGGGATGGTGGTCCATACGGACGGGGAGCGAGCGGTGGCCCTGCGCAGGAGGGCAATGGAGTTGTTGCTCGCAGATCACCCGCTGGAGTGCAAGGACTGTCCCAAAAAGGGGAAGTGCGATTTCCTCCAATTATCTATCGCTATGAAAGTAAAGCGGCCAAAAAACTACCGCCCCTTCCCCAGGGAAGAGCTCCCCGTGGATGCGAGCCACCCCCGGATCATCTTTGACCCGAACAAGTGTATTCGATGCGGGAGGTGCGTGTGGGTGTGCAAGGAGCGGGTGGGCGAGGTCCCCTTTGACTTTATACAAAAGGGCTATGAGATGCGCCTCACCACCTTTATGGACAAACCTCTCGGCGAAAGCGACTGCACGGGGTGCGGAGAGTGTGTGGAGGTCTGCCCGGTGGCGGCCCTCTGTTTCAAGGAGGGGGGATGAGCAAGAAGTCGACGCAGGAGGAGGCCGTGGAGCTGGCCTTCGCCTCGGCCCAGAAGCAGCTGAGGGGAATGGATCCCCAGGTGGTGGCCGAACACAGCGGTGCTGAATTGGGCACAGGAGATGAGGGGGCGTACCTGGAGGTCACCTTCCTGAACCAACGCTATCGGGTCCTCCTTCCCGAAGCAGAGGTGAGGGGAGAATCAGGTGAGGCCCCGCCGCTGGTCAGAGGGGTGCTCATCCTCCATTATCTGATCCAGGCCCAAGGCACAGCGTTGGCCCGCCGCTGGGTCGATTTTCGCAGCCTGCCCGGCGGTGTGGTATACTATCCTGTGTTTCGCGGCAGGGTGATCTCGCGCCTGGTCAGGATGTTTGGGCAACGGCCTCAAGAACTGATATCGGCAGCGGCCCCCCTGGTGGGACGACCCATAGAGATGGCCGATTGGGCCGTCGAGATCTCCGCCTTTCCCCGCGTCCCCGTGGTCTTGGCCCTCTGGGAGGCCTCGGAGGAGTTTGGGCCGGAGGGGACGGTGATGTACGATGATGCGCTCCCCGCCTACCTGGAGACGGAGGATGCCATCGTCGTGTGCGAGGAGATTTTTGGAGCGCTGAAGAACTATGTCAAGAACGTTTAATTTTTTGACCACCGGTATCGGCAGCCTCCCCTTTACGGATACGGGGGAGGCCTGCGAGCTGATCTTTCACTACCTCCCCGATGCCCCGCACTGGCCCCAATTGCCCAGGGTCAGTCCCCGCGAGGGGATGATCGAGCAGTTCCTGGAAGGGGCCCCGGGGGTCGTGGAAGAGGGGGAAAAGGTCTACCTGCGCCCTTTGGAGCCATATGAGGAATGGGAGCGGTTCTATCAGGGGTATGAGGAGCATAACCTCGATGCCTTCGCCATCAGCAGGGAGCGCGCCGAGGGGTGGTACGCCTTTGTGGAGGAAGTGAAGCGCAGAGAACCCCCTCCTTACATAAAGGGGCAGGTTACCGGCCCAATCACCTTGGGGCTCTCCCTCAAGGAGGAGGGCGGGGCAGCGGCCTTCTTCAATCCGGACCTGCGGGATATGGTGGTGAAACTGGCTGCGATGAAGGCGAGGTGGCAAGAGGAGACCTTTAAACATCTGCTACCCCAGGCGGAGACAATCATCATCTTCGATGAGCCTACGCTCAGCAGCTATGGCTCTGCCTTCATGAACGTGAGCAGGGACGACGTCATCAGCTCCCTCCGTGAGGCCATCGCCCCGTTGCAGGGGGTAAAGGGGATCCATATCTGCGGCAACACCGATTGGCCCATGATCATGGAGATCGGCTTTGATATCATCCATTTTGACGCCTACAAGGACCTGTCCAGTCTGCTCCTCTATGCGGAGCCATTGAAGGCGTTTATCACGGGCGGCGGGGCGGTATCGTGGGGTATCGTGCCGACCGATGAGGAGGCACTCAAGGGTGCGGAAGCATCCCATTTGGCTACCCAGATCAAGGAGGGGATGGGACAGCTCATCAAAGACGGCCTTCCCCAGGAGCTTCTTGCCAGGGGTTCTCTCATCGCGCCCAGTTGCGGCGCCGGCTCCTTGAGCGAAGACGGTGCACGGAGGGTCTATGAGTTGACCGCAGAGGTGGCCGCAATCCTGAGGCGAGATTTGGTCACGTGAGGAGTAACGCACATAATATATAGAAATACCGTCTCACTTTAAGTGATAAATAGGGGGCGAAAAGAGGGAGAAGGTAGTGCTTGACAAGGAGGGTGATTTTTACTAAGTAAGTTGTGACAAAAGTAACAAGGAGGTCGAGAAATATTCCCTGTATCAGAGATATCGGTGGTAGGGATTGGAGGTGGTTGTTCCCCCTTCGGCGACATCTCTGCCACATGGCTTCGTTGAAACTGCACGAAAGACAGACTCACGGGTTCTCGGTCCGATATCGTTACCCATTGAGGCCTCTCAAACGAACATTCGTTATTACAACGCTCAGATGAAAGGAAGGAGAAATGATAATCTCAGAGCAAAAGTCTTTTGAAGAAATGCTTGAATATCTGGAAGGCGACAAGAAGGTTTTTATTGTTGGCTGTGGTGACTGCGCCACCGTCTGTCAGACCGGCGGGGAAGAACAGGTAAAAGAGATGAAAGAGAAGTTAGAGGGTGAGGGCAAGACCGTTACCGGCTGGATAGTCCTCAATCCGGCTTGCCATTTACTGGAAGTTAAGCGGGGTTTTCGCGAGAAGAAAGAGGAAGTGAACTCCGCAGATTCGTTACTGGTCATGGCTTGTGGTAACGGGGTCCAAGCCGTAGCGGACGCAAGTGGCAAGGTGGTGCATCCGGCCTTAAACACCTTATTCTTGGGCTCTATCCAGAGGTTTGGCCAATACCTCGAGCGGTGTTCTTTGTGTGGAGAATGTATCTTGGAACAAACAGGTGGGATTTGCCCCGTAACTCGCTGTACGAAAGGACTACTCAATGGACCCTGTGGTGGGTCAAAAGATGGCAAATGCGAGGTAGACCCTGAAAAAGACTGCGCCTGGGAGTTGATATTTAACCGGCTCAAAGAAATCGGGCAATTAGAAAAAATTAAAGAGTTCCGACCGCCGAAGGCCCGCTCCAAGGGTCAGCAATGGAGGGTGATTCTTGAGCGGAAAGCCGCAGCGTCCGGATGAGCGTAAAAGAAGAACGGAAAGGGCACAGCAGATAATTGATCCGAGTTTAGAAAGGAAAGATTATTAACTAACTATTAAGGAGGGATATACGATGGACCTGAAGGAAAAATTTTTGGAGACGTACAAAGCCATAGAGAAAGATCCTGCTTCCGGAGAGAGACATTTTAACGTCCCTGTTGAGTTTGACGGTGACGTGCGCTTCAAGATGACCATGGATGTCTCTAAACATGTGGTCTTTACCGACTCACCGGCAGGCCTGGGGGGTACCGATAAGGCCGCTTCACCGTTGTTTCTGACGCTTGGGGCAATCGGTGCATGCATCGGCACAGTCATTATGTTTTGGTCCAGGATTCTAGATATCAAGATAGATGACCTTAAAATCTACTCCAGGGCGCATATCAACCTTGCCGGGTTGCTGGGCATTGAAGAAGGCACCTACAAGCCGGGCTTTGATCAGCTCGAGCCGGTGGTTGAGATTACCTCCGACGAAGAGCAGGCCAAAATCGACCAATTGATGGAGAAGGTGAACAGCCATTGTCCTATCTTTTTCAATCTTAGAAAAGAAAGCCCCATTGAATGGAAGGTTAGAACAAAGAAACCTAAATAAGCAGTTTGAAGAGTAACACTGTTGGACCACCTTTCCAAGAAAAGTGGTCCAACAATACAAAAGACGCAAGCAATAGGTTGTATTAACTATATCTATTAGTCAAAAGAAAAATAAAGGAGGGTGCACATGGAATTTCCTGAGGATATAAAATACATCGCCACGCATCAATGGGTTAAACCGGAAGGAAAGACCGGTACCGTCGGCATCACCGATTATGCCCAGGACCAGCTCGGTGAGGTTGTCTTGGTAGAACTCCCGGACGTGGGGAGCTCCGTGCAGAAGGGGGCCGTCTTTGGAACTATTGAATCCGTGAAGGCGGTAGCCGACCTCTACAGCCCTGTCGACGGCACGGTAACGGAGGTCAACGAAGCGGTCTATGATGAGCCGAATCTGGTCAACGAAGATCCCTACGGCAAGGGATGGATGCTGAAGGTCGAGATGTCTGATCCGGGTCAACCCGACAGCCTCTTGTCTGCCAGTGATTACCAGGCTACGCTCAAAGAAGAGTAAGGATTGCAGCGGGGCTGGCGATTTATAGATACCGGCGTCAATAATGCCTTCCTAAACATGGCGATTGATGAGGCCATCCTGGATGAGCACATTGAGGGAGGGATGCCGCCGACATTGCGTGTTTACCAGTGGGATCCGCCGGCCCTCTCTCTGGGATACAATCAAAGCATTGTGCATGACGTTGATGTAGCGAAGTGTCAGGAGGCGGGCGTTGAGGTTGTACGGAGGATAACGGGAGGAGGAGCTGTCCTTCATGCCCAGGAACTGACCTACAGCATCGTGAGTGCCGTCAATAACGGCATCCCCGAATCGGTAGCAGGGAGTTATCGATTTTTGAGTCAGGGATTGATAGCGAGTTATAAGATACTCGGTCTTGAGGTGGAATTGAAGCCGGGACGGAACAAGACGAGATCAGCGGCCTGTTTTTCTCTTACGACCTTAGCGGATCTTACGCATCGAGGGAGAAAACTCGCCGGGTCCGCCCAGGCGAGACGGAGGAACGCCCTGCTCCAACACGGCTCCCTACCCATACAGTCGCATGCCGACATTCTTTTTTCTGTGCTGAAATTTAGTTCAGAGGCGTCTCGACAAAAGACCCGGTTGCTCTATAACAAGCGAATGTTTGTCTTGAATGAGGTTATCGGCAGGGATATCGACATGCAGGAACTCAAAGATGATTTGCGAAAGGGGTTTACCCAAGCACTGGGTATACGGTTTTATGACGACGGCCTGACGGCGGCGGAAATTCGCCGTAGCCAAGCATTGGCCGCGGAGAAATATGGCACCGATGCGTGGAATCATAGGAAATAAGGACAATGGGTTCCGAGATAGCACACCCCAGTGGGGAAACGCGTGGGGAACGCTCTGGCGCAGGTAATCGGTTGTGAGGGTTGAGGCACTGTCTATGCGTTCCAAACCCCGGTGGTTGGTGAGAGAGATACCGAGGGGGAGGCGCATCTTTGAGGTACAAACGCTCCTCTCGGATTTGGGGCTGAATACGGTCTGCCATTTTGCCAAGTGCCCCAATAGAGGTGAGTGTTTCTCCAAAGGCACCGCGACATTTTTGATTATGGGTAATGTCTGTACGAGGAATTGCAGGTTCTGCGCCATTTCACACGGGGTCCCAGGGCCCCTGGCCGAGGACGAACCGGCCAGGGTCGCCGAGGCCGCCAGGAGGCTCCACTTGAAACATGTCGTGGTAACCTCGGTTACCAGGGATGACCTTCCGGATGGGGGCGCCCAGCATTTTGCGCGGACCATTGCGGCACTGCGGAGCATCCGCCGGGATATCGTCGTCGAGGTCCTCACCCCGGACTTCCAGGGGTTGCGTGAGAGTATCATGACCGTTATAGAGGCCAGACCGAACATTTTTAATCATAATGTGGAGACCGTCCCACGGCTGTATCCGAGTGCGAGACCGGAGGCAAGCTACGCACTGTCGCTGGAAGTTTTGAGAGGGGTCAAGAAATGTAAGGGGGACAGGTATACAAAGTCCGGCCTAATGGTGGGATTGGGAGAAACCAGGGATGAAGTGGTGAGCGTCATGCGCGATTTGCGCGGCGTCGGGTGTGATATTGTGACCATAGGGCAGTACTTACAGCCATCGCGTGATCACCTCGAGGTACATGAGTACGTTCACCCGGAGGTATTTGAAGCATATAAACATATGGGTGAGGAGATCGGGTTTCGGTTTGTCGCATCTGCACCCTATGTCCGCAGTTCGTACAACGCCTCCGCGTTCTTCGAAGGATGTAGGAAAGCACAGGTATGTTGATGACGGTGCACATGTAGTTTGCGTATAAGTTCTATTGATTAAGGAGGGGAGATTATGTCAAAGGTCAAGGAAATACCAGCAGTATGGATTGGAGGCGGGACCTGCGGAGGCTGCTCCGTTTCGGTCCTCAATACCGTAGCTCCTTCCATCAAAAATATCCTCATCGACGAGGTGGTGCCGGGAAGACACATCAGTCTGAAATTCCATACGAACATCTCGGGGGGATCAGGGGATGCGGTCATCGGAGCCATCGAGGATACCGGCACGCAGCACAAGGGTGGCTTTGTCTTGATCGTAGAGGGAGTGGTTCCGACCGCCGCCGACGGCGTCTTTTGTGCTGTTGGGGAAAGGGGGGAGAAACCCATTCCCTTTTACCAGTGGGTCGTTGACCTGGGTAAAAAGGCCATGGCGGTCATCGCCCTGGGGACCTGCTCTTCTTTCGGCGGCATCCCCGGTGCCAGACCAAACCTCACGGGGGTGAAGAGTGTCAAGGATATCTTTCAGGAAGAAAAGATTACCACACCCCTGATCAACATCCCCGGATGCCCGCCGCATCCGGACTGGTTCGTGGGGACGGTGGCCCGGATTCTTATTGCCGGCCTGCCACAACCCGAGGATCTCGATGATCTGCTGCGCCCCAAGGACTTCTACGGACTGCTCATCCACGAGAACTGCCAGCGCAGGTCGTACTTCGACGAAGGCAAATTCGCCAAAAAATTCGGCGACCCCGGCTGTCTGTATGAGCTGGGGTGCAAGGGGCCCATTACCTATGCCGATTGCCCCATCCGGCAGTGGAACAACGGGGCAAACTGGTGCATCAAGGCCGGCATGGGTTGTCAGGGGTGCACCCAGCCCGAGTTCCCCGATTTTCAGGGGTCTTTTTATGAACAGCTGACCGACGTCGATGTGCCCAAGATCGGTGAATACTGGAAAAGAGGGGAGGAGTAGGTCAATGGGAAAGATAATAATAGATCCCGTAACGCGGATCGAAGGACATTTAAAGGTAGAGACGGTCGTCGACGACGGTGAGGTCAAGGAGGCTAAATGTTCTGGTATGCTCTTCAGGGGCTTCGAGCGGATGCTGGAGGGGCGGGACCCGCGTGACGCCCAGATCGTCACCCAGCGGATCTGCGGGGTGTGTAATCACTGCCACACCACGGCAGCTGCCCTGAACCTGGATAGCGCCTTCGGCGTCGCCGACAAGATACCCGATAACGCCCGCATCATGCGCAACCTGACCATGGGGTTTCACCAGGTGCAGGACCATATCCTTCACTTTTACCACCTGGCGGCCCTCGACTACGTCGACGTCGCCAAAGTAGCGACCTACGAGGGGCAGGATCGGGCCTTGAACTCCATCAAGGCCTTCATCTCCCGGGGTGAGCTCGCCCCCTTTGTGCCCCGCTACGAGGGGGATTACCGGTTCTCCGCCGAGGTCGATCAGGAACTGGTCTCACACTATGTCCGGGCCTTGGAGATGCGGCGCAAGGGACACGAGGCAACTGCCATCCTTGGGGGCAAGCTCCCCCATGCCTGCGCCGTGACACCCGGCGGTATGACCGAGGTCCCCACTATTGATAAGATCGCCACGCTCCTGTGGCGGGCCAAGGAGCTCAGGGAGTTTGTTGAGGATGTCTATGTCCCCGATGTGATCAAGGTGGCGGAGACCTATAGCGACTATTTTGAGATCGGGAAGGGATGCGGGAACTTTCTTGCGTACGGTATCTTTGATTTGGATGGGAAGGATCCCGACTACACGAAACGGGCGAGACTCTTTGCGCAGGGGAGCACCACCACGGATCTCAAACACCAGCCCCTCGATCTCGATCAGATCACCGAGTGGATCAAGTACTCGTGGTATGAAGATGGTGCCTCAGGACGTCACCCACACGAGGGAGAGACCAAGCCCCAACCCAATAAAAAGGGCGGCTATTCCTGGATCAAGGCCCCGCGGTACCAGGGCGGGCCCCATGAGGTTGGCCCCCTAGCGAGGATCGCCGTTGCCTATGCAGCGGGAGATCCGGCCGTCAAGGAGATGGTGGACTCGGTCCTCGGTCACTTCAAGGCCCCCCCAACGGTCCTCTTCTCCGTTCTCGGGAGGCATGCCGCCCGGGCCCTCTGCACCCTCCACATTGCGAAGAACTTGGAGAACTGGGTCCTCGAGCTCAAGCCCGGAGAGCCGGCCTATGTCGAGTACACCATCCCTGAAGAGGGGGCAGGCGTGGGAATCGTGGATGCGGCCAGGGGCGCCCTGGGGCACTGGATCGTGATCAAGGATAAAAAGATCGGGAAATATCAGTGTGTCGTTCCCACAACGTGGAACGCATCACCCATGGACGACAAAGACGTTCACGGTCCCATTGAACAGGCCTTGATCGGGACCAAGGTGAAGGATGAAGCGAACCCCTTTGAGATAGTCAGGATCGTGCGGTCCTTTGACCCATGTATTGCCTGTGCCGTTCACCTCTTGAACCACAAGGGGCGAGAGCTGCAAAGGTATGTCATAGCCTAAAACGAGGAGGAGAGCGATGTTACGGTCGGAACAGAAACCGTTTGAAGAAATAGAGGGTTACCTGAAAGGAGACAAAAAGGTCTTCATCCTGGGATGCGATGGATGCGCCCAATCGAGCCAAACCGGAGGGAAACCCCAGGTGTTGGCGATGAAGGAGCTCTTGGAAGGGGCGGGGAAAAAGGTAACGGGGCATACCGTGATCGATTTCCTCTGCCAGAAGGCCTTGGTCGCATCGAGGCTTCGTCCCCTGGAAGCACAGGTGATGGAGGCGGACTCCCTGCTGGTGCTGACGTGCGGCGTGGGGGTGCAGTCGGTGGGGGCCATGGTGCCTAAGCCGGTGCACCCCGGCTGCAATACCATCTCCCTCGGGGGGTCACGGGGTGAGTGGCGGGGGACGGAACGATGCCTGGAGTGCGGCGATTGTCTCCTCCACTACACGGGCGGGATCTGCCCCTTGACGGCCTGCTCGAAGGGTCTGAGAAACGGCGCCTGCGGCGGGGCCTCCGATGGAAAGTGCGAGGTCAGCCCGGAGAAGTCCTGCGGTTGGGAGTTGATCTATGAGCGGCTTAAGGAGGTGGGCAAACTGGATCTGCTCAAGCAATTTATCCCACCTAAGGAGTGGAACAAACAGAGGCCCAGACCGGAGATGCTTTCTACTTCCCTGTGGGCCCTGGAACAGAGGAATGAATCTAGCGAGGAGGACAGAGGATAATGGCTTTGAAAGAGGCATTAGAGAGCGGAAAATTTGTTGTTACCACCGAGGTTGGTCCCCTCAAGGGGACGGATACGTCAGAGGTCATGGAGGTGGCGGAGATCCTCAAGGGAAAGGTAGACGGAGTCAATGTCACCGATCAGCAGAGCGCGGTGATGAGGCTGGGTTCCCTTGCCACCTGCTCCCTCTTGGTGCAGAAGGGGCTGGAGCCGGTCTTCCAGATGACCTGCCGGGATCGCAATCGCATCGCCCTGCAGTCCGATCTGCTCAGCGCCCATGTACTGGGGATCAGGAACGTCCTGGTCATCTCCGGTGACTTCCCGAGCTTAGGGGATCACATCGATGCCAAGGAAGTCTATGACCTCGACTCCGAACAATTGATTTGGACCATCAATCAAATGAACGGAGGTCAAGATCTGGCGGGCAATGAGCTGCAGGGGAAGACCGATTTCTTCGTCGGGGCGGTGGTAAAGCCGGTATCGGATACCGACGCATCCACTGAACTGCAGCTTGCGATGATGGAAAAGAAGATCAACGCAGGTGCCCGCTTCTTCCAGACCCAGGCGGTCTACGAGGCCGATGTCTTTGAGCGGTTCATGAAACGGGCGGCGCAGTTCAAGGTGCCCGTCCTGGTGGGGGTCATCCCCCTCAAGTCCGTCGGTATGGCGCGATACATGAACAAGAACGTCTCCGGGGTCTTCGTCCCGGAACCGCTGATCGACGAGATGGGCAAGGCGGAGGACAAGACGGCAAAAGGGTTGGAGATCACCGCCCGGCTCATCAATGATCTTAAGGACATGTGCCAAGGGGTACACATCATGGCCATCGGCTGGGAGAAGAAGGTCCCTGAAATCCTCAAGATGGCGAAGCTGGCGTAAGGGAACCATTACCATCTCTGGATTGTATTGACGTTATGATATCCCTTAAGGGCCTCCCTTAAGGGATATTTAGTGCGGATGGCAAAGAACTACAAAGTGGTGATCATCGGTATCGGGAACCTGATCCTTCAAGACGAAGGGGTAGGCGTGCATGCGGTGCGCGCGTTGGAGGGGAGGGAACTCCCCCCCGGGGTCGAGGTCATCGACGGCGGCACGTATCTCATGGACCTCCTCAGTGTAATCCAGGAGGCGGAGCGGATCATCGTGATCGATGCCCTCCGCGGGGGAGAAAAGCCGGGCACCATATACCGCCTCTCCCCTGACGACCTCATGGGCGAGACCGAGCGCCCCCTGTCCCTGCATCAGGTGGGGCTCCTGGAGGTCTTGGGGATGGCGCGGCAGCTCGGCGGCAGTCCTCAGGCGGTGATCATCGGGGTTGAGCCTAAAGAGATCTCGTGGGGTATGGAGCTGACTCCGGAGGTGCAAGCGCGGCTCCCGCGCGTGATCGATGCCATCTTTGAGGAACTGAAGGGATTGTGATACCATGCGGTATGGGAGTACCCTCGTCCGGTGCATGAGCTTTCCGTAGCCCAGGGTCTCTTGGAGATCATAGAGCAGGAAGCCCGCCCGTACCCCGGGGCGCGGGTAACGCAGGTCCGCCTGCGGATCGGCAAACTGAGCGCGGTGGTGCCGGACGCCCTGCGGTTTGCCTTCGAGGCAATAACCCGCGGGGGGATCGCCGAGGGTGCCTCGCTGGAGATCGAAGAGGTGCCGTTGCGGATTCGGTGCCGGCAGTGCGCAAAGGAGTTTACGGTGGAAAATCCCTTCATGATTTGTCCCCGCTGTGAGGGTCTGGATGTGGAGATGGTATCGGGGAGAGAATTGGAAATAACAAGCATGGAGATAGAACATGGAGACTAGTAGTATGGAGATAGAAGGTGGAGACTAGCAGTATGGAGATAACATATGGAGATCGCAGATGGAGATAAAACTGGTTAAAGACATCCTGGCGGCGAACGAAGCCATCGCCGAACAAAACAAGGCGCTCTTCGCCGAGAAGGGGGTCTATGTGGTCAACCTCATGGGGAGCCCGGGCGCGGGGAAGACTACCCTGCTCGAACGGACGATCGAGGGGCTCAAGGAGAAGAGAAAGATGGCGGTGATCGAGGGAGACATCGCCACCTCACGGGATGCGGAGCGGATTGCCGCCCACGCCATCCCCACCGTGCAGATAAACACCGGGGGTGAGTGTCACCTCGACGGGAACATGGTGCGGGGAGGGCTTGAACAGTTGAATTTCGACGGTATAGAGCTCCTCGTGGTGGAGAATGTCGGGAACCTGGTGTGCCCTGCCGAGTTCAACATCGGTGAGGATGTGAAGGTAATGATAGCCTCCGTGACGGAGGGGGACGACAAACCCCTGAAATATCCCCTCATGTTTCAGGTTTCTTCCGTCCTTCTGTTGAACAAGACAGACCTGCTCCCCCATGTGGACTTCGACCTGGAGCGGTTTCGGAAAGAGGCCCTCAAGATCAACCCCCGCTTGGAGGTCATGCCCCTCTCCTGCAAGACAGGGGAAGGGCTTGATACCTGGCTTCAATGGCTTGAGGAGCGATCCGGCAGCAGAGAGGGCTGATGGGAAAGGTCAGGGCGAGTGTCCAGGCAGAGGGGATCGTCCAGGGGGTGGGGTTCCGGCCCTTTGTGTACGATCTTGCCCACCGCCATGGGCTTGCGGGATGGGTCTTCAACGATGCGCGAGGCGTGCAGATAGAGATAGAGGGTTCAGATGAGCACGTGGCCGCTTTCCTCTCCGCGCTCTCCTCTCCCCCGCCTCTCGCAATCGTAGAGCGGACCCAGGTCCGTTATACAGCACCTGCGGGGTATACAGGATTTGAGATACGGAAGAGCGTTGGGGGTGAAGAGCGCCTCACCCTCATCTCGCCCGATATGGCGCTCTGCGAGGAGTGCAGGCAGGAGCTTTTCGACCCCCAAGACCGGCGTTTTCGCTATCCTTTTATTAATTGCACCAACTGCGGACCGCGCTTTACTATTATCGAAGACATCCCCTATGACCGCGCCAAGACCACCATGGCCCCTTTCGAGATGTGCCCTGACTGCAGCCGGGAGTATCATGATCCGCTCAACCGCCGCTTCCACGCCCAGCCCAATGCCTGCCCGACATGCGGCCCCCAAGTGCAGTTGCTCGACAACACGGGAGCGGAGGTTAAATGCGATGATCCCATCGGAGAGACCCTGTGCCTGCTCAAAGAGGGGAAGATCGTGGCTGTCAAGGGGCTGGGAGGGTTTCACCTTGCGTGCGACGCAGCCAATGAGGGTGCCGTCTCGCTCCTCAGGGGGAGGAAGTACCGGGAGGATAAGCCCTTCGCCCTCATGTGCAGGGATGTAGGGGTTGTCGAGGGGATCTGTGTTCTGGATGATGCCTCCCGAACACTGCTTCAGAGCAAAGAACGCTCCATCGTTATCCTCCCCCGAAGGCCCGATGCCGAAGTAGCCGGGTCCGTTGCCCCGGGGCAGGGTACGTTGGGTGTCATGCTCCCCTATACGCCCCTGCATCACTTGCTCTTTTCGGATGGACTCGCGAGCCTCGTGATGACGAGCGGCAATATGAGCGATGAGCCCATCGCCTATGAAGACGCCGAGGCAAGAGAACGACTGGGGGGGATCGCCGATTTCTTTCTCGTGCACAACAGGGAGATCCGCACGAGGTGTGACGATTCGGTGGTCAAGCCCTTCAGGGGGGAGGCGACCTTCCTCAGGCGCGCGCGGGGATATGTCCCCTTTCCTATCCGATTGCCGCAGGGCGGACCGAGCGTGCTCGCCTGCGGGGCGGAGCTGAAGAACACCTTCTGCCTCACCAAGGGTGACTACGCCTTCCTGAGCCACCACATCGGCGACCTGGAGAACTACGAGACCATGCGATCATTTGAAGAGGGGATCGAGCTTATCAGACGCCTCTTTCAGATAGAGCCGGAGGCAGTGGTCTATGACCTGCATCCCGACTACCTCGCCACGCGCTTTGCTTTGAAATATGCCGGGGAACAGGGCGTCCCCAAAATCGGCGTCCAGCACCACTTCGCCCATGCCCTCAGCTGCATGGCAGAACACGGGCTCGCGGGTCCTGCCCTGGCCGTGGTGATGGACGGGACGGGATACGGAGAGGATGGGACCGTGTGGGGGGGTGAGTTCCTCGAGGTGACGCTCAAAAACTACACCCGCCTCGGGCACCTGCGCACCATACCCCTACCCGGCGGTGATCGGGCGGCAAAGGAACCGTGGCGGATGGCAGCGGTCTACCTCGATCGAATTTATGGGAGAATAGAAAAGGTCGATATTCCCTTTACCAGGGGGCTTGATCGCGGGCAGTGGTCTACCCTCAGGGAGGCGATTGCAGCTGGCATCAACTCGCCCCTCTGCTCCAGTACGGGCAGGCTCTTCGCAGCGGTGAGCGCGCTCATCGGGGTGAGGGGAATGATTAACTATGAAGGCCAGGCGGCCATAGAGCTCGAACAGATGGCCGACCAAGGGGAGAGTGGGGAGTACCCCCCTGACATCATCCAGGACAACGGGTGCTTTATCCTCGACCCCGATCCCGTTATCGAGGCCGTTGTAAAAGCAATCAAAAAGGGCGAAGAACCCTCCGCCATCTCGGCCCGCTTTCACAACTCCGTGGCCAGGGGCATTGTTCAGATGGCGATAAAAATGAGGGAACAAACCGGGCTCTCTAATATTATTCTCAGCGGCGGGGTCTTCCAGAATCACCTCCTCATGGGAAGGACCTGGGACCTGCTGGAGGGGGAGGACTTTCAGGTCTACATCCACCACAAGGTCCCCCCCAACGATGGATGCATCGCCCTGGGCCAGGCCTTTCACGCCATCGCGCTACAGGATAGCTGACCATGTGTCTCGGCATTCCCGGTCAAATCGTCTCCATAACGGAAAACCAGCTCGCCGTGGTGGACTTCAACGGCGTGCGCAGGGAGGTGAGCCTCATGTTGTGTCCTGAGCTTGCGGTCGGCGACTATTGCCTGGTCCATGTGGGCTTTGCCATGCAGCGGCTCGAGCCGGAGGAGGCCCAGGAGACCATGGAGCTCCTCGACGAGTTCCTGGAGGCCTCTGGTGAATCCTCATAACAGGCCTGATGAGGGCCGACTCGCCCCCCGCCTCATCGAAGAGATCACAAGGCTTGCCGATTCTCCCATGCGCCTCATGGAGGTGTGCGGCACCCACACCGTCGCGATCTTCCGCTCCGGGATCAGATCGATGCTCCCCCCGGGGGTAGAGCTCATCTCCGGTCCCGGCTGCCCGGTCTGCGTCACTCCCGCAGGGGAGATAGACCGGGCCATCGCCCTCTCAAGACGAGAAGACATGATCCTCGCTACGTTCGGGGACCTCATGCGGGTCCCGGGGAGCAGTTCCTCTCTTCAAGAGGAGCGGGCTCAAGGTCGCGCGGTCCGGGTGATCCTCTCGCCGCTGGACGCGGTCAAGATAGCCGAGGAGCACCCCGATAAGACCGTCTGCTTCTTCGGTGTGGGGTTTGAGACCACCTCACCTGCGATCGCGGCCGCCGTCATGGAGGCCCAAAGAAAAGGATGTAACAATTTCTATCTCCTCTCCTCCCAGCGCCTCATCCCCCCGGCCATGCGGGCCCTGCTCTCCGCCGGAAAGGTCAACATCGACGGCTTCATCCTCCCCGGCCACGTGAGCGTGGTCATCGGCAAGGCCCCGTACTGCTTCCTCGCCGAGGAGTTCAGCCTCCCCGGGGTCATCACCGGGTTCGAGCCCCTCGACATCCTCGAGGGGATATACCTCCTCCTGCGACAGAGGAAGGAGGGTCGGACCGAGATAGAGATCCAGTACAGCCGCGTGGTGCAGAAGGAGGGGAATCCTCGGGCCAGGGGGATCATGGGGGAGGTCTTTGCCCCTGTTGATGCGCGCTGGCGGGGGCTGGGCACGATACCGGCGAGCGGCCTTGCGCTGCGAGATGGATTCTCTCAGATGGATGCCACGCAGGCCTTTGACCTGCCCCTTCAAGATATAGCAGAGACCCCGGGGTGCCTGTGCGGGGAGGTCCTGCAGGGGCTGGTCAGGCCGCCTGAGTGTTCTCTCTTCGGGACCAGGTGCACGCCGGAGGATCCGGTAGGCCCGTGCATGGTCTCTACTGAGGGGAGCTGTGCGGCCTACTATAAATACGGGAGGGGCAATGAAGGATAAGCGGATCACCCTCTCCCATGGGGCAGGGGGCAGGCTGAGCCATGACCTCATAGAGGAGTACTTTGTCCCCTGCTTCGACAACGACCCCCTGCGGGCGCTCGATGACAGCGCCGTGATCCCCGTGCAATCGGGACAGGCGAATAGATTGGCCTTCACGACGGATTCCTACGTGGTCAAGCCCCTCTTTTTCCCCGGCGGGGACATCGGGAGGCTCGCCATCTGCGGCACGGTGAACGATCTGGCCATGGCAGGGGCGCGGCCCCTGGGGCTGACGGCATCGTTTATCTTAGAGGAGGGACTTTCTCTAGAGGACCTCAAGCAAGTACTCGTCTCGATGAAGGGGGCAGCAGCGGAGGCCGGAGTGGCGGTGGTGGCAGGGGACACCAAGGTGGTGGAGCACGGCGCGGCCGAGGGACTCTACATCACCACGGCCGGGATCGGCCAGATCCCCGATAACGTGACAATCACGAGCGCTCAGGCTAAACCCGGAGACGCCGTCATGGTCAGCGGCCCCATCGGGGACCACGAGATCGCGGTCCTCATGGCCCGGGGGGAGTTCTCTCTCCAAGGAGAAGTCGAGAGCGACTGCGCGCCCCTCAACTCCCTGGTTCAGGCGATGCTGAAGGTCTGTCCTGCGATCCATTCACTCAGGGACCCCACCAGGGGTGGGCTGGCCACGGTCCTGTGGGAGATTGCCCAGGCATCAGGGAAAGGGGTGGTGGTCGAGGAGGGGGCAGTTCCTATCAGAAAGGAAGTCAAAGGAGTCTGCGATCTGCTTGGGTTTGATCCCTATTACCTGGCCAATGAGGGAAAGCTCGTGGCCTTTGTGCCGGAGAAGGAGGCAGCAAAGGTCCTGAAGGCGATGCAGAAACACCCCCTGGGGAAGGAGGCGACCGTCATCGGGAAGGTCACCCTGGGAAATCCCGGCAAGGTCCTTCTGCATACCCCTATCGGGGGGCACAGGCTCCTTGAGCCCCTGAGCGGCGAGCAGTTTCCGAGGATTTGTTGAGCTTTGCGAAATCCCGCAATGGTGGTGGGGTTGAGCTTTGCGAAATCCCGCCTTGCGGGGCTCCACAGAAGCTCCTGGCTCTTACACGCTCTCCTCATCCGCAGTTTTTGAAGTCCTATCCAAAACCTTTCAAACCCTATATTAATTGGTTAGTCTAGATTGTTGTTTGGATAAAAGCCTTGACTTGTATTCTTTTGCTCAATAGACTCTATTCCGTAGTAGAATAAGTTTAAAAATAGATGTTAGGCGGGGGAAGGGTACCTTTAATGAGCACTACTAGAGAACATATTCGTGATGAGTCCGTCATACGTCGCGACATAAAAAAAAGACTCATGCCTTTGGTTTCGCTAGTTGATCACACAGAGGATCTTTATGATCGTACAGTTGATGCTCTGAGTAATTATCCGCTACCGAGTGCAGCAACCAAAGTTTGCTTCTTATTTATAACTCGCCTTGAGAATGACATCCGAGTTTGCTCTCTTTTAAGCCAATCGGGCTACGGTTTGCAAGCCTTGGTCAATGCAGCTACGATAGTAGAGCTTGTTGGTGCGATCTCGTACATTGGCCAAGATGAGAACCGTGCCAAGATTTGGGCGCAACATACTGATAAAAAGCACACTTATCCTCCACACGTTGCGGATGGCATCAATGCTACACTCGATGCCTTAGGCATTTCAGATCCTTCGGTGAGAGAAAGTTGGCACAAAGCCTATACGTTCATGTGCATGGCGAAACATGTAAATCCGTTGTTGTCACTGCATTATGGATTGCGACTTCTCCAGACAGGTGAGTCCTATGTTCGTGGACCAGACAATTCCGACCAAGGTATTTTATTATCTGCCGAATCGCTATATAACGCGATATTTTTTGGAATAGCAGGCATTTATGTGGCATCCACTCACTGTTCTGACGCTTCAGTTCAAAAACACCTTAGAACGGATGCCATTGAAACCCTAAAGCACTTATTTGATTTGGAATCATGGTTTCGCGAAGTCACCCGCATTAGACCCTCTGGGCCTTCCGCGGAAGATCAAAGAGAGTTCGATGAGCGTCTAGTAAAGTCATTAGAGAACGCCACCAAAGCTTTAGAAGAAGACACAGAGCGAATCAGATCGAAAACCGAGATTCTTAAGAAGGAAGCAAAACGAATCAAACGCGAAACGCGGAACCTTCGTAGGTCCAAACGATGAAATTTAGTATTTGGAGGAAAATAGGGTGCGTTGTTGACAAGCTTGACAAAAGGGGCAAAAGAGGTCGCATTGAACCTCCCCCAGTTTAACGGACACTTCAAAACGTATACAGATGAGTATACAATGAAGCAGAAAGGAGTGTCTGATGGGAGGGAAA
>JAFGNJ010000001.1 GCA_016927065.1 Deltaproteobacteria bacterium
CTTATCCTCCAAATAACAAAGAATATGGGACAATTTAGCATAAAATCACCTGAAATTAAAGGGTTTGGGCAACAGTCCGTGAAGATTCGACCCCAGTTGCCGATCGGGGTGTGTTACTCCCCTATGATCTTTACAAGCACTCGTTTTTTGCGTCGGCCGTCGAACTCACCGTAGAAGATCTGCTCCCACGGTCCGAAGTCAAGGTCTCCTTTGGTGATGGCGACCACCACCCCCCTGCCCATGACCTGGCGCTTCAGGTGGGCGTCGCCGTTCTCCTCACCGGTGCGATTGTGGTGATAATGGTCGATGGGCTCATGGGGGGCTAGCTCCTCGAGCCAGTCCTGGTAGTCCTGGTGGAGCCCTGACTCGTCGTCATTGATAAAAACGCTGGCCGTAATGTGCATGGCGTTGACCAAGCAGAGGCCCTCAGCGACGTTACTCTCTTTAACCGCCTTGCGCACCTCTTTGGTGATGTTGACAAAGGCGACCCGCGTCGGAATATTGAACCATAGCTCTTTACGAAGGGATTTCATCGCTACCTCCTTATTTTTGCTTATCTAAGGTGTGGGATGAGCGTAAGTGTAGCATAGTCCCCTCATATGTAAAGAGACCGTGCAAGAACAAGAAAACAGCTAATAATCCTTCAGCCCGTTCAGCTGGTTTCAAGTACTTTTATTTGGTGTAGTAAGTAAAAGGCAAGGTTGCATGCGCACGGAGAAAGGCCATAATATTGGCGCGACTGCCCTCCAGGTAAGGTACTAAATCAATCGAATACCAATCA
Source organism: Deltaproteobacteria bacterium (assembly GCA_016927065.1). Taxonomy (GTDB): domain Bacteria; phylum Desulfobacterota; class B13-G15; order B13-G15; family RBG-16-54-18; genus JAFGNJ01. The sequence continues at coordinate 782 of JAFGNJ010000001.1, forward strand.
ATTGTTACCCCATTCTGCTGCGCAAGTTGATCAAGCCCTTCTTCCTCTATCGAGGGGTCCATCGGCCTATAATGGGAACCACTTGAGTCGACGGTAAATTCATAGAAGTCAAAATAGTAGAAGGAATCATCGTCATACTTGGCCTGTACTATATATATACTGCCCTTCAAGGGAACCAAGCGGAGATAGCCTGTAGAAATTTTATTATCTTTGCTCACTTCACGAAAGCGGTAGTCATTACTAAGTGGTACGGCTGAGATAGTCATTGTCCCGCCTCCTTCTACATTATACGTTCCCGTCACACCGTAGACAGCAACCGCCGAGGAGGCATCAATAACCTCAAAATCGGTTTCGTAACAACCGGCAACAGTTACGATAACCGCAGCCAGTAGCATAAGCCCTGCGAAACGCAGGACAGCACACTGTGTCCCTCGGTCTCTCAAAGACTTGCAAAATGTGCTGGTCATTTCTTCACTCCTTGCTAAAAAACTCAACGCCGTTTCTTTTTTATCCCATTTAAGGATAGCATGGCTTTTTTGTATGTCAAGAAGAGTAATCGCAGAGCAGAGTTGGAGGCAGGATGAGATTATTGCACTATCGGTGTCGCCTCTTGATCGAACGGGTTCGTCCTCATGGCAAGGGAAAAGAGATAGGGAAAATTGTCCTTTAAGTGCGCCATGTAATTCACCCATTGGTGGACCAGTAAGACGTATATCCTTTTTATATCACCGGCGAGATGCTCTCGGTCGGCGTCCGGCAACTTTTTGAAATCATGCCTGGCTGCCAGTTCCTCCGCCAGGTGAAAGACCGCCCACAGAAGATCGGTGAATGACTCATGCTCCAATAGTGTTGGATTTTCCAAGAGCCTGAGCAAAAAATCGAGCTTTCCGCCGAGGAGCGTACGCAATGCCTTGAGGTCAGCCTTCTTAATATCAATCGCATACTGGTATGTCTTGAGGCGCTTGCTCACCTCCAAGAATTCTTTGTGAGACCAATCCTTGGTCACGACCAAGTTCTTTCTGATGTTGGCTAAGTTAGGATCCCAGTCGGAAAAGTAGGTGAGCAACATCGTACCGACCTCGCTGAAGAAGGCACCGATCACCATATTAAGCTTTCCCATGCGGGCCTTTTTCTCCCGTGCGCTCAGCACTTGATGGATTATCACCGTAACCAGCAAGACTTCGATGGGGACAAAGGCAATATCTCCGATCAGATAAATAAAGATATGGTGGGCATCATGGAAGATTGTATAGTGAAAAAAATAAAAGGCCGCCGACAAAAAAATGAGCACCGCAGCCAACATGATTTGCCAACTGAAACGTTTCATATATATCCCCTTCCTTGTCTATGGTCTATGTCGTTTAGCGAAAACCACAGCGCACACTTACTCAAGAGGCTTTGTCTTCATGGTTGCTGTGTAACGTTGATAGGTATTCCTGCCCTTGCGTTTCGCCGTGTACATGGCGATATCAGCGTTCCTGAGTAAGTTGTCGGCATCTGCACCGTCGTCTGGATAGATGGCAACCCCTATACTGGTGGTGGTACGGAGCTCATGATCATCAACCAAGAATGGCTCTTGAAAGGATTCAAGGATTTTTCGTGCAACTTCAGTTGCATTTTCTGTTTGAGTTAGCCCTGGAACTAAAAGCAAAAATTCATCGCCTCCCATACGGGCAAGGGTATCACTCTTGCGCAGGAGCCCCTTGAGGCGTTTGCTGGTAGCGCGTAGCAACTGATCGCCTAAGCTGTGTCCCAGCGTGTCGTTAATGTCCTTGAATCTATCCAGGTCCAAAATAAGCACGGCGAGCTTTTGCCGGCTGCGCTGAGCTTGTGCTAAGGCCAGCGTGAGACGGTCGCTGAACAATACCCGATTGGGCAACCCTGTTAATGCGTCATGGGTGGCTATATAGGCGAGTTTTTGTTCGGTACGCTTACGCTCGGTGATGTCACGCGCGACACTGAGGATGGCGCTTTGCCCTCCGATTTCTATGGGGCGCTCGTTGACTTCGGATATAATACGTCGTCCAGTTCGTGAAATGTAAGTTGTTTCAAAACTACACGAACCTCTGATCTGGGCCATTTTGACGTGCTTTGAAACCAAAGCAGCGTTTTCAGACTTTATGAAATCCCGCAGATTTTTCCCTATCAAATTTTTTATAGGCCATTCAAGTCTTTTTGCAGCAACGTCATTAATATAGATAATATTGCCTTCTTCGTCGTGGACTATGACGGATTCAGGAATTGCCTCAAAGAGTTTCCTGAGGAGAACTTCAGATTCTCGCCGTGCCTTCTCTGACTGTTTGCGCTCGGTGATGTCTCGTGCGAGGCTGAGGACAACAGGTCTCCCGCGATATTCGATGATCTGACTGCTTACCTCGGTAGGGATATTCGTGCCATCTTTTCGTGCGTGAACTGTTTCATAGAGAAAATAACCTTGCTTTTCTGTTTTCTCAACGCCTTCCACCATGGTTTTTACCCGTTCAGGGGTCATTATATCCTGTGGGGTCATCTGCAAGAATTCTTCTTTACTGTAGCCGTACCGTTCGCAGGCCACCATATTGACATCGAGAAACCTACCTCTGAGGTCATGGACAAAGATGGCATCAGCGGCACAATCGAATAAGGTTCGATAGCGTATCTCAGACTCACGCAACTCATCTTCGGTGCGAACGCGATCGGTGATGTCGGATAACATGATAATGGTTCGCCCATCTCCTAAAACAGTCCCCTTGAACTCTATTTCTTTTACCGCTCCATCTTTGCACACCACGCTGAAGGTTCTGTCAAAGGCCTTACGATTAAAGTCATGCTTCCACAGTGTGATGACCCTGTTTCTGTGGCTCTGATTTGGAAAGGCCTTACGAAACCAATCTGTTCCCGTGGAGACCTCTTCCAGGGTATAACCTGTGATTTCAGTGAATTCAGCGTTGATATATAGATACCTTCCATCCTTGTCGATTACGGCTATACCGTTAGGGGCCTCTTGTAAGGTTGAATAGAATACCTCTCGTTCACTCTTTAATAACTCCTCGGCCTTCTTGCGCTCTTGGATCTCAACCTCGATTTTTGCTACGTATTGTGCATTAGCTATGGCCAAACCGATGATTCTGCCGATATTGAAGAGGGTGGTTCGCTCAAAATCCGTCAGGACATGGCCTTGTTTTTTAAAGAAGAGATCAATGACCCCTAAGGCCTGATTGTGGAAGAGCAAGGGTATTGATATGATACTCTGGAAACCTTGTTTGATCAGATCTTCCTTCAGCCCCGGCTCAATACGATCGTCTCCCGTTATATTTTCACTCGCAACAATGTCTCTTTGAGCAATGGTGATACCGCTGAGGCTTCCTGCGAGTGGTATTTTTCTTACTTTTTGGTGCATTTTCTCACTGAAGCCAATAGAATAGAGCGATTCCAAATACTGTGTTTTTTCATTCACGGCAAAGATATGGACAAAGGGGGTCTGGCTGTAATTCATCATAGAGGCTACGGCCTGTTCAGCCACCGTCTGAAGATCGAGGGAGCTGTATACTTTATCGGCAACATTATACAGAATTTCCAGTGAATCCTTTTTTGTCTGGAGATCTGTTTGAAATGACCTGAGGGCTGCTTCTGCACGCCTGCGTTCGATGATCTCTTGTTGGAGCTCTTTACTTGTTCTCGTCAGCTCGGCGGCATGTTTTTTTACCAGCTCTTCTAACTGCTTTTTATAACGTTTAATATTTTTTTTTGCTTCCTGAAGCTCAATTTCCGACATCTCAAGCTCAGTAATGCGGCAGCGTAGTTTTGCTAATTCATTATGGTTGAGGGGTTCTTTTGTTTTTTCTTGATTATTCATTCCGCGCCCTTCTCAAAGAGAGAACCTCTTTGCAGCGCTTTCCATGTATAATAATACTATACTGGCTTCCGTAGTATTCCGTTATTTCACACTATGCAGCAACGTATAGCCAACTATAAACCGCACCCCTCTCTCCTGGCAAGCTGTGGACTTGCGTTCTTGTACCGGGTCACGTATGTTTGAGGCATTTGTTATACAGTCTTGCAGAGAAATAGCTCAAGCCTATTCCCCTGGTAACGTTTTAGAGGGATAGCACAAGCTCAAGAAACTGTCAATGGTCGACAAAAAATCTTCTGTTTGGAAAATTAACATTTTTTGCCCTCTATTTTTAATGAGGATATTAATTTTCTAATGGAACACAACGGAAACCGGTAATATTATTGACTGGCTTCAGGGACTTTGCTAGCCTTATAGAACGTGATACCTCTCCGAGATACCAACCGATCTGAAGTTTATCCTATTGTCAACAGCTGTATCATTGCGGTCACCATACTGGCATTTATTATAGAGTTGTTCCAAGGCCAGGGGCTTGAGGAATTTATTTATCTCTACGGGCTTGTCCCTGCCCGGTATGCTGAGCCAGAGATTGCGTCATACTTTACCACGGGCCAACAGATCATCCCTTTTCTCACCTTTATGTTTTTACATGGTGGATTTTTCCATCTTTTGGGCAATATGTGGTTCCTCTATATCTTTGGAGACAATGTGGAGGACCGACTTGGGCACCTCCGATATCTTATTTTTTATATGCTGTGTGGTTTATCATCAGGGGCCTCTCATCTCATTATCAACTGGCAGTCAAATGTGCCCACCATTGGTGCCAGTGGCGCCATTGCCGGTGTGATGGGGGCCTATCTTATACTCTATCCCCGAGCAAAAGTATTGACATTGATACCCATTTTTTTCTTGCCTTATTTCATTGAGATCCCTGCATTCTTTTTTCTCGGCATCTGGTTTTTGTTCCAGTTTTTAAGCGCCGCAGTTTCTGCAGGCCAGGAGGCAGGAGGAGTAGCGTGGTGGGCCCATATCGGGGGATTTGTATTCGGCATCGTATTTTTGAAACTCCTTGAGATGATGCCGAAAGGAAAAATGAATGAGAGGATCCAAAGATTAACGAAAAAACGGACGACACCGCGCCTCCAAGTAATTCATCCCGTTGACTCAGGAGATAGCCTAGATCTTTACGGTTTTATCTCGGTGAGCGAGCGAGAGGCTCGCCTCGGAGGGCGTAAGTTGATTAACGTCGCCCATGGTCAGGGTAAAAAGACTTTCTTTGTTCATATACCCGCGGGGGTAACAGGAGGAACCATGTTGCGTCTGCGAAGCATGGGAAGTCAGGCAACAGGTGCGAGCGGTGATTTGTACCTCAAGGTACAGATAACGAGGTAAGGCTATGTGTATAAAAGGCCTTTTTTTTAAGGTACCATAAACTTTTCCTGTTGAGATGAGGGATCTATATAAGTCTTACATCAACGTGTCGTGATTTTTGCTTAGTAGGAGGTTAGATGAGGCATAACATCCTTGCGGTAGTTGGGAGTCCGAGGAAAAATGGTAATACCCATATCCTTGTCTCAAAAATATTAGAAGGTGCAGGGGCAGAGGGGGCTCGGGGTGATATCATTTTCCTCGCAGATGTGGCAATCCGAGAGTGTGACGGATGTCACGCCTGCTGGAAAGGCACGGAATGCAGTAAAAACGACGACATGAACCGGCTCTATCCAAAAATTATTGCAAGCGACGGGATCGTCTTCGGCACGCCGGTATATTGGTATGGCCCAACCGCCTTGATGAAGGGTTTCGTAGATCGTTTTGTCTACTTTAACTGCCCTGAACATAGGGTGAAGATACGCGGTAAACCGGCGGTTCTGGCTGTTCCCTTTGAAGAGGAAGATCCCCAAACAGCTGCCCTCCTGAGGGCGTTTTTCGAGAAAAGCCTCCGGTACCTGGAGATGAACCTCATTGGCACATTACTCGTTCCAGGAGTGAGTGAGAAAGGGGATATCCTGGAGAAGGCGGACCGTTTGAAAGAAGCATACGATTTGGGAAGGAGGCTCGTGCGATTATAAAACAATGAATCACGGCTCTTAACATATCACCCTGCAAGGAGAAAATAGTATGATAAGACTGATTATCTTTTTCGGCATACCAATCGGATTCTTCGCGTGGTCGTGGCCCTTTTTACGCAATCCACGCTCTCACGGTTTCTTTCGGTTCTTTGCCTTTGAATCAATTGTAGCCTTGATCCTTCTTAACGTCGGGCAGTGGTTTCAGAATCCTTTAGCCGCCCATCAAATTGTCTCATGGGTCCTGTTGGGGGTCTCCCTTGTTATGGCCATAGTGGGATTCTACCTGTTAAGCAAGGTGGGAAAACCAAAAGACTATAACATTGAAGACACCACGGCCCTGGTGAAGGTGGGCGCTTACCGATATATTCGTCACCCCCTTTATAGTTCTATCTTCTTTATGGGGTGGGGGGTGTTTTTTAAAGATCCCTCAATACTTGGTATCATCCTTGTTGTGGCTACCTCGACCTTTATCACTGCCACAGCCAAGATTGAGGAGATGGAGAACCTTCGTAAGTTCGGCACTGAGTATGCCGACTACATGAAAGGTACTAAGATGTTTATACCCTTTTTTTTGTAGGAGAAGAGGTGAAAAGGGAATATTGCCATATGGGGTAAAAGACTGTATCTTGGTAATGTGATTTTGCAAGGAAGGAGAAGATATGAGACAGATGCGACTCGCTGCCGTAGGCATATTACTAGCTTTGTTCATCATTCAAGTGCCTTTGGCTCATGCTGAGGACAAGACCACCGAATTCTTCAAAAACATCATTGATGCTTTCAAAGACGAAAATTTCACCGACAGCAAGATCATTCAGGGTCTCAAAGAAGCCCTTGAAATCGGCACTAAAAATGTCGTCACGGAGGTCTCCAAGCTCGATGGGTACTACAAAAACCCCGACATAAAAATCCCTCTACCTGAGACCGTACAGAAGGTTGAGATGGTCATGAGGGCCATGGGATACGGCCCCGAAATGGACGAATTCTCTCGCAGCATGAATCGTGCCGCCGAGCGGGCAGCCCCGGAAGCCAAGGCCTTGTTTTGGGACGCCATTAAGGAAATAACCTTTGATGATGCGCGAAAGATCCTCAATGGCAGGGACAATGAGGCCACTCTTTACTTTGAGGACAAGACACGGAGTCGGCTCCATCAGCTCTTTATGCCCATCATCCATACGGCCATGGAAACGGTAGGGGTCACCCGTACCTACCAGGAATTACACGCCAAGCTCAACACCATCCCCTTTGCCGACCGCCTGAACCTCGACCTGGATAAATACGTAACCGACAAGGCCCTCGACGGCCTCTTTTTCCTGGTGGCCGAGGAAGAGCGCAAGATCCGCAAAGACCCCGCAGCACGGGTGACCAAACTGCTCAAGGATGTATTTGGGAACAAGGGTCAGGAGTAAATCAACGTTCCATTGATTGCCTCCTTTTGCTCGTGTTGGTATATTTATCCAATCCTTGCACTAGTGTGTACCAAAATAGATTTTTCTTACATAAAAAACTTCAAGAATGAACCTTTTGCGTTTGAGAGAGTACATAAATAGTAATGAAAAATGTAAATAGCTACAATCCGGGAAAACCATCGTTTTTTCGATCTTTTTTTCTTGAATAATAGGAGGATAAGATGAATAAATTTTCAAAATTGAGAGTAGGGTTTGCGTGTTTAGGGCGTAGGGCGATGACGCTCTTTGTGATGCTGGGAATGATATTCATCACTCCCCCTTTGGTCAGGGCTCAAGCCGATAATCAAAAACCACCGGCTAAAACGGTCAAGCTTATCTTTATTCACCATTCCTGCGGTGAAAATTGGCTCGCCGACGGCCACGGTGGATTAGGTCGGACCCTCGCCCAGAACAACTATTTTGTCAGCGATACGAACTATGGGTGGGGGCCGGATGGCATTGGGGATCGCACAGACATCACCGAGTGGCCTGACTGGTTCACCGGGCCGAACAGCAGTCGCTATCTGAAGGCGCTCTATAGAGAAAGCGGAAAACACTCCCCATATACGCGGAGCATCTCTGATCCGGGCGGCGAGAATCAGATTATCATGTTCAAGTCGTGTTTCCCCAATTCAAACCTGGAAGGGAGGCCTAATGACCCCCCAGGGCGGGGTGACGGCCTTAGTGTAGGCAACGCCAAGGCGATTTATAATAAGTTACTCACCTATTTTGCCACCCGCCCGGATAAACTCTTTATCGCTATCACCGCCCCGCCGGTTCAGGATCGAACGTATTCGGCCAACGCGCGAGCCTTCAATACCTGGCTCGTAACAAAGTGGTTGGTCGGCTACAAGGGGAACAATGTAGCTGTCTTTGATTTCTACAACGTCCTGACCGGTCCGAATAACCATCACCGCTTTAGCAAGGGTTCGATCGAGTACGTTACCAACCGGGGCGGCAATACGCTGTACTATCCCACGAATGGTGATGATCACCCTTCACCTGCCGGCAACCGAAAGGCGACCAGCGAGTTTGTACCATTGCTCAACGTCTACTACCATCGCTGGTCCCAAGGAAAGTATATAGCCGCACCTCCACCGTCTCCGGAACCTGCGCCCACACCCCAACCGGAGTCCGCCCCCGAGCCAAAAACAACGAAGGTGACGCCAGCACCCACTCCAGCGGCGGCACCTGTAGGCGATGAGATTGCCAATTTCGAAAAGGGTGTTTCTGACTGGGTTGCCTTTGTTGACGAGGCAAAAGATACGCAACTGACCTTTAAACAGGATAAAAGCCAATCCCACAGCGGGAAAGCTGGGTTGCGCATTGAATACAATATCGCCGCTGACAGTTGGGCCACGTGCAGCTTGGTCTACCCGTCACGTCAAGATTGGCGCACTAAAAAAGGGCTCACCCTCTACTTACACGCCGAGCGCAGCGGACAAAAGGTGGTTATCGTTGCATACCAAGGAAATTCACCCGATGATCTTGCCCATTTTGAGTTGAGTCTCAAGACTAAACAGGAAGCGGTGAGTGGTTGGCAGCGAGTGGATATTCCCTGGAACAAACTCACTCAGCCCTCCTGGCAAGGTGACGTGAATGTCCGCTTTGACCCGAACAGGGCCATGGGCCTTGCCTTCGCATTTGATACACCCGATGGTGGACGAAACTCAGGAAAACTCTGGGTGGATGATGTGAGCTTTTTACGCTAATCTTCATAATCTCGCTCCACCCATATGGATATAGTGAAGGTGCTGTAATAAACCTTTATTAAACACCAGCTTACTGGTGGTTCAAGGTATTAATCAAAAGCTTATCAGAATCATCACCTGTGCGGCTGACTGTGTCCCGCCATTGATCCATTCCTTTAACTTCCCATGCTCAATTTGAAACTTCTTTCTGGCGAAAAATACCAACTTGCAAACTTCTCTCTATAATTAGAAAATCTTTTATAAGGATATCAAGGCTAATTGTATGAATTGATTTCTTCATAACGCTTAGCTTGATAGATGCGAATGAAGCGCAGCGTAGTAGGCATCCAACGCAAAGCTGTTGTTAATCTGCATAAATCAAACAGATATCCCCACAGGCAATCACTGACGCTCAGGGGTCTCATTGGTGAGATACTTGGCAACAACTGCCTGCAGAGTGCAGGGGGCTTGTTTCCCCTCAGAGATCAACCCCAGTGCTGTTATATCGGATTCCCACATCACATCACCGGGGGCGAGCACACAGGTGCTCCCCGGCTCGTGCTGTGTATAGAGCTTATCATCTTTGTAATAGAAATGGACCTCTTCGTTTTGCTGGACGGGGAACGCACGCATGAACGGGGGAATCTCACTCGTCCTGAACCAGAGCTTGATCTCGTGTTCGGCCTCTTCAGGGGTTGCCGAGGCGTGGATGAGGTTGTCCATGCGTTCTCCTATGATTTTCCCCTCAGCGTCGGTCAGCGGCACAACGGTCCCCAAAGATCGGATACAGCCAGGTTTTTCCTGCCGAGCATCGTGGGGGTTGGTGGGTCCGGCAAGGTCCCGCACTCTTTTGACTGCGTCAGGTCCTTGGTACACGATGGCTATTACCCTTTGTTTATGAGGGGCGTCAGGATAATGAATACGTCCTCTGATGTATTCGATGAGCGAGGGATAGAATACCTTTCCCCGGTGCTCCGCATAGTGCTCCTCTGCCAGCATCCGGGAGACGTAGACCACTTTTAACCCGGCAAAGCGCAGGCCGCTGTGGAATTCGGAGAGCTGCGAGAGCACATATCCGGTGAGAGAATTCTTCAAGGCGTCCGGCTTGATGAGGACCAGGGTTTGTTCGAGTTCCTTGCTCTGCATAGTCATTTCCTCACTTCAATTGCTTGCCAATAGATAGCAGAGGGGGTGTGGGTTGTCAAGGCAGTGTGCTCAGGGTGGCTCTTTCGGTAACCAAAGGCACAAATTAGCGTTGACAAATACTATATATTGTGGTAAAAAATAACAGTTATACAATATAATTGTTAGTTTCGGGATCATATCCAAACCGGGGGGTGAAAGATGTGGAGACAAAATCCCATAACAGCAACTGAGAATAGTGAAATCTCGCAGTCTGAGCGCCGCGTTATCAGTCGGGTGCATACAGCCATTCCTTTAACTATCAACTTCGCCGGGACGATGGGGGCTCCCCCGCCTGTCACCGTGCAGACCGCCGACATCTCCCCGAAGGGCCTGTCGACAATCATCACCCTCAGGATAGTAAAGGTAAAAGATGGACAGGTCTTAATCCAGGAGGAGGTTAAAAACTCCGCCAAGATGATCAAATACCTCTTAACGAACAGGATCGTGGGATTGGGGATCCATATCCTGCCGCAGGGGGGAAGCGTCCACGCCATGGGGACAGTCAAGTGGTATGCGAGGAATGTGAACGACGAATTGTATTCTCTGAAGGCGGGGATTGTGCTCGACGAGATAGACCGGGCGGATAAAAGAGAGTGGTTTTACTTTTTTAGGGCAATATACGAACACCTAGCATGTTTTCACCGGGAAGGGGGCAACGGGGGAAGCGTGAAGAGCCCCGTTGATCCCGACTGATCCTCAGCCTTTTCGAACCCCACCAGAGAAAACTCCACAATGGGTTTACTTTTGGAGCGGGATTGCCTATGATGGGTGTATGAAGATGTATAGGTTGAAAGGGTTCATATAATCAGGGAGTTCCAAGTCCAGGCCCACGGAGGGGCGGGGCATGCAACAGAAAGGTTGAGAGAGTTTGAGAAGTATCGTAAGAAGGGCGACAAAGGCCCTTTTTTTGATTGGAGATGAGGTCGAATTATAAAAATGGTTAAGGGCTCTGCAGAAAGAAGTATAAAGAGAGATTTACTGGTTCGCACTTTCTTACGTCGATTTGGTATCCTCAATACGACGCTCATAGTCACCTTAGTAGCAATTCTCTGTTCATTTCTGATGTATCTGGGCATCGGCACTATTTTCGAGGAAATCACGCCTGTTGGTATGATTGCCTCCGTCATAATCCCTTTTTTATTAGCCCCACCACTTTCGTATGCTGTTTTGCGGCTTTCGCAAAAACTTGGTCTGGCTGAAAAGGAATTATTGAACGCATATAACAGCTTAGAATTACAGGTTAGAATGCGAACCGCTGAGCTTGCCACGGCGAATAGGCTGCTGCAGGATGAAATTATCATGCATGCTCGAACAGAAAAGAAGCTTAAAAAGGGCGTTGAGAAGTTGCAAAAGAGCCTGGAGAAGACGATCGCCGCCATTGCTGCGGTAAGCGAGATACGGGATCCTTTTACCGCTGGTCATCAAAAACGGGTGGCAACGCTTGCCTATGCCATTGCCGAGGAGATGGGTCTTCCCAAGAGCAAGCGCGACAGGCTCCACCTGGCTGCCATTGTTCATGATATCGGCAAGGTTCAAATCCCCACCGAGATCCTCATCAAGCCCCTTCACTTAAGCGAAGCCGAGTTCAATATCATTGAAGCCCATCCTCAAATAGCCCATGATATCCTGTATGGAATCGAGTATTCTCGGCCAATTGCCAAAATCGTTCTGCAACATCACGAATTATTGGATGGTTCCGGTTACCCCCAGGGGCTTTCAGGTGATGAAATCATCTTGGAGGCACGGATCTTAACGGTAGCCGATGTTGTTGAGGCCATGGCCTCGCATCGGCCCTACCGACCTGCCCATGGCATTGGGAAGGCATTGGAGGAAATCCTGCACAACAAGGGCAAGCTCTATGATCCCAAGGTTGTCGATGCCTGCCTGCGGGTCTTTTACGAGAAGGAGTTTGCGTTCGAATAGGGCGCGCAAGCAGCGTATTGATTAAGAGACTTTGCAATTCCCACCTTGATATTATCGCGGTTAGATTATAATATCCTAGAAAATCACAAGGCTTTCTGACGGTGAGCACTCCGTCACACGCACCACACGGGGAGAGAGTAGGGAGTATATACCCGTATGCATGACAGAGCCGTGAAGGCATCCAAAAAGCCCGCAACCACTGATGAGTTTATCGCTAAGTGGCAACGAATCGTAGACCTTATGGCCAGGACAGTCGGCGTGCCGGCGGGACTCATCATGCGGGTTGATCCGCCGCAAATCGAGGTTTTTATATCAAGCGCGACCGAGGGCAACCCCTATAAGCAAGGGGAACGGACAGACCTCAATACCGGTTTGTACTGTGAAACGGTCATGAAGCACCGCACTCCCCTATTGGTTCCCGATGCGCTCAAAGATCCTCAATGGAAGCATAATCCTGATGTTGCGTTGGGAATGACCTACTACCTTGGGTTCCCTCTGGTGTGGCCCGATGGGGAGATTTTCGGCACCATATGCGTGCTCGATACAGAGGAAAACCTGCAAGCCTCTACCTATAAAGATTTACTCTACGAATTCCAGCAGATCATTGAAGGAGATTTGCGCATCATGTCCTACGCTGCCGCGCGGGAGCAGCTCGTTCGCCTGGAATTGGAGGAGGCTGAGCTTGCATACCGGATAATAACCGATTTTACCTACGATTGGGAGTATTGGGTAAACCCTGACGAAACCATTCGCTACATGTCGTCCTCCGCTGAGCGCATTACAGGGTACACGAACCAGCAGTTTATTGACAACCCTGCCCTGCGGTGGGAGATCATCATTCCCGAGGACAGAAACATCTGGGATCGGCACTATGAGCAAGAGCGCCGAGATCCGCGGTTTTACGAAATCCAGTTCCGCATCCGCAGAAAAGACGGGGAGATCCGTTGGATCGAGCATGCCTGCCAGCCCGTAACAGGTCCGCGGGGGGAATTTTGGGGTCTCCGCGTGAGTAACCGCGACATCACGGCCCGTAAGGAAGTCGAGGAGGCGCTCAGACGAAGTGAGCAGAGCCTTACGGAGGCCCAGCGGATTGCCCATTTAGGGAACTGGGACTGGGACATTGTGACCGATGAACTGCGCTGGTCCAACGAGGTATATCGGATCTTTGGACTCCAGCCGCGGGAGTTTGGTGCAACCTATGAGGCCTTCCTTGCCTCGGTACATCCCGATGACCGTGACGCCGTTACCAAGGCGGTGGAAGAATCGCTTGCCGATCCGCACACGTCCTATAGCATAGAACACAGAGTGATCCGACCGGATGGATCCGAGCGCATGGTCCATGAGCGTGGGGAGGTGACCTTTGATGAGACTGGCAAGGCGGTCCATATGATCGGTACCATCCACGATATCACGGAGCTCAAGAAGGCCGAGCTTGAATCATATCGCGCCCGTAGGGAACTGTTGCGGATGGAGCGCGTATCGAGTATGGGGGAATTAACGGCGTCGCTGGCACATGAACTGAATCAGCCCCTGACCGCTATCCTCAGCAACGCGGGGGCGGCCCTTCGCTTTCTGCAATCCGACCGGCTTGATCCAGGTGAATTACGTGAAATATTACAGGATATAATAAACGATGATAAGAGGGCGGGGGACATCATCCGAAGCGTCAGGGCTATGCTCAAAGAGGAGGAACGGGAGCGGGAGGCTATCCCTATCAATAATATGTTGCGTGGCATGTTCTCTCTCTTCCATAGTGAAGCCGTTATCAGAAACATAGAAATCGAGATGGATCTCGTCGATCCATCGCCGGTGGTCCGGGTCGACACGGTACAGATTCAGCAGGTATTGATCAACCTTGCTATGAACGCTGCAGAAGCTGTGTCGCGCCATGAACCAGAGGACAGGAAGATCGTCCTGCAGACACGCCCGGTTGATCCTGGTGCGGTTCAGGTGGCAGTGCGAGACTTCGGTCCCGGTATTGGAGAGAAAAAGCTTGCTCGTATATTCGATCCCTTCTTCACGACGAAGCGCTCCGGGTTAGGCATGGGGCTCTCAATAAGCCGTTCCATCATCGAGGCCCACGGCGGCCGTATATGGGTTGAAAATAATCCGGATAATAGAGGAGTAACGTTCTACTTCGAGCTACCAGTGGCCTGAAATGAAACCTGCCATTTTTATAATTGACGATGATGCCTCGGTTCGCAAGGGTCTCTCGCGGCTGTTGCGTTCCGCCGGATTTGCTGTCGAGACGTTCGCCACTGCCGAGCAGTTCCTGGAGCGCGAGCACTATGAGGGAATCGGGTGTCTCGTCCTCGATGTGCGGATGCCGGGCATAAGCGGCATAGACCTGCAGGATGAGCTCAGCAAGGCAGATTACAGCATGCCCATTGTCTTTATCACCGGTCACGGCAACATCCCCATGAGTGTGCAGGCCATGAAAAAGGGTGCCGTCGATTTCCTTGCCAAACCCTTTGATGATGAGGAGCTCCTGCAGGCGGTGAGTGCGGCCATTAAAAAAGACACGGAAGGGCGGGCGGAACATGCCGCAGTACTCGACATCAGAGGACGTCTTGAACTGCTCACCCCGCGCGAATATGAAATACTGCGTTACGTCATAACCGGCATGCTGAACAAGCAGATTGCCTATGAACTGGGTATCAGTGAGAAGACGGTGAAGGTCCACCGCGGTCGCATCATGGAGAAGCTTGACGTCGGCTCGGTGGCCGATTTAGTCCGCCTGGCTGAGAAGGTGGGCATTACCTCCCCTACTGACAACTGATTGCCGATCACTAACCACTGATCACTTTCCTTATCATATAAGACCAAGGTCCAATAGACATTCCCTTCGGTTCCTTTTATTCTCTTAACAAGTTTTATGGTGGTTTCGTAACCACACGACAAAAAAGTTAAGGATATCCCCATGGCCTCCCTGCAAGGCACAGTCTATGTAATTGACGATGACGACTCAGTCCGCAAGGCATTCGAGAGGCTGCTGCGATCCGCCAATATCAAGGTAGAGACATTCTCCGGCGTTGATGAATTTTTAGATGAAAAACGACACGGAGATAATGCCTGTGTCATCGTTGATCTACGCATGCCTGGTGCAACTGGTTTTGATCTCCAGCGTGAACTGACGTCGCAGGGAATACGGATGCCGGTCATTGTGATCTCCGCCAGCGATGATGCGCAGACCCGTGAGCAGGCACGAAGACTGGGGGCGACGGCATTCTTCCGAAAACCCATCGATGATCAGGCCTTATTGGACGCCGTTTGGTGGGCGATCTCGGGAACAAAGCCAGAAAACGAGCAATACTCCAAAGGTTACGGTGAGTGAACCCATAGCAATAAGAAAGGTGTCATCAACCGCCTTTTCGGTCTAGCTTGGTTTCCCTATTGCCCCCCTGGGTGTCCCTTTGATCTCGGGATACTTGAACACAAAGCCGTGCGTAACTTTCCCTCTTATAGTTATGATCTAGTTATGATCGAGGAGTAGCTTCAGGACTATAGCTGTCTTTTTTGCTGTCATATTGTTTGTTTGGGTGGATGTTCTTGCACTGGATAAATGATTTTTTTCTTTATAAAAATGGTGGCGGTGCAGGGATTTGAACCCCGGACACTGCGGATATGAGCCGCATGCTCTAACCACCTGAGCTACACCGCCACGGCTGTTATGGTATGCCCGCTATTGTATATAAGAGGTGGGGAGGGTGTCAACGCTTCCCTGTGATACCACGTTACTTCCCGATCGCCTCCCGCATCTTCCGTATGGTTGCTGCGCGATCGGGAGTGCCGAAGATCCCTGAGCCCGCCACAAAGATATCGCCCCCGTTGCGCGCAACCTTCCCGATGTTGTCCGTCTTGATCCCACCATCCACTTCGATTTCGACCTTCAGCTTCCGCTTGGTAATGATTTGCTTCAGGTGTTTTATCTTTGGGAGCATCGTGACAATGAACTCCTGTCCCCCAAATCCCGGGTTCACCGTCATGATCATCACCAGATCCAGCTCGTCAAGGATGTAGGCGAGGCTTTCCAGGGGGGTTGCGGGGTTAAGGGCCACCCCTGCCCGGATCCCCCGTTCCTTGATGGCGTGTACCGTTCGGTGCAGATGGGGGCAGGCCTCCGCCTGGACGGTGAGGATATCAGCCCCTGCCTCGACAAAGGCATCGAGGTATAGGTCGGCGTTCTCGATCATGAGGTGGACGTCGAGAGGGATTTTTACCACCTTTTTCAGCGACGCGACCACCACAGGGCCAATGGTGATATTGGGGACGAAATGTCCATCCATGACATCCACGTGGAGCCAGTCGGCGCCAGCCTCGGTGACTTCCTGAACCTCTTGTGCTAGGTTGGCTAGGTCTGCCGAAAGAATGGAAGGGGCTATTCGCTTCATGCCGCTGATTCCGCGGCGATCTGGGCGGCCTTGCGACTTTTCTTTTTAAGCCTGCTGATCTGGCGCTTGTAGATCGTCGCCATCCGCTTGTCGCCTTTCTCCAGGGCCTCCGCCCGTTTTGTCTTGATGGAAATGATCCACTTTTTTATTTCCTTGACATTCATATCCTTTGTCGCCGGCTTTTTGGAGACCTTATGAGGTTTTATCTCGGTAATCCCCTTGGCCGTTCGGATAAAATCCAGGAGATTCTCTTTTTTCATCCCGCTCACGCCCTCGGCTCCCAGTTCCTTTGCCAAGTCCCGGAGCTCTTTGACAGTCATCTTTGGCAACTGTTTGGCTAGATCATCCATATCCGTTCCCCTTTTTCTACACGAGATAGGTTATATCAATAACAGAGATTGGGGGAAAAATCAAGGCCGACTGGGCAGAAGTATTAGACAGACGGGTACAGGGCTGCTCTGTCCAATGGGAACAGAACAGCCCTTTTGTAGTTTCGTAGCTGGGATAGGCGGGTGTGCGGGCGGGGCTACCCCGCCTGTTTGCCCATCGCCTTGAGGACCAATTCGGCGATGTCGGTGGCCTGGTATTTTTTCTCTAGATCTTTTTCCTTGATGCCGTCCACTAACATAGTGTAGCAGAAGGGGCAGGCAGTCCCCACGAGCTGAGGATTGCAGGCCACCACATCCTCGAGCCGGGCGTGGTTGATGCGGGTACCCAGATGTTCCTCCATCCACATCCTCCCGCCACCGGCCCCACAGCAGAATCCCCTGTCACGGCTGCGCTTCATCTCCACCACCTTCACCCCCGGCAGGGCTCTCAGGATCTGGCGTGGGGGATCATAGATGCCATTGTGCCGGCCAAGATAACATGAATCGTGATACGCCACCTTGAGGTTCAGTTTTTTGCTGAAGGTCAGGCGTCTCTGGGAGACCAGCTGTGCGAGTATCTCCGTATAGTGATAGACCTCAAACTTCCCGCCGAACTGGGGGTATTCGTTTTTGAGGGTATTGTAGCCGTGAGGGCACAGGGTGATAATCTTTTTTACGTTATAACCCTTCATGACCTCAATATTTTGCTGGGCCATGATCTGGAAAAGATATTCATTGCCAAGCCTTCGGGCTGAGTCCCCGCAGCATCCTTCTTCGATACCGAGGATCCTAAAAGATATTCCCGCCTCCTGCAGGATCTTTGTTACCGCCGTGCTGACCCGCTTGTTGAGGTCGTCAAAGGAGCCGGAACATCCAACATAAAGCAGGTACTCGCAGTCGGGGTCCTCGGCCAAGGCCTTCACCCCAAGGTCCGCAGCCCAATCTCCCCTTGTGGAAGAACCGATACCCCACGGGTTGCTATTGTTTTCCATGTTGCGGAAGGCGACCTGTACCTCCGGCGGAAAACGGCTTTCCATCAGTGCCATATAACGACGGAGTTCAATCAGCTTCGACCATGGCTCGATGAAGACCGGGCAGTGTTCTGTACAAGCACCGCACGTGGTACACGACCAGCTGACATCATCTGCGATTACGTCAGCAGAAATAGCTTTTTCCTCAACAGGTGGCGCCGGTTCCTCAGCACTGCCGGTTTTTTTCTGGGCCCATACAGGAGCCATTGCATCGAGCTGCGCTTTCAAATCCTGTATAACCTGTTTGGGACTGAGGGGTTTGTCTGTAAGGTATGCCGGACAATTATCTTGACATCTTCCACAACGGGTGCACGCATCGAGCTGCATCAAGTCGACCCACGAAAACTCCTCAAGGCGATTGGCACCGAAGGTCTCTGCTTCCTCCATGTTCTCAATCGGCTTCACGGCCGCTGGTTCGAGGTTTCGCGTATAGGTGCTGATAAAGGTAGTAAAGACGTGTAACAGTCTTGTGTACACGATCGACACGATGAATATATAGGAAACGACAACATGGAACCACCAGACGATTTTATGCGATACAAAAGCAGCCTGTTGCGTAAGGCCCAAGAAAAAGGTACTGCATATCCATCCCACAAACGACCATCGCTCCCATGGTGCGTCTGCCGGGGCGTTCAAGGACGCGATGCGCACCCCTTCAACAAGAAAGCCGCTTGCCACGACGACAAACAGGAGGAGCAAAACCCAAAAATCATCGGGCTTGTTGTCTAAACGCGGGGGCTTGATGACATACCGTCTCCAGGCGGCCATGATGATGCCGATCAATACCGCAAGCCCGGCACAATCCAGGACAAACGAAAAGATAATATAGGAGGTACCCGTGAGAAAATGAAGCCCACTATAGTGGTCAAAGGCCTCAAGGACGGTTCCGATAAAGAGGAGGGCAAAACCCCAGAAGATAAGAAAATGCATGGCTCCGGGGTAGGCCTCTTTGAGGACACGCCAGTGGCCTAATACGTATTGGACGATCCCCGCAACCCTTTTCCCCACATTGCCGGAGCGGTTCGCCGGCTTGCCGTGCCGCCATAATCGTATGCGATCGTAAAAAGCATAGACAAGAATGAGTATTGCGGCAAAGGCCATAATATAGTTGACCATGCCAATGTCACCGATATTCCAATATAATGGTCTGCTCACGTCCATAATCTTTCTCCATTCATCATTGTTATAGAGCAGAAAAAGGGGAGGATGTACCCTTCCCTCCCCTTTTCAAGCTGTAACCGCAGCTTATTCGCTCTTCAGCTTTTTTACTTCTTCGGTCAAGGGGGGCACCACTTTGAAGAGGTCATCGACCACCCCATAGTCCGCCTTCTTAAAGATGGGGGCTTCGGGGTCTTTGTTGATGGCCACGATTACTTTAGAGGTGCCCATCCCCGCTAGATGCTGTATGGCGCCTGAGATGCCGGCGGCGATATAAAGATTAGGTGTGACGACCTTTCCACTCTGCCCAACCTGGTCTGATTGCGGGCGCCAGCCAGCATCGACCGCTGAACGGGAGGCCCCTACGACGCCTCCGAGCACATCGGCCAGTTCTTCTAAGATATTGTAGTTCTCCGGTCCCTTCATTCCCCTTCCGCCGGAGACAATGATCTCCGCCTCGGTCAAATCTACCTTTTCACCCCCGGTCTGAATGACTTCCTTTACACTGACCATGCTGTCCTCGGGTTTCACCGTCGGGGTGACTTTTACCACCTCGGGTTTGCTCGCGGTATCGGGCTCTGAGGCCGTTAGGACATTCGGTCTGACGGAGGCCATCTGGGGTGTAGCATCGGTGAAGGCCACATCCGCAGAGACCTTCCCCGCAAACATCGGCCTGCGCACCTGCAATCTGCCCGCATCATCGAGTCCTATACCCGTGCAATCAGTAGCAAGCCCAACCCCTAATCTCCCTGCGACACGGGCGGAGAGGTCCTTGCCGTTCACGCTGGCCCCGAACAGGACGATGGAGGGATTCTCCTGCTTTACCAGCTCACAGAGGACCTTGGTAAAGCCGCTCGTCGTGTATGTGGCGAGGTCCCCTGACTCAACACAGTATACCTTTTGCGCCCCGTATGACCCTACGGTGGAAGCCATTGCTTCTACCGCTGATCCCACCAAGACCGTACAAAGGGGTTCCCCCTTCTTTTCGGCTAGTTTTTTAGCCTCGCTCAAAATCTCAAAGGTCACTTTTTTTACCTTGCCATCCTTGTGTTCCGTATAGACCCAAATTCCTGCCATCGTTTTTTCTCCTCTCGCTCTTTATCTAGCGCGTTAGATCACTTTCGCTTCTTCTCTCAGCAGCTTGGCCACGGCAGCCGCCTTTGCCTCAGGGGTATCCCCTTCAACGATTTTCCCGGCTTGCCGTAAGGGGGGAAGGGAAAATGCCGTTACCTTAGTCATGGCTCCCTGTTTTCCCACCTCACCTTCACTAAGCCCCACATCAGCTAGCTTGAGAGGTTTGAGTTCCTTCTTCTTCGCCTTCATGATTCCCGGCAGCGAGGGGTAACGAGGCTCGTTCAATCCTTTGGTCGCCCCCAATACTGCCGGCAGGGGGACCTCCAATACTTCCGTTCCCCCTTCAACTTGACGGTGGACAGTCGCTTTCTTTTTATCGTCTGAGAGTTCAAATTTGACGATCCCCATAACAGAAGGAAGTCCCAAAAACTCGGCAAGAATATGACCAACTTGCATGGAATCGTCGTCAATCGCCCGCATTCCACAAAAGATAAGTTCGTAGTTCATGCCTTCAATCGCCTTGGCTAATGCCTTGGCCGTCACATATGAATCTCCCCCGAGAAAGGCCGGATCGTCGAGGTGTACCGCCTTGTCCGCCCCCATGGCCAGCCCTGTCCTGATGGACTCCGCCGCCCGCTCGGGGCCGAGGGTAACGATAGTGACCGTACCCGCTCCCAGCTTTTCCTTAATCTTGAGGGCCTCTTCCACCGCATATTCATCATAGACATTTACCACAAATTTGACACCCTCGTAGTTGATCTCACCGTTGCCGGCAGCGGGCCTGATCTCTGCCTCGGTGTCAGGTACCTGTTTTAAACAACAAATAATCTCCATCTTGTCCTCCTTCGAATACTGTAGGGTGATAGTGAATTTTCGCTCAAGGTACTCTTAACTAAGCACAATAGTGGTATCTCGTCAAGCCTTTTTCGCCTTTTTATGGCAATTTTTTTTCTTTCTAAATACGAGTCTTTAAATGGTGATGACAGAAAGTATGTGAAGAAATTCTCTTGACAAAGAGAGGAGGCAACGATTAGTATAAGGATGAGTTAAGAGGAAGGTGTTCTCTATTATTGTATGATTTATAGCATTTTTTCTTTTTAAGAGTAACCTTTCATTATGAAAAAGTTTTTTAAGAAAAAACAAGAACTATTTTTTCGTTAAAGGAGTGTGCCAATGCAAATCGTAATATGTATCAAGCAGGTACCTGATACCACCCAGGTCAAAGTTGATCCGGATACCGGCACGTTGATTCGTGAAGGGGTGCCGTTCATTATGAATCCTTTCGACACCCATGCCTTGGAAGAAGGCCTGCGATTGAAAGACAAGTATGGTTTCCGGTTAACGGCGATTTCTATGGGGCCTCCGAATGCCGACGAGACCCTGCGCAAAGCCTTGTCATTGGGGATCAACGAGGTCGTATTGCTGAGCGACCGCGCCTTTGCCGGCGCCGATACCTGGGCTACGAGCGCGGTCTTAGCGGAGGCAATTAAGCGGCTTGACAAAAAGGAAAAGGTACTCATGGTGCTGTGCGGCAAGCAGACCATTGATGGAGACACAGCACAGGTGGGACCAGGAATTGCGAGCCGGTTGAATTACTATCAACTCACGCTAGTAGACCGCATCAATACTGTGAACCTCAAGGCCAACGAGGTTCGAGTGAGGCGCAAGCTCGAAGGGAGACATGAGACGGTGGAAGCACCGCTTCCGGCGATGATCTCTGTCGTACGAGAAATCAATCACTGTCGCTATCCTACCGTACCGAGGCGTTTGATAGCCGAGGATGCTGAAGTACCGGTGTGGGATAACAAAGTGTTAAAAATGGATCCGAAGACCATTGGACTCAATGGCTCTCCTACCCAGGTGCGCAAGATCTTTTCACCGGAACGGGTTAAGGGGGAGATAGTGGGTGATGGCCTCAATGCCCCTGAGGAGGCGGCCAATCTACTGGTGGATGCGCTTATTGAAAAAAGCTTCTTGTCGTTGTGAAAGGAACCGATCATCGGGCAACCCAAAAACTGCTAAGGAGAAAAGCTAAGTTATGAAAGAAGAAAAGAAAAAGAAAGTAAAGAAACCCCGCGGCGTAGCACAATTAATCCCTGGCAAGTGTATCGCCTGTGGCGCTCGGTGCGAGGCCTCCTGTCCCAAAGAGGCCATTACCATGAATGATAAGGGCGAACCAATCATCGACGTCAAAAAATGCATCGGCTGTAACAAGTGCGTCAAGGTGTGCCCCTCTGAGGCACTTGAAATCTATTATACTCCTGAAGAATTGAAGATCCTCGCCGAATTGGAGAAAGACAAGGAGGCCTTGGCCGAGATCGAGGCCGAGGAGATGGACGAGGAGGAGGCCCGCATCGCGGCCAAACTCAAAGAGTACAAAGATGTTTGGGTCTTTGTCGAGCAGACCGAGGGGGAGCCTGCAACGGTCTCGTGGGAGTTGCTGGGCGTGGGTGACAGACTGGCTCAGGCCCTCGGTGTGAAGCTTTGCTCCATAGTCATCGGCAGCAAGGTAGAGGCACTATGCAAAGAATCATTTGCCTACGGCGCCGCCCTCTCGTATCTTGTTGACGACCCGAAGTTTCTCAACTACCGAACGGAAGCCTATCGAGATGCCGTGTGCCATCTGGCTGACAAGTATAAACCGCAAATACTCTTGATCGGTGCAACCGGTCTGGGAAGGGACCTGGCGGGCGCCGTGGCCACAAAACTGGCCACCGGCCTCACCGCAGATTGTACCGGTCTGGATATCGATGATCACGGCTTCCTCTTACAGACGCGCCCTGCTTTCGGAGGCAACATCATGGCCACTATCGTAACCGAACGTCATCGACCGCAGATGGCCTCGGTTCGGCCGCACGTGATGCCCTTGCCGGAAAGAGATACCTCACGCACAGGGAAGATCATCCGTGAAACCCTGAAGGTGGGCAGAAAAGATCTTGCCGTTAAGGTGCTGGAGATCATCCATGACGCTAAGGGCAAGGACGCCGTCGATGTAACGGCAGCGGAGATTATTGTCGCCGGAGGCGCAGGCTTGCAGGCCCAGGAGAACTTCTCCATTCTACAGGAATTGGCCGCTGAGTTGGGCGGCGTGGTAGGGGCTTCGCGCCGGGCGGTCGACGCCTGCTGGATGCCAGCGGAATGCCAGATAGGACAGACCGGCAAGACCGTCGGCCCAAAGATCTACATCGCCTGTGGCATCTCGGGGGCCATACAACACCTGGTGGGCATGCAGGGTTCAGACGTCATCATCGCCATTAACAACGACAAACATGCGCCTATCTTCGAGGTGGCCACGTATGGCATTGTTGGAGATGTCTTTAAGATAGTCCCCGCCATCACCCGTCGCATCAGAGAACTGCGCGCGCAGAAATAGGGAGGAGATTCATGTCGAACAGCATCGTGATATTCGCCATCGTCTTTGGGATTTCGGTCCTGTTGTTTTGCTGGAGCTGCTATATGCGTTTTCGCCTCGTAACCTTGGGCAGACCGGAAAACCGTTTCAGTCATGTGATAAGGCGCACCTGGTATATGCTCTATTATGCCATCGCCCAGAGGAGAGTGCTCAGTAGGCCTTTTGGCCTCAATCATTCTATCCTCTTTTGGTCGTTTCTCTGTTTGTTGATCGCCAATACCGAGTTTCTCCTGCATGGCCTGTTTCCTCAGACCATCGCCCTCTCCCTGCTCCCAACACCGCTCTATTACACACTGGCCTTTGTCTTTGATATCGTATCAATCGTCGTGCTGCTCTGCGTTGCCATTGCCTTCGGCCGCCGCATCTTGTTCCCCCCCGATTACATAGAGGCCCGCAGCCGCGACGCCTTTGTTATCTTGGGTTTAGTCGCCGGTTTGATGATCTTCTTTTTCGGCCTGCACGGCAGCGAAATAGCCCGAGGGATTGAAGGCGCCGCTCACTATATGCCCATCTCCTCATTGATCGCAGCCCTTTTTTCCGGGATGTCAGAGGAAGGGCTCATGCTTTCCGCCGAGATCTTTTGGTGGGGGCACGCCTTGATACTCCTCGCCTTCCTGAACTATCTGCCCTACAGCAAACATATGCACGTTCTGACGGCCATCCCCAATTGTTTCTTTCGGAGCCTGGAGAAGGTTACCACCCAGCCACGGGAGGAGTTTAAAAAAGGCAACACCTATGGCGCTGAACGCGTCGATCAGTTTCGCTGGAATGATCTCTTTGACTCGTATTCCTGTACGGAGTGTGGTCGGTGCTCTGACGTCTGCCCGGCCACGAACACCCATAAGCCGCTCAACCCCCGGTTGGTCATTCACGACATAAAGGAAAATTTGCTTCATAACGGTCCGTCGCTCATGAAAGGTAAAAGACCATCTTTGCGGTTGATAGGCGGCAAAAAGGAAGGGAGTATCTCTGAAGATGCGATATGGGACTGCACTACCTGCCGGGCCTGCATGGAGGTCTGCCCGGTCTTTATCGAGCACGTGCCAAAACTTATCGACATGCGCCGCTATCTGGTAGAGATGAAAGCCGAATTTCCCGAAGAGCTCTTGAACTTCTTTGAAAATATAGAAAACCGCAGCAACCCGTGGGGCATTGCCCCTCCCGAGCGAGTGAAATGGTGCTCAGGGATCGAGACAAAACCCTTTGAGGCGGGCAAGACCGAATATCTGTACTATGTCGGGTGTTCCGGGGCCTTTGATTCGCGCAGCATACAGATATCCCTGGCCATGGCCAAGATACTCGATGCGGCCGGTGTCTCGTGGGGTATCCTCGGAATCGATGAGCCCTGCTGCGGTGAGAGCGTGCGCCGTTTGGGAAATGAATACCTGTTCGACCACATGGCCAAAGAAAATATCCGGTTGTTTCAAGAACGGGGCGTCACAAAGATCATCGTCAACTGCCCCCATGGCTACAACACGTTTAAGCATGACTACCGGCAATACGGTGCGGAATTTGAGGTGATACATTACACCGAGTTCATCAACAAACTGATTAAAGAAGGCAGATTGAATTTGAAGAAAACGGACGATCTCGGCACCATGGTATTCCACGACTCATGCTACCTTGGAAGGTATAACGATATCTACGAGGCCCCGCGCCAGGTCATTGCCTCCGTCAACGGTAAAAAACCCGCAGAGATGGAACGCAATCACAGCAATTCCTTCTGCTGCGGTGCCGGTGGTGGGCGTATGTGGCTGGAAGAGAGCCGCGGCGAGCGGATCAACATAGCGCGTGTCAAAGAGGCGCTACAAGAAAACCCCGACACGATCTGCTCCGCGTGCCCTTATTGTCTGGTCATGTTTGAAGACGGCCTGAAAGACGAAGGGGCTATGGAGCGGGTGAAGGCCCTGGATCTGGCTGAGGTAGTAGCGAGGGCGTTGTAATAATTCTGAAGAAAAGACAACGGGGACATCCTACTTATAGGATGTCCCCGTTGTCTTTTCTTACTCCCCTCGCGATATTGAATTATTTAAGGACGCCCCTCTTTGTCTCCCCGTCGTGGGACTTGATCCCGGTTACAACGACACACGTGCAAGGGATCGTCCAAAAGTTAGGCCTAGACAGCTTTGCGATACTCATTGACTTCTTTTTCGATCTTCTCCGCCAAAATATCTTGGGCTATATCAAGGTCATAATCCATCTGCAAACCGAGCCAAAATTGCGGAGACATATTGAAATATTTTGCCAAACGCAATGCCGTATCAGGAGAGATTCTCCTCTTTTTCAAAACAATTTCATTAATCCTCCTTGCAGGAACCCTGATATCAATTGCCAAGCGATTCTGGCTTAGGTCCATCGGCTTAAGAAATTCCTCAAGAAGAATTTTACCGGGATGAATAGGTGCAATTTTTTTATTCATCGGATCATCTCCTTAATGGTAATCAACGATTTCGACGTTCGATGCGTCCTGGCCTGACCACTGAAAGCATATCCTCCATTGATCGTTAATTCGTATACAATATTGACCTTCCCGATCCCCTTTTAATTTTTCTAATTTGTTGCCTGGAGGCACTCGTAAGTCATTAATTATTGTCGCCCTGTGTAACATTCTGAGCTTTCGAAAGGCAATCTCATTAATCTCTCTTGAGAATTTCTTAGAATAATCGCGATTAAAAATCTTTTCGGTCTCTTTACATTTAAACGACTTAATCATAATCTATAACGCCTTGCGTTAAATGTCAATGGTTAAATTCAGGAGTCCAATAGATCCAGGGCTCGTCCAAGCAGCGGGGGTTAAATTAAGGAAAACAGGGATTTATCGAAAAAACTCCAATGCCTCTTCCCCCTTCATCCCGACGCGCACACCGAGCTTTTCTGCTTCGGTAGATACCTTCTTGACTTCGGCAGACAGCATATCATCATGGGTCTTCACCCCCGTCACAATAGCACACGCCTCACCAATCTTGTTGCACGTTTCGACATTGTTCGCGCCGCCTTATTACAACAAACGAGCGCGGACACAGTGGACAGTCGTAAAAATACCAAAATAAATAAAAAACAACAGCGGCGTAAATACCGAGCTGAGCTACCACTCAGCTTGGTAATATAACCACACCCCAAAAATCCCCGCGACCCCTTGATAATCAACA
This sequence comes from Deltaproteobacteria bacterium, assembly GCA_016927065.1. Classification (GTDB taxonomy): domain Bacteria; phylum Desulfobacterota; class B13-G15; order B13-G15; family RBG-16-54-18; genus JAFGNJ01. The sequence continues at coordinate 27,510 of JAFGNJ010000001.1, forward strand.
GCGGCAACCCCAGTTGAATTTCTTCTTTGATAAGCCTTGTCCAGTCCATACCTTCCTTTGACTACGTCTCTTCTGGTAGCTCGAGCAACCGTACATCTTCAAGATCAACATCACGGCCGAGGGCCTTTTTGGAAGAGACCAAGTCCTTTTTCGAAACCACGGAGAATGTCTGCCCTTGATACACCATCGTTTCCCGCCGTTCCCATGCCTCGTGGAAATCGATGCCCGGAGCGGTTGTCAGGACATCGATACGTACCCAGTCCTTAAAAACGGTGATTTCATTGGAGAGAACTTCGGTGACATCCGTCAGAGAGGCGGTCCCCATCCCTGCATCGAGCAGGGCATCAAGTAATTGTTGTGTATTGTCCGGGGTGGCCTCGATGAGGATATCTAAATCAAAGGTAGCCCTCGGCACACCGTAGAGGATGGCGGCGATGCCCCCGATCACAAGATATCTAACGTCATGTCTTTGAAAGGATTCGAATACGCCTGTTAGTCTGTTGAGCATCCTTCAAATCGGACAGGTTCGGGTTTGCCTCAAGGGCCAAGTCCGTAAAAGAGCAGAGAAGCTCCATGCGCTCGGTAAGGGATAAGGACCGAAACCAGCGGGTCTTTGCCTCTATGGATTCTTCTTCACGACTATGCGAAACCATCTTATTCATAATATGGTATTATACCAGATTACAGATATTCGTACAACCATCCCTCGACAACACGCAGCGGCAATCCCAGTTGGATGTATTCTTTTGTAAGCCCTTCCCAATCCATGCTATTTTTCTTTATCCTTGTATCTACAGGCAATAAATAAGCTGTTCCGCTTTCGAGTCTCAATTGTCACAAATGAACGGCCTGTTGCCCAAAGTCGGTTAAAAACATGAATCATACTGGGTTAAAAGTCATAGGGAGTTTTCCCCACAGCATCATGAGTAA
>JAFGNJ010000005.1 GCA_016927065.1 Deltaproteobacteria bacterium
TCATGAGCTTATCCCCCAAATAACAAAGAATTTGGGACATATTAACATAAAATCACCTGAAATTAAATTATTTGGGCAACAGCCCGTAAAGATTTGACCCCATCTCCTTCTATGCCGTTTTATACAGAGTGTATAATCATTGGGAGCACACAAGTCTATGGATTTTACGCTTTTTGAGAATCGGTATCTCCTGGCACTCGCATCCGCAGTGATAGGTGTATTGCTGACTCTTGTTACCGAGCGTATCCTGAATAAGCGAGGCCTTTTTACCTATTTTGTCCGACACAGTCGGGTTGGCATTTCTGCCGACGACGCAGTATTCGGATCAGTCCGTGTTACCTGGAATAACAATCCGGTAGCGAACCTCTATTCCTCAACGGTGGAGCTTAGGAATGAGAGTTTAAAAGATTACGACGACGTCGTAGTCAAAGTGTTCTCGAATGATACCATGCTGCTGACGGAAAGAGCGGAGCTACTCGATACGACAAGAATCTTGGAGTGGACGGAAGAATTCTCGAGCAGGTTAGCGGTCGCCCCAGGAACATTAGCATCGGAGGAACAGCTGAAACTCTACTTTGAACAGCGAGACTATTTGGTTCCAACCATGAACCGTGGACAGAAGGTTCGATTATCTTTCTTGAACACTGCCAAAACCGAGAAGCAGCCGACTATATGGCTCGACATCTTGCACAAAGGAGTAAAAGTCAAATTTCGTGTTGCCCACAATGAAGTATTGGGAGTTCCACAACCGCACGCAGGGTTGATGGGTGCCATGCTAGGATTCTTACTCGTTGGCTTAATCGTCGTCTTCGTTAACACTGTGTGGCTAGCGGCCCTAATTGCTTTGATTTACGGGTTTTTTGCTCAGGTACCCGGTGCTTTCGTTATTAAGTGTTGGCGTTGGTTAAGGGAGTGGCTTGGCGATTAAGATGCGTGCTAACAAGTAGCTGAACCTGACAGTCCTTTCTGACACGGTCCGTGCATGCGCACGCCCCGCGCCTGACCCAGAGTTGCAAGGCTGTAAATAAGAGAGGACATTTATGCCACGACTAACTGAACAGGAACAGCAAGAGATCATCCGCTATTTAGAAGCTGACAAACCGTTGCCGGACAAGTACCGCTTTCTGCTGTTTGAGGGCAAGCGAGAGGTGGAACTGGTCTGGAACGGCAAGAGCAGCGAGGTCTGCACCATCGTCCTGCCCTTTCAGGTGATCGAGCAGGTGGACGAGCCGCGCGCCGAAAAGCCGGAAGATACATCACTACAACTGGACATGTTCAGCACCGACAGTCGCGGCCGTCAGCTCAAGGGCTGGACAAACAAACTGATTTGGGGCGACAACAAGCTGATCCTCTCATCCCTAAAGAACGGCCCGCTGCGCGAGGAAATCGAGCGGCAGGGCGGCCTTAAGCTGATTTACATTGACCCGCCCTTTGACGTGGGCGCGGACTTTTCCATGGACATCGAGATCGGCGGCGACACTTTCACCAAGAAGCCCAATATCCTTGAAGAGATCGCCTATCGCGACACCTGGGGCAAAGGCGCAGATTCCTTTATCGCCATGATCCACGAGCGGCTGGCGCTGATGCGCGATTTGCTGGCCGAGGATGGGGGTATTTACGTCCATTGTGATTGGCGGGTAAATAGTCTCATCCGGCTAGTTATGGATGAGGTATTTAATGACAGCAACTATTTGAACGAAATAGTGTGGAAACGCACATCAGCCCGTAGTGATTCGCACAGTTACAACCACATACACGATTCAATATTCTTTTACGGAAAATCAAACAAATTTATCTTTAATGTGCAGCATAATCCGTATGATCCGTCGTACGTTGATAATTTCTATCGCTATACAGACGAACAAACGGGGAGAAAGTTCAGAGTAAGTGATTTAATGGCTGCAGGTACCCGTAAGGGTTCTTCAGGCCAGCCTTGGCGCGGCATTGACCCAAATTCACGAGGAAATCATTGGAAATATACTATTGAAAAATTAGAGGAGCTAGATCAAGAAGGAAGAATTTACTGGCCAAAGAAGGAAGACGGTGTTCCAGGGTACAAGCGTTATCTTGATGAAATGCCGGGTGTACAAATTCAGTCCATTTGGACTGACATTAGTCCGATAGCAGCACAGGCCAAAGAAAATGCGAGCTACCCTACTCAAAAACCCGAGGCCCTTATGGAACGCATCATCCGCGCCTCCTCCAACGAAGGCGACCTGGTAGCCGATTTCTTTTGCGGATCGGGAACAACAGCGGCAGTGGCGGAGAAACTGGGACGAAAGTGGATCGTGAGCGATTTGGGCAAGTTCGCCATCCATACCACGCGCAAGCGCATGATCGGCGTGCAGCGAGAACTGAAAGCCGAAGGCAAAAACTACCGCGCCTTTGAAATCCTCAACCTGGGCAAGTACGAGCGCCAGCACTATATCGGTGTCAACCCCAACCTGCGAGAGGCTGAGCAGCAGAAACAGCTGGAAGAAAAAGAAGCCGCCTTCGTCGATCTCATCCTGCGCGCCTACCGCGCTGAAAAGACCGAGGGTTTTATCACCTTCCACGGAAAGAAGGCCGGCAGGCTGGTGGCAGTGGGGCCGGTGAACCTGCCGGTGACGCGGCTGTTCGTGGAAGAGGTGATTTTAGAGTGCCGCAAGAAGCACATCACCCGCGTGGACATCCTGGGCTTCGAGTTCGAAATGGGCTTGTTTCCCAACGTGCTGGACGAAGCCCGCGCCAAAGGCATCGACATCGCCCCTAAGTACATCCCTGCTGAGGTGTTTGACAAACGGGCGGTGGAGAAGAATCAGGTGGTCTTTCACGATGTCTCCTTCATCGAGGTCAAACCCCACGTCAAGAAGAACACTGTTGCGGTGGAGCTGACCGACTTTTCGGTGTTCTATTCGCAGGATTCCATCGCCGCCGCCGAAGCGACGCTCAAGGACAAGGCCAGCAAGATCGTGGTGGAAAAGGGGCAGATCGTCAAGGTGAGCAAGGATAAGAACGGCATCGTCAGCCGTGAACTGCTCACGCAGAACTGGACGGACTGGATTGATTATTGGGCGGTGGATTTTAACTTCGAGAGTAAACGGGAGATAGTCCGGGTCAAGATGGCTCCGGCGGCGCAGGAAACGCTCGACGGGCTCGATTCTCCACAAATGCAGTTGGAGCATTACGAGGAAGTCTGGACAGGGGATTATATCTTCGAGAATGAATGGCAATCTTTCCGCACCAAAAAAGACCGATCTATCGAACTAACAAGTGTTTTTCATGAATGCGCGCCGGGACGGCGTAAGCTGGCCGTCAAGGTGGTGGATATCTTCGGCACCGACACCATGACCGTGGTCGAGGTTACTGTGGGTGGAAAAAAATAATGGCACTCCATCCCAACTTCCCCGAAACGCCCTATGCCATTCTCGATCCGGCCCTCCGCTGGTTTCCGGCGGATGAAGCCCTGCGGGAGTCAAGCTCTGAAAAGCTGATGCCTCCCTTAGTGTCTCAACTGCGCAAGAAGGTGAAGGAATGGCGGGACAGCGGCTATGTGGGGGCGAGAGAGACCAGCCGTAGCCTGCTCAACTGGTGGTTCAACACCCCCCACCTGTTGCCCCAGGCCAATGGTGTAATGGCCGAGTTTCAGTATTACTTTGCCCAACGCGAGGCGCTGGAAACCATCATCTACCTGTACGATGTGGTGGGCGTGCAGGACAAGTTCGACCTGATGCGGTTCGATAGTTCCGGCGCGGTATCGGCGGGCATGTTTGATGAGACCTGGCGGCGTTTTGTGGTGAAAATGGCGACAGGCACAGGCAAGACAAAGGTGCTGAGCCTGGTGCTGGCCTGGAGCTTTTACCACAAACTGTATGAACCGGAGTCGGCACTGGCGCGTAACTTTCTGGTGATCGCCCCTAACATCATTGTGCTGGACCGTATATACAAGGATTTTAAGAGCCTGCGCATCTTCTTTGAAGATCCGGTTATCCCGGACAACGGTGTGGACGGGCGCAACTGGCGCGATGATTTTCAACTGACACTGCACCGGCAAGACGAGGTGCGCATCACTCGCCCTACCGGCAACATTTTTCTGACCAACATCCACCGCGTCTATGCCGGAGACGACATCCCCCCAGCACCCGATGATGAAGACATGCGGGATTATTTCCTGGGTAAGCATCCCACTGGAGCGACGACCGACTCCAAAGTTGATTTGGGTATGATCGTGCGCGACATTGATGAGCTGGTGGTGCTGAACGACGAGGCGCACCACATCCACGACCCGCGTATGGCATGGTTCAAATCCATCGAGGATATTCACAACCGCCTGAAGCAAAAAGGGACGGCTCTCTCCCTGCAAGTGGATGTGACCGCCACACCCAAGCACAACAACGGCGCGATTTTCGTCCAGACCGTTGCTGATTACCCGCTGGTGGAGGCCATCAAGCAAAATGTCGTCAAACACCCCGTCGTACCCGATGGTCCGAGCCGCGCCAAACTGGTTGAGCGCCAGAGCGCCAAGTACACCGAGAAATACGCCGATTACATTCACCTGGGCGTAATCGAGTGGCGCAAGGCGTATGCCGAACACGAAAAGCTGGACAAGAAGGCCATCCTATTTGTGATGACCGACGACACCCGGAATTGCGACGACGTGGCCGCGTATCTGCGAACCACCTATCCAGAATTTGCTGAAAAAGATGCGGTACTGGTTATTCATACCAAGAACAACGGGGAGATTTCCGAATCCACGTCAGGTAAAGCCAAAGAAGAACTTGATTTGCTACGCAAACAGGCCAACGACATTGACAGCCTGGAGAGCCCCCACAAGGCCATTATCTCCGTGATGGTTCTGAAAGAAGGTTGGGATGTGCGCAACGTCACCACCATAGTCGGCCTGCGTCCATATGCCGCCCCAAGCAACATATTGCCCGAACAGACCCTGGGACGCGGCTTGCGTAAAATGTACCCCGGCGGTTTGGAAGAATACGTCAGCGTGGTCGGTACGAATGCCTTTATGGATTTTGTAGACACCATTCAGGCCGAGGGCGTGGTGCTGGAGCGCAAACCGATGGGCGAAGGCACGCTGCCCAAGACGCCTCTGGTGGTGGAGGTCGACAAAGAAAACGTCAAAAAAGACATCGACGCGCTGGATATTGCAATCCCGGTACTGACCCCCCGCGTCTACCGGGAATACAAGCACCTTGGCGATCTGGATGTGGGCGCGCTGGGGCATCAGCGCGTGGCCTACCTACAGTTCAGCGAGGAGGAACAGCGGGAGATCGTCTTCAAGGATATCACCACCGGCGAGGTGACGCATATCACCATCCTCGACACGGCTGGCGTCGCCGATTACACTGCGGTAATCGGCTACTTCGCACAGACCATGATGAAGGATTTGCGGTTGGTGAGCGGCTACGACGTGCTGTATGGCAAGGTCAAAGCCTTTGTGCAAGATGGTCTGTTCGACCGGAAGGTGGAACTCGAAAGCCCCAACACCCTGCGCAACCTGTCGGAACTGGCCGCCACCAAAACCCTGCTCGAAACCTTCAAGAAGGCGATCAACGCTCTCACGGTACAAGACAAGGGCGATGCCGAAATCCGCGACACCATCAAGCTGCGGCAGACACGCCCCTTCGTGGCTAAAGATCAGGGCTACCTCATCCCGAAAAAGAGTGTCTTCAATCGCATCATCGGCGACAGCCATTTTGAATTGCTGTTCGCCCGCTTCCTGGAAGACTGCGACGATGTGGTTTCCTACGCCAAGAATTATCTGGCGGTGCATTTCAAGCTGGACTATGTTAACGCGGATGGAGATATATCCAACTACTATCCGGATTTTCTGGTCAAGCTGTCCGCCAAACAGATTTTCATTGTCGAAACCAAAGGCCAGGAAGACCTGGACGTGCCACTCAAAATGCAACGGCTTCGGCAATGGTGCGAAGACATAAACCGCGTGCAGACTAACGTGGAATACGACTTTGTTTACGTTGACGATGAGAGCTTTAAGAAATACAAACCTGTCTCATTCAGGCAATTGGTTGATGGCTTCAGGGAATACAAAGAGAAAATATAACGAAGGATTGGGGGTCAGATCTATTTTTTGACATCAGCTGGGCCGGCACATGAAGTTTTGGGAATAGGACCTTTTATAAGAAATAAATTATAAGAAATAAATAGGGGGGGTACAAATCATGGCACGCGTATTGGGTGAGGCAGCGAGATATGTAACAGGACAGTCTTTAAAGAAGTATCGGCAGCAGTTTGTAATTCTTTTTTTGGTTTCTTATTGTTTTGCTCTTGTCCTTGGTTTTTTCTTTGGCTTTGGTTTTCATAGGCATCCTTATTATTTAAGCATCCCAACTTTCATTCTTATAGTAGGGCTTGGAGTAATTGCTCTATTATTAGTTAATAGGATTACAAACAATCTGGAGACAAAGAGATTAGATTTCCGCAAGGGTGCGACTGGTGAGGCACTGGTGGGTTATCTTCTCGAAGGGTTGCCGGAGGATTACATGGTTATACATGGATTACAACTAAAACCTCAGTATGGAGATATTGACCATATCGTTGTCGGGCCGTCAGGCGTCTATGCCATCGATACGAAGAATTGGAGAGGGGTTGTTAAAGCGGACGGCAAGGGGGGGCTTTTGCTGAACGGAAAGCCCCCCGATAAACCGGCGATAAGGAATCTAACCCGGGCTATAATGAACCTTAAAGACGAGATTAAATTTCATGCCACATTCAATCCTTACATTTACGCTCTCCTCGTCTTTCCCGCCGCGCGCGTTGAGGCAAAATGGGGGCAGACGGAATCTGTTCATTGCGTAAGAGCTGACCAACTCTACAAGTACATCGTTGAAAATAAAAAAGGCAAAAAGTTGCCCCCAAAAGAGATGGATGCCATTACACAGGCATTCCTTGCATTGGCCCGAATGGATAAAGACTTTGTTTCTAATAGCAAATAGAGGGTCGTATCTATTTTCTTTGCATCTGCCTTTTCTCAGTACAGGAGGATATTGATACATGAAAAAAATCATCCTTGTATTGCTCTCGGCGTTACTCCTCATAGGTATGGGGCAATTATCCTATCCCTCGGAGGAAACGCCTTTAGAAATATTGAAAGATGCCCTTGCTTTCTATTCGGATTTTGAAGGAGATCTGCAGGGGAGGAAGTTAATAGGTGCTTCGTTCCTCCTGTCACAGATTACCAAACCGAAGATTATGAACGAGTTGACAGAGGATGAAAAAGCTCAGGTAACGATGCTGTCATCAAGAGTAGAGAAGGCTAAAAAGGATCTAACCAAAGAGGAGTTAGAACAACTGGCACAGCAAGTTGCTTTTCTCACAGCCGCGTGGGAGGGTGGTGTAGGAGAGCCGGTAGAAGAACGAACAGAGGAGGAATTAGCAGAACTTGATACGTTGTTGCGTTCACAATGGAACGAGATGAGAGCGGCCTTGGCACGGAATGATATAGATAAGGCGGTGAGTTATTTTGCCTATGAAAACAGAGAACTTTATAGAAAGATATATACGGCTCTCGCAGACCAATTGCCGCAGGTAGCGCAGGACATGGGCGATATTACGCCTGTCGCCATCGAACACCGCACCGCCAAATATCGGTTGATTCGAAAAGAGGTAGTCAAAGGGAAGACATATGACATAACCTATTATGTCTATTTCATACGCGACAGCGATGGTGTATGGAGGATATTCAGATATTAATGTGAGGGTGGGGAGGTAAGATGGGCCGCATTTTCATCCGTGATTTTGTTCATCGACACCGGGCGCATGCACAAGTATGACGAAGTCATCGCTCAGAAGCCCCACAGGGAATAGGAGTACCGCTAAAGGGTACCCCCACAATCATATTTTTAGTAAAGAGGTGGGAGAGGGCGGGTTTTTTCTCCTCGTTCGTGTTACTTTTTTGAGTAACCAAGATGCCCAAGAATTCTCCAGGCCTCTTGTTCGGCCTTTTCTTTTGTGATAGGAACCTCTTGATCCCCTCCTTGTTGTATTTCTTTGTTTTTTACAATAAAGGTATATCTTGAATAGGTTTTTGGACCGAGGTCCTTGATCCACCACACCACGGTCCCGTCGCCTGATTCTGGATCTTCTGTGAATGCGACCGCGTTTAGTTCAGTGTGGTACGTCACTCCGAAATTTCCAGCAAACTTGCCCCAAATAGGGGATAAAAACTGCCCGGACATGGCTATTTCTTTTCCTATTTCAAATGGATCTTTTTGAGCAAGGCCATTCTGTGCCGTGCATAACAAAAGAACCACTATCAACACTGCCACTACTGTTGACGCCTTTTTCATAGCAAGCCTCCTTTTGTTGCAAGGATTACTAGGGCAACAGCACTCCTCGCACCGGCCAACGTGGGTAACACCCCATAGTATTACCCCATTCAAGAGAAAAGAGCAAGCTCGGGAAAACCCAATAATCAGATAACGAGGGAACGTTGAGGATAAGCCTTATGGGAAAAGGGATCACATCTTCATCCGTGACGTTTACTAGACCCGACGCGGAAGAATAGAATGCGCAAGGGGAACGCTTTCAGCAGACGTTCCCCTTGTTATTTGCTTGTGGGATTTCTATGCCAGGCTGGCGTGCATGCTGCCTGACCGGCCCTTGGTCTTGAAGGCCGTATGGCCGCGTTTCTCTTTTTTCGTCTGGTGCGTCTTATTTCGGCCCTTCAGAAAGGGTGTTTCGTGTCGGTTTATGCGCGCGTTGGCGCAGCACTCTATCTCCCGCAGCCTGCTAAGCTCCTCCGCGAGGACAAGGGTAAAGGCGCGGCCGCTTCGTCCCATCCGCGCCGTCCTCCCGATCCTATGGATGTAGTGCTGGTCATCCTTGGGCAGGTCGTAATTGATAACCGCCTCTATGCCGTGCACATCCAGGCCCCGGGCGGCCACGTCGGTCGCCACGAGTATTTTCGTCTGCCCGGTGCGGAATCGCTTCATGGCCGTGTCTCGGCGGGACTGCGTCATGCCGCCGTGCAGGCCGGCGGCGCGATAGCCCTTGGCCTGCAGGTCCCTGACGGTCTTGTCCACCCTGCGCTTGGTGTTGCAAAAGACCAGGGCAGAGGCAGCCTGGTACGCCTCGATAAGCCGGCACAGCACATCGAGCTTCATCCACGATTTTACCTCGCAGTATGCCTGCTCCACCTGGGGGACCGTTAGCTGCTCGCCGGCCACATTGACCAGGTGCGGGTCTCTCTGGAACTTTTGCGCGAGGTCCCTGATCGAGCGGGGGATGGTCGCCGAAAAGAGGAGGGTCTGCCGGTCTTCCGGTATGGCCCACAGGATTGTCTTCATGTCGTCCACGAATCCCATATCGAGCATTCTGTCCGCCTCGTCGAGCACCACCATGGTGAGCTCATCGAATATCAGCGTGCCCCGGTTCATATGGTCCATAATGCGTCCCGGCGTCCCGACGACGATGCGCGCTCCTCGCTTGAGGCTGTCGAACTGCCGCTTGATGGGCTGTCCCCCGTATACGGGGACGATGTGCACGTCCCTGCGATATCGCGCAAGCCGCTTCAATTCCTCGGCAACCTGCACGGCGAGTTCCCTCGTGGGGCAGAGGACGAGGCCCTCCAGCTTTCTCCCCCGCGGCGCGAGCTGCTCGAGCATGGGGATGCCGAAGGCAAGGGTCTTCCCGGTACCGGTCTGTGCCTGTCCGATAATGTCCTTGCCGTCGAGGATAAGGGGGATTGCCCCGGATTGGATCGGCGTCAGGTCCTCGAATCCCATGGTTGCCACGGCGCGTCTCAGTTCTGTTGATAACGTCAATTCGTCAAATCTTTTGTGTTGCATAGTACTCATAGTTCTCCTTATAGTATTGAAATAACATAGTATTTGGCCGTTCCGTCCTCATCGGCGATCGGCCATTTCCATGTGGGGGAAGATAAATGGGAAAGCAGAAAAGCAGAGAGGTTGTATTTGGCTCAACTACTGTAACATAGAATCCGCTAAATAGATAGGGTAAATTTACATTTTTTTGCCCTGGCAGATTGACGACCCGATCCGCAAATCGGAGCAACAAAAGGGGCCAAATTTACATATCTGAGGGAGCCAGATGGGGTCTCTTGTCATTGCGTTTGCCTTTTAGACGCATTGGACTGCATACGTAATTTGCAGGGGGAGGAGGGCGGGTTTTTGGTCTTGACTTTTGAGAGCACTGGTAGCAAGGTTTTAAAATAAGTATTCACACCAGCACACTCAACATATTGCATAAATATCTTTCCATCCACGGCCGGGGAGGGGGAGGATCATATGGTACGGGTAGAGCGCCGCTCGGGGAAGGAGCGCAGGTCGAAGCAAGACCGCAGGAAGGCGCACAGCCACACCTATAAAGGGTCCGGCCGCCCGGACAGCAAGGAGAGGCGGTCCGGGAAGGACCGGAGAAAATCCCCCCCGGCCCCCATCAGGGACAAGCGTGACTGATTACATTCCTGCCGCTGCGCGGTATCACCTCTTTTATATTCTTATTAATAAGGTGGGAGAGGGTTTGGCTGGTTTTCTCTATGGAAATATTGTATTGTCTGAGATATAATGATTATAAATAGTGAAAGGGGTGATGGCGATGAAAGTTACCGCTAAATCCATAAATCCTGAGGACTATATTCTATCCGTGTTATCTCCCGAAGACCGGCTTGATGCGGCTTTTAAGGTTGCGAAAGAGGCATTCAAGAACTCGAAATTGACGATGGCGGATATCGATAATGCCGTCAGAACGGTAAGGAAAAAGGCCTACGGAAAGAAGGGGTAGAGCAGTCATCGACACCGGCGTGCTGGTCTCCGCTTTTGCTTTTGGCGGGGTGCCGGAAAAAGCGGTGAAAAAGGCCTTTGTAGAAACCGAGCTCTATATTTCTCTTGCCCTCCTGAAAGAATATCGTGAAGTTCCTTTGGCCCTTGAACGGGAAGGAAAGATTACCAAGCTTCAATTAAAAGCATTGATTTCCGGGCTGGCCTCGATTGCAGCACAAGCAACCGTTGTCTATCCTCGAAAGAAGCTTTCTCTGTGCAGAGATCCGGAAGACAATATGTTGCTTGAATGCTGCCTTGCAGCAAAGGCCGATTTTTTAATCACCGGAGACAAAGACCTCCTTTCTCTGCGCTCGTTGCCCTTTCAATTAAGAATACTGTCTCCACGAAAATTTATAGAACTTACCCGAAGATAACAGCCGAGAGATGTATCGAGGAACGGAAATGGCAAAATATTTTGCCTCTAGCAGCAAATAAATAGATGGGGTTTGGTTTTAGTTTGTAAGAGGTGACGCCACCACTAAAGGGTACCGCTTCGCGGCCCCTTACTCCTGCTCCTTAAAGTTAAGTCTTTAAGGAAAGCAGCCGGAGGTGCCCCCTTGGGCAGATGTCGTGAAGTGACACATTCGGATATTCTTATTGATGGGATGTGTCACGAAGCTCCCCTCCTATTCGGACTGAGGAGGTTGGGATGCCGCTCGCGGCAGACATCCCCTCAATAATAAAAAATAGGATTGGTTGAGGATCGCATTGCGACACATCCCCGTCTTATATATATTTTATAAAAGAGGTGGGGGACTAAAGGGTATCCTCACTTTCATATTGTTTAATAAAAAGGAAGCGGCGCAGCCCTGCTGCATCCCTTCTTTTATATTTCTTATTAAAATGGAGAGGGAGAGCTTACTATGAAAGATTTAGATTACATGTCCATTGCCGAGGATGCCATCGAGAAGATCAAAAAAGGGGCTTTTTTAACCGTACAAGCCGGAGACGCGCTCAACACCATGACCATCGGTTGGGCCATGTTCGGCGTTATCTGGCGAAAGCCGATCATGATGGTGGCGGTGCGGTCCTCGAGACACACCTTCGGTATTATCGAGGCGGCAGAGGATTTTACCGTTTCCGTGCCGCAAGGTGACATGGACGATGAGATTGCCTTGTGCGGGTCGAAATCGGGCAGGAACATGGACAAGCTCAAGGCAGCCGGCCTCAAGACAAGCAAGGGCACGAAGGTCGTCTCGCCGATCATCAAGGCCCCAGGGTATCATTTTGAGTGCAAGATAGTCTACAAGTCCGCCATGAACCCGGCCTATCTGGATAAGGACTATGATACGGCTCTCTATCCGCAGAAGGATTATCATACCCTGTACTTCGGCGAGATAGTGGCCTGCTACGAAACCGACTGATACCCAAGGCGGGTTCAGACAAGGAGCGAAAACCAATTCTGTCAAGACAACCCTTCTGTTCGTGGATGTAATAAATAAAGGGTTGAAAAGATCCGCAGGGTTTACGCCCTGCGGATCTTTGTTCGGCCCCTAATACCTCGGATATCCCGGCGGAAAGGGAGCATACACGTCTTCATCCCAGAGCCTGTTGTGCGCCTCCTGCCCGCAGTGCAAGATTCCCTTCCTGCACAGGACCTCGCGCCATTCGTACTTAATGAGCGTCTTCTGGACGGGCTTTTTTTCTGGTTCGAAGGCCACCCTGACGGTGGGTGAGTACTCTTCATCACCAAAACCGGTGCCGGCGCGCTCATCGTCTAATGCCTCCATCTTACCCCTGGGCCGTTGCTCGGCGGACGGCGCTGCCGGTGAGTCCTGCGGCCGCTTGCGCTCATACAACGGCTTGGGCCAGCTTTTTTCACGATAGACGGCGACCGCGATAACGCCCATAGCCGAGTCATCGCCGAAGGTCCGCACGGAATAGGAGTCGGCCACATCGGTAAAGTAGAATTTGTGCACCTTATCGCTGGTGGTGCGCCACCCCTCATAACTGCCCTGCCCATAGCTGTTTATGATATACATGGCCTCGGTGTTCTTGAGATCAGACTGCTTGCCTGAAATGATGTTCCTGCCGTCAACGGCGATGACGACACCGATCCGGTCGGGGGTCCTATTGCGTATGCAAATGCCGTAGTTCGCCCCTCGTCTCGCCTCCAGATAGTTCTTGATAATATGGGTTTCTCCTTGCCACGAATCCCGGTGCGGGATGGACAAAAAAAGGCCGCCTCTCTCCGAGACGATATCGATGCTTACTGCCTCGCTGCTGCTTCCGTCGTGTGCGTATGCGGGTGCCGCCGCTGTCATGATCGCGGCTGTAATGAATGCTAGTGCTGAGTATCGCATAGTGGTCTCCTTTCTGCGTGGTCTTTACCCTAATTAGACTCCAAAAGGCGAAAAATGTTCCCGCCGAGCGAAAACCATTTTATTAAGGAAAGAGTTCAACGCTGAAATAATTCGACTTCATAACCTTCGCCATCACCCTCCCCTGCCAAGCCCCCCTCAATGCCCCTTTTTATTCCCCATTGAACCCATCTTTATTTGCTGGTATCTTAAAAAGGCCCCTGCACAAAAACTAAGGAAGGATACGGCATGTCCCTGAAAAGAGCCCTTCGGTTCTTCGCCTTAATGGCCTTTATCTTTGTGGTGGTGCTGCTTTTGGCCCGCAGCAGCATTTTGGAACTGCGAACCAGGGCGGAGGAGGGGTTTACCAAACAGCGCTTGACCGAGCTGCAGGGAGTTGCCGAAAAAAATCATACTTTCACAGGCGACCTCTACCTGGTGACCCCGCAGGGTGAGGTCCGCCCCCTGGGAAAGACCGATCCCCTTCCCCAGCTAGAGGCTGAGACAATCTTTTCGTCCCTTTCCACCACCCCTGGGGGATTTCGCCAGGGGGATCGGTACTGGGTCTCCCTCCCCTTGCAGGACGGCACGTGGCTCCTCTCCAGCGCACCCTATCAAGAAGTCATCACCTGGACCTCGGGGTTTGAGGGGCGGGAGATCAGGAATGCCGTCCTCGTCATGGTGGCCTTCGGGCTCCTGGCCCTGGTCTGGATGTGGGCGGATTGGCGGGCCGTGATGGCGGCCCAAAAGGCCCAGATGGTGGAGGAGCTGGAGCGAAAGATCCAGGAGCGGACCGAGACCTTAAAAAGAATGAACCGCCTGGCCAGGCTCGGGGAGTTCTCCGCCAGCCTGGCCCATGAGATCCGCAACCCCCTCGGCTCTCTGGTGACCGCTGCCAAGCTGCTGCCCGATGCCACGGGTGGGGAAGAGGAGGAGCTGGTCGGCGTGATCAAGCGCGAGTCGGCCCGGCTGGACCGCCTGTTGGCCGATTTCCTCGATTTCTCCAAAGACCCTCACCCCCGGATCAAGATGAATTCCTTACACCCCATCGTGCGGCGCGCCGTGCAGGGGGCGACCAGGGGGGAGGAATTCCAGCGGGTGCGGATCGCCTATCGTCTGGACCCCCGGATAAAGGAGATTCCCTGCGACCCGGAGCAGTTGGAGCAGGTCTTTTGGAACATCGCCCTCAACGGGGCCCAGGCCATGGGGGGGGAAGGCGAGCTGCTCGTCTCCTCCCGGCGCAATGGCCGCTGGGTCGAGGTGTCCTTCCGGGACACAGGTCCGGGGATCCCCGAAGAGAAGTGGGGCCACATCTTCGAGCCCTTTTACACGGAGAAGCGAAAAGGAACAGGGCTGGGGCTTTCCATCGGCAGCAGGGTCGTGGAGGCCCACGGGGGGTTTATACAGGTGGCGAGCGACGCCCGCTCATGGACCTCCTTCACCATTTCCTTGCCCCTGCAGGAAGAAAAATGACGGACACGGACCACAATGGACATATCTTGGTGGTGGACGACGAGCCCTCCATGCGAACGACCCTCTCCATCCTCTTGAGGCGGGAGGGGTACGAGGTCTCTCAGGCCGGAACGGGCGCTGAGGCGCTGGGTATGCTGGAGCAGGGGGGATACGACATGGTCCTCACCGACCTCAAGATGGAGGGGATAGACGGAATGGAGCTCCTGCGCCATATCAAGGCCGCCGCACCCCAGACGGAGGTCCTCATCTTCACCGCCTACGGGACCATAGCCACTGCCGTCGAAGCGATGAAACTCGGCGCCTATGACTACATCGGCAAGCCCTTCGATGAAGAAGAGCTCCTCCTGAAGGTGGCCAGGGCCCTGGAGCGCAAGGCCCTGGTCAGTGAAGTGCGGGACCTGCGGGCGGAGTTGAAAGGACAGGGCGGCCGGGGAAAGATCATCGCCGCCAGCAAGCAGATGCGGGAGGTCTTGGCCAGGGTGCGCCAGGTGGCCCCCACCGAGGCCACCGTCCTCATCGAGGGTGAGAGCGGTACGGGTAAAGAGGTCGTTGCCCGGGCCATCCACCAAGCCAGCCCCCGCAGCGACCGGCCCTTTATCCCCGTCAACTGCAGCGCCTTTCCGGAGACCCTCTTGGAGAGCGAGCTCTTCGGCTATGAAAAGGGGGCCTTCACCGGCGCGGACAAGGCCCGCAAGGGCCTCTTTGAGGCGGCCCACACCGGCACCCTCTTGTTGGATGAGATCGGCGACATGCCCCCTCCCCTCCAGGGAAAGCTGTTGCGGGTCTTGCAGGAAGGGGAGGTGCGGAGGCTGGGGAGCACTGTTCCTATCAAAGTCCAAGTCCGCATCGTGACCGCCACCAATAAGGGGGCCGAGCAGTTGGTGGCCCAAGGCACCCTCCGCGAAGACCTCTTCTACCGACTCAACGTGGTCAGGATCTCTATCCCCCCCCTGCGGGAAAGGCCCGACGACATCATACCCCTGGCCCAGCACTTCCTGGAGATCTGTAGAAAGAAGGCCCAGAAGGAGATCACGGGATTTGCCCCTGACGCGGTGAAGGCCATGCTCGATCACCCCTGGCCCGGCAACGTGCGGGAATTGGAGAACGCCGTTGAGCGGGGCGCCATCACCTGCCGATCCCCCTCCATTACCGCGCAGGACCTCTCCTTGGGGCTCTTCCCCCTTGATGCGGCGTCCGTTGAGAAGGGGACCACCCTGAAGGAGTTAGAACAAAGCTGCATCCTCACCGCGCTGGAGCGTCACGGCGGCAACCAGGCCAAAGCGGCCCGGGAGCTGGGCATCGGGCGCAACACTCTCTGGAGACGGTTGAAGGAGTACGGCCTCCTCCCGTAGTTCCACCCTGTAACAAGTGTTCCAATAAGGAACAGTCCCTTTTTCATCCTATATCAATTTCCCCATTAAAATCAGCCTCTTATAAATCTCCCCACACTGGCACGGCCCTTGCTTAGTTATCCTTCTTTAATACTAAGGGGGGGTTACTGATAAGAACCCTGTTTTCGTGGCTATCGGGGGTGTCTTATAAAGGCATAGCATTGCGTAAGGGCGATGTTGTGAAAAGACAACGAGAGGAGAAGGGGGGTACCTATGAAATACTCAGTGGCGTGCAATTGGGATCCAGCGTTGTTGGATCGCCTCAGTAAAGAATCCGCTTCGGTGGATTCGCTCTTCGGTCAGATCACCGACGATCCCTTTGGCGGGGGGCGCGGCTCTTTTCTCGCGCCGAAAGGCAACCGTGATGAGGCGGCGGAATTCATCGCCGAAGCGCGGAGGCGTGGATTCCACTTCAACTATCTCCTCAACGGTGCCTGTCAGGACAATCTGGAAATGACCCGTGAAGGAAACCGCATCCTCTTTGATCATATCGAATGGGTCGCTTCGACCGGGGCCGACAAAGTGACCGTTACCCTGCCCATCATGCTGGTATGGCTCAAACGTCATTTCCCGGAGTTTCAGGTGGTGGTGTCCAGCTGGGCGCGGGTGGCCAATTGCAAGCGCGCAAAATACTGGGAGAATATCGGTGCGGATGAGATCATCCTGGGGGAATATGCCACTCGTGACTTTGCGTCCCTGCAGGCGATGCGGCATGCTCTTAACTGTAGGCTCGAGGTCATCGCCAACCCCTCGTGCCTCTATATGTGTTATCTCGACACGAACCATATCAACATGATGTCGCACGCGGCCCAGGGCGGCCATGTGAGCGGCGGCTTTGTGGTTGACCACTGCCAGGTGTACTGTCAGCGGTTGAAACTGGCGCAGACCGATGAGCTTATTAAGGCGCGGTGGGTGCGGCCGGAGGATGTCGGTGATTACGAAGAAATCGGCATCAACTCCCTGAAGCTCCTCGAACGCTTCCGGAACACCGAGAGCCTGATGCAGGTGGTTCGCGCCTATGAGGATCGGCGCTTCGACGGCAACTTCGTCGAGCTCTTGACCCTACCTCGCCGCAATGCCTACAATCCGCCGAATCTGGAATATCTCATCAAGCCTGATCTGGTCAATATCGACGTGATGCTCGAGATGGCCGACATCTTCGGCTATTCATTTTCCGATGTCATGCAGATAGATAATCGCGCCCTCGACGGCTTTGCCGAACACTTCAAGACACACGATTGTTATCATAGTTCGTGTGAGGAATGCGGGTATTGCAAACGGTGGGCGGAAAAAGCGGTGCAGGTGGATGAGGAGAAACGTCAAGCCATTCTTGATCGATTCGACCGCTTTATCGAGGCCATCATCGAACGTCGGACGCTTGCGGAAAACGAGCCCCTTGATGTGAGCCACATCCAGGTGAGCCCGGAAGCGGCTTCCGTACTCGACAGCCTGATGGCCTTTGTGCCGCCGCCGCTCGCAGAGATCGCGCGCATGAAGACCATCAACGGCGCCGCCCAGATCGCGGGACAACACAAAAATTCAAAAACGGATGAAGCAATCGGCCCCGAGGCGATTGCCCACGCCTTTTGGCTGGGCACGCCCGAACCTTCCCGTGATCCTCTGCGGCAGGCCCTCGAACAGATGGGGCTGTGGCAGCACGTCGCCTCAGCGGAAGGGGCACAGGATCGTTAGACAGCATGAGAACGAAGACTGTAATGACAGGAGGAAGGACCATGGATGAGAAACGACTTGATTGCATGCTCGTGCATGCCCCCAAATTCGACAATTGGTATAAACCGCTCGGCGATTTCATATGGATCAACTACCTCCCCATAGGCATCTTCGCCTTGGCGGATAATCTTGAGAAGCACGGCTACAAATCCGAGATCGTGCACCTCGGCATCGAGTGGATTGAGGATCACAACTTTGATATCGTCGAGTATGTGGGAAAAATCCGCCCTCGAGTCGTCGCCCTCTCCCTCCATTGGCACTATCAGTCCTACGACGTCATCAAGGTCGCCGAGGCGATCAAGGCCCGTTATCCGGATATCTTTGTGTGCGCCGGGGGGTTTACCGCAAGCTATTATCATAAGGAGATCCCCGAAGACTTCCCCTCCCTGGACGCCGTCATCCGGGGGGATGCGGAAGAACCTCTCTTGCGATTAGTCGAGCACGTGACCAAAAACAAACGCGACCTCCACACGGTCCCCAACCTGACCTGGCGCTCAAATGGCAAGGTAGTGGAGAACGAGGCCTTCTATTGCGCCACTGAGGAGCAGCTCAACGCCTTGCGGTTTACCAACCTTCCGCTCCTCAAAAACCACAAGACCTATGTCAATTACTTCGGCCACCCCTTTATGTGGAAAAAGAGCTTTTCCAAGAAAGCAAATTTCCACAAGCTCTCCATCGGTTCCAAGACCCTCCCCTTGTCGATCGGACGGGGATGTCCTATGACGTGCACCTGGTGCGCCGGCAGCATCCTCTCCCAGAGGTTCATCACCAGGCGCACCAAGCCCATCTATCGGTCGATAGACAAGATACTGGAGTCTATCCAAGAGGCACTGTCCTATGGCTATGAGACGATGTACGTGGTCTTCGATCCCTACCCCGACAACCAGGGTTTTTTTATCGAGCTCTTTGCCAAGATAAGAGAGTACAACATACAGTGCGAGATGGTCTTCGAGTGCCACGGCCTCCCCACCAAGCCGTTTATGGACGCCTTTCACGCGACCTTCCCCCATGAGGAGTCGTTTTTGTGCATCTCCCCGGAGACCGGTTCGGAGCGGCTGAGACGGATGCACAAGCACCGCTTTTATTCCAATGAAGAGCTCCTGGATTGTCTGCGGTATCTAGAGGAGTTGGGGGTCAACAGCGAGGTCTTTTTTACCTACGGCATCCCCGGGGAGACCCTCGAGGAGTTACAAGAGACGATCAAGCTCAAACGGTTCATCAAGAGGAATTTCAAGCGCGTCCACTGTATCAGGGTCCTTTCAATAGAGATGGAGCCGGGGTCCCCCTGGCACATGGACCCGAAAAAGTACGGTATTGTCCATGACAGGCCGCACTTCAGGGATTTTTACCGCGCGCACAGTTCGAAGTATAATCAGACCTATTCATCGCTGGGCTATTTCATCCCGAACTACTTCCCCGACAACAACGGGGCTCAGGATATTGCGGGCTTCGAGCAGGCCCTGCAACGGATAAAATGCAAGTATTTCTGTTTTCTCGGCCCCAACGCGAGAAAGTCCGGCCCCGCGTGGACCGGCCGTCTGTTCTGCAACACCCTCTCCCTGATGGACAGACTCAAAGGAAAAAAGGCGCGCGCGGATGATGCCGCGCCGTTGTTACGCGGGTCTTGAGATGGTACGTGTTTTTACGGTATAACAAAATAATCAAGGAGGTATTGTTATGAAGCTAGGTAAAAAATGTGTAGTGCTGGCAATGTGTTTGTCCCTTCTCTTTCTCTTCTCATGCTCACAGAAACCGAAAGAGGGATCCCCCTATACCATCGGGGTCAACCTCGAGCTGACCGGGCCGTGGGCGGAGGTGACCAAGACCGTGAAGCAGGTCTTGATCATGGAGGTGGAGAAAATCAACGCCATGGGGGGGGTGGACGGCCACCCCTTGGAGCTGGTCATCGAGGACAACGGTTTCGATCAAGGCAGGGCCGCAGCCATCATGACCAAGTTTACCCAGAACAAGAAAATCCCGGTAGTATTGGGCCCCTGGGAGGACCCGCTCCAGGGCACCACCAGGGCCATCGCCGAGCGGGAGGGGATCACCAATATCATCTTCTGCCCCTCCAACCCCATGGTCCGGGGCCTCAAACAAAAGTGGTCATTCAACATCGCCCAGAGCGACATCATCGTCTCCCGAAAGCTGGCGGACCTGTGTCTGGCCCGCGGGTATAAGACGATCCTGGTCTTCCCGGGCAATTGGCCCTTGGCCCTGAGCCTGGCCGATTACTTCAAGCAATTCGGTGAGGAAAAGGGGCTGAAGGTCATCATTGCCAAGGAGACCCATGCGCCGAGCGACATCGACATGACCCCCCAGCTCATCAAGCTCAAGCCGATCATAGAAAAGGAAAAGGTTGATGCCTTTTACGCCTCCACGGGGGGTCCTCCCGGGCCCATCATCGTCAAGAATATGCGCGCCCTGGGCATAAAGACCCCGGTCATCGGCACCCACGCCTTCGGATTCGGTTTTGTCATCGCCCTGGGGGGAGCGGCGATGGAAGGGGTGGAGTTTGGGGCCGGAAAGCCTGTCGTCCCCTACCAGCTCGATGAGGGCGACCCCGTGCGGCCCATCGTCACCGACCTCGACAAACGGATGAAAGAACGCTACGGCCAGGGGCTTGATCAAATAGCCGGCCATGCCCACGACGCCATCTGGCTCATCTATGACGCCCTGAAACGATGTAAGGGGGAGGTCACCAGGGCCGCATTCCGGAATGCCCTGGAAGACACCACCGAGTTTGTCGCGTGCCACGGCATCTATAACTACAGCCCCACGGACCACGACGGCTTGAGCAAAGAGGACATGGTCTTTATCAGAATCGAAGACGGAAAGTTCAAGCGGCTCAAATTCTGAGGGTTTGACGCAGGGTTGTACATCAGATATATATACATGACTGCGAAAAAGGGGTGGGAGGATAGGAGGATCCGCTCACCCCTTTTTGACCTTTTTTAGTAACTAGTAATAAGGAAAGTTTCATGAACCCGTGGATACATATACCCCAACTCCTTGCCGCCGGCATCACCATGGGGGCCATCTACGCCCTGGTGGCCTTGGGGTTTGTCATTATTGTCAGGGCCTCTCAGATCCTCAACTTCGCCCAGGGGGAGTTCGTCATGCTGGGGGGGGTGGTCACCTTCTTCTTTATTACAGGGGCCGGGCTCCCCTACCCCCTGGCGGCCCTGGCGGCGGTGTTGGCGGTTATCGTGATCGGGTTCCTCCTCCACCTCTTAGTGGTCTATCCCCTGCGCAAGGCCTCCGTCCTCATCCTCATCATGGCCACCGTGGGGGCGTCCATCGTCATCAGCAACACCAGCGCGCTCCTCTTTGGGACCCTGCCCAAGGCCCTCCCCCCCTTTTCCGGCGACCTCCCCCTGGAGCTAGGGGGTATCCGCATTGTGCCCCAGAACCTCTGGGTCCTCGGGGCCACCTTCTTGCTCTTTTTCGTCCTCTATTTCCTCTCCCACCGCACCTTAGTGGGAAAGGCCATGGAGGCGAGCTCAACCGACCCCTTGGGAGCGGACCTCAGCGGGATCGCGAGAAACTTCATGGTCTTTCTCGCCTTCGGGGTGAGCGCGGGGGTGGGTGCCATTGCCGGGGTCCTGGTCACGCCGATCTTTTATACCAGCTACAATGCGGGGACCTTGCTGGGATTAAAGGGTTTTATCGCCGCGGTCGTGGGGGGGTGGGGGAAGAACAGCGGCGCGGTCCTGGGCGGCTTCGTCTTGGGGGTTGTGGAGTCCACGAGCATCGCCTTTATCCCTGCGGGGTATAAGGACGCGGTGGCATTTGTGGTCCTGCTGCTCATCCTCTATTTCAGGCCCAAGGGAATCCTGGGCTCACCCTATATCGACAGTCGCCGATGGTAAAGAAATATAACAAGGGATCCAGAATAGAGTATAGAAAGAGGGATATCCTCTTTACGGCCGGCCTGTGGCTGGTCTCCCTGATCTTGCCCGATCCGCACCTCCCCTATCGCAGGGAATTTATCAAAAAGCGTGACTTCTTCTACGTGGGTGCCCTGCTGCTGCTTCCCTTGATCTTGTCCGGTCCCCTCGTCTATCTCATGGTACTGGCGGGGATCTACGCCATTGTGGCCCTGGGGTTGAGCCTCTTTTTAGGGTACGCCGGGCAGATCTCGCTGGGTCACGCCGCCTTTTTCGGAATCGGGGCCTATACCACGGCCATCCTCACTACACGCTATGCCGTCTCCCCTCTGGAGGCCTTTGGGGCATCCGCCCTGGCGGCTGCCGTCTGTGCCTACCTCATCGGCAAACCGATCCTTAAATTAAAGGGATATTTTCTCGCCTTGGCCACCTTGGGGTTCGGGGAAATTTTTTTGGTCATGGTGAGGGAATCCCGCAGCCTCACCGGCGGGGTCAGCGGGATCTTCGGCGTCCCGTGGTTTTCCGTGGCCGGGTTCGCCTTCGACACCTCTCTGAAACAATATTATCTGGTCTGGGGGGTCCTCATCGCCCTGGTCCTCTTTGCGAAAAACCTGGTGCGCTCCAAGATGGGGAGGACCCTGTTGGCCGTTGCCGCGAGCGAAGACGCCGCCGCCAGCGTGGGCATCAATGTGGCCCAGGTCAAGGTCAGGGTCTTTGTGCTCAGCGCCGCCTTCGCCGGTCTTGCCGGCAGCCTGTTTGCCTGCGTCTTGTCCACGGCCAACCCCCAGGGTTTCGGCTTGGGATTGTCCGTTCTCGTCGTCATGATGGTCATCATGGGGGGCATGGGAAACCTCTATGGCCCCATCTTCGCGGCCATCTTCCTCACCTGGCTGACGGATGTATTGGGGGGATTCCAGGAATACAGCCTCCCCATCTACGGCGTGATCCTGATCCTGCTCCTCATCTTTTTTCCCGACGGCGTGGGGACCCGCCTGAATGAAAGGTTGATATATCTCATCAGCTACTGGGGAAGAAAGAGGAGGAGGGAGAGGGTGGATATCTGATGTCCCTGCTCTCCATCGACACCATAAGCAAGAGCTATGACGGCGTTCGCGCCCTCAATGGGGTTTCTCTGCGCGTTCGGGAAGGGACCATCAAAGGGCTCATCGGCCCTAACGGGGCGGGCAAGACCACCCTCTTTCACCTGATCACGGGGGTCGAACGGCCCTCAGCGGGGACCATCTCCTTTCAAGGAAGAGATATCACCACCCTGGAACCCCACGAGATCGCCCTCTTGGGGGTGGGCAGGACCTTTCAGACCCTCCAGGTCATGGGAACGATGACCGTGGTGGAGAATATCCTAACCGGCATGCATAGCCGTCTAAAGGGCGGCTTTCTCTCCTGTGGATTATGGCTCCCCTGGATACACAAAGGGGAACGGACCGCCCTGAAGGAGGCCAAGGAGACCTTGGAATTCCTCGACCTGTTGGGGAGGTGGAAGTGGAACGCTTCCCACCTCTCATTCGCCCAACAGAAGATGCTTGAGCTGGGCAGGGCCCTGGCCATGAAACCCACTCTGTTGTTGTTGGACGAACCAGCCGCTGGCCTCACCCCCGCCGAGGTAACCAGGCTGGCGGAAAAGATACGCCGGCTCAGGGAACAGGGGATGACGATCCTCATTGTGGAGCATCACATGGGGATGATCATGGATATAACGGATGAGGTGGCGGTACTCCACAACGGGGAGATCATCACCGAAGGCCCCCCCGATGCGGTGAGAAACGATCCCCGCGTCATTGAGGCATACCTAAGGGGGAAAGATGCTTAGGATAAAAAAATTGATCGTCCATTACGGCCCATTCATGGCCCTTAACAAGATCTCGCTGGAGGTCAATGTGGGAGAGGTAGTCACCCTTGTCGGCCCCAACAAGGCGGGAAAGACCACCCTCCTCCTCACCCTCTCCGGGATCGTGGAGACGACCGAGGGGAGAGTTCTTTTTCAAGACGCGGATATCACCAACCTCGATCCCTACAAGATCGTCGCCCGAGGGCTCGGCCACGTCCCTCAGGGACGCCACATCTTCCCTACGATCTCTGTCTTTGACAACCTCATGGTGGGGGCCTATATCCGAAGAAAGGCCAAAGGAGAGATTGAAGAAGACCTGACGCGGATATATGAGCTATTCCCCGTCTTGAAGAAACGCGGCAAGCAGAGGGCGGGTACCCTCAGCGGGGGCGAGCAGCAGATGTTGGCCATCGGGAGGGCTTTGATGGGGCGTCCCAACCTGCTGATGCTGGATGAACCCTCATCGGGACTCGCCCCTCGTTATATCGATGAGATCTTTGCGGCATTTCAGGAGTTGAACAGGCGGGGGTTGACCATCTTCATCGTCGAACAGGAGATTCAAAGGTCATTGGCCATCTCGCACCGGGGATATGTCCTGCGCAATGGCCGTCTGATCAAAAAGGGACCCGCACCTGCCCTTGTAGAGAGCCGGGAGGTACAGGAGCTGTGTTTGGGGTAATTGCTCAGAAAATAGACCGCACAAATCCCTCCCCTCCTCCCTTTACAAAAGGGAGGAGTTCTTCCCCCTTTAACAAAGGGGGATAGAGGGGGATTTTCATAGTTCGAGGGTGGTACCTCACTACGGGAATGACTGAGTATGAGTACGAGTGGGAAAACGAAGAGCGGCCTATTGCGATGACGGGATGGCTTCGGTCAGAAATTCGAACCACTGCTCTTGGAGGAAGATCCTCCGTCTGGGGACGATGGTAACGGGGGCAAACCTGAGGGTGAAGGACTTCCCCTTTTGATCACGGAAGGCAAGGTTGAAGAGAACGGTGTCCGACCCATAATAATTGTCTCGGGTGAGGGAGATCCGCTCCATCCTGGAAAAGGGGATTGTCAAATCGATCTTTTCCCCTTTCTTGCTCGCGGGCACCTGAAAGAACAGCTGTGCTTCCTCCACCCATAAGCGCCCCTTGCGCCTGGACCCTTTGACCGGGAGTCCACCGTAGTAATACATTTTGCACGGTTGAGGAGTCATCGTTCAAAAAGTAGGATAGCACTGACGACCGTGTGCGTCAATGGGAAGGGGTTATACGACATGATCAGCTTTCAACACCTTGATTTTTAAAGATTTTTTCTTCTTGTTGTGATGTTTAAAAATTTGTTATAATGTATCCATAAGAGAAGCAAACAGGAATGTTTTATATTAATTGTTGGGCAACATAAATGCAGCCGAAAGATACGAGAACAAAGTGGGAGCCGCATATAGGCAAGTTCCTGCTGTCGTTTACAGCCATCGAACACTTTGTGACTATTTCGATTGACCTGCTGTCAAACAAAGCCGTGTCAAAAACTGCCAGGACGCTGCTTTTCGAGAAAAGAACTGAACTTCTCCTGGAGCTACTAGAAAACAGCAGGAAGATTTCAAAAGAAAATAAGGACATACTCTTTGCACAATTGAAGAAGGCCCTTAACCTATCCAGAAACGTTAGAAACATTGTTGCACACAATCACATACTGATGGAGCTATACAAGAGCAGCAACGATGGCAATATCTACGAGAGTGAATATATTATTTCATCCAGAAACAGGAGCAAGAAGCTATCATTGTCAAATTTGATTAGTTTTGCGAGAGAAACGGAAAATCTTGCAGAGGAAGTCTCTGAAACCTACTTGGCTTTAGTTAAGGAACATTTTGCCAGATCGAACAATGCCCAACAGGCTTTTGCAGCGGATCGCAAAAAAACGCACCCGCTGAAAAGCAGCGTTAGGTCACTGAAATAAAAAGAATCCGTTGACTATGCCTGACAAACGAAAATAATATGATTACTCAGTACATGCATACACTTGACCACATTCGTAAATCGTTTAACGGCGCAACAAGTAGAGCTGATCGCTCCGAGATTGGCCAGTTTCTGACGCCTGCTGCAATAGCCAAATTCATGTCGGCTATGTTCGAAACTGGTCCTCAACGAGTGCGGATTTTGGACCCAGGGGCCGGGGCAGGCGTGCTTTTCGCGACCTGTGTGGAAACCCTGATTTCAAGAACAGAACGCCCCCAATCAATAGAGGTCGTTGCCTACGAAACGGACAGCACCATTCTACCCTATCTTGAAGATACTCTGAGGAAATGCCATTCGTTTTGCGCATCCAAGGGCATCGAATTTCACGGAACCATAAAGGCCGACGATTTTATCTCTGCCGCTCTTGCCGAAGTTGATGGGTCTCTATTTCTCGCGCCGGGCAAACGATTCACCCATGCCGTTCTTAACCCCCCATACAAGAAGATCAACAGCAAGACTGCCATGAGTAGAAAGCTCTATTTGTCCGGCATAGAGGTGGCAAACCTGTATGCGGTATTTGTCTGGTTGTCCATGTCTTTGCTGGAACGGGGCGGTCAGATAGTCGCAATAACACCTCGTAGCTTCTGCAACGGCCCGTATTTCAAAAAGTTTCGCGCTGCCTTCTTACGTATGATGAGCTTGAAACGGATTCACATCTTCGAATCCCGCAAAAAAGCGTTTGGAGACGACAATGTACTACAAGAAAATGTAATTTATCACGCGGTGCGGGGGCTTCAGAAACCGAAGTCTGTTTCAATCTCAGTCTCCGAGGGCCTTGACTTCGATAAGGCAAGCATCTTAGCGGTCCCGTATAGTCAAGTTGTCCATCCAGGTGATACGGACATGTTTGTTCATCTTGATGTCAAAAAGACTGATACTACCCCATCGAAGCAAGTGAAATGCTTTACCTCATCTCTCGGCAAGTTGGGGTTGAGTGTCTCCACCGGGCGTGTTGTCGATTTCAGAGCGCGAGAACATCTCAAACAGTCTCCCCAACAAGGTGACGTTCCACTTATTTATCCATGTCACTTCGCCAATGGTTTCATTAACTGGCCTGTAGAATCGGGTAAGAAACCGAATGCCATCACGTCAGACGCAGAGACGTCAACCCTCCTTGTTGAAGCCGGATTCTATGTTCTTACGAAGAGGTTCTCGGCTAAGGAGCAGCAGAGACGCATCATGGCGGCAGTTTACGACCCCGCACGTATCAATTCGCCATATGTGGGCTTCGAAAACCACCTGAACTACTATCATCAAAACGGTAAAGGGCTGCCAGCCGATTTGGCGAAAGGGCTCGCCTTATACCTCAACTCCACAATAGTTGACCAGTATTTCCGCCTTTTCAGCGGACACACTCAGGTGAATGCGACCGATCTTCGGAAAATTCCGTACCCCACCCGCGAGCAACTCACGCGCCTCGGTGCATCTATTGGGGAGACCATGCCCGACCAGGAAGCCATAGATTCCATCGTAGAAAAGGAGTGTTCGAGCCTTGACAAATAAGACCAAGAGGCAAAAGTCAGAGGAAAAGATCAAGGAGGCTCTCGCCATCCTGAACGATCTCGGCCTTCCGAAGCAGCAACAAAACGAGCGGTCCGCTTTAACCCTTCTCTCCCTGCTAGGCTTGAAGCCCACAGACAAATGGAAGGACGCAGCCGATCCACTTATGGGCATTACTCCCATGATGGACTTCTTTCAGAAACACTATGGAAAGAAATACGCTCCAAACACTCGCGAAACAGTACGGCGCCAAACAGTCCATCAGTTTTTACAGGCAGCCCTGATCGTAGCCAATCCTGATAAGCCCTCCAGACCGACCAATAGTCCCAAGGCGGTTTATCAGATCGAGCCGTCTGTCCTCAAACTGCTTCGAGGTTTCGGAAAACCCAGATGGAAAGGCGACTTGATGCAGTACCTTCGAACCGTGGGTACGTTGAAGAAGCTGTATGCGCGTGAAAGGGAAATGAAGCGACTGCCTGTCAAGCTTGCAAACGGACAAGAAATAA
Source organism: Deltaproteobacteria bacterium (assembly GCA_016927065.1). GTDB lineage: Bacteria > Desulfobacterota > B13-G15 > B13-G15 > RBG-16-54-18 > JAFGNJ01. The sequence goes on from JAFGNJ010000005.1 coordinate 27,440, forward strand.
GGCTTTCTCCGGGTGGTCAGAATGTTCTTGTGAAGAAGATCATGGACGATTTCTGTCCGTTGTTCACGCCAGGAAGTTATGTCATCTACGTTGGGGACACCCAGATGAAATGGGCTTATTTCGATTCAGATGCTTTGTCACGGTTGGGTGTCAGAATAGAGGAACACGGGAAAATGCCGGATGTTGTCGTATTTTACGCAGAAAAGAACTGGCTTGTTCTTATTGAGGCTGTAACGAGCCACGGGCCCGTAAACCCTAAACGCAGGCAGGAGTTGAAGGTGTTGTTCTTTGGATCAACGGCTGGCCTTGTTTTCGTGACCGCATTCCTTGATCGAAAGACCATGGTGAAGTACTTGAATGACATTTCCTGGGAAACGGAAGTTTGGATCGCCGAGTCTCCGACACACCTAATACATTTCAATGGTGAACGTTTTCTCGGACCCTATGAAGACTGAATGACCCAACGAGTCGTTCCACCGGATCGGCGAGAAAAACCGTTCGCCTGCTGAAAAACCTACTTCGCTATCTCGTGTTAATTTTCAAATTAGGACACTACCGGCGCGCGGGATTGCTTGCAAAATGACATGCCGATTGTTACAGTAACGGTACTATGAAACTGCGGGTTGGAGCTAATTGGGATATCGCATTTCTTGACGCCGTCAAGGGGACGTCGGTGGATGCCCTCTTCGGCAAGCTCCCCTACGATATCGTGGGGGGGGCGAGGCCTGCGTTTGTCCTGCCGCAGGTGGATCGAAACACGGTGGAACAGTACATAGCGGCCTGTCACGACCGGGGACTGGAGTTCAGCTACCTCCTGAACGCCCCCTGCCTGGGAAACCTCCAATATTCCAAAAAGGGATACGGTCAGCTCATCGAGCTCCTGGAATGGATCGATCAATCCGGCGCCGACTCCGTCACCATCGGCATGCCGTATCTCATCGATCTTGTCAGGGAGCGCTTCCCCCGGCTCAAGGTCAAGGTCTCCACTACGGCCAGGGTCAATACCGCCCGCAAGGCCCTGCAATACGAGGCAATGGGCGTCGAGGAGATCATCATCGACGAAAACATCAACCGGGAGTTCAAGACCTTGGAGGCGATCAGGAAGGCGGTGGGGTGCAACCTGGAGCTGATCCTCAACAACATCTGCCTCTGGCAGTGTCCGTATAATTTTGAACACGTCAACCACGACGGCCACTCTTCCCGGGAAGGGGAGCAAGATGATTACTGCTATCTCCAGTATCCGGGATACCTCTGCCTCTACAGGAAATTGACGGAGCCGGTGGAGCTCCTGAAATCCCCCTGGATCAGGCCCGAGGACGTCTCCTCGTATGAAGATATAGGTTACGACAGCTTCAAGATCACCGAACGGTTTAAACGTACCCCCCTCCTGGTCGAGCATGTCCGGGCCTATGAAGACCGGCGTTACGACGGCAATCTCTTGGACCTCTTTACCCTCCCCCGGAAAGATGCATTCACCCCCGTCCATCTGGAGTATTTTATCAAACCCCAGCATGTCAACATCATGAAGGTCTCGGAACTGGGAGATGTATTCGACCTGGAGGTGCGGGAACTCATTCACATTGACAACACAAAGCTCAACGGCTTCCTCGAACACTTTAAGAAAAAGGACTGCAACCAGACCACGTGTGCTCAGTGCCGGTACTGCGACAGGGTTTTGAAAAAGGTGGCGGTGATGAACGAAAAGGAACTCAAGAAGGCCGCCCAAAAGGTCAAAGGCTTTTCTGATAAGCTCATCTCAGGGGAGATCTTTGATATACCGAAGTCCCATGTTGTATTTCGCATCCCCCTTATCAAGTCCCTGCTCAAAAAACTGCTCGTATGGCGAGTACGGAAAGAACAAGGCGTTCACCCCTAAGGAAATCGCGGCATGAGGTTTTTATTAGTCGATCCGCCCCATAAGATCTGGACCATCCTGAGGGCCTGGACACCCTCCCCGGGCTGCCTACAGCTGTTGGCCTACGTAGAGCGGGAAGGGTTCGATATCGAGTATATGGACTGCACGCTCAATGACAACCCATGGGGCGATCTGGAGGAAAAGGTCCGGCGGGAAAAACCGGAGGTGGTCGGAATCTCCGTCAACTGCACGGCCTTCATCTATGACGGGATGAACGCAGCCAGCCTCGTCAAGGCCGCCAGCCCCCAATCGATCATCATCATGGGTGGGGAGCACCCGTCTTTTGTGGCGGAGGAGACACTCAGGGATTGCCCTGCCGTCGATTACATCTGCGTCGGCGAGGGGGAGGTGACGCTGGCGGAATTCCTGCGGGCCGTTGAAAAGAAGGAGGATATCTCCAAGGTCTTAGGTCTCGCCTATCTCGATGAAAAAGGTGCATTTTGCTATACCGGCGACCGCCCCTTCATCGAGGACCTGGATACCCTCCCCATGCCCGCCTATCACATGGCCAAGATGGATCATCCCTTTATCGAGCTCCCCTCCGAAGGGCCGAGGAGTCTAGTGGTTAATTTCTCCAGGGGGTGTACGTGGGATTGCACCTTCTGCACGGAATCGGCCTTTTATAAAAAGACCTGGAGGAACAGGAGCCCAAAGCTGATCGCAGACGAATTCGAACTCCTCAAAGAGAAATACAACCGCGATATCTTCTATGTAGGGGATAATACCTTCAATGTTAAAAAGGAACAAGGCATCGGCTTCATAGAGGAGATGCTCAAGCGCAAGACGAATCAGCACTTCTGGCTGCAATCCAGGGCCGATCTGGTGCTCAGGGATGAAGACCTCTTGGACGGCTATCGCGAGGCGGGAGTCTATCAATTTATGATGGGGATCGAATATCACGCGGACTCTGTGCTCAAAGACATCAAAAAACACCTGTCGGTGGAACAGGCCCGCAAGGCCATGGAGCTGTTGAGGAAACACGGGCTCATGGTCATGGCGACCCTGCTCATCGGTCACTGGGAAGAGACGGAAGAAGACCGTGAAGCCTTTTTAAAATTCTTCGGGAAATATGTGGATCATTTCGGCCTCAACCTGATCACCCCTCTGCCCGGAACGCCGTACTTTGAGCACATGAAGAAATTGGGGAGGATCGAGGACTGGGATTACCGCAATTACGACTATATTCACGCGGTCATGGCGACCAAAGAGGCGGACCACCTTGAACAGGTAAACCTCATTTATAAAGATGTCTTGAAGCGTTACTATTGGCGCCCGCGGGAGTTGTTCAAGCTGTTCTCCTCCAATCCGATCTTGCGGCGCCACCATCGATATTACATCACCAAAGTGGCCTTTAATATCATGATGCATGAGATTTTTGGAACGCCGATGTGGGTGCAGCCCAACTACCAGGAGTATCAAGACTATCTGGTAGAACGGGGAGAGGCATTACCCGAGGCGTTGACGGCCGCGGCCAAGTAGATAAATTGTTACCTTAAAAAATCGACCTTTCAAAGAAGAACGCAATACATATAAAACCCCACCGTATCATTCGACCCATCCTCAAACACAAAAGGGCTTGACTCCCTTTCGCCTGAACGGTAAGGTTATTTCTTTGCAAAATCGACACAAGAGGTTTGTATGCCCGTAAAAGGGGAACGACTCGTCCCTGAAGGATTGCTTCTGCTCAGGGATAACATTCTCTCAAAGGGGAATATTTTCGGCGCATCGTCTAAGGCCAAGTGGGCCAAGGGGCTTGGCCTCCCCTCCCAGGGGGAGACACTCTTCTGCGCCGGCTGCGGCTATCAGTTCCTGGATGAGGCCGAGGCTACCCTCTCAGCGGTGAGGGCCCTGGATAAGCGGAGCGTGCCGTGGGAGCGGACCCTGGGGATGACCTCCTTCCTCAATAAACTGGGCATCAACCTGGGAGAGATCTACGGCAGGCTCACCCATCATTCCCCACTCTCCGATAACCCCCTGCGCAACGCCGTCGAGGTGCTGCAGCGGATGGATATAGGGTTCGGCTATCTCGCCGAAGAGGAGCCGTGCTGTGCCGCTCCCCTCTATTTCTCCGGCTTTCAAGAAGAATTCGCCTCCCGGGCAACAGAAGCACAGCGGATAGTGCAAGAGCGAAAATTCACAAAAATCATCGGGATGGTCCCTTCGTGCACCTATGCCCTGCGGGAGCTCTTCCCCCGTTTCCTCAATGAATGGGAGGTGGAGGTGCGTCACTTTTTGGAGGTGGTGTGTGAAGAGATAAAAAAAGGAAAAAAGTTTCGCCTCCCTCAAAAAATCAAGGCCACATACCACGACCCTTGTGTCCTCTCCAGGTACCTCGGCATAACTGAGGAGCCTCGCGAGATCCTGCGCGCCATCAAGGGAGTGGAGTTTGTCGATGTCGAACGTAACAAAGAAGCGTGGTCCACCTGCTGCGGGGGTGGAGGGGGATTCGAGGTAATCTTTCCTGAGATAAGCCAAATCTTGGCCGTCAACAGGGTACACGAGCTTCTGAAGACCGATGCTTCCGTCATCGTTACCTCCTGTCCCGGATGTCTCGTCCAACTCAGAGAGGGAGTCAAAACACTGAAGACCCAGCGTGTGGAAGTTATGGATATGGCCCAGTTACTCCACACCGCAATGGTGGAGGAATGAGATGCCCACGTTCAAGGCATATAAAAAGAAACTAAAAGAAGCCGCCCGCGACCCAAAAATCAGTGTGGCCCTGGAACGGGCTATTGCGAGCTTTCGGAAAAACGTCGAGGAAGCCCTTACGAAATTCCCCCATACCCTCAAAATGGCCGAGGAGGTCAGGGGGATTAAGGAACAATCCATCTCTCGTATGGAAGAACTGGTAGATAAGGCCTGTAAGGCCATCCGCCAGAATAAGGGTGAGGCCTTTGTAGCTCGCACCCCGGCAGAGGCCCTGGGGATCATCGAGGGTATTGTGGGCTCCGGCAAGCTCATCGTCAAGGGTAAAAGCCTGACCGGGGAGGAGATCGATCTGCGGGAACACCTGGAAGAACGGGGGAACGAGGTCTATGAAACCGACCTGGGAGAGTATATCGTCCAGTTGTTGGGGATCAAGCCCATGCATCTCCTTGCCCCGGCGGTCCACGTCCCCAAGGAGGATGTGGCCGAATTGCTCTCTCGGGTTACCGGCAAGAAAGTCCCCCCTGATATTGAGGCCGAAGTGGCAACAGTAAGGCGGATCCTGCGGGATAAATTCTTCCGCGCCAATATCGGAATGAGCGGTGCAAATGTGGTGGCGGCGGATACCGGCACCCTCTTCCAGATAGAAAACGAGGGGAACATCCGCCTTTCCACAGCCGCCCCTCCGGTGTACATCGCCCTCATAGGGATGGAAAAGGTGGTCCCGACCATTGAAGATGCCTTCAAGGTGGCGGAGGTCACGTGGCGATACGCCGGCTATACCGTCCCCGCTTACGTCAACCTCGTCTCCGGCCCCAGCAAGACCGGTGACATCGAAAAGGTCACCACCTATGGGGCACATGGCCCCAAGGAGATGTACGTCATATTCCTGGATGCCGGACGCAGTAAGCTTGCCCAAGATCCTGTTTTCAAAGAGGCCCTCTACTGCCTGCGCTGCGGCGGCTGTCTCTATGAGTGCCCTCTCTTCGCCGTTACGGCAGGACGCTTTGGCGACAAATACTTCGGGGGCATCGGCGCCATCTGGACCGCCTTTGTCACCGGCGAACTCGCAGATGCTGCCCCCTTGACCTATTCCTGCCTCAGCTGCGGGCGCTGTAAGATTCGCTGCCCCATGGCAATTGATGCCCCCCAGATGTGCTTGGAGCTGAGAAAGAGGATCGCCGAGGGATCCTAATTCCCTAATGGACAAAAGGACATTCGTCCGTCGCAGCTTTGCTGCTATCGCAGAAAGTTACGACCTGCTGAACACCCTCCTTAGCTTCGGCATTGATATGTGGTGGCGCCACGAGGCAATCAAGGCCCTGGGGTTTTCAGGACAGGGGCTTGTGCTGGATGCCTGTGCCGGAACCATGCGGCTGGGGAAAGGTATTCTCCGCCGATACCCTGGGGCACGGGTAGTGACCCTCGACTTCTCTCTCGTTATGCTGGGCAGGGGGGCAGAGAGAGCACAGGGTGCTGCCATCGCCCCAATCGGCGGTGACGCCGAATTACTCCCCTTTCGAGCGGAGACCTTCGGCCGGGCCATTGTCGGCTTCGGGATCAGGAATCTTTCAGATCCGCGAAAAGGGATTGAGGAGCTTGCACGGGTCCTCAAGAAGGGAGGAAGAGTCGTGATCCTGGAGTTCGGCAGACCCACCCTTCCTGTATTTAAGAATCTCTATAAGTGGTATCTCTCGCGCTTCATACCCTGGGCAGGAGGGGTCGTGTCCGGGCAAAAGGAGGTCTACCGTTATCTGCATGAATCCATCATGGCCTTCCCTGAACCTGCGGAACTAATGGCCATGATGCAAAAGGCAGGTTTCTCCCAGATCCACTGCCAAAAACTGACCGGCGGCATCGCCAACTTGTATATCGGGGAAAAGACGTCCCATTAATAGTCGTTCTATTTTTAACGACAACAATTCTTGACAAACCTATTGAATTCACTCCATAATCTAATTTGAAAGCCGTTTTGCATGACAATGAAATTGTATATACGCAGTATAATCTAAGATTATGCGTTTAAAAACATGAGATATGAGCATACTCAAAAAGGGAAATTGCATTTAATTCTGTATTTCGTAGCCTTATACCTTTTTATTTCCAGTGTATTTATAAGGCACGACCCATTTGGGGCAATGGTGTTATTCTGCGGTGCTTTACTTATTCTGGTATTCGGTTTTTCCCTCCAAACCTTTACCGTTAGAGACGAAGGTGATTTTTTACGTATTTTTTCTGGCCCACTGCCATTATTCAGAAAGAAGATTCAATATTCTGAAATCGAAGATGTAAAGATAAACAAATCAAATATACTAGATGGATGGGGGCTGCATTACGGAATAGGAAGAGGTTGGATAATAAACATCTGGGGATTTGATTGCATTGCCCTAAAGATTGGGAAAAAGAAATTTCGTATAGGGACAGATGACAAAGAAGCATTATTTGATTTTTTAAAACGGAAACTTGAAAAAGATAGCACATAGCAAATCACTGAACAACTGACTGGACTTTTGCTGCGTTTAAACCCGGCGCGTCAGCTCCATTGTTATGTAATACAAGAAAGGAGAGGCCATGATAAAAAAATTGCTCTTGGGCCTCATGTGGTTTTTAATTATATTTATCGTGAGCTATGTGGGCACAGGGGTTATCCTCCTTTTACTTGTTTTGGCCCCTGAAACAAATCAGATAAAATATGAAACGGCTCAGATGTTTCGCAATACCTATATGGTGTTCTTTGCCATCGGCTCCGTAATCCTCGCATGTCTCGGAACAGTTACCGGCATCTTGCCCGGCACGAAGAAGAAGCCCCGCACGAAAAAGAGGGCAAGTGCAAAAAAGAAGGCCCGCAAGAAGAAATAACATCTCAACAAAAAAAGCGTATAATATAAAAAGGGATTATTTAACTAATCGAACTATGAGACCCGCCAACAGGAATATCGGAACTACCGTGCACCCCGAAACAAAAAATGTCCGCGTGCTGGGGGTAACGTATACCCATGTTAATTTGGGCGAGGAAGGAGATCTGTATATCACGGAACCCGGTCTCCTCTTTGCAGACTGTCTCTTTCCTGAAAATCATTGGACGGACAAGGAATGGTTCACCCAGCATTCCGAGCGGCTTTCGGGCACGAGCAGCCTGTACAGAGTCACCACGAAGAAAGTCAACGGTAGGCAGAAAGAGATCGTCATCAAATGGAACCGTATGGGGCAGGAGATTCCGGGCGACAAAGAGTTTGCCAATGCAGAATTCAACAGCCCCTTCGAGGAATTCTCCCTCGTTATGGATTTGTGGGATACTCTGAAACAAACGGAACGAAAGGTATTCACGCAGAAACCGCTGGCGATATTCGTTCCCGCAACACAGGTGGAACTCTGGCGCACCGGAAGAAAAGAGTACATGATGCAGGCCAAGATCGATAAGCACGTAGAAATCGAGCTTGACATGCACCGGCTATACGCCGTGATATACGAATGGATCAAGGGGATCGATGCGACCCAGGCATGCGAACAGGGTATTATCGACGAAGATCAGATGGTATCGCTCACCCTCTCAACGTATGAACGAATAGAGAGACACGGGTTCGATGTCCTCGATAGAAAACCCCACCACGTCATCGTGAGACCGCAGAAGAACGGAGAACTCAGGAAAGACAAAGAAGAGGACATTGTGTGCTCTCTGGTCGACTACGAACTCCTCACCCGCACGCCTGAACACGAAACGGCGGTCAAGCAGGAAAAGCGCAGCGATTATTTGCGAAAACAGCGGGATCGATTCGTCGTCAAAACGCCCGCGGTTCTTCCCTCCCATCTCCATTACATGAACATATTCGGGGTGGGGTATATCTACGGCCGCACCCAAAGCACCGACGGAGAGCTCTGGGTCGTGGGGAAAGACCCAGAACTCTTCGACTACTTCCTGCCGGAACGCTGGGAAAAGGCCTTGCGGACGCGTCTTTCGGCATTTCATGAGGTATTCCATACCGTGACGAAAGACAACATCAACCTGGTATGGAAGGTGTCACGTGTAGGGATTATGCCTGATATGGATCCTTTTAAAGATGATGAACGCAAGATCATCGAGTTCGGCTACAACAGCCCCTTTGAGGAAGTGGCCCTTGCGGTAAAACTGGACCGAGAGGGTATCCCCACCATCTACCCCCGGGCGATATACATGACCGGAAGTCGGACCGAAATATCGGGATTTCTCTTTGATGACCGCAGATATGAAACGCATCAGCATCTGGTGACCGCCGAGGGGAAACCCGTCTTGAGGAATGACCATGACTATATCATCATCTGGGGATACTGGAACGGTCCTGACGACATGCTGGCCGCACGGGACGGAGATTATTTCGAAGGGGTGAATGCCTTGCGCGCATGGAGGGAAGGCATCATAACGGAGGGAGAATATGTTGATCTCATGGAACGTATCCGTGGAAGAATCAGGGGCCTGAAGGTCGAGGACCTTAACCTCCGGGGATCTCATATCCTCCTTTCACGACGCTTTAACACAGGGGAACTCATACGAGACCAGAATGGTTTTCCCGAAACCCGAATATGCAACTTCGAACTGCTGCGCATGTCCGAAGGGTGGGTAGAATAAAGCAGCATCTTCTCATACATGGCATCAGCATAATAAAAATTAAGGACGAGGCTGAAGATGGACGGAACATATAAAGACATGATTGCCTTTCACGGCCATAGCTGTCCTGGGCTGGCGATCGGATATCGAATGACCAAGGCAGCGCTCGATTTTTTGTCGGGCTTACGATCGAAGGATGAGGAGCTGGTAGCGATTGTGGAAAACAACGCCTGCGGGGTGGATGCCTTGCAGTATATCTCCGGCTGCACATTCGGCAAGGGTAACCTCATTTTCAAGGATTACGGGAAGCAAGTCTATACGCTGTATGATCGCAAGACCAAACGTGGTGTACGCGTTTGCTTCATGAACCGCGCTGTCCCCCAAGGACTGAGAAATGATAGGAAGAAGTTCATCGACTGGCTCCTGTCTGTACCGGACGAGGAGATCATATCCCTGAAAGAAGTGCGAATCGATGAGCCTGAACCCGCTCGTATCATGAAATCCGCGGAATGCGCCTTCTGCGGGGAGAGGGTGATGGAAACACGGGTGAGAGAGATCAATGGTAAGCCGGTATGCATCCCCTGTGCGGAGAAGATGCAGTAGTAGCTAAAACTCGAAGTGATCGACTACAGAGTGGTGCAACTCAGTCAAAGATGGATTAACATATCATCTTCGCGGCCGGTAATTGCCGGATAGTGAAAAAGGGAGGAAGATAAAAAATGGAAATTTTCGGTATCGCAGTATTCGGTGCCACATTATTAGGTGTGGTTATAGGAATCATTATTATTCTTCTTCTTGGTTCTCTCGTTGTACATCTCGCTGCGAAATTATCAGGAGTCAAAAATGCAACCTTTGGCAAGGCCATAACAATATGTATTGCCTCTATAGTGATTGAAATACTTATTGGTCTCGTATTTTCATTAGTACCGGTCCTCGGCACGATAGCAGGTTTCTTGATTGGTCTGCTGTTAACCCTCCTTATTATAAAAAACATTTATAACACTGGCTGGGGCAGAGCCTTCGTAGTGTGGATCATGCAATGGGTCGTACTCATCATCGCCGGCTTGATCCTAGCGGTATTGGGCGGAATATTGGTGCTGTGATCATAGTCTTTTACGACGAGGTGTCATCCGGTCTTTGCCAAAGGCAAAAAGATGGCCGTAATTTTCAGTTGATTTTTGGCCCCGAACTATTAGAATGGGGATGAGAAGGAGACTGCTATGGGAACCGCTGAAAATCTGCCAAAAAATGAGAGGATAATCCGGACAATCGTGGGGAGCGTCCTCATCATCGTGGGCTTTTTACTCCCTGGATTCTTGAAGCCGTTATCCCTCGTCCTCGGCTTGTGCTTTCTCTTTACCGCCTATATCGCCTACTGACCCTGAAAGGGATTCATGCTGAAGGTCTTCGGCAAAGACAAAGAGTAGTCGCTCTCTTACTTATACGGTATTAATAGACGATTCGATTCCCGCCATTAGGAGGAGGGTACAACGTTTCGATCTTCCCAGGCATGAGGAATCAGAGAAGAAATCCTTGTGCGAACCAAATAATACCAACGATGCCTAGCGCGTAGCAGTAGTAACCAAACCTATCAAGCCGACCGCGGCGGATCACCCCCAACAGCCACTTTAAGGCGATCGTACCGGAAATATAGGCAGCGATGGTGCCGACGAACAAGGTCATAATCTGCTGTGATGGTATCCCCGTGTGCAGCAGCTCCGCACCTTTCAACACGGTTGCACCGAGGATGGCCGGCAGGACCAGGAGGAACGAAAAGCGTGCGGCCTCACTGCGCTCCACCCCCGCGTACATGCCCGCAGCGATAGTCGATCCTGAGCGCGAGATCCCCGGCAGGATGGCGAAGGCCTGAGCAAGACCGATCACGAACGCCCTCAGCATGCCAAAACGGGTATCCTGAGACTTGATCCAGCGCGTGCCCAACAGGAAGGAACCGGTCACCAACAAGGCGACGGAGACAAAGAGGGGGCTTGAAAAGACGGCTTCGATCTCGTGCTCCAAGAATAACCCGACTACGAGTATCGGAATGGTGCCGATGCAGATGAGGATCCCCACCCTGAAAAAGGGGTCCTCCTGGTAGCGAAGTGACAATTTGCCTGGTGAAGGGTGGCGTACGGCATGCCCCACTGCCTTGGCTATATGCCAGACATCCTTCCAGAAGATCGTCAGGATCGCCAAAAAGGTCCCAAAGTGGACGAATACCTCGTAGGCAACCCCTTCGGTGTGCACACCGAGGATCGCCTTACCTAGGACGAGGTGCCCTGAACTGCTGATCGGCAAAAACTCCGTGACCCCTTGCAGCACCCCCAGCCATAATGCCTGCAATATATTCATTGCACAATCGCTCCCTTCGTTGGGATAAACAAAAAATTCTCATAGATCGAGAGAGGTTTGTCAAGGATTACTTTATTGAATGTGCCCACCGGACCTTTATATTGCCAAGAGAAGGATACTATCGTAAGATTCCCCTGTATCAAAGATAGTCCTGCGAAGGGGCATATGACGGATCGTACCGATATCATCAATAGCGTTGTCATCCAAGACGCCACGCAAGGGCAGTGGCTGCATTTTTGTAATCCCAAACAGGCCATCTCCGCCTATCGGGTTGAAGAGGTCATGGCAGCACTGGAGGCCATCGAAGAACAGGTGCGCCAACACGGCCTCTATGCCGCGGGGTTCATCGCCTATGAGGCGGCACCTGCCTTCGACTCGGCCCTTGCGGTGAAGGAAGACGGTGCCTTTCCCTTACTATGGTTCGGCCTTTACGAAAAAGCAGAACAGCTTCATCTTCCAACAGCACCTGAAACGCAGAGTGCATCACTATTGTGGCAGCCTTCGCTGACGTCAGACGCATATCAGGACGCCCTTGGCAAAATCAAGGACTACATCGAGGCGGGTGACACCTATCAGGTCAACTTCACCGTGCGCCTGCGATCACCATTCAGCGGAGATCCATGGCCGTACTTTATTGAGTTGGCCCGGGCACAGGACGCATTGTACAGCGCCTTCGTGAACACCAAGGATTGGATCATATGCTCCGCCTCCCCCGAGCTCTTCGTGCAAGTCGAAGGTGATGAATTGATCTCCCGCCCCATGAAAGGAACCGCCCCGCGGGGGCTGATGCTACCTGAAGACCGCGAACAGGCCGACTGGCTCCACCACTCGGAAAAGAACAGGGCGGAAAACGTCATGATCGTCGATATGGTCAGAAACGACATGGGACGGATCGCCAACACGGGGAGCGTGCACGTGAGCAGGCTCTATGAAGTCGAGAAGTATCCGACTGTGTGGCAGATGACCTCCACCGTCAAGGCAACAACAGAGGCCGGTCTATGCGCGATCATGCAAGCCCTCTTCCCCCCGGCCTCTATCACCGGGGCACCCAAACGCCGCACCATGCAAATCATAGCAGAGCTTGAGCACGCTCCGCGTCGAATCTATACGGGCACCGTCGGATTCTGGATGCCCGACCACAGGGCGCAGTTCAACGTCGCCATTCGGACCGTACTCATCGACAAGGCCACGGGCGAGGCCGAATATGGCGTCGGCGGCGGCATTGTGTGGGACTCCATTGACACCATGGAATTTGAGGAATGCCAGATCAAGGCGCGGATCCTCACCCAGCAGGTGCCGGATTTCTCACTCCTCGAGTCGATCTTGTGGACCCCTGAGGAGGGATATTTTCTCCTGCAATACCATCTGGCGCGCCTGACGGACTCGGCAGCATATTTTTCCTATGCCGCAGATATGGACGCAATACGCAATAAGCTTGACTCCCTGGCACGCACCCTCCCCAAGTCCGCGCACAAGGTACGGCTGCTCGTGGCAAAGGATGGAGCCATCACTCTTCAATCTGAAGCCTTGGGGAATGCCCCTGCCACCGACCCCCTACATGTCTGCCTGGCACCTGCACCAATCGATCCCTCGAATCCGTTCCTCTATCACAAGACGACCAATCGGGGTGTCTATGAGCAGGCCCTGACAGCATCTTCTGGATACACAGATTGCATCCTGTGGAACGAGAAGGGGGAAGTGACCGAGTCGTCAATCGCCAATTGCGTGGTCGAGTTGGAGGGAAAACTCTGTACCCCGCCGATCCAATGCGGCCTCCTCCCCGGCACGTACCGGGCCTATCTCTTGGAGCAGGGGAAAATCAAGGAGAGGGTAATAAGAATTGAAGACCTCGCCACAAGCCCCCACATCTACCTAGTCAACTCAGTGCGCAGGGAGCGTGAGGTCATGGTTGACATGGAAGGAATTAAAAAAAGAGGTTTATTGCAACTATAAATCATGAAATTTTTTAATAATAAGGACGGGAGGTATGCAAATGCGACTTGTCAAAATTTTTCTATTGATGCTTTTTTTAGGTGTAGTTGTGCATATCACGTCAGCTTATGCGGAAACCTCTAACGATAAATTGTTAGTTTGCACCGATTATTATCAATTTAAGCCAGAGCAAAAGGACCCACGATTAATTAAACAGCCGAACGGTCCTTTTGCCGTAATGGTATTTCAAGAATATGCTTTAGGAGTGCATATAGGAATAATCTACTATGACCAAATGGGGAATCCCCTAGACGGGAAATGGTGGATTTCTGAAAGATTTTGGGATGATAGGAATTGGGGGTCTGATATTACTAGTCTATGTTGGGGTTCTGATGGTAAATTTTTATATGTTGGCACTTCTCAGATTTATGGTGACGGCGGCCTTTTCCGCATTAATCTTTTTGAGAAGCAATACACTAGAATCTATCCGGAGTCAGCAAAAACTCCTCCTAATATCTCAATGACAGAAATAATTTCAGTAAATAGAACTGAGAGGAAAATGAAAGTTAAAGTTTTTCAAAACGACTTTGCAACCGAAAGGATAGTAGAGATACCTTTGGAATAATCTTTTAAACTTTTTTGCATAAACTTACATTGTAACTATTGCACTATACCGCTTCTATAGTTGACGGTGGCTTGGGGGTAATATTATAGGTCACACTGACCACGCCGGGCACCTCGGTCGTGATCCGCTGGGCCAATGTGTGTAACACGTCGTAGCCGAGTCTGGTGGGGGAGCCGACCTTCGCATCCTTGCTCTCCCAGCACCTGACCTCGATCTGCAGGCCGAAATCCCTCTTGCCTGCCCTCACGCCGGTCACCTTGTCCTCATGCAAGATCGCCAAATACTGAAAGGCCTTGCTGGTGGCTAGCTCCTCCTCCACGATCTGGGTGGCCTTTCGCACAATTGCGATCCTCTCGGGTGTCACCTCACCGATGACCCTGGCAGCCAAGGCAGGCCCCGGAAAGGGCGGGCGGCTGTAGATCTCCTCCGGCAAGCCTACTGCCTGGGCGACCTTTCTGATCCCCGATTTCCTGAGTTGGATCAGGGGCTCGATGATCTTGTACCCGAACATCCGCTCCGGATCGATTCCCAGCTGTTCGAGTATGTTGTGCTGTCTCTTGACCCCGGCAACGGTTTCCTCGATATCGGTGTAGTTCGTTCCCTGCAGGAGATATTTGGCGCCGATCTCCTTCACCAGCTCGCCGAAGACTTCCTTGTAAAATGACCGGGTGATGGCCTCCCGCTTGTCTTCGGGGTCAATACGCCCTTTGAGTTCTGCGAAGAAGGTCTTCTGGGCATCGACCAGTTCTGTCGGAACACCTAATCCCTTAAAGAGCGAGACGATATGCTCCGGCTCCCCTTCTCGCATGAGGCCGCTGTCGATAAAGTAGGTCTTGAGCCGATCGCCGAGGGCCTTATGCCCGAACATGGTCACCACGGACGAATCGACACCGCCTGAGAGGGCGTTGACGGCCACACCATCCCCCACAGCAGAGGCGATCTCCTTCACTTGCTCTGCAATGAATTGCTCCGTATCCAGCGCCTCTAACGTGATCTCCTTGATATCCATGACACCTCCGGTAGTTGTTTCACGAGAGCATTGACACCGGCACTATTGCTTTTCTGTGCCTCCTTGTCAAGACCGTTTTTGGCGGGGATTAATGATAAAAGGTGTGTTTAAAAAAATATGTGTATTGTTTGGGCGCATAGGGAGAAGTTCAAAGGAACCAGATTTTATGGTGATCCGGGGGGGCGAGTGATTATACCTATTTCATATCTATCCATCGATCCCTTCGAGAAAGCGAGTAATCCTCTGTTTCTGGCTTAAGACGTATTTCTATCACATAGGTAAAGTTCTGTACATCCTTTGACTGCCAAAAATTCCTGAAATGGAAAATGCGAGCCTCTTTGTAGTGTATTTCAAGGACCTTCGGCTCTCGCCATTGCAGCTCCAAGCCTCCGACATGATCAGCTGAGAACACCCGACATTGATCTTTTGGAGCAGGAGTTCCTGCTCCACTTTGAACTATGAAAACGGTTTCCGAAAATGAAGTCGTTGCACCACAATTACCCCTTACCTGGACAGCATCGAAGAGCCCATCAGGAGATTTTATACGAACCTCTTCATTAAATTCGCAGGGAGAGCAACCCCAAGCAAGAACGAGAAAAATGGGAAAAAAATAGAGTCTATTATGTTTCAAATTGTGGGGTAGAACCCTCATGATGAAGAGCCGCAACTCGAGCAGCTCGTGGCGCTGCAGGAGCCGCAGGAAGATCCCTGCGAGCTTGAGAACCCCTCGTCGCTCTTGTGGCTGAAGGTGGAAAGGAACTTTTTGACCTTAGTCCCGTTACAAGTGGGGCAAGTTACCTTTTGGTCACCGAAGACCAGAGTCTCAAAGTCCTTATCGCATTTCATGCAGTGATATTCAAAGATGGGCATACCAACCTCCGTATGTATTATCATTATAACACCACTGAGGACCTTTTTCCAGTCCCTTCGCACAGTTTTTCATACTCGCCTTCCATGATATAGTATGTAAGATATGGAATCGGACATAAGAAAACCCCGGAAACTAAGCTCCAAACAGATACGCCGGTTTCGCAAGGCAGTCTATGACTACTATAAGCGCAACAGGCGGAAACTCCCCTGGAGAGAAACGCGCGATCCGTACAAGATCCTCCTGTCAGAGCTGATGCTGCAACAGACCCAGGTTGTGAGGGTCATTGAAAAATACGAGGGGTTTCTCCGCCGATTTCCAATTATAGAAGCCGTGGTCCGCGCCCCGTTGCGCGCCATCCTCGAACAATGGCAGGGTCTGGGCTACAACCGTAGGGCCCTGGCGCTCAAAAACCTGGCAACCATAGTCGTTGATCTCTATAAAGGAAAAATCCCTTCGACAGTTGAGACTCTGAAGACCCTACCGGGTGTCGGCACTGCCACGGCCGGCGCCGTGTGCGCCTTCGCCTTCAATAAACCGGCCGTATTTGTGGAGACGAACATCCGTAGCGTCTTCATCCACCATTTTTTTCACAATAGGGATGGTGTCAAAGACGGCGAAATCCTGCCGCTCGTAGAACAGACTCTCGATGCGAAACGACCGCGCGAGTGGTACTACGCCTTGATGGATTACGGGGTGGCGTTGAAAGAACAGCACCCCAACCCCAGCCGCAGAAGCGCTCATTACAGCAAACAATCCCCCTTTGAAGGATCCTTGAGACAGGTCAGGGGGATGATCCTGAAAGCATTGGTCAAACAACCGGGGATCTCCGAGCCTGCCCTGGTGAAAGGGATCGACCGCGATGCGGAGATGGTGAGGCAAGCCTTGAAACAATTGCGCACGGAAGGATTTATCATCAAGCAGGGAAAACAGCTTTTTATTCACGATAGATGAAAGGGTACGATCAGAGGTCTGCGGACAGGGGACTTTAACCTAAGTCCCCGAAGAGATGCTGGATGATGCTCAGGACGCTGAGGGTCGCGGTCTCGGCCCGCAGGACCCGCTGTCCCAATCCGGCCACGAGGAAGCCCTGGTCTTGGGCCGCAGTTACTTCCGCCTCGGAAAACCCCCCTTCAGGGCCGATGAGCAGGGTGATCCCCGCATGCGGGTCGATCTTGTTTGCGATCTCCCGCAAGGGGGTAGGCTCATCTTCCCATAACATGACGCGTGCGCCTTCTCCCTGAGCGAAAAAATCCGCGAGCTCAAGGATCGCCTCGATCTCAGGGACTATTGTCCTGCCGCTCTGTTTGGCCGCCTCCTGGGCGATCCTGCGCCACCGCTCTCTCCTGAGCGACTCCCGCTCTCCTTCCACGATGGGGACGGAGCGAGAGGTAAGGAGAGGGATAATCCTGTCCACACCCAGTTCGGTGGCCTTCTGGATCACGAACTTCATCCGCTCCCCCTTCAGGAGGGCCTGGCCGAGCGTTATCCTCAAAGGGGATTCCCGCTGGGGGCTCAACTCCTCCTGGATGGCCAAGTACATTCCCGCGTCGTAGTCCTCTGAGAGCTCGGTCCGATACTCCCTCCCCTCCCCGTCGAAGACCGTCACCTCATCCCCAGGATTGAGTCGCAGGACCGTAAGGATGTACCGCGCCTCCCTGGATTGCAGGGAGATCTCCTCACCCGCGATCCTCTCTGGGGGGACGTAGATCCTAGGCATCTGCTCCCTCGACGGAACGCAAAAATGTTTCCGCTTTTTTGTTGAACTGCTCAGGGCACTCCACCATCACTTCGTGCCCTGCCCCCTCGATGATATCCAGACGGGACCCCGCTATCCTATCGGCCAGGTAGCGTGCGTATTTGATTGGGGTCAGGGTATCCTGATCACCGCATATAACCAGCGTGGGCACCGTAATCGCTTCTATCTCTTGCATGGCGTCGAATCGATCGCAGGCTAAGAAGTCACCAAACAGGACATCGGGTGAATTCTTCATCATCTCCGCTGTTGCCACTTCTAACATCTCCTTGGGAACATCCTTAGCAAAGGAGAATCCACAGATGCGCTCCACGGTCTGGGAAAAATCGCTTTTGATGCCCTCGAGGATACCGGGGTCTACCCGCAGCCGCGCACCGGTACCCGCCAGTACCAGTCCCTTGGGGAGGGCCGGAAATCTCAGGGCTAGGTCCATGGTGATGGCTCCTCCCATGGAGTGCCCAATGATAAAGGGGCTGGCCACTCCCAGTTCATCCAAGGCCCCCCTGATCCAGAGGGCATAGCTCTTGATCTCCTGGGCCCCCGGGCCCTGCGCCGCCCCATGCCCCGGCAGTTCCATAACCAGGCAGTTGAACGACCGATTAAAATAGTCCAGTTGCGCCTGCCAGGAGGATACGCTTCCCCCTGCGCCGTGGATGAAGACGAGGGAGTCTTGTCCCTCCGCTCGTTCATCTCTGTCAATTACCACATTTCCCCGCATACCGTAGACATCAATAACGGGCATCAATTTTTCCCTGGTGCGCCCTCGATGTGCCGGAAATACGCCTCCATTTCCCGGATAAGCGCTTCTTTGGATCGAATAGTGTTTATCCTCCTGCGAAACTCCGCAGCAGCAGGGTACCCCTTCAGGTACCACCCCACATGCTTGACGAAGGTGAGGCCCCCGAGGGGGGTGCCGTTGCGCTCCAGGTGCATCTCAAGGTGCCTGAGAATCATACCTTTCTTCTCCTCCCACGTGGGGGGAGGGATTGTCCGCCCCTCATGGATGAGCCCCCGTGCTTGCTCGAAGATCCAGGGATTCCCCCAGCTCCCCCTCCCGATCATCACCCCATCGCATCCCGTCTCATCAATCATCCTGACCGCATCCTCAGGCGTGCGGACATCGCCATTGCCGATAATCGTGAGTCCTGTTTGTGCTTTGGTCTGCCTGATGATCCCCCAGTCGGCCTCCCCTGCGAATTTCTGCGACCGAGAGCGAGGATGGATGGCAACCAGGTCCACGCCGCAATCCTCGGCCATCTGGACGATCTGAAGGGCATTGATACTCCTTGTATCCCACCCTGATCGGATTTTGACCCCCAGGGGGATGCGGATAACATCACGCACCCGCCTGAGGACCTTCCGCAACCTCGCCGGCTCCCGCAAGAGGGCCGCCCCCCCTCCCTTTCGCACCACCTTGGCGGCCGGGCACCCCACGTTGATATCAACCCCATCCAACCCCATCTCCTGCACTTGGGCGGCGGCCTCAGCCAACACCGCCGGGTCAAAGCCGTAGAGCTGGCCCATGAGCGGACTTTCTTGCGGGTAGACCTCTAAGAGGCGGCTGCATCCGTTATTCCCCCGCACCAAGCCCGCGGCGCTCACCATCTCGGTGTAGGCCAGGTCAGCCCCCTTGCCACTAGCCACGAGGCGGTAGGGGGGGTCCGTTATCCCTGACATGGGGGCGAGGACGAGGGCCTTGAGAGGTAGTAAGTTTGCGATATCACGTGCCTCAGGCATCGGCCTCCAACCTCGCTTTCAACGCATCCCGCAGGCGTCCCCAGGCGAAGAGGGGACCGGGGTCTTCTTTCCTCCCCGGGGCGATGTCGCTGTGCCCCACGATCCGCTCAGGGGTGATGGAGGGGTAGCGCTCCATCAACAGGAGGCAGAACTCCTCCAGTGCGCGATACTGCCCTTCGGTAAAGGGGTGGCCTGAGCCGCCCTCCAACTCGATGCCGATGGAAAAGGAGTTACATCCCTCCCTCCCCTCAAAGGAGCTCTCCCCGGCGTGCCAAGCCATCTCGTCGGGGTCCACCAGCTCGATAACCTCCCCTTCACGATCGATAAAATAGTGGGCGGAGACCCGCAGTCCCTCCAATCCCTTAAAGTACGGGTGGGCGGTAGAATCTAACCTGTTCAGGAACAGATCCAGGACATACCCCGTGCCGAACTCCCCAGGAGGGAGGCTAATGGCGTGGATGACGATGAGGTCCACCTCCTGGCCATCTCTACCGGAAAAATTGGGGCTGGGAAGCCTTGTGATCTTCACGCCCCCCTCTTGACATCCCATTTGTTTCTGAGGCCGTCACCGATGAAGTTGAACCCCAGGACCGTGAGCATGATGGCTATCCCCGGAAAGGTGGCTACATGGGGGGCAAAGAGGAGGTACTGGGCCCCCTCGTTCAGGAGCCTCCCCCACGTTGGCACATCCTGAGGTCCCAGCCCCAGGAAGCTGAGGCTTGACTCTGCCAGGATCACCCCTGCCAGACCGAACGTAGCCTCTACGATGACCGGGGCAAAGCAATTTGGCAGGATATGCCTGAGGATGATCCTGGGGTGACTCCCCCCCACGGCCTTTGCCGCCACGACGTATTCTCTGTTTTTCTCCGCGAGGACCTGGCCACGCACGAGTCTGGCATAGCCTACCCAGCCCAGCACACAGAGGGCGAGGATGATATTCTTGAGGCTGGGACCGAGGACCCCCGCCAGGGCAATGGCGAGCAGGATCCCCGGAAAAGCGAGGAGGATGTCGACGATCCTCATCAAGACGGCGTCGAAGACTCCGCCAAAATAACCCGCTGTCGCCCCCAGGGCCACCCCGATGACCAGGGAAATCCCTATCACTACCACTGCCACCACGAGGGAGACCCGAGAGCCGTAGATGATCTGGCTCAGGATGTCCCTCCCCAGCTTATCCTGGCCCAGGAGGTGACCCGGGCTTGGCCCCTCCAGCTCCCCCGTGAGGTCGATGCCCAGGGGATCAAAGGGAGCTAACAAGGGTGCCAAGAGCGCAGTCCCCATCAAAATACCGATGATAATGACCCCAATTAGTGCCAGTCTGTTCCCCATCATTTCACACTTCCAATCTGAGACAATTGTCGCAAAATCAGCCTGTTTAGGCAAGAAGCGTTTGGGGAAAACAGAGGCATCCCCTCATAAAACAAACGTTTAGGGATAGGTCAATAGATGCTTGCAAAAATTCCTCTGCATCAAGGATCTATCCAATAACCACCTGCCTCGCCGCCCGCTTGCCCCGCTCCACATCCACCGTTACCAGGATCACAAAACCAACGATAAAAAATGCGATCACAGCCAATATGGCATTGCGGACCGAACCCGTGATGGTAGCCACTAAACCGAAGATAAGGGGACCGAAGACAGAGGCGAACCGATTGGCAATAGCAAAGAACCCGAAGAACTCCGCCGAATGGCGAACGGGCAACAGGCTGCTGTAGAGGGAGCGGCTGATGGCCTGACTCCCCCCCTGCACCAACCCCACGAGAAATCCTAGCACCCAGAACTCTATCGGTTTGGTTATGAAGTAGCCGTATATGACGATGATACAGTAGACGGCCAGACAAATATAGAGGGTCCGCTTCTCCCCGATCCGCTGCGCCAATTTGCCCATCAAGAGGGCTGAGGGGACCCCGATGATCTGGACCATGAGCAGACAGCCGATCAAGGTCAAGACCCCAAAACCCAATTCATCCCTCCCAAAGATGACCGCCATGACGATTACCGTCTGCACGCCGTCATTGTAGATGAGGAAGCTGATGAGGAACTTCAGGAGTTCTGTAAAATGACGTATCTTTTTAAAGGTATCAGCCAGGGTCTTAAACCCGTGGCTGATATACCGGACGTGCTTGACTACCTTATCTTTCTTATCCCTGACATACAGGAACGTAGGGATGGCAAAGACCCCCCACCAGATACCCACGGTGAGGAAGGAAAGCCGTGAACCCCACGCCTTATCGGGGATGCCGAACAACGCGTGCTGCTCGATCATCATGAGGTTGAGGATCAGCAGGATCCCTCCCCCCAAATACCCGAAGGCGAACCCCTTGCCTGAGACGTACTCCCGCTCCCCCTCAGGGGCGATCTCCGGCAAGAAGGCGTTGTAGAAGACCATGCCGCCGGCAAAACCGATGAGGGCGATAATGAAAAAGAGCGATGCCCGCAGGTAATCCCCGTACCCCACCGTGACCAGCAGGGCGGTGAAGACGGCCCCCAGATAGGTATAGAAGATAAGGAACTGCCGCTTGGCCCGGGAGTAATCGGCAATGGCCCCCAGGACCGGGGCGCTCAATGCCGTGATGACCATGGCGATCGCGATGCTGAAGCTCCACAGGGGGGTGGCAAAGAGATGAAAGGTGCACCCCAGGAAGGTGATATCCACCCCCTCCTTTGGGACGATGGAGACGAAGTAGATGGGGAGCACCGCCGCCATGATGGTCGTGGCAAAGGCGGAGTTGGCCCAGTCATACATACACCAGCTGAAAATGGTCTTCTTTGGGGCTTTCACAGGGCACCTCCCTCAAAGTGTATGAATTATCTCATGCCCTTTTTACACGATTTCCGACTCGATATGCAAGACTCATGATCGAGAATCCTGAGGGAAATAGTTGATATAACGGACGATATATGGTAAACAAGGGGGGAGGAGATACCAGATGGCAGGGGTTGATCTCAATTTCGACAAGTTGAACGGTCTGGTCCCGGTGGTGGTCCAGGACTATTCCTCCGGTGAGGTCTTGATGCTGGCCTTTATGAACCGCCAGGCGTGGGAGGAGACCGTGAAGACCCGCCGGGCCACGTACTGGAGCAGATCGCGGAATCAACTATGGGTAAAAGGTGAGACCTCGGGGAACTTCCAGGAGGTCAAGGAGATTCTCGTGGACTGTGATGAGGACACCGTCCTCCTCAAGGTGATACAGAAGGGAGTGGCCGCCTGTCATATGGGCTTTCGGAGCTGTTTCTATCGCAGGCTGGAGGGGGATGAACTGAAGGAAGTAGGTGAACGGATCTTTGATCCACAGGAGGTGTACCGGTGAAGCTCTTAAAACTGGGGATACCCAAGGGGAGCCTGGAAAAGGCCACCATCGAGCTCTTTCGCCGTTCGGGCTGGAAGATCACCGTGGACTCCCGGAGCTATTTCCCCGCCATTGACGACACCCAGATCAGCTGCACCCTGGTGCGGGCCCAGGAGATGTCCCGTTTTGTGGAGATGGGTGCCCTCGACGTGGGGCTGACTGGTAAGGACTGGATCTTAGAAAATGATTCCGACGTGACAGTGGTGCAGGACCTGGTCTACTCCAAGGCTACCCAACAACCCGCCCGGTGGGTATTGGTGGTTTCAGAGACCTCTCCGGTCAAACGCATCGAGAACCTCAAAGGGAAGAAGGTCTTCACCGAGTTGGTAAACTTTACCCGTCGCTACTTCGCAGAAAAGGGTATCGAGGTTGATGTGGAGTTCTCCTGGGGGGCGACCGAGGCCAAGGTGGTAGAGGGTTTGGCCGACGCCATCGTGGAGGTGACGGAGACGGGGAGTACCATCAGGGCCAACGGGCTCAGGATCGTCGAAGAATTAATGACTACCTATCCCCAAATCATTGTCAACAAAAAGGCCTGGCAGGATTCCTGGAAGCGGGAAAAGATAGAACAGATCAGCAAGCTTCTTAAAGGCGCCCTGGATGCCGAGGGCATGGTTGGTCTCAAGATGAACGTCCCCAAAGAACGACTTGAAGAGGTGATGAAGGTTTTACCCAGCATCACCGCCCCCACCGTGGCTGACCTCTCCTGTCAGGACTGGGTCTCAGTTGAAACGGTGATGTCAGAACGGGAAGCGAGAGACCTCATCCCCCAGTTGCTCAAGAAGGGGGCGGTGGGGATCATCGAATACCCCCTTAATAAGGTCATCTAGCCATTCTTCTTCAATACCACAAAGATCGTGTGATAATCACCGGCTTTCACCCGGACGGCAAGTAAGAGGGTATTTTTTCTTTTATGACGCTCTATATTTTTGAAAAAGTCGGCCACGTCTTTGACTGGTTCGTGTTCCACCTCGATGATCACATCTCCCCGCTGCAACCCTTTTTCCTGGGCGGGGGAATTCGGCCCCACTTGGATAATCACCACCCCTTTATCGTCGGGAAGTCCTAGCTGATTGACTATGGCCGGGGTGATATCCTGGACCGCCGTAAAGCCCCATTCATCTGTCTCTTCAGGCTTGGTGGGTGTAGCGGCAGCGACCTGCTGCTCCGGAAATTTTCCGATGGTGACCCACAAGGGCTTACGTTGCTTGTCGCGCCAGACGACAACCTTTACCTTTTTGCCCACCGGCGTATCACCAACCATCTTGAGGAGTTGGTGCATAGTGTCTACCTTTTTATCATCGTATTCTATGACAATATCGCCTTTCTTCATTCCACCTTTTTCGGCAGGGCCATCAGAAACAACTTCGCTGATCAGCACCCCCTTGGTTTCTTTGAGGCCGAAAGACGTGGCCAGCTCCGGCGTCAGATCCTGAGGAAGTACCCCAAGATAACCGTAAGTCACTTGTCCTTTTTTGAGTTGGGGCAGCAGCCGCTTGGCCATGTTGACGGGAATGGCGAACCCGATTCCCTGTCCGCTGGCCACAATGGCGGTATTGATCCCCACCACTTCACCTTTCAGATTAAAGAGGGGACCGCCGCTGTTGCCCGGGTTAATGGAGGCATCGGTCTGGAGAAAGTCGTCATAGCGTCCGGCCCCGATCACCCTCCCCTTGGCGCTGATAATCCCCGCCGTGACGGTCTGCTCGAGACCAAAGGGGTTCCCAATAGCGACCACCCATTCACCCACCTCCAGTGTGTCCGAATTGCCCAGATGGACCACGGGGAGGTTACCAACGGCCTTAACCTTGATCAAAGCCAAATCCGTATTCGGATCTGTCCCGATAACCTGGGCATCGTATTCCTTGCTGTCCGAGAGCTTGACCTTGATCTCTTCCGCCTGCTCGATCACGTGATTATTGGTCAGGATATATCCCGCTTTGTCGATGATGAAACCTGACCCTAAACTCTTCTGTTTGAATTCCCTCGGCTGGTCTCCGAAGAACCGCTTGAAGAATTCATCGCCGAAGAAATCGGGGAAGTCCCGCCCGCGGAAAAAGTCGTCCATGGGACTTTGCACCACCTTGGTGGTACTGATGTTGACCACGGTGGGTTTCAACTCCTTGACTAACTTGGTCAAGGAGGGCAGTCCCGTAACTACGGGGGCCGCCTCTCTGCCCAGGGAAAGGGCAGGGAGGACGACAGCTAGAGAGGCAACCATAGAAATCACAAGCATCATCCTTAAAAAAGACTTCATGTTTTTCTCCTTAGTATCCATTTCGCTGTTAGTTTTTAATTTATAAGATAAGTTATAAGGAAGCAAGGTAGGGCAAATCAATTACGGTTGAGATAAGGATCCCTTTTTTCCTGGCGCTTGCCACGCATATATTCTCGCCATGAGATCTCTTTGATAAACTTCACACCCCGCCCGCATCCTTTTTTCTTCAATCGAGGGGTATGCACAGAATTACCCAGGACGCAGAAGATATCATCACCCTGAAAATACCTCACCATGTCGTAACTCTTTCCCGCCCCGACATGGCCTCCTTCCATCACTAACTTATAATACATTATCTTCCTCAGTCTGTATTGTTAATATCAGTATAACCAAGGAAGATTAAAAAACTATTAATGAAAAATTAAATCTTTTTAATCTTTCAGAGGAAGGGTTACGGTAAAGGTGCTCCCCTGCCCTACCTTGCTCTGCACCGCGATCTGTCCTTCATGGGCTTGGACAATCCATTGACAGATGCTCAACCCCAGCCCCGTTCCTCCCGTCTCGCGGGACCGCGCCTTATCGGCCCTGAAGAAACGATCAAAAACCCGCTTCTGGTCTTTCTGAGCAATTCCCACCCCTGTATCGGAAACTAAGATCCTGACCACCTTCTGGTCGCGGTCCCCCTCTACTTTCAATGAGACTTCACCTCCGGGAAGAGTATATTTCAAACCGTTCTCCGTCAAATTCAAGATAAGCTGGCGCAAAAAAAGGGGATCCCCCTCTATCTGTGTAACACCATCGTCCAAGAACTTCATCTGTATCTTTTTCTCTTCGGCGAGTATCCGAAGATCCTCCCACACATCCCGAACCAGAGACGATAGTTCCAACTTCTTCCGCTTCATGGTAACTTGCCCCATATCCGCACGGGAGAGCGTGAGGAGGTTATCGACAATACGGGACATGCGGCTTATCTCTTCCAAGTTGCTGGCAAGTATTCTCTGATATTCCTTCAGGGCTCTTTTCTTTTTCAGCCCTAACTCTACTTCTCCCCTGAGAATGGTTAACGGAGTCTTGAGTTCATGGGAGGCATCGGCCGTGAAGCGCTTGACCCGGTGAAAAGACTCTTCCAACTTGGCGATCATCTCGTTGAAGGTCGAAGCTAATCTTCCCAATTCATCATTAACTCGTTTAATCCGTATCCTTTGGCTCAGATCGCCGGAACCGATCCGGCGGGCGATCTGAGTGATTGCATCTACCGGTCTCAGGGCCTTGTTGGCCAAAAAGAGCCCCGCCGTGCTGGCGGCCAACAGGGCGGCCGGAACGGCAATAAGTAAGAGGAGAAGGAGTTGGTGCAGGGCCTCTTCTACCCCCTCCAAAGGACTGCCTACTTGGATGATCCCCGTCATACTTTCGTTCTCTATGATGGGAATCGTCACCACCCGCAGAGAGTATCTTCCCAGGACCTTAACGGTCTCAAAGATCGTCTTGCCCTTGGACGCTGCCTTCAGGGTTGAAAGATTGAGGGGGATCTTTATATCTCGTATATTGGTCGAACTCCCTCCGATTTTCCCCGATTCGTCCAGAATCTGAATATATCTCCCGAGGGGCCTGACCCCGTAGCGGTCAATCATAATTTGGTCGATATCGGCCCCAAAGGGGCTGCGCGCGGAGGCAGCGACGATCTCCCCCATGGTCTTTATTCTATTGTCCACCCCTTTGTAGAGGCTATCGGCAAGGGTAAAGTACAGGAAGATACTAAAAGAGCATAGAATGATTCCCAGGATCACTACATACCATAACGTCAGCTTAAACTTTATAGTCTTAAACAAGTACATTGTTATTCCTTTAACACATATCCCACCCCTCTGATGGTATGAATCAGCCTCTGCGAGGAATTCCGGTCGATCTTTTTGCGCAGGTGATTAACATAGACATCAATGACGTTGGTCATGGGGTCAAAATTATAGTCCCATACATGTTCTGATATCATGGTTCTGGTCACCACCCGGTTGACATGGCGCATCAGGTATTCGAGGAGGGCATATTCCTTGGTTGTGAGCTCGATCTCCAGCCCCCCCCTGCTCACCGTGTGGGTAACCGGGTCCAAGACCAGATCGGCCACTCGCAGCTCTTCTGCGGGCTCCCGCTCTTTCCTCCTGAGCAAGGCCCTCACCCTGGCGAGTAACTCGGCAAAGGCGAAGGGCTTGGTTAGGTAGTCATCTCCCCCCGCGTCGAGCCCCTTGACGACATCCTCCACGGAATCCTTGGCCGTCAGCATCAAGACGGGGAACGTCAACCCCTTCCCCCGCACCCCCTTTAAGACCTCCAGGCCGTCTATCTTGGGGAGCATAATATCCAAGAGCACGAGGTCATAATCGTTTGCTTCTACCATAAAAAGGGCCTCTTCTCCGTCGTAGGCACAGTCTACGGCATAGTACTCCTCTTCCAGCCCTTTTTTGAGAAAGTTTGCTACCTTCTTCTCGTCCTCTACCACCAAAATGCGCATAACGTAAAATGTCTCAAGACAAACCGTTCAAGGGACCCTATAATTATTTTCACTCGAATACTACCTCTTTTATCCTTTCAGCCGGGCCTACCTAAAAAATTGCCCGTGCCAACACACCGTTTTTTAAGATTTAAAGATAATTTCACAATATTTTATCATTATCATTCCCATACCCCAAAAATGCAAGGTTTTTTTGTCCATAAAAACTCCTTGCCTCAAATGGATATTTTATGTTATGGGACTATATTTGTAAAAATTAAGCGATATGAGGATATAGAATATGGTTGAGATGAGTTTAGAGATGAAGGAGAAACGTGATCACCTCCTGAGGGAATCGGCAAAAAAAATCGCCTCTACCAAGGTAGCCAAGAGGGCGGCGGAGATAGATGCTGAAGGTGTCTTTCCGAGGGATATAGCGGAACTCTTTTTCCAGCAGGGGTTTCTCTCGGTGATGTTGTCTGAGGAATATGGAGGGATGGATGGTGATATTACTGCCTTCTGTATCATCGCAGAGGAAATCGCATATGCGTGCGGATCTAGCTCCCTCATGATTCTTGCCCATTCAGTTGGGCTCATGCCGTTAATGATGGGCGGCAATGATGAGCAGAAAAAGAGATTCTACGAGCGGGTGGCAAAAGACCACGCCCTGGCCGCCTTTGCCCTGACAGAGCCTGAGGCGGGTTCCGACGCCGCTTCTCTCAAGACCACGGCGGTGTTGGAAGGTGACCATTACATCTTGAACGGAAGCAAGTGTTTTGTGACCAACGGCGGGGCGGCCGATCTCTATGCCGTGTTCGTCACTACCAGGCCGGGTGAAAGGACTAAAGGAATTTCTGTTTTTATGGTCGAAAAGGACACTCAGGGAGTCACTATCGGCAAAAGAGAAGAGAAGTTGGGAATGAGGGGATCAGACACCACCGACCTTATCTTCGAAAACGCCGTTGTCCCAAAAGAGAACCTCGTGGGAGCAGAGGGAGGCGGATGGGAGCTTGCCATGATGACCCTTAATCTCTCCCGACCCGCTATCGGGGCACAGGCAGTGGGTATCGCTCAAGGGGCCCTTGATTTTGCCATAGACTATGCCGACAAGAGGATACAATTCGGACAAAAGCTGGCCGATTTTCAGGGAGTACAGTTTATGCTGGCCGACATGGCCATGCAGGTGGAGGCGGCACGGGCCGTTGTGTACAAGGCTGCGACGCTCCTGGACCAAAAAGTCTACGAGAGGGATCGGATGTCCGCCATCGGCGTAGACAAACTCTCGGCCATGGCCAAGTGTTTTGCCTCCGATGCAGCCATGCGGGTAACCGTCGATGCCGTACAAATTCTGGGGGGCTACGGATACTTGAAGGATTATCCGGTGGAGAGGATGATGCGGGATGCTAAGGTTACTCAGATCTTTGAGGGTAGTAATCAAGTCCAAAGGGTAATCATAGCAAGAAACCTTCTGAGGCGGGCCTAGGACAAAGATCATATTCCTCGGAATCCACGTCTTTCCCGAACTGCGTTACAGTTGGATGCTCAGGGGCTTGAACTGATCGCCCTTTCATCCTCATTGTATCTCTTCTCGTTTTTATATATCACTACTATGAGGCCCAGTATTCCATAATGAGAGACAAGGCATTGGTCCCCTTACCTGCCTAAGGGGATGCCTGAGAGAATCTCTGTAGGAAGGAGGGCAACAAAACAATGCATCTCTACGAGGTGAACTTCCAATCGGTGGTCTCCCCTTATCGGGGCGATCTGATCATACCATTTCGTGAGGTCACCGTACGCAAGCTCCATAAGACACCGGGAGAAGTCAAGATAGAGGGGGAAATCAAGTGTCACCGGCTGCGGGAGTTTGTTGCCTCGAATGTGGGGAACGTAATCTTCTTCACCCAACTGGGATCCGTGGACAGAAAAAAAGGGACTCTTTCCGTCGATGCCCTCATCACCTTCACCTTTATCCTCCTCGAAATGAAAGAGGAAAATTTCTTTCACAAAAACCCTGCAGAGGAATTTGTTGTCGATCAGAGCTTCTTGGACCTGGCCACCACGAGCGGTATAAAGCTCTCCCAATTTGAGGAATTCGATCATTTCCAGGTCCAGCGGATAGACAAAAAGGTAGCACCCCACGTGATTGCGGGGCACTACCACTACTTGAAAGACCCCCTCTTTTTACGCGTCCGGTGATGACATCCGTGGGGCTGAGAGGTCTCAAATCACCCTTTCTCCCCCTCACCCTCGCCCTCATCATTGGGATCCTGATCGGGGGGCATATCCCGCTCGTCATCCCCCTGGTAACCGTGGGAGTACTGCTCCCCCTCTGTTTTTTCCTCTGGCGCCGGAAAGCCTTCGCGGCACAACTCCTCGCCCTGGCAGTACTGATCGCCCTGGGGGCCTTCCTCATCCATCTCAGGCTGCACCCTTCCATCCCCCTCCACCACGTTTCGAAGCTCCCTGACCGGCACAAGGTGGTGCTGACCGGCACCATCTACCGCCCCCCGCAGCGGGATGTGGGAAAGACCGTGGTTTATCTTCGGGCCGATGGTATCTCCCGTGGCAATACCGTCGCACCCGCCACCGGACGGATGAGGATCACTATTGGAGACCGTGGCGTTCCAGTGCGGTATGGGTATCGCGTACGCCTCCAGGCAAAGCTCTATTACCCTCACAATTTTCGTAACCCCGGGGCATTCGACTACCAGGGTTATTTGAGGCGCAAGGGGGTCTTGATTACGGGCTATGTACGCAATGGAGAACAGATACAAATCTTAAGCAGGGAGGGAGGGACTCCGCTGCTGCGGCTTTTTGACCGCTGGCGGGCGGGGATAGAGGAGTTTCTCGATGCCAACACCTCCCCCCCGGGGAGGGGAATGCTCAAGGCCCTGCTCATCGGCGAGCGAGGAGAAATTAGCGATGAGACCAGGGAGGCCTTTATCGCCGCGGGGGCGGTGCATATCCTCGCCATCTCCGGCCTGCACCTGGGTATCATAGTCACCCTCATTTTCTTCGCCGTACAGGGACTCCTTAAGTTATCGGAGCGCGCCCTCCTGCGGTATGATATCCGAAAGGTCGCCGCCCTAGCCACCTTCCCCCCGCTGCTCGCTTATATCCTCATCACCGGATTTCCCATCTCCACCATTCGGGCGGGGATCATGGCCTCTTGCTTCCTGATCGCCATCCTTATAGACAGGTATCGGAACCCCCTTAACACCTTGGCCTTCGCCGCCTTCATCATCCTCCTGGTCTCACCCACCTCCCTCTGGGACCCGTCGTTTCAACTCTCCTTTTCCTCCGTCTTGGGAATCATCGTCCTCACCCCGCCTCTCTATCGCCTCCTCTATCCTCAAGACCCCCTGACACTCTTGACCCGCCAGGGCAAGGGCAAGATTAAGAGGGCAATGATACTATCCTTTGTCGCCTCCTTTGCCGCTATCATCGTCACCTCCCCCATTGTGGCCTTCCACTTCCACCGCGTCTCAATCATGGGGCTGATATCCAATGCCGTCATCATTCCTATCATCGGGCTGGGGGTACTCCCTTTGAGCCTCCTCTCACTCCCCCTGATCCCCCTCTTCCCCTCAGCCGGTGCATTGGTGGCCCAGACCGCCGCTGCTCTTTCTCAATGGGGGATCAAGGCCATGGAGCTAATCGCCTCCATCCCCTTTGCAGCCACCTACCTCCCTGCCCCTACTGCGCTGGAGATGATCCTTTTCTACACCTTCCTCGGCTCGCTCCTGTGGATCAAGAGGCCTCGCCTCAAGAAGGCGGCCCTGGCCTTGATACTGGTGATCGCGCTGCTCGACCTCTCATACTGGGGGCTCAGGGGTTACTTACAGAATGAATTCCGGGCGACCTATCTGGATGTCGGACAGGGGGATTGCGCCCTCATTGAATTCCCCGGCGGCAAACGGATGCTGATCGACGGGGGCGGCCTGTATGGTGATTTCGACGTGGGAGAGAATATTATCGCACCCTTTCTGTGGGAGCGGCGCATCCTGCAAGTGGATTATCTGGTAGTGTCCCATCCCGAGCCCGATCACTATAAGGGCCTTCTCTTCATTGCCCAACACTTCCGCCCCCGCGAGTTCTGGCACAGTGGGTTAACGAGTACCGCCTCCAGCTATAGAGATCTCCTCTCTATTATCCAAAAGAAGGGGGTCAGGATGGTGCGGGTAGAGGATGGGTTTGTCCGATCCATAGGGGGTGTCCGATTGAAGGCTCTGCATCCCGTGGAGGGATGGATGCCTGGAGACAGATATAAACGGGGTTGGGTCAACAACAACTCCGTGGTCCTGCGGATTGCGTTCGGTGAACACACCTTCCTCTTCACCGGCGACATCGAAAAGGAGGCGGAAATGAGGCTCCTCAAGGCCGGCAAGGACGTGCGGGCCCAGGTCCTCAAGGTCCCCCATCACGGGAGCAAGACCTCAAGCACGTACTTATTCATCAAGACGGTCTCCCCCCGATACGCCGTCTTCCCCTTGGGCTATAAAAACATATTTCACTTCCCGAACAAGAGGGTGGCGAACAGGTATGAGAGCCTCGGCTGTCAAATCCTCAGGACCGACCTGGACGGGGCCATTACCATAATAAGCGATGGAAAACAATTAGAGGTAAAGACGTATTGGGAAACTATGAGGTCCCCTGCAGGGGATATTTCCTCCCGTTGAGTAAGATATAGTACTCGTCTGTTGCCTCATCATGCTGGGCGTGTTGAGCGACCTGGTAGAAGGGAAGGCGCAAAAACCGGGTGGGGAATTTCCCCTCTTTGACTAAACAATAAGGGACATTCCCCTCGGCGATGCGAAAGGTATCCAGGTCCAATTGCTCCTCGGTACCGTCATTGAGCCGGATTATAAAGGCCTCTTCACTATCCTTGACTAGTTCGGCCCCTTGCACTAAAAAGACCGTATCCTCCACCTCCAGGCGCGCCCGCTCTCCGTTGATCTCTAGATAATATCCATTATCATCGAAATGGAGGGATTCATAAAAAAGGGAGAGGATTTCCTTGCGAATGATCTCCGCCCCCTCAAAATACCACTTTCCATCCTTGTCAACCGTGATGGATGGACGCGTATTCCCTTTTTCTTTTTTTGAAGTAAACTCTTTCAACAACGTTGGCGGCTCGTCTCTTGCCAAGGGTGTAGGTTTAACACTTGACCTTCCCTTTCATCGTGAATCAAGAGTCAATGTTGGCTTTAACCCTCTCTTCCTAAAGGGGTGCCACACCAATATCACCCTTGTAAATTGTTATAATATGCCGATCAGCCAAGGGTTTCAGTGAAACTGAATGAGCTACCAAGTGTCGGTATAAAAATTTAGTGTGGTAAAAATATTTTATTTCCTCAATCTCACACCCCAAGCCAACATAATATACAGCTTCAGGATCGGGCTTAAACCCTTCTTCCCATTCCAGTTTATATTCTATAAGTACCGGATATGGTCTTCCCCCCAATGTAGCGCCTTTCCACAACTCTTTATGAGAACGTGGAAAAAGTTCATTCTCTAAATAACTTTTTAGTCTATCACCGCCTTTCACTAACCATATTAAAGATTTGCCTCGATAATAAGTAATTATTGGATCTATTTTGACCTTGCTAACATATTGCAGCTTGACCTTCCTGTAGTCTAATCTAAATATAATAGCCGCCGACAACCCAAGAATGATAATCAGGAATAATAGCACCTTTCTTTTTTTACTTAGCATTTTTTATCTCCTCGTAGATGGTGGCGATTCTATGCCGCCCTAAAAGGGGTTAATGTTTCGAAAGCTTTGAATTAAAAATGGGACACACTGTTTCTAAAGTTTTTTCCGCGTCATGTACCCGCACCCAAAAAGATTTATACACAGACATCACTCTTTCTCATCATGTTTTGGCCTCCATCCCCATTTCCACTTTTTCAGCGGTACCACATACGCCGGTTGGCCGTTGTCTCCAAACCAGGAGTCTATGACGAATTTTTCTCTTGTCTGTTTATCCCTGAGAACAGTGGCCGTATGCGGCCACCCCATTATCACAAATCCACGAGAGGTGGGGCGGTAGATATCATGGTAGGTAATAAGCCCATCGTTTTCCATCATGGTTAGATACATCAGGGTATTGACCGATTCATCTTCACAATCCATCTGACGGTTGTGAAACATCCCTTGAAAGCTCCCTCCAATATCCACATCTGTCCCGGTGAGCGGCCCAACTATGGATTCCAGCACCCCAATAGCACGGGCGAGATACTCGCGTTCCTCAGCCGCATCTGACGGCCTCTGCGCAAAAACGGCGCGAACACGTTCCCATTGCGCCGCGCTTAACTGAACCTGGGCCGACTTCTCACAACCATGAGAATAGCAGATCTTAAAATCGGAGGGGTGAGGGTCAACAATGTCATAGTGTTCGAGATAACGGCGAACGCCCTGTTGCGGAGCGACGCATGCCGTTAAGAACAGTGCAAACACTAAAAGAACCATAATTCTGCACATCATTTTTCTTTTACCCCTCACCCCTGCATCTTTGCTAATTCCTTGGAGCGCTGGGTTGCCGAGGCCACGGCCTCCATCACGGCCCCCCTGAACCCCTTAGCCTCCAGCGCGGCGATACCCGCTATGGTCGTCCCGCCGGGGGATGATACCTTGTCCTTGAGATGGGCGGGATGCTCACCCTGCTCCGTGAGGAGCCGGGCGGTCCCAAGAACCGTTTGGATAGCCATATCTAAGGCCGCCTTTCTCGGCAAGCCCATACGCACCCCCCCATCTGCCAAGGCCTCGATAAAGAGACAGACATAGGCAGGTCCACTACCACTCATGCCCGTCACGGCATCCATGAGCTGTTCTGGGATGACCACCGTTTTGCCCAGGGCATCGAATATCTCCTGAGCTACCTCCATATCCTCCTTCGTCGCCTCTCCACCTTTGGCAAGTGCGGTGGCGGACTCCAACGCCAGGGCCGCTATATTGGGCATCGCCCTAACCAGGCGCGCGCCCTTATCCAGGATAGAGGCAATGGTCCCGAGTGAAGCCCCGGCCGCGACGGAGATAAGCAGCGTCGCGGAATCCAGGGCTGGGGAGATCTCCTGCAGGACTCCCCTCAATTCTTGAGGCTTGACTGCGAGGATGATCACCTGCACCTGGGATGCGAGTTTTTTATTATCCTGCTCTACCTCCACACCATAGGTTTTCTTGATGAAGTCTCTCCTCTCAGGACGAGTCTCGCTAACGACGATGTTCTTGGTCATCCCCTTGTGATGGAGACCTCGCAGGATGGCCTCACCCATATTGCCGCAGCCGATGATCCCGATCTTTTTCTTCAGCATATCCCGCTCCTTTTGTATTAATTGCAATACAATTACTCACCCCCGCTGCACAAGAGAGGGTCCTCAGTTGCATATGGTATGTTCTAGGATTGCACGTGCTTCAAGACGGAAAAAAGGCACTCTCTTGCTGCCGCGGAGTATCTATGTAATAAAAAAATGGTGGAGATGGGGGGATTCGAACCCCCGACCCTCACGTTGCGAACGTGATGCTCTCCCAACTGAGCTACATCCCCACACAGATGCCCTTTATTCCTTCTTTTCGGAAAATCCCTTGATCACCCCTTTGAGTTCCGACAAGTCCGAGCTCTTCACCACATAGGCATCAGAGGCCCAGGTGGCAAGGTCCCTCTTATAATCCCCGTAGGCGGTGCAAATGACCACTGGCAAATCCTTGTCTTGCTTTCGTACCCGCTCCAGAACTTCCATCCCTCCCATACCCGGCATTTTGAGGTCAAGGACGACTATGTCCGGTTTCGATTCACTCAGTTTCGTGAGGGCCTCTTCACCTCCTCGAGCCAGCTCAACCTCATACCCCTCTTCCTCTAGCTCCTCCTTGTAGAGGAGGCGGATTCCCTCCTCGTCATCGACCACTAATATTTTTTTCATATCTACTCACAAAAAAATATTATCTTATTTCACGGACCCTGTCTACTGTAAAATCTCCGTTTACGCAAGAACTCCTCCAGCGTTGGGGGTATCAAATCCTTTATCGATTTTCCCTCTGCCAACCGCCGTCGGACCTGAGAGGAAGAGATTCCGGCCAGGTCAGTGGAAAGTGTGAGGGTGGAAACCTGTGCCGCAAAGGGACGGTTCTCCTCACGCTCAAAAAGCTCCGTGAGTTCCGCTTTGCCACAATCCCCTCGATTGGCCACCAAAAATCCAGCCTGAGAAAAGAGCGAGCGGAGGGCTTCCTCTCTATCCTCATAGTATCTGTGGTCAAGAACCCGAACAATAGTATCGTACCCCACGATAAAATAGATC
Organism: Deltaproteobacteria bacterium; assembly: GCA_016927065.1. Taxonomy (GTDB): domain Bacteria; phylum Desulfobacterota; class B13-G15; order B13-G15; family RBG-16-54-18; genus JAFGNJ01. The sequence continues at coordinate 63,210 of JAFGNJ010000005.1, forward strand.
TGTGTATCTCGAGGATACATGTGCTGCAAGGCCTCGACCTTATCGAGGAATAACCCCCGGTTAGAGATCCCCAGAGAGATGCGAGGGTCACCCCCAAAGAAGACGAGGAGCATGAGAAGCCTGTCCTCCAACGGGGCACCGAAATACTCTTTGTCCATGGCCTGCTGGTCCAGGATTAGCAGGATTTCATCAAAGGCGACAGTCTTATCCGCCTCTCTCAACAGGGCTTGGTGTGCTACGGTAGGTGGATTAAAAGAAGCAGGCAGAACACCTAACACATTTCGCTTATCAGCACGTACCCCCCCCTGCGCTTGTTTTATTATCGTGATGCGGGGTGGGCCTTCCTGTGGAAGGGAACGCACCGCCTCATGCAGATACTCACGGGTGCGAGGATCGAAGGGTTCTATGAGATCAGAGATGAACATATGGTTATTCTACCATAGATGCGTAATCATTCGAACCGTATCTCATCGTTACTCACCTGTGAGCTACGCTGAATACGGCAACAAACATGGCGAGGCATCAATCAAACCTATTTGATCAGATTGTATAAAGTAAGACTTTGTGGGTGTGGTCAAGGTACGCATAATCAGTTATACTATGCATGTGAGTGGTGACTCCTTTCATGGCACACAAGGCATCATCTTCAATAAAACGGGGAGAGTAAAGGACGATTTTTACGTCTTAGGGCACACGTGGATGCCCAGCTACCTGTTAGATGGTCCAAGGCCGGTCATATTTGAGTCCGGACTGACCTGCTTGGGAAAAATCTATGAGCAGGACATTCGGTCGGTGTTGGGCAACCGACAACCTGAGTTCCTTTTTCTCTCCCATGTTCACTATGATCACTGCGGCGCTACCTCCTACCTCAAGAATGCCTTCCCCTCGCTCCAGGTGGCCGCTTCATCAAAGGCGGCCCAGATCATCAAACGTCCTACCGCCCAGCGGTTGATGAAGACCTTGAGCAAAAAAGCGGCCTCTTTGATTTCAGGGGTGCCGAAGGATAACCTGTTAACGGAGCCCTTCAAACCCTTCACGATAGACATGCTATTGACCGATGGGCAGGTGATAGAAATGGGCGAAGGAGGATCTGTCCACGTCCTTGCAACGCCCGGTCACACCCGGGATCTGTTGAGTTACTATATCCCAGAAAAAAGGATCCTTATCGCAACCGAGGCTGCAGGTTGTGCTGATAGAACCGGGTATGTCGTTACGGAGTTCCTCGTTGATTATGAAAGCTACCTAACTGGGTTGAAACGCTTGGCCGCCTTAGATATTGAGATCCTATGTCAGGGGCACCACTTTGTCTATGTTGGTGCGGCTGTGAAGGAATTTTTTGCTCGGTCGCTTAACTCGGCCGAAACGTTCCGAGCAAGGGTAGAAGAACTTTTGCGGGCTGAGGGAGGATCAGTGGAGCGAGTCGTAGCCCGGATCAAGGCTGAAGAGCACGATATGAAACCGCTTCCAAAACAGCCGGAAAAAGCCTATCTCCTCAACCTGAGGGCCCGCGTAAGCCATCTTGCTGAGCGGATGGGATATATTGAAGGGCACCGGGTCAAAGCTTGATCTTTTCAAACGCAATGGTATGCTATCGTAGGGATAAGCAATCTTGCGTTCGGCACAATTGGTTTGCAAGGCATTACTTTTAGCCTCCCCGATCAGGTATAAACGGTACAGCAAAAAAAAGGAGAAGAAAGCATGCAGGTCCTCATCACGTATTACTCAAAATCCGGCCATACAAAAACATTGGCTGAAGAAATAGCCAAAGGCGTGAAAGAAGTTGAGGATATCGTATGTGTCGTGAAACCAGTGGCTGAAATTACGAAAGATGACTTTGTGGCTTCTGACGGGATTATCGCCGGGTCCCCTGTCTATTTCGGGACAATGGCTTCCGAACTGAAAGCGGTCTTTGATAAATTTGTGGCTGTTCGCAGGAAAATGGAGAATAAAATAGGGGCTGCCTTCGCCACCTCTGGTGATTCATCAGGGGGTAAAGAAACGACGATCATGTCGATTATCCAAGCCTTCCTGATTTATGGTATGATCATCGTGGGAGACCCGCTTGATGCAACGGGACATTACGGAGTATCGTGTGTTGGGTCACCCGATAAAAGTACCACAATCAATGCCGTGCTGTTAGGCAAGCGGGTTGCATCCTTAGTTAAACAATTAAAAAGCTCCGGATAAGAAAGCCGGTTCACTTACATGATTAGCCCCCCCTTTTCAGGTTCCATGCTCATCTACAGCGCCCTCGCACTTTTGACCATTGGCATGGTGCTGTTCATGGTGTTCATTGTGAGGCGGGTGCTCCGTATTATACGCCGTGTGGGGAGGAAACCGGTGAAGCGGCTCGGTATCATAGCCAGTACTTTGCGATTGCTCCTCATCCTGTTGCTCATCGCTGTCTCGTTTGCCCTGTTATTCCTGGGCGCTTTTATTCAGTCCTACACCTCTTTTACACGCCGCGAATTTGCCGCCACGGTCCACTGCACCGCCGTGCCTGGTACGGAAGATACGATGATCCTTGAACTCGTGACGCAAGAATCACCGACAAGTGCCCACATCCGTCGCTATCGCCTGCGCGGCCAGCAATGGACCGTGGAAGGACACATCCTCAAGTGGGATGACTGGCTGAATTTCCTCGGCCTCAAAACCATGTACAAGTTGACACGCGTGCGCGGACGCTATCTACGGGCCGATGACGAGATGAACAAACCCGCCACGGTATACAGTTTAGTCGCCAACGAGGAGGACTCCCACTGGCGCTGGCTATACGAGTATGGTGCTCGTCTCCCCTTTGTGCAGGCGGTGTACGGCAACACGGTCTTTACCTTCCCGTCTGGAACAAAGAGCTTCGATATCTACGTCACTACGTCGGGCTTCATGATTTCCGAAGAGGAAAAAAATAGATAAAAACTTATTGTCGCGCAGGATAATGCAGAGCGACCAATAACTTTACCTCGAGTATCGTCTTGAGCGCTGAAAGAATCTTCCCATTCCGAAGAAAAAAAGGTACAATTATGAAGGGTGAAAACGATGGTTGAGAAACCTGAACGGAGAAAGGCTATCCGTGTTTGTTCCTTGAATTTTATCAACATAGATTCAGGGAAAGAAAATCCGGTCACCTACGGTCTCGGGCGAACCCTTGAATTAAACGTGGAAGGAGCTACCCTCGAGGTTGCTGATAAATTGCCCGTTGGAGTCTTCATTGAAGTTGAACTCGCCATGGGCGACGTGATCACCACCCTTAAAGGTGAGGTAAAGAACGTTCAGCCTTCTGCTTCTGAATCAGGCCTCTACCGTGTCGGCATCCAATTTCTCAAACCGAACACGGTCCATCTGGAATGAGAAAGCGAGGGGGCATGAATTGGTCTGAAAGGAAGTCTTAAAAAGGCACCCCCCCATCAATCAAACCTTATAGATTTCCTTCTCAATTTTTAGCCCCGTATCGTTCGATGAGGGCTTGGGTCTCGGCGTCCAATAGACCGAACGCTGCCAGCGTCTCTTGGGTGGGGACACCGTTGCGATCGTACCCCTTCTCCTCATATACGGCATCACAGAGTTCCTGATAGTGTCTCTGACGGATGCCGATGAGCAGGTCGAGACGTTGCTGGAGGTCTGCCGGCAACCGATCCTCCCCCCCCACTATCTCAGCGAGCTGTGAGTCGTAGCGTTCTTGCCGTGAACGGTACTCTTCGAGATAGACAGGGCTCATGGCGCGCAACGGGATCTGATCGTGCTCTCGGGTGCCGACGCCATGCTTGAGATTGATGAGTTTCTGCAAGGTGTACAGGCGCTCTGAATCCCTGAGCAGATCATCCAAATTTTTGTTGGTTCCTACTGTCCCATTGTAGTGCTCGACAAAATATTGGGCGCTGGGTAGATTTTTGGCCGGTTCGGGGGTGCTGGCGGCCTCGGGATGCCGGATATCAATCCAGGGGAGTTTGCACAAACCTGTGGCGTTAAACCAGGTGCGAAAAAGCGGAAACCACTTCAGGGCCTTCGCTTTCAGCTCGAAGTTGGGGAGTTCATTATTCACCTGATCCATAAAGATCATCCATGCCTCGTCATGCTGTGCCCCTTTGAGGGCGAAACCGTACCCTCCCTGCTGGGCCAGCGATTCTTTGGTGATATACAGAGAAAACTCAAGCCCCTTGCACTCCATACCGAATTTCTCCAGTTCACTCAGTACGACCGCTCGATCACCGTGGTTGTTCCGCCCATAGTTCTCTGCAATCCACCCCTTGAGAAAACGGATTCCCTTTCCCGCTATCCGCCCAAACCCTTTGCCTGCGGCGATCTCATGAATCAGGCGGAGTGCCGTTTCCCTCTCCCCCCATCTCAGGGAATAGCCGATATCGTCGGCTTGCAGGAAGCCATGTTGGAAGCACTCCATAAGGAATGCCGTGGTAACCCCTGCTGATATGGTATCCAAGCCATACTCGTCGCAGTACCAGTTATATTCGAGGATGAAGCGGGGGTCAAAAACCCCCGTAACGGGTCCAATCGCAGCGGTCTCGTATTCCGGCCCGTCGACGCTTACTTCTCTTCCCTTGTGGGGACCTGATTGTAAGGTAATGCCCTCAACCCCCTTGGCGCAGGCGAGGTTGCATCCATAATAACATCCATCGGGGTATCCGGCGGAAAAATATTCATCCTTGAAGACACCTCCATAGATACGATGCGACTCCTCATGGGTGCCCGTTTGAAAGTTGTGGATAGGAAGAATATCGAATTTGTCCATGTGGTCGACAAGACCGGTGGTTCCCCATTCCCTGAGGCGTATGCCGTGTGGGTCCTGGATCTTGATGATATGCTTCAGCTTACGCCCGGCCTCTCTAACCATATCAGGATTGGCCGGATGATTCGCCTTTCCCCGCGACAGACTGCTCGTCACGACAATAGCCTTGAGCCCTTTGAGCCTCATTACGGTCCCTGTGCCGCCTCGGCCCGCCTGCTTTGCGCGGAGACGGCTGCGCTTAGTATCAAAAAAGATGCTGTTGATAATGCCAAATAAGGAGTTTTTTCCCCCTATACCAGCAGCGACCGCGGCGATATGCTCCCGCTTTTTCCCCGGACAGAAGTACTTTATCACCTGCTCTGCATAGCTTATGCTACCCTCTCCCTCGGGGGCTCTCATTAACTTAATCACCCCCCCATCTCCATCAATGAAGAGACATACATCCTGCGGGGCAATCCCCCTGATCGCCATGGCATCGAAGCCTGCAAGCTTGAATAGGGGAGCGAAATGCCCACCCGCATTGGAGTCGATGAAGGTACCGGTCAGGGGAGAGATGGTCCCTACGATAAACTTTCCGGTGCCTGGGAAGAGGGGTTCAGCCCCCAATGGCCCCCCGGCGAGAACCAGGATGTTCTCGGGGCTGTCGTAACGGGTCTTCTCATCGGTGCCGTCCCAGATCAGTTTTAAGGCGTATCCCCTGCCGCCGATCCACTTCTCTTTGAAGTCTTCGGGCAACGCCTCGATCTGTATCGAGTTATCCGCGAGGTCAACCCTCAGAATCCTGTCCGTGTATCCCCCCTTTACCTCAGCAGGACTGTATGGTACCTCGGCAATTGTCATGTACTCAGCTCCAAGCATAAAAGAATCTAAACTATTAATAAAGAAGGGGTTATTTGTCAAGGATTATCAAGTATGGCTTTTCACTATTTTCCAGATAAGCAAAACGCATTGTGGAGATAAAAAGATGCTACGAGGATCAGGATCGGAGGCCTTTTCACTCCTATGGTGTATCGTTCGTAAGACAGTGACAAAAAATGGCAACAAAAGGAAGCCTTAAGAGGCAGTTTCCCTGTAATGTTCATAACATACCGTTTTTTAAACGATTTTTACTTCAAATAAATTTATTAAAATTGGCACAAAAAATGCTACATTATAAACAAACTAGTTGTATTCTCTTTAAGATACCGATACTAGTAATGACAAGCTCGATCAAAAAACGACAGGTTAGAAAGCAAGGATGAAAAATACTGACAAAATAAAAGAACAACTTAAGAGAAAAGTGGCCGTACTGCGCAAGCGGATTGCTGACCTGGAGCAATCCGAAAAGGTGCTGCGGGAATCTGAAGAAGAACTTAAAGCGATCTTTAACGACGGCCAAATAGGCATAGCTATTTTTGATATGACCGGGAAGATCCTCAGAGTTAACAAACAAATACTAGAAGTTGGAAAATACACCGAAAAAGAAATTGTTGGGAAACGCATTGAGCTCTTGAAGATGTTCCCCAAAAAAAGTATAGCAAAGATGCTCGCTAACTTTACCAAGCTGATTTCAGGTAAAAACGTACCTCCTTTTGATGTAGAGGTGCATACCAAAGGGGGAGAAAAACTCATTACTGAACTGCATGGTTTCCTTTTAAAGAAAAAAAAGAGAGCTGCGGGTATGGTAGGGATCATGCACGATGTCACCGAACAAAGGCGGACAGGGGATGCGTTGCGGGAGAGTGAAGAAGAGTTAGAGGCAATTTTTAATGATGTACGGGATGGTATCGTGGTGCTTGACCTAACGGGTAAGATCATCAAAATCAATAAGCGAATAACAGAAAGAACCGAATATACAGAAAAAGACCTCGTGGGAAAACGGTTTGCTGTGTTAAAGATGCTTACCCCCCAAAGCATCGCTAAAATGATAGCTTCGTTTCCAAAAACCATAGCAGGCCGTCAGGGAACCCCCTATGAAGTGGAAGGTTATTCAAAAACAGGCAAGAAAATGATTGGTGAAATCTACGGAGCTCTCTTACGGAAAAGGGGAAAGGTGACAGGTGTTGTCGCCGTGATGAGAGACATAACCGAGCGCAAACAAACGGAAGAACTGCTAAAAACGGAACGGGAAACCTTCTATTCAACATTACAAGAATCCCCCAACGGAGTGGCCTTGATTGATAAGGATGGCAGGTATCTCTATATTAATCCCCAATTTACCATTATCACCGGATATACCCTCCAGGATGTCCCCACGGGAAGGGATTGGTTCCACAAGGCCTATCCAGAGCCAGAATATCGGCGGCAGATCATCACAATGTGGAAGAAAGATTTTGACCGCAAGGCCATTGACAGGATACTCAGCGTGACCTGCAATGACGGGGAGGTGAGGGCGATAGAGTTTAAAGGGACTGTGCTCAAAGATGATCGTGCAATAGTAATATTGACCGATATCACCGAACGCAAAAGGGCGGAAGAGGCGTACCATGCGGTTGTTGAACAATCCTTGCAAGGGCTGCACATCATCCAAGACCAACGGGAGGTCTTTGTTAATTCCGCCTACGCCGAGATGCTCGGGTACACGGTGGAAGAGTTATTGGCCTTATCTCCCAAACAAGTCCGAGATCTCGTGCATCCGGAGGATCGAGAAACCATTAAGAAGTATTATCAGAATCGCCTTGCAGACATACAGCAACACCAGCGATACGAATTTCGCGTCATCCGCAAGGATGGATCAAAGCGCTGGGTGGAGGCGTTTCCGAGCCGCATCGACTATCAAGGACGACCTGCGGTGCAAGTCGCTATGGTAGATATCACCGAACGCAAAAAAGCGGAGGCGACGTTGCGAAATTCCGAGGAACGATATCGCACCCTTGTTGAGAGTTCTACCGATGCCATCTTGATGCTTGATAGAGAGAGAAACATTGTCACCTGTAATCAGGCCTTCCTCAAACTCTTTGGCTATAAAAAAGGAGAGGTAGAGGATAAATCGACACGGATTATCCATCCCTCAGAAGAGAGCTTCCGTTCCTATGGAAAGACGGCATATACATTGATTGAGCGGGTTGGTTCCCTCAGAGAGGAATGGAATTTAAAAAGAAAAGACGGTACGATCTTTTCGGCGGAAATCGTTACCTCGCCCGTACGGGCATCCGATGGAACAACAACCGGATACATCTGCATTATTAGGGACATCACGGAGCGCAAGCGTGCCGAGGAAGAACTCGAATATATGGCCACCCATGATGTCCTCACCGGCCTTCCCAACCGCACCCTATTCAATGACCGGCTCGCTTTAGCACTCAACCATGCGCAGCGCTTCCATAACAATCTGGCCGTAATGTTGCTTGACTTGGATTATTTTAAGGATGTCAACGATACCCTCGGGCACACCATGGGGGATCAGCTGCTTCACGCTGTCGGCGTGCGGCTCACAGAGCTGCTGCGTAAGGGCGATACCGTCGCCCGCAGTGGCGGTGATGAATTCTTGTTGCTATTACCGGAAATGACTCAGGTGGAGTACGCAAACACGATAGCCAAAAAAATCTTACAGGGCTTTCGACAACCTTTTTCCTTCGATGATCACCAACTTCACATTACTACCAGCATCGGGATCGCCATATATCCTGATGATGGCAACGATGCTGATACATTGGTAAAGAATGCCGATAGTGCCATGTATCACGCTAAGCAAAAAGGGCGAGATAACTTTCAATCGTATACGTCAGTCTAACGTTCAGCGCTTTTTTATGAGACCACCCTTGTGTTGATCGTTGTCTATGCCATTTTTTCATCTCTCACGTGAAGAAATAATTCGCTCCCCATTTAACACTTCGTACAATCAAAATTCCATTATCTCAAAAAGTGACAAAAAATGTCATTTTTGTGAATAATTAACGCTTCTGTCTACCTATCACCTTCGTAGTTATAAATAAAACATTGATATTTAAAGGTTTTTTAGCTTTTCATGTTGGCACAGAATATGCTGGAATTAACATAGATTTTGTCTAATTTTTGTAGTACGCAAATCGTGCATTAATTTGTGAAACAGTTATGGGACTAGTTGATAAAAACATGGTACGTGAAAAAACATTACAAGCACCCCTCAGAGCAACGGATAGCCACACGAGGAAGAAATTGTCTTTTCCTCGTGCCGTGAGCTATCGGACACTGGCGGATAATATCAAGCACGGGATCAACCTTATAGACGTTGACTTCAATATACACATGGTAAACGCCGTCCAGAGGAAAAATTTTAACAAATCAAAGCGTGAGCTTATCGGAAAAAAATGCTTTCGGGAATTCGAGAAACGCGATGCCGTGTGCCCTCATTGCCCTGGGGTCAAGGCAATGGCTACCGGCAAACCCGCAGAGGTCGAGACTGAGGGGGTGAGAGACGACGGGAGCCGTTTTCATGTGAGGCTTCAGGCCTTTCCCATCTTCGCAGAGGATGGTGCAACAACCGGCTTCATAGAAATTGTAGAAGATATAAGTGAGCGCAAGCAAATGGAGCAGAAGCTGCACGAGAGCGAGGAGAAATATCGATCTCTGGTGGAGAATATAAAACTTGGCATTAGCCTCATAGATGCCGACCACACTATAATTATGATAAACCCTGCACAAAGCAAAAGGTTTCAAAAACCAGCTAGTGAACTGATCGGAAAGAAATGTTACCAGGTATTCGAAGGTCGTGACACCGTATGTCCGCATTGCCCTGGGATTCAGACAATGGCTACCGGTCGGCCTGCAGAGGCTAATACTGAAGTTGTAAAAAATGATCGGGCCCGCTTTCATGTACGGCTGCAAACCTTTCCCATCTTCGGGGAGGATGGTTCAGCGTCCGGATTTATAGAAGTGTGTGAAGATATCACTAAACGCGTGCAGGCAGAAGAGGCGATCCGTGCCAGTGAAAAGCGTTTCAAGATGCTGGCGGAAAATGCTCCGTTTGGTATCTCAATCATGGCACCTGATAGGCACTTTGAGTATTTCAACCCCCTATTTACGGAGATCTTCGGCTATACGCTGGAGGATATCCCTGACAAGGCTACCTGGATTACCCACGCCTATCCTGATGAAGAATATAGGAACAGCGTGTTCTCCCTGTGGGAAAAGGATCTCGCCGAAGGGGTGAAGATCGGGGACGAGAATCAGCGGGTCTTTACCGTACGATGTAAAGATGGCACGGATAAGATTATTGACTTCAGACAGGTATATTTAAAGGATGGAAAACAATATCTCACCTATGAGGATATCACCGCACGCATACAGGCTGAGGAGACATTGCGAGAGAGCGAAAAACAATTTCAGACAATCATGGATGCTGCGCCGATAGCCATTTCATGGGCCGATACCGACAAAAAATTTCAGTATTTTAACAAAAAATTCATTGACCTTTTCGGTTACACCATTAAAGAAATGCCCACAGTGGCAGACTGGCGCCGCCTGGCATATCCTGAGGAGGCAGAGCGCAAAAAGGTAGTTTCATTAACGTCTGCTTTTGTGAAATCACATGATCAAGAAAAAGCACCTCCAAGCGCGGAAAGGAAAGTTACATGTAAAGACGGGTCTATCCGCTATGTTGAAATTATGGGAGTAAATGTTGCAAATAAATTAGTAGCCATGTTGAATGATATCACCGAGCGCAAGCAGATGGAGGAGCAACTGCGGCAGAGTGAAGAGCGCTTTCGCAAGTTGGTGGAGACGATGCGCGTTGGTCTGAGCGCTGTAGACGCAAATGGGGTAATTACGTACGTCAACAATCAAATTTGTAAGATGTTGGGATACTCAATGGGTGAGATTGTCGGACATCCGACGACTGACTTTCAGGATGAGGAGAGTCGAAAGCTTCAAAAAGAGATGTTTGCAAAGCGAAGGAAAGGGGTGAAAGATCCTACTCCGTACGAGATTACCTGGGTGACAAAAGACGGGCGTAAGGTCAACACGATCCTGACGCCGACCCCTGGTTTCAATGTGGCAGGGAAATTCACCGGCAGTTTTGCCATATTTACCGACATCACCGAGCGCAAGCAGATGGAGAAACGTCTGCAGCGCTACGCGACAGAGATGGAGCGGAGCAACGAAGAGGTCAAGAACTTTGCCTATATCGTTTCCCACGATCTGCGGGTACCGCTCGTCAACCTAAAGGGGTACAGTGACGAGCTGCGTACCGCCTTGGGGGTAATCGGCGCGAATTTTGATGCAGTCCTGCCGCAGCTGCCGGATGAAAAGCGCTCTGAAGTTGCCCTGGCCCTGCATGAAGACGTGCCCGAGGCCCTGGAATTTATCACCAATTCGGTCTCCCTCATGGACAGCTTTATCAACTCCGTCTTGCTGTTAGCCCGTTTGGGCAGGCGGGATCTCAAACTCGAGCCCCTTGATATGAACGCCCTGGTCAAGCCGATCGTGGAGGGCATGTCGCACCAGATCCAAGAAAAAGGGATTACGATGACCATTGATTCCCTGCCCGAGGTCGTTGCCGACCGCACCTCTATGGAGCAAATTGTGGGGAACATCCTGGGCAATGCCGTCAAATACCTCGACCATGAACGCCCCGGGGAGATAGAGATAACCGGGGAGGCCAATGGCGGGGAGACGGTCTTCCGTATCCGCGACAACGGCCGGGGGATTGCCGAGGATGATATGGATAAGGTCTTTGCCCCCTTCCGCCGGGCAGGCAAGCAGGATACGCCGGGTGAGGGTATGGGGCTTTCCTATGTGCAGACCCTGGTGCGCCGCCACAACGGGCGCATCTGGTGTGAGTCCGAGATCGGAAAGGGCACTACCTTTATCTTCACTATCTCTAACCCTTCTGAACAAGGAGTTCGCCATGCATGATATACAAGATGTAACGATACTGCTGGCTGAGGATGATCCGGGGCACGCCCGTCTGATCGAAAAAAACCTGCGCCGAGCGAATATCAAAAACAAGATCCACTTTGCCAACAATGGGCAGGAGGCCCTCGACTACCTGTTCTGTGAAGGGGAATACGCCGACAACAAGAACCCATCACCTATGTTGGTCCTGCTCGATTTGAACATGCCGGTGCTTGACGGTTATCAGGTCTTGCAGCGTATGAAGGCTGATGAGCGCACCAAACGCATCCCTGTCATAGTCCTTACCACTACCGATGAACCTCGGGAGGTAACGCGTTGTTATGAGCTTGGCTGCAATGTCTATATTACCAAACCAGTGGATTACGAACAGTTTGCTGAGGCAATGCGTAAGCTCGGATTGTTTTTATTGGTTGTCATGATACCGGATGGAGGGTAGCGGTATATGGCTCAGTCTGATCCCATACGCATCCTTTACATTGAGGATGATCCCGGTCTGGCCCGTCTGGTGCAGAAGCGGTTGCAGCGGTCCGGGTATATGGTGGACATTGCCACTGATGGTGAACAGGGGGTAGCCAAGTACGAGGCCGATTCTTATGATCTCATGTTTGTGGATCAGAATCTCCCCGTCTACGATGGGTTGGAGGTAATCCGTATCTTGGGTTCCAAGGGAATCTTGCCTCCCACGATCATGATCACAGGTTCCGGTGATGAACGGGTGGCGGTGGAGTCAATGAAGCTGGGAGCGAGCGACTACATCGTCAAAGATACGGGGGCGGGGTATCTTGAGCTCCTCCCCTCTGCTATCGAGAAGATACTCCAGCAACGGCGGGCCGAGGAAGCGCTGCGTGAGAGTCAGGAACAATACCGCACGCTCTTCGAGGGGTCCAAAGACGCGGTTTATATTACCACACGTGATGGCATGTTTATTGACGCCAATCAAGCTGCCTTAGATCTCTTTGACTATACGATGGAAGAGATGCGACAGATTAACGCCCAAAAAATCTATGCTGATCATGCCGATATCCAGAGATTTCAGAAGGAGATAGAAAAAAAAGGATTTGTTCGGGACTTTGAATTAAAGTTGCGCAAGAAAGATGAGGTGGAAATAGATTGCCTGCTGACCGCGAATGTGCGGCGAGATTCTGTGGGAAATATTCTAGGATACCATGGAATTATCCGTGACATCACAGAACGCAAACGCATGGAAGAGGAACTGAGAAAGGCCAAAGATGAAGCTGAAACGGCCAACCGCGCCAAGACCGAATTTCTCGCCAGCATGAGTCACGAGATCAGAACACCGATGAACGCCATTATCGGCATGGCCGACCTGCTCTTAGAAACAGACTTAACCCCTGAACAGCAGCAATATGTCCAAGTCTTCCAGTCGGCAGGGGAAAATCTTTTAAACATCATTAATGACATCATCGATATTTCCAAGGTGGAGGCCGGCCACGTTCAACTCGAAACCATCGATTTTAATCTCACCGATATCATTGAAAGCACCTGTGACGTGATGGCCGTTCGTGCCCATGAAAAGGGCCTGGAGCTGGTTTATAGTGCTATGCCGGATGTCCCGACCGAACTCTTGGGTGACCCGACACGTTTGCGTCAGGTCCTGGTAAACCTTATCGGAAATTCCATCAAGTTCACTGAGAAAGGTGAGGTGTTCATTCAGATCAAAAGTCAGGAGGTAAAAAAAGAAACGGTTGAACTACTATTTTCGATAACTGACACCGGCATCGGCATTGCCCCGGAACAGATAGATAAGATCTTTGACTCCTTTACACAGGCCGATTCATCAACTACCCGCAAGTATGGTGGGACAGGACTCGGCCTGGCCATCTCAAAACAACTGGTGGAACTCATGGGCGGGCATATAACGGTGGAGAGCACGGTGGGCCAAGGTAGTATTTTTTCATTTACTGTGCAGTTTGCGATTCAGGCCGAACCAAAAGAACGTATGGAGAAGATTGCGCTGGACATAAGAGGAGTTAAGGTACTTGTTGTTGATGACAACGAAACTAATCGCATGATATTGCGAAATACACTCTCCAAATTAGGTGCCATTATAACAGAATCGGACAGCGGCGAACATGGACTTGCCGAATTCAAGCGTGCCATGAAGACAAAAAGTCCATATCAACTGGCATTAATCGACCACCGCATGCCGGGCATGGACGGGTTCGAGCTGGCCAAACACATAAAAGAAACCATGGGAAACATTAAGAACACGGCCGTCATGATGCTCACCTCAGATAACAGGAGCGGCGATCGTGCCCTCTGCAAAGAATTTGATATAACGTTTTATTTGGTAAAACCCGTAAAAAAGGCGGAACTGCTGGTTGCTATTGCTACCATTATGGGCCGCAAAATTGAGCCTGTTGTTGGCAAGATCCCGGAGGCAAGATCCGTCGACCTTACTAAAATACGCTCCCTGAACCTCCTCCTTGTCGAGGATTCCGCGGACAATCGTCTGATTATCCAGGCCTATTTCAAGAGGGCCTCGGATCATATAGACATAGCTGAAAATGGCGCCATTGCCGTTGAAAAGTTCAAATCAGGGAAATATGACCTCGTGCTGATGGATGTACAGATGCCGGTCATGGACGGTTATGCTGCCACCCGGGAGATCAGGAAGTGGGAGCAGGAACAGGGGAGAAAACAAACACCTATCATTGCCTTGACCGCCCATGCCATGAAGGAAGATGTCCAAAAGAGCCTTGACGCAGGATGCACGGACCATCTGACAAAACCGATAAAACGGGCAACGCTGATGGAGGCCGTCCAAAAATATACAGGGGAAAAAATAACAAATAAAAAACCGGACCTCGTATGATAAAACGCGGCCGAAAATTGGCAAACAATAAAGATTTTAAGGAGGATAAATCATGACTCAGCATAGTGCCCTCAAACACAATGAAAGGATCATCATCCACGTAGACCCCGAGATCGCCGACCTCGTCCCCGGTTTCCTTGAAAACAGGCGCAAGGACATAAAAACCATGGATGCAGCCCTCAAACAGGGTGATTTTGAGACCATCCAGATTCTCGGGCACAGCATGAAGGGTGCGGGCGGAAGCTATGGATTCGACGCCGTTACCGACATAGGAAAATCATTGGAGGATGCCGCTAAAAACAATAATGCCGAAGAGATCCAGAGGTCGGTAGGGGAACTTGCTGCATACCTTGACCGAGTTGAGGTGATCTACGAGTGAACATAGGACGTCGCTGAGCAGGTTTGAATACAACCCTGCTGCATGCTTACCGTAACGATGGGGAGCAACGAGGTGATACGGTGAACACACCTGTAAAACCCTTGATCATGGTTGTTGACGACAACCCAGATCAACTCAAACTGATGGAACGATTTCTGGCAAGCAGCGGCTATGCGGTCATCACTGCCGATAGCGGCAGCAACGGACTTGGTGTACTGGGCGAAGTCAAACCAGCTCTTATTCTGCTCGATGTCATGATGCCGGAGATGGATGGGTACGAGGTGTGTTCACGGCTGCAGAAAAACAGCGAGACTGCTTATATCCCTGTCATTTTTATAACCGCCTTGGGAGAAGAACAGGACAAGGCCAGGGCCTTCGCTGTCGGCGCAGTTGACTACTTGGTAAAACCCGTCCAAAAGGAAACCCTGCTCGAAAAGGTCCATATACATCTCACAACAAATAGCCGGTGGCAGGAACTCAAACAAGGTGTCGCTACCCCTGAGGAAAAGATTGAACCATCCGATTTTCCTCACTTCAAGCAATTCTTGTTCGATCAATTAGATATTGATTCCACAAAGAAAGATCAAGTCACTGCTACGCCACCCTCCCATATCTATTCCATGGCCCGTCACCTGGGGATCAGCAACAGCCAGATGGCCAAATATATCGCTGACTTTCTCAAGCTCCCCTATTACTCCCAAATCAACCCGTATGATGTCAAATTGGGGGTCCTCCCCAGGCCTTTTTGCAAGACAAACCTCGTCGTTGCCCTCGGCAATGGAACAGAAAGAAACACCTTTGCACTGAGCAATCCCTTTAACTTGGAAACCCTGGATAATCTAAGAAAAATAAGCGGAGAGGATAAGGCCCTTAAGCTCGCCGTAACCGAACCCGAACATATCGAATTATTATTTCAGTATGAGTCAGACCTTGGTGCCGAGCAACCGACTAAAAAAGTCGTTATGGGTGGGAGCGTACAAGAAATCGAAGGGCCCACCCGGCAATTCCCCGTCGAAGAGCCAATTGAACAAATATCGGAGGCAGATATTAAAAAACACCCTGTTGTGTATATTGCCAATACTATGATCAACAAGGCAGTTGCCGAACGGGCCAGCGACATCCATGTTGAACCCAAGGAGGAGGAAACAGTCATCCGCTTCCGGGTTGACGGGGATTTGAAGGATTCATTTGCCCTGAAGAAGAACACCGGCGTTATGCTCATTTCCCGACTCAAGGTCCTCGGCGGCCTTGACCTGGCTGAAAGACGGAAACCGCAGGATGGCTCTTTTGCGGCAACCATTAATAATAAGACCTTCAAGTTGAGGTTGGCTACCACGTCCACGCCGTACGGTGAAAGTCTCATTATTCGCTTGTTGGAACCGAGCGCCAAACCAAAAGACCTGAGTGAACTCGGCATGATGGACAAACAAGTTAGCACCATGGCTGATTTTGCCAATCGAACCCATGGCGTTATCCTGATGGTCGGGCCCACCGGGTCGGGGAAGACAACGACCATCTACAGCTTCCTATCCCATATCGATTGCCAAACACGAAGCTTAATGTCCGTGGAAGACCCCGTAGAATACAATATAGCCTATGCCAATCAGCAGCAGGTAAACGAAAAGGCCGGGATTACCTTTGAATCCCTCCTCAAATCAGCAGTGAGGCAGGACCCCGACGTATTATTCTTGGGAGAGGTCAGAGACCCCTATTCCGCCAAGATGTCGATAGACTTTGCCAGCACCGGTCACCTGACCGTCACGACGTTGCATACGTCCAATGCAACCACTGCCATCTTCCGCCTTGAGAGGCTGGGGCTTGACCGGGGGACGATGGCGGACACCCTCATCGGGGTTGTCGCCCAGAGGTTATTGAAAAAGCTTTGCCCCCATTGCAAGCAGGTAGCGCAGATCTCACCGGAAGAAAGAGCAATGCTTGCACCATTTACGGATGAAGTTCCGTCCCAAGTTGCGCATCCTGTCGGATGTCCAAAGTGCAACAACACCGGTTACTTTGGCAGAGAAGGAATATATGAGATCATAAAATTTGATCATCAAATCTCTGATATGGTCCGTTCAGGCATGCCTATATCTGAGATAAGAAATTTTATCAGAGACAGGGGGGATTTTCTTATTAGCACCCATGTAGTGGAAAAGGCAAAAAAACTCCTGTTCGCTCCCAAGGATATTTATGAGCAAGTGCTGGTGGAGGAATTGGCATTTGAAGAAAAGAAACCTCAAAAGGAAGACCCCAAAAAGGAAAGTCATCACATACCCATCGAGGAAAAGGAGATAAAGGATCGGATATCGATCCTCGTTGTCGAGGACGATGCAGATTCTCGGAAGTTGGTAACCCGTTTCCTGGAAAATCACGGTTACGCCGTGACCCCTGCAGAAGATGGCGTCAGCGCCCTTCTTCAGCTAGGCAAAGGTACCTTTGACCTGATCATCTCGGATGTAAACATGCCTAACCTGAACGGCTTTAAATTACTGGAGATGAAGGGGCAAAAGGGGATTGAAACGCCTGTGATATTCCTGACATCCCGGTCCGATCCGGAAGACATGAACAGGGGATTAGGGCTTGGTGCGGTGGACTATATCACCAAACCGACCAAGAAGGATATCTTGCTGGCAAAAGTCAAAGCAGTTCTTGAAAAAAGACAATAAGAGGAAAACAGCATCATGACTGATGAACCAAAGATAAACACTGTGTGCAAAGGGTGTGGGAAGTTACTCAGCCCGGACGAGCAAGGCTCTGAATATTGTAGCAGTTGTATGATCGAACGGGCAGAGGAATATGTCCCCGAAGCGCCGGAAAAATCACCAATAAAACGGGAAAAGAAGAGCAAGGCATGGGTGATAGTACAAGTGGCGATCATCGTGATCGGCCTCGCCGTCATGGCTTTACAAACCCCCCGCTTAATTGCCGCTTTACACGAGGGGCAACCGCTCAGAGAAGGCACCTATGCAACCGATACAGAGACCGATCAGTGTATCAAGAACCTCTGGCACATATCAAAACTCCTCCAAGAAGGACAATTGCATACGAACGGCATAGTCTGTCCCCTCAGCAACAAGCCGTATGAAATACGAGATACAGGGGAAGAGATCGTGGTGAGCTGTCCCAATCCGGAGCTTCATGGATTGAAGCAAATCCAGGTAAGCAAAAGACATCCTGTACCTAAGGTCAGCAAATGAAACGGCATGCAAAAAACAAGGGATTTACCCTCATAGAACTCATGTTGGTTGTAACCATTGCCGGTGTTTTGGCCTCAATTGCCATCCCTTCGTATCTCAATTACGTCCAGAAGGCGCGGGCAACACAATGCCATGTAGACAGGGGTGAAGTACAGAATATCATCGTCCAATATTACCATGACCATTCCGATACCGAACTTCAAAGCCTGCAACAGTTGGTCGATGAAGGATACCTGCACAGCGCGTCTAATTGTCCTTTGGGAGGAGAGTATGTATTGATCCCACCAGAACTCGTTGGTTCCGAATATCCGGTTGTGGCATGTTCCCTTCACTATCTGCCGGAAATGGTATCACAGGAGGAATCTGAAACACCACAGGAACCAGCAACACCTGAAGAGTCAGATATCACAGAACACCCCCAAACGCCGGAAGAACCAGAACAAACAGAAGAGCCGGTAGACTCCGGCAAGAAAGACAAAGAAAAGAAGCAAAAAAAGGAAAAAAAGAAGTAAAAAGCTCTAAATATTCCTGGCAAGTTTGAGGTCCACATTTAAAGATAAGGGGGGGGCAAGAACCAACGGGTGTGGAGTGTCTTGTTATACGTACCACTATTCATGGGCATTCCCTTTCTCGCTCTTATCTCCATATACACCACGGGCGAGCTACTGTTTCATTCTCCACCTAATTGATCGTATCGATTTAAGCTGCGCCTTGAGAGGAGACTCCTTTTTATACACGTAGTCGCCGATACGGCGCATGCGCTCCAATTCTTCCTCACTCATAGGACCGCGCTCCAAGGCAGTAAGATCTTCCTTAAGCTGCTTCATGCTGTTCGGGCCACAAACCGCTACATGTACGCAAGGATGAGAGAGCACAAAGCGGTAGCAATCGGCCGCAGTAGGAGGGAATTCATCCGGTGGCATATTGGCCGGGTTGAGCAAACTCCCCCACCGGGTGTTAGTGAAGGAGACGATGCCGGGACCGCCTGCCTTCGGAAGACTATTGAAAACCTCTGTTTCAGCCCCCCGGTGCGCTGCATTGTACCGAACATGAAAGATATCAAACTGCTTCTCCTGCTCAAGTCTTGGGAAGAGGAGGCGATGGTGACTCGATATGGCCAAAGCACGAATAACCCCATCATCCTTGAGCGTATCGGCATGTTCGACGAGCCGTGACCTGGGCCCTTGAGGATATCCCCCCATTCCCAGCAAGAGGACATCGATATAATCGACGCCCAAACGCTTCATGCTTTTGTATACAACCCTGTTCATGGAAGGCACGGTACGGGCCATGGTCTACACTACAATAATAAGACCATCTCGATTTTTGCGAGCTACCCTTTTAATACCCTCGGCCATCCTTCGGGTCCGCAATGCCCCCCAGTAGAGATAATTCACGCCGTGGGCCACTGCCTCCTCGACCATGGCCTCGTCCGTACCATAGCTTGAGGCAATGCCAAGGCGAGTGACGGAAAACCCGGTCCGGCCCAGCTTGATCCTCTCAAACAACATAACTTCCCTTTCTAAATTACTATGGGTGGTTTTGCGGATAGCGCGGTGAGTGTAAGCGTATGAAGACCCGGACCGAGACGTCTATCCCGAAAGGGGGCTTCTTGGGCCATACATACCATGGCACAAAAACAAACAAAAAGACTTATTATCAAAACAGACATCGTGTTCCGAATATGCCTTTGCGTCATTCTCGGCTTACTTCTCATGCTTTTTGCTGTCAACTGTTTCAGGGGAAGTGCTTCTCATCTCCCGTTACCTTGAGTAATGATGGGGCAACGCTAGTCTCAATGTAAAAACTAATTTACCTACAATGATCTGGGAGTCTATATTCATCCAGCCTCCACATCCGCTCTGCATTGCCGTGCGCAAGGGCATGAGCGATGTTTGATGGAAGCTCATGCAAGGCATCTTGCCATAGTTTCACAACGTGTTTATATTGCACGTCCCAATGATATCTCCACACATTATCTATGGCAAAAATAAATCTTTTCGGATAAGCGGTTATCAATTCTTTCCATTCAGGTTTCAGCATCAGTGTTTCCTCGTCAAACATTTGTGTCCAAGGCTGATTAGATCCGGCACCCTGTATAGGGTTGCAGCAGGATGTCATAAAATAGATACGGTCACTTTCCTCAAGCAGTTCACTCATCATCGTATCATTCATCTGCGCCATATGGATCAGCACTATGGGGTGTTTTGCCTGTCTTGATAATGACCATAACTCTTTGAGTTCTCGTTTAAATCTCATTAATTCTTGCAGTTCAGTTGCAGATCTTTCACGTTCTATACGGGACATAAAGGCCGCATACTCGATGTGAGCCACAAGCGGCCAGCCTTTTGCCTTCGCAGCATTATACGCTGCCTCAACTTGAGGATCCTTTGGACACACAAGTACCTCACCTGCGATGACCTCACCCGCTTGATTCCTCTTTGCAGCATGATAGAGTAGAACCTCTCCAAGAGCACCAAAGCAGTTGCTTGTAACATGTTGATGAAGATTTTCGTAATACTGAGGATCGTTATTGATGTAAGCCTGTCCTTTGGTTCGAATCGCAGGTATTATGAGGCCCGGTACATTTGCGGCGGTAAAATCCAGGATGTCACGATGTGTCCGCATACCGCGGGGCGCAAGTATGGTACGCTTTACTCCTGACTTAGACATTCTCCTGGTGATCAGGCTCAGGTCAGTCAAGTGTTCATCCACCTGACTATGGGCATCAACAAAATAAAGGTCGTCCATTATCCTTTAGGGTAACGTTCAGCTTGAAGGACGTGGGCGGAGCACATAGCGTAATAAACGTCCTTCTCAAACATTACTCCACCCCCTTCTGCAAAAATTTTTGTAAGTTTGTTAATCTGTTTATCTTGGGACCGAAGGTTTATAAAGTTCCTGATCAGCCGCGCTTTTCGTCGGCTGCATTAGCCTTGTTAGGGCTGCTATTTTAAGCTTGGCTTTTTTGCAAATGCATAAGCCCTTCGGCTTTCGTACTCCACTTCGGGATATGGTTCTCTCTCGATTATCTCTATCTTCTCAAATCCAACCTTCTTTAGACAACGAGAAATAAAATCTGTAGTGAAGAGCATGAAATCTATATCGATTTTTTTGCCGAGGAACTCTTCTATGCAGATTGTATCCTCGCCAATATGGTATGTAAAGAGGAATAATCCGCCTAACTATAATACACAAAATACTTCACCAAAGAACATTTCTACCTGTTCTTCTGTGAAGTGAACAATAGCATAGAAGGCCACAACATCGGCTATCGAGCCGTTTCAAATTCGAGTTCAAGAATATTTCCCTTTCGGAAGTGTATCTCCGGATGAATTAATCTTGCCTGTTCTAGTATTTTTTCTGATAGATCCAGCCCAGAGATTTCAACGCCAAGATCCTTCAGGTATTTTGTAGTTTGACCGGGACCGCAGCCGAAATCCCAGACCGGCCTTCTGTCCCCGATCTCTTGAGAAAATCTGTGGAGTATTTCTTGGTCCTTCGTTTTCTTTTCGTGTTCACCAGCAAATGCCTCCGCATATTCCTTCGCTACCGTATCGTACGCCCTTGCAATTTTATTTAATTCCTGTCCCATAATACTCATAGCACTAATGCCGAAAACCAGCCGCGCGGCCTTTTGTGTTGGTTGAATTTGCCTTATGAGCCGCTCTCATCTCTCCCTTGTATTCTCAAGTAATTCATTAAGCCGAATAAAAAATTCATTTCGTATCTTTTCAATATGCAACGCTTCTTGAAAATCAATTATTGCCGTATCTTCATACTTAAACCGATCTGGTTCCACTTGCAGCGCATAAGAATTTACCTGTCTCTCCCAAAACCATTCTGCACAACAGAATTGGACGTTATCCGGATCGATAGCCGGGATTTCCTTTAATGCTTCAAAGAGCTTTCTTCCCGCCAGACTATTCTCAATGCAGAAGGCAATGTATGCAATCCTGTACTCCACTTTGTCAATGCTACCTTTTGCCGGCAAGGGATCAAAGTTATGAGAATCCTTTTGACCGTTGTAGACAAAATGACCATAACAGCTTTGCAGAGTGAAGCAATAAGGCAATTCGTTGAACCCTTTGATAAGATCTATAATAGGCAAGTCAATCATATCATCAGTAAGAGCGCGCAGTATTTTCTTTTTTTGCGCTTGATAATGCGGATTTTCCGTTAATTCTTTCAGTTCAGTAAAGGTTTCCAATGTGCTGTCCCTGATACTAAATAAGGGAAAGCCCCATTTAGTATGAAGTTTAGGTTAAAGATTGCTTTTAAATTCCTGCATAGAAAGTTTTTCAGGTATTGACTTTTTATGCAAAAAAATGGGGTGGGGGATTGTATTATAGGTATGTACCAATGATAAATAATTTTGCTTCCTTGATCTGAAATGCTCTTTTGCTTCATCCATCCTCAATAATAAAGCATCCCCTTGCTCTATGAGAGAGATGGTTCTTTGGTCTTTGCGGTTCTCATTTTTTAAGAAGGATATTTGATCTTGGATTTGCTCTCCTTTCACTAAAAAATCATCTATCATCATCAATTCATCTTCCACTATCTGGAACTGTTTATATACGGATAGTTTTCTATTATATAATCCATTATCCCTAATAATAAGAACTACGATCAAGAGTATTAAAAAGCCAATAAAGATTGAAAGTTTTTTCATAAGTAAGAACCTAACACCCAGTTTCACAGGACGCGGCGACCTATCAGCGTTCCTGTGCAAACTGATGTTAGAGCAGGCCCTCATTCCTTCATGCCATTGTTCACCATAGAAAAGACTATAAGTATTACCAGGACCAATTTGTTTCTTGAAAATTGATTTTAATGTGTTTCACCAATGGATCTGATATATACTTCTCCTGATATTTGGGTCCCATTTTCCAATCGTCTATAGCTTTCCCACTGCGGCGATAATTAGCGTCGTAGTTTTCAAGACTCGTCAGATATATGTCAGCCTGATCCGTCGCCTCAACGTAGACAGCTAGCCAAGGCTCACAGGCGAAGGTTTCACAGGCAGCTATTGTTTTCTGGCGGTCATCTTTGCCCTTCTGGTATGAAAAGATATTTACAGACGATTCCTCCTTACCAATAGTACGAGTTCTGGATTTGACTGTGATGCCAAGACGGCGACGAGTAGAAGGGCTATAGGCCACGATATCAATTCCGGTATGATCTACTATCGCTACTTCCCAGCCTGAACGTGAGAGCCAATTGCATATAATCAACTCACCACAATCTCCGATGATCTTTTGATGTCGCGTACTTTTTAGGATACCCATTAGGAAATTCCCATCCGCCTGCAGGCGCTAGTTAGAGCCTGCTGCTAATCATGGACCAATTGTCTTTATAGTCTCGCAAATCCCGTTCGACGATGGCGCAATGCAGTGAATCGGGTTTTCTGGGCCTTACTCCGCCATGAGAGTCAAGCCAACGCGAGTAGTTTGCGATTAGAATGTCCTGCACTTTCGACCATTCAAGTATGAAGAATTGATCCTCGCCGTACTTCTCTGCAGCAAGAACGAACACGCACACCAATTGTCGAATTGGAAGAGGTTTCTTACCCCCGATGAGCTGCTTGCTTCCATCGAAAGTAATGTCTGCGAATTTGTCGATCGAGAATTGCCATGCCCCTCCTTTGATGGTTTTTACCTGGATTGGACATGAAGAACCCTTGAAGTCGGTAGCTATGAGATCAAAGTCAGGAACATTGCCAGAAAAGGTTGCAACGAGAAGCCCTCGTCGAGCAAGCTCGCAGGCAACCAGATATTCGCCGATCTGTTTGATTAGCTGATTACTTCGCCCTGTGGCCATACACTTCCATCCTTTTCCTGAGTTCTAACAAAGCTCGGGGTCAGGCGCGGAGGCGCGTTAGCGCCGATGTGCCTGGAACTGTTGTTAGCCATTTCCAATTAATGGCGCGAACATCTCATAGCTGGGACAAAGAACGCCATTGTTCATTAGCCACTTTACGCAGAGACTACTTTTCTGCACTCTGAAGAGACAATGCAGTCACTGCAGTTTGGTAGTTTTGGGCGACACCACTTCCTTCCAATTTCCCAACATGAAAAATCTATTATTCCAGGGAAATCAGGATTCAATTCACGCGCCTTATAGATAACCATGTCGTTATTAGCATCGGAAGGAACAAAGCCCATTCGTTTCATTACTCTAATGATGTGTACATCGGGAGATATATCGATTGAGTAATAATCGGAAAATGGAATCCTGAATTGTCTGGCAAGAATATTAGCCGCCATCGTTGATATTTTGATGCCACTCCCTTTGAATTCTAAGAATCTATATACAACTGCTGAACTACTTGGATTGTTGCTCCAGATATTAGCGGCATTACCTTCATACTTATTATTGATCTGCAATATGGCATCATGAAACACAGATGCCATAGTATCGTTAAATCTGTGGAGCTTATTTATATTAAAAATTCGTTTCAGTTCCAAGAGTCCAACCTTTGAGAGGTCCTCTAAGAGAAACGAATTCAGTTCTTTGTAGATTGAATAGGGAATTGCCCACGCACGTTCAGCCTTAATCTGTCGATCCATGAGACATGCAAGTACATATGCGTGAGGATATTTCTTGAGATCATTCAGGATGCTATTTGCCTTATCATCATCCACAAAATGCACCATCTGGCTTGTTGGGTGCATGAAGCGCTCTTTGGCAATTCGGACAAGCAAGCTTTCCATAGGTTATGCTCTTTTCAGGGTTAATGGCCGAGTTGAGCGGAATCCGAGCAACGGAGAAAAGGTTGATATTTTGGGGTTAGGCGGATTTCCGCTCCAGTGCCTTGTTCGCGCCGGAGGCGCGGCAAAGCGTCTGAGTGGAGCTCAGCTCGGCCATTCGCGCCGCCGTCGCCCATTATCTCTTCCCTATTTTTCCTCGCGACCAACTACACCTCCGCGCCCAGCTGTTGTAATAGGCGGCGCGAACATTTATTTTTAAGCGTATTCTACTAAATATCCAATTTTATTTCGTAAAAGGAAGGTTGTCAAGAATTGTTGCGTAGAAATAGCCAGAAAATTCTATATAATAATAAGCTGGTTTTCAAACTGATAGCTTTTACCGTTTTCCACTTTCAGTTAACAGCTTCCCGTTTGCAATCACCTTCCTATCGCACAGTTGGGACAATAAAACTCATTCGAACGGATTCTTAACACCTTTTCCCATTGAACTCCCCCTCACCCCACGATATAATATAAGTTCACAGTTTTTCTGGAGATTACCCTGTCTATGAAAATCCTTTTGATTTCACCGGAACGGGAGAGAAAAAAAGAGGAAGACTTCCTCTTCCGCCTCGGCTTTTTGAACCTCCCCTATGTGGCCTCGGTGACACCTCCGGATTGCGAGGTGCGGATCGTGGATGAGGCCTATGAAAAAATAGACTTCGATGACAAAGTAGACCTGGTGGGGATATCGGCCCAGACCCCGGTGGCTCCTCGGGCTTACCGGGTCGCCGAGGAATTTCGCAAGCGGGGGGTGCCGGTGGTCATGGGCGGCGTGCATGCCAGCGTGCTCCCCGAAGAGGCCTTAGAGCATGTGGATGCGGTAGTGATCGGCGAGGCAGAGGCCACGTGGCCTCAACTCCTTGAGGATTTTCGCCAGGGCAAATTAAAAAAAATTTACAAATCCAACGGATGGGTGCAGGGGGATACCATTCCCCTGCCGCGAAGAGAGCTGTTAAACCCTCGCCACTATTTCCCTTTGAAACTCTTAGAGACAACCCGCGGCTGTCCCCACCGGTGCGATTTCTGCCAGGTATCGCGTTTCTTCGGCAACCGGTACCGCACCCGCCCCCTTGCGGAAATCGCCAAAGAACTTGACTCTATGTTCGGACAAGGCCCGGTTATGCCCCCCTGGGCCGCACGGCTCCTCTCTCTTATCAGCAAAGACCTCCCTTATTTTTTGAAGCGGAGGCTTTTGTACATCATCGATAACAATGTAGTTTCGAATAAGCAATTTGCCATCGAATTGCTCTCTCTCTTGAAAGACTATGACCTCCTGTGGTGGGGACATGCCCCGGTCTCCATCGCCCAAGACGATAAACTCCTGAGGCTCTTTGCCGCAAGCGGCTGTATCGCCGTCAACATCGGCTTCGAATCCCTCTCCCCCAAAAACCTCAAGCACATCAAGAAGGGATTCAACAAGCCCTCGCAGTATCAGGAGGTGATCAAAAAAATCCACGGGTATGGGATAGGGATCATGGGGACCTTTATCGTGGGTCTGGATGACGACGACCCCGGGGTGTTTCAGGAGACCATAGACTTTATTCTAGAAAACAAACTCGATTGGGCCTTGGCCTTTATCATGACCCCCTACCCCGGCACCGAGTCCTTTGAGCGGCTGGAGAGGGAGGGGAGGATCCTGCACAGGGATTGGGAGCGATACGATTCCCTGAATACTGTCTATCAACCCCTCCTGATGAGCGCGGAGGAACTGGAACAAGGGTTACGGCGTATATGGAAAGAGATCTTCTCCCTCAGATCCCTCTTCCACAGGATCATTAAATCCCCGCGCGTCCACCCCCTCTTTTACCTCCCCATGAACTGGGGTTTTCACCGCCTCACCAAGAACTGGTAGCCTTTTCGCATAATCCTGTGTTAAAATAAAAAGCGAACCCCCTAAGATCAGTGAAGAACAGAGAAAACAATATAGTGGCTGTCTTTCTCCCAAAGGTTATCAGGTGATGAACGTCATCTTTTTCCAAATCACCCTGCTCTTTTATGTCTGCGGTACCATCGCCTACCTCATCTACCTGGTCTCCTTCCACAGGAAGGTTGCCTGGGTGGGAAGAATGCTCTTGAGTGTGGGCTTTATCGCCCATTGCCTTACCTTCTTTCTGAGATATATAGAGGCTGGCCACACGCCAGTGATCAATCTCTATGAATCTCTGTCGTTCTTCGCCTGGCTCGTGGTCGGCTTGTACCTTCTGTTGCGCTTTCGGTATAAGGTTGAGGTGCTGGGGGCCTTCGTCTCCCCTCTGGCCCTGCTGCTCGTCATCTGGGCCGCGACTCTGCCGAAGGAAATCCTCTCCCTCCCCCCTATCCTCAAAAGCTGGTGGTTTCCTATCCATGTGACCTTTGCCTTTCTGGGGTACGCCGCTTTCACCCTTGCTTTCTGTGCTGGGGTGGTCTATCTCATCCAGGAGAGATTGGTCAAAACCAAAAACATAGGAACCTTTTTAGAACGGCTTCCTTCTCTGGAGGTCCTCGACAAAATCAGCTACCGAGCCTTGACGATCGGCTTTCCCCTGCTCACCATCGGGATCATCACCGGAGCGGCATGGGCGGAGTATGCCTGGGGGGCTTATTGGAGCGGGGATCAAAAAGAGACCTGGTCTCTTATCACGTGGCTGCTTTACGCCGCACTCCTGCACCAACGCCTGATGGTGGGGTGGCGGGGTAAAAAGGCGGCCATTATGGCCATCGTAGGATTTGGTGCAGTGCTGTTCACTTTTTTAGGGGTCAACCTTCTCATGGAAGGCCACCATACCTATGCCGCGTGGTTCAGGTGATCCATGAAGGAAGTTATTCTCGTCGGACTCAACCACCACACGGCCCCCGTGGAGATCAGGGAGCGGATCTCCTTCCCGGAAGAAGAGCTGGATAGATACCTCAAGGCGCTTTATGACCTCCCCAGCGTTGCCGAGGGGCTTATCCTCTCTACCTGTAACCGCGTGGAGATATACGCGGCCACGAAGGTTCCGGATAAGGGCGTCGAGGAAATAAAGGCCTTCCTCGCGCACCAGCACCATCTCTCCGTGCCCGAATTCGAAAACAACCTCTATGTCCTTCAGGGGGAGGAGTTGGTGAGTCACGTCTTTCGGGTGGCCTCCAGCCTCGACTCCATGGTGGTGGGGGAACCGCAGATCTTAGGCCAGATCAAGGAGGCCTATCGCACAGCCCACACGGCAAAGGGCACCGGAACCTTGTTGAACAAGCTGCTCCACAAGGCCTTCTCCGTAGCCAAGAGGGTGCGGACCGAGACCAGCATCGGGAACGGAGCGGTCTCAGTGAGCTTTGTCGCCGTAGAGTTGGCAAAGCGAATCTTTGCCAACCTGGATGAAAAAGAGGTCCTGATCATCGGGGCGGGAGAGATGTGCGAGCTGACCGCTCAACATCTGGTCCGCGGCGGTATAAAAAAGGTCCTCGTGGCCAACCGAACGGAGAAACGAGCCGTGGAATTGGCCGAACGATTTCACGGAGAGGCAATTCCCTTCTCGGAACTCCCTCATGCCCTGCTGCGGGCCGATATCGTCATCAGCTCTACCGGATCGCAGGACGTTATCGTGAGCAAAAAAGATGTTTCGGCAATCATTAAAAAGAGAAAAAACAGCCCGCTCTTTTTCATTGATATTGCGGTCCCGAGAGATATCGACCCCCAGGTAAACACCATTGATAACGTCTATCTCTATGATATCGACGACCTGCAGGAGGTGGCGGAGGCAAACATCAAAGATCGTCAGCACGAGGCCCAAAGGGCGGAAGAGATCGTTTCGACCGAAGCAAAACAGTTTTGCCGCTGGTATCAATCCCTGGAGGTAATACCGACCATCATTTCGTTAAAAGAAAAAAT
This sequence comes from Deltaproteobacteria bacterium, assembly GCA_016927065.1. GTDB lineage: Bacteria > Desulfobacterota > B13-G15 > B13-G15 > RBG-16-54-18 > JAFGNJ01. The sequence continues at coordinate 91,775 of JAFGNJ010000005.1, forward strand.
GGAAAAAATAAGGGAAAAAGAATTGGGTAAGACCCTCGCTGCCCTTCCGCAACTCTCAGAAAAGGAACGCAGGGCACTGGAGGCCCTCTCCGAGGCCATCGTCAAAAAGATCATCCACGCCCCCATTTCACTCTTGAAAAAGGAAAGCCGGAACTCCGAGGGGGAGACATATGTGGACGTGGTGCAAAAACTTTTCGGTTTAGATGAGGAGTAGATTGACATGAGCGTTCAATTATTTTCATCGCTTCCCATACGATCTGTTGTCGCCCGTGTAGTTCTCTGCTTCATCATTTTCGCCCTTTTCCCCACTGCGGGAAGTGCCTCTATGACCGTGGAAGAAGAAAGAGAGATGGGGGATAAGCTGGCCATACAGATCCAGCAAAACGTGGGGATCATCAATGACCCCATTATCACGGCGTATGTGGATGAAATTGGCAGACGTCTCGTAGAAACTACTCATGATCGCCGCTTCCGCTATCGCTTTTACGTATTCAAGGAACAAGAACCCAACGCCTTCGCCATCCCTGGAGGGCATATCTTTATCAGCAGCGGGCTGATTCGCTTGATAGACATAGAGGATGAGTTGGCCGGTGTAATCGGCCATGAAATCGCTCACGGCGTGCTGAGGCACATTGACAAGGCAATGGATAGAGCCAGACGCCTCTCCCTCGTCACGCTGGCGGCCATCATCGCTGGGGCCTTCCTTTCCAAAGATGCCGAGGGAACTGCCACCTTGACTACCGGCGCCATGGCCTTGGCCCAATCCTTGATGCTCAAATATACCCGGGCGAACGAGGTTGAGGCGGATCAAAAGGGAATGACATACATGGCCGATGCCGGCTACGATCCCAAAGCGATGGTGATCTTCCTCAAAAAAATCTATCGCTGGCAGCGGTTTAGTTCGCCGGACGTCCCTACCTACCTCTCCACCCATCCCGGAATCGAATCGCGCATCTCCTATCTGTCTGATAACTTCATGTCTAGTCCACAGTCTCCTTCTGCGCCCCCGCCGGCGTCAGGGGATTTGAAAAAGATCCAAATACAGCTTTTCCTCAAGGAAAGGGGGGGAGCGGAAGGAATCAACCAATACACCTCTCTACTGCGAGAAAGGCCAGGGAATGTAGATATCCTCTATGGCCTGGGGGTCTCATATAGCCTGGTGGGTAGAAGCAAAGAGGCTGTATCTTTTTTATCTGAGGCCCTTCAGGCCGCACCAAAAGATCCATACATAATCCGTGAGCTGGGTATAGCCTATTTCCATACAAAGGAAATAGATAAGGCGCTCGATGCCCTGAAGACAGCATTGGATACGTTCCCGCACGACACTACTATCCTCTATTATCTCGCCCAGGGGTATCAGGAGAAGAACCAATGGGATGAGGCCCTTGCTTTCTACCAACAGGTGTTGGATTTAGATCCTCGAAGGGTGGAAATTTACTACAACCTCGGGGTGGTCTATGACAAAAAAGGGCTTTTAGGCCCAGCACATGAACATTTCGGCCTCTATTTCCAGCATAAAAGGCAATGGGAAACCGCCCTGTTTCACTTCAGAAAGGCATTGGAACAGACTCAGGATCCGAGAAAAAGGAGACAACTGGAACAACTCATCAAAGAATTAGAAGGATAAGAAACCTATCTCCCCTCCCCTGTACCTTCCTCGATTTTACAGAGAATTATAACCCCAGCAGGCCTTTTTTAAAAAATACCTAACCCACCTAAATTTTATATTGACAATCTAATCCCACTGTAGTAGTAGAAATTAAATAATAAAATTTTAATAGTAAAATATTATTATTTTTGGCTGTGGGGTATATCGAGCTTACATAACTATTCGAAATTAAAGATTTGGCGAATCAAAATGAACATAGCGGTGATCGGAGCAGGCGCAATAGGGGGGTTGGTAGCAGGGTATCTAGTCGATAAAGGTGAGCAGGTAATATTAGCGGCTCATCCAGAGCACGTCGCACCTATTTTACAAAACGGCCTAACTATCGAAGGCGCTCGTGGCAGGCTGTGTGTCAGATTACCGGTAAAACGTCAGTTGGAGGAACAGGTGGATGTAGCCATTTTGGCAACCAAGACTCCTGATTTAGAAGAGGCCATCACGCAAAATTTTGAATATCTCAAGGATACACGAATAGTATCCGTCCAGAATGGCGTCCGGGGAGAAAAGATTATTGCCGAGCATTTAGGCGCGGGTAGGCTTTTCCCCAGCATAGTTATGTTCGGGGCAACGTATCTGGCTCCGGGAAAGATCGTACATAACTTTGAAGGTGACTGGATTATAGGGGGGGCGAATTCAGGCGAGAATGAGATGTTCCATGAAATCATTAAGGTAACTTCCAAGATATTCCCCTCCCCTGCAAGCGATGAAATAGAGGGAATGAAATGGATGAAATTATTCATAAATGCCAATAACTGTCTCCCTGCCATCTTAGGGAAGAGCATGCAGGAAACATTCAGTAATATCCCCGTCTGTAAAATTAGTATGCGGATTTGGCAAGAAGGCTTCGAGTTAGTAAATAAAGCACAGCTTACCTTATCCTCTTTACCAACATTCCCGGTAGAAAGGCTCACGCAGCTTATCGCTATGCCGTTGGACGAATCGGCGAAGGTATTCTCTTCCATCATGCTCAATTTAAGCAAGGAGCCGCTGTATGGTTCTATCTTGCAGAGCATTCATAGAAAACGTCCTTCGGAGATCGATTATATCAACGGAGAGTTTGTTAATCTTGCCGTATCGATGGGGCAAAAGGCCTCGCTTAATGCAAAGCTTGTACAAATGGTGCACGACGTAGAAAAGAGTGGGAAATTTTTCAGCACGGATGATTTAGTCAATCAAACAAAGGAGTTGATGAACTAATTATGGTGAATACGCCATTCCCTAAATTGAAGCTCACTGTCACAAAAGTAGAAGGGAGATGCTATCACAATTACGAAATGGGTGATGAAATAATCCTGGAGGATTTCACTCATCCACCGGAGCACTTCTGTTTGGGCTTGGCACACGCGCTTTTCCCCGCCATCTATTCGCTGAGTTTTGCTGCCTGTCTACCCTTCATGGAGAATCAGCGATCACTGTACGTGACGTGTCCGGACGGAGGGAAGCTGGAATTCTTGGCTGAGGTGCTGGATTACAGCGGTAATGTCTCCGTAATACCAAAAGACCCCACCTATCAGGGGCCCCGGCCAAAAAAATTGTTGGTAGAGGTGGTTCAAGACAGGGGCGGCTGCACGTATGGGTACAAGCTGGGGGACCAGTTTGAGTTTGAGGGGTTGAAGTGCAAGGAGGGATTTTGCGGGGCGGCGTACCACCTCCTTTTCCCCGCGCTCTTTGGGCTTAATTTCGGGGCCAAGTTTTTTTTCATGCAGAACCCCGATTCGATAGATACCGTGACGTGTCCCGACAAAGGCAAGATAGTCTTTAAGGTAACGAGAGAAGAAGAATGAAAAAGAGAGCGGTTGTCACTGGGTTAGGTGTCATCGCACCGAGCGGTATAGGCCTAGAGCAGTTCTGGCGGAATATTGCCGGCGGGGTACCAGCCATAAAGAAAGTAAGAGATTTCGATGTTTCACCATTCAACTCCCAGATAGCGGCGCAGGTGGAGAATTTCCTCCCCCAAAACTTCGGCCTCAGCGAAAAAACTGCTCAAAGGATGGATCGCTATGTCCAATTTGCCGTGGCGGCTGCCAAGATGGCCGTTGAAGATGCCTCTCTGGATTTCAGCCGATTGGACAAAAGGCGTGCCGGCGTAATCCTGGCAAATGCCATCAGCGGCACAAAATACATGGAAGAGGAATTCTTGCGCGTTACCAATAATGGAAAAGAACCTATTGATCCCCGTCTTGTTCGTTCCGATCTCTACGATGCCTCAATGTTCAATACACCATCAAGCGAGATCTCCAATTTTTGGAAATTAAACGGTATCTGCACGACGGTCTCTACCGGCTGCACTGCAGGAACTGATTCCGTTGGTTTGTCTTTGGAGATGATTCAAGACGGGAGGCAGGATGTCATTATCACGGGAGCCTCAGAGGCCCCTCTCACCCCCATCACCTTCGGCGCGTTTGATGTCATCAATGTGCTCTCTACTCATAACGATGAGCCGGCCAAGGCCTCTCGACCCTTTGATGGCAAACGGAATGGTTTTGTCATCGCCGAGGGCTGCGGCATTCTCATCTTGGAGGAATTAGAGCATGCGATAAGGCGCAAGGCCAAGATCTATGCCGAAGTCCTTGGCTACGGAACGTGCAATAACGCATTTCATATGACTGATCTCCCTGCCGATGGTGAGGCAATGGCCGAGTGTATAACGCTGGCATTAGAAGATGCCTCTATTACGCCGGATAAAATCGGATATATCAACGCCCATGGTTCCTCAACACATCAGAATGATATCTTTGAAACAGCCGCGTATAAAAAGGTCTTTCAGGATCTCGCCTATAAAATACCCATTAGCTCTTTAAAATCGATGTTCGGACATCCCTTGGCCGCAGCGAATGCGGTGGAGTTCGTTGCCTGTGCCTTAATATTTAAACACGACTTCCTGCCGCCAACTATTAACCAGGAGGTCCCTGATCCGCTGTGTGACTTGGATTACATCCCAAATAAAGGCAGAAAAGAGAAAGTAGATTATATACTCAAGACGAGTTCAGGATTTTCTGGGCTCCACTCCTCATTAATAATGAAACGCTGGGAGGAAAAATCATGAAAGACATAGTGATTACGGGAATGGGGGTCGCCGCGCCACCCGGGATCGGCACGGAAGACTTCTGGCACAACATCAGGGACGGAAGGTCTTTCGTTGGTCCTATTTCGCGCTTTGATTCTTCCCTCTATCCGTCACGTATTGCCGGACAAATTAATGGCTTAGAGTCATATAGTGAAAGATTATCTCCCCGACTACTGAAAAAGATAGACCGCTTCTCTCACATGGCCTTGGTGACTTCGGAATTAGCCCTGAAGGATGCAAGCATCGATTTACATAATTTTAATCTTAACCGCACGGGTATTTTTATGGGTAATACACTCGGCGGCTGGTTGTTTGCAGAAACAGAATTAAGGGATCTCCATGTAGAAGGGCGTGAGGGCGTGAGCCCCTATATGGCCTCGGCCTGGTTTCCCGCTGCCCCCCAGGGACAGATCTCTATACTGTATGGCATTAAGGGTTATTCCAAGACCGTAATTGCTGATCGAGCCGGTTCTCTGATGGCCATTGCGTATGGTGCGCAGATCTTAGCGCGGGGGAAACTGGATTTGGTCCTAGCGGGCGGGACAGAAGCGCCGGTTACCCCGTATGCGCTTTTATGCTGCAATACGTATGATTTGCTTTCCCGAAAGAACGATGCCCCTGAAACAGCCTATGCACCCTTTGATAAAAACCGTGACGGCCTTGTTGTTGCAGAGGGTGCCGGCATCGTAACGTTGGAACGACTTGATGACGCGCGAAAACGAAACGCGCCACTCTATGCCAAGATTTGCGGTTTTTATACCAATTGCGACGGACATGACCGTGTTGTGTTTGAGCCGGAGGGACTTGCCTTAGCGTGGGCTATTGAAGAAGCGCTCAAAGAGGCAGAATTCGACAAAGATAGTATCGATTATATCTGTGCTGATGGAGCAGCCAATGCCTCCGGAGATATCAGCGAGACTCGGGCAATAAAGAAGGTCTTTGGCAAAAGGGCAAAGGAAATCCCGGTAAGCGCCCCGAAGTCGATGTTCGGCAATTTGCTGGGGGCGCAGGGGAGTGTAGACGTTATTACGACCGTTCTAAGCATGATGTTCAACAATATTTGCCCGACGATAAATCATAGAAATCCTGACCCGGAGTGTGATTTAGATTATGTTCCCAACAAAGCCCAGCAGAAAGACATCAAACGTGCCTTGGTGATATCCCGAGGTCGAGGCGGCATCAATGCGGTGATGGCCTTGGAAAGGCTCCGCAATGGTCATAAACCCACGACGCTTACAGGAGGAAATCACTATGTCAGTTGAACAGGAGGTTCAACAGATTATCATCCAGACCTTAAATGTGCTTCCAGAAGAACTCAAAATAGATGAGCGGCTCTATGACTCGTTAGGGGTCGATTCAACGGAGATGGTAGAGCTAGTCATTGTCTTGGAGAAAAAATTCGGCATCACCATTGAAGATAAGCAAATCACTAAATTTAGCTCACCGCGGGAGATCATTATGCTCATGGAGCAAAAGAGGGGAACAGCGTAGCATGAAATATATTGATTTAAGCCTACCGATCGATGAAGGAAACCCTGAGGCGCATCCTATTAGGATAGAAAGGCTCGCGCACAAGAAAGGCATCGAGCATTTGAATTGGGTCATGATGCGGAAAGGCCTCAAGGGCGTTATTTCCTATCTGATGGGTAAAAGAATAATCAAACCCGCCGATTTGCCTGATGGAGAATTTCTCTCTTTGGAGATGGTCTATTGCAGTGTGCATACCGGAACACATGTGGATGCCCCCTTTCATTTTGGTACCACCTGTGAAAACAGGGATTCTAAAAAGATTGATGAGTTGCCTCTCGATTGGTTTTTTCAAAACGGAGTTGTCTTAGATATGACACATAAAAATCCGGCCGAGGCAATTAATAAAGAAGACGTGATAACCGCTTTGGATAGAATCAATTACGCCTTAAAGCCGAAAGACATCGTACTGTTCCATACCGGTGCTGACAAATATTTCGGCAGTAAAGATTATATGAATAAGTTCTGCGGCGTAAGTGCAGAAGCCATAGAGTGGTTGTGGGACCAAGACATAAAGGTTATGGGCATAGATGCCTTGGGTTTTGACAGACCATACCCTGCGATGCTCAAAGACTTTTTGTCAAACCAAGACAAAACAGCCCTCTGGCCGGCCCACTTTTGCGGCCGCAAAAAAGAGTATGCGCATATTGAACGCCTGGCTAATCTTGATAAGCTTCCTCAACCGTTTGGCTTTAAGGTCGCCTGTTTCCCGATCAGAATAAAAGACGCGGGAGCTAGTTTCGCCCGTGTCGTGGCTATGACTGAATAAAGCTGTAGAAGGGAGAACTTATGGGTCATACGAACAATTCCATCGTCATTAACGCTCCTTACGAAAAGGTATTTGATATCTCCAATGACATTGAACGGTGGACAGAATTATTTGGCGGGGAATATACGGAGGCAAAGATTGTAAAGCGTGAAGGGAACAAAATCACCTTTCAGTTAACCGATGATGAAGGTCGTTCCTGGCAATCTTTCCGTCTGCTTTTTAAAAATAATTATTTCGCCTACGCCCAAAAACTTCCGCCGGAATTTCCTTTTACCCATATGAAGATTATCTGGCTCTATACTCCTCAAGACGGAAGCATTGTGATGACGTGGATACAAGATTTTCATATGGATGAGAAGGCCTCGTTCAATGATGACCAAGTTGAAGAGATGATCAATAAGCACTCTCAAGAAAACATGAAGATATTCAAGCGTATCATCGAACAGGAGGCAGGCACATAAAACGTTCAGTTTTTATCATTATCATGTCAGCCGGTTTTGTTCTGTCCTTTAATGTGGCAGCTATCTCAGCCTTAATCCCCTCAGTTGCTGAAACATTGAAGGTAGATGAATTTCTCGCCGGCAAAGCGGTATGGCTCTATATGCTTCCGTATGGGTTGGCGGCATTGTTATACGGACCTCTGGCCAGAGGGGTGGAGTATAAAAAGATACTGTTGTTCTGCATAGGGGGTCTCTCGATAGCCAATGTTATCGCTGGCATTGCCTCACATATATACGTCCTTTTTGCTGCGAGGATCCTCGCCGGCATAGCCGGGGCGGCCATTATACCGTTAAGTTTAATTCTTATTGCCACGACCTCTCCCGCGGGACAGAGAGGCAAAAAAGTAGGTGGGTTTTTTAGCCTCACATTTCTCTCTACGCTGTTGGGGGTGTTTTTAAGCGGCGTAATCTTCTGGCGCTGGATTTTTCTGTTACCGGGAATTGCGGCAGCATTTGTCGCCCTGGGAGTTTATGTGTATTTCCCCGAATTCTCCGGCAAAAAAGAAAGGGTGAGATTCCGTTATATTCAAGTACTTTCAGACAAACACGTCTATCGTTTATTTGTTTACATTTTCTTTATGAGTTTTCTATTCCATGGCATACGGCAATGGCTTGGGGTCTATTTCTCCACGATATATGGGTTTGAGCAATTTCTTATCAGCATGCTTTTGACGACCATATCTCTCAGCGGCATTCTCGGGGAATCATTAGGAGGGATATTGGCCGATCGGCTGGGTAGGATCAAGGTAGTCAATGTGGGGGTGCTTTTGATGGTTACTGTCTTAATTATACTGTTGTTTAAAAACAGTATGGTCCTCCTTTTCGCCCTGATGTTTGTCTGGGGTTTAGGGTGGACCTTTAATCATGCAGGGATTTCCACAAACATATGCGACCTTCCGCACAGGCTCCTGCACGAATCAACCAGTCTCAATAGTGCTGTCCGATTTTTATCGGGAGGCTTAGGGGCAGTCTTCGGAGGGATGGTCGCTCAGAGGAACTTTCGCTTAGAATTTGCCGTTTTCGCCAGTTGTTTGTTGTTGTTGGTTGTTTTTAGCAAAAAGCTTTTACTGACGACGGAGGCATTCACATATGGATAACCTCAAAGGCAAAAATGCGATTATCAGCGGGGCAAGTAAGGGTATCGGCAAGGCTATTGCCAATAGGTTGGCCCAACATGGTGTCAATCTAGTTTTGGCGGCTCGGACCAAGTCGAAATTAGATAAGACAGCAAAAGAATTACAAGCGGAACATGCCGTTAAGGTAATAGGAGTCCCCTGTGATGTATCGCGTTTATCCGATTTAGAGAACTTATGTACGGTAGCTGTGGAGACATTGGGGCGAGTCGATATCTTGATTAACAATGCCGGTGTTTCCAGTCAATATCCCTTCGAGCAACAGCCGTTAGAGGATTTAGAACGTCTCGCGCACACCAACTATTTGGGGTATGTACGGCTTACCCGTCTTATTATCCCCCATATGCTAAAGAACAAATCCGGATCCATTATTAATCTGGTCTCGGGTTCGGTCTTGGTGGAACCTGTACCGCGCAGTTTTCTGGTGTATAGCTCGCTGAAGGTCGGGCTGCGTGCCTTTTCTAAAGGACTCTTTTGGGAGATGCGCGACCACGGTATCAAGGTCACGGCCATTATGCCAGGTGTTACCGATACCGAGTTGACCGGGAAGCTATCCGAAATAACAGAGGAGCAGAAAGAGAGGTTAATCTCAACTCAATCAATAGAAGACGCCGTGATGTTTGCCTTGACCGTCCCTCAGAATGTCTGTCCCTTGGAGTTGGCGGTGATTAATCAGCAGACGCCGTGGACAAAGCCGGTCATCCCGTTTACACAAAAGCATCCTCAATAATATGAAGAGACGCGACAAAAAGAATCTCCAGTTTCGTTATTTGTTATGGCTGTATAAAAGTACCAAGGAGGAATTTGACCGCATCGAAAGAAAATTTACCCAGGTCGAAATAGACAGAAGGCTCTTGCATTATATGCAAGAGCATAACGACACCTCAAAGATCAAACGAAAAAAAGAAGCAAGAACGTTTCTTACAAATTTCAAAGAATATACCGATCAAAAAGAAAAGGATGGACTGACATTAAAATATGAAGGTAGAAAGCCAAGGCCTGAATATTATCATCTTTCGCTGAAACTAGAAGCTATCGAGGAAAGCATAGTTGTTGAACTGGGAAAAAAAGGATTAAGAACGATAAAGGGCCTCTATGAGCAAGAGATGCGAAGGAGAATTATAGAGGCACAAGAACACCAATAAAATTTGAAAGGAGACATACTATGAAAGTCTTATTTGTTACTCCCAAATTAGGTGCGTGGGCAACGCATGGCCACCATGTGGCGGCCAATCAGATGCACGCCCATTGGGCTGCCTATGCTCGCGAACAAGGAACCATTGAACCTGAAGTATTGGATTGCAAGGCATGGGATATCCCCATGGACAAAATGGCAGAGATTGTAAAGGAAAAGAATCCTGATGTCGTGGTGTTGGGGGATATGCTCCATTCTTACGGAGGGTTTGCCGTCCAGTGGTATTTCAATGAGGCAGCTAAAATAATTAAACAGGCACTGCCTCAGGTAAAAGTCGTCGTGGGTGGCTTATGGTATTCCTATTTGAGCAAAGAGACTCTTGAACAAAATCCGCCAATAGACTTCGTCGTCATGGGTGAAGGAGAGGTAACCTTTAACGAGTTAATGGATGCCCTGGGCAACGGCAAAAAAGACGCCTATGATATCGCTGGAGTGGCTTCCCGAAAGAATGGCGAAATAGTCTTCGGGCCGGTACGTGATCTTATAAAAGATTTAGATTCGCTGCCCCTGCCCGCCTACGATTTATTCCCAATGGAAAAATATGTGGGGCACACGTACTGGAAACCCTTTATGGAGATTGTTACCTCGCGCGGATGCCCCCATGCTTGCACGTTTTGTTATGAGTGGAGTGAACATGACCCACGGGCATTAAAACATTTTACTAATTGGCGCGCTAAGTCGGCCAAACGCGTGGTTGATGAGGTGGAACTTTTGGAGAAAAAATTCGGTGTTCAGGTTATCGTTATTCAAGAAGATAACTTTAATGTTAACGGTAAAAGGGCGCGGGAGTTCTGTGAAGAAAAGATGAAGCGCGGTCTGGATATGAAATGGGTAAGCCTTGGGTGCGCCAGTGACTGGGTAAAAGCTGAACAAGACATCCCCCTCATGAAAGAAGCGGGGATGTTTATGGGTGTGTTCGGCATCGAGGTGGCCAGCGAGCAGGAATTGAGAAAGCTCGACAAAGGCATAACTATTGATCAAATATATAAGACCATCGAGATCTTGCGCAAAAATGATATCGCCATCGTCGGCGACATCATGATCGGATTTGACTACGACACAGAGCAGATTATTAAAGAACGGCTTGCCTTTGCAGATGAGGTTGACCCCGACATCTTGTGGATTGGATATCTCACGCCTCCGCCTGGTTCACCCCATTGGGAGGATTCGATAAAACAAGGCTGGGTAGATCCTAACAATGTCGATATCTTAAAGTGGGACTTTTTACACCCCATTATTCCGACCAACCATCTTTCTATTGAAGATTTAGGGAGGTTGGGTGCGTGGTGTATGCGCGAATTTTTTAGTAAGCCGGGGAGGATCCACCGCATATTAGAGAGCAACTTCGACCCCTTGGCTAAGGTCTGCTTTCAGGATGTCATGGATCATGTCCCACAGTGGGAAGCCGGGGCGGTGGAAGGGAAACTGCACGTATAAGCGCAATGCCTCCAGTCTGGGATGCACATACGCATTGGATGCCACCAGAAGTGGCTGAACATACCGCTTTTTACAAAAAGGGCTGGTCGGATATCGATTTGTTGTTACAGACCCTCGACGACGCAGGGATAGAAAGGGCGGTGTTGCTGTATCCCACTTCTGATGCCCACCTGAACCTGGGTGGATGGTCATGGGTGTGCGATGTGTACAACAGGGGAATCTCCAAAAAGGTACAGGAGCACCCCGATCGCTTGATTGGGGCGGGAATTCTGCCTTTGGATAGCCCCAATGATATGGTCCGGGAGATCGATACAATACAAGACTTGGGGTTATCCTGTCTCACTGTAGCTTCAAGTTACGAGAGCCGATATTTAGACGATGAGAGTTTCCTCCCAATATGGGAGAAGGCGGAGCAAGAAAATCTGCCCATTTTTGTGCATTCCCAGACTATCAACCCCATAGGCTTTGACAGAATAAAGGATCCGCTTTTAATGCCGGTTGTGGAATATCTCTTCGATATTACCATGTGTGCCGGCACCATGATGATGTCTGATCTATTAACACACCGTAATGGCCTTAAGGTTGTGTTTGCCCATTTTGCTGGGGTACTTCCCTTTTTAGCTGATCGCTTCGACTCGACGTACTCCATGTTGCGTTCACGGAATATGGTCAAAGACTTGGGAAGTGCCCCCTCGCATATTCTAAAGAATATCTTTGTCGATATAAGCGGCGTAACATCAACCTCCCTGTTGAATATGGCCTTAGAGTTTTTTGGGCCAAATCGAATAGTATGGGGGTCAGATTTTCCCGCACAAAAAAATCCAGCGGCAAGCATCAATGCCTTAGAGAACCTAAATATTCAACGAGAAGAAAAGAACAATATCATGGGCGGTAACGTGATTAATCTATTTCAAAACAAAGGAGGATAACGATGCCAATGCAAAAAGAAATCCATTTAACCGGAAGCGATTTAGCAGGAATGGTGCAATTGCGCCCGCAAGATATAGGAAAGTATGTCATTATGCCGGGCACTCCGGATAGGTTAGAGGCCTTGGTTAAGAAAATTCAAAATCCCCTCAAGAATTTCTCCTTTATGGAACATACGATGTATACCGGAGAATACGATGGGGTACGCATCACAGCCATGAATGGGGGTATGTTCTCGGCCAATACTGCCATTACCACAGAAATCGTGTGTAGTATTCAGGGAGAAAACCTCATTCGTTTGGGCTCTTGTGGCGCCTTGCGTGAGGATATCAAAGTAGGAAATCTCATTTTAGCCACCGCTTCAATAAGAGGCGATGGAGTAACGCCGTACTATGTCGACAGCAGCTTTGAAACCGCTCCTGATCCCGCACTTACCGAGGCCTTGGAGAAGGCGGCGGAAAAAGTGGGTGCGACAGTGCATAAGGGCAAAGTGTGGTCTACTGATGCCCTCCTAAGAGAGACAAAGGAACTGGTAGAGGAAAAGGCAGCTGCTGGGGCCATTGCCGTAGATATGGTTTCTTCCACATTCTTAACCATCGCGCAGCTCAATAAGGCAAAGGCCGCCTCTATTCTTGCCGTCAGCGATAATGTGATGACGGGAGAGATGGGTTTTACCAATCCTGCCTATTATATTTCGGAAACGACGATGATTAATGTCGCCCTGGAGGCAATTAAGCAACTAGAAAAAAAATGATAGGGATAGATATAGTAGAAGTCAATCGGATCAAAAATATGTTCCAGCGACATGAATCTCTGTTCTTAGAGAAGATATTAGATGCACAGGAGATCCATGAGCTCCCTGCGGATCGAAACAGATATTTTTTTAGAAGACTGAGTTGCTATATTGCCTCCAAAGAGGCTATATATAAAGCCTATCCTGATGGGGATCTGGGCTGGAAGGACATCGTCATCCGTAATATTACGGAGACACCAGTTATATACATAAAAAAATCCGATGAGACAAAAAAGATTAAGCTGGCATTGACTATAAGCAGAGATATGGTGATATCTCAAGCCATGATTATTTGACCGCCTGAAAGTTTATACTCATGTACTGTTATCTTATGGTAAAAAAAAACGTCAACCGCGCTCAGGCCGTGCCTGTACCGTGATCGAGGCAATTGATGGATACCCCCCTTGCATTCCCGGTACGGTTACAAGCAGAAAATACGATCTATGTCCTTGATGAAACTAAGTTGCCTTTTGAGGAAACCTATATAGAAGTGAAAACCCTCAATGATGCCCTGAAGGTCCTCGGTCAGATGAAGACCAGGGCCTTCGGCCAAGTGCTATTGTTTTTTTATATGTGTGTGCTCGAGGGATCGGTTGATGACGTAACGAAAGCCTTTCAGGACACCCGCCCTACCTTTGACTTTTCCCTTTTGGCAGATATCTTAAAAAGACGTGCAAAAAAAACATCCACGCTGAAAGAAGCAGCCGAGAGTATTATCAGAGGGCTTGATGAACAAAAAAGGACGCGGGCGAGACGATTGGCCGAAATCCTCCCCCGCGATGCCCACATTTTGACTATCTGCAACGTAAGCGGTGAGCTTATCTATCTCTATGAAGCCCTCAAGGGAATAGGGAAAACCGCTACCTTTTTTGTCTCTGAGACTCGGCCGTATCTGCAAGGTACTCGGCTCACCTTCTGGGAACTGAGCAGGGCCCATATACCTGCGCACGTACTCTGCGATAACCAAGCAGCCATAGTGATGAAAAATGGTTTAATTAACTGTGTAGTCACCGGTTCTGATAGGTCCACTGAGAGAGGTGATATCATAAATAAAATCGGCACCTATGCCATAGCCCGACTCTCACGTTATTTCGGAATACCCCTATATGTCTTGATACAATTTCCGAGCGACATAGTTGTAGAAGCGATATCTATCGAAGAACGCCCTGCCCAGGAAGTCTTTATGTGGCTTGACGGGAAAGATCCCTGGCCTGAGGCCCTGTATCCATCTTTTGATATCACCCCCTCTAACTTTATTTCGGGCTGGATAGACATCTTAGGGGAGGTACGATGCTCTTAAGCGAATCGGGAGAACTCATACTCCTGTGGGGTATTCCTCTCAACAAAGAAATGGATGATATCAAAAAGAAGGTAGAGGCAGAGCGGGGGGTATCTGTCCTGGTACCCGAGATGAGGCCTCATTTGCTTGGTTCAGTGATAGCGAAGAGACTGCAAAAGAAAAGAATTAAACACGTCTATATCACCGATAATATGCTGGGGATCCTTTTTTACCAACACAAGATTAAAGAGGTCCTCTTTTTTTATAAAGAGCGGGGGGATCACCACTGGTGGGGCATCAACGGCAGCCTCTATGTCTGCCTGCTCGCCCACATGCATGACGTGCCGATACAGCCTCTGCAAGGAGACACGGTGATACGGGCTGCTGAGATCAGTTTATCGCTTGACGACTATATGTGCTTTCACTATAACGATCTTATAAAGGCGGAGGATGAAGCTGTCCCCGATGAGGTAATCCAATGACGTACGAAAAGGAAAAGCAGGAAATCCGTTTTTGGGGCTTGCAGCTGCACCGACAAGGGATCAACTTCGGGCGGTCGGGCAATATATCGAAGAGAACCGGAGATAAAATCCTCATCACAGCCCATGAGAGCTACCTGGGATTCCTCGATGAGGATGATATTTTGGTTATGGATAAAGACGGCAAAATCGTAGAAGGAGAAAAGGAACCTACTTCTGAAAAACTCCTCCATATATATCTCTATCAGCACTATCCTCAAAAACAGGTGATCATCCATGCGCATCCGCCCTATACGGTTCATTATTTCCACTCCTCTGAGACCTTGACTCCCATCACCCTCGAGGAGCGGGTATATCTTGGAAAGGTCGGCGCCATCACTCAAAAAACCCCCACGATTACAGATATTCAACCTGTCCAAGAGGCCTTAGACACCAACGATATTGTTGTCATAAAAGACCACGGCGTAGTAGCCATAGGGGAAGACTTTAAATACACCTTCTCCCTCATCGAGCTCTTAGAGGTCAATGCGAGGGTGCGTTTGACCACGACACATTCTCCGTTAAGGATGGAGAAACCGGTTCAAGATAAAAAACAATCAAGGAAGTATAAACTCTTTTCTCCGGATCATATAAACGCCTTAGTTGAGGTTATCAACAGCGATGAGAGCGCGCAGTCCCTCGGAAAGGAATATGACCTGACAACCACCATATGCACTAAGGTGACGGACAGTGAGGAGGTCTTCTCCTTCTGCTATGAACAAGGAAAGATCATCGAAGTAAAATATAATGATGATGGAGCTGATTTTGTCTTTTCCGCCAAACGAGGAACGTGGCAAAATATCTTCGCGGGGAACCTTGACCCCTTTGTAGCTAGAACACAAGGAAAAATCAAATTAAAGGGCGACTTCAATCTCCTCTCGCGATGGTTCCCCGTCTTTGAAAGGACTTTTTCCCTCTGGATGAAGTTGCCGCTGGAGTCATCATGACGCAATACCCCATGTATATAAGAGGAGAATTTAAAGAAAAATCAGAGCGGATTGATATTGAAGATCCCTATAAGCAAGAAATCTTCGCTCAGATATCTCAGGCAGATCAGGAAGATTTAACGGACTGCATCGAAAAGGCTCGAAGGGCACAAAAAGTATGGCAGGAAACTCCTCTGAAAGAAAGATCGGATTTACTAGTGGAAGTTTCGCATGTCATTATCGATAATCTCAAGGAATTGGCAGAGATCGAGTCCAGAGAGATCGGCAAGCCGATCAAAGAAACGCTCTTCGTGGATGTCCCGCTCGCCGCCAATTGTTTTGAGTACTATGGATCATTATTGCAGAATTTTCCCGCCTCTCTCTCCGCCCGCCAAGAGACCGTTGATATGATCCACTACCATCCCTTTGGAATCGCGGGGATTTTCTTACCGTATAATGTGCCGTTGATGATCTTTGGATTCAACGCTGCCGCCGCATTAGCGGCGGGGAATGCAATCATTGTCAAACCATCGGAGTTTGGAAGTCTTTCGTTATTGACCTTGGCCAAATATCTTCATGAGCTAGAGTTCCCCCGTGGGCTGATCAATATCGTCACCGGAGTAGGCCCTGGCATCGGTAAGACATTGGCCTCATCGGATGTAGACATCATCTCGTTCACTGGTTCAAGCGTAACACTCCAAGAGGTATTCAAAAATATAACACAACCGAAAAAGCTCCTCTGTGAATTGAGCGGCGCAAACATGGCGATTATTTTCACCGATGCGAACATGGAGGAGGCAATTGAAAATCTCACCGCCTCGACGTTTATGAAGCAAGGCCAGATGTGCATCGGTACCAGTATAGCCGCGGTAGAAGAAAATATCTATGAAGAATTCTTGGCTATGCTCGTAAATAAAACTGAAAAAATAAAGACAGGCAATCCCCTTGCGTCTACCACCCATATGGGTCCTCTGAGATCAAAAGAGCACCTAAAAAAGGTTATAAACAAGGTGGAACAATTTAAAAAAACGGGGAAAATTGTTACGGGGGGAAAGCGTATCGAAACACAAGGGTATTTTTTCGAGCCCACCATTATCGAAATCCAGGAGATGATATACGAAGAGTGCTTCGCCCCCATCCTCTTGATAAAGAAATGCAAAAAGGAAGATATGGAAATGCTGGTAGAAAATAACCCCACCGGCCTGGTTTTACAGATTTGGACGCACGATATGCAAAAGGCGCATTCGTTAGCTATGCAAGCCCACTGTGGAACCGTATGGATCAACACCTTTGCCCAAATGGATACCTCAACGCCATTCGGCGGATGTAAGGGGAGCGGTTGGGGAAGCGTCTTAGGTAAAGAGGGATTACTTGAATACCTCCAGCCTAAACATATCGGGATCTGCTACGGCAAAAGTCAGGTGTCGGGTTGGTTTGGATAGTATAAAATCTACTCTTCACAACAAGCGCGGTACAGACCAGAATCCCATTTTCCTAATATCTATTGTCTCTCACCTCTATGACTTTTTTATAGATCTGTCTTATGCTGTCGTCACGTATGCCGTATGTTGACATCTTTGTTTGCTTTGTAATAGCATAGGGCCCATATCGAAATGAAAAGGTGATCGATGAAGATTAAAAATCCCAACCTCCAAATAATTATAGAGTCACAGATAAACCAGTGGTTCACCAAAGAGAAGGAGAAGCTGGAGCAAAAGAAGAGCAAAAAACCACCCATCCTTATCTCGAGACAGCGAGGAGCAGGTGGGCTTACTGTGGCCGAAAGACTCTCAGAGATACTCAAATGGCCCTACTATGATAAAAACATCATCAAAGAAATCGCAGAGACGGTGGGTGCCGAAGTGAAACAACTGGCATTCTTGGATGAAACGGACCGAAATATCTTTACTGAGTTCCTCAATGTATTTCGCCGGGACCCAGAGGTTTCTCAAGATGAATATGTTCAGTATCTCAAACGGTTCATTAAAACATTAGGCGAGGTAGGAGGCAGTATTATCGTAGGCAGGGGTGCGGAATGCATCCTTCCCCCTCAAGATGCTTTGCGGATTCGGCTAGTGGGTGAGTTAGATACACGGTTGCGTTTTGCCGCACAAAAATATAGCCTTCATGAGGAGGAAGCCCTCAAGCTTTTGAACAAACGGGATCAGGAAAGGAAAAAGTTCGTCAAACGCCATTTCGACAAGGATATTGACGACCCCACCAACTATGATCTGGTAATCAACACCGGCTACCTCGAACTCGACGGTGCCGTGGAACTCATTATTACTGCCTATAAACAGAAATTCCCAGGTATCATGAAAGAATTATAGGTAACACAACTAGCAGAGTTGATTTAATCCGCAGGTAAGAACCTGTCCCATCCTCGTCCCACTCCGGTACATAGTGACCCCTTTACAACCCATGCGGTACGCTAGAAGGAAGGCCTCCCGTACATCGGCCATGGACGCATCGGGAGGAAAGTTTATGGTCTTAGAGACGGCGTTATCGGTGTACCGCTGAAAGGCGGCCTGCATCTGAACGTGCCGGCTTGGAGGAATCTCAAAGGCGGTAACGAAGAGAGAGCGCACATGCGGTGGTAGCTTTTCCTCCGCACTCAAGAAGCCGGTCTGCTGAATGGCATCCATCATTTCCTGTCGCCAAAAACCCATCTCTTTGCTCAGTCTTACAAAGAGCGGATCGATTTCAAAAAACTCCATATCTTCCAATGCCCTCCTGGTATAACTGAGAGCAAAAAGTGGCTCGATCCCTGAAGAGCAATTGGCGATGATGCTAAGGGTTCCGGTCGGAGCGATAGTGGTGACGGTAGCGTTCCTTAGGGGGGGCTTCCCCTCCTGATCATAACGGCTCCCGGTAAAGTTCGGAAAGGACCCGCGCAGCTCGGCCAGTTCTCGGGAGGCCTCGTGCCCCTGCTCTTGGATGAACCGCATCACCTCTTCCCCCAATTGCACCCCCTCCTCTGAATCGTAGGATATCCCCATCAGTATGAGGAAATGGGCAAACCCCATTACCCCGAGGCCGATCTTGCGGTTCCCCAGGCTGACCTGCTCAATCTGCGGCAGGGGATAATGGTTTATCTCAATGACATTATCGAGGAACCGAACCGCAAGACGCACGGCACGTCCGAGTTTCTCCCAATCGACGCGGGGACCTTCCGCACCATCCTTAATCATCTGCACCAGATTAATGGAGCCCAAATTGCAGGCCTCATACGGGAGGAGTGGCTGTTCACCACAAGGATTGGTGCTCTCGATATGGCCAAGATGAGGGGTGGGGTTGTCCTTGTTGATATGGTCGAGAAAGACGATCCCGGGCTCTCCGTTTTCCCAAGCACACTCCACGATAAGATCTAAGATCTTTCTCGCCTCAACCGTTTCGACGCTGCGGCCCGTGCGCGGATCGATAAGTTCAACCTCCCCTCCCCTTTCCACGGCCTCTATGAATGCGCGGGTAATCCCCACCGAAAGATTAAAGCTGGTAAGCTCTCGGGGGTCCCTCTTTGCCGCGATGAATTCCATGATATCGGGGTGGTCAACCCGTAAAATCCCCATATTGGCACCTCGCCGAGTTCCCCCCTGTTTTATGACCTCCGTGGCCATGTTAAAGACCCGCATAAAGGAAACTGGACCACTGGCCACGCCGCTGGTGGTCGAAACAACGGCATTTTTAGGACGAAGGTAACCGAAGGAAAAGCCCGTCCCCCCTCCGCTCTGGTGGATAAGGGCCGTGTCCTTGACTGCCTCAAAGATGGATTCCAGGGAATCCTCCACCGGCAGGACAAAACAGGCGGCGAGCTGCCCCAGTTCTCTTCCTGCATTCATCAGGGTTGGGGAGTTGGGAAGGAATTCCAATGAGGTCATCATCTGATAAAAAGCCCCTGCAATCTCATCCACCTTCGCCTGGGGATTAAAGATCGTCTCGGCCGAGGCAACATGATGCGCCACCCGTTGAAACATCTCCTCGGGAGACTCTACAACATGATCCTCTTGATCCTTTTTGAGGTAACGTGCCTGCAGAATGCGCAAGGCGTTTTCAGTTAACTCCAAAGACATGATACCATCGTGTAGAGTACTGTAATGTTAGCAAAAACCCCAGTGAATCATTTTACCAGCTTCAGTGCCTCCTTAAACTGATCGGTCCCTGCCTTCCCCAACAGTTCAAAGATCACCATCTCAGTTGATGTGATAGTAAGGCCGGACTCGCGCATACGGCTTAAGGCGACCTCCCGATTGTGCGGAGACCTGGAAGAAACAGCATCACTCACCACATGCACTCTATGGTGAGCTAGAGCGTGCAAGGCCGTCTGCGCCACGCAGATGTGCGCCTCGATACCGGCGATGATGAGGGTATTCCTGCCTGACTGGCCTACGTGCTCGGCAAAGGCAGGGGACTCAAAGCAATCAAACTCCAATTTAGTGATGGGTTCAACTCCCTTTAATAACGTACGAATCTCAGGGTTTGTCTCTCCAAGATTTCCTTGTTCCGTGAGGATGATCGGCAACCCGATCATGCGGGAGAACTTAACAAGCTTCTGAATATTCTCAATTACTTTATCCTTATCCGAGATGACCGGCAGGAGCCGCTCCTGCATGTCGATGACCACCAAAATGGCATCATCCCCCCTGAGCAGGGGGGATGGGGATAGCTGCCTATCGCTCATATGGAAATCACCTTGCTCTCCAACTCTCAACGCATTTATTCCAATTGTTTTTTAAGTCCCTCTATCACATCTTTACCAACCGCCTTTTCAGCTTCCTCTGTGGCGCTTTTTTCCAGGTCCTCTAGCTCCTTTTCGCCTGCCTCTGTCGCTGCCTTCTCAACTGTCTTCAAGGTATCGCCAACATCCGCCTTGAGCGTGTCTAAATCGAAGTTGGCAAGCTGGGCGATATTTGTCTTCTGGAGAGCGCGCACGATAATAAGATTAACCAGCTTTTTGGGATCGGTAATGTTCCGGTAGACCTCATTGATGCCGATGTTGAAGGTCTTGGTGAAGGGCTTCGTGCTCCATGAATAATCCTTGTAGGTAACCTTCCCGATCTTCAAGACAAGCGTATCGATGACCACCTGCGGTGCCTTTTTTTCCTCCTTCTGCTCAACAGGCTTCCTTCCCTTTTGCTGCTTTTCACTCACCGATTTTAAGGCAGAAAGATTGAGTTTGCGATCTTTGTTTCGCACCACCATCAGTTCCTTGAGATCTAATACAATGGTCTCAACATGTGCCCCACCCTTGAAGAACGACGCAAGTTCGACGTCGACGAGGAACTTGGGTATGTCGATCATCACCTTGTCGGGAAATCCAGCGGGATTAAGCAATCGCATATCTGTGATATCCACCTTCGACGAAAACAAGCCTACATCCATATCTTCGATGGTAAGCTCCAACCCTGTCGCCTTCCTTGTCCCACCCTCAACAGCCGCCTTGATGAGGATATTTTTAAACAAAAACAATAGGGCAAAGACAGCAACGACTATCGCAGCTATTATGCCTAGTTTTTTCATCTTTTTCCTCCATGTAATTGTTAAATAACGAATGATTTTTAGTCACAAACTCCCTCACGTCGTGAGTATCGTATCATAGCATGCACGTTCGGGCAATAAAAAGGCCCATTTTGAGAAGGGGCGGAGAATTAATGATCTCGGGGTGTTACTTAAGTTTTACGGGGCAGAAGTGGTTAAGTACTCGGTTAATCTTTGACTGTATGTTGAAAATTTCAACAGAGCAAGTTCCTTTAGTCAAAGTTGATTTGAAACTTCATTTTTCTACCATCACCTTTAACATAAAGTCTATATCTATAACTTTGTAACAAATGGCAGCCAAACAGCTTGACCGTTTAACGCATAAAAGTTAGAATCATAAACAGTTTTTCTCGTAACGCATCTTTTCAGACAACTAATACTCTGAAGACAGGGGGGAATATCTTCTTATGAAAGAGTCTCCTATGGATTTAAGACCAATGGGGATCGGAGATATCTTGGATAGCTGTTTCCGGCTCTACCGTGCCAACTTCCTCAAGTTTATACTGATCGCAGCCATTCCTCAGTTGGTTTTATTTTTGATAAGCGGCACCTGGCAGTATTTTACGTTTTCTATAATGACCATGGGAACTCCTAAGTTAGAGGCAGCAATTCCAGTATTTGTTCTCTCCTCCATAGGAACGTTGCTCCTATTAATACCTGCATGGTGTTTATATTTGGTAGGTACCGGCGCCTTGGCCTATGCGGTTTCAGAACGCTACCTAGGGCATTCGATAGATGTAAAGGAATCCTATATATATGTCCTGAAGAGGTTCTGGAGGCTTGTTGGCACCCTTCTGCTAACGGCACTGATGATTGTTTTTGGATTTTTCTTTTGCATAGTCCCAGGCATAGTTTTGATGATGCTATTTATATTTACCACCCAAACAGTAGTATTGGAGCAGTGTAGAGTAACAAAGGCCATATCCAGAAGCACCTCTTTAGCCTGGGACTGGGGCAACTTAGGAAAGATCTTTGTTATCGGTCTCTTGTACTTCATACTGTCTATGGTAGTCGGCGGGATTGTGACAGTGCCTTTTATGATAGTGAGTATGCTTCGTGCCCAGCACGCACTACTCCCTACATTTGAATTACAAATTCTCCAAACTGCAGCCCAAAGTATCAGCAATATCATTGTGAGCCCTATATTTATGATTTCCTTTACCCTCCTGTACTATGACATTCGGATACGCAAGGAAGGTTTTGATCTTCAGGTCATGGCTGAGAATTTGGGGCATGAATCTTAAACGTAAAACAACCGAGTAGACTTCACATATGTTTAGAAATATCAGATCGATAGTCTTTTTCTCCCTCATCCTATTGCTTGCCGTCTTAACGGCTCCTACCGTTGCTATGACATTACGTGAGTATGCAGGAGAAATAAAGAGCTCTATTCACACCCTGGAATCTATGAGGGATGAGGAAGTTGAAGGAGAGATAGAGCTGTTAAGAACAAGAATCTCCTCATGGGGGTCAGTAACAATGGAGGGGGTGACGATAAAGACTGACCATCGGTGGTTGTACTTACAACTCGATAGTATATCCAAAGAGCAAAATTCTGAGAAACGAAAAGAATCTCTAAATAGACTAATAAAGAATTTGAGGGAGTTGCAGATAGCTTTGGAGATGCCCGAACCGATGGTACGCGATCCTAAGCCTCTCCTAAGAGAGATCCTTGAACGCGAGGAATTTGCCACAAAAGAGGTCAATCCCATCATGATGAGAATAATGAGCAAAATTTCTGAATGGTTACATAAATTATTCGGGGGGCTACGTCCAAACGTAAGTCTGAGTCCCCAGTTTGTGTGGTTTCTCAAGGTATTGTTCTATGTGGTACTCGGTGGTCTACTGATAGTGATAATTATCTTGCTTCTTCGCAGGATAAGCAAAATATCTCTTCCCCTTCAACACCGAGCAGAGGAACTCCCTCGTAGTGAACCTAATAGGCTGGGAAACTCCCAGGAACTTCAAGAGGAGGCCGGTAGGTATGCAAAAGAGGGAAATTATAGATATGCCGTAAGATATCTCTATATTGCCCTTTTAGTCTATCTGGATGAGAAAGGGAAGATCGAATACAACCCGACACAGACAAACTCTGAGTATTTAAGGAGGGCCTCAGAATATTCATCACTGTATGGGTTACTCAAGATTCTCACCTCAGCCTTTGAACGCTATTGGTATGGGTTGGTCTGGCCAAATGCAGAAGAGTATCACCAATTCCTAAATGAGTTTCAAAAGGCCCGAGAGAGCGCCTAATTGCCTCCGGCAGAATTAATATGAAAAAGGAGATAATAGCGCTATCAGTCATTCTTCTGATTATCATCGTAGGGAGCTTTCTTTTCTACCAGCCAAAAAAAGGGGTTCAGGTAGAGTTGGTTCCCGATCGCTCGACATACAACAATAAACCTACTGGTTGTAAAGCTTTTTATCTTTTGCTTCAAAAAATGGGACATGATACCACCAGATGGCAATTCCCTATACAGAAGCTGGATTTATCTACAGCCACAAAGACTCTGCTTATAATGATTGATCCCCAGCTTATTGGTGGTTCCGGCTGTGAGGGACGTACCTGTTCATTCAGCAAAGAAGTAGAGAATATTCTTTCCTGGCTGAAAGAGGGAGGCAATCTTCTCATTATAGACGATTCAAACAATGAACTTCTTAGGGCCCTAGGAATAGAAGTAGTGAAGACACAAGAAATATGGGAGGCAGAAGACCAAACACTTTACCCTATTCTTCCTACCGCCTATGTAAGAAAGGTAGAGAAAATTATGATAATGGCAACTGCACACGTGACTGATAATATCCCCTATGGGGCGATTGTCCATCTACAAGGTAAAAATGGTCCCGTACTAATATCTCAGCAGGTTGGCAAAGGGAAGGCAACCGTCCTAACGGCTCCCTATATAGCTTCGAACCGAGGCATAGCTAAGGAGGACAATATTCATCTTCTTATGAACATAATATGTAAAGAAGGGAATAATAGGAAAATATTTTTTGATGAGTACCATCACGGATATGACAGTTCTCTTTCTCTTTTTGGACATTATAGAGGTACCCCTGTTGCTGGGATTTTTTTACAGATTTTATTAATAGCTATAGTTCTTTTCTATTCTGTAGGTCAACGCTTCGGGAAACCGCACCCTCTACAAAAACAGGGTAGCAGATCAGCATTAGAATATGTTAGATCTATGGCCTCCCTTTATTACAAAGCAAACCTCCAGAGCTTGGCTTTACGGTATGTGTATCTACGGTATAAGAATCTTTGGATAAAGAGATTCGGGCTTAGCCCAAATATAGATTTAGAGGAACTATGCTCTTTTATCTCCATCAGAGTCAATCTTGAGCAAGAGAGGTTTTTAGCAATTCTTCTTAAATGCGAAAAAATTTCTAAGAAAGAAATGAAGCTCAAGGAGGGAGAATTCTTAAGTTTAATTAGCGATTTGGAAAACTATAGGAGGAGGATTTATGGCCAAGATTGAATATGTAAAGAAAGTAAGTGGCAGCATTACCCAAGAAATGAAGAAGGTAATAGTTGGCCAGGATGGAGTAATTGAACTAATGCTGGTAGGCTTATTTGCTAGGGGTCATATTCTTATGGAAGGTGTGCCTGGAATTGCCAAGACTCTCATGGTTAAAACCTTAGCTAAGACCCTCAATGCTGAATTTAAACGTATCCAGTTTACTCCTGACTGCATGCCCTCAGATGTGATAGGAACTAATATCTTTGACTTATCTACCCATTCGTTTAAATTGAGGAAAGGACCAGTCTTTACCAATCTCTTGTTGACCGACGAAATTAATCGCACTCCTCCTAAAACCCAAGCTGCTCTTCTGGAAGCAATGGAAGAGAGACAGGTATCTTTAGATGGAAGTGTATATTCACTTCTAGAACCTTTTATGGTTTTAGCAACCCAAAACCCCATTGAATATGAAGGTACCTATCCATTACCAGAAGCACAACTTGACCGTTTTATGCTAAAAGTCCTCGCGGAATACCCCACTCAAGAAGAAGAACAACGGCTTCTTAAAAAATATGACGAGGGGTTTGATGCCCATGATTTAGATGCAGCTGGAGTAAAAGCAATTGCTGACTCTAAGATTATCAACAAATGTCAGAAAGAAATACAGAAGATCACTGTCGGGGAAGAAATCCTCTCATACATTACCCAAATCGTTAAAAAGACCAGAGAGAGCCTTCAGGTAATATTAGGAGCAAGCCCCAGAGCTTCGGTAGCATTATTGCTTGCCGCAAAGACCCTAGCAGGAATAAGAGGAAAAGAATTTGTAACCCCTGATGAAGTAAAAACTATCAGTTATGCAGTGCTCAGACATCGCCTCATATTAAAACCAGAAGCAGAGATAGAGGGAATGAATTCAGATACTATAATCCAAGACATTTTAAGTCAAATAGAGGTCCCAAGATAGGTGCTTGCTTGACTAATTACCACTTACCAATTTTTGAATTTCTCAGTCTTTGGGGTAAACGATGCTTTTTACCAAACGATTCCTAATACTGCTTAGTATAGGGATTATACCTCTCATCTTCGTCGGAATATCTCGTTTATTTATCTATCTGACAATAGGTTACGATCTATTGCTCGTTGGCTTGGCTCTAGGTGACTTTTTTATGAGTCCCTCGGAGAATTTTCTTACGTTACATAGACGACATGAAAAAAGACTCTCTTTGGGGACAGAGAATACTATATGGATTGATGTCCGTAATAGATCCCGAGTTGACGTAAGAATTGAAGTAAAAGACGAATATCCGTACCAATTTGATGCTAAAAATCCTTTTCTTAGGGCTAGGCTTCTACCATATTCCAAGGCCACTCTAAAATATACTCTCATACCAAACCATAGGGGAAGCTATCAATTTGGTAGTATAAATTATCGGTACTCTTCTCCTCTCGGTTTAGTCAAAAAACAAAAAAAACATAAGAGCGCAGAGGAGATAAAAGTTTACCCTAGTCTCTTGGATGTTCGAAAGTATGAGTTAACCCACAAAAGGAGCCATTTGATAGAAACAGGAATCAAGCGATCTTTCTTAAGAGGCCAAGGGACAGATTTTGAGAGCTTGCGAGAGTATGTTCCTGATGATGACATTCGCTGGATAGATTGGAAGAATACCGCTAAATATGATCGTCCTATTAGCAAAAACTATCAAACGGAAAGGGTTCAGAATCTTTTATTGCTTATTGATGCGGGAAGAATGATGGCAACACGAATAGGAAGTCTGACTAAATTAGATCATGCTGTAAATGCCAGTCTTATATTAGGCTATATAGCCACTCATCAGGGTGACCGAGTAGGTATACTTCCCTTTTCAGATGAGATAATTTCCTTCCTGCCCCCTACAAAGCAACTCAACCATATAATGGAAGCTCTCTATCCAATAGAAGCAAAACTCTGCGAACCAAACTACAGAGGTGTTCGTCGTTTTATATCCTTAAACCATAGAAAACGTTCTTTAATTGTTGTATTTACAGACCTCAGTGATACTCAGTCATCATCTTCACTCTTTTCCTGCATCTCAGCACTATCTCGTCACCATCTTACTCTTGTCGTTGCTTTAAACGATCCTCAATTAATAGAAACGGCTCAGCTTATCCCCCCTGATTCCCTTGCCGCTTATGAGAAGGGGGTGGCGAACTCAATCCTTTTGGAGAGAGAACAGATTCTCAGTAGGCTCCTAAAAAAAGGAGCTTTGACCTTAGACGTTTCAGTGGAAAGATTATCTGTGGCGGTAATTAACAAATATCTCGAAGTAAAAAGTAAGCATAGGCTTTAATTATGATTTCGGAAGAATTTGCTCATTTATATTAAAGCAAGAATCGACATAATTTGTAACCTCGTTTATCCTTAACAAGAATTTCTAATAACGTTTGCTGAATGAGAGATAAATCCATAGGGAAAAGCCGAGTAATATACCCATTGAGAACTTAAAAAAAGGGCTGACTTCAGGCAGAGGGGAAAAGAAGCCCTCTACTATGGCGGCTACAATTAAGACGGGTATACAACCCAGAATTAACTTCACTGCTAAATTGCCTTTTACCAGCAAGCTTTCTTTCCGACTCAGGTCGGTGGCTATAAGCTGCGCACTTCCCAACAGTAATCCAGCACCACCAGCAATCATGATAGCAGACAGCTCAATTATCCCATGCGGAAGGACAAAAGACCAAAAGGGAATTACCATACCTCTTGCTTGAATAAGATAACTCATGGTTCCTAGCAACAGCCCATTCAATGCCAATATATACAAAGTCCCCATCCCCAACGTAACTCCCAAAGCAAAAGCAATAAACGTTACCGTAATATTATTAGTCATAATGGCGCTGGAAGCCTGAGGAGCAACAGTGGTGATCTTTGTGGTCCACATTTCGCCCTTCTCTATACTGTCTATTATGTGAGGCGGAATTACAAGAGAAGCGAAACTCTCATCTAGCATTACTGTAAAATAACCAAGGATGGAAAATGCGATAAAAAATAAGAAGGCAAAAAGAGTATAATTCTTAGTATCACGAAAGATCTGTGGAAATTGATATCTGTAAAATCTTATTACATTGCTCAGCCGAAAAGGCTCTTTTTGATAGATGTAATTATGAGCCTTCCCTGCGAGCACGTTAAGATAATCTGAGAGTTTCTCATCCCGAATTTGGTCTTTGGCATAGGCTAAATCAGAGCAGATACTTCGATAGAGTTGGCCTAAACCGTCAATTTCTTCTTCGCTGAGCTTACGCAGTCCCCTTTTTTCCGCTTTACTCAATATCTGAGATAACCTTTCCCAGTTAGCCCTCTTCTCTTTTATGAATGATTTAAGTTCAGCAGGCATTTGATAGTATTATACACCATTTTTTGCTAATATATAAATGCTATTGTTTTAAAATAAGGGATTACAATGAAACAATCGTCATTGGAACCAAAAATTTCTATCCGAACTCCAGAGAATGTAGAAATTCAATATCGTCTAGCAGGAATTGGTTCTCGCGGTCTGGCCCTGATAATAGATAATCTCGTACAAATAGCGACCATTATTATATTAGTGCTTGTTTTTATTATCATCAATCTTTTTTTTACTGATCTAAAGAGGATTTTTGGTTCTGAATTTTTTGAATCTATTCCCACCTGGCTTATAGCTATATTGTTTATTGGCATATATCTGGTAAGAATGGGGTACTTCGTTTTGTTTGAAACCTTTTGGAATGGACAAACACCGGGCAAAAAACTCCTGAGAATCAGAACAGTCAAAGAAGATGGATATGTTGTTGGTTTTATAGAGGCTATGACCAGAAACCTTCTTCGCATAGTGGATATTCTGCCGGGTCTTTATGGTGTCGGATTAGTCACTATCTTTATAAGTTCCAAGGAAAAGAGAATCGGTGACTATGTGGCCGGGACAATCGTAGTGAAGGAAAAAGTTCAAAGCATCCCTTCACCTGAGGAATTCAAGCTTCAACCAGCACAAAGAAGCTTAATAGATTTTGGCTCATCCATTACAAAGATAAATAACCAGGAGTCTAAAATTGTCAAAAGTTTCCTCCAGCGTAGATTCGAACTCAATTCCACCTCGCGAAGACAATTAGCCAAGAAGATAGCGCTCCCCCTCATCGAAAAACTAGCAATACCTAAACCTTCAAATATGAGTTACGAGATTTTCCTTATTTATCTATTACAGGCTTATGAAGAAAGCACACCATTTATAGAATGAAAAGTATACAAAGAATAAAGTAATCAAAGTCCTTCATTGACTCTTGAGTCAAACACGGACTTTATCCCATATTTTATTTTTCCCCCTCCTTCCATACCGTTTAGCCAAGTATGATTAATTTTAATTTTATCACGCTGATCTTGCAGGGGCAATAAAAATGCTTCTGATCGAATATGAATAGTTAGAAAGACTCAACACTGGTTAGACCAAGGGGAAAATAACTTGTCTTCTATTACCAGCCATGATATCACCTCGAATGCCGGTTGAGTCAACCAACTATGAAAAAGAGGTAACAATGGTTTCCTTTCGCTCACATATCCCGTCCCTGCTCTTTCTGGCGGGGATATTTTTTCTCAACTTCCTCTCGCGGATTATCCTAGCCCCCCTTCTGCCTGCGGTTGAAACAGACCTGCATATAGGACACGGCCAGGCAGGGGGGCTCTTTCTCCTCATCTCCCTCGGTTATTTTGTAGGGCTCCTTGGCTCCGGGTTCGTCTCTTCCCGTATCACCCACAGGAGGACGATCATTACCTCTTCAGTGGCCCTCGGCGGGGCCCTGCTCGTAGTCTCCCTTAGCCATACCCTCGGAGGGATTCGAGTAGGACTGATACTCTTGGGTCTGTCAGTCGGGCTCTATTTCCCCTCAGGCATCGCCACCATTACCTCACTGGTGAAGGCACGCGATTGGGGCAAGGCCATCGCCATTCATGAACTGGCCCCCAACGTGAGCTTTATCGCAGCCCCCCTCGTGGCGGAGGGATTTTTGCTGTGGTGCTCCTGGCGGGGGGGTATCGTACTCATTGGGGTAGTAGCAATCCTTGCTGGCGTGGCCTTTCTACACTTTGGCAAAGGGGGGAGATTTCCCGGCGAGGCCCCCAGTCCAAAGACCCTGCGCGTTCTTTTTGTCCGACCTGGCTTTTGGATCATCATGGCCTTATTGAGTCTTGCCATTGGTGCAAGCATGGGGATATATACCATGCTCCCGCTGTATCTGGTGGCAGAGCAAGGATTCGAGCGGAGCTGGGCCAATCACCTGGTGGCTTTCTCCCGGATTGCCGGGCCGATCTTCGCCTTTGGAGCAGGATGGGCCTCAGACAGACTGGGCCCAAAACGGGCCCTGGTAGGTATCGTTCTGGCCACCGGGGTGGCGACCGTTCTGTTGGGTATGGCCAGGGGGGGATGGATTGTTCCCCTCCTGTTTCTCCAACCTACGTTGGCTGTTTGCTTTTTCCCGGCGGGCTTCTCTGCCCTGTCCATGGTTGGCCCTCCCTCTGTCCGCAACGTCGCGTTCTCCCTCACCGTCCCTGTGGGCTTTCTCGTAGGGGGCGGCGCTGTACCCGCAGCCCTCGGCTTGATGGGGGAGCATGGCTCCTTTGCGCTGGGGATTATGCTGTTTGGTATATTAATGCTGGGGGGTATTATTCTGCTCAGATACCTCAGATTTCATGAAGATGTGTCTACCTAAATCTACATGGAACGAGTCGCCTGTGCGAAGAAAACCCGAACAGGACGGGGTTTCATATTACATGTTTTGCGATAGGAAAGAACAAGGTACCACTTGGAATAGCCATCAAAAGCGTCTTTCATTATTCTGTCAGGTTGAATGTGCATAAGTTGTTACTTTCGTTGTATTCTTCGACATCGTGTCCGTAGTCGACGATAAATCTTACGTCGCAGTTGTGATCCCAGCCGAATCTGATTATACTATATCCACTCCTATTGAGCCCTTCAATATGTACCCTGCTGACGCGCAAAACATCACAGCGAATCCCGAGCGCACAGATTTGAATGTTAAAAGGATTGTCTGGGTCTAGTTTGACCCTCCGCCAATTTTTATTTTCAACTTTCCATACTAACCAGCGAATGTCAGAATCCTCAATCCACGCATCGGATATGACCAGGTCCGGTAAAGTAAAAATAGTATTCGTTACATGAGGCTTCGCCGTGAGATTATTATCGGGTCTATTCACGGACGGCCCCGGTCCTATACCCCTAACCAGGGTAAAGGTACCATTACTTACATCCGTATACTGCCTGTTCCACATATCTGTAATTCGGATTGCGTATCCAGAATCTGCTGCTGCAGTGCCGCCTTGATATGTTCCAGCCCTCCATGTCCAACTCGAGGTTTCTCCAGGGACTCCTATCGATATATTCGTACGAATGGTGCCTATTATGCTTCCATTGTGTAAGAGTTCCAGTTGTATTGCATGGTTTGCGGGCAATCCCGAAAACGTCCATGTTATGCTCTTGTTTTGGCCAATGCTCCAACTCTCCCCCCCATTTGGACTAAGAAGCTGTAAGGTTTGGGCATAAGCGAACGCCGTTAAAATAAACAAAAATAAGACACTAAAAAAGAATACGTACATCGCCTTACCATATCTCTTTTGACTTTTATTCATCATGGTTCTCCCTCCTGTGGATGCTGACGAGAGGTGATTTGCTATTAACCTTTATTATATCGTATGCTTATATACCATATTCTCCTTCATGCCACAAACATATAATCCTTCATGTCTTTCATAAGTTCGTTTTATTAATAAATACTATAAAAGGATAGAAAGGTTCAAATCAATCTCCATTTTAAATGTCGCGGTCTCCCTCACCATCCCCGTGGCCTTTTTCATAGGAGGCGAGGCTGTCCCCGCAGGCCTCGGCATGATGGGAGAACACGGCTCCTTTGCGCTGGGGATCATGCTCTACGGCGTATTGCGCTTCGTCGGCCTCATCCTGCTGAGGTATCTCAGGTTTTATGAGGATGGAAAGTAATGATTGTGAGCAGGATGGACCTCATTATACAAAGCAACTGCTTAACGATAGTAGTGAGCTGCCGTTGAGGACGCAGAGTCAAGGGAGCTGCAAGTCTGCTTGTGGCGGTCAATTCGACCGCATGGTTGGGAGTCATGGGACGAGAGCCGGAAAGGTAAGGACTTTGTCAACCGTGATTTCCATATCAGTCGGTAGCGGCGGCGCACCCATCCTCCAAATAATAACTCGGACAGCAGCCTCCAGCCAGCGAAGGTCGTCTTGAGTCAAAGGCCTCGGCAATTGACTGTCGACAACCTTTCGAACCGTAAGATAGTCGCCTCGAGTTCCTGTGAGAGCACCGATCCGATCAAAGACCTTACGGCTAATTTTGTACTTCTTCGCCGCACGATCATTGCCACCGCCAGCTACTGTCTGGACGAAAGTCAGGCAAAAGTAAGCCATTGATGTCAGCGGCTCTCGCCCTTCAATGTATGCCTGATGACGAGCCCATAAGATTTCGACTTCTCGGCTAGCTAAGAATTTCGGCGCGGCACGAGGGTATCCAGTGCGAATTGGATGACTTGTTGCGGTCGCATACAGTTGGGGGACTGCCAACTGTGCTGCAACCAAGCCGTAATTACCACCATTGGATGGCGGAGAACGATCAATGATTTCTGCGCTTTCGAACTCGAAGGAAATCTCGGGACGACCCCGTCTCAACCCCGACGCTATAGCCCAGCCTTTGACGAAAGGATCAGTAACAGACCGAGCATCGGATTCAGACGCGAAGTGAACGTGCATTTCCAAGACGAGTTTGCCAGCGGACAGCCGTGCACGAAATGCGTTCGTCTCGACCTCAATCGGCGCAACTTCAACGAACTCAATGAATGAGGCAGGAATGGCTCGGTAGCGCAAATGGGAAACATGCGGATCGTTCATTCGATAACCCGCCGATGCTTCATGACAGCGAACAATTTTTATAAATCTCCTTATTATATTACCCCAATATTGTTATATTGAGCATATAAGACATCTGCGAAAGATTGTAACTATTATTATCGCAGGTAGCCATGTTGTCAATCCCTACCGCCACACCACCTTCGCAGGATCGCGCTTCACGAGTCTCTGATATCTGATCTTCTGGTATCCGAGGGTCATGGCCCCGAAGCAGCGATGATCTCGCGGTATACCCAGCCATTTTTTGATCCGACGGCTGTTGTTCACGGCGCTCTGAAGATACCCATTGAAGCAGCATCCTATCCCCAGTGTGTGGGCCATGAGCGAGCAGTTATAGAGGGCCAACGCGCCGTTAAAGGCCGAGCAGGTGTCCCACGATTCTGCATGGACCACCATCACCACCGGCGCTTGATAAAACAAGCGGTCCTCACCCTGGGCCATTACTTCCTTGACGTGCTCGATCTTAGGGAGGGATTCCCGCAGGTTTTCAACGATTCTACGCCCGGCGAACAAACCCAACAGGAAGGCACCGAACCTCCCTCGGACCAATCCAAAGATCCGCTCATAAAAGGCGATAGCCATTTCTCGAAGCTTGTCGATCTCCTCAGGGGCGGTCAATACTACATAGCGGACATTCTGGCTGTTGCTTCCGGTCGGGGCGTACCTGCCGGCCTCGATAATCCGCTCCAGCACCTTTTTGGGCACCGGCTTTCTGCGATAGTTCCTCACGGATCTGCGCTCACGGATCAGGAGCATGAGCTGCTCAGGAGTGATGGCAAGCTCCGACCCTGGCCGTGGACCTTTCCCAAGGGCAGCCGACTCATGCCGGATTGCCTCCTCCGGGCAGACGGCCCCGCAGTGCCCGCAGCCAATACACCAATCGCCTCTCACCACGGCGGCCGTGGCATCCATCAATTCGAACACAAAAGACGGACAGACCTCCATGCACAAACCACAACCCGTGCACGTCTCCATAATAACCTCTGGTGGGGCATAGGTACGTCTCATGACGTGTTCACCCTCCTTTGTCAAAGTCTTCGTCGTCCTCCCTTTTTCGCACAGAATCTACCTCTGTGATAATATAAATTATCGTTCAGCGCAAGAAAGATTCAATACAGCCGTATCAATACAGAAAAACCACCGAGGGTGTTTTAAAGGGTTGACATTGTTCCGTTTTCGTAGAAATATTACATATACAGGGAAGTATTTGATCTGTTGGAGGAGAATATGAGTTTTTCACGGCGTTCGATAGGGGTTGCCCTTATACTATTGATCATTACCTCTCAATCTGCCTGCGTCTTCAGTAAAAAGGCACGAGTAGCAACGGCAGCGTTATTGTTGGAAGACGTCGCCAAGGCTGCCTACAAACAATCTGATCTCAAGGTAATCAGAGATGGCATGCCTGCCTACCTCATGCTGATGGACGGCATGATCGAGGCATGGCCGGACAACGAACAGCTATTAATCGCTGCCGCCCAGGCCTATTCATCCTTTGCCTCGATCTTTGGAGACGATCAGGACAAAGAATATTCTAAACAACTCTTAGGAAAAGCACGAGACTACGCCCTGCAATCCCTGATACAAAGAGGATTCAAAGATCCCATAAAGAGCTCTTTTGATGATTTCACAACTGACGTGAAGGCCAGCGGCAAAAAAGATGTCCCCTATGTCTTCTGGGCCGCTACCTGTTGGGCAAGCTGGATCATGCTCAATCTGGATTCAATGGAGGCCATGGCCGAACTGCCGCGAGTGGAACTCATGATGCACAGGTGCCTGGAGCTTGATGAGGAATTCTACTACGGCGGGCCCCACCTCTTTATGGGAATGTGGCTTTCCGCCAGGCCCGCCATTGCCGGCGGAGACCTTCAAAAGGCACAAGAACATTTTCTCAAGGCCCTGGATTTGGGTGAAGGGAAATTTTTGATGGCCTACGTCTATTATGCCGAGTACTACGCTCGACGAGCTATGGAAAAAGACCTCTTCGTATCCATTCTAAAAAAAGTCGTGGATACCCCTGCGGATTACTCGCCGGAATTAACCTTGCTCAATACCGTGGCAAAAACCAAGGCCCAGGAAATGTTAAACAACGCAGATGAATACTTTGAATAGGAGCACACAATGATGAAAAAATGCGCCCTTATAACAAGCGTGGTTTGTAGTCTCGTCGTCCTGCTGCTTGCCATCTCAGCAACCGCACGTGCGCAGGAAGAGCTTGTGATAAAAATGGCCACGTTGGCCCCCGAAGGAAGTTCATGGATCAAGACATTCAATACCATCAACGCCGAGGTGATGGAGAAAACCGGGAACAAGGTCAAGTTTAAGATCTATGCCGGAGGCGTATTAGGTGATGAAAAAGACATGCTGCGAAAAATGCAGATCGGGCAGATACATGGCGCCGGCCTGACTACAGCAGGGCTCTCGGTGCTCTTTAAGGATATCGACGTATTACATATCCCTTTCCTTTTTCAAGATTATGACGAGGTGGATTATATCTTGAAAAAGATGGGAACTTACTTTACGAAGGGATTGGAAGATAATGGATACATCCTCTTGGGGTGGTCAGAAGCGGGGTTTGTCTACCTCATGTCCACTACCCCCATTGCTAGTGTCAGCGAACTCAAAAAGGCGAAGGTCTGGATTTGGCACGAATCGCCGCTGGCTAAGGCCATTTTCGATGAAGCCGGCGTTTCAGCCATTCCCCTCTCTGTCCCCGATGTCCTGATCGGACTTCAAACCGGCATGGTGGATGTCGTCTATACACCACCAACAGCGGCCATTTCCCTACAGTGGTTCACAAAGATAAAGTATCTCACCAATGTCCCGTTGGTATATATGGGAGGTGGATTGGTTGTCAAAAAAGATGTCTTTAAAAAGCTACCCCAATCCTGGCAGGATACTATCACTACAGCCTTTCAACGCAACTTGGATCAATTAAAGACAGTGACCAGAAGTGAGAACCAAGAGGCAATCACGGTAATGAAAAAACACGGGGTGAAGATTATAACTCCTTCAGCGGATCAAATCGCTGAATTCAAAAGGCTGTCGGATACGGCAATGGCCCGACTCGTTAACAAATCCTTCTCCAAAAAAGTCATGGATGAGGTCACCACTGACCTTGAAATCTATCGAAAGGGAAAGAAATAATGGCTAACTGGGAACAAGTAGATACCATTATCGACCGAGTGGAGGAGGGCCTTATCTCTATCCTGCTGGGTCTTATGATCTTCATCGCCTTTCTACAAATCGTTCTTCGAAACATCTTTGCCACCGGTCTCTTCTGGGCAGACCCGCTCGTGCGAAATTTGGTCTTGTGGGTTGGTTTTGTCGGTGCAGCCATCGCTACCAGAGCGGGGAGACATATCACTATTGATATAATGCCACAGTGGGTGCCTCCCCTAGGAAAAGCCATGATTGGGCTCATCACACAATTATTCTCAGCCGTTATCTGTGGGCTCCTAACCTTTGCCGCTTTCAAATTTGTCAGAAATGAGGCCCTCATGGGAAGCGTCACGTTTTTGGGAATACCTGCGTGGGTCCCACAAATTATCATGCCGATAACCTTCGGTATCATGAGCCTACAATTTCTTTTCCATTCCTTGCAGACCCTTTCGAAAATTATAAGAAAAGAAAAAAAAGGATAAATGTCTTTCTTTATACTCATCGTATTTTTGTTGCTGTTTGGAACCCCTATCTTCGTCGTCATCGCCGGTTTGGCCCTTTTTCTCTTCCACACAAGCCAGATCGATTCATCGGCCATGATTATCGAGATGTACCGAATGGCCACAACGCCGATACTCGTGGCCATCCCCCTCTTCACCTTTGCCGGATACCTCCTTTCAGAAAGTGGAGCGCCAAAAAGATTGATCAGGATTCACGATGCGGTCCTCGGGTGGTCGCCTGGGGGCTTATCGGTTATCGCCTTGATCAGCTGTGCCGTCTTCACCGCATTGACCGGTGCCACCGGTCTCACCATCATCGCCTTGGGAGGGATTCTCTTCCCCGCCATGCTCAGGGCGAAATATCCTGAGCGGTTTTCGCTCGGCCTGTTGACCACCTCAGGAACCCTGGGTCTTCTCTTCCCCCCTAGTCTCCCCCTCATCATTTACGCCATTGTGGCAAAAGTAAGGATCGATCAGCTCTTTCTGGGGGGCATCTTGCCCGGTATCTTGTTGGTGATCGTGCTCTCAGGATTCAGTGTTCAGAGGGCCGTCGCCTCCCACGTCCCACGCGCGCGGTTCGAGTGGGGAGAAGTATTCAAGGCGTTAAAGGAATCTCTCTGGGAGATCCCTCTCCCTTTTATAGTACTTGGTGGTATCTACAGCGGATACTTTGCGGTCAGCGAGGCCGCCGCCATCACGGTAGTCTATGTGTTGTTGGTAGAAGTGGCCATTTACCGGGACATCCGGTGGCGTGAACTGCCCCAAATCATGCGTAAGAGCATGGTGCTGGTGGGCGGAATCCTGATCATCCTTGGTGCCGCCCTTGGCCTGACCAATTATTTGATAGACGCGGAAATACCCTTTAAGGTACTACAATTCTTCAAGGCCTATATCAGCAGTCCTATCGTCTTCCTTATAATGCTGAATCTCTTCCTTCTCGCGGTGGGTTGCATCATGGATATCTTCGCTGCCCTAACCGTCGTCGTCCCCATCATTACCCCCGTCGCCATCGCCTATGGCATCCACCCCGTCCATCTCGGGATCATCTTCCTCACCAATCTGCATATCGGGGCTTCAACCCCTCCTGTGGGAATCAACCTTTTTATCTCCAGTCTGCGTTTTGAAAAACCGATCATGAAAATTATAATGTCCTCTCTTCCCTTTCTCTTCATACTCTTGCTCTCCTTGGCTCTCATCACCTACATCCCCTGGTTGAGCCTCGTCTTTTTGAAGTAGGCACCCACAGGGAAAAGCAAAGGCTCAACAAAAACCTTTTTTTAAAAAACAATGTCGTGGCGTCCTGAATGCACTATGTGGTAAGATAGGGCCGTTTTTTCGTACTATATATTCTTTGGCACAGAGGAGGCGAATATGTCCGTGACTACAATTGAGCAACTCGGCAAATTGGGTCAGAGTGTGTGGTTTGATTATATCAGCCGGTCGTTAATGAAGAGCGGCAGGCTCAAAGCATTGATAGACTTAGGTGTAACGGGTATGACCTCTAACCCTACCATCTTTGATCAGGCCATAAACTCAGGTGATGAATACGACGAACAGATAGGGGAGCTCCACAGGCAGGGAAAAAGCACCTTTGAAATATATGATGAGGTGACCGTGAGGGATATCCAGGAGGCTACGGATACCTTTAGACCCATCTATGAACGGACCGAAGGCCTCGATGGGTACGTCAGCCTCGAGATCAACCCCAAACTGGCGTACAACACGCAGGAAACGATAGATGAAGGCACAAGATTGGTCGCAAAGATGAATCGCCCCAATGTCATGTTCAAGGTTCCGGCAACGGATGACGGATATGAGGCGATCACGGCGTTGCTGGCCGAGGGAATCAACGTTAATGTCACGCTGATATTCTCCTTGAAACAGTACCAGAAAACGGCGGCCGCATACCTCGAAGGCGTCACAAAGCTACTTCAGAAGGGGGGTGACGCGCGTCAGGTGCGTTCGGTGGCCAGTGTCTTTGTCAGCCGCGTCGATACCTCTGTAGACAAACTCCTCGATCAGCTCCCGGACAAAAAGGAGGCTGCATCCCTGAGGGGCAAGGCGGCGGTGGCCAATGCGAACTTGATCTATAGCGAATATGCCCGGATATTCGCTGAGGATGAATTCAAGCGGCTGGAACAACAAGGGGCATCTGTCCAGAGGGTCCTCTGGGGTTCTACCGGCACGAAGAATCCAGACTACAGCGATATCAAGTATGTGACCGAATTGATCGCTAAAGACACCGTCAATACCGTACCGGAAAAGACCCTTGAGGCATTCCTAGACCACGGGGTGGTTAAGGAAACACTTACCGCAAAAGCCGATGAGGCCCAAACGATTATCGATGCCCTCCAAAGACTCGGCATTGACATCAACGCCGTCTGCGCAAAATTACTCGAGGACGGCGTAGTCGCCTTTGAAAAATCATTTGACTCTCTCCTGGATGCCATAGAGAAAAAGACGCGGAGCATGTAAAGAAAGCTACCTCTGAGGAAATATCAAAAGTCACTATTCATAACGAGAACTTCGAAATAATAACGATCTTGGCGGATTCTGCAACGATTAACTCCTTTGGGGCCTTGTGAGAAAAATATTTCCGCACCCTTTATCTTGGATCGTTAAGCACTCAGTCAAACACACCATGAAAAAAGCAGAAACAAGCAAGCCCAGTTGGGCAGAAGTCACAGCGGTGATCACTACCGCTGTCCTTCACTTTCTATCAAAGGCGGTCGGTCTTCACGGCTTTTTCATCGTAGCGGCAGTACTTTTTTGGATTGTGTTCATTCTTTGGCGCGCAAAACGGCAACCTGGCGTTCTCTCTGAGTGGGGATTCCGTGCCGACAATCTATTACAGACCTTTCTAATAACAGCAACTGTTTCATTGCCGGGGATCATTGCTATGGCGTACTTCGGTTCTCTGCACGGTACGTTTATTCTCCCTCCCCACCTGTGTATTCTGCTAATCCTCTACCCAATCTGGGGGATTATTCAGCAGTTTCTCATCCAAGGCCTTGTGGTACGGAATCTTTCTTTGACGCCGTTTGGCTCACACCCTATCTTCCTAGTGCTTCTCGGCGCAACACTGTTTGGGCTGGTACATACCCCGAACATTCTCCTTATGCTCGCCACCTTCTGCCTTGGGCTACTATTCGTCCCTCTCTACCTACGCCTACACAACCTGTGGCCTTTGGGTTTATTCCACGGGTGGCTGGGAAGCCTCTTCTACCTCTGGGTCCTCGGTCATGACCCTTGGCAAGATCTCCTAACCACTTTAGGCTTCACTACATAAGGATGACTAACAACTCCTGAAACGAGCACATGACGCAATGGTTTTGACCGTGGGGCAACTGCTATGTATAATTTATTTCAAGAACAATAAATTGGTTTTGAGAAAATTGATCAGAGCAATCTTGAATGGTTCACTTGCCGCAACTCCCGACAGTACCTTATGATACTGTTTCACTCAGAGCTTTGAGTCCCTTTACCGCATCCCTCCCTAGGTGAAAGCGGATCACTTGCCTGCCGGCATCCAACAATGCCTGCCGATCGCCATGGGCCTGTGCCGTCTTGAGTGTTCCAAAGGTAAGAGAGGAATCAGGTGATCCTGCCGCATCAGGGATCGGTATGTCTTTGGGGTCATCAGCGGTGATTTGAACAAAGAGGCCGCGACCCGCATCCCCCTTGTGCAGTTGACCGGTGGAGTGCAAAAAGCGCGGACCATAGCCGAGGGTAGTTGCCAATTTGAACCGATCCCGCACCTGCGTGCGCAACCCTTGCAACGCCGCCTCGATCTCAGCGGTAGGCTGCACATAGGCCTGGAGGGCAACATAGGCGTCTGGTTCGGCCTGGCTGAGAAAGGCGGCCAGCGGTGCACCCGAGTTTTCTGCCTTTACCACACCGTAGACCGCGATTGCACCATCAGTCAAGGTCGGGGCATCGACAGGGAGCGTTCCTTTTTCTTTATATTCATCTACCGCCTGACGGGCGCGGGTCTTGGCAGCCTCGACATTGGGCTGATTAAAAGGATTGACCCCCAGCCTATTGCAGGCCACCGCGACGGCCATCTCCCACAAAAAGCATTGTGCCCCAAGATCGTAACGGTCATGCAGGGATATGCGAATGATAGGATGCCCCGACCGTTCCAATGTGGTCACTGCCGCATCATCTGCAGTATCTCCCTCCTCGCAGAGGTACACAAAGAGGCGGTCCGCGCCATAGGTCTCCGGTGCACCCACCGCTTCCCCTACCACCGGCAGAATACCCTGCCCTTCTTTGCCGGTGCTCTCGGCAATAAGCTGTTCTAGCCAATCGCCGAAGCTCACAACCTGAGATGAGATGACAAAGGTCACCTTGTCCCGACCTCCCTTGGCCATCTCACCCAATGCCACGCCGAGTCGGGCAGCGATCGTATCATCCACCTTCTGAGGATTTGATATCTTACAATGGTCGGCCATAGCTATGGCCCACTTGAGCAATAACGCTATATCCATCCCAATCAGTGCTGCCGGCACCAACCCGACATACGAGAGGGCCGCATAGCGGCCGCCGATGTTCGAGTCGTTCAAAAATATTTCCCGGAAGTGATATTGTTCAGCAAGATCAACCAGGGATGAACCCGGATCGGTGATCGCAATGAAGTGGTCTCCGGCCCGCTGTTCGCCGATTGCATCCTTCGTCCAATTATAGAAGAACTTAAAAAAGGAAAGGGTCTCAACCGTGGTACCGGACTTGGTGGAGACGATGAAAAGCGTCCGTTTGGGATCAAGCCGTTCGGCATGAGCAGCCACGGCAGCGGGATCTGTACTGTCTAGTACGTCAAGGTCCAGATACCCCTTTTGTACGCCAAAGGTTGTGCGGAAGACCTCAGGGGCCAGACTGGAGCCCCCCATCCCCAGGAGCAGGGCATGGGTGTAGCCATCCTCTCGCGCGCCAGCGGCGAACTCCTGCAGGCGCTGGACCTCATCTCCCATCGCCTCAGCGATATTCAGCCAACCCAAACGGTTGGCGATCTCCGTCGCCTCGGGCTTCCAAACGGTATGGTCATGGGCCCAGATACGCTCCAGCACCCGCTGGTCTTTGATCTCGGCAAGGGCCTTATCGACCAAATCCTGGTATGGACCTATCTTGAATGTCATGCCCTGCCCAACGGCCATCGTCTCTCTCCTCAAAGGGTGTCGCCCAAGACAACGCCCTTGATTCAAACCCTTGAGCTTTCACCTCGTGGGTGAAATTATTATCGCTTCCCTTGTTTCCGTTGTAGGAGCCCTTTGGCGGTCTGCA
Organism: Deltaproteobacteria bacterium; assembly: GCA_016927065.1. GTDB lineage: Bacteria > Desulfobacterota > B13-G15 > B13-G15 > RBG-16-54-18 > JAFGNJ01. The sequence continues at coordinate 133,396 of JAFGNJ010000005.1, forward strand.
CGACGCCTTCGACAGTAATGCCGAACTTCTCATATAGGACCTGAGCGGGGGCGCTGGCCCCGAAGCTCTCCATGCCGACGACTTCTCCTTCCAACCCGACGTAATGCTCCCACCCCAGCTTAATCCCCGCCTCCACCGCAACCCTGACCTTCACCTCCGGCGGCAACACGGTTTCACGGTATTTTTTCGGCTGAGAATCGAAGAGCTCCCAGCTGGGCAGGGCAACCACCCTGACCTTGATCCCTTCGACAACCAGTTGCTTGCCCGCCTCAAGGGCAAGGTGTGTCTCAGAACCGGTGCCGATGAGGATCACGTCGGGTATTCCTTTGGCAGACTCCCACAGGATGAAGCCGCCGCGCTGCAGGGCCTCTGCCGGTGCATATTCCGTGCGGTCCAACACCGGAAGCCCTTGCCTCGTAAGGATGAGGGCCGTGGGGCTGTCTTGTTTCAGCAGGGCTATGCGCCACGCCTCTGCGGTCTCCGCGGCATCGGCCGGGCGGATGACGGTCAGGTTGGGGACGGCGCGCAAGTTCATCACCTGCTCAATAGGCTGATGGGTCGGTCCGTCCTCCCCCACACCAATGCTGTCGTGGGTAAAGATATAGATCACCCGGGCATGAGACAGCGCCGCCAAACGCATCGGCGGACGCATATAGTCGGAAAAGACCAGAAAGGTGGCTGTGTAGGGGATAAAGCCGCCGTGCAGGGCCATACCGGTAGTGATGGAGCCCATAGCGTGTTCGCGGACGCCGAAGTGCACGTTGCGCCCCCCATAACCCCACTCGCCCCCCACGGCACCCTGCATGCCCTCTGGTGATCTCGTCGGCGATTGAAAATCTCCGAACCCTTTGAGCCACGAAACCGTAGAGGGGTTGAGATCGGCGGATCCCCCCATGAGTTCCGGGATCTGCTGAGCAAGGGCCTGCATCACCGATTCTGAGGCCTTCCTCGTGGCCATGCCCTTTGGATCTGCCTGAAAGGTCGGCAACGCGGCATCCCAGCCGGTAGGGAGCTCACCGTTCATCCTTCGTATGAATTCAGCCGCCTCATCGGGATAAGCCTCTGTATACCGCGAGAAGACTTCTTCCCACGCGGCCTCCTTCGCCTCACCGTCACTCACGGCCTTGCGGAAATGCTCCGATACCTCCTCTGGTATGAAGAATGCCGGTTCAAGGGGCCAGCCGAGGTTCTCCTTCGCAGCACGTAATTCCTCCTCTCCCAGGGGCGAGCCGTGCGTTTGAAAGGTATCCTGCCTATGTGGCGCCCCGTAGCCGATCATAGTGTGCACACAGAGAAGCGAAGGGCGGGAGGCTTCGTCTTTGGCGGCATGCAGCGCCGCGTCAACGGCCGCAAGGTCATTGCCGTCTTCGACATGCTGTACGTGCCACCCATACGCCTCAAAACGCTTCCCCACATCTTCGGTAAAGGTGAGCGCGGTCGAACCGGCCAGTGAGACACGGTTGTCGTCGAACAGAACAATCAACTTGCCGAGCCCGAGATGCCCGGCCAGGGCGCACGCCTCAGCTGCAACCCCCTCCATAAGATCACCGTCACTGGCGATGACATAGGTACGGTGATCGACGATCGTATGGTCAGGTCTATTGAATCGAGCCGCGAGGTGGGCCTCGGCCAACGCCATGCCGACCGCGTTGCTGATACCCTGGCCAAGGGGGCCGGTCGTAACTTCGACTCCGGGCGTAAGGTGACTCTCAGGATGTCCCGCAGCCTTGCTCTCCCACTGACGGAACGATTGCAACTCGGCAAGGGGTAGATCGTAGCCCGTCAGGTGGAGCAACGCATACAAGAGCATCGAGCCGTGTCCTCCAGAGAGGATGAAGCGGTCGCGATCCACCCACCGGGGATTGGCGGGGTTGTGCTTGAGGTGCCGCTGCCACAGGGCATAGGCCATCGCCGCAGCCCCCATCGGCATACCGGGATGGCCTGAATTGGCCTTCTGTATGGCATCGACAGCCAGAAAGCGGATAGTATTAATACATCGTCCCTCAAGTGTTGCTTGGTCAATCATCACATGCTCTCCCTTCGTATCAACGGTCAATGCTTGTATAGTTCAACCCATAGAAGGCCGCACCGATCAGGGCGATCTTGGGGTTGAGAATGACATATACCGGTATACGGGTCATGAGTTTTGACAAACGTCCTTTATTACAGAATGCCTCCAGAAAGGAACCTTTCTCCAAGGCAGAGATGATGCGGGGGGGGATGCCGCCGCCCAGGTAGACACCGCCGGTCGCCAACACCACGAGTGCCATGTTCCCCGCCTCCGCCCCGAGGACAGAACAAAAAAGGTTAAGAGTATCGACACACAGCTGGGCCTTATTTTCAAGGGCCGCAGTGACGATGTATGCGGTCGGATCATCTGCTGCGGCCAGTTGCTCGGCGAGCCAGGCCGGTTCATCGGTATGGCCGCTGTCCCTGAAAAAGGCATAGATGTTTGGTATCCCCATGCCGGAGCAGATACGTTCATAACTCACGTGTCCCCATTGGTCACGAAGATAGTCTAACAGATTGCCCTCAAGGGGATTGGAAGGTGCAAAATCGGTATGGCCACCTTCAGAGGCATAAGCCCGGTACCGCGACCCGTCCCACGTGAGAAACGCCTCTCCCAGGCCAGTACCCGGCGCGATAACGGCCTTTGCGCCATGAGAGGTTGGCTCGCCCTTGTTGAGAACGTGCAGGTCTTCCGACTCGAGCAGGGGCACGCCGTGGGCAACGGCCTCTAAGTCGTTGAGAAGGAGAACCGATTTCAGTTTTAGCTTTTCCTTAAGCTCGGCCTCGTCAATGACCCATGATAAATTGGTAATGGTGGCCTGACCGCCCACAACAGGACCAGCCACGCCGAAAACGGCATGATCAACCTTCAGGTTGGCCTGGGTGAGAAACTCGCCTGCGAGCTCAACGAGACTTTCGTACTCCCCGCTGGAGAACGTCGCCTCTGCGAGCGGTTCTCGTGGCCCTCTCTCAGAGGAAAAAATCCCTAAGTTGGTCTTGGTTGCGCCGACGTCACCGGCAAGCAGCACCCTGTATCTCCTCCATCTGCCAGGTATCTACCGATGAAAAAATCTCCCCTGACCGATCCCTCTATAGCATATTAAGCTCAGCCGGGCAATAAAAAGGCCCAGCCTAGAGGGCGGAGGAAGTCACACGTAAGGATTTTGGCGGTACGTTGGGCACAATTTCGGGCACGTAGAAAGTAACTCTACTAGCACACACTCTTTAACCAATTGCCATGAGCTATTAATTGGCCCTTTTTATTTGACTGACGCGCCTAAGATCCCTCAAGGAGGATGCTTCGATTCGGCTGTCAAGGTATACGTACTACGAGAGTTCTGTATTTCCCTTCATGCGGGAAAGGCAGGGATATCACCCTTATACGTGATAACAAAGAGGATATCGGTTATCTTCCCCTCCTTGAATAGCTGTCTGGTCTGAAAATCATCGGGCAAGGTGAACTCCCACTCGCCTGCTGGGTTCAAACCCTGCAAAACAAACCAACTCGATGCCGAACCACCTTGAGTGCTTGCGATCCCCTTAACCGTCTGAGCGATCCCGCCAATAGACATATCTGTCCCTTGAGGTTTAAGCTTCAATTCCGGCTGGACTTGGGGTCCTTCGGGGTCCTCGATCCCTGGAAAGTATAGCGCGATCTGCTCGATTTTGAGGTTATCCAGGTTCGGGGGATAATCTGTTCTGTGGTTTCTGAATTTTACACTCATTGGGGGTGAAGAATTCTCAGGATTATTCAGATCATACCACTGGTCTGGAAACTGGTAACGGAAACTAAACGGTCGTACGCCTGATGTCTTTGTCCCCAGCCTGCTGATCACCTCCTGACGGTAATCCCAGCTATCCAAGGCGGTATAGTCTATCGAAAATAGCACATCAGCGATCGTCCTAAAATCAAAGGGATTTGACGCTTTCGGCATCTGTAATTCCCATTGTGTCTCCACGCCCAATCCTTCAAAGGGGAAGAGCATGTCGGGCTCCTGTTGTTCTGTTAATGGGACCAGTTCAAAAAGACCTGTCGCGTTTTGCGATGAGGTAAAGGCGATTTTCTCCGGATCGCGCCTGACCAGAATCTTTTGGAAGATCCCGTTGCTTTCAATCACGACCCATGAGGATCCGGTATTCAATAGCTCCGCCCTGATACCGTAGGTGGGTGGGATAAGGGCTATGACCGAGACCCTGATCCTCTTGATGAGCCTGAGATAATGCCCGGGAAACTCCTTTTCAAAGTCCTCCAGGAGCGTGGCAAAGTCAAGGATCCCGGACTGCTTAAACCGCTGAAATTCAATGGGCGCATTGGACGCCAGGGATATGGTCCTTGTAAGCTGAAGCTTTCTCTTTTCGGTCTCAAATTTGTACTGTTCCAGGCGGGTGACATCAGTAACAAGCCTCTCGGCCCCGGTTAAGCCCCTTCTCTGCGGTGCCTTTTCTTCGGATGCGAATCCTCCTCCCTCAGACGGCGGTTCCCAGTAATCGGGTTGAATCAACATCGGCGGCTGCCCTTGACGCTCAAAGGCAAGCTGCCTTTCAGCAAGTCGCGCTACCGACGTAGCCACATACAGAAAATAAGAGTATAAATCCTCCAGAACACCGCTCATCCATTCGTAGAGTTCCACGTTGGTGAACTTGGTGTCGAGAAAATGTATGGTATCCTCGGCAAGGTCAGTTTTCATCCGGCTTATATCCAGCTGCTTGTTGGCGATATCCACATGATCATTGGCAATCTTTATCTGCTGATCACCAATATAGATATCTTTTTCTGAAAGACTCTTTTGCATTTCCCACTGCTGTGAACTGCGTTCATGAGTAGCATATAATGAAAGAATGTGAACATTTGTTTCTGCTTCTATGGTGGTTATTACTTCACCGACTCTAGCAACCGAAAGACCTGCAACAATAGCTGCATTTGCAATTGCCATAGCGATCGAATAATCTGCTGTATTAGCAACGGTCATAGCTTGAGCTGACTGCAATGCAGCCTCGAAGTGTGCAGTTGCTTGTTGAGCCCTCGATGCCCGATAGTATTCCTCGATCATGCCTTTTTCATATTGGTTCAATCCTGCATCAAGCCAAGCCTGGTAATAATCAATTGCCACTTGAGCCTTTTCTTTCTGCAACTCCGCAAGGGTAACATTGTCCACGGCTTCTTTGACATACAATTGTTGGAGGCTCTCACCAGACCTGGCAAGTTGAAGATCGTTTCTTGCTTGCATCATACGATATGCTCCCTCGTCTGCCTTCTCAATGGCAGCCAACATCAGGGCCTCCATCTGCATGGTCCTATCGGCAAGCTCTTTCGCTCTCCTCAAGAGTGTTTGGAAACGATAGGGTGTTGGTGGAGGGGTAAGAAGGGCCGGTATCGCAAGCTGCCCGCCTGCTCCAATAGAGGGCATCCCGCTGGTTGTATCAGTGGGAGCGGCATAGAGGGTCACCTCCCTCTTCATCCCCATGATGTTCCGGCAGGTCCTGATTTTATGGAGGTTGTTCTCCGCCATAAGTTCCAAGACGTTGATCATGGGGTTAGGGGGGATACAAAAGCTGAAGTTCACATAGGGAGACGGCACATAAGGTGCAATCGCCTCTGGCCCAGCATGTTCTATCTCCGGAGTTTCAGGGGCAACATCCTCATGAGGTATTACAGGTTGTGGCCTTTTTCTTCCAGAAGATCCCCGACCACTCTCTCGTGCAACAGCAACAGCATTTCTTACAGGTTCTGCTTCAAGTACATCTGTTACATAATTGTTTACCCCTGCTTTGCCCTTATCCATTACGTCGCCGAGTGTAAGGGGTGTTGATTCTTCCTCTTTAGCTTTTCGGATTACTTCATGGGCATTTTCAAACTTCTCTTCTATTGGCCTGTGATCTACTGAGAATATCCCCTTCACTTTCTCTATGGTGTCGTTTAGCTTTTCAGCATTGCTGATATTTGACATTTCAGCCTTAAGAAAACAAATATATGCCATATCTTCTGCATTTGGCAGTGTTATATCAATATCACCTATCTTCTCCGCGCAGAAATCCAACTCTTGTTTCAGCTCATCAGCCTCAAGCAGTTTGAGGGCTGTGGCGTAGAGTTCCTCTGCTTTTGTGATGGATTCAGGATCGTCACGCGAGAATTCTTCGTTTCCCCATTCGATCAGACACCGGGCAACAGACATGATAGTGAATCGAGTATATGTATTTTGCCGTGTCCTGGCGATCTTGTGAGGATCAAGGGGATCAAGAAGCCACTCATTTGGACGGTCAAAGCCAACAGGCTTTTCTTCCTCCTGGACGAGTCCGTAAAAAATCTTTCTTTTTTCTTTATCTACTGTATAATCGTAAACGAGACGATACCATTGAAGCGCTTCTTTGTAGAATTTTTTATACTGAAGCTTTAAAGCAATCTGTACAGGTAGAAAATAATAGGCTTCCCAGATATAAAACAAACCAAGCTTATCACGAACATCGTTAGACAAAAATGATATCTTATTTATCAACTTATCCTTTCTATACTCTAATTTTTTTATCGGCTTACCGATGCCAAGGCTTCCTGCAATTTCGCTGACCACCAAACACCTTGGCGCCAGCCATAATGTGTCTTCAATATTTTCAATCGCAAACAGCTCACTATTATTGTTTATAAATATTGACGATATAGATTTGACCAAATATTTCTTTTCTAGAATATCTTCCTTTTCACTCTTAATAATCTCAATTGAGTAAGTATTGTTATTTTCCCTCTCTCTCCATCCAAGCCCAGCTTCAGCATAGTTAGGAATAATTAGTGACTCTATATTCATAAGGTAATCAGATATTTGTATACTATCTGTTCTTTCAGTTGTACCATCTGGGTGAGGCAAACTCCCTTCAATGCCAATATTTACTTTACTAGCTGTCAAATAATTTGCAGTGCCGCTTTCCGTAAAGGCCCATAAAAAGATGATACCATTATCAGTAGGTGAAGGCATGGCTCCTAAATAATTTTGAGATACGCTGATGGTTATATCAGTAGAAACTACTTTTGATGCATCGTCCGCGTACCTCCAGTGTAAATCATTAAAAGATCCCCCTAAAACACGATATACAATGCGACCATAACGCTGCCCGACAATAACCTTAACAATTTCATCATTTTCATCTTTTGCGGAAATGGAATCGCAAAACTGAATGACGAGAGGTGCTTGGGGAAGAGAGATTACTTCTGCTGGATTTAACGTACAGCCTTTATTAAAGTCTAACAAAAGATAATATAGGTTTTTATTGTAATAAAAGCACAACTTAATTGAATTGTTATCGCTTTTAACAAAACGTTGAACCACCTTCCCCTTGCCTGCAAATATCTCAGAGGGAAAATCACCTTCAGATAGTGATAATTCGGTATATATCTTATAACAGCTTTCGTCTTTGTAGTTATCGATGCCATATAGAATAAAACAATTCAGTTTCTTCCTACCATCGCTATCTTCTTCAGTAAAAACACCATAAATATTATATCCTATACGTTCAATGCCGATTAAACTACTAATCCGATTTAATTTTTCAATCGGATGCCAATACTCAATACTAATATTTCCTCTATTAATTAAAGTTACATAACAATGGTCGTCAGCCTGACCAAAAACAAGAAATTTATCATTTTGATGTATTGATCCTATTATATTCAAGTTTAAAATATCCTTGAAATATTCCTCATAATTACCGGCCTCACTCACTGAACCTTCAGTATCTCTTATTTTCTCCAACCCCTCTTCAAGCTCTATAAAAGCATGGCTTTTCTTCTCCAGTAGCCCAGGAACCAATATATTCTCCGGGTACATCCAGACAAACATGGCGGCGCGCCATGTGGCGTAGGATCCGAGCCATTTCCACTCATCGTCGAAATTTTCAACATAAGAGGAGAATTTTATATTTCCATCCGGGTCATCGAACATTCTCGTGCTCAATCCAAAAAGTAACCGTTGAATTGTCAGTATCGCCTGAGATACGCGAGTTGTAAGCCGGCAGGTCTCGGTTTTGCAATCTATCAGGAGATAATCGGCAAGCCAGTCCGCCGTGTGTTCTGTTGTTTGTTCTGTTAATGCAACCAACCCATCTCTCAAACCCACAAGGGTCTCTTTTTCCGCATCATCCACAGCCTTTTGCACACCAGCGGCAAGTGAGCTTACCTGGTCAATCCTCGACTGGAGCTTGTCCTGCCAATCAAACCTATCCCCCCACGTTGCCCGCCATTTTGGAAGCTCTGATATATTGTTAAGGATGTCGGGGATTTTGAAATATTCCGGCCCAAGGTAGAGCTTCTTTCCCTCACCATCTATTACCCACTCTATGTCTTTCTCCTCTACTCTCCAGTCTGGGTATAACTCCCTTAGTTTCTCGACCTGGAGGAGAATAGAAGCCACCTCGTCTCTTTCATCCTCCAGAAGACTATCCTTGATACTCCACAGCTGCAGCAATCTCTTCAATGTCGAAGGTGTAAAGTGCAGCTGTTCTATTCTGGCTATGACATCCTCTCCATTGTTTAATTGTGCATAGAGCGTCTCCAGCTCATTGAAGTCACTGATCCCTACTATTTGCTCTACAGAGCTTTCTGTTAAATTGTCTTTGATATTCTGATGTCGGGTTTTGATGAGTTGACTTCTTTGTGACCGGATAGTATTTGCCTTAAAGCCAAAAACAGGCATATTGATGTCATCTACATACACCAGGTCAGGATCAATGATCGGCCTTTCGCTATTCTTGGCAAGTGCCCTCTGCCAGAAAAATCTGTCCTCATTGGTTGCCCGCCACGTAGGGAGTTTCGGCTTGAAAACATCCCAGTAAGCAAGCGATTCAGCCTGTTCCGCTTCATTCCATATACGCCAATAACCAATATATTCCGGATCACCCGTCTCCCGGATTTTTTTTCTGGCATGCTTCAGCACAATAGAAACGACCTCATCCCAGGCCTCTGATTCCAATGAAGGCACTAATTCCGGATCAAGAACCTTGAGCAGCAGAAGTAAATCGTCCCCTGTCAGGTCAAGCCGAGCCAGGGCGATTTTTGTCTCTGAAGTATCCAGCGAATCTTTATAACTACTAAAATCAAAGACTTCTTCACCGTATACGCTTCGCAAAAGATTTCCCGCGTTTTGTTGACAATCGCTTTTCAGCCGCGCTTTATACTCTTTCAACGCATCATTTCTCTTCCTCCAAAGCCCTCTGACCCTTGTCCCGAAGAGTTCATCAACCAGCTCTTCATATTTGACCAACTCAGGCGAGACCATAGGCACACTATCTGTAATATCAGGTGGCCACATCCCTTCCTTTGGTTTAGATAGAGATCCCCAGAAATAACGCGTATCAAGCGTTATCGCTTGCGTTTGCTCTTCCTCCAACCAGAAGGGATAGAATGCTACACGCTTCTTCGCCTGACTCAGTATGTTGTAGACATCCTCCCATTCCTCTGCGGAAAGATCATCTTTTTCGTGGAGTTCTATTAATCGTGCATGACTTTCCGGGGTAAGCCCGAGGGATTGCAGTTTTTCTGTGTATGCTTCCTTTAGGCCTTCTCTGCATTCCGCGATCGTGTTACACGACGGTTCAGGTTTATTCAAGTCTTTGATAAGGTCTTTCAATGTGTTGATATTTTCCTCATACTCTGGCTTGTTTTCTTTGAGCGCAAGGGTTATCTTCTGCAATGTATCAAATAATTCGTCAAATTCGCTGCCACTATCTATTTGAAATGCCTCGTCATGCTCATAAAAATTTAAAACTAATTGTTCCACATCCATCAGTTGCCCCAGCAGTGACATATATATATCAATCTCTTCCTGGGTATAGAGATATGTTTCTGACATTGCCTTTGAAAAAGCCCGTTGAGAATGCGCGGACACCTGTTCCACAGACTCTTCTCCGTCCCCAACTTCTTTGATAATTCTAAACGTTACCGCATCGCCGCCAAGTATGGCACTATATGAAGGGCTAACAACCTTTCGCAGCGTATAACGTATCTCACCTTTTTCCTCAGTAAGGGGGGGCTCACCGGTGGTCAAGGCTAGACAACGGATTGCGTTGTAAACCCCATCTATCTGGTTTCTTCGCGATTCCCAGAGGGAAAGCACCTTATCAAACCTGTCCTCGTTATTCTGTACATTGGGATTGCGCATATCCAGGGGACTTATCAGATCAGGATCAATAATGGGTCTGCCTCTCCACACCTCCGTAAAGTCCTGTTCCCGCCACAATTCCTTCAGGTTGATCTTTCGCCAGGTAAAGAGCAGCGGCTCTTCAACAGTCGCAAGGGGATCACGGGAAGTACTGGGAAATCCGAATAGCTTTTCCAGATTCTCCTCCGTCAAGGTCTCACCGGGTTTAAGAAAAAGGTGCAAGAGCGCAGAGAGGGGGATGCCAAGCCTGTTGGCAAGTGCCTCTCTCTTTTTCACGTCCTGGGTTCGTGCAATGCGCAATTCCTCATATGAGGTGCCGATGTTCCTTAGCAAGGCTTCATAAGTAGCAATAAGGTATCGCTTTTCTATCTCATGGTACGCAGGAGTATTCACGTAGTCTGAGTCATGGGCTTGCAAATACCCCCGCAAGACCTCAATGCATATCCGTACCTGGGTTACCTGCCTGTTCATTTCCTCACAGGAAATAGGCAGACGGCTGAACGGCTGGTGAAAGCGATCTTCCAGTTGGGAAAGGGTGATTTTGTCATTATCGTACCGCACATATTTCTGAGTTGTGTAAAAGAGCAAATCCGCCAGATATGCCAAAGGGCTGACGGATGATTCACAATCCCTGCACTCACACGGGAACAGCCCATGGGGTCCCGGTAAAATATGTTGGCGCCGATACAGACCAGGAAATCGATTTGCCGTTTCTGTCAAGAGGCTTGTCATAATATTATTGGCAGCGCTAAAACCTGCTATAATACCGCTCCAACCCTCCTCAGCCCTCTCTTCATCCACCTCATCGGCGACAGCAGATACAAACTCTCCCCTCGGCATGTTGGCAATGGTGCCGATATCGGTGTACCCTTTTCGTATCAAGGCATCGTTCAATTCCGTATCGGTGGAGAAAACATGCAGCCTCGCATGGGCATCAACTCTTTCCAAGGCCGCTTTGACAGGAGATTCTTCTTTTGAAATATCGAGGATGTTTCCCAGCCCGCGCCTGCTCAAAATATCGTCAAGGTTGTTAATTTTTGCTTTTGTAAGCTTTTGAAGAATCTTTAGGGGCAATGATATATTGAGCTTTTTTAACACGTCTTTTACCTCGGGTGCCGGGAGCAGCTCCTTGCCTGGAACGGCAAGGCCGGTTGTCGAGGCATCGAGCTCAATGACTACCTTGGTATCCTTCGTCCGCACATCCTTTAATACTGAATGCTCAGTGGTCTTGATGAGCTTGTTTTTGTGATAGACCTTAAAAAAGAGATCGGGCAGGGAATCGATTGGATGGTCCTTGAAGATGGAGGCATCAAACTCGATTGTAAAGTTCCCTTTGTCGTCAGTAATGGCAAACCCCAGGACATCATTGATCTTTACATCCTTATCCCAGGCCTCTACCTTGAACCCCTTAATAGATCCCTTTGTTTTTTCATTAATTACTGTACCTATGATACGAAATTTATTTTTCTTTTTCGTCACCATGATTTTCTCCTCAATTAAATTGTCCTACGCTAAGGCCTGATCATAATTTTTTCCTGATAAGGAAATGATAAAGTATTTATTCGTCTCCCAGCAAAACTTTTTTTCGAATTTTGTCTTTTGAGATGTTGGCAATAAACAAACCAAAATCAAAATCTTCGTCTTCAACAAAAGGCGTTGGATCATCTTGAAAATTGTTAGGAATATCTATTGAATATTTATGCTCAAATAATATATTACGATCTTCAATAATTTGAAGATTGCGGCTTTCGGGTTTACCTGATATTTCAATTTTAATATTATCAGAAAGAATAATTATACTTTTTGTAAATCGTAATTTTAATTCACCTTTGTCAACATATAACGCAAAAAACATATCGGATAAGAAAGCATAAAAACCATTTGTTTTAATAGGCTGTTTCGATTTGAGTGTACTCTTTAAATGTAAATAATAATTTCCTGTTTCAGTATCATACTCAGCAATTTCATCAAAATTATTATTGTTTTGCAAAAAAATCATAGCATTTACCTATTTTTAAAGTCCCAGATCTTTACCGCCTGTTTCCGTAGCGCTTTCAATAATTTGATTCCACGTTTTTCCTTTAGCTCGCAACCATTCGATTGAAGGGCCTAATTGATCTCCATATTTTCGGAGATTTCTTTGATAAATTTCTTCTAGTTTTTTTGGAGGTGTAAGATTCTTATATTTAACTCCAAGAGCCCTTCTTTGTGCATGAAGTAATTTTGCTATATTTTCACGAGGTATTCCTGCTACTTCCATAGTTAACAACTGTTCTTTTAAGGCTTCAACTTCAGCGATATAGCTTTTACGCAATGCAGATCCAATTAGTGTTGGTTTAGGTACTACTGGTTTAGTTATCACTGGTTTAGGTGATATCGCTGGTTTAGGCACTAATGGCATAGGTGCTGCTGGCTTAGCTACCTTTGGTAGAGGTTGACGTCTAGGTATTGAACTCCTTTTTTTAGTACACGAGAGCATCACGAGATATGAGCCAACTTGTCGGCCTACTTCTTCGGCAATTGAGCCTGGGTAAACTGGACCGATTTCAACAATTCCAAAGGTTAAGGTGGATACAGCGCCCTCAAGCATTCCGATCTCACGTGCCAATGGCTGCTCGAAATTGATACCCCACATTGTCTCAGTATATGGCTTTAAAACTGGAATAATATTTTCTCTCCAAAATTCACCCTCTTCACTAGTTACGCCAATCTCAATTTTTGTTTGTAGACCGATGGGATCTAAAAATCTTAAGGGATTTGCTAAAACATATAAAAATAGATTCAATCCATCCACCATACCAGCTGGATCACAACTTATCCATCTAGCCAGCCAAGTCCCATAATATCGTGCACCGTAGTAGTAAAGACCGCTCTCCTCATCCTGCTCCTTGCCTGAATGGCAGTACCTCTTCTTCGCATACCCTCCAAAACTAGTTTCACCGTATGGTGTATACTCTTCGCGATTTACCCATTCAGCAGCTTCATCGATAACCACATTGCTGCTTCCAAGATGATCTCCGAGATGATACTTCACTGCGGGTGTGGTATCGTCGTCTAACGGACCCCCCACTCTCACTATGGCAACCCTTTTTTGATCATCCATTACATGAATTGTATTGTTTTCCTGAATTTCATTTTCTTTAACAACATGGTGTTCAAAGATCCCATCGATATAAACGGTTACGGTAACTTTACCGCCTTGATGACGGACGATCTTTTTCAGTCTCTGTCCGCCGGAGTCGTAGAGATAATGCGCGTGGATCGAAGGTTCGGCATCCTCCATCTGTGTGCGGTAGACGCGCAGACGATTGCTGTGATCCCATTCAAAGTGTCGGGATGTCGTTTCCTGAATGAGGTTTCCATTGGAATCATAGGCGTAGTTATAAACTGTCTGGCACATACTGACATTTGCCAGACGGTTGCTGTTGGATGCAAGAGTAATATGACGGTTAAAGCTACCGCCATTTGCTGTCATGTGCTGCAACTGAAGCATATTACCGGCAGGATCGTACTGGTACTCTTCGGTATAGTGACGCGCCTTTGTAATGTCAGCGCAGCGAAATCGGGTATCCCAGGGGGTTTGGCCCGGCGGTACATCATATTCCCTGCCTGTTGCTGATATCAAACGGTAGATCGGATCGTACGTGAACGCACGATCCAGTTGGTTAGGTGTTACCGGCACACCACAGTCTTTGGTCCTGTCATATATGGCAGTGATATTGCCGACCAAATCGTAGGTATAGGCAAAGTCCTGCAAGGGTGTGCCAGTGGGATGATAGGTATGAACAGACGGCTTGGTATAGTGTTCAGTACGCATGCGCAGCAAACGGAAGGTCTGCTGATCGTAGGTGTAGCGGGTCATAATACCATTGCCATAGGCAATGAGGATGCGCTGGCCCTTGGCATTATAGGCAATATGCTCGACATAGGTAGTGTCATCAAGCTCCACACTCTCTAAGGCCCCGGCAGAATTGTAATCGGGTGTGAATTGCTTGCGACTGCCCTCCACATCCTGGGGATAGAGCATCGTTTTAGTTCTATTCAGGGCATCGTATGCAATGGACGTTTGATAAACAGTTGAATCGACTAGTGTTGCCGCGTGGTCTGCCAAAGTCACGCCTTCAGTCGGCTGCCAGTCGATTCGGAAGGCTGGAATGTTCCAATCTTCAGGCTGAGGATCAAATACAGAGAAGATAGCTTCATCGCTTATAACCTGACGTTTCTTGTGCAAAACATTACCCTTAAAATCGTATGATTCAAAGGTAACCAGCCCGGCCTCATCATAGTGCTGATAGGGTTTACCAAGCAGATTGTTATTTGCAATTTCCTCGGATGGCATTTCCTGGGAAAGATTATCGCCATAGACCAGGTGTTCACGAAGAGTAATGCCCTCTCCGGTGCGATCGCGCGCCCAGAGATTGATCGGGCGATGAAGAATATCATAGTTCTGTAATATCAATGTCTCTTTACTGTCGCGGCGCTCTATCTCATTGCCCATGGCATCAAACACCATGCGCCTGATGCCGGCATCTAGCTGTTCGATTCTCAAGACCTGTGCGCCTTCTTCTTCATCCTCTCCGCTGGGGGTCAAATCATAGAAATATCGAAAGGCCAGCCTGCCTAATTCATCTGTGACTGTAAGGAGATTGCCGCGAATATCATAGGTGGAACGGGTAGTGTACCAATCCCCTGCATCAGCGCCGTTGCGTACAACAGTTTCAATCGTTCTACCAAGGGCATCAATGACAGCGCTGGAGGGTGTATTCCAGTGATCCTGATAGCCAGCAGCTTGTTCTGGATGTGTCCTACCCCCATTATCATTCGCGTCATAGGTATACACTTCCCAGGGCGTGGGGGCAAAATCCTCGGGTTGTTCGAGATTCTCCGGCACTCCGTATATTACCCCTTGTTCTGAGCCATCCGGATTGACCGTACGGATGGCCTGGCCGCGGGGATCAAAGTATATAGTGGCTTTTTGACCGCATTGGTAATCTTGCGGCTGGGCAAAGTCCCATCCTCTTGAAAAAAATGGGTCGTATTTCTCAACCACAAGGCCTTTATTATTGTATACTTGCCAGCCGCTGACTAAGACATTGGGCGGTTCGCTCTCGCCGCGCTCATGCGCAACAGCATCAGTAGCGGGAGAATCCTGATTTGCAGGCAGACCGGCAGTGCCGAAGAGTGGTCCATCCAGGTCTGGATCGTCGAATATAACATCTTCTGCCTGGGTTCTTGTCTGAAGGAGCCGG
Source organism: Deltaproteobacteria bacterium (assembly GCA_016927065.1). Classification (GTDB taxonomy): domain Bacteria; phylum Desulfobacterota; class B13-G15; order B13-G15; family RBG-16-54-18; genus JAFGNJ01. Next base: position 148,796 of record JAFGNJ010000005.1, read on the forward strand.
CCAAGCCCATCGGAGTATTCAACGGTTTCAATTGTTTCATCGCGCTCTGGGAGAGGCACATCCGAGTCATTTATATGATGCGCCCTCTTTAGCGTTCGCACTGAGATCGGCTCCTGACGTTCATAAAAGGCCAGCAGGTCATACTCAAGGAGCGTGCCCGGCACCTCCTCGGTATCACCCACTGCTTCATCCGGTTTACCCATGATTGCGGTGTACTTTATCAATCCAAGAGACGTATACCCAAATGCAGTCCGATTTCCATTTGGATCAGTGACCTCCTTTGGCTGAAATAACCGGTAGTCGTACATGGCCTGTATAGTAAGGCCAACAGGGTCTGTAACTGTAACGGGGAGGAAATCGTAGATATCGTAGTCAATTGACGTTTCTGATCCCAGGGGATCGCGATTGATCTTTACCAGGCCTCGACAGTTACCATCTGAATTATCGTGAAAGTCGAAGCTGTTCTGTACAGCCACCACATAGTAACCAGGGGCATGAACTTCATCTGCTCCATCGTGGTAGACATAACCGGCCAAGGGGGGGAGTTCGTTGCGAAACCCCTGGGGATAGTCATCACTCCAGGGCACAGAATCGCCGATAACCAGGTAAGGGGGTATTTGGGATAAATCCGAATTAGCGTCACCGCTTTGATACGCCTCCTGCAAGATCTCATCAGTCAGGATCAGGGTCTCTGAGCGCACAAGGGCGCCGTATGCCCCGACCTGGCCAAAAGGCAATCCAATAAAGGCTTCGCCGTCGTAGTAATTCACACTTTGTCCGATAACCTTTAAATCAGGGCTATTATCATTGATGTGTTTCAGATCAAAGATCGTTCCCTCTCCGCTGTTCTGGATCTCATAACTGGTGACACGAGCGACCCTGTCTACAATGTACTGCTCAGGATCCATTGGCTGGGCATAGATTGTTTTGCTGCGCGTGGCCAGATATGGCTTATTCGGCACATCATCCACAGTGCGCCAGTTGCGCGGGCAGGCGATCTGGGTTTGTGTTTGCGGCTGGCCGTACTCGTCGTAATCTTCCGTAAAGCTAAACTGGGTCATGGGGTCATCCCCCCGTTCCCACTGGGTAGTACGTTGAGCCAGGGCATAGGAGAAAAAGATGTGATACCGATCTTCCTCATCCGCGCCAGGTGGGGATTCTTCTCGAACGCCATACAGGTTCTCTGTTACGGTATACGGCCGGTCTTGGCGATCAGTGCCATCCAGGGCGTACAGTTCCGTGCGCAGGATACTGCCGCGCAAGGCGCGCAAGGCATCCCGGCGGACCTGACGATCGAGGTTTTTCAGGAATTCCGTCATCTCTTTCGGACGGGATAGAAGATTCGGATCGTCAGGGAAAAACTCCCCGCTGAAATCCGCCTCGTGCCAGTCCCCGAACTCATCGCCGATTGGCCCTTGATGGAACCAGGTACGGGTCTCCAGCGGAGGGGAAAACATCTGTTGTTCTACTTCTTCAAACATGCTGTCGGGATGCAGACCGGGCGCGTGATATTGCTCAAACACTTCGGTATCGCGCTGGTCAACCCTGCCGAAACCGCGGAACTCCCCTTCCGCGCCGTCCCAATATCCATGATGATAAGTATATTCAGTGGTGAGTTTGCCGCCGGAGAGCTGATCTATCACCTCAACGCGCGCCACCACCTGAACCGGAAACGGCAGGGTTGTATTCCACCGGGTCTCCGGCTGCTGCTGGTCCTCCAGATAGAACTTGGTGGACGGCGCATACTCCACGCGGGTTGTTGCACCCATGTGGTTCTCCATGGCATTGAGCAGGTAGGGATTAATCCCGCCGGTAAAATCAAGGAAAAAGTAATTTTCCCGGCCCAGGACATTGACATCACTGCTCCAGAGCACCCCCTTAACGCCCGTGCCAAGCATGTCTGCCAGGCGAACGGCATCCATGTCAGAGACCGGCGGCGTGCCGTGAATTTCAATGGGTTCACTCCATCGGTTTCCGCCCTGATTGATCCACAACGTCACCTGGGTATCCTCCACATAGACGATGTCTGCCAGGCCGTCACCATCCACGTCGCCGATGAGGATGCGTCTGGGGTCGTACCCGTAAGGCAAGCGAGGGCTGTTCTTCATATGAATGCGCCTGCCCCACCAGCCATAGCCCAGGTTAGGCCAGTATTCGACATTACCGTCGTGAACGAACACAATGTCCTGAAGACCATCTCCGGACATGTCCGCGAGTTGAACGTGCGGGTCCGAGAAGCTGATATTCGGAAATGCCTCGATTGCACGGCGTTCAACCACACGGGTATGATTCCACCCTTCTTTGGGATCGTTAAAGAAACATTCCAGACGACTGCCTGAGCGCAGGGCGTCTGTGACACCGTCTCCGTCCAGGTCCACCAGCCTGACCTCCGGATCTTCCAGATTGAAGCTCGGTGCGAGATCATAGCGCTGAAACGAGCGTTTATCCCAGCAGCCTCCAAAACTCAAAGGATAGTATCCCGCGATACCCTCTCTGGTAACGAGCAGATCAGCCCTCCCATCACCGTCGGCATCAATGAACTGTACTCCCGGATCAGCTAGGCTAAGACCGGCAGGCGTCTCCTGCATCTGACGCGGCAGATCAAAACAGCCGTTGCCCAGATTACGCCAGTACCGCACCGCGGCATTCATCTCCACAAGGTCAGGCAGCCCGTTGCCGAAGAGATCGACGAGCTCCAGGTCAGGACTGGCAAGGGAATGCGCCGGCAACTCCATGCCCGCAAGGGACAAGAAGTCCCGTCCCTCAGGGGTGAAGTTCGTGTAGCCGAACTCCAGGGGGGGGAGCGTCTCTGTAAGGTCTCCATCATGGCCAATGACCTTCACCTGGCTCAAGAGGGATACGCCGTTAAGGGGGAGGAGCTGTTCCAGATCTTCCAGATCGGCCCTTTGGTCGAGATAGATAAGCCGATAGGTGCGCACCAGACGTTGCTCCCCCGCATGGGTGGCAATCTCAATACTTGTACAGCGCTTGCGAGTACGGATTTCAAACCCTGCACGGTAGTGGGAGAAAGGATCGGGACGTAGTTCATCAGGCTCACCGTAGTTGAAGTCGACTGAGACCAGGAACTGCTCATCACCATTGGCATCGGTGTAATCCACGTAGCGGATCTGCTGCAAATACAGCTGATCCCAGAGGTGCTCGGTATCTTCGCCTGCATCACGCCCGTACGCATATTCAATACGATTGCCAAAAGGATCGACTGTCTTGGTCAGCTTCCAGACAAATACCTTGGTCCTATCCGAAGGGTCGGCAACGGCAGCGGGGTCGTCTCCTGCCGCGTGGGGTGTTCCATACAAGCTCACGAGGCCGTCTTTGCTGCGTACCTCCCAATAGTCGTTTTCACTATCGCGGTGATGGATGATCCTGGCAAAAATGCCCTCGGTTCGGGGACGGTATTGGGTTTGCGCTTCGGATTCCACCACCGGCACCAGATCCTCAGCCCCTGAAAGAATAAAGGTGTCTTTGGCATCATCGTAGACGGGAATCCCTTTGGCAGTCTTGCGGCTCACTCCTGGTATGCTCAGACTCCAACCCAGGCCAAACGGTCCATTGCCGTTTCCCGTGCTATAGACCAGGTTGAGTTGTGGTTGGAAGCCGTTGCGCCCGGACGGGAGGGAAATGGGCACGGTAAAATTCCCCGTTCCGGTGAAGAGGTCCGGTGAAAACTTCTCACCGATGCCGCTGAGAGCCCCTCCACCCTTAGGAGTACTGATAATCTGTTCTGAAATGCCGGATTTTTCTGCCATGCTTTTATATCGTTCTTATCCAGACCGAATTATGCATACATCCGTTTATTGTTTACTTAAAAAAATACCTCCACAAGGCGCATCAATGCTCCTCATGAAGGCTTCATAGCGTAACCTTCGGTAAAATCCCCTCGTCTCATCCTCCCCCACAGAAGGTTGGGTTACGTTGCTTGCTTAATCAACTAGTTAGGAACATTGGAACCTTAGTAAAAAACCCACCTCTTGTCAACCTCTCAGGGCTTATTGCTACGTAAATGTCTCTGATACCTGCTCATTTAAGGCCTTATCACAGTAATCGTAACTATTGTAAAAAAAGGCTTAGCCATTGTGTCTAAGCCTTTAAAAGCAACTGGTGCGCCCAGGACGATTCGAACGCCCGACCTACGGATTCCTAGTACCAAACCCTTAAAAATTATTGCCAGTCAGTGGTGCCGAGGGACGGAATTGAACCGCCGACACGGGGATTTTCAGTCCCCTGCTCTACCGACTGAGCTACCTCGGCACCAAATACTTACGTAGCCCAAAAAGGGGGCTGTGTCAAGCCCTTCCTCTACCCCTATCCATCTGATATACTTCTGTTAACACCACTAGGAGTGAAGAAAGGGTGGAAGAAATCTATTATTCCTCAATCTCATCCCCTCTCGGCACAATCTGGTTTGCCTCTGACAGAATAGGGGTCTGTCTGCTGAGATTTGGGCTGAGGAAAAAGAAATTTCTGGAGGTGTTATTGGACGCTGGGATGACACCCAGAGCAGACTTGGAGTTCAATCGAGGGGTCTCTGAGGAAGTCAATGCCTATTTCGAGGGGAAGGTGACCCGTTTTTCCTCACCCGTGCACCCTCGGGGGAGTCCCTTTGATATGAAGGTATGGGAGGCTCTACAAAGGATACCCCTGGGCGAAACCCGCTCGTATCAGGAGATCGCCCAGGAGGTGGGCAACCCCAGGGGGTGCAGGGCAGTCGGGGGGGCCAACAGGAGAAATCCTATCCCACTGCTCATCCCCTGCCACCGCGTGATCAAAAAGGATGGAGGGCTGGGTGGTTTTTCGAGCGGGATACAAATCAAGGAACGGCTGTTAAGATTTGAGCAACAGGTGACCCGCAACCAAAGATAGGTTCAGGGCTAGGCATACGATCGAACGGAATGACCTCTGCTAATTTTCCTTCAGGGTGAACAACTGATATTTATGGTCGGTAATAAGGAGAACGTTTTTCTTATTCACGTTATCGGAATATATCTTCACTCAGGAAACTGAGCCACGAGCTTATCCAAGGCTTCCACAACCTGGCTTCTAGCGGGAGAATCGCTGTAAAACTTCAGGACATTCTCTCTGACTTTTCCTATATCCGAGATCACCCGCTGCGTCAGAGGTATTCCCAAAACATGTCTCATCTCTTGTAGAATGTTGGTCATAAGTCCGGTGAAACCAACGACGAAAATCAATCGGCTAGAAGGATCAGGATAGTAAACAGAGACATTTTTGAGAATCTTATTTGCATCAAGAGAGGCATCTCCATCCAAAGACAACCCATGAAATATGTTGCCATACCCATCACGCAAATTTTCTCTGGCCTTATTCAACACATCTTCCGCCATCACCCCCAATTCTTTTTTCAGCTCGTCCATCGCCAGCTTGAATACCTCCAAAAAAGTCTTTAAAAATCGGGAGATCTCTTCGAACTCTGTGTCTTCATACGTACCAATATCTTTCGATCTTTCTACCAATCCCATCAAGAACAGGCGATGGAGAATATTGATAGTAAAGATCTCATCAGCCCCGCTGAATTTGATTAGTTGGTCGATGTTCCTCTTCCCATCGACTAATGAAAAGACGAATTTCTCATGGGCGTCTAATTCCTCCACAATTTTCCCCTTGACCATCTCGATAGAGGAGGGAACGCTGAAAATAACCTTGTTGTCGGGAACTAAGTTTCTAAAAGTTACGAAATCGAGTGCCCTCCGCGCAGCAAAAAGCGCTATGTCTAGAGGAGTATAATTCACCACCATATCCTCTTGCCCCAACTCTTGCTCAACAAAGTAAAATTCTCCCTCTTTCCATGAAAAGAGGTCACAGAGGATTTCTTTAGCTTGAAAATCCAAAAACTCTTCCAGCTCTTGCTGCAAGAGCACGCCATTCTCCACTAAGAATCCACCAAGCTTCACCCCTTTCTTTTTAGCCTGAGCAGCCATGTCATCAAGGTGAGATTGAGAAATAATTCCGCGTTTGGCTAAAAAATTACCGAGCCTTTCCTCGGACTTATTGGTACGGGCGGAAACAATCCAACCATCCTTAAAGACAACCTCTTTATGCAGCTGTTCTCTTCTGATAATGGCAACCCCTGTTTGTTCGTTGGAGGATATAGCATAAAGCAGGCCTACCAATGGGATATCATCGAGATTACCCTGATAGGAGACACTCCCCAGTATCCGCATGGTGGATTCGGCATCAGGCCGCATTTTAGCGGCCTCTTCCCATTCACTAATAGCCTTCTCAAATTCCTCATTGCGGAAAAAGGTGGTCCCTGCGGAAAGATGGAGGAAAAATTCGGTGGCTGAAAAATCAATAGTGTCTATTTTTTGAACGTCCCTTTTTTCTTGAGTGCCCATAAACTTCCCCTAAAAAGATCCTCCTATACTATGAATCAAGCGCTCCATCCGGAATGGCTGGATTTCGTGGAATTCCCTGATACATCCTAGAACTTGCAGGCCCTTCACTCGGAAGTGAAGTCACGGATAGCTTCCTGATGATTACGAGCCCCCTAGACACTTTTGTTTGGTACGCTTTCATCCTGTCTATATCTCCGGAATGATATCTTCCAATGGCCACCCAGGGATCTCTGTGCCTTTGCAGGTTGTATTTTAGTATCATGGCCGCGATGATCGCGCACACCCTGGTATCCAGCAGATTCTCTTTTTTCAACCTCAAGGGTGCACCCCAAAGGGGGTAATTCACTTGAAATAGTCCGATATCAACTTCATCTGTCTTGAATTCATCGAGCGCCTTCAGGGCCTGCTCACGCGACGTAAAATAGTATGCTTTCCCCCTCACGTTGATCGCATAAGGGAGCATTTTGCTCTCAGCCCATGCAACGGCAGCCAGCAGGTCCGTCGATATCCCTATCTGAGAGGATACATATTCCAATACGTCTTCGATCGTCACCATCCTCTGCCTCATGATTTCCTCGATAGTGGGAACTGACAATATCCCTTCATCTGCAACGACACTCTCATACCTGCCCGCGAACCCTTCCCCACAATCTTCCAACGCAACTAAAGTCTTTACGGAACCCATATCCTCCAAGATTGAACTCATCTGGGACAACAATCTCGCATACTCTGTGGCCACCTTCACCTTACCTGGTCTCTCATGTACGGGTGGAAAATTTTCTGTAATACTGGATATGTGATTTTCTTCCCGGCCCTCTGTTTTTTTCTCTCTATCAATATTATCAAAATCAAGGTCAGACTCATCAGTAAACAGTATGACCGGCATCGTTATCGAATCATACAGCGGCTGAGGTTGGGGGGGCGTATAATATATGAAACCGATTACAAAAAATATAAATAAGGAAGCCCCAAAAAGAATAAAAATAGAGAATGCCGTTCTCTTGACGATCTGAAATGACATCCTCCGAGAACTCATTTCGATACCTTTGTACAAATCTTCACCTTTCCCCTTAAAAGGAGATAATAAGTGTTCTTCCTTTACGTCATAAAGGCATTGCTATTATTTAAAAAATTTAGCAAGAAACATGCCATTGCTGAGGTTGCTAAAATGGGGGGCAATTTCATTTTTTTCAGCCTTAAGGAGGATATCTATCTGTTTAACTGACAATTCTTGTCAGTTACAGGGACATAATTCGTCGCTTTTTGGCTCAATCACCTGGGAATAAAAGGACTTCTGGAGGGGTCTGGGAGATGAATTACGTCAAATAGTAAATAAGGGTTGTTTTAACCTAAAAAACTTCTGAGATAGGCGGCTTCGGTGATGAGTTGGGTTAACTGTTCCCTATTTTGATCCTGAAGATAGACCTGTTAGATCTTGGCTGTCAGATTCAGGGGTTCCCTATTCGCTCCTGCAGATCAAATAATCTCTGAATGATCCACCTCTTTCCCCTCGTAGTCCCACATCTGCTCGTCTATACTAAGGTGTAAATAACTGTAATATGCCTCATCGATTTCTGTATTCCCTTCAAGGATGCTCTATTGGGAAAAGGGGGGCACGTTATCCGAGCGCTGGGTGCTCATGCATCTGGGAATTTTCGTTGTACTTTCGGACACCCCTTCTTTTGCCCTCGTACCGTTACGTGTATTATTGTCTTTTGTCAATGTTACGAAATCACCACTATAGACCACACATGCTCGAACAAACAACCTTCAACCAGCTGTTGTTGCATGCCCTTTGTTTTTTCCGCGTACCAGCAAAACGAGATTTCGGGCATAGAGAAAGGGCAGAAAACAATATCCAAGTATAACGGGAAGCTTGTCTACATGGAACGCATAAATCAAAGTGATCACACTCCCCCAAAAACTGATGTGCCAAAACACAGCCGGCACGACCAATTCTTTTCGTTTCTCTGAATAGAGCCACTGGACAATAAAGCGTAAACTGAATAGCAAATTCCCGAAGAGGCCGAAACCCGTCCAAAAGGCTGATTCATAATACAGCCACGGCACCACGGAGCCGAGAAAGGGTTCAAGAAATACACCAGGATCATTCATATTATTTCACCATCCTTCCTTATACATAACGTTACTTTTTAAATAAACAAGTCCACTTCTAGTATCATAGTTATGACATTCGGGCAATATAAAGTACTGCATATCACCCTTCAAAAATATCTTATCAACCCCCCGGTCCGGGAAAAGAGATCCATGTAATGCGGTAAGAACCCTGTTTTTTATTGAGATAGGAGGCAAAATAAATTAAGGATACACAAAGAGCTCTTGAGCGGCAAAAAGATCAATAATGCGTACCAACACCTCGCTGTCAACTACTTCTAATATGGCATAGGTTGGAGGGTACCCTTTTTTATCATCGTCCTTCAGGTGCCCTGGATTCACCCAGATCACACCTCCTTCCTCCTTCACTACGGGGATATGAGAGTGACCAACCAAGACCAACCGAACTTCCCCTTGTGCCGCTACTAGTTCGGGCTTAAGGTCGCAGGGGAGGTCGTTCTCGTGTGCCTCCGGGGTGTGCGTGATAAGTGCTTTGATACCTTCCCATTCCTCAATGAGGCGATTGGGTATGCCCGGATCTTGATAGTACGTGCTGAAGACGCCGGGTACCTGGGTAATCGGGACCTCTCCCTGGTCAGCGAGGGCCGTAACGTCGTCATAGTCGTCACCCAAATGGACGATAAGATCCACCCCTGCTCCCTTTATGGCCTTGATTGCCCGGCGGAGGTTCTCCACGTGGCCGTGGCTATCACTCACCACTCCGATCTTCATGACCTCCACCGTTCAGAACCTCGGGCAGCCGCCTGAGGTCCCTGATAACATCGGGACCTGACCGTTCTCCCCCGCGGCTGAGATGAAAGGCGACGATGCCCACCCCCCGCGGGGTTTGATAGTCGAACTCCCAATGGTCACCGACGTGGACTAATCGCTGGGAGCGCACCCCGAGGAGCTTGCAAATCCGCTGATAAAACTCAGGGCTCTTCTTCACCAGGCCGAAATCAGAGGTGGCGGAGACAACCAGATCGAAATACCCCGTCAACCCCCCTTCTCGCATCTCCACATCAATAAATTCTCGTGCTCCATTGGAGAGGACGATGAGCGAATAATCTTTCCTTAGCCTCCTGAGCACATCATGGACCTCTGCATACACACACACTGCAGAGGCGTACCGCTCCAGCAGGGCCTCCCATCTCCCAGGGAGTTCTAAACATTTAAACCAGTACGCGATATCATACCACTCCAGTGCCCCATCCCCCACCCGCCTATACTCCTGCAGGACCTGCTCCCGGGCCTCATGGAGAGCAATCCCAGCCTTCTGGGCGTAGAGCTCGGGGATACCCTGATGCCACACCAGATCGGTGAAGGCCAAATCGACCAGTGTGCCATCCAGGTCAAAGGAAATATACTGTTTCGACTTTTGCGGAGGGTTCACCATATTACCTCCCTTATTTTTAACACTACCCTCTCACCCTACCCTTCTTCAACCCCTCAATCGGATCCGGGGATCGACCCAGCCGTACAAGAGATCGGTCAGAAGGTTGACCAACACATAGCTGAGGGTGATAAAAAGAACACACCCCTGAACCAAGGGATAATCCCTCGCTGAGATAGCGTTAATCAAAAGGGTCCCTATCCCCGGCCACGAAAAGACATTCTCAGTAATGATGGCCCCAGACAAGAGGGCACCGAACTGCAATCCCATTATCGTAATGATAGGAATGAGGGCATTGCGCAGGGCATGTTTCAGGATTACCTTCCATTCGGGCAAACCCTTGGCCCGAGCCACGGTGAGATAGTCCTCCCCCAACCGCTCCAGGAGGCTGGCACGGGTCATGCGCGAGAGTACGGCGGCCAAGGCGGTCCCCAAGGTGATGGCCGGCAATACTAGACTTCCCACATCCCCTCTGCCCGACACAGGAAACCACCCAAGCTTGATGGAAAACAGGATGATGAGCAATGGACCCAACCAGAAATTGGGCATGGAAACTCCAAGGAGCGAAAAAAGAACGGAAACATTATCCACCGTCGTGCCCTCCCGTAGGGCGGCCACGATACCCAAAGGAATGGCGATCAACCCGGCCACGAGAAAGGCGGCCAAGGCCAGCTCAACGGTGGCGGGAACTCGATCGGCAATTACCTGCGTTACCGGTCGCCGATAAAAATATGAATCCCCCAAATCCCCCTGAGCGACCTCAGCAATGAACCTGCCATATTGCACGTACAGAGGGAGGTTCAACCCCAGCTCCTCACGCAGCCTTTCTTTGTCCGCTTGCTGGGCGGTCTCTCCCAGCATCACCTCCACCGGATCTCCCGGTATCAGGTGGAGGAAGAAAAAAACAAGGGTAAAAGCCCCAACGATGGTGGGGATTACAATGACCAACCTGCGCCAGAAAAAACCCCTCATTTTCTCTGTTCAACCATTCGGGCGAATTGTTCCTGGAAGGCTACGCGTTTGAGCCACCACGGGAGTTCGCCGTAGATACGCCGCACCGGCGGATGAAATTTTTTGACCTTATAGATCGCGTATCCATTAGGCACTTCAATAACCGGGGTGATCTCCCCCTCCCCCAAGGAAGCTACGATCTCTGCCACATTCCAGCCATCCTGAAGGTAGAACTTCTCCGGAGATCCTGATCGCTGAGAGCACTCCGCAGCTACCTTAGCGAAGTCCTCACCCATCTTCAGACGCTGATAGGCCTTCTGGATTATCATATAGGCTTCCTGACGAATCTGAGGCCCATCCTTAGGATGGACATAGCGGAATATTGTTTGCATATCAACGCTGCGGGGTAGCAACACCTGCTGATCGGGAGAGGGTATGGCCCGCGCATAAATCTGTTGTGTCATGCGCTCACAGGTTGCCGCCTCTTCACGCAGCCGATCGAGCAGTACCTCTTCAGTCATCCCCAAACGGTCCAGGAGGGCCTGGTAGTCTTCGAGTGAGAAAAACTGTTTTTTCAATGAGCGCAAGAGAAGCGCACCCCCGTCAGTCTCAGGGTCAGGGAGGGAGGGATTAACCTCACTACTGCCCCCCGCCGCTACTTGCACAGGGGGAGGAGAGGCTTTGCTACGGTGCAGGGAACGTTTGATCTGTTGGATATACTTTTTTTTCTGATCCTTCATCCCCTGATATGAGAAATACGAGAATCCATCAACTCCTATGCCCTTGAGCCCTTCCACCTCCTCTTGGATCTCCTCTAGGTCCTTGATCCATGCCCCCAATCCGGCAAATACCACACGATCCCCTGCCCTCCGCTTAGCCTCAGCCATCTGGGCCATAACCCTGTATTGATCCCCATAATAAGCCATGGGAACAATGAGATCCAAGTATCCCTGGTCCATCCATGTGGTCCAATCCTGTCCTTTGAGATAGTAGGCCACTTGTGGGTCGGGGAAAACCGCTGCTGAGAGGACAACCCCAGGCCGTATGGACTTTACGGCTTCATAGACATCCCTCACGATCTCAGTGACATAGCCGCTCTTAGTCTCCGCCCAGAGGGAATAGTAATAGTAGTGCCAACGCAAGTTGAGGGGGAGTTCACCTCCTATAAATTGTTCAGGCATGGGGTTTTGTACCCAGACAGAGAGCAACCGGGGATCCACCCCCCAGCGTTTGATGAATGCCTCCAGGGGATCATGATTAAATCCCCAGCGGGACCCTGGATAGCGGATAAAATCAAGGTGTATGCCGTCAACATCATATTGCTCAACCACCTCCTTGCAAACCTGCAGGAAATAAGCGCGGACCAGAGGATTGGCGGGATCAAGGTAGAGCCCCTCACTGGACTCTCGATCTCGCTCACTCTTACTGTACTGGGCGAGATTGCGCCCCACTTCGTCAACCACGAGCCACTCGGGATGACTGTTCACCACATGCTCTGGAGAAAGGGGATAAGGGGGTGGATATGGCCACGAATATAAGACGTTCAACCAAGCATGGATCTGTAATCCTTCCGCATGCCCCTGTTGAACGAGGTATTCTAACGGATCGTAGTCAGGGGATTTATCAGCCAGGACTTCCGAGCGTGGCACAAACTGAGAATGATAGTAGGCATCGCTGCGTCCGTGCACCTGTACAAAGAGGAGATTGAACCTCCCTCGCCGGGCGTCATCTATGACCTGATCCAAGACGTTCGGGGAGTTCAATTGATACCTCACCACCCATATCCCCCTTCCTTCCTGAATCTTGTGTGCAAAGCAGCCAGTCGTGGCAAGGCATAATAGCAATATGATCTTAAGGACGCTGAGACGATACAACATCATGTTCCTCCCGATAGACGTCTTGTAAGGATTTATACTCCCCCCCCGCATAGATCTGAAAGCCGCGAAATTCCTTCCTCATAACCACCAGGTTATCCCGGTACCAAAGACTCGTATAGACTGCATCCTCCGCCAGGATCTGCTGGATGCGACTGTATAATCTCTTACGTTGTATCTGGTCGACGGTGCGCCGCGATACCTCTAGTAACTTGTCCAACTCGGGGTTGTGGTACCGGCCTCGGTTGGCTCCATTGGGTGGAAAACTGCTGGAATGAAAAAGATAATAAAATATATCCGGGTCCACCACCCCTATCCACCGCAGGGAGTAGACCTGAAAGTTTCCCTTCATGATATCTTCAAAAAAGGTCCCCCATTCAAAGCTACGCACCTCCAAACCGATCCCCACCCCTTTGAGGTACCCCTTGATGATCTGGGCGATTTCCATGGTCTCCATATCGGTAGAGGTCTTATAGGAGAGAAAAAAGCGCATCCGGGGGCCATCGCCGTCAGGATCGGGAAGGCCGGCGGCATCCAATAGCTCTTTGGACCGCTGAGGGTCATAGTCATAGGTATGTATATTCCCTTCGTACGCCCAGTGGAGGGGGGCAAGGACCACCCCCTCGGCCTTCACCGCCAGCCCCTTCAGGGTGTGGTTGATAATAGCCTCCCGGTCGATGGCATGGGAAATGGCTTGGCGCACCTCTTTGCGTCTCAGAATGGGGTCGGTCAGATTATAGCCGAGGTACTGATAGGTAATCCCAGGCTCATGAATGACTTTCACCTCCGGAATCCTCTCCATGAACTTCACCGCATAAGACGGCACACAATTCTGCAGCAGATCCACCTCGCCTTTTTTCATCTCCAGAAGCCGCGTGGTGGTGTTTGCCAGGACCCGGAACTGAATCCAATCGAGCCGCGCGTCCCCCCCGAAGTAGCAGGGGTTGGCGACCAGCACAAGCTCCTCCCCTGGTCTCCACTGCAGAAGGAGAAAGGGACCCGATCCAACAGGAGGGGCCTTGAGCCCGGCGGGGCTCCCGTGGGGGACGATCCCCACCGTGAGGGCATAGGGAAAGGAAACATACACATCCCGCAAGACGAATCGCACGGTGTATTGATCGATGATCTCAATGCGCCTCACCGGCTCATAGGAACCGCGCTTGGGAGAACCATTGCGGGGGTCCATAATAAAGGAGAAGGTGGCCTGCACATCTTCGGCCGTAACCTCCCTCCCGTCGTGGAAATACACCCCCCTGTGCAGGTGAAAGAGATAGGTCCGCGCATCCGGTTGCGACCACGACCGGGCCAGGTCGGGAACCAAACGCCCCTTCTCATCGAGCTGTAGGAGGGAGCTGTAGATGAGGGGATCGATCCGAACGGCCCTGGCGTCTACAGCTAAACGAGGATCCAATGTGGTAATACTACCGTCGAGCCCCACCCGGATTCCTGTGCCGATAAGGTTTCCCTGCGAACCACACGCCACGATCACAAGGAGTGGCAGGAGAAGCATGACCTTACGCATGGGAATCGTGAGGCTGGAGCCCTCGGGAAAGCTTGGTAAAATAAGGATCAGGGATAGCTTGTACCTTTCCTGTGTCACCGATGCACAGGTGTTTGGTCTCACCTTCTACAAGGATTTCTTCAGACCCCTTTCGCAATACCTGATATTTGAAACAGATCGAACGACGCCGCAGGGTATGCAGGGTGGTCCTTACCATAATCAACTCATCATACCGTGCAGGGTTTCGATACCTGCATGAGGCCTCGGTCACTACTAAACGATATCCTAGATCCTCAAGGTCGAGGTAGTTGAACCCTTGCTGGCGGCAATATTCCGACCGTCCCATCTCAAACCAAATAAGGTAATTGGCATAATACACCACTCCCATACGATCAGTCTCCGCATAGCGAACCCGTATCTCATGATCCACATACTCGCCAACACTCAGACCTCGTCTGTTCACACAATCCTCTAGAGGGCTCGAAAGTATTCGGGTCGCAACAAGGCAGGGTCTTGTTTGGCCAATACCTCATCAATAAGTTGTAAAGTGTTCTCTTTATCCTTAGGCATTCTAACCTTGATAGGAAGGTAATTGGAGGCATGGTTGGCAAAGAAGAGACCATGCATATCGGTGTGTGCGATCATTATCCTCAATTCTTCTATCAATTCGAAGGGCGTCGGAAGGGCAAACCGCCCCTCGGCTGTATCCTCATAGAGGGGGGTGCCGGGGACGATGATCACTGAAAGGGCCCCTACATAATCCGGATCCATCTCTGTCAGGATACGGCCGGTGGCAATGGCATGTTCCCTGCTGCGCTCACGTCCACCAATTCCCAACAGGACCGTCACCGAGAGTTTTATCCCTGCCTCCTTTACCTTCTTGCCCGCCTGCACCAACTTCTCATACGTCGTCCCCTTCCTCACCTTATCCAAAACAACCTGATCCCCCGATTCCACGCCGAGGTAGATGATTCCGAGTCCCGCCGCTTTCAACTCTCGGAGATCTTCCATTGTCTTCTTCAGAATCCCTTTGGCATTGGCGTAAATCCCTACTCTCCGCAGATGGGGAAGCTTCTCCTTGAGGTAGTCCATAATCTCCATTAATCTGGCTTGCGGAATGATCAGGGAATCGCCATCGGCCAGAAAAACCCGTTCGATGTCCCCGCCTGATTGCGCGGCCTCGTCGATATCCTCCTTGATCTCCTGAAAGGACTTGATGCGAAATCTCTTCTCCTTATAAGAAGGACAAAAAGTGCAGCGGTTGTGGGAACACCCCACCGAGACCTGCAGGATCAAGCTCTCCGCCTCACTCGGAGGACGAAATATAGCACCTTCGTATTTCATTGCCTCTAACCTGCGTTTTTAACAAGGGCTCAAAAACTAATCTTTCTTCTCGTTTTGCACCTTCCCTGCATCTTCGAAAATAAAAAGGATTTCATTCTCCTTGATTAACCCCAAATCCCTCCGAGCCACTGACTCGAGGTAACGGGAGTCTTCTCGCAGACGCCTGATCTCCTCTTGAAGCCTCTTGTTATCCTCCTGAATACGGTTTACATCGGCGATGATCCGATCGCGCTCACGCCTCAATTGGATGATTTTGACAATCCCCTTTTCACCGAAAAGGGTAAAAAACCACACTACCAGGATAATCCCTAGTAAGAAAATAAATGATCCCTTTCTCTTTATCTTAGAAATACGGCTCATTTCAGCACCGATTGTACAGGGATGACACCCCACATCTCCACTTGGGGGACAATACGGGGAAGGGGATTGAATCGATACTTCTTAATATGATCGACACATGCCAACAGTGCGTGCGTGTCACCCTTATCCATCGGAATAACTTTGCTCACCGTGCCATCAGGGAGGACCCAAAATTTAAAAAGTGACCCATCATCCACCGAGGGTTTTGACTGAAAAGGGGGAGGTATGTAATTGACCTTTCGGTCGGAAGCTGGTCCTGTGATGTCCAATGTCTTGGCCTCGACAGATTGATTCCCTGCCGTCTCCTCTTGAGCCACCTCCCTCAGATCAGCGATGATCCTCTGGGCTGTAACATCTTTAGGCAGCGGAACGGTTCCCCCCTTGACATCGCTGGTCTTAGGCCGCGGAACATCAGCAAACATATCCTCCCACCACTTCCCCTGTATAATATCTTCTAGTTCCTGATAGAAGCGAGAGCCCTCTAAAATCTTCCTCTCTTCCTCTTCATCCACCTTTCCGGGAGGGAAAAGGCTCACTCTGGGCAGCGGTGGCTTGCTCTCTTCGCCCAGCTTCATTTCTAATAATCTCTTGAACACTTCCTCGTCCCTGATACTCTGCAAAAGCGAGTCTTCTCTGAGGTCAACCCCTTGTCCTTCTCCGTGCCTACCCTGAAGCACGGGATCCAGGTATCCGATCAGACCCTGTGGCATGGAGCCCTCCTTCATTCGGCTGGATAGGTCGGGAATGACCAAAAATGCTATCAAGTGGAGGCAAAAGAAAAAGAGGATGTAGAGAGCAAACCTCGCCACCATTATCCATATCCTATTGGCGTGCACCCTCCTTCTCCTTCGGGTAGGTGGCGATGGCCAGCCGGTTTAACCCCGCTTGCTTGGCGATATCCATCACCTCTACCACCTTTCCATGAAGAGCCTTAGCGTCGGCCCGTATAATGATGAGGGTTTGGGAATCTTCGCGAGCTACCTCCATCAAACGTTGCTCCAATTCCTTCTCGTCAACCAATATTTTCTCCCAAAAGACCTTGTTGTCCTCAGTGATGGCCACCTGTACCTCCCTTTTCTCATGCGTAACTGTCTCCGCCGACGAGTGAGGGAGATTGACTTTGATACCAGGGGTCACAATAAAGGTGGTCGAGAGCATGAAGAAGATCAGCAGAAGAAAGACCATGTCCACTAAGGGAGTAATGTCAATGCGGGCATCATCCTTTCGCGAACGTCTAAATTGCATCTCTTTAATCCTCTCGCTTCACGAGGTCCACCATCTTGATGGAGTTCTCCTCCATCTCCAGAATCAGGGAATCGGCCTTGTTTGCGAGATATCGATAGATAACGAAGGTGGGAATGGCAACCACTAAACCGGCCGCGGTGGTGATAAGGGCCTCAGATATCCCACCGGCCAGTGAGGCAGGATCAGCCACACCCTGCATAGAGATTATATTAAAGGATTTAATCATGCCGGAGACGGTCCCCAGTAACCCCAGAAGAGGAGAGACACCGGCTATGGTACCGATCACATTGATGTACCGTTCCAGTGACGCCGCTTCCCTCCTACCCACTTCCTCTATCTTCTCTTTTATCACATCCCTCTTTTTGCCGTAATTCTCTATTCCCACCCTGATGACATGGGCTATGGAAGAATCGTCACGTTTGCACAGGCTGATGGCTTCGGGACGCTTCCTCCTCATCACCAAGTCCTCAACCTCGATCAAAAAATCACGCGGGAGGACCCGTCCTCTGCGCAGGACCCACATCCTCTCCAGAAATATCCCGAGGGCGATGATGGAACCGAACGCAATAGGATACATTAAGATACCGCCTTTGAGAAAAAGTTCGTACATCTCACCCCCTCCTTCTTCTGTTCACGTACTCTTACTCTCTCTATCCTCTTACACCCCCCAACCCGTACCTATGATCATGGGATGGCTGTGAAGGAGTTTTCCCCTTCATCCCTGTATCCGCTTGCCATCGCTGATCACCGTGGGGAGTGGTTTCATCGTGACTTATTCCTCTTGTCAAAAATGGAATAAGGAACAGTGAAGAGCAAAAGAATAACTCTGTTGAATGATATCCCTCTTGGTTCTGATCGCACCATGTGATAACTAAACAACGCTATTTGGATAATATCAAAATCTAGCGGCGGTGTCAAACCGGATCATTGCAAGAAGCGTTGCTCCTGTGTGGGGACGTATTGGAGGATGAGGTTGTAGGTGATCCCGGCCGCTGAGTTGATGGCTAGCCCAGCGGTTAAAAACTTCACAGTGTTTGGCCAAATTCCTCACTAAGAGAACAGCATGGGAATAAGATTACCGGCGGCATCCCCTATCAACCTAACAACGATAGTTTCGTCGTAGCTCGGAACAGTATTGTTCTGTGTCCATGTCTCGGAAGCGCACAGAAGAAAGATGGCTATAGCGAGGACAATATGTTGACTTTTCATTACATTGGTGATATAGGGGGTCACGTTTTGAGTAAAGAAGGTCACTGTCATTATGCGACGCTTCCATCCACTGGAGAGTTTGACCGCCACCTTTCTGGGAATCTTCATAGTACTGACCATCCTCTTTTATTACCGCATTCCAGAAGGCTGGAAGTTGCTAGCACAGCTTATACCCCTTGTCTTTTTGACATTACTCATTTCAGAAGTAAGACGGAGATGGGAAAAGATAAAAGTAGTCCGTCTTATATGCAATTTCTCACCTATTTTCTTTGTCATCGCCATCTACGAACTGTTGGGGGGCCTCATTCCCTATCTGCGCCCTGATGTCGATAACCTCCTCATCAAGGTTGACCTAGCCCTCTTCGGGGTTCATCCCACTGTCTGGCTTGAGCAGTACTTCGTCCCTTGGGCGGCGGATATCTTCGCATTGGCCTATGCCTCATACTTCTTCATACCGGTGAGCCTGATCGTCATACTCTACTTCTGGGGGAAAAAAGAAGAATTCACCCTGGTCATCTGCACCTTGGTACTGGGATATTATATCTCTTATATAGGGTACATAATCATGCCTACGATCGGTCCCCGCTTCACCCTGGCCTCCGCGCAGCAAGTTCCCCTCCAGGGAGGTGTTATCTTGGACTCCGTGGTCACTATCGTCAACGCACTCGAAGGAAATAAGCATGATTGTTTTCCCAGCGGGCACACCCAGATGACGGTGATCTGCCTCTGGTTCGCACTGAAATACAAGCGCCCCCTCTTCTTGAGCTATCTTCCCATCACTATTGCGCTCATTTTTTCAACGGTATATCTCAGATATCACTATGTGATCGATATTGTCGCCGGGTTCATCTGCGCTGCCGTAACCATCTTAATCGGATCCTGGTTGTGGGCGTGGTGGTTTACAGGGACGACTGAAAAAGCCGGTAGGTCTTATATTTCCTCCCCCCAACGGCCTCTATACCCTTCTGCATGAGATAATTGTCTTCTAAAATCCAGGACATCTCCCCCCACTGATACCCCCTGACCTGACCCCGTCGGAATAGCTCCACATAAAGGAGGGTTTCAATCCCCCGCTTGCGGTACCCCGCCTTGACCCCCAGGAGCAACACCCTGATGGCCTCCATCTTGCGGGCATAGTAAAGGAACTTCAATAGGCCCAGAGGACCCATCTTCCCGTTGAGCCTCTTGAGGACAAAATTATAGTCAGGCAACGCCAAGGCGAAGCCCGCTGTCTCACCCCCAATTTCAGCAAAGAGGGCAAGATTGGGAACCACAAGGGGCTTCAACTTCGTAACCATGAGGTTAATTTCTTCGTCGGTGAGGGGAACAAATCCCCAGTTATCTTCCCATGCCCCATTGTAGACCTCTTTGAACCGTATCACCTCTTCGTTAAGCTTCCTGAGAGAGAGGGGACGAATAACAAGTCCTGGAACCCGTTTTATGACGCGGTCGCTGATCCGCTGCAGGCGCTCGGGAATCCCCCCGTCATCGGTAAGGAGGTTGGCGTAGAGGTCCTTGGCCTTCTGCAGACCACACCCTTCAAGTAGCTCCTGATAATAAGGGGGATTATAGGGCATCATAAAACAGGGCGAGGAATTAAACCCCTCGATAAGGAGGCCGCACTCATCGTTGGTAGATGGGTTCACCGGCCCCATTACCGTCTTCATGTCCCGTGCCCGCAAAAAGCCCTTGACATGATCCAGCAGAGCACGGGCTACATCGAGATCATTGATGGACTCGAAAAAACCGAAGAACCCTGTCTTCTCCTGGTGAAAATCGATATAGTTCTGGTCAATGATGGCGGCCATGCGCCCCACGATCGAACCATCCCGCACCGCCACATAAGGGATGATCTCGGCATGGTGCAAAAAGGGGTTCTTGGGGGAAAAATGAAAGGCATATTCCTTGAGCAGCGGGGGAACCCAGTAGGGGTCTCCCCGGTAAATTTTCCACGGGAACCTGAGAAAGGCCTTCTGTTCCTTTGCGGTTTTGACCTCTTGTATAGTGATGCTTGTAACAGGCATCTCAGATGAGACCCAGTTGCCGACCAGCTCGCTCAAAGGCATCCAAGATCCGGTCAAGCTGCTCCTCCGTATGGGTGGCCATATAGCTGGTGCGCAGCAGCTCCCTACCCGCCGGGACGGCGGGAGAGACGGTGGGGTTCACAAAAACTCCATACTCCTGCAACAGCCCGCACATCTTAAAGGTTTTTATCTGATCTCCGATAATAATTGGAATAATAGGCGTTTCACTCTTCCCCGTATCGAACCCGAGTTCCTTATACCCCTTAAGCATCTTGTGGGTGTTGTGCCAGAGCTTTTCCCTGCGCTCCGGCTCATTTTGTATAATATCCAGGGCGGCACTCACCGCCGCTACAAGGGGGGGTGCAAGGCTAGCGCTGAAGATAAGGGAGCGGGCCAAGTGCTTGACATAGTTCGCCACCTCTCTGGAGGCGCAGATGAAGCCTCCAATGGCAGCCAAAGACTTGCTGTAGGTACCCATAATCATATCCACCTCATCTTCCATGTGGAAGTGTTCAGTGGTTCCTCTTCCCCCTTTGCCCAACACCCCGACGCCGTGAGCGTCATCCACCATAACCCGTGCCCCATACTTTCTTGCCAACGCGGTAACCTCGGGCAGAGGCGTGATATCCCCCTCCATGCTGAAGACCCCATCCACGATGATGAGTTTTCCTCCCTTGTCAGACGCCCTGTTCAGCACTCGCTCGAGGTCCCCCATGTCGTTGTGCCGAAATTTTGTTACCTTCCCAAAGGAAAGACGACAGCCATCAATGATGCTGGCATGATCAAATTTATCCAAGATGATCTCATCATTTCTTCCCACCAGGGCTGAGATAGTACCGAGATTGGTCTGGTATCCGGTGGCAAAGACCACCGCTGCCTCTTGGTGAAAAAAAGCCGCCAGCTTTGCCTCCAGTTCTTCATGGATGTCAAGGTTTCCATTGAGAAACCGTGAACCCGCACAACCGCTGCCGTATTTCTCCACTGCCTTGATGGCTGCTTCTTTTATCTTGGGGTGGTTGGTAAGGCCCAAATAGTTGTTGGAACCCGCCATGATGAGTCGTTGCCCGCCGACGATCACCTCCGTGTCCTGGGCTGACTCTACTTCGCGAAACAAGAAATAATAACCAGCCTCCTTTATCGCATCTGCCTCAGTAAAATCATAACACTTGGCAAAAATATCCATTAATTGCACCTCCTCATAGCCAACCTTTCTCTTGATACCACTGGAGGGTAACCTTCACTCCTGCCTCCAGACGAAAACGGGGACGAAATCCGATTTTTTTCTTCGCCTTGTTTATATCGCAAACCCAGTTTCCTTGACTGGCCTCAGCGCATTTGCCCCGATGGAACGAAGCTGGTCTTCTCTTCATAAATCCCCATCCATCTGCCGCAGCAGCATAGAACCATGCGGCCCAGATGGGGATGTGGATCTTACGCACTTTGACCCCGAGTGCAGAAGATACCACGTCAGCAAAAAAATCCAAAGAGTATTTTTCCCCATCCGCTATAAAAAAGACTTCACCCGAGGGATGATCCTGCTGGATGGATAACATAAGGGCGTGGACGAGATCCTCTACATAGCAGAAGCTCAAAAAAATCGGCTCCTTGCCTAGCAAGGGGATATAACCTTTAGAGATGACCTTGAAATATTCAAACATATATGCATCCCTGGGGCCATAAATGGCGCACGGCCGCAGGACTGTCACGTGGAATTTGTCTCGGCACCCGAGGACCACCTCCTCCCCCCGCAATTTGCTCTTTCCGTAGGGGGAAACTGGGCAGGGTGGATCCTCCTCTGTTTGTCCCCTTTCAGGGGGGGAAGGCCCTGCAGCGGCCTGGCTTGAGAGGTAGACAAACCGCTTGAGTCCCCGGACCCGCCGAGCCGCAGCAATCAGACGCTCCGTTCCTTCGTGGTTGGTCCGGTAAAAATCCCTTTGACGCACGGCCTTGGTCGCCCCTCCCAAATGGAAGATATGGGAAAATCCCTTCAGCGATGGAAGTTTGCCTTTTCCTAATAAATCTCCGTAGATGTACTCCACCCCTTTGCCACGCAACCAGCGCTGATCACTGCTCTCGCGTATCAGGGCAACTACCGAGTACCCCTTCCACAGGAGCTCATCAACAAGATGGCTCCCAATAAACCCCGTCGCGCCGGTTACGAGAACTCGTTCTTTCACACCTCATCCATCAGATTAAAATTTAGGCCCTTATACCACACCCCTGGAGAAAAAACAACCGATGAAATCAGGAATGGACGACAGTGTTATCACTTATCCGTTGCGTTGATAGAGGTCAAAAATGATGTGCTTGCCGGCAGCACCCTGACCTCGTTCGCCTTGCCGGTAACCACACAGCATATGGGCTCATCCATCTCAAATTCACCAGACAATACTATTCGGAATTTTTAAAAGTTCATCGATTGCCCCTTTCTGGATGGGTTCTCATTAAATCATGAAGTTTAGGAACAGATGCTATGAGGCACAAGAGAGGAAATCGGGACAGGTTGGCAGCTATTGTTTCTTTGATGCCACCAACGCCTCTAGGGCTGCTTTGAATTCTGAAAATTCCACACCATTATTCGTGGCATAATCGCGGAGCGCTTCACCGGGTTTGCCCATGGGCATGCCGAATATCTTTTCTATTTCTTCCTGCGTAATGCCGAAATCGAGAAGTTCTTGAAAAGTGGTGTTGCCTTTAATCACAAATTCTTCGGTTGTTTCATGTTCCGTGGCCACTTGGGCCTCTCCCTCGGTTTCAGAGGGTCTCAATTCCGAAAGGCTGATGGTCCTCTCTTTGAGTATGGTCTTTTGTTCCTCGGTCAAATTTGCTTTTTCTTTTAAGATGGAAACGGCCAACCTAGGTATCAGGGTTTTTTCTTCCGCCATAAATGGGAGACCTTTATAAAATGCAACAAAAAGTCGGATGGAATCCGTTCCCAATTCCCCTTGCTCCAGCGATCCATAGGTTTCTTCAAGGTCTTTCGCCTTGATGATGTTGGGGTCAGGGGTATCCGTAAAACCGAATGCCTTGGCCAGGTCTTCCACGGGAATCTCAAATGCCTTACTGATATCCTCAAATGTATAGGAACCACGGATGTCACTTGGGTCATATTCCCCCTCAAATTCGCCGGATTGATATTGTGCCGGTACTTTTCCCAATTCGGTACTCCAAAGATTTAGGAGCATCGTGCCTGCAATACCGATAATAAAAAACGCCAGCACCATGGGTGCGATATGTTTGGATTTCAGCTTCATTTGGCTACCTCCATCCGGCCTGTCATAAGTTCCACCGTATCATCCACCGGGCAGGCATGTTCAGATGTACATTGCATACAAGTAATGCACTGATGATTTCTCACCGTACCGCCTGTGTCCACATGAATATTCATGGGACAATTTCTGGTACAGGCGCCACAATCAATGCATGTTGTGGTATTTCTTTTTATTGAGAATATCCTAAAAAAGTTAAAGATGCCGAGAACTGCTCCCAAAGGACAACCGTATTTGCAAAAGGCACGCTCGACAAAAAGACTCATGGATATTATCACCAGAAGAAGAATAACACCGATGAGGGCGACCTCACCCGTCCAAAAGTTAAACAAAACAAAATAAGGGTCATAGTCGGCAAAAACAATCTTTCCGGTGATGGCCGTCACATAAACAATCCATACAAGCACGATGTATCTGAGATATCTCAACCATCGGTCTAACCCATATGGAATAAAATGATTATAGCGTTTCCTGAATATCTTTTTCCCTATTTTCCCAAACCATTCCTGGAACGCACCAAAGGGGCATACCCAACCGCAAAAGACCGGTCCGAATACAAGTGTCAATGCAAACGTAATCCACATGAGTATCCAGGAGGATTCATGGATCTTTTTGATAAATCGACCGGAAACAAAGTATTCATAGATCGTTACGACACCACCGAACGGGCAGAGGGCATGCAATGAAGCCGAAGAAAGAAAGGGAATGGTACTTTTCCCCTGTTCAGCCAATGTGTGATTGATGGATATCACGGCAATGAGCGCAAAGAAAAATATCTGCACATATAACCTTGTATAATCCGATTTCTTCTTACCCATGATTCCTCCCGCCGTAAACTAGCATTTGTTCTAAAATAAGTTCCGATGGTTGCCCTGCCTCTTTTGCACCACAAAGGTCCGTAGCATAGCCATTATAACATAGGACTAGTATTCCGAATAACAACAAAATAAAAATTATTTTTCTTTTTCTTATTTTTTTGTTACGCCAGAATAGGGTGTCGGTCTTAAAACAAATTCACTGCGGGATGCTTTTTTATCATGAGACCCAAGAGGGGACAGAGGCCTTTAAATATCTCAATGGTATGGGTAAACTTCAAGGCTGTTTACCACCTGATAAGGGAGCTCCCCCACGTCAGCCCCCCGCCGAAGGCGGTCAGGAGGACGAGGTCACCCGGCTGGATGGTGCCGTCTTTTACTGCTTCATCCAGGGCAATGGGGACCGTGGCGGAGGAGATATTTCCGTACTTTTCGATGTTCACGTAGATCTTATCCATGGAGATGTCCAATTGTTTGGCCATTCCCTGCAGAATGCGGAGGTTGGCCTGATGGGGAATGATCACCTTGACGTCATCCAACGTAAGGTTGTTGTAGGAGAGGGCCTCTTCGCAGGCCTCGGAGAAACGTCTCACAGCCACCTTGAAGGATCGATTGCCCTCGATCATATTGAGGGTGTGAAGTTTTTTATCCACGCTCTCGTGTGATATGGGGGTGGTCTTTGATCCGCCGCCGGGCATCAGGAGGGTGTCACCGCCAGCCCCATCGGTGTGTATATGGGTGGAGAGGATACCACGATCGTTTTCTACCTCTGTGATCACCGCTGCCCCGGCACCATCACCCCAGAGGATACAGGTCTCGCGATCGGTCCAATCTAATGTCCTGGTCATGATCTCCGAAGCGACTACGAGGGCATTGTGGTAGATGCCGGCCTTGATATACTGTTCCGCCACGGAGAGAGCGAAGATGAAACCCGTGCAGGCAGCAGTAATATCAAAACTGACGGCGTTTGCCGCTCCGATCTTTGCTTCCAGCCAGTTGGCCCCGGCAGGACAGTGGGTGTCCGGGGTAATGGTAGCCATCACGATGAGCTCCAGTTCTTCTGGTGTGATACCCGCAATCGCCAAAGCCCGCTCAGCAGCCACTTGGGCCAAATCCGAGGATGCCTCGTCATTTTTGGCTACCCGCCGTTCACTGATCCCTGTCCTCGTTGTTATCCACTCATCATTGGTATCGAGGATCTTCTCCAGGTCGAAATTGGACAAGACTTTTTCCGGAATATAGGAGCCGGTTCCAATGATTCCTACACGTTTCATTCTTTTCCCTTCATAAATCTCTTGTTCAGAAACTTCGAAATTATACTGCTAACCAGCTTTTGTCAATGAAAAACCCCTTGGGTGGGGGAATTCCTATCAAGGCCTTGACAAAAAAAGGGGGGAAAGTGTATAAAATATATGATCTTACGAGTCAAAGATTGAGGTCGAGAGATGGAAAGCGCGCTACTGTTAAATGCAACCTATGAGCCCCTGCGAGTGGTTTCATGGAAGAAGGCTATTACCTTGGTCACCTTGGGTAAGGTGGAGGTCATCGAGGAATACGACCGGGAGGTACGCAGTATCTCCTTTGCCATTAGACTCCCCTCCATCATCAGGCTCATCCGATATGTGCGTAAGAAGAAGGGTGGGGTGAAATTCTCCCGGCAAAACATTTATGCCCGGGACAAAAATCAGTGCCAGTATTGTGGAAGGAACCTCGCCAGTGAGGAACTGACCTATGACCACGTAACTCCCCGTTCGATGGGAGGACGGACTGAGTGGACCAACATCGTCACCTGCTGCATGGAGTGCAACCGCAAGAAGGGGGGTAAGACTCCGCGCGAGGCGGGGATGAAGCTCTTGCGTCCGCCTACCAAACCGGAGTGGCTCCCTATCCTACGGATTACTATTAATATCAAGCAGGCTCCGGAGTCGTGGTTCGACTACCTCTACTGGAACGTGGAGCTCGAAACATAGACATCTAGCTAGTATATCTATATCCCCGCTATCTGTAAAAGACAGGCCGCGGCCTGTCTCTCTTTTAATACGTTAGGGTGAAAAAACAACATATTATTATTGGGGATACACTTGGTACAACAAACATATATCTTCACTTTCAATTCTCTTCCCAAATAATACCATCGGGGAATAATGAAGGGGGGACATGACAATATCTTGAGTACTATAGTAGCATCGTAACAATGGATTGATATACGATGAAGATACTCCACACAGCAGATATACATCTCAAAGACTATGGCGATGAAAGATGGCAAACCCTTCAAAAGCTCATCGCTATAGGGGAACAAGAAGGAATAGAACTCTTCCTCATCAGTGGTGACCTCTTTGACAGAGGCATCGACGCTGAAGAACTCAGACCTCACATCCGAGAGCTCTTCTCCAACACCGGCTTTCGGATTTGTCTTATTCCCGGAAATCACGACAGAGATTCTTATGCTGGGGGTATGTATTTCGGCGAGGATACCGTTATCCTCGCCGACCTGAACATGCCGTGTGAATACAAGGATGTAACGATATGGGGAATCCCGTTTGAACCGATAAGCAGAACAAAAATCCTGCATCACCTCCGTTCAATAGCCCCTCATATGAACTCTGCCACGAAGCACATCGTGCTTTATCATGGTGAGTTGCTCGACGCCTTCTTTTCCAGGAGCGATTTTGGCGATGAGGGCGACGAACAGTATATGCCAGTGAGACTTTCCTATTTCAACGACCTCCAGGTCGATTATGTCCTTGCCGGCCACTTCCATAAGCACTTTGATGTCCGGAGGTTAAAAAAAGGGGGGTATTTCGTCTATCCCGGCTCCCCTGTTTCCATAACAAAAAAGGAGACCGGCCAGAGGAAAATCAATCTCTTTGAGCTCGCCAAGCCTCCCCAGGAATACCTCATAGACACCCCTCACTTTGAAGAGGTGGTGATAGTTTGTGATCCCTTTTCAGAGAAGAACCCGATCGAGGCACTCAAGGAACGTTTTCAAACGCTTCCTTCGAACGCACGGGTCATCTTCACCGTTACTGGGTTTATCAATGGGGAGACCATTGGGATGAATGAAGAGGAGTTTGTAAAACACGTAAAGAAGATTGTCCGGGACAGATGTATCGAGGAAAAGTATGAATTTCAGGATATACGGATGATACTGGAAGACGACCTGTTTAAGAGTTTTTTAAAGAAGCTTGCGCAGACCGACTATGACGAAGAAAAAAAAGAGCACATGCGAAAAATAGTAATCAAGGCCATGATGGGCGCAGGGCGATGAGGATAAAGGAATTCTTTATAAAACGGTATGGTCCGCTGCGGGAGATAAGTTACGCTCTGTCCCATCCCTTTAATCTCTTGATAGGGAATAACGAAGATGGGAAGACCCTTGCCATCGATGCCCTGGTAAAGCTCCTGCTGGGGCGCCAGGTAAGGGATTTCGGTCACATCATAGATCGGGTAGAGGAAAACCCGGAAGGCTATTGCGTTATAGAAGGAGACGACGGAAAGGAGATCAAGCTCCCCGAGCATGGAGACCTCACTACAATCGCTGCCGTAACGGCATCGGAGTGTCGTAATATCTTCATCATCAGGGATAGCGATCTCTCCATCGCACAAGAAAGCGAGTTTTATACGACGGTCACGAATCGACTCATGGGCTTGCGGACCGAGGAGATCCTTAAGACAAAAGAGGCTCTGCGTGAGATAGGGCGGATAACCCCGAGCGGTATATTCCGCGATATCAAGGATGAGGCCTTAAAGACGAGGATAGAATGGGCGCAAGACCTCGTGGACACTATCGAGGGTTTGACCGAGGAAATGAGCGCAGGAAAATTCGATGAACTTGAAGAAGAGGCGGTGCGATTGCAGGAAGAAATCGAGAGGATCAGGCACGATATCGAAGACCTTGAAGATGCCCGTAAGCGAGACAAGTACGAAAAGGGAAAAGCGGCGCTGGATAGGCTCACAACGGCCCTAGAGAGCGCGGACAAGTTTAAACAATACAACGACAACGATGCGCAAGTATGGAGAGATTGCGAAAAGGATATCCAGCGCCACAGGGAAGACAAAAAGGCCTTGGTTGACAAGCTCAAAGGCAATGAAGAAGAGCTCAAAGGTATCGACAAGGCGTTAAGGGAAAAGACGCGGGGTTTTCGCATCTTTGAGGACAGAAAAAAAACAATGGACGAATTGAAGGCCGAATTGAACCTCTACGAGATGAAGAGGAGGGAGGGGGTTGAAAGAGAGCAGAGGGCTTCGATCTATATGCGGATGGGCATCACCTCATCCCTCTTGCTCGGGATATCCCTGATCGGACTCATCTTCAGGCCATCGCCGCCTATCTATGTCGCTGCTGCACTCTTTTTAATTGCGACTGTCGCTTTCTGGACACCCCAGGTCCAACGGATCCGGGACAGGGCATGGTTGGCAGGGACATTCGAGAGGATAAAGCTTGCCCTCGCAAAATTTAAATGGAGCGGCAAGTCCGTGGAGGAAATCTATGCCCGCATACAGCAGTTTGACGAAGAGCTTCGCGAGAGATCGGAAGAGATTCAGGAGATGACGAGAAGAAAAGAAAATGTGACGGAGGGCCTGGCCGAATTGCGGAACAGGACCATACCGGATGAGGAAAGAAAGATCAACGATGCGCAAGAGCGGACAGATGATATCAGGAACAGGTCGGGGGCTGAATCACGGCAAGCATACCAGCAGGGGCTAACCGCAAGAAAACAGCAAGAGAAATCGTCAGATGAAGCCCTAGGCATCCTGCGGAACCTCCTGGGGAAACAGGGAGAAATACTACAGGATAACATGACCTCATGGCAACGAGAGTTGAAGGCCCTGGAGCAGTACCGGGATTCAGCGCGCGGAATACAATACGATGAGGGCGCTGTCACCCAATTGAAGGAGGCCTCGGATACTGCAAAGGCAACCCTTGCCTCCCTCTACGATATTATGAACGCGTTTCACAAGCGGCTTGAAGAAATCGAGCGGGAGGCAAATAAGACCCTGCAGTCAGAGACAGAATATCTCCACTGTACAACGTCAGTTGACCTGGAAGCCGTCCGAGACAAACTGCGCGCATTCGTCAGCAGCAATGAAGGTACTCGAGACACCGTCCTTAAAATCATGGACATTTTTGAGGAAATAGAAGCGGCAGAGAGAGAAAAGGTCGCCGAGCTCTTTGGCGCCCAGAACCCTGTTTCGCGCTATTTTGGCGAGATCACCGATGGCCTCTACGATATGGTGTTCTTCAATCAGGAACGACGGTGTATCGAGGTACGGCGCAAGGACGGGATGATACTGGAAGCAGAGAAACTCTCGGGGGGCGCCTACGACCAATTGTATCTTGCCATCCGCCTCGCCCTCGGCGAAAAGATCTTAGAGGGGAAAAAGGGATTCTTCATCATGGATGATCCCTTTGTCAAGGCGGACCCTGAGAGATTGGGAAGACAAATTGCGATGCTCCAGAGCATTGCCGAGTTAGGATGGCAGGTCATCTATTTTAGTGCGAAGGGTGAAATAAGGGACGTGTTAAAGGCGCCGATCAAGCGCGGCGTGGTGAATCAGCTTGAAATTCAGGGGATATTTTCTTGATATGTGATTGTATTACTATGGACGTCATTTTCCTGTAATATCGAACTGAACAGCCACTGAGAAGCCCAAACCACCATGAGGAAAACTGCTATTACGAGAAAGGATTTGACTTTTTCCATCTCCCTGGGTAACATAAATCGTACCCCGGAGATGCAGATGCAGAATTTATGGGCTCCTTGGAGAATATCGTACATATTGAACGATAAAGAGGATGGTTGTATCTTCTGTAATAGGAAGCACAACGGAGGTGATCGTGAGCACCTTGTCCTCCACCGAGGTAAAAACACCATCGTCATGTTAAACAAATACCCGTATAACAACGGCCATGTGATGGTCGCCCCCAAGCGTCACGTGGGATTTCTGGAGGACCTGAAGCCGGAAGAGCTGGGTGACCTCATGGCCGCTATCCAGCGGTGTGTCGTCCTGTTAAAGGAGGTCCTCTCCCCGCACGGGTTCAATATCGGGGCCAATGTGGGAAAGGTGGCCGGGGCAGGAGTTGCAGACCATCTCCATTTCCACGTCGTCCCCCGCTGGGAAGGGGATACCAATTACATGCCGGTCTTGGCCGACACACGCGTCATTCCCGAACACCTGGCGGAGACCTATTATCGGCTCTCCCAGGTCTTTAAGGAGTTTTAGAAAATGAAATTTGCCAAGGCCACGTTTATCATTCTCCTTATCTTCCTTACTATCTTTTTCGCCGTAACCTTCTACTTACAGAATATGGAAGAGGTGACCATCAATTATTTCGGATTGGTGGATTCCTTTACCGTCCCTTTCTCCACCATCTTTTTACTCACCACCTTCCTCGGGATCTTTATCGGCATCATCATTGGCATTGTGGGAGTAGGACTGACCAATATCAGGCTCAAAATACAGCTCAGGAAACAGACAAAAGAAGCAGAAGGGTTGAAAAAAGAGCTGGCGTCGTTAAAAGCTGAGGATAGTTTCGAGTCTGAATTTACCTCCTTTACCCCCGATAACGAATAATCTCTTCAGCATGGATTTCTTTGACCCTGACGGTGAACCTCTGGTCATCCCCGGAGCGTTGGTGAAGAACCTTACTCGCCAGCGGATCGGTTCAAAGACCCTGCGGGTGGAGGCGTGCGCCCTCATCTGTGTCATACCCCCTGATCTGAAGGCCTTTGTAAAGCGGCTACGCGGGGAGCCCGTGAAGGCGTGGCAGGGGTTTAGGGAAGTATATCGCGGATACCGAGGGGACAAAAGGGTGACCATCGCCCGTGCCCCTTTCGGCGCGCCGGGCTGTGTGGCCCTGGCGGAGGAGCTGGCCGCCTTCGGAATGCAACGGGCCCTCTTTGTGGGCTACTGCGGTTCTCTGCAGCCGGGGATGCGTGCCGGGGACATCATCTGCCCTACCGAGGCCGTGAGGGAAGAAGGAACATCCTTTCACTACCTTCCCGCGGATATTCCTGCGAAACCCCACCCGGATATCCAGAAACTAATCGTCGAGCACCTCCGGCGCCACAAGGTCCCCTATCATGAGGGGAAGATATGGACCACCGACGCCATCTACCGGGAGACACAGGGGAAAGTAGAGCGGTATCAAAAAGAGGGGGTTCTGGGGGTCGAGATGGAGCTTGCCGCACTCTTTGCCTTCGGCATGGCCCAAAACGTAGCGCTAGGAGGAATGCTGGTGGTCACCGATGAGCTCTCCACCGGGCAATGGCACCCGCGTTTCCTCTCCCCTCGCCTCCTCAAAGGGGTGCGCCGCGCCCGCACGGCGGCCGTGGAGATCCTGGGGGAGATGGTGTAAAGCGCGTTGGAGAGGGAAAGAGAACACCCCTCATGCCAAGTCCGGAAGCCTCTATTATTCCAACAACTGGCATGCCTATACGTGGCTATCCATCAAGGGTAAGTCAAAAAAGCACGAGGAGCGCCGAAAGCAAAGGGCCGAGATCACTGCAACGGTAAGGGAAAAACTTATTCCCTTTAATTGCTCAGTTACTAACTAATAATTTAGTCCTTACTATAACCTAATTATTTTCTCTTAAAAACCAGACGAATCGGATTGCCGAAAAAACCAAATTCCTCTCTGAGCCGATTGCTCAGATATCGCCGATAAGAAAAGCGCACGCCCGCGGGGTAATTGGTGAAGAGAATGAAGGTGGGTGGGTGGGTGGAAACCTGGGTCATATAGGAGAGTTTTACCGACTTTTTACGAAAGAGGGGGGGTGAATGGGATTCCGTCGCCTCCTGGAGCCAGCGATTAAGCTGCGGGGTCGGTATCCTCTTGTCCCGCTCCGTCATTACCTGTTGCACCATCTCGAAGATGCGATCGACGCCCGCACCGGTGACGGCAGAAGTAAAGATTACGGGAGCATAATCGAGAAACCACAGATGCTCTCTCACTCCCTGAGTATAGGACGTGGTAGTATTATTTGTACCACCCAGGTCCCACTTATTCACGACGATGATACTTCCCTTTCCCTTATCATAGATAAGGCCGCCGATGCGAGCGTCCTGTTCAGAGACCTCTTCTTGGGCATCGAGAATGAGGAGGGCTACATCCGCTCGTTCGATGCTCTTGATGGCCTCCACCACACTGTATTTCTCCAGTCGCAGGCTTATCCTACTCTTGCGCCTCATCCCAGCCGTATCAATAAAGATATAACTGCGTTCCCCGACGCTAAAGGGGGTATCGATGGCATCTCGCGTGGTACCGGGGGTCTCATGAACGATAACCCGTTCATACCCCAAAATACGGTTAATAAGAGAAGACTTGCCCACGTTGGGCCTGCCAACCACAGCTATCCGAACCGCTCTCCCTGCTTCTTCCTCCTCATAAGATGGTGCAGGAAGAAACGAGATGATGGCCTCAAACAACTGCTGGATACCATGATTGTGTTGAGCCGAGAGGGGATAGAGGGCTTCCGATCCCAGACTATAAAATTCGAAAATCCTTTCTTCGTGTGCGGGATCATCAATCTTGTTAATAGCATAAATGACCTTTTTCTCTCTTTGCCGCAAAAGACTCGCGAGCTCATGGTCGGAGGGGTTAAGACCTTCCTTGCCGTCCAGGAGAAAGATAATGACATCCGCCTCCTCTACTGCCAAACGGCATTGTTCGGCCATCTGGGATAAGAGTCCATCCTGGGCAACCGACTCGAATCCTCCCGTATCGATAAGAGTAAAAGATCTTCCAAATCTATCCACATCGGCGTAGTTGAGGTCACGGGTCACCCCGGGGAGAGACTCTACAATGGCCTTGCGAAAACCCACCAAACGATTGAACAGGGTAGACTTACCCACATTGGGCCTGCCTACGATGGCGATAAGGGGTCTCATATCATGGAAGTTCCTCTCTCTGCGATATCGATGATCATCAGTGATCGTCAGTATCACACAACTTCCACAGAAGTATATAAAACCTGTTTCAAACAGGCAAGGACGCAATTACCGTTGTGCGAGGAAGGTTTTTGCTCTATACTGAACGGACAATTTTCTCTGGGAGGTCGCTATGGGATTGGTAACAGGGAAGGAGATCTTGGAGGCCGCAAACGGCGGGGGGTATGCGGTTGGGGCCTTTAACATTAATAACCTGGAAATCCTTCAAGGGGTAGTGCGGGGGGGAACAGAAATGAACGCTCCTCTTATTATTGCGGCGTCAGAAGGTGCCATTGAGTATGCAGGGTTCGATTATATCGTCGCGATGGTGAGGACGGCGGCTGGACTCACCTCTATCCCAATGGCTCTACACCTCGACCATGGGCGAGATCCTAAAGTTATCACTCGCTGCATACAAGGGGGATTTACCTCGGTAATGATCGATGCCTCTCATCTTCCCCTGGAGGATAATATCAAAGAGACAAAACAGGTGGTGAAACTGGCCCATGCCGAAGGGGTATCGGTGGAAGCTGAACTAGGACGACTGCGGGGGATAGAAGATATGATCTCGGTTGACGAGCGGGAGGCAACCCTTACCAAACCGGAGGATGCGGAACGCTTTGTAGCGGAAACGGGTGTTGATTCGTTGGCCCCGGCTATCGGCACCTCCCATGGAGCCTTCAAATTCAAGGGAGAGGCTAAGCTCGATTTAGAACGTCTCAAGGAAATCAAAAAAAGAGTGGGTATCCCTCTTGTGCTGCACGGTGCCTCCACCGTTCCGCAAGAGATCCTCAAGTTGGTAACGCAATATGGGGGAGAAATGCAGGACGCCAAGGGTGTACCACCTGATCAACTGAAAAAGGCCATTGCCTTGGGCATCAATAAGATCAACACTGACACCGATCTGAGGCTTGCGCTCACTGCGGCCGTGCGGAGGGTATTGACAGACGACCGGAAGGTCTTCGACCCCCGCAAGATCCTGGGGCCAGCGAGGGATATGATCGCGGAAGTCGTCAAAGAAAAGGCTACGCTCTTCGGCAGCGCACATAAGGCTCAGGAGGTACGCTCATGATCTATACCATTACCTTAAACCCGGCACTGGACAGGACTCTCGAATTGGACGGCCTGGTGGTGGACGACGCCAACCGGATCCTGCGAGAAAAGAGATATGCGGGAGGTAAGGGGATCGATTGCTCCCGGGTGATTAAAGAGTTAGGTGATGAGAGCACCGCCCTCGGTTTTATCGGAGGATACGACGGCCTGGAACTCGAGGGAAGATTGATCAACGAGGGGGTTCTCTGCGATTTTACCCGGATCGGGGGGGAGACAAGGACAAATATCATCCTCTTCGATCGGAAGCAAAAAACACAAATGATGCTCAACGCCGCTGGTCCGAAGATAACCCCAGCAGAAATCAGCCTCTTTTTTCAAAAGATCCGTTCACTCCCGCACGATGTAGAATTTGTGATCCTCAGTGGGAGCGTCCCACCAGGGGTCAATCACAACATCTACGCCCAAATCATCACAGCCCTCAAAGAAAGGGGTATACGGGTGGCCTTAGACGCCGACGGAGATCTCCTCCGCCAAGGTTGCGGGGCGAAACCCTTTCTCATCAAACCCAATATCCATGAGTTTCAGCGCCTGACTAAAACCACAACGACCAAGATCGATGATCTCGTGAAAAAGGCCCATCACATCATAGAAGGAGGGATCACAATAGTCCTCATATCCATGGGCCCGAAAGGGCTGGTGGGAGTCCAAGAGAATGAAGCCTATGTGGCCATTCCACCTCAGGTTGAGGTTGACAGTGCGGTGGGGGCGGGGGACTCCGCTTTAGCGGGGTTTATCTACGCCATGAACAAGAGGATGGATTTTCGCGAGAGCCTCATTCTGGCCACTGCTGCCGGGACAGCAGCGGTGATGACCCCTGGCACTGAACTCTGCAAGAAAAGTGACATAGACAACATAAAAAAAGAAGTCACAATCAATAAGCTGTGATGGACAACATTATGTGAAATTTTTCCTTGCCTTTTTTTTCGTAACGTTCTATAAAAACTAAGCAAAAGAAATGTTTCACATAGGGGGTGAGATCTTGAAATTCTCAAAGGTACCGGAAGCCACCATCAGAAGGTTGTCTGCCTATGTTCGTCATCTTGAGGTATTAGAAGAAAAGGGTGATGTCGTCGTCTCCTCCGCCAGCCTGGCGGAGGCATGTGGCGTGAATGCCGCCCAGGTACGAAAAGATCTGGCCTATTTTGGAGAATTCGGGATCAGAGGGGTTGGATATTATATCAAGGACCTCTCTGATAATATTAAAACCATTTTGGGGCTGAATCGGCAGTGGCGTTTGGCCATCATCGGCATCGGCAATTTAGGATCATCTCTCCTGTTCTATAAAGATTTTTTCAAAAAAAACTACAAAATCGTTGCCGCCTTTGACGTAAATCCCTCTGGAGTAGTGGGGAGGGTCTCAGAGAGACTCGGGAAACCCGTAGAAATCCTGCATCCGGATCAGCTCAAAGAGGTGGCAAAGGAACGTCGTATAGATATCGCCATTATCGCCACCCCCGCCTCAGAAGCCCAAAAAGTCGCTGATCTCATAACGCAAACAAGTATTAAGGGGATTCTCAATTTCACTCCTACCCAGATACAGATGCCTAAAGGGTTCGCGGTAAGAAACTACTTCTTCACCGCTGTTCTGGACAATGTAGCGTATTTGTTACGGTGGAAGATTAGAGATTAGATAACGTCACTCCCCTCTGAAGGGTATGCGTCTCTGCCCACTAAGGATACAAATATGGAGATGGTAAGAGTCAGCGTACACATTGAAGGGTTGGTTCAAGGCGTTTTTTACCGCTACTCCACTCAGCAAAAGGCCCAGGAATTGGGAGTAAACGGCTGGGTGCGTAATGTAAGGGACGGAAGCGTAGAATGCCTTCTGGAGGGAGAACGAAACAAGGTAGAAGCCCTTATACGTTGGTGTCATCAAGGTCCCCCCGGGGCCAGGGTGCAAAAGGTAGTAACATCTTGGGAGGAATATACGGGAGACTTACGGGGATTTTCTATACGTTAATCAAACAATCATTGTTTCTTGATCTCTCTACCTATACCCTCTTTCTCCTTAAGAATGTCCTGGGTGACGTCTTTCAGGGCCTTCTCGTAGACCTCAATCCGCTCTCCTACGTCGATAGTCTTTTGCCCTATGGTCTGCAGAACAGTCCCTCCTCCTAGGTAGGTAAAGAGGAATATCAATACGATTCCGATTACAATCCCCAGGATAAATTTTTTCATTTGTAGAACCTTCTGCCTCTTTATATAATAGGCAATTCCCGTTGTCAAGAAAGGGTGTTACCCTTGCGGCAAAGAGGGTTGAGAATTAGTGCGGCGGAAGGTGATGCATAGGGTCTTCGTTACTGACGGTCATTGGAGAAAAACCTTAGCGGTGGTCCGCTCGCTCGGCAGGAGCGGGATAGAGGTGACAGCAGGAGAGACTTCCTGGATTGCCACCTCTCTCTTCTCTAAGTACTGTGCCCGGCGATTAGTATACCCATCGGTGCACCGACATCCGGAAGCCTTCCTCACCTTTCTCCGTCAGGAATTGAAGAACATCGATTATGACGTCGTTATGCCTGTGGAGGAGGAAACCCTGCTCCTGCTTGCGCAACACCGAGAAGAGTTTGCACCTGTGGCCAGACTGCCCATCCCCCCCCACAAAACACTCAGCACGGTCCGGGATAAAGGGTGGTTATTACAGCATGCCTCGCA
This sequence comes from Deltaproteobacteria bacterium, assembly GCA_016927065.1. Lineage (GTDB taxonomy): Bacteria > Desulfobacterota > B13-G15 > B13-G15 > RBG-16-54-18 > JAFGNJ01. The sequence continues at coordinate 185,969 of JAFGNJ010000005.1, forward strand.
AGCAGGTATCCCCATCCCCCGAACCTTTTGGGTCAAGGATATAGATGACCTGGGGGCCGTCAAGGATACAATCCCTCCCCCGTGGGTCATCAAGCCGCGGGTGAGCTCAGGATCTTTTGGCATCGCCTATGTGGAGCGTGCGGGTGACCTGGTGGCCGCATATCACAAGGTTCACAGCCAATTCCCTTTCCCCCTTATCCAGGAGCGAATTCCTACCGAAGGTAAGGGTTTTGGATTTTCCGCGCTCCTGGATAAGGGGGGGCACGTAAAGGCCTCTTTTTCCCATCGGAGACTGAGGGAATATCCAATTACCGGCGGCCCGAGCACCCTGCGGGAGAGTGTACACCATCCTCAGATCGAGGAGCTCGGCATCAAGCTGTTGCGCTCCTTGGAGTGGTACGGCGTCGCCATGGTGGAGTTCAAGGTGGATCCCCGAGACAACCAGCCCAAGCTGATGGAGCTCAACCCCCGCTTCTGGGGGTCCCTCGCCCTGGCCATCCATGCAGGGGTGGATTTCCCCTACCTGTTATACAAAATGGCCATGGGGGATGACTTTGAACCGGTGCTGGAATATAAAACGGGGGTTCGGTGCCGCTGGCTCCTGCCGGGGGATATCTTGCACTTTCTCACCAACCCCCGGAGATTTCAGCTTAACCCAAGCTTCTTTCAATTCCGGGGTATGGCATACGACATCCTCTCTTGTGACGACCCGATGCCGACGGTGGGGAGATTTATCACCCCCTTTTCGCTCCTCTGGGACCAGGATCTACGGAGGTTTCTCAAGAGGAGATGACGGCCAGAAATAAAATAGCGGTCCTCATCCCCGCCTACAATGCCTCTGAAAGTCTCCGGGGGGTGATCGAGGGAATAAAGGATTATGCCTTGGCAATCGTGGTGGTGGACGATGGCTCAAGAGATGCCACGGCCGAGATCGCCCGTGCAGCCGGGGCTCAGGTCTTGAGGCACGCCAGAAACAGGGGAAAGGGTACCGCTTTGCGCACTGGCTTCTGGTTTCTTCTGCACCAGGGATACAAGGCCATAATCACCATGGATGCCGATGGCCAGCATGACCCCTCCTTTATCCCCCACTTCATCAGGGCCTATAATAAGGGAAGGGGTAATATCATTATTGGCTCACGCGCAGGGGAATTCGATGCCATGAACTGGTTGAGGAGGTTTTGGAATCAGCTCGGGGTTAAGGCGGTATCAAAATTGACCGGAACCACCCTCACCGACACCCAGTCCGGCTATCGCCTCATCAGCGCTGAGGTGTTGCAAGGGCTGCCGTTGCATGCAGCAGGGTATGAGATGGAGCTGGAACTCCTTATTAAGGCTTGTAAAAGGGGACATACGGTGGTTGATATACCCGTTATCACACACTTTGTTGATGGCATACCATCCAGCCATTTCCGGCCGGTGAGAGACACGTGGTTGGTCTGCCGTGCATTCTTACAGGAGTTCTTTTGGAGATAAAAGAGGAACGCGAAATTTATTGGTGAATTTTCTCATGTCCTTCAAGACAAGCTTCGCTGCGTTGATCCCGGAAAGGATTACCATTGGAATGCCTCCCCCTGGAAAGGTCCAATGGCCTGCCTGATAGAGACGAGCAATGGGTGTCCGCTGGCTCCGAATCCGTGAAAATTCTTTTGCCGATAGGTACCAACCCATCGTAGCGCCGTGTGTGTTCAATGTCTCCCTCTCATACGTGAGGGGCGTTGAGGCATCCTGGACCAGGACATGGCTGGAGAGACCCGGTATCACTTGTTCCGTGGCGCCGATGATCTTTTGGGCGATCTCCTCCTTGATTTGTGTATACCGGGGATTGACAGTCTCTCCATCGGCAAAGAGTTCATAAGGAGTATAGGCAGCAACGGCAATGGTATGCTTACCCTTGGGGGCCAACATCGGGTTCTTGATGCTGTCCATACGGATCGCCATCTTTTCCTTGGAGACGTCAAATTCCCCTCCGTCTTTTTCTTCCCAGGGGTTGTCATCCATGAAGGGGTAGTAGTGGATAAGGGATCCGTCAAAACCCATCTGTGCTAAATCGAGATCAACCCCGGCATAGAGGGTGAAGATCGGTGCTGAAATCTCTTTTTGTCGGAGCTTCTGGATAAAGCGATTGGGCAGGAGGTGCTTACCGATAAGTGAGTGAAAGGTTGCGTGACTGTCCCCATTGGAGATGACATATCTGGATCGAATCTCCTCTCCTCCGTCGATCTGGACCCCCCGTGCCTCCCCCCGCTCAACCTGGATCTTGGTTACCAAGGTATTACAAGAGAGTTCTCCCCCGTAGGCCTGATACTGTCTGAGAAAAAGCTGCGGCAGGGCCTCTACCCCCTCGCCTTTTATGTAATAAAAGTTCCCCGTTAAGGCCCAGAAGATAGGACTTGCGCAGTTAAGGATCGAGGAGCCCTTGCGGGCACCAAAACTGAGGAGGTATTTTAACAGCGGGTCCTTGAAAAAGGAGTCCAGGACCGCTTGGGACGTTTTGCCGCGATATCGGATGAGCAAAGGTGCCTTGAGTATACCCTTATATAATAACTGCAACTTCTCTTTGGGGCTGATGACCTCGAGAGACTTGAGGGGAAGGCCCTCGATGCTTTTAACGAATTTCTTCCATTCCTCAATATATGCATGGATAGACAGCCTCTCTTTGGGGAAGAGGTGGATGAGGTCCCGTTCGAACTGATCGATATCGGTGGAGAGGGTTAGCTGAAACTGAGGGGTAATGATGCGACGCTGGGGGTCCTGAGGACAAAATTCGATCTCAGGAGAAATGCCCAGGGTCTGGAAGGCCTCATTCATCTGACCCGTGGGACCAAACTCATTGAGGTAATGGACCGCCGGGGCAAAGGTGAATCCATTGCGTTTAAAATTCACGCAGTAGCCGCCAGGCTTTGAGGCCTGCTCACAGATTAGTACTCTGAGCCCCTCCTTGGCCAACAAGGTGCCACAGCTCAACCCTCCCATTCCTGCACCGATGATTACCGCATCGTAGGTAGCTCCCATATCCTCCGTGCCCCTCGTTGATGTGAACCTACCATGGTATGAGAACAAGCTCAAGAGTATTTTGTCTTGCAATCTTCAGGTCATCGTTGAAATATTTTAATTTGAACCATATATTTGAAATAGTATCTTTTCATGGCAGGATAGCCGGCTTATGAGGACGACGAGAGAGATTTCTTCATTAATTCTTGCAAAAGCGGGTACACTGTGGTAGAAAATTCTGATACTACATAGTATATTAATAGAAGGCCATCGGGGCACGGTCGGTCACAGTACTTAGAGAAGAGAGAGGGTAGATCGGGCAAAGTTTCTGATAAGAATGCTCGTGGAGATACCATGGGAACCTATCAAAGAATAAAGGATTATACACTCGTAAAATTCGCCTCTTCAGCCCTGTTACTCCTGGGCAGCGCATCTAATGAACAACTCACCAAACTCTCGTATCTGGCGGAACTAATCCCCTACAAGGAATCCTACAAGGAAAAAATCCGCTGGATACGGGAACTCTTTCGCCAAGGACACCCTGGTCTGCAGTTAGCCAGGAGGGTGCTGAAGGAAATCAACCCGCTCCACCGCAATAAGATAATCCAAAACTTCATCATCAATCAACTTCTTGCGGGTACCAACAAGCGCAAGGAATTTGAGCAGCGCACCGGCACCTATCCCCCCGACGCCTTGCTCATCAGTCCTACTATGCGCTGTGACTTAAACTGCTACGGCTGTTATGCAGGCTACTATTCTCGTGATAAGGACCTGCCTCTTGAGGTGATAGATCGAGTTATCACTGAGGGAAAAGAAATGGGGATCTATCTCATCTTGTTTACCGGTGGAGAACCCTTTCTCAGGAAAGATCTCTTTTCTCTCTTTAAAAAACATGAGGACGTCTCCTTCCATATCTACACCAATGGCCGGCAAATCGATCAAGAGATGGTTGACAAACTCGCCGCGTTGGGCAACGCCATACCGGCTATCAGTCTGGAAGGGCTGGAGGAACAGACCGATAAGAGAAGAGGTAAAGGGCACTTTCAACATTGCGTAGAAGTGATGGATATGCTGCGCAAGGCTGGCCTCTTTTTCGCAGTCTCTACCACCCAGACCCGTGAGAACACCGAGGTCTTGGGAAGCGATGAATTTGTCGATTTTTTGGTGGAAAAGGGGTGTATCCTGATGTGGAACTTTCATTATGTGCCGATCGGAAAGATACCAGACATGGAGCTGATGTCCACCCCAGAACAGCGCAACTATATGAGGGAACGGTTTAAACACTTCCGAGCCACCCAGCCGATGCTGTTTGTAGACTTCTGGAATGATGGGCACTTGACCAACGGTTGTATCGCCGGAGGAAGAAAGTACCTGCACATCACCGCCAGTGGGGATGTTGAACCGTGTGTCTTCTGCCACTTCGCCTCAGACAACATCAAGGAAAAAACCCTTTTGGAGACACTCAACTCTCCCCTCTTTAAGGAGATCCGCTCCCGCCAGCCCTGGACCGACAACCATTTCCGTCCGTGTATGCTCATCGATGAACCGGCACAGGGGAGGGATATTGCTCTCAATCACGCTTGCCGCTTTACGCATCCTGATGCCGAAGTGCTTTTTACCGAATTAGCAAACCAGATAGACCAGTATTCCCAGCAGTTCAAACCCTTGGCCGACGCCGCGTGGGAGGAATACCAATTCAACAAGAACAACAAGTACAAAGCGGCGGCAGGATAACATGAATGAAGGTTACCTTCCCCCGTCTCGGCACCATGCACATCTTCTGCAAGGCCATTGCCGAAACCGCTGGGATCCCTTACCTCGTACCCCCTCTCACCAGTCGTAAGACCCTCGCGCTGGGGGTAAAGAATTCTAATGAGTGTATTTGTCTCCCTTTCAAGGTAATTCTGGGAAACTTTATCGAGGCCCTGCAGCGGGGCGCCGATACTATCGTCATGGTGGGGAGCGGCCCGCCCTGTCGGCTCGGGCTCTATGACCTGGTCCACCAGGTCATCTTGGAGGATCTTGGGTTGCACTATCGATGGCTCACCATCCCCTCGCGGCTGACGTGGCCGGCATTGATGAAGAACCATGAGGAGACCAAACCCCTGCGCAAGGAACTCACCCCCAAAAACTACCTCACATTTCCCTATGCCCTCTATATCGGATGGCGCAAGATGCTGGCCACCGAACACCTCGAACAGAGAGCCATGCAGGTGCGCGCCCGGGAGGTGATCAAGGGGAGTACTCAAAGAAACCTGCAGCATGTCCTGCAGCTCCTCGATGAGGCTAAGGGAGGACGAGAAATCACGGAGGCAGTGCGCGAAGGAGAGCGCATAATTCAAGAAACAGAGCAGGACTCCGGGCGACGCCCTTTCAAGGTGGCCATCGTGGGAGAGCTCTATACGGTCATGGACCCGGAGATCAACGGCGGGGTGGAACAGCGTCTCGGGGAGCTGGGGGTGACGGTGACGAGGAGTTCCTGGTTCAGCACCCATATCAATCGCAGCCTCGGGATAGGGAGGGAGCAGCGGCGAGAGCGGCTCCACTTCTATGAGGCCTCCAAGGAATATCTCAGGTATGATGTGGGGGCGGAGTGTAATGTCTCCGTCGGCGAGACCATCGTCAGGGCCCAAGAAGGCTATGATGGGGTGGTCCACCTCATGCCCTTCGCCTGTATGCCCGAGACCACCGCAGCCGCAGTCCTCAAGCAGGTGAGCAAAGATCACCACATCCCCGTCCTGACCCTGACTTTGGACGAACAGGATGTGGAGTCCAGGACTCAGACCTTGCTCGAGGCCTTCGTCGATATGCTCCTGTGGCGCAGAGACAAGGGGCTGGCGGCGGCATGACGGATAATACGGCCCAGCGGATAGGCCTCACCACCACCATCCCCATGGAAGTCATCTTCGCCGCCGGCAAGGCTCCCTGCGATTTGAATAATATTTTCATTACCAGCCCCCAACGAGAGGCGTTCATGACCAAGGCCGAGGCCTTGGGTTTCCCCCGGAACATCTGCGGGTGGATCAAGGGTATTTACGGTGCCACCCTGGCAGAGGGGATCCAGGAAGTGGTGGCGGTCACCCAAGGGGACTGCAGCAACACCCACGCCCTCATGGAGGTCCTCCAGACGGCAGGGGTGCGAATTTTCCCCTTTGCCTACCCCTACGACGGCGACCGCTACCTGTTGACCCTGCAGATTGAACGGATGATGGAACACTTCGGCGTCACGCGTGAAGAGGTGCGGGAGACCAAAGAGATCCTCGATCAAGTCAGGCGTAAGGTCCATGAGATAGACCGCCTCACGTGGCAGGAGGGGGTGGTCACCGGATCGGAAAATCACCTCTTTCTGGTGAGCACCAGCGATATGAACGGAGACTGGCAGGCCTTTGAAGAGGAGGTGGACCACTTCCTCAACGAGGCCAAGTCTCGTAAAACCCTATCCAACGGAGTCCGCCTGGGATATCTCGGCGTCCCCCCCATCTTCACCGATCTCTACGACTGTGTGGAGGAACTCGGTGCCAGGGTGGTCTTTAACGAGATACAGCGCCAATTCAGTATGCCCTTCGAGACTACGGATATCGTAGAGCAGTACCTCCGCTACACCTACCCCTACTCCATCTTCGCCCGCCTGGAGGATATCAAGAGCGAAATACACACACGGAAGATCGACGGGCTCATCCACTATGTCCAGTCCTTTTGCTTCCGTCAGGTCCAGGACATCATCCTGCGCCAGGAGATCAAGGTCCCCATCCTGACTATCGAGGGGGACAGACCAGCCCCCCTTGATGCCCGCACCCGCTTGCGGTTGGAGAGCTTCGTGGAGATGCTCAGGCACCGGGACCAGGACTGGATCTACGAGTGATCGAGATCGACGGGTCAGACGACGAGGGGAAAATCGAGGATAACAACGCCCGGGGTTACCCAGCAACTAAGGACGAACCTCTGGGTCATCAACCACTTTCTACCCATCGAAACTCAGATTAGGGAAGAAAAAACGAAGACTATCATCGCCCTGAAATCTCCTTCCCAGGGTGGAACATCTCACGGGTGCCGACAATTTACTCTCAGGGGGCAGAAATCATAGCCCCAACCCCTTCATCTTCTGCCGATGGCCCTCTGCAGGCGGGCCTTAGCGATGTTGTAATCGCTCAGGGCTCTATAATAATTGGTCCTGGCTTGCGTCAGGAGGGTCAGGGCATTCAACACATCCGTAGAGGTAGCTACCTGTCCTTTATAGCGCTCCTCATTGATGCGGAAGTTTTCCTCAGCCTGGCTCACCGCCGTTTCAGCCACCTGGATGTTCTCCTCGGCCTCCGTAAGAGCGAGGGAGGCCCCTTGGACCTCAAGCCGCACCCCATCCTTGATCTCCTCCAGGGCACACTGGGCCTGGAATACCTTGGCCTTATGTTCTCCAACTCCCCACCACGTCTTCCCCCAATCCCAGACGTTCCATTGGGCCACACCCATGACACTCCAACTGTCGGCATCCGGTTCAAAACGCGACCCATTGACCGTATAATCATCCCCCTGACGCTCGTAATTAAAAACGATATGTGCCTGTGGGAAAAGACCGCTGGCGGCCAAGCCCACCCCCCTATTGGCCGACTTGACGCCGAGTTCACCCACCTTGAGCTCCGGTCTCTCTTGATAGGCCTCCTCGATAAAACGATCCATGTCGATAGTCATAGGGATATACTCCAGGATCTCCACCAACACCACGGTCTCGTTGATATCGCGCCGCAAAAGCGTATTGAAGACGGCCTTGGCCATCTCCAGGGCGTTCTGGGCCGAGATCAGGTATTGCCTCGCTTGGGCCATTGAGACCTCTACCTGGAGGAGGTCATTCTTGGCGGTCATGCCGACATCGAAAAAGGCCTGGGCTACGCTGAGGTTGGACTCCAGTTGCGCCACCGCCTGCTGGGCCACCTCCACCCCCTTTTCTGCGGTCAATACCCCATAGTAGGCTTCCTTGACGGAAAGGATCAGGTCGAGTCGGGTCCGCTCAAACTCCACCTTGGCCGTGTCCACCCCCAGGTCGGCCAACAGGTAATTATTGATAAGAGCGCCGCCGGTGAAGACCGGCTGAGTGACAGTGCTCGACCAGTTATAGATATCCCTCGTCCCTACTTGAGTCGGAGGTATAAAGGGAGGGACACCGAAATATGGCGCCTCGTCCAGCCTGGTATAACTGTACTGGGTGCTTACCTGCGGGAGAAAATCGCTGACCGCTGCCATGCGCCGATATTTGGCCTCTTTGATCGCACTCTGCGCCGCCTGGAGCGTAGGGTTCTTCTGCAAGGCGATCTCGATGCTCTCCTGCAAGGTAAGGGGTCCGGAACCATGTACAGACTCAGAGGATGCTTCAGCAGGGAGAAGAGTACCTTTTTCTCCAAAGGAAGGAGAAAACAATATAAAGACAAAGCTAATAGCTAAGACATACGTCCTTATGTTCATTGAACATCCTTCCTCTCTTTTCTTCAGGGCCTCTATAACAATTAGAATAACTGTTCCGCATCACTGCCGTCAATCTCTTTGCGCAACCCTCCCTTAAACAAGGCAAAAAATGCCTCCCTCTGGGGGGTCTCTTCAGACACGACGGTATAAACCTTTTGACCAAAGAGAACTCACAGGCGACCCCCCGACAGGCTAGCTTTTCTCCATCTCCGCTCTCCTCATATAGCACCATCTCAACATCTGTCAACTCTTTTTTATGCCCTTCTGCACCTTGTAGAGGACAAGAATAAAAGACTTGAGAAAAGAACAAGCCATTTTCAGAACAAGAGGGATCAAAGGTTGATCACTCCTTTCTCCTTTCAACGGCGTCATTTCTAACTCTTCGGCTTCGGCCTGAAGAGTTGACTCCCCTCCTTTTTCACTATATATAAGTAACTGTCTATGAAAAAGACAATTGGAATAGTGATTATAATTATAATATCAATCGTAATAGCCATTTCAGTGGGAATATGGCTGATGGACATCCATAGCGACAGTCAACAAGTCGTAACTACGTTACAAAAAGTTGCTTTTTACTCAGATTGGAAGTGTGGTCTAAAATGTGGAGAGAAAAATAAAATAGGTGAGATTCCTTCTGGAGCGCGGCTCAAGGTTCTACGAATTCGATATGGAAAAGATTACATGGCTATAAAGGTTATTTATAATCGTGAAAAAGGTTGGCTTATCTATAGTAGTGACGAGCTTGAGTTAAAAAATATCGTTGACTCTTAACCGAAGGGGTGTGCAAAAATCGCGCCCCCCCCAGCAATACATTGTAAACACCACGGGCATGAAGGTATGGGAAAGAATCTCGTCGAGAAGATAATAGTTGCACATTTGAAATCAGGGGAGATGGAGCCGGGCGAAGAGATTACCATCTCTATAGATCAGACCCTGACCCAGGACGCCACCGGCACCCTCGCGTATCTGGAGCTGGAGGCAATGGGGATCGAGCGGGTTGCCACCGAGCTGTCCGTCAGCTACGTCGATCACAATACCCTGCAGACGGGTCATGAGAATGCCGACGACCATCGCTACCTGAGGACGGTCGCCGCACGGTACGGTGTCTTGTTCTCCCCGCCGGGCAACGGTATCTGCCACCAAGTCCACCTGGAGCGGTTCGGTGTGCCGGGTAAAACGCTGCTCGGCTCCGACAGCCATACCCCCACGGCCGGCGGCCTGGGGATGCTGGCCATTGGCGCGGGAGGACTTGATGTGGCCCTGGCCATGGCGGGGAGGCCCTTTTACCTCTTCATGCCCGCGGTCGTCCGGGTCGAGTTGAGCGGCCGTCTCGCACCCTGGGTGTCGGCCAAAGACGTGATCCTGGAGGTCTTGAGAAAACTTTCGGTCACGGGCGGGGTCGGCAAGATCTTCGAATACGGCGGAACGGGGGTGCGGGGTTTGAGCGTGCCCGAGCGCAGCACCATCACCAATATGGGGGCGGAGCTCGGGGCCACCTCCTCAATCTTCCCCAGCGATGCGGGGACGCGGCGGTTCCTCCACGCCCAGGGGCGCGAGGGTGATTGGACGCCGCTTGCGGCCGACCGCAGTGCCCGCTACGACGGGGAACTCTCCCTTGACCTGACCTACCTGGAGCCCATGCTTGCGCTCCCCCACAGCCCCGACAACGTCCGAAAGGTGACGGAGGAGGCAGGGGTCCGGGTGAACCAGGTGGTCATCGGCAGTTGCACCAATTCATCGTACCAGGACCTCATGCGAGTGGCCGAGGTCTTGAAGGGGAGGCGGGTCCACCCGGAGGTGGAACTGGTCATCGCGCCCGGCTCTCGCCAGGTCCTGCATATGTTGGCTCAACGGAGGGCATTGGACTATCTTATCGCCGCCGGGGCGAGGATTCTGGAGTCGGCCTGCGGACCGTGCATCGGCATGGGACAGGCACCCTCCTCAGGGGGGGTGAGCGTGCGCACCTTCAACCGAAACTTCAAGGGGCGCAGCGGCACCCCTGACGCAGTGATCTATCTGTGCAGCGCGGAGACGGCCGTGGCCTCTGCCCTGGCCGGCGAGATCACAGACCCTCGCTCCCTGGGGGAGGCGATTCAGGTTCCCCAGCCCCAACGGTTCTGGACGGGGGAGGATCTGATCGTCCCGCCACCCCCGCACCCCGAAAAGGTCGAGGTCATCCGGGGCCCTAACATCAAACCGCTGCCTAAGTTCCCCCCCCTGGCCGGTGAGATAAAAGGTGCGGTCCTCATCAAGGTGGGGGATAATATCACCACCGACGATATCCTGCCGGCGGGCGCTCAGATCCTGCCTCTGCGCTCCAACATCCCCGCCATTGCCGAATACACCTTTTCCCAACTTGATCCCTCCTTTGCCGTCCGGGCCAAGGAGCAGGGGGGAGGTGTCATCGTGGGCCGGGCCAATTATGGACAGGGGTCCAGCCGTGAGCATGCGGCGCTGGCGCCGCGTTACCTGGGGGTTCGTGCGGTGATTACCGTGGGCTTTGCTCGCATCCACCTGGCCAACCTGATCAACTTCGGTGTCGTACCGCTTATATTCACCAACCCCGATGACTATGAACAAATAGAGCAGGGGAACCAAGTAGTCATCCAGGTTCAAGATTTGTCCGGAGAGATCGTCCTTCAGAATGAAACCAGTGGGTTGTCCATTCCCCTCACCCATTGCCTCCGACCGAGGGAAATCACCATCCTCAGGGCAGGCGGCACCCTCAACCTGGCCAAAGACAGTTTATAATAATATCCGTAAAACATCGCTATTATTCCCATCACGTCTGCTCGGGGATGAAATCCGTTGGAATGGAGGGCACAAACTGGATCAATTGCTCACTCATACGCTGGACCGATTCGTTCGATATTGCCCCCTCTGCCCCACAGTGGAGTTTAGGCTCGGCTTCCCCGGGAGCCTCTTCGTTTGTTGGGTATTAGGTGAAGAGGGGCAGATGAGGGCAAAAATTGTGACAAAAAATGTCACTTGCATCCTCTTCCCTTTTTGATAATTTATATAAAGCATTTAAAATCAATGGCTTATATGCTTGGCATATGTGCATGCTTCTTGCACAATTTTTGTCATGGAGATGCGAAAGCCCGACAGAAAAATCAACCAGTGGAAAGGGGGTAATTGCTATGAGCCTTTTCCGAAGCGTTATCTTGGGGTTGATGGGCATGTTTTATGGTTTTTTGTTTTTCCTCTTCTTTCTATGAGAGACAGCGAAAGGAGGTACTGCCATGATACAGAGGGAGCGTGATCAGGTTGCTGCGAGGGTTAACCCTATGGATGTTTACCGGAGCGTCATCTTAGGATTGATGGGTGTTTTTTATGGGTTCTTAGTCTTTCTGATGTTGCTCTAGGTAAAGAGTATCTACGTCTATCTTTACGGTTCTTTTAAAGGAGGTATGTGCACGGGGTGGCGTGTGACCGCCAGTTGACATAAGCTCTGGGAGACATTGAAAGGAACATAGTTTTCGCTGTGAAAGGCAGCAAGGAGAATAGCATAGGGGCAGGAGGATTACCTCATGTTCAGCGAAGACAAACGTGATCGCAATATGCCATCGGTTGAGCAGGCCAAGAAGAAGTACCTCCAGCAGGCTATACCCTGTCCCCTCTGCAAAACTCCGCCGGAAGAGCTCTCATGGGTTTATTTGGTTATTCCGCGATGGGCATGCAAAAATGCGGATGAAAACGAGGGGTGGATAACTATTTGCGACCGGTGTAAACTGCAGATTGATTTTTTTGTAGAGAAAAAATAGCTATGAGGTGCCAGAAAGGATAACGCAGTCTGTGTGTGGACTGTTGAACTCACATCCTCACATTGACATTATCGAAGAATTAGAATATTCTATGATCAATTGAGGAGGAAAACTCAAAAAAGATAGACCTCATATACTAACAAAATCAATCCGTGGGGATGGGGGATGCCACATCAGGAAAAATTGGAGAAGAAGTTAAAAAACACAAGGGACCAATGGTCCCTATTTTATTTGCGTACCGACAATACCGTAGGGTGACAGGCGGAGAGAAGGGGTATGACGTGGCCCTATAAAGAAGAATCCTTGCGGTGGCTCGTACACGCACAGGATGAATTCGCCGATGCGGATGAGTTGAGAAGGCGCGGCAGGTTTTACTTGGCCTTGTTTCACTTCCAGCAGGCGGCGGAGAAGGCCCTGAAATCGTATCTTTATCTGACAATGCGGTCCAAAGAGGAGGTTTTTACCACACACTCTCTCGAAGACCTGTTGCAGAAGGTACGGGCCATAGACCGTGATTTTCGTGAAGTTAAGAAAGCGAAAAAACTCGATGAATATTCCATTAGGGCGCGCTATCCCGACAGCCTGCCCGGTAGGATACCATCACGGTACTTCAATGATCCCCAGGAGGCCGAAGAGGCTATGCTGTTAGCCAAGGGAATTCTTGGTTTGGTTGAACGTAAGATAGAGGGGATCGTACCGTGACCGTAGAGGATGTGCTGCAAAGAGAGAGAGGGGGGGTCTATTAACAATAGAATAGAGGTCTTGGGAGGGACTGATTACAGCGGTCGCAAAATGGGTTTACTTTTGGTGAAAATGTGCGTATGCTGAGTGCCGAGTGGCGGAGGAGGGAATTCAGGGAAAACAAGGAAGAGATGCCAGGTAGTCAATCTATAACGTCGTGACCTTGATGAAGATACGAGGTATGACACGGGGGGTTGAGGATAAAAAACTAAGCGCAATAATCCAAGGGGAACAAACACCCCTTTTTTGTGTGGTGGACATAATACGACAATTGGCTAAAGGAAAAAAGTATAAAAAAGGTAATGACTAATGGTGAAGTTTGAGCCGAGACGTTTTTTTGACCTGATAGCTCTGGCCATATCGAAGATCGTCCATTTTTTAACCTTTGATATTTGGAGAATCCAGCAACGAGATTTTTCGCGGGTGAAGTGGTTTTTGATCAGACAGTTACGCTTCCTCATGGTGGCCGTGCGCGGCCTTGCCGAAGACAAGATCCAACTCCGGGCATCTGCACTGACCTTTAATACCCTGCTTGCCATCGTGCCGCTGGCCGCCGTTGTCTTCGGCGTCGCAAAAGGTTTTGGATTTGAGAAGGCCCTTGAGCAGTATATTATAGAAAACCTGCAAATGCATGTTGCGGTCATCACGCGGGTCATCGAATTTTCCCGTTCACTTCTGGAAAATGCAAAGGGGGGCGTCATTGCCGGTATCGGTTTTGTGGTCCTGTTTTGGGCAATCATCAGAGTACTGGCGAATATTGAACGTTCATTCAATGATATTTGGGGGATCGAAAGGTCCAGAAGCATTATGAGAAAGATCAGCGATTACCTTTCATTCATGCTGATCTGCCCGTTCCTGCTCGTGATGTCCAGCACGATGACGGTCATTGTAAGCAGTCAGGTGAGGCTCATCATCAGCAAGGTCGCGCTGTTAGATGTCTTAAGCCCCGCCATCACCCTTGGATTAAAGTTTATTCCCCTGTTCATGATGTGGATCTTGTTTACATTCATCTATATCTTTATGCCCAACACCAGAGTCAAGTTGCAGTTTGCTGCGGTGGCAGGGCTTATCGCTGCGGTGCTTTTTCAAGTTTTCCAGGTGGCGTATATCAATTCTCAGATTTTTATCGCCAAATATAATGCCGTTTATGGGAGCTTCGCCGCACTGCCCCTCTTCTTGATTTGGCTGCAAACAAGCTGGCTTATCGTACTCTTGGGGGCCGAACTATCGTTTGCGGGGCAGAACGTGGAGATGTACAAGTTTGAACAACAATATCAAAAGGTAAGCTATTCTTTCAAAAAGCTCTTGAGCCTGCGGATTGCGCACCTGCTGGTAAAAAATTTCTCTCGTGCCCAGAACCCCTGGAATGAGGCCCAGATCGCACGTGCACTGGAGATCCCTATTCGCTTGGCTCGAGAGATCCTACGTGACTTACATACAGCGGGGGTCATTTCCCGCGTCACGTTAGACGACGAACGAATGGTTGCCTATCAACCTGCCCGCAATCCTAAGGATATTACCGTTCAATACGTTATTGATGCCTTGGAGACACAGGGAGTCGATGATATCCCGGTTGCCGAATCAAAGGAACTGAAAAAACTTGCTGTGTATCTCAAGACCTTCCATAACCTTATTGCCCAATCATCTGCAAATATACGGTTGCAAGATATTTAGTTGTTTGTGCGAGGGTGTGGAGAGATGATTTAATCGTTTCTTATTCGTGTCATGTATGATGAGATAGTGGGAACGCCCAATGCTTGAGCGCCGCGAAAACAAACGGATGGTTGCCGCTATTCCTTTAACCATTAGGCTCTTGGGGTCATCATTTCCCCCCCCGCCTCTCACCGTGGAAACGGACAATATCTCTCCTCAGGGGTTGTCCATCGTCATCAAGATAAAGACACGGTTACACAATGGACGTCTCTCTATCGAGGGAGGAGAGAATGCGCAAAAACTGGTTAAATATCTTTTATTGGATAACAAGCAATTGGACTTGGGGATCAATATACTCCCCCAGGGAGGAAGCATACACGCAAGAGGAAAGGTTCGGTGGTGCTACAGAAATGTGCAAAAAGGATGTTATTATGTGAAGGCTGGGGTATTGATAGAACAGATGGAGGGTAAGCATAAGGAAGAGTGGTCAGAATTCTTGAGAACAATATACCAATTCCTATCGTACCTTGAACCGCAAAATGGATAGAGAGAAAAATTTAATCACTTGTCACGATCAAGCCAGTGAAACTGAAACCTCTTTTTGTGTATGGTGTTCGCAAGTGCTCGCTGAATGCAATCACAGCACCATCACTAGGGAGGAGTATTGAGAAAAGGGGGAGAGGATTATGAAGTTATTGAGCATAAGTGTGATTTTTTTTGGAGTAATCGGGATAGCAGCCGTGGGAATCGGGGCAGAGAAAGCAGTGGTTTCCCAGGAGGCGCAGGATGATTCCACGGCAAGTGTAAATGCTTTGATCCAACAAGGCTCTGCTTTGATTGCGGAGGGTAACTACAAGCGGGTCTTGGATATGATCACGGCTCTTCCAGTCAAAGAGAAAAACAACATCCAGGTTCGCACCCTCGAATGCTTTGCTAATTTAAAAGGTTGGTTGAGCACTAAAGATCCGGTTTGCAAGACGGATTGGTGGGGATTGAGGATGAAGTTGATATATAGGGGGGATACGGGGGTAACTCCCGTACTAGTAACCTTCTTGGAAGATGGTGACCCCTATATGAGGAAATATGCAGCAGACCTTTTGAGTTATATCGGTGACGAGAGGGCTTTGGATGCTTTACAAGCAGTGAAGGAGAATGATGACAACAGTGGCGTACGGAGATATGCTAGGCAGGCCTATAAACATATCTCAGGTGATTTGACTCCTATGGTATCAGATCTCCCTCCCCTTACAACTCCGCAAGCGCAGATACCGGTTACGATGGAGGTGGCAGGACCCATTGCTCAGAGCAACCCTATCTCCTTTGACAACAGCACCCAAGAATTTAAGATTATATTCCTGACCACCCTTAACTATACAAAATACTATGCCGATTTCCAGGCGTGGGGGGATATCATCATCGCACAACTGGAGGACGAGTTACAGAAAAGGGGTGTCAAGGTAGTGACTCCTGCAGGTACTGCCGCAAATAGGGTGGTGAGTGCAAAAGAGAAGGTTTCAAAGACCCAAGAGAAGGAAATCGCGACGGGAAGCTATTATAGCTTCAATGTTTCAGTCCAGGATATCAAGCTCATCCAAGGGTCGTGGGCAACCCGGTGTATCATCAGCGTTCTGATTGAGAGAGCAAATGGGCAATGGTCTAACACGTACGAGGGGAATAATGCATCCCCTGCCTCAGCAGCAAGGGCCATTGACGGCGCCGTTTACAGGGTAGTCGAGGCGACTATAAAGGATAGTAGCTTCAGAGATGCTATATCACACTAAAGTTAAATCATAATGTTCGGCAAAGGGGATACGAATCTCCATATCTGTTATTAAGAAGGCCATTCTGTCCGCCTTTACCTCGTCGAGAGGCCCCTCGAGTATGGGGTAACGGTGATCGCGGTCCATTGCGCCACCCCCCCCCCTCTTACCACTCATTAAAAAGCCCCACATCAAGGAATTGTACTCTTTTATAAAGGATGCCAACAACGATGGCACGTGCGGCTCTGGTCGGATACCTCTGCTCTGTCTCTCTCGACCAGGATCTATTTGATGCCCGCCATACTGGATACCTTCCCCGCTCAGTGGCTCGTCCACGGATCTGACTTTCCCATCCCCATCGACGGGTGGGCTCATCTGCCGTGGGTGATTTATGACATGACCCCTGAAGAGTACATTCGTATATTGAAGACTAAAAACCCGCTCGACAAGGACTTCCGGATCAAACAAGCTCACGGCTTTTCAGATACAATCCTCGAAAACGCAGAGAAGTTCTTACGCCTCTGAGTTGGGCCCCTACCTAATCCCCCGGCATTACCCCTTCTACAAACGGACCTGCAACCCCTTGGATTGCAGATATTCCTTGACCGCATGAATACTCAAGATGCGATAGTGAAACACCGACGCGGCCAATAAAATCTGGGCGCCCCCCTGCACGACGGCCTCATAAAAGTGCTCCAGCGTCCCCGCTCCCCCTGATGCCACCACCGGCACCGTGACGGCATCGGAGATGGCCTTGGTAAATTCCAAATCATAGCCCGCCTGTGTTCCATCCCCATCCATACTGGTGGGGAGAAGTACCCCAGCACCCAACCTCTGACACTCCCCGGCCCAGGCAACGGCATCTTTCCCCACTGGTTTGGTACCGCCGGAGACCACCAACTCAAATCCTGACGGCATCGCTGCATTCCTTCGGGCATCGATGGCCACCGTCACCCGGTCTGCGCCGAATTTCTGTGCCGCTGCGCTGATCAGGTTCGGGTCCTTCACTGCTGCGCTGTTCATCGAAACCTTGTCGGCGCCAGCCTCCAAAACCAGTTCGATATCCTCCAGGGTAGCAATCCCTCCGCCTACTGTCAGGGGGATATCGATGACCGCGGAGACGGCTTTGACCCATGCCAATCTGGTCTTTCGATTCTCCAGGGTGGCCGCGATGTCCAGCATGGCCAGTTCATCGGCCCCTTCGCGCTGGTAAAATGCGGCATTTTCCACGGGATCGCCGGCATCCTTGAGATCCACAAAGTGAACTCCCTTGACGATCCTCCCTTCTTTCATATCCAGACACGGCATGATGTTAATTGGTCTCATTATTGCTCCTTTCTACAGGTTCTCGTACCATATCTTTTGATGCGCTATGGTACCATGAGAACAACACAAATCAACCTCTTTTATTTCATCTTTTTTCTTCCGCAGACTCTTTTCCTATTGACTTCTGAAAGCTTTTTCATTAATTTCTATCTTTTATATAATATTTTGCCGGAGAGACAGGGTGAAGGAAAAAAAACTACAATTCTATAAAACCCTCCTGAACCAACAGTTACAAGAACTCATCGAGGAGGCGACAAAGACCGTCAGCGATATGACGATCACCGAAGGGGAATTCCCAGACCCTACCGATAGGGCATCATGGGAATCAGACCGTAATTTTTTGCTCAGGATACGCGAGCGAGAAAGAAAACTGATCACAAAAATCACAGAGGCCCTGTCAAGAATAGAGGAAGGGACCTTCGGCATCTGTGAACGATGCGGAGAAGAGATCTCAGACAAGAGATTGGAAGCCAGGCCGGTAACAACCCTCTGCATTAACTGCAAGCAAGAACAGGAAGACCTAGAAAAAAGGGGCATAGCGTAATCACCCAGCCACCCCAATAACCCCTATGCCGGAGTTACGAAAAGACCCCATCATTGGTAGATGGGTTATTATTGCCACCGAGCGGGGAAAGAGGCCTTCCGATTTCGTCAGCGAAAAAAAAGAATCCAGCGATAGATTCTGCGCCTTGTGTCCCGGCAACGAGGCCAAAACCCCTCCTGAAGTATATGCCTTGAGACCTGAAGGATCACCCCCGAACACCCCAGGGTGGCGTCTACGCGTCGTCAAAAACAAATTCCCCGCCCTGATCGCCGAAGAGAGGCTGGAGCAAACGAGCACCGGGGTATTTGAATGGATGAGCGGGGTGGGTGACCACGAGGTCGTCATCGAGACACCCCAACATAACACGAGGCTCTTTGACCTCGACGTTGAAGCGGTAGCGGATGTCATCTGGGCGTATCGGGAAAGGATACACGCCCTGAAGCAGGATACACGTTTTCGCTTCGTCATGGTCTTCAAAAACCATGGCGTCGCTGCCGGGGCCTCGTTGGAACATTCTCACTCCCAGCTGGTTGCCTTGCCCATCGTTCCGAAACGCGTCTTTGAGGAAATGGAAGGGGCACAGAGGTATCATGCCGAGCACCACCGGTGCATCTTCTGCGACATCATAAAACAGGAGGTCGACGCTGAGGTCAGGATCATCGAACAAAAAGATGGTGTCATCGCTGTAGCACCTTTTGCCTCTCGCTTCCCCTTTGAGACGTGGATTATCCCTGAAAAGCACAGCCCTTCCTTTGAAGAGATGGAGGACTATCATGAATTGGCCCAGGTCCTCCGGGGGGTCCTGCGCAGGATGGACCGTATCTTGAATGATCCCCCCTTTAATCTCGTCATTCATACCTCCCCATTCGGGGAAACCACTCATGCGTACTACCACTGGCACATGGAGATCATGCCCCGAGTGACCAAGGTGGCTGGTTTTGAATGGGGTACCGGCTTTTACATCAACCCCACTCCACCTGAGGAGGCGGCCCAGTATTTGAGGGAAGTCTCTCCCTGATGGCGGAACTGGTAGACGCAAGGGACTTAAAACCAATTGCTGTGAAGGTGGCAGAGGCTGCTAATTATTAAGAAATTTAATATTTTTAATAAGTTAGTTAAAGTTTAATCCTACCTCATTATACCTCAAAATACCTATTTTTTGCTCCTGAAGTGCTCTCCCTATGTACTCCCATTGAGGCATTTTTCTATGCATATCCCTTTAATCCTAATCCTAAAGCACTTTTTTTAAACAGCTTAATAACTGCTCATTACTGAAGTGTTTACAATGGTTGAAACGCCAGAAAGATTCAGCCAAATACTGCTCAAGGTCTTTGCTGTGATTATCCTCATATCAAAGAATTCATCTTGATAAAAAAGATCTGTTTCAAATCCGCTTGACAAGTTTACAAAAAAATGCTTAATTAATATCTGTATTACAATATGATACTAAGTCTTATAATAGGAGACAAATATTAAGAAATTTAATTCCATCGAAAAGGCCATGGAAATTCTGTTAGCCTTTACCCCCTATAATCAAGAAATGGGGACCGTTGAGATTAGTAAGAAACTGGGTTTCCATAAAGCAACGGTCTCTCGAATTCTCCTTATCCTTATCAGGTACGGCTTTCTCCAGCAGAATCCTCAGACTAAAAAATTCATGCTTGGTCCGTCTATTACCAGTCTTGGATGGGCTATCAATCATTTTCTCAATACTAATCTGGTCCATATTGCAAAGCCATATATTGATGAGCTCCGCAATATCCTTAAGGAAACCATCGTTTTGGAAGCGCTTGCAGGGAACAGTACCGTCATGGCGTACATCGCTGAAGGGCCTCAACGGGTCCGTATTGCCGGTACCATCGGGGACAGGATCCCGATCCATGCAGCAGCCGGTGCCAAAGCCATACTGGCGTTTTCTCCTCATGAGGTTATAGACAGCTTTATCAACAATGGAGCAATGCCTCGTTACACGCCGAATACCATTACAGACCCGAAAATATTTCAACGTCAGTTGCAAGATATCAGACGGCAAGGATTCTCGTTCGATAATGAGGAGATTGATATTGGTATTAATGCTGTCGGCGTCCCTATATTTAACTTTGAAGAAAAACCGGTGGCAGCTGTTGTAGTAGCCGGTCCCTCTCCGAGGATTACATGGGATGACGATTCTCCAATCGTTGTGCCATTGAAGGATACAGCAACAAAGATTTCAGCTCAACTCCATTATAACGGAGAATCAAACCAATAATGGGTTGATCTGTATACTATGTAAATAACAATACATCAAGAAGGAAGGTGAGAACCGATGGGAAAAGTGAAATTATATGATTTAAGCCATCCTTTTGGCGACAAGGTACCTCTATGGCCGTATTTTGCAGATGTCAAGATTGAGCGCATGCAGTATCACGCCAAATCCGGGGTGCTCTCCCAGGTCATCACGACCACCATGCACTGCACGACCCATGCAGATTCACCGGCCCATGTCTTTGAAGGGGGCATGTTTACGGATGAAATTCCCTTGGATAAGTACTACGGCACCGGCGTAGCCGTGTCTATTCCCAAGAAAAAATGGGAGAAGATTATGCCGGAGGACCTGGAGAACGCTCGCCCCAAGATTGAAAAGGGTGACATCGTCATGATTAATACCGGCTGGCATCACAAATATTCCGACAGCGTCGAGTATTTCTGCTATTCGCCCGGTTTGTATAAAGAGGCGGGTGAGTGGTTTGTTGAGAAGGGCGTGAAATGTATTGGCGTCGACCAGCAGGCCCTTGACCACCCGCTGGCTACGGCTATCGGGCCTCACGGTCCCGGCCCGCTGCGACCAGATGTCTGTGAAGAATATAAAAAAGAGACGGGACGCGACGTGTTAGAAGATTTTCCCGAGTGGGAACCCTGTCATAACATGATACTGCGCAACGACATTATGGGTTACGAAAACGTCGGCGGCGATTTGGACAAGGTGACGGGCAAACGAGTTACCTTCGCCGGCTTTCCTATCCGCTGGATGAAGGGCGACGGTTCTATTGTTCGGCTGGTTGCCATTGTTGATGAAGGAGATCAATAATAGGATTTTCCACTCATAAATGGAGGCCATAGATTATGAAAAAAATCGAACTAAAAGATGTAAAAACCTATGAGGCACCCGGTCATTTCGGAATGACGGCTATGCGGCTACACGGCAAAGAGGAAACGGGTGCCACCAAGTTCTGGATGGGATTATCCCATTTTCTCCCAGGTGGCGGGGCAGAGTGGGCTTACGAGGACAACCCATTGGAAAAGATCTATTTCGTGCTCGATGGTGAGATCACTGTCAAGAGCAAGACTGATGAGGTTGTCCTTCGCAAGTGGGACTCCCTTTTTCTTGGTCCCAATGAAGGTCGGGAGGTAATGAACAATACAAAAAAGCCAGCAAGTATGCTGGTAGTGATCAACTATCCAGATTAGAGTAGCTTTCACTTCAAATTACAATGACGCCGGATCAGATTGCAGAGTGGGGTATGCTGGGGTATGCACTATACTCGCCCCAGGCTTAAGAGACAGACGAACGAGAGCCACAGCTCCTTAAGTTGCGTTGAATTATAATTAAAAAACGAGGCAAGAGTACAGTAAAGGATGAATGGCAATGTCTAAAGTAATCATTACTGCAGCACTGACTGGAGCTATCCACACACCATCAATGTCACCCTATTTGCCGTTTACCCCGCAACAGCTCATCGACGAAGGGGTGAGATGCCATAATGCGGGCGCTGCCGTCGTACATGTCCACGCCAGGAACCCTGAAGACGGATCACCCTCTTCCAGTGGTGAAATCTTCAAGGAGGTCTTGAGCGGCATAAAGGCCAAATCAAAGGTGGTGATAACTCCCACCACCGGTGGAAGCCCGACCATGACACCTCAGAAAAGGCTCGCTGTGGTGAGAGCATTGAAGCCTGAGATGGCCACTTTTAATGCCGGGTCACTCAACTTCGCCTTATATCCGGTAGTAGAAAAGATTAAGGAATTTAAATACCCATGGGAAAAAGCATACCTTGAAGGGACAGAAAAATTTATTTTCTCAAATCACTTCGAATCTCTCCATATCTATATAAAGACCATGAATGAAATGAATACCCGGCCGGAGATCGAGATCTATGATGTGGGTCAGATCAATAATGTTGCCCAGCTTGTGAGAGAGGGGTACCTCAAGAAACCGATCTACTTGCAGTTTGTCATGGGTATCCTCGGTGGTATCCCTGCTACCGCAGATAACCTGCTCTATATGATTAGGGAAGTGAAAACATTATTGGGAGAAGACTTGAAATGGTCTGTGTGCGCAGCAGGGAGGTTTCAGTTCCCCATGGGTGTGATCAATGTGCTTGAGGGCGGGTTTTGGCGAGTAGGACTAGAAGACAATCTTTACCTTGAAAAAGGCGTGCTGGCCAAGAGCAGCGCGGAACAGGTCGAGAAGGCAATCCGCATTATCCGTGAGCTCGGTTATGAACCGGCTACGGAAGATGAAGCCAGGGAGATCCTGCAGCTGAAAGGTATTGATAAGGTTAATTATTAAGTCACCCATGTTCGACAGTATAGCCTTTAACCATTAACAACGGTTGGGGGTAGCGTGGGGAGCAGATTTTAACCTTTTACCACATGCTTGAAGGGAGGGGAAACATGGCTATGAAAAAAGGAGCGGATTTATTAAAAGACCTCTTTGATGTCTCAGGAAAGGTGGCCCTCATAACAGGCGCAACCGGCGGGTTTGGCCATGCTGCCTCCTTGGCATTGGCGATGGCTGGGGTCAAGGTTATGGCTACCGGCCGAGATGAGGCAAAGCTGAAACCACTCGTCAAAGAGATAGACAAAGAGGGTGGTGTTGCAGCCTATTCCGTAGGCTCACCCATTGAACATGAGGATGTCAAGCGAATCGTCAAAGATACGGTTGAAAAATTCGGGGGGCTTGACATTTTGATAACCGCAGCTGGTGTGAACAAACCGGGTCCCATTGTTGACCAGTCCCTTGAGGAATGGGAAATGATCATGGATGCCAATGTGAAGGGGACCTGGCTCTTTTGCAAAGAAGTCGGCAAGATCATGATCGAACAGGGGAAGGGTGGCAAGGTGATCCTTGTGGGATCAGCGCGGGGTGAGTTGGGCATGGCCAACTATACCGGATACAGTCCGTCCAAAGGGGCGGTCCATCTTTTAGCCAAATCCCTCGGGTGCGAATGGGGTCCACACGGTATTACTGTCAACGCCATTGCGCCGACAGTATTTCGGACTGCCTTGACGCAGTGGATGTTTGATGATCAGGCTTTTTACAAAAATTTCCTTAAGAGGATCCCCCTTGGTCGGTTGGGAGAGCCTGAGGATTTTATCGGGACGGTTATCTTTCTGTCTGCAAAGGCCTCCGATTTTTTAACCGGAGCCATTATTTGCGCGGACGGCGGTTACACTGCAGGTTAGAGGTTTATCATGCCACGAGGTAAAGGTATTGGTGTCATCGGTGCCGGTCTGATGGGGCATGGGATCGCTGAAATCTTCGCGATGCGAGGATATTCGGTGTCTTTGATGGATGTAAAAGAAGAGTTGCTTCCCAAGGCCCTCAAGGGTATTCGTTCCAACCTGACCCTGATGGCTGAAAAAGGCATAGGCAGTCGGGATGATATTGATCCTGTCCTAGCGCAGATCAAGACCACGATGGACATGGCGGAGGCGGCCGATGGGGCTTACTGCGTGATCGAGGCCGTCTTTGAAAACCTGGAGTTGAAACAGAAGATATTTCAAGACCTCGATGCCCTGTGTCCCGAAGAAACCATTCTGGCGACCAATACCTCGGTGATCAGTATTACCGAGATAGCGGAGAAGTCCGGGCACCGGGAGCGGGTTGTGGGAACCCACTTCTGGAATCCCCCCTACCTTATCCCGCTTGTGGAAGTGATCAGAGGAAAGGACACCGCAGATTGGGCCATGGATAGAACGTACAACCTGCTCAAGGAGGTGGGTAAGCATCCAGTCCGGGTCAACAAGGATGTGCCCGGCTTCGTCGGCAACAGACTACAGCACGCACTCTGGAGAGAGGCCATCTCGATTGTTGAACGGGGGATAGCGGATGCTGCAACCGTGGACGAGTGCATCAAATATGGGTTCGGCCTGAGGTTGCCTGTGCTGGGCCCCATGGAAACTGCGGATATGGTGGGGACCGATCTGACGTTGGCAATTCATGATTATATATTGAAACACCTCGAGAGCTCCCCCGAAGCTTCGCCGCTCCTTAAGGAGAAGGTTGAGCGGGGAGATCTCGGTTTTAAGTCGGGTCATGGGTTTCAAGAATGGTCACCCGAGGCAGCTGAGCGGATTCGGCACAATCTCATGGAGTACCTGCTAGAATGGACCAAGGGAAGGGGTATGACGAGCTGAATCAGCCAGAAACGTGTGTGATATGCTGAGAGGAAGATATAAAATCAACTCTAGCAAATAAGATATTATCAAAGTCATCGGTACTGGCACATCTGACTCTCTCAATAATGCTACTTGGCCTTAAGTTCATACTACGAAGGACAGCCGCCTCTCAATCAAAGAAATGGTGGAGACAGCGGACTTTATAATAATAATTTAAAGTGCAATAGAGAAGAGTGTAGTTATGAAAAAACCATTGTGGAAACCAATGGAGAAGCATATCAAGAATGCCAACATGACCCGCTTTATGGCCCATGTCAACAAGAAGCACGGTCCGACATTCGAAACCTACCAAGATCTGTACCAATGGTCTGTCGACAACATTTCTGAGTTTTGGGCGGCTATGTGGGAGTTCGGCGAGATCAAGGCTTCTCAAGACTACGAGACAGTAGTTGACGACCTCAGGAAATTTCCAGGGGCACGGTGGTTTGTTGGGGCGCAGTTGAATTTTGCCGAAAATCTCTTGCGATACCGGGACGATCATTCGGCCTTGATATTCAGGGGGGAGACCCAAAAGAAAACGAAGATGAGCTATGCGGAGCTCTATGACACGGTGGCGCGTCTGGCAAAATCCCTTCGCGAGATAGGGGTTGCCCCGGGAGATCGGGTCGCTGCCTACATGCCGAACATGATGGAGACGGCCATTGCTATGCTCGCCGCTACCAGCATCGGCGCCACATGGGCTTCCTGTGCCACGGACATCGGTCCCGGGGCAGTGTTGGATCGTTTTGACCAAATTGAGCCGAAGGTATTATTTACGGTTAATGGGTATTTTTATAAAGCAAAGCCTTTTAATACGCTCCCCAATGTGGCAGAGATCGTGAAGGGCATGCCTTCGCTTGAGAAAGTCATCGTCGTTACCTATCCAGAAGAGAAGCCTAATATCAGTAATATCAAAAATGCCGTCCTGTATGAGGATTTTCTCTCGAAGGAGAGCGACCTTGAAATCCAATTCGAACAACTACCCTTTGATCATCCCCTCTATATCATGTTTTCATCTGGTACCACAGGTAAGCCCAAGTGCCTGGTACAAGGGGCAGGAGGCATTTTGATTAATCATCTCAAAGAACTGATGCTCCATACCGATCTCGGGAGAGATGACGTCCACTTTTTTATCACCACCTGTAGCTGGATGATGTGGAATTGGATTATGAGCTCTCTGGCAGTGGGCAATACGCTCATCTTGTATGATGGCAATCCCAATTATCCTGATTTCGGTGCCATGTGGAAGTTGATAGAGGAAGAGCGGGTGACCATGTTTGGCACCAGCGCGACTTATATCAATGTTATGAAGAGCGAAGGTATCAGGCCTGGGAAAGATTGCGATCTTTCATCACTCCGGGAGATTTGGCAGACTGGGTCATCCCTCTCGCCGGAGGGGTTTGAGTATGTGTACAAGGAAATCAAACAGGATATCTGGTTTAATTCCAGTGCCGGGGGTACCGACATCAACGGCTGTTTCTGCACGGGAAGTCCCATGCTTCCTGTCTATGCCGGAGAGTTGCAGGGTCCGGGTTTGGCCATGAAGGTTAATGTATACGACGAAAATGGCAAGCCCGTCGTTGACCAAGAAGGTGAATTTGTCTGTGAGGTGCCGACTCCTTCCATGCCCCTGTACTTCTGGGATGATCCGGACAATAAAAGATATAAGGATGCCTACTTCAATGTGTATGCCAATGTGTGGCGTCATGGGGATTATATCGTACACCATAGTGATACTGGTGGGTTTACCCTTTTCGGTCGCTCGGATGCCGTCTTAAAGCCTTCCGGAGTTCGTATCGGCACTGCCGAGATTTATAACCAGGTGGAGCAGTTGGAAGAAATCTCAGACAGTTTAGCAATCGGGCAGAACTGGGAGGGAGATCAACGTGTCATCCTCTTCGTCAAGCTTGCTGAAGGACATCAGCTTACCGATGAGCTGCAAAATACGATTAAAAAGACCTTACGGGTAAAGGCCTCCCCTAGACATGTTCCCGCCAAAATCATCGCGGTTCCCGATATCCCCTATACCCTGAACATGAAGAAGGTTGAGAGCGCGGTAACAAACATAATACACGGAAGGCCGGTCCTCAACAGGGACGCATTGACGAATCCGGAGTCCCTGGATTACTATGAGGACCTCTCTGAGCTTAAAAGCTGAGAGGTCTTGCCATCTGTAATATCACGATTTAGTAAGATAACATTTGCAATTTCAGACTTGCAATGGCCCTCAATGAAGGGATAGAATTGTATTCCCCGCAATGTTTAAGTAAGGAGGAGTCATTATTACAAACAAATTGGCTCTACAGATCCCAGCATTTTTCCCAGGTATGCCGACTGCCTATCTAAATTAACATCCTTAATGTGAGGAGTAATCTAGATTGAACATGTCTCCCCATAGATCCAAAAAAGAGGCGCGAGGGATTAAGGATCTGACTGAAGCCCGTCGGAAGATTGCCGCACTGGAGAGATTGCTAGCCGAGAGAACTCATATCGAGGAGGCATTAAAAGAAGCAGAAGAGCGCTATCGCGCCTTATTCGAACAGGCGGCAGACCATATTTTGGTGTTTGATCCAGAGACACTCAAACCGGTGGCCTTTAACCAGCGGGTTTGCGATGATTTGGGCTATACGAAAGAGGAAATATTGAGCATGACAATAGCTGATCTTGATGTCAAAGACTCTGCCGAAGTAATTGCACAACGTACTAAGAATGTTATTGAACATGGGCCGCAGACCATCGAAACGCTCGCAAAAACCAAGAGTGGCGACATTCACAATCATTGGGCAAATATCAAAGCTATTAATACAGGGGGACGAACTCTTATACAGGTCATCGCACGGGATATTACTGATCGTAAAATGATGGAAGATGAACTTCGCTTAAGCCAGCTGCGTCTCAACGAAGCGCAGGATCTTGCCCAAATGGGGAGCTGGGAAAAGGACCTCAAGAGTGGGAAAATTTATCCATCAGATGGATTATACCGTATTTTTGGATATGAACCAGGGGAAGTAACCCTTACCAATAAATTCTTGAATAATCTCATTCATCCTGAAGATAGAGAGTTATTCCAAGAGTTTTTACAAAGCACATATTCTGGCAGCCGACCCGCCAATTATGAATTTTGTTTTTATCGAAAAGACGGGGCTAAGCGTTACGCTTATTGTCAAACAAGGATTATTAAAGACCCTTCTGGGCAACCTAGCCGGGTTTTCGGCACTTTGAAGGACATCACAGAATTCAAGCTCACAGAATCGGCTTTAATGGAAAAGGAAAAGGCGTTGAGGGAACAAACCGAAAGTCTCAAGGAGGTCAATACGGCACTTAAGGTGTTGCTTGATCACCGAGAGGCCGAAAAGGTGGGACTCCAGGAAAATATCCTGGGTAATGTAAAAAACTTAGTCTTGCCCTACTTGACAAGATTCAGACGTGGGCATTTGAGCGAGGAGCAAAAGACCCTCTTGAACATCGTGGAGACAAACCTCGCTCAGATCACCTCGCAATTTACAGCAAAATTATCATCTACAACCATCGGGTTGACCCCCAGGGAACTTGAGATCGCCGCCCTGGTAAGGGATGGCATGAGCTGTAAAGAGATTGCAGCTGTTATGAGCGTTTCGGAAAATGCCGTTAAATTCCACCGTTTTAATCTCAGACACAAGCTTGGGCTAAACAAGAAAAGCATTAATCTCAGGTCATACCTAAAGCACATCTCCCAGTGACTGCTCTTTGGCGTCAAGCCAGCTAATAAGTATAGTTTTTTCCTACTAATATTCTATTAAAAAACAAACTTGCGATCCAAGCTGCTTTTCTATATAGAGTGGACACATTGGGATTGCAAAGATTGGCTTTCGAACAATATTCATAAAAAATAATAGGAAAAGCGATCTTCTCCCATGAAAAATAAGGAAGGAGGGTGTTTTGGGCAATTTTAAATTTAAATTGGAAGCTACAGAAAGCGAATTGGAAGGGGGTGATGATTTACGAGGAATAAAAAGACTAAAACTGCAATGAGATGGATGTCACTATCAAACAATCCTTATAGTAAAGGAGGAGTTAAAATGATGAAAAGAATATTGCAAAAAACGACAATTGGTATAGCGGTGACATGTATACTGGCCGTGATAACCTTTATACCCGCTTATGCCCAGCCGGCAGCTCCGCAGACTATCAAGATCGGTGTCATGATCTCGCTTACGGGCCCGGATGCCCAGACCGGAGGACCGGCAAAACTGGGATATGAGCTGGCTGTGGACAAGATTAACAAGGCCGGAGGAGTCATGGTAAAAGCCTACGGCAAAAAGATACCTCTGGAATTGGTTATGCTTGACATGGAGACCAATCCGGAAAAGGCCATCGCCCGGGCCGAAGCATTTAATGCCCAGAAGGTACCCCTATGCGTGGGGACTACCCTGGTCGGTGCGTCAGCCGAAATATTCGAAAAGAATAAGCTCCCCGTTGTGGCGTCCATTATGTCAATTAATGCCATCATGGACAGAGGATTTAAGAACTTCTTCAACGTTGGTACCCTGAACAGTGACATCGCCCAGGCTGTATTTGACGCCTTCGCAGCCCTGCCCAAAGGTACAATGCCGACCAAATGGGCCTTTATTAAAGAGCAGAGCGACTTTTCGACGGAGTTGTTTGCTTTTGCAAAGCAGATGGCTGCAAAACACGGTATTACAGTGAGCTATGAAGGGCAGTACGCTATGATGACCCCAGACATGAGCGCACTCATCACGGGCGCCAAGAAGTCCGGCGCCGAGGTCCTCTTCACATTCCCGACCCCGCCAGACGCCATTACCATGCTGAAACAGATGGCGCAATTGAGCTACAAGCCAAAGGCAGTCATTATGCTGAGGGCCTCCGATGACCCCTCGTGGGGCAAATTAGGCGCCTTGGGTAATTACGCAATAGGGTCTCCCGACTGGCATCCCGCCCTTAACTATCCGGGTGTGAAGGAACTCAATGCAGTGGTTAAGGCCAAGACCGGCCAACCGGCCAACCCCTCTGTCGGACCTGCTTACGCCTCCATTATGGTAGCGGCATCAGCCATCGAAAAAGCGGGAAGCCTTGACCGTGCCGCCATAAGGAATGCCCTTGCGGCAACCGATATGGATACAGTTGTTGGCCGGGTCAAATTCGGTCCCCACAACGGGAGGATAAATACGCTTCGTCCCGTTGTTCAATGGCAGGGCGAAAATATGGAATTGATATGGCCGGATAAACAGAAGACGAAACCTTTTATCTATCCCATCCCATACAAGTAAAAAGTAACATGAGACGCGGATCGCGAAACCGCATGAGGCTCTCTAGCCCGTCGATTTTGCGATCCGCGTTCCGAGATGGTGTTATTATGTCACTGCTTGAAGTAGAAAATGTAAGCAAGCATTTTGGTGGTGTGATGGCTGTCAACAATGTCAGCCTTACCCTCGATCAAGGAGAGATCGTGGGCCTTATCGGTCCCAACGGGGCCGGTAAAAGCACCCTCTTTAATCTCATAAGCGGGGTAATTAAACCTGATACCGGCGCCATAAGGTTCGAAACAAGAGACATAACGCCTACGGCTCCCGACAGGGTCTGTCAGTACGGTATCGCCAGGACTTTTCAACTTGTGAGGCCGTTCAACCAGTTAAGTCCACTGCAAAACGTGATGGTGGGTAGGGTCTATGGCAGTGCGCCTGCCAAAACGATGAAGCAGGCACGTCATGAGTCAGAGGAGATCCTGTCCCTCACGGGTTTGGCCGACAAAAAGGTGAGGATGGCGGGTATGCTCGGCCTCGTCGACCGCAAGAGGCTGGAGATTGCCCGAGCCCTCGCAACGAGACCCAAACTGTTGCTCCTCGATGAGATGATGACCGGCCTCAACCTGACCGAAATGGCCGCGGCCATCGCCCTCATCAAGGGTATCAGGGATTCTGGGATAACCCTGATAGTGGTCGAGCATGTCATGAAGGTTATTATGGGGATCTCGGACAGGATCATTGTGCTCAACGTTGGAGAGAAAATAGCTGACGGTTCACCCCGTAAGGTAGCGAACAATCGAAAGGTCATTGAGGCATACTTAGGAGAAAAGCCTCTATGCTAGAGATTAGCCATATCGATGTTTATTATGGTGACCTTCAGGCACTATGGGACGTCTCTCTGACTATTGGCGACGGGGAAATAGTGACGCTTGTTGGTTCCAATGGCGCAGGTAAAAGCACTCTTATGAAAACCATCTCGGGGTTACTCAAGATTCGCGCCGGGTATATTGACTGTGACAGCATTCGTCTTGACAGGTTGCCTGTACACCGCATCGTAGAACAAGGCATCTCCATGGTTCCCGAAGGTAGAAGAATATTCCCACAGATGAGTGTTTTGGAAAACCTGGAAATGGGTGCTTCTATTAACCCAGCGCGGAAGGTAAGACAACATACACTCAAGCGAATATATGAGCTCTTCCCTATTTTAAAAGACAGAGCTAAACAGCTGGCTGGCACACTCAGCGGTGGAGAACAGCAGATGCTTGCCATAGGCAGGGCGCTTATGTCACAGCCGAAGATACTCTTAATTGATGAGATGTCTCTGGGCTTGAGCCCTCTCCTCGTGCAGGAATTCTGTCGGGTCATTAAAGGGATAAACAAGTTGAGTAAACTGACGGTATTCCTCGTTGAACAAGATGTGCAATTGGCCTTGTCAATGGCCCATCGTGGCTATGTTATAGAGAACGGCCGTATCGTAGGTCAGGGTGAGGCGAAAGAACTTCTCTGCAGTGAAGAGATAAAAGAGGCTTATCTCGGTATGGAAAAGGCGGACAAAACGTGAACGCAGTGATTCAGACGATTTTGATCGGCATTGTAATAGGGGCCCTGTACGGCCTCGTAGGCCTCGGTTTCGGTCTCATCATGGGGGTCATGAAATTCGTCAACATCGCCCACGGTAGCTTTATCATTATTGGAGGATACATCGCGTACTGGGTTTTCACCCTTTGGGGCGTAGATCCGTTCCTTTCCATTCCGGCCGTGATGTTCGTAATGTTCTTCATGGGGCTCATTTTGTATCGATTGGTGCTCTCTCCGCTTCTGAAATACCCCCGCGCCGAGATGCGCATCGACAAATCGCTGCTTGTAACCTTTGGCGTCACCTGGATCCTCGACAACGTGGTAACGATGCTCTGGACATCCGACACAAGGAGCATAGTCACGGCCTACACGGGAACCACCTTCAATGTCTTTGGCGCAAGATTAGGCCTCACCGGACTTATCGGCCTCGTAATTGCCGTGCTCGTTGCCGTCGCCCTGCAGCTTCTTCTCACGCGGACTTACTTCGGTAAGCATGTCCGGGCTGCAACGGAGGATTCGGGTGCAGCGAGCCTAAGCGGAGTAAATGTTCAGCGGACGTACCTGATCTCCTGCGGTATTGCCGCTGCTATGGCAGGGGTAGCCGGAGTGGTCATCGTCTCCTGTTACTCCATTGCCCCGAGCATGGGGTTGAGCTGGCTCCTCACCGCCATGGTGGTCATAGTGCTTGCCGGTGAGGGTAACATCGCCTACATGCTTCCCGCAGGGCTGATCCTGGGCCTTATTCAGGCCATCAGCACCCTTTTCATAAGCTGTGCTTACCAACAACCGATTTCACTCATTATTTTTATCTTGGTTCTAATGTTCAAGCCCAACGGTTTATTCGCGAGAGGACGATGAGATGGCGCACTGGAAGAAACTGTCCATATTAACGCTGATCCTGGCCCTCCTCGCTATAGTGCCCCTCGTTATGGAACTGGGAAGCAACGTCATGAATGTCATGGTGACACTCTTCATTTACATCATTCTTGCCCAGAGCTGGAATCTGATCGGGGGATACACAGGCCAGGTGAACCTCGGTATAGTCGCCTTCTTCGGCATAAGTGCCATGGTCACCCATTTTCTGTGGAAGGCCGGTGCACCTATCTACCTGGCTATCCCAACGGGAAGCCTGTCGTCAGTGGTGCTAGCAGCACTTATAGGTCTGCCCACCCTTCGCCTCAGGGGCATGTATTTTGCGGTTGGCACCCTCGCATTGGCCCAAGCCGCACAGACGATAGTAGCGAATATCTTCACCAGGTCGGTCTCGATGCCCGGCAGCTTCTCCGCGACATACAGCCTGATGCCACGCTACTACTTGGGACTGATCATGGTGGTGATAGCCATAACCGTCGTCTACGTCATCACCCGCACCAAAATCGGTCTTGCGATGGTTGCGATCCGCGATGATGAACAGGCTGCACAGGTTACCGGCGTGAGGGTGTTCAAATACAAGGTTATAGCCTTTCTTATCAGCGGGATCCTCGCTGGCCTCGCAGGTGGTCTCTATGCCTACGTCCGGCTCTCCTTCTGGCAGATCTCGATTGTTTTCAGTCCCTCATGGACCTTCGACGCATTGCTGGCGGTTGTCATCGGTGGCGCGGGCACATTGGCCGGACCGGTTATCGGGAGCGTTTTTCTCGTCGTCATCTCCGAGATATTCGCCAACACCCTGGGGCAGGCGCATCTCATCTTATTTGGGCTCCTGTTCATTCTGGTAGTGATCTACTTCCCCTATGGGCTCATTGGCTCTGTAGATCGAATACATCAGCTGATCACCCGAGTACGGAAATAAAAGCAGACTTTTACCATGAGTAATGTGAAAGGAGGAATTCTGACTTCCGAGGGGAAAACAAAGCCTTATTCCAAATATTTTTGGCGGAAGCCTCCCCCTCTGGCATCAGTGAGGTTTGCTCCGATAGAGAATCCTGTTGATTCTTCGAAGGCATTGTCTATGTAGAGAATCAGCGATTTTCTGAACCCCTGATATTTTGAAGTCGAATCCGGAGGCTGCTGTGCCAATAGGCCTAGGCGTAGACATTATCACCATCGGCAGAATGAGAGACGTGCTGGAAACCGGCAGCAAGGTGTTTATGGACAAGGTGTTCACGCCGTGGGAGCAGGAGCGAGCTGCAACCCACCCTGACCGCGTGGCCTTTCTGGCGATGACCTTTGCCGCCAAAGAAGCCATCTTCAAAACATTTGGAATAGGCTGGGAGACGGGTGTCCAGTTCAAGGAAATAGAGGTCCGGGAGGGAGAGCATGGAGAACCGACCCCTGTGCTTACGGGGAGATTTGCTGAGATTGCATCCGAACGTGATGTATGCCGCGTGCTCTTGAGCCTCTCGTATGACGGCGACTACGCCGTAGCGGTAGCAACGTTATCAGAATGAGTGTCCTCAATTAAGGAGAGATTGGAATGAGCGCTGATGTAATGGAGCAACTACGGCTTAAGGCAAAGGCGAATCCACAAAGGGTCGTATTTCCAGAGGCAAACGAGGAGAAGATAATGCGCGCGGCGCGTCTGGTGCAAGATATGGGCATTGCCTATCCCATACTCGTTGGGGAACCAAAGGCCGTATCCGCTTTGGCGGGAAACATCGGGGTATCGCTCGAGGGGATCACGGTGGCTGACTATACCGATACGGCAAAGGTCGAGCAATTCGCCAGCGGTTTTACTAAGATCAATCCGGACTTCCCGGCTTCCGCTGTCAAGCGCATGTTAAAAGATCCGCTCAATTTTTCAGCCATGATGGTGAGAATAGACGAGGCGGACTGCATGGTGGCGGGACTGAGCCACACGACGGGAGAGGTCATCATGGCCAGTGAGATGATCATCGGATTGCTAGAAGGCATCTCGACAGTCTCAAGCATGGGGATCATGTTGATACCAGGCTATGAAGGGCCGGAAGGCAACCTGTTGGGGATCGCCGACTGCGCCGTCTGTCCAGCGCCTGATTCGAAAGAGCTGGCCGACATCGCCATCTCGACGGCAGACACCGTGAAGAGCCTCTTGGGCTGGGAACCGCAAATCGCCTTATTGTCTTTCTCTACAAAGGGGAGTGCCAGCCATGAGCGCGTTGACATGGTGTTGAAGGCCCTGGAGATGGTACGCAAGCGTAGGCCGGAATTGCTCATCGACGGCGAGCTTCAGCTGGATTCAACGATCGTACCGGAGGTGGCGGCCAGGAAGGTAAAGGGAGGAAGCCCTGTGGCCGGCAAGGCAAATGTCCTTATTTTCCCGGATCTCAATGCTGGCAATATTGGAGTGAAACTTGTCCAGCAATTTGCCAAGGCTGTGGCCTATGGGCCACTGCTTCAGGGCTTTGCCAAGCCGGTCAGCGATCTGTCTCGGGGAGCGCCTGTGGAGGAAATTGTAGGAGCCACGACCATGGTAGTCGTAAAAGCACAGGAAAAAACAAATTGAGGGATTAGGGAATTGAGGAATTGCAATACGACTGGTATCGAGGTTAATCCCTAAATCCTTAAATAGCGTTTAATCAGAAAGATACCGATGAAGACATATAGACTCCTTGCCATAAACCCCGGTTCTACATCCACGAAGATAGCGCTCTTTGAAAACGAGAAGGAGATCTTTTCCGTCAACGTCTCCCATGACACAGCCAAGCTCAAAGAGTTTCGCGAGATAAGCGACCAGTTTCCCTATCGTAAGGAAACCATATTGAATGAGCTGGGGAAAAGGAATATTGCCATGGAAGGAATAGACGCCTTCATCGGACGCGGCGGCGGTCTTGTCGGTTTAGAGGGCGGAACCTATACCATCAATGAGACCTTACTGCATCACGCCAGAATAGGCTTTACCGTGAAACACCCGGCAACGCTCGGTAGTCAGTTAGCCCATGACTTTGCAACGACCTATGGCGGAAAGGCTTTCATCGTCAATCCGCCTGACGTGGATGAGTTTGCCCTTATTGCACGGGTCAGCGGGCTCTCTGATGTTCCCCGCGAGAGCAGGGGGCACCCTCTCAACCAGAAGGAGGTCGCCATACGCTATGCCATGGAGATCGGCAGGCGTTATGAAGATCTCAACCTGGTCATATCCCATATGGGAGGCGGCGTGTCCGTGACGGCTCATCGGAAGGGTTGCATGGTTGATTCCACCGACGTCATCAACGGTGACGGCCCCATGGCTCCCACCCGGGCAGGAGCCATACCGGCAACCGCAATCATCAAGATGTGTTATTCAGGCAACTATACCGAAAGACAGATGTATGATCGTATCACCAAGACCGGCGGTCTGGTCGATCATCTCGGCACCGCAGAGGTCCGAGAAGTGTTGGAGCGCATCAAAAATGAGGATCAATACACAAAGCTTATCTACGACGCCATGATTTACCAGATCGGCAAGAACATCGGTGCCTACGCAACGGTTTTAAAGGGAGCGGTGGATGCCATTCTTCTGACTGGCGGCATTGCTCACGATACCTACCTGGTCGAGAAGATCACCGAAATAGTTAAGTACATCGCTCCTGTCAAGGTCTATGCCGGAGAGTTCGAGATGGAAGCCTTGGCCGCAGGCGCTCTTAGGGTACTTACCGACCAAGAGCAGCCCAAGACCTACACAGGAGTACCGGTGTGGAGTGGTTTTAAGACTATATTAGAAAAGGAGTAAAACAACGATGGAATTAAAGGAAGAGATTCTAGAGAAAATTATTCAAAGGGCGTCGACGCTCTTCCAAAAAGATCCCGGCGAATTAAATGCGGACACCAAGTGGGTAGAGGATCTAAATGCCAAATCCGTAAACTATGTTCAGATCATAACCATTTTAGCGGATGAATATGATGTCGAGATCAATTTTATGGAATTCAGGAGAAAAAAGACCTTTAGCGAGTCCGCCGAATTTGTCGCCCAGCTTTGCGGTGGCTGATAAAAAGCGTGATAGCAGTTAATCAATTAAAACACGCACCTTTGTCAAATTGGGAGGATTGTTATGTTGGAAGTAAACGCTGAACAAATAACAAAAAAAGAGAAGATAGGCGGCTTGGAGTTTGAGACCGTCTACAGAAAAGCCCGAATCCCTGTTCCACCCGATACGCTAAGAAAGATCGCTGCCGGTTCGCCTTTGACTGAAGACGAAAAAATCTCGGGTATAGAAGACAAGGAGACTGATTTTGCAATCCTTGGTGCGGCTTTTGGGTACTGCCCGGAGTTCAATCCCCGCACCGTTATGGCGAACGATTATATTGTCTGTGACCAAGATGTCGCAATGACCCTGCGTGACGGTACCACCATCTACACCGATATTTACCGTCCGGTCAATGCCACCGAAAAAATCCCCTGCATCGTATCTTGGAGTTACTTCGGCAAACGTCCGGGCGAAGGCATGGACGAATGGCAGGTCATCGGTGTTCCTCCGGGAACCGTTTCCCGTATGGCGAAGTTCGAATCCAGTGATCCGGCTTATTGGTGCCGTCAGGGGTATGCGGTTGCCAATGTGGACCCGCGTGGCTGCGGCCATTCACAGGGCGATATCAATATGTTCGGCACACAGGATGCCCGGGATGGCTATGACTTTATCGAGTGGCTGGCAACCCAGGAATGGTGCAATGGAAGGATCGGGATGAGCGGTAACTCAGGTGTCGGCATGACTCAATATAGGGTCGCAGCCGAGCAGCCCCCGCACCTTGTGTGTATTGCCCCCTGGGAAGGCACCGGAGACCTCTATCGCGAATCGCTTTTTGAAGGCGGTATCCCGGCATTGGGATTTAACAACTTCATTATTTCCTCCCTCGTCGGTCAGGGCTATATTGATGACAACGCAGCCATGGCAGTGAAGTATCCATTTATGAACGAATATTGGGCGGACAAGATTCCAAGATGGGAGGAGATCAAGGTCCCGACCTATTTGACGGCCTGCTGGCAGCATATGCACCTCCGAGGCTCCATGGAATGCTTCCGCAAAATCCGTTCCCCCAAAAAGTGGCTTCGGGCACACAGAGAGTTTGAGTGGCCGGATGCATACGGCAACAAATACCTGGAAGATCTAAAGCGCTTCTTTGACCGTTACCTGAAGGACATCAACAACGGTTGGGAGCTGACACCGAGGGTGCGCCTCGAGGTCATGGATGCCTATGAATATGATTTCCAGACCGACCGACCCGAAAAGGAATTCCCGCTTGCCAGGACTAAGTACAAGAAGCTCTACCTTGATGCGGCAAATGGGTCCATGAGTTTTCAGCCGGTCATAAATGAATCCAAGGTCAGTTATGATGGGGAAAAAGAAATTACCACCTTTGACATGAAGTTTGAGGAAGATACCGAGCTGACCGGCTACCTCAAGCTCCATATGTGGGTTGAGGCTGAGGGCCATAATGATATGGATATATTTGTGAATATTCAAAAGCTCGATGAACAGGGTAACTGGCTGCCGACCTCCGTACTTGGAGAGCCGCATCCGGGTGCCTGGGGGAAGATCAGGGTATCCCGCCGCGCGCTGGACCCGAAGCTCTCAAAAGACTTTCAGCCGGTCCAGGCACATACGAAGGATGAGAAGCTTTCCCCGGGTGAAATTATCCCGATTGACATCGAGATTTATCCGACGAGCAGGATCTGGCACAAAGATCAGCAGATCCGGGTGCAGATCGCTGGGCACTATGTGCGTGAAGGCTGGTTTGAGCCTTTCTTCTGGGATATCGACAACAAGGGCAAGCATGTTATCCACGCAGGGGGCAAATATGACTCGTACCTCCAGATACCCGTTATTCCTCCGAAATATGTAGCAGGAGACTATGTTTATCGCTAAAAACTAAATAGCATAGGTAGCAATTTTTATATGGAAACCATTAAACTGACCATAGACGGCAAAGATATAGAAATAAATAAAGGCAAAACCATACTGGAGGCGGCATTGGAGGGGGGTATTTACGTCCCCCACCTCTGTCATCACCCGGACCTGCCGCCAACAGGGGAGTGCGGTCTGTGCATCGTGAAGATAGATGGTATGGATGATTATCAGACATCCTGCACCCTCAGGATTGAAGAGGGGATGGTCGTTACCACCAAGACGGAGGAGATCGAAAGGCTCCGCAAGGAGGCCTTTACGAAAATACTCCTTGGCCATCCAGCGGATTGTACGAATTGCCCGAAATATTTAAATTGTGAGCTTCAATCCCTGAAGCAGTACCTGGGGATACCCGAAGACATGGCCGTAATTGGCCGTCTGCGGGCCTTCCCCCTAAACACCGATAACCCCCTCTTTGCCCACGATCCCACGAGGTGCATCCGTTGCAAGAGGTGCATCAGGGCCTGCAAGGACCTGCGCGGCGTGGGGATACTGACGGTGAAAGAGAGCGACGGACAAGAATATGTCTATACAGAAACCGGAAGGCCCCTTGCCGAGGAGGGGTGCAGGTTCTGTGGGGCCTGCGTGGAGGTCTGTCCCACCGGTGCCATACGGGACAAGGAAGAATTGATGGAAGGAAAGAAACGCAGAGAAGCACTTATCCCTTGCAGATTTACCTGTCCTGCTGAAATAGATGTGCCCCGGTATCTCCGTTTTATCCATGAAAAGGACTATTCGGCAGCCACCGCAGTAATAAGGGAAAAGGCCCCCTTTCCCCAGGTCCTCGGCTATGTCTGCAACCATCCGTGTGAGGACGTCTGCCGTCGCTCATATATTAACCAACCCATTGCGATAAGAAACCTGAAACGCTATGCCTCCGAACATGATGAGGAGAGGGTGTGGGAAAAGAATGCACAAAAAAGGCCTGCGACAGATAAGAAGGTTGCTGTCATCGGTTCAGGGCCGGCAGGGCTTACCGCTGCCTTCTACCTGGCAAAGCAAGGCCATGGCGTAACCGTGTTTGAGGCGCTCCCTGTTGCAGGGGGGATGATGTGGGTTGGGATCCCCACATATCGTCTCCCCCGTGATGTGATCGATGCCGAAATACGAGATATACAGAAAGCCGGCGTGGAAATAAAAACAGGTTTCCATGTCGATTCTCTCGATAGGCTCTTTGAAGAGGGGTATAATGCCGTCCTCGTCGCCGTGGGAACCCACCGGGGACAAAAACTGAACATCCCTGGGGCAGATCACGAGGGGGTATTGATCGGCCTGGATTTCTTGAGTAATGTAAATATGGGGAAGAAGGCTAGGGTCGGGAAAAACGTGATGGTACTCGGAGGCGGCAATGCCGCCTTCGACTGCGCCCGCGTAGCCCGCAGACTGGGTGCCGAGAAGGTGAGCCTGGCCTGTCTGGAATGCCGAGCAGATATGCCCGCTGCCTGCGATGAAATTGACCAGGGAGAAGAAGAGGGAATTAGCATATACCCTTCCAGGACCTTTACCAAGATTTTAAGCGAAAACGGCACAATTACGGGGGTGGAGTTCCTCGAAGTTGTCTCCTTCAACTTTGATGAAGAAAACAACCTCGAGCTCGAGGTTGTTGAAGATTCCGATCATGTCCTTGAGGCAGATACCGTAATATTTGCCATAGGCCAGAGCCCGGAGATGCCCGAGGGGTTCGAATTGGACACTGGCCCGGGCAACCTCATCATCCTGGATGAATATACACATACCACTAACAGGGAAGGGGTCTATGCCGCAGGTGATGCCGTCACCGGTACTACCTCGGTCATTGAGGCCATAGCTTCCGGGAGACAGGCCGCCATTGCAATAGACCAATACCTCGGCGGAGACGGAGACATCAATGAAGAGCTTGCCCCGGCCATTGAACCCAGAACCTGTCTCGGTCCTGGGGAAGACTTCGCTTCTCTGAGTCGCTGTGAAGATGCCTGTATTACTACTGAAGAGAGGATTCAGGGTTTCTGTAAGGTAGTGGGAGAGATGGATGAAGAAACGGCTAAAAATGAAACCATGCGCTGCCTTCAATGCGATACCAGATTAAAGATAACTCCAGTAAAGTTCTGGGGAGAATATTAGTAAAAGCGTTATCTATGATTTTAGTACTATGAATCAGCATAATAAAATCAGGCTTTTATATTAGGAGCCAAAAACATTTTCGAATTTGAAAGGAGGTAATCATGAAAGTTCTTGGATTAACTTGTGGCAGGAAGATGAGCAACACGGAGATACTCGTCAAAGAGGCGCTTATGGGTGCGGAAGAGGCGAGTGCGGAGGTGGAAATCGTACGTTTGATGGACCTCAATATTAAACCGTGTACAGGATGCAACTCCTGTGTTGTCGACCTTTTTGAAAAAGCCGGCTCAGGGGAGTGTATCATCAAGAATGACGATTTCAAATTTATAGACGACAAAATCCATGACTGCGACGGACTGATTCTGGGTTCCCCTATTTACGAGAAGGCACCCCAGGGTTTGCTGAAGGTTCTGAATGACAGGATGGGGCCGTCCCATGACCTGGCGTTCAGGATCATTGCAAAGAAAATCAGAGAAGAAAAGGGTATTACCAAAGGTAAGGGGCCAGACGAGAGGTCGTTCAAACCGAGAGTAGCAGCCCTCTTTGCCGTCGGAGGCAGCGACTGGACGACGCTTGCGCTTCCCATGTTACAGATATTCGCTCTTCCCATGAACATGACGGTTGTTGATCAACATGTGTTCAACTGGACCGCCTTACCCGCTGTGGTGGCTTTAAAACCCGAAATGTTGGCAAGAGCGAGAAGATCCGGGCGACACGTAGCCGAGACCCTAAAGAAACCGATTGAAGAGGCCAAGTACATCGGCGACCCCGGCAGATGTCCCGTATGCCATTCAAATATACTGGAACTCGGCAAGACAACGGAGCCCGTAGTCTGCGCTGTATGCGGTGTAAAAGGGACATTGAAAACCGAAGGCGACGATTATGTTCTGGAAGTAACCGAAGAGGCGAGGGGCCTTTCGCACGTATTGCTCTCCGGTAAATTCCACCATGGTGATGATCTGAGGGATATCTCGCTCAAGCCTGATCCACGGATGACCGAAATCCCCGCGTTGATCGAGAAATACAAATCTTATCTGGAGTATTCCAGGCCTGAGCGTTTAAAAAAGTAATATGTTATTATGAAGTATAACTCTTAGGGGCTTGTTTTTTAATGAGTTCTTACTATCAACTAAAAGGGGGTTTATTATGAGCAATCTTGAAGCCGATATTGTTGTTATTGCGGCTGGTGCTTCCGGCTTGGCAGCGGCTATCGCCGCTGCTGAGGGCGGTGCCAAGGTAATCTCTTTGGAAAAAGGATCCACCACGGGCGGAGCCGGTAATATGGGGATGGGTCCCCTTGGTGTGGAAAGCAGGCTACAGAATGAAAAAGGTATAGCAATCACCAGAGACGAGGCCTTTCAGATCTTTATGGATTACACCCATTGGCGCGTTGATGCCCGATTGGTGAGGGCCTACATAGATAAGTCAGCCACCACCATCGACTGGTTGGAGAAGATGGGTGTCGAATTCATCGATGCTAAAGCGTATTTCCCGGGAGGCCAGTTGACCTGGCATCTTGTAAAACCGACGACCGGAAAGCCAGGACCTATGGCCTCGGGCACCATGATGAAGATCATGACTGATAGGGCTAAAGAACTGGGGGTCAAAATCCTTCTTCAGAACCCGGCCCAAAAAATCCTCAAGCAAGGTGGCCGCATTACAGGCGTTCAAGGAGAAGACAGATCCGGGAACCCCGTCCAGGCGAATGCCAAAGCAGTGATTATCGCTACCGGTGGATTTGGCGACAATCCCGAAATGATCAAAAAGTATACCGGATATGAATGGGGCAAAGACCTGTTCTCCTTTAGGATCCCCGGCTTGGCAGGTGATGGTATCAAAATGGCCTGGGAAGTGAGCGCAGCGCCGACAGACATGAATATGGAGCTCATCTATATGATGCCCGGCGAGTTTGATCCTGCACTCGGTGAAACGTTCCGCCAGCCCCACCTTTTGGTCAATCTCCTTGGAGAGCGCTTCATGAACGAAGGAATCATGCCCAATACGACCTTTACGGGAAACGCAATCGCCAGGCAGAAAGACAAAACCGCTTTCCTCATTTTCGACGAAAATATCAAAAACCACATGGAGACAGTAGGGTACGATGAGAAGAGCGTCGTCTTCCCTTTCACGAAAGTTGAAAACCTTGATGCCCTCATTAAGGATGCCTTTGATAAAGGTTATAAAGATGTATTTGTGACAGATACTCTCGACGAGTTGTCAACCAAGACGGGGATCAATGCGGATAATTTGAAGAAGACCGTAGAGGAGTACAATGGATTCTGTGAGAAAGGATTTGATCCGGTTTTTAACAAGAAGCAGGAGCTTCTTAGACCCATAAAAACGCCTAAATTCTACGCCGCGAAATTCTTCCCCAGTGCCTATGGCAGCCTCGGCGGCATCAAGATTAACCATAAAACAGAGGTGCTGGACAAGAATTGGAAGGTGATTCCCGGACTCTATGCCGCGGGGACTGATGCTTGTACGATATATGGAGACAGTTATGTCTTTGTGCTCCCGGGCAATACCATGGGCTTTGCCTTGAACACCGGCCGCATTGCCGGAGAAAATGCTGCCGCATACATAAAAACCATCGGTTAATGCCCCTTGCGTCTATAGAATTCGGGATCCTGAGTAAATTGAAGGACAAGCGAGAAGGGGCACCCACATTTGTGGCATGCCCCTTGAGCGTATCGAATGGCTCCCCGGGCAAGACTCGAACTTGCAACCTAGTGGTTAACAGGAACTTTATCTTAAATTCGCAGGCGCGGGCAGACCAATAATATTAATAAGTTACATACATAAAAAATTCAAGACCTTAGTTAGTATATACCAGGAAAGCTTGTTTATGCCTTATCTCAACCTGCCGAGTGCTTCCTATATGCTCCCTCGGGGCGTCTAACATTTAAAAAATCAAATCTGATTGACAAAAAATTATTAAAAACATATAGTTAAATACGTGCCTGGATGATGGAACTGGTAGACATAAGGGACTTAAAATCCCTTGGGGCTTCGCCCCGTGCGAGTTCGACCCTCGCTCCAGGCACCAGTAATAATAAAGCTTATCTGCATCATAACCTTTAAACTTCTGGCGTGGTAATAAAAAAGATGGGTTTCTTGAGGGGAGTAATAATTCTCCCCTGAGGAGCTTTATGCTCTTTGGGCTCTTTTTATTTCTTGAAAGAAAAGGGACATAAGGGAAGGTTGCTAAACATGAAAAAGATTATATTTGCCTTAATAATAGTTGTAATGTGGGCTCCATCTATTTTAGCTGAAGTTTACAATAGTCCTTTTGGCTTTAGTATTGATCTCCCTTCTCACTGGCTGATACTGAGCAAACAGGAACTTCAAGATAACCCTGATTTATTAAACTTCGAAAGAGAAGAATTTAAAAGTACCAACAAAGATTTCCTCAACAACATTAAAAATATGATTGTTTCGGGACAGGTAGAAGTTTACCTCAATAAGAAAGCCTCTAATTTTTCTTTTAATGAGAATATAAATGTCGTTCAAACAATTGAGCGCTTGCCGCAGACAGTTTCTGAGCTGGATCAATTTTGTGCCAATATTCCACAATTAATGTCAGAAAATTATGGAAAGTCTATTAAGGTTTATGAATGTGAATTAAAAAAGGTAGCAGGGTTAAATAGTCTTTATTTTATTGTTGATGGAATATTAGATGAAACAAAAAACATTATGTACCAATTTCAAAAATCTCCTAGCGTTGCGATTACAATAACTGCGACTTGTAGGAATGAAACTTTAGAAATATTTAAAAAA
The DNA here is from genome assembly GCA_016927065.1 of Deltaproteobacteria bacterium. GTDB lineage: Bacteria > Desulfobacterota > B13-G15 > B13-G15 > RBG-16-54-18 > JAFGNJ01. The sequence continues at coordinate 230,117 of JAFGNJ010000005.1, forward strand.
GAGTTTGATGAAATAATAGCTACATTAACATTTAATGACATCGCAACAACAAAGAACAGCGAAATTGATGTGGGAAAAATAACGGAAAGCGAGGAAGAGCGTAAACCCCCTGAACCGCAAGAAGAAATAAAGTCGCGTGAATTCAATTACGACGATGGTAGTAAGTACATCGGCGATATTCTCGATGGCAAGAGGCATGGCCAGGGGACATATATCTGGCCTAGCGGTGACAAATATGTCGGTGAGTTTGAAAGCAACAGAGCGACTGGTGGATGGTTATTCAGGACAGGCGAAAAGAAAGTTTGGGTTTACCAGGACGCTGAGGGGGAGTGGATTATTAAGGATAGTGACCGCCTCTTTTGACCCACAAGAAGTAGTCAGTATTGTGTTCCCCTTTCTTCCCTGGTGAAGCGGCCTTCCTTTAGTTTATCTTCCAATTAAAACTTCTCATTTCTTCATTAACAATATGTGCATCTTGGCCCTTTTTTTGCATATCTTAATCTAGGACTTTAGCCCTCTGGAGTTAAAATGTTATTATGGGATGCCGGAAGGTGCATTAAGTTAGCCTTAAGGGGTTTTAAACCCTTTGGGGCTTTTTATTTCAATAACTGAAGCTTTAAGGAGAGGTGCCATGAAAAGATTATTACTTGTTTTTACCTTTTTAGTCTTTGTTTTATCAGCGTGTGCTGGTCACGTTAACTACATTAGGGAAAATCCTGACCGTCTTTCACCCGGTCTGAAAGCAAAGGCTTTTTTAAAAGCCTGGGGAGAGCCGGACGAACAACTTTCTTACCATAATTTCCTAAACAAATACGGTTTGCGTGTTTCAGACCAGGTTGAGCCACATGTCGTGACAGGATCTGGAAGTGAATATGGACAACGATCACATTACACTCATGAGACATTAGTTTGGATATACAAAAAACAACAAAAGATTCTTTTCTTCGAAAAGGGATACCTCGTGTACGATGCGCCTGGATCACTTGAGGTAGTGTGGAGATTGGTTGGGTGGGAAACCTTGTCCGAGTCTCCGCAGAGTGGACAGAAAGTTAAATCTCTTGAATCTCCAGAAAGAGATCATCAACGGGAAACAACGTATAAAATAACGTATGAAGATGGCAGCAAATACCTCGGTGGCATTCTCGATGGCAAGAGGCATGGCCAGGGAACATATACCTGGCCTAGCGGTGACAAATATGTCGGTGAATGGATAAACAACAGAGCAATTGGTGGATGGTTCTACAAGACAACTGGCCGCAAACTATGGGTCTACCAAGACTCAGAGGGAAAGTGGATTGTTAAATAGTATTGATAACCGAACTCCTCGACCCTAAAGAACTAGTCAACACTGAAAAACTAGACATCTCTCACTTGCACGAAATAGTGGCATTAAGTGAGGTGCCGGCAAGAAAAGAGCTGCAACCATTTTGTCACCCTCAAAACAGAATTAATCAAAATAATTTAACTCGTCCCAAATTGACTTTTGTACTTACTTGATTTATAACTGCTAGAAAATACAGAGGAGGGGGAAAAATGAAATTAAGCGTAAAAGGGTTAACCATTGCAGGTGCTATCGCGTGGGCACTAGGAATGCTGGTCGTGGGAATCTTGAACCTTATATGGCCGGGGTATGGCAGGGAGTTTTTAGGCGTTATGGCATCCTTGTATCCTGGTTTCAAAGCTTCACGTACTTTCATTGATGCAATAGTAGGAATGCTGTATGCCCTGGTGGACGGGGCACTCAGCGGGTTCGTTTTTGCCCTGCTCTACAACACCTTTGTCGGCAAGGCCCCCAATAGAAGAAAAAAATAAGGTTCAATCACTACGCTTTATAATGCAATGTGCGATCAAAGGCCTGGGTTAAAAGTATACCTGCCTTAGTGTGAAAACCCGGGCCATTTCTTCTCGAATTGCTGAGGACCGCAGATACTACGTACAGGCGCCGCTATTTCTTCTTACCCTTCTTCAATTCAGACTCAATCAAATTCTCAAAGCCTTGCAGGCTGGTCAATAGTTTTCCATTGACAAAAATGATGGGGATCCCCTCAATGCCTGCCTCATCGCCCTCTTTGAGATCTCTGGCAATCAGTTTCTGAATGGATGGGTCTTCCATTGCCTTGTTAAATTTGTCCATATCAAGCTTGAGTGCCGTGGCAATCTCCTGAATCTTGGCATCATTCAGAACTCTGTAATTTTCAAATAACTTGTGATGAAACGCGCTGAACTTTCCTTGTGCATGTGCTGCCAAGGCCGCAACAGCAGCCTTGTGAGCGAATGGGTGTATGGAAGAAAGGGGGAAATTTTTAAAGACCAATTTGACCTTTTTGGAATATTTTTCCAGCACCTGCTGGAGTAGCGGTTCGAGTCCCGCACAGCCCGGTCATTGATAGTCGCTGAACACCGCAACGGTAACCGGAGCACTCTTGGCACCTAGGAATGGAAGTCCGGAGATATCAAACTGATACACTTCTTCAAGCTGAATAATCTGTACCGTATTCCCTGAACGACTGGTTACCACAAGGGAATTTTTTTCTTTGATATAGATCATTCTTTCGAAGCCCTTTTCAATGGCAATGCGATTGACAATTTTTTCATCAGCAAACGAATAGACGGAGACTTCTCCCGCGGACAAGATATAGAGCCACTTGCCATCTGTTGACGCACACATGTCCTCTGGCGGAGCCTTAAGGTTGAGTTTCTCGCTGATCGTCCACTCTACCTGGGCGGGCATGACTGAGGTGGTAGAGAGTAAACCGATGAACAAAACTACGACGAGTATAATCGGTGCCTTTTTCATAGCCTGTACCTCCTTTCCCCAAAGTGTTTGCTATCAAAAACACTATACAATATCAGCTGAGATAGCTGCAAACAAAAAATTCATTGTAAATTATACATTGCGTAAGATGGCTTGAAAAAGTGAGGTAAATAAACTATAGTTGTTAAGATATCACATTATCTTCTCCCCTCCAAGCACGAGAGGGAAGGATCAGTGTTCGCAGGGGGACCACGTTTTTGGGAAAGACGCAAAAAGAAAAGCTGCCCATTGGTATATTCGACTCAGGAGTTGGCGGATTGACGGTCTTTAAGGAAGTCATCAGCCTCTTGCCCACAGAAGACATCATCTATCTCGGGGATACGGCCCGGGTCCCCTACGGAACTCGTTCCCCACAGACCGTCATCAAATATTCGCAGGAAATCACGAGTTTTCTTCAACGCCAGGGGATTAAACTCCTGGTGGTAGCCTGCAATACCTCCTCGGCCGTGAGCCTGCCCACCCTTCAGAAGGAGAACACGATACCAGTCATCGGGGTAATCGAACCCGGTGCCAGATGGGCGGCAGAAGTGACCCAGAACAAAAAGGTAGGAGTCATCGGGACCGAGGGGACGGTAAAAAGCCGAGCTTATGAGCAGACCATACAGATGATCGATCACGAGATCACCGTCATCAGTCGAGCGTGCCCACTCTTAGTTCCCCTTGCGGAGGAGGGATGGTTGGATGGTGAGGTGACTCGCCTGACGGCCCAAAGCTATCTCAACCCGCTGCGCGAGGAGCAGATAGATACCCTCGTGCTCGGATGTACCCATTATCCCCTCTTGGAAGTGACCATTCGAGAGATCATGGGAGATGGTGTATATTTGGTCAACTCCGCCAAGGAAACAGCTAAAGAGGTACAGAAGATCTTGGATGCGGAAAGACTTACATCCCCCGGGGAAAAGAACGGATCGTATAGATTCTATGTCACCGATAATGTGGAACGTTTTATCGCGGTAGGAGAGAGATTCCTCGGGAGAACACTGGAAGCAGTAGAATTGGTATCGTGATGCTCAAAGACCCATGCCCTTGCTGATCTCACGCAACAGAGCGATATTTTCGGTGTGGCCGGTCATATTGGCGGTAACCATCCCCTTGATCGAACGGTTCAGGAGGTAGAAATCGCCAAAGATATCGAGGATCTTATGACGGACGAACTCGTCGGGAAACCGCAATGTGGTATTAACAGCTCCTTTTTCATCCAAGAGGATAATGTTGTGTAGGTGTCCTCCTCCGGCCATTCCCATTTTGCTCAACTTTTCCGCATCCTTTAAAAAACCGAACGTCCTCGCAGGGGCAATATCCTGTTTAAAGTGCTCTGTTCCATTCAAGATAAAAGTGTGCTCCTGTTCCCCAATAGGTGGAGGATAATTAAGACGATACCGCACACCGAAGGTATCGGCGGGTTCGATGTAGATGTATTTACTCTCCGGTGATTCCTCTCCCACCTGATAGCGGCGATCAACTACCAACTCTTCGTAGCCAGCCATCTGTTCTTCAATACCCGCCTCCTCGATGATCCGGCAAAAATCGAGAGCAGAACCATCCATGATGGGGATCTCGCCATTGATCTTTATCAAAAGGTTATTGATGCGGTAGGCGTGCAGGACAGCCATGAAGTGTTCCACCGTCCTGATAACGGTCCTGCCCTTTGCCACCGAGGTGGCAAATTCTGTGGAAAGAACATAGTCCAAATGCCCCGGCACGTTCAGATCTTCAGAGAGCTTGCAGAAGACGATGCCACTGCCAGGAGGCATGGGGAGAAGGATCATCCCCGTCTTCAGTCCGGAGTGAAGGCCGGTGCCATACAGAACCATACTTTGCTTGAGGGTGCGCTGAGATTTTACCCCTGGCTCCAAGATAGGCTTCGGGGATGGGGAGAGCGGTGGCGCTGGCTCATCGTCCGAGTGCTTCACGAAGGCGAATTGTTGCTGTCTATACTCGTTTTCCCTCAGGAGCCTCTGGAGACGCTTGCTTTCCAACTTTAATCTGCGGTGCTCGAGAGCCTTCTCCAAAATAACTAAAAGGATGTCCATAGAGAGGGGTTTTTCGATGAAATCAAAGGCCCCTAATTTCACCGCCTTGATGGCGGTGGAAATGGTCCCATGCCCAGAGATGACGACTACAGCAGTATCAATATCTATCTCCTGCAATTTTTTAAGGACTTCAATCCCGTCCATATCGGGCATCCATATGTCCAGCAGGAGCGCATCAGGTGATTCCGCCTGATAATATTGTAGGGCCTCCCGACCGTCTCGTGCGGTAAGCGTCTCATACCCCTCATCCTGCAGGATGCCGACAATGGATTTGAGGATCTCTTCTTCGTCATCCACTACGAGGATTTTTGCTTTTTCCATAGTTATCTTCTACCCTTGCTTGTACCCTTGTTGGATGTTGTCTGTCTTTATAACATAAAGCCCTCATTCATGCAAAGAAAAAGGGGCTGGGAATTTTTTATCATCCAGCCCCCTCTCGATGGCACTCTTTAATTACTTGACCTCGATCTTTATCGACTTCTCTTTGGCCTGTTCCGTTTTGGGGAGGATTATCGTAATGACACCATCTTTGTAGTTGGCCCTGACCTTGTCTTCTTGTACCACTGCGGGGAGCCGTACCGAACGGGAGAATGAACCATAGGTCCTTTCTACAATGTGGTAGTTTTCTCCCTTTTCCTCACGCTCTCTCTTCTTTTCCCCTTTTAAGGTCAAGATCTCGTCGCTGAGCGTAGTATCCATCTCTTTGGGGTCAATCCCTGGCGCTTCTGCCTTCACCACGACCGTATCTTTGGTCTCGGATACGTCAACTGAAGGTGCCCACTCCCCTCTTACCCATTCAGTGGGCTTTGCACCGGAGAATTGGTCCCACAGACGATCCATCTCGCGACGTAAGCTATCTAGCTCCCCCCACGGTCTCCACGGTATGAGAGTCATACCTATCACCCCTTTCTTTGTATATTTGCCAAAATATTAATCACCACTACACCATTTTCAAGGATAACACAGAAGAACCTGAAAGGGTTGTCATTTCTCCCTGATAGGATTAACATAAACGGAGGGGAAAATATGGCAAAAGATGCTAAGAAGAAATCGGAAAAGCTTCACAACGATTTCGCCAAAATCGCCCCTCTGGATAAACCGGCAAGGGATGCCTTAGCGCCCTATGACCCCCTGCGCCATTATTTGCAAGAAATCAGTCACTCCCCTATCCTGAGTGCGGAAGAAGAACGGGAAATCGCCATCAGGTATCGTGAGCAGGGGGATAAGGAGGCTGCCTGGAAACTGGTGGTCTCCAATCTGAGATTGGTGGTAAAGATCGCCCTTGAGCACCACCGCTACTGGACCACCAATCTCTTAGACCTTATCCAAGAAGGCAATGTGGGGCTCATGCAGGCGGTTACACGATTTGATCCCTATCGGGGGGTCAGATTTACCACCTACTCCTCTTTCTGGATCAGGGCCTACATCCTGAAGTTCATCATGGATAACTGGAGCTTGGTGCGCATCGGCACCACGCAGGCTCAGCGAAAGCTCTTCTTCGACCTGAAAAAGGAGAAAGAGAGACTGGAGCGGATGGGGTTTGACCCAGTTCCAAAACTAGTGGCCGAAAGCTTAAACGTCAAGGAGGATGAAGTGGTATCCATGGACCAGCGGATGGCGGGGGCGGATATCTCCCTCGACGCCCAGGTAGGGGATGATTCACGGACCACCTACGGAGACCTCCTCCCCGCAGGAATTCCCTCCCACGATGATCGACTGGGGGATAAAGAACTCAGGCAGCTCTTTGCCGAGAAATTAAGTGAATTCCGTCTCTCACTCAATGGGAGGAATCGGGAGATATTCGAGAAACGAATGATGGCTGAGAAGCCCCTGACCCTGCGAGAGATCGGGCAGAAATACGATATCTCCCCTGAACGAGTACGGCAGATAGAGGAGGAGATTCTGAAAAAGGCGAGGGAGTTTCTACAGCGGGAAATCCCCGATTTCGATGCATACAGGGGGAATATATTTATCCCTCCCCATTAACCGCCGTAATTCCGGCATCTCATCGAGAAGGAGCAGTGTCGTGACGATCCGTGAGTCTTTGGAGGAGATAGAAAAAAAGACCCTTTCATCCCGAGCCCAGTTGAGCAGTCGGACCAAGGGGAGGGCGAGGGAGGAGCGGGAGTGTGATCTCCGCCCCCCCTTTCAGCGGGATAGGGATCGTATCATCCATTCCAAGGCCTTCCGCCGCCTCAAACACAAGACCCAGGTCTTTCTTTCACCCACAGGCGATCACTATCGCACCCGGTTGACCCACACCCTGGAAGTCTCCCAGATTGCCCGAACCATTGCCAAGTCTCTGCGGCTCAATGAGGACCTCACCGAGGCCATCGCCCTCGCCCATGACCTGGGACATACCCCTTTCGGCCACGCCGGCGAGGAAGTCCTCAATCAGATCTCACCCCAGGGATTTTCCCACACTGACCAGAGCCTGCGGGTCGTCAATCTGCTGGAGCGGGAGGGCAAAGGGCTAAACCTCACCTACGAGGTAAGGGATGGAATCGTAAAACACTCTAAGGGGAGAGGTGCAATCATCCCGCAGAACCCCTCGGAAAAGGCCGATACCGTGGAGGGGGTGGTGGTGCGGGTGGCTGACGTCATCGCCTATGTAAACCATGACCTCGACGATGCCATCAGGGCCGGGGTTCTTGCTGAGGAAGATATTCCTCGCGAGTATTCCACCATCCTGGGCACAACCCACGGGGAAAGGATAGACGCCATGGTCAAGGATGTCATTAACAGCACACTCTCTTCTCAAGGGGATAGGCTACCCCTCACCATGAGCCCACCGATGCTGGAGGCCATGGTGAAACTGAGGGACTTCCTCTATGATCAGGTATATGACTCCGAGATTGTTCACGGCGACTTTGTGAAGGCCTCCAAGATCTTGATTGAGCTCTATGAGCGATTTAACGAAGACGTCGACCTCTTTCTGCGAGAGATAGATCGAGATGAGCTCTACGATGCTCTTGACACGTGTGTATGCGACCACCTGGCCGGCATGACGGACCGTTACGCCTTTTATCTCTACGAGAGGATATTTCTTCCACGCCCCTGGGTGATCATGTAACAAAGGAGGAAATGGTAATGTTGGAAAAGGCCCTGGATAAGATTGCAGAACAGATCACCGCGCTGGACGAGGCCTCCTTGACTCAGTTGCGTAAAAAGTATCTGGACAGGCTCTTCCAATTCGAGCCCACCAAGAAATGGGAGAAGGCGGTAATCATCTACTTCATCATCAACGGAGTAATCGCCAAGAACAACCTCTTCAACCAGCACATAGTGGCTGGGCAACAAGGGGAGACAGAAAAAGGTCTTGACGACAAAGGCCCGAAGGGGGGGAGGGGGAAATTGAAGGTTGTAAAATAGAGGAGTAAAGTCCCGTTCATTTTATTTGATTTTAGGACGGGACACATTTAAAATGTGGGGTGTGTGTCACCATTTAACAATGGTGAGGGGGAATTGATTTAAGGTCAGAAAAGGGAGAGAAAAGTGGAAGTTTTCAACAACCCCCTTTTGTTTGCTATGGTCATCTTTCTCTCCATCAATGTCATTGTAGCCATTTTTGGCTTTTTTAATATTAGAAACATGCGGGGACGCTGGATAACCGCAATAGTTCAAACCCTAACGATCCCCCTCGTCCTTACTGCACCATCTTTTAAGGAAGATCTGAGTTGGTTGGGAGATTTTTTGATCGTCTTTATCTTAGCTGGTTCGACCAGTGTACTGTTCTCCCGTACTCTTGCTTATGTGATTAAACCAATCAAGGACAGAAGAACTTTATGGATCTTAACCATATTATTCAGTATTTTCGCACCTATACTCTTTGTATTGTTAATACTCCAGATATATCGATTTTCAATGGGAGAAGAAGGGTTTGGGATTGCAATCTGCGCTTTTTATGGGGTGTGTATTGTCGCTGCAGTTGCATTCATCGTTAATATCGCAGTCAATGTAATGGACAAAGCAAGTGACAAATGAGATGTTAGTATCTATATAGGAGAAACTAAGGAATTGGGCCTTGACTGAAGACATGGATATTATTTTCTACCGGAAAGAAACCCTGCAAGAGGGGAAGAGAAAAAATTTGTAACCCCATTTTTCCCCTAACGGACTACAGAAACCGCCAGCTAGATTTGGTGCTCTATGCAGTGTTCACGGAGGGTGTTGAGAGCGGCGAAGAAATCCCGCATCATGACGCTCACCGGATACATCCCCCTTTCGGTAACCCGCAGCGTGCCGTCCCCAGAAATCAATTTGAAGGCCTTGAAAAAGGCAAGCTCTGCCCAGAGTTTGCCAGCAGTATCCCCACCGAAACGGCGGCGTAAGGCCTCAGTATCCAGCTTCATCCCAAAGAGCTTGGTCAAGAAATAGTAACGCAGGTTTTCCTTTTTAGATAACGTGCGCCAACCCACGATCGGTAGGCGGTTGGCAGCGGTGAGTTCATGGTAACGTTCGAGGGCGAAGGAGTTAACATAGAAATTGCCCCGCAAGATGCTTACGGAACCGGAGCCGATGCCGATATAATCATCATAATCAATGATATATTCATCAATCATGCGCTCCCCGCGGGAAAAGCACCATGCCGTAGAAGCGGTATAGCCGTCATGGTAAAACTCTCTGAGTATGACATCGTAAAATCGTTTCTCGCGGGAGTTATCCACTCTGTTGAACTTTCGCTCTAAGGCGTCTTTCTTATGAGGGGAGGGCATAAGGGGATAGAACGTCGCCTGATCGACACCCAATTCCTTGAAGGCGGCTACGTCAGCTTCGAATTGCGCGACGGTCTGGCTGGGAAAATTAAAGACGAAGTCGACGTTGAGGGTATCGAAGTGCCCCTCTGCCATAAGCAGGCGTTTCTTAACTTCATCGGCAGGACCGTTGTCCCGCCCCATGGTTTTGAGCACCGACTCTTCGAAGCTCTGTACGCCGATGGAGAGACGGTTGATACCCGCCTTGTGCAAAAGCTCTCTGTTCTCCACGGTAAGTTCGCGGGGAGTCGTCTCCAGCGATATTTCCCGGACGGGGCACCGTGAGCGCAGGTATTCGATAAAAGACAGGAGCTCGTCCATGAGTACGGTTGGGGTGCCCCCGCCGAAGTAAATGCTGGAGAACGTAAAGCCGCGCTGGACATACAGTTCCAGCTCTTTTTTCAAGTCGATAAAGTAGCGACGCGCCAGATCTTCGCGGAAGAGGTAGCGATTGAAACAGCAAAACGGGCACAACGAACGACAGAACGGGATGTGCACATAGAGCGAAGGACCCTGCCCACTACCTAACGTATCGCCATTTATTATGGACTCGTCAATGGTGGAGTTGAGACGGCGGAATTTACGCCCCTCGCGCCTGGTAATATAGCTGACCAGATCGGGTATCATAACTTCTTAAAAAAATGATACCATACATGGACATTCTTGGCGAGCACTTTTGTGGTGCGGTGAACATGAATGATCTTTTCTGACAAGACGGAAAAAATACCTCTGGTCTTGCGTTGGAGAGGTATGATATACTTTTTTTATGACACTCCATGATGATACCTTGAATTTCACCATCACGTATACCACAGCGTATACTACAAAGGATAAAACGCGGACACCTTAGGAGGAAGAATGCCCCAGAGGGAATCGAGCCAACTGCTCAGAAAGATCCCCAAGGTAGATGAACTCCTTATGGCTGCCGAGATCAAGGAGCTCCTGGATGTCCATCCCCCAGAGGTGGTGAGGGAGGGGATCCGCAACGGCCTACAGCGGCTTCGCCAGGCGATCCTGGGCGCCGAGAAGACCGAGGATATAACGGAGGAAAGTTTTTCTCTCTCGAACCTCCTCCCGCTCTTTAAAGAAGAGATCGCCAAACAGGTCAACCCCAATCTGCGGCGGGCCATCAACGCCACCGGCGTGGTGATCCACACCAATCTGGGACGCTCCCCTTTAAGTGAACGGGCCTTGAGAGAGATAGAAGAGGCCGCAAAAGGATATTCCAATCTGGAGTACGACCTTATCAAGGGCGCACGCGGGTCTCGCTATGTCCATGTGGAGGAAATCCTCCTGCGCCTGAGCAAGGCCGAAGGGGGACTGGTGGTCAACAACAACGCCGGTGCCGTACTCCTCGCCCTCAATACCCTCGCAGTGGGGCGGGAGGTAATCGTCTCCCGTGGGGAGCTGGTGGAGATCGGCGGGGCCTTCAGGATACCCGATGTCATGGCCAAAAGCGGTGGCACCCTGAGGGAGGTGGGGACTACCAATAAGGTTCACTTGAAAGACTACGAAGAGGCCATCTCGGACAAGACCGGCCTCTTGCTCAAGGTGCACACCAGCAACTACCGGGTGGTCGGCTTTACCTCTGAGATCAGCCTAGAGGAACTGGTCCAACTGGGAGAAAAACACAATCTCCCCGTGATGAATGATTTGGGAAGCGGCTGCCTCATCGATCTCTCCTCGTATGGCATGGAAAAGGAGCCGACGGTCCAAGAGGCCATCAAGACAGGGGTTGGCGTGGTAACTTTCTCCGGTGACAAGCTCCTTGGAGGACCCCAGGCGGGGATCATCCTGGGTAAAAAGGACCTGATCGACATGATCAAGGCCAACCCCCTGAACAGGGCGCTCAGGATCGATAAACTCACCTTGGCGGCCCTGGAATCCACCCTCATCGCATATTTGAGCGAGGCGGAGGCAATAAAAGAGATCCCCACCCTGCGCATGCTGACCATTCCCCTGGATGAGCTGCAAAAGCGGGCGAAGCGCCTCCAGCAACTCTTGGCAAAAGAAACAGATGGGGCTGCTATCGAGGCCATCAAAACGACCTCCCAGGTGGGAGGAGGTGCTCTCCCCCTGCATGACCTGCCCACCTGGGCAGTGGCCGTGAAGCCCACCACAGCATCCCTCGAGGCCCTGGAGGCAGCGCTGAGAAATCAAGCCCCGCCCATTATCGCCAGGATAACAGATGACCGGATCTGCCTGGACCTTAGAACCATTCTGGCAGATGAGTTCACTCTTATAGTTCACGGAATGGCCCAGGCCCTCCGAAAGATCAGCACGTAACGATGGCGCAATCCGGGGGAGAATTCACCCTGACGGTGGAGCGGGCGGGCCACAACAAGAGACTCGACCTCTTCCTGGCCGAACACCTTCCTGCGCAGTCCCGCGCCCAGATCCAGCGATACATCCGGGATGGGCATATTGTGCTCAACGCCGCACCCGCTAAGGCCAAGACCCAGGTAAAGGCGGGAGACCTCATCACGGGGCATCTGCCGGCACCCACGGTTTCGGAGGTCATTCCTGAGGAACTGCCTATACCGTTCATCTATCAAGACGAACATATCGTTGTGATAAATAAGCCTGCCGGCATGGTAGTCCACCCCGCCGGCAGGGTGCAATCGGGGACCGTGGTCAACGCCCTCCTCTTTCACGTGCGTGACCTCCAAGGGGTGGGAGGGGTGGTGCGCCCGGGCATCGTCCACCGCCTGGACAAGGGGACCTCAGGGGTTATGGTGGCGGCCAAGAGCGACCGGGCCCACGAGGCCCTGGTGAATCAATTTAAGGAGCGGGAGGTACAAAAGACCTACCTCGCCCTGGTCTATGGTAAGATAGAGGGAGCTGAGGGTGCCATCACCGCTCCCATGGGGAGGCACCCTACGGACCGCAAGCGGTTTTCCCTGCGCACTCGGCAACCCAAGGAGGCCCTGACTGAGTGGCTGGTGCAGGAACGGTTTGAGGGGATCACCTTCGTGCAGGTATCGCCAAAAACGGGCAGGACCCATCAGATCCGGGTCCACATGGCCTCCATCAACCACCCTTTGGTGGGGGACCCCCTCTACACTAAAACGAGGAGGTTCGCACAGATAGAGGATTCCGTGCTGAGGGAACGAATCGAGGCCCTGGGGAGGCAGGCCCTGCACGCCTCCCGCATCGCCTTCCGCCATCCCATCACGGGAAAGACCTTGGAGTTCACCGCCCCCCTGCCAGCGGACATAGAAAACATCCTGGAGGTATTGCGTGGCACAAGAGCATAACCTAAAGGTCAAGGAACAAAACGGCGCCACCTATCTTCAACTCCCCCTCTTTCGCACCAAAAAGCACGCCTTCTGCACCCGCACGGGAGAAAAAGGAGTCCTGGATATCCTCGGCGTCCCACAGGGGCGGCTCCTCACCTTGCGGCAGGTCCACGGGGCTGATGTTCTGGTGTTCGATGGGGACACGAGGATCCTGACTCACCCCCTCCCCTATGATGCCGTTATCACGAACAAAAAGAGGGTGGCACTAGGGATCTCGACGGCTGACTGCCTCCCCATCTTGATGATCGATAAATCGAAGAAGATCATCGCCGCCGTCCATGCCGGCTGGCGGGGGTTATGGCGTGGGATCATAGAGAGAACCGTAGGCGAGATGATCAAGACCTTTGAAAGCTCACCTGCGGACATCGTGGCCGGGATCGGCCCGGGGATCGGCCCCTGCTGCTACGAGGTGGGGACGGATGTGACGAGTCTCTTTCAGGACTCCTACAAGGACGCTCATCAGTTTATCCAGAAACGTGAGGGGCGGCAGTACCTTGACTTGAGCCGCGCCGCTCAGTTAGAATTAACTACGGTGGGAATCCCCCCAGAGAATATCGAAACTATCCCCCTCTGCACCGCCTGCAGGGAGGATCTTTTTTTCTCTTACCGGCGGGATAAAAAAGCGGGGAGACAGTTGAGTTTTATCATGCTGTAAAAGGAGGCTGTTATGTTTATTGAAAGTATTGAGGGCAAGCTCATCCTTTTCTTGGCCCAGGTGCTTAATCTTGGTCTTTTCATCTACATGTGGATCGTCATTATCAGGGCCCTCATCTCGTGGGTGAGCCCCAATCCTTACAACCCAATCGTCCAATTCCTCTACCGGGCAACCGAGCCGGTTCTCTGGCGGGTGCGCAGAATAATCCCCATCGGGGGTTTCGGGATCGATTTTTCCCCCCTCATCGTGATCCTCGTCATCATCTTTCTGAGAAGCTTCGTAGTCAAAACACTTGTTCAGCTTGCCTATCGGCTCGGATGAGATGAAGGAAGTCTCAGTAACCCTCAAGATCCATCTCCAGCCCCGGGCCTCGCGCAATGGGATCGACGGGGTGCATGGAGACGCCCTTAAGGTAAAGGTAACCTCCCCTCCCCTGGAAGGAAGGGCGAACAAGGCCGTAAAGAAACTTTTAGCCGAACAACTGGGGCTTTCCCCATCTCAGGTCGAAATCATTGCCGGCCAGCGCTCTCGGGAAAAACTTGTGCGGGTCTCCGGCCTCTCCAGGACGGAGGTGGAAAGGGCCTTGGGTACACACCTCCCGGCCCCATGAAACGCGTATCCTTCTTTTTGCTCGTTTCTCTCATCCTCTCAGTACCAGCACTCCTCCCAGCCGCATCGTGGCTTGAGATCCGCTCAGCGCATTTCATCATGAAGTATCAGAAACCGGAGCACAAGATGGCCGCCTTCCTCTTGCAACGGGCCGAGGAGACCAGGAAAACAATCCTGAATGATATCGGCCATGCACCCCCGCCCCCTACCGTGATCTATCTCGCCCCCACATGGAAGCAATTTCAGGAGGCTCAGCCCGGGGGTGATCCCCCCACCTGGGCAACTGGAACGGCCTATCCCGCGCGCAATCTCATCTGCCTCAGGTCGCCCCGGGGGATGAAGGGAGGGAGGATAGACATCGAGGAGGTCCTTCGGCACGAATACACCCACCTCGTCTTAGCGAAGACCCTAAAAGGCAACGATGCCCCCCGGTGGCTCGATGAGGGGTTCACCATGCTCCAGAGCAGGGGGTGGAACTTTTCGTGGACCTATTGCCTGAGCAGGGGGGTCTTGAGGGATGCGCTCATCCCCCTGGAAGAATTGACATACGGCTTTCCGCTCGATCAGGACCAGGCCCGGCTCGCCTATGCCCAGAGCCTCAGCTTTGTGAGCTTTATCAAGACCGAGTACGGACCCGAAACACTCCCCCGTCTCATCACGGGACTCGCCCACGGCCTCGATGCGGAGACTGCCCTCAAACAGGCCACGGGATTAGGACTGAGAAATCTGGAGCGGCAGTGGAAGACGGAACTAAAAAAGAGATACAGCTGGATCCCCATCGTCACCAGCTTCTTTTCTCTGTGGTTTCTGGCAAGTCTCCTCTTTCTGCTCAGCTACTGGCTCAAGCGCAGGAGGGCGAAGAGAATTTTGGCAGAGTGGGAGCAGGAGGAGGCCCGCGCAGAATCTCAGCTTCTCCAAGGATCAACTGGCGAGAAGGATCGGGAATGAGATGGGGTTCAAAGATTAATGAAGAAGTACGGTATATAAATCAAACGCTATGCTTTCCTTACTAGGCCCCATCCAACCCGTGATGTTCTATCTTACGGTACCATGACCCGGGGTCTGTTAAATACTCTTCGGTATCCTTCAGCGTCAGGTAGTGCTCATTTTCGATCTGGGCAAGGAGCTTAAAAAACGCCTTTTCCTTGGGGTCAGAAACTTTCTCACTTAGTTCAGCGTAGTACTTCGCACCCTTGGCCTCAAACGCAATGGCCGTTCGTATCGCCTTCAGGTCGTTGGCATTTTGCTCAGACACTTCTTCAGCCATTTTGGTAACTCTAATCAGCATGTTTTTCACTCTAGTCCCATTAACTTCGAGGGGGACAGTGTCAGGCCATTTCGCCCCTTTTTTCCATTGTTCGTGGAGTTGCTTGAGACGTTCGTAGTGCTCCAATTCCTCTTCAGCGATCTGTTGGAACATAAGTTTACCGAGGGGATTTTTGGTCTTTTCAGCTTTTTTTAAATAGAACTCACGCTCTCTCATCTCGTTATCGAGGGCTACCTCTAACGCATTCAGACGCTCCTTATCAACCATGATCACAACCTCCTTCTCATTAAACAAGTACAACTCTATGATAACGCTTCTTCCCCGCCCGTAAAATAACGACCCCCGCCTTAATATGTTCCTCAGTGATCAACTCATCAATCCCATTGAGGCGCATCCCATTAACATATCCGCCACCTTGCGAAATTAATCTTCTCGCCTCGCCCCGGGAAGAACATAATCCTGTCACAGCAAAGAGCTCAACAGCAGCCATCCCCTTCGTAAAATGTGCCTTTTCCAAAGAGGTGGTGGGCATGGCGTCTAAACTTCCTTCCTCGCCGCTGAAGGCCATCTTTGAGGCCTCACGGGCCTTTGTGGCTTCTTCCTTTCCATGGGTAATCGCGGTGGCCTCAAAGGCCAGGGCTTCTTTAGCCTGTCGAAGATCAGATCCAGTAAGACGACCATATTCCTTAATCTCATTCATAGGCAGAAAAGTAAAAAGGGCCAGGAAACGCTCAACGTCCCGATCGTCGGTGTTTATCCAGTATTGATAGTACTCATAGGGGGAAGTTCGTTCAGAATCTAACCAGATAGCTCCCAGGGCCGTTTTCCCCATCTTATCCCCTGACGCTGTGGTAATCAAAGGAAAAGTCACGCCATATGACGCCCCGCTTGCTACCCTTCGGATAAGGTCAACACCCGCCACGATGTTACCCCACTGATCACTCCCTCCCATCTGGAGACGACAATCATGTTCACGATACAGGTGGAGAAAGTCATACGCCTGTAAGAGCATATAATTAAACTCCACGAAGTTCAGTCCGGTCTCCAAGCGTGTCCGATACGATTCAGCGGTTAACATACGATTGACGCTGAAATGTCTCCCAATGTCACGGAGGAATTCAATATATTTTAATTTTTTCAACCAATCTGCGTTGTTCAGGAGTAAGGCCTTCCCCTTGCCAAAATCAAGGTAGGTAGAAAGTTGCTCTTTGATGCCGCGGGCGTTCTCCTCCACTTCCTTATCTGTGAGGATCTGCCTCATTTCTGTCTTTCCACTTGGGTCTCCGATTAGGGCAGTCCCACCTCCTACCAAAGCGATAGGGCGGTGACCTGCCCGCTGCATGTGCATGAGAGACATGATCGGTATCAAGCTCCCTACATGGAGGCTCGGTGCCGTCGGGTCAAAGCCAATATAACACGTGATTTTCTGAGAACCGAGGAGGTCTCTCAATCCATCCTCCTCGGTAACCCCTTCAATAAAACCTCTTTCCTGTAACGTATTATAGATATTGTGCATAATTTATTTCAATCCAGACCCATTTTAACCCTGCGGATACCGCGACTGAGGCCAGTCTTTTCATCTACGTCAACGATTACCCCCTGGAGTTCTATGTTACCCGTAGCCGGCTCAAACTTGTTGGGAAGCATGGTAAGAAATCTTTCCAGGGCGATCTCCTTTTTTATACCAATGACAGAGTCGATGGGGCCGGTCATTCCTGCATCGGTGATATACGCCGTCCCGCCGGGTAACACCCTTTCGTCGGCCGTCTGGACATGCGTATGGGTCCCTAAAACAGCGCTCACCTCGCCGTCGAGAAACCAACCAAGGGCACACTTTTCAGAGGTGGCCTCTGCATGGAAGTCAACGATAATCACCTTCGTCTCCCTTCTTAAAACAGAGAGATGTTCCTCAGCGGTCTTAAAGGGCGATTCGAGGGCCCGCATGAAAACCTGCCCCTCCAGATTCAGGACTCCGATCTTCACCGCACTCGAGGTCGTATATATCCCGCTTCCCCTCCCTGGCGCGCCAGGAGGATAGTTGGCAGGACGCAGCAGACGAGGCTCCTCTTCGAGGAACGGTATAATCTCCTTTTTTCTCCAGATGTGGTTGCCAGATGTTATGACGTTGACTCCGCCATCCAATAACATCTTTGCATTCTGAGGACTTATACCTATTCCCCCCGAGCTGTTCTCGCCATTGGCGATAACAAAATCAACCCCTTCTTTCATCAGCTGGGGAAGGAGATCTACCACAGCCCGTCTTCCCCCTTTCCCCACGATATCCCCAATAAATAGTATCCGCAATCCCGACCCTTTTCTCGTTATTATTTTGCGTATTCTACCGCTCTTGTTTCTCGGATAACTGTTACCTTTATCTGCCCGGGATAGCTTAACTCTTTCTCAATCTTGCGTGCGATATCTTTTGAAAGCACTACCGCCTCCTCATCGGAGATCTCCTCATTTTGTACAATAATACGCACCTCTCTGCCTGCTTGAATGGCATAGGATTTTTCCACACCCGAGAAAGAACTTGCGATTTCTTCAAGGTCCTCAAGGCGCTTAACATAAGTTTCAAGCATCTCCCTGCGGGCTCCAGGCCGAGCACCGGAGAGGGCATCTGCCGCTTGAAGTAAAACCGCCAAGATATTATTGGTATCGGCTTCATCATGGTGGGCGGCAATGGCATCTACCACCTCTGCAGATTCTCCATATTTTTTGGCAAGATCAGCGCCGATAGTTGCGTGAACCCCTTCTACTTCATGATCCACCGCCTTACCGATATCATGAAGAAGCCCGGCCCGTTTGGCGAGCTTCACGTTGAGATTCAATTCAGATGCCATGATCCCACAGAGGAAGGCCACTTCTAGTGAATGCTGATAGACATTTTGGGCAAAGCTGGTTCTATACCGCAACTTGCCGACCAGCTTGGTCAATTCGGCGTGCAATCCATGTACCCCGACGTCCAAGGCAGCCCGTTCCCCTGCCTCTTTGATTTCGGTTTCTATCTCCTGTTCCACCTTGGCAACAATCTCTTCAATACGAGTCGGGTGAATCCTCCCGTCACTGATCAATCGCTCGAGGGCTACCCGTGCGACCTCACGTCTCACGGGGTTAAATCCCGAAATGATAACTGCTTCAGGGGTATCGTCGATGATAAGATCAACGCCGGTGGCCGCTTCTAAGGCCCGAATGTTCCTCCCTTCCCTTCCGATTATCCTCCCTTTCATCTCTTCATTGGGGAGATTGACCAATGAAACCGTTTTCTCCATCACGTACTCGCCAGCATACCGCTGCACAGCTAAGCTAATAACTTCCTTTGCCTTCTTGGCCGACTGTTCCCGGAGTTCCTCCTCAATCTCCTTTATTTTCTTGGCAGCCTCGTGCCGTGCCTCGTTTTCCATCCTTTCCATCAACAATTTTTTGGCATCTTCAGAGGTGATATGGGCGACCTTCTCCAAACGCCCTTTTTCTTCAGCCACAAGTTCTTGATACTTTTTCTCCTGCTCCTTCACCAATTTTTCCTGCTCTCCGAGAGCGCTTTCTTTCTTGTTGATCTCGATCTCTTTTGAATCCAATATGTCAACCTTTTTGTCTATATTTTCCTCTCTTTGCAAAAGCCTTTTTTCTAACCTTTGAAGCTCAGACTTCTTATCGGCCATTTCCTTATCGAAATCGGCCTTAGCCTGATACAGGGTATCCTTGGCTTGAAGCTCTGCTTCCTTTTGTACCATCTCTGCCTTCTTCTTAGCCTCGGCTAACGTCCTTTCCGCAATCTTTTCTGCTGAATCTAATTGAGACTCTCCTAACTTCTTCCGTATAAAAAACCCTGCGGCAACCCCCAACGCACCAGCGAAGATAAAAGCAGCGGTAAAAATCAAGACGGACATCTGCATTGATGCACCTCCTTACTGGTATTCATACAATACCTGGGGCTTAGCTCAAGAAAAAAGGGTGGGTTGTTAAAGCAGGGAATCCCTCAACTCAGGGAACATCCTCCTGTAACTGTTTGTTGCGTCTGTGAGCAATCACTATACAACTGCTGAAATGTCGCAATCAATTCCCTTACCTTATACACACTGCTTTTTATTCCATCAAAGGCCCAACGGCCTTTTTGGGGAGGCTAATCCTACTCGACAGCTTGGTACCCACTCACCTTTTTCCCCGTTCACCCCATCTTTAAAGTAATAAACTCCTCCAATCGATCGGCTTTGTCCTGTATTCGCTGTAAGAGCTCTTCTTTGTTAACCTTCTCCTGCAAATATTGTTGGGCGATATTCAAGGCTGTCAGAATAGCTATATGTAGACTGTCCACCGACTTCGTATTCTCTGCAACCTCTTGCATCTTACCGTCCACATAGGCAGCTACCTGTTTTACCTGCTCCTCAGAAAACTCACTCTTTATTGAATATCGTTGGCCAAAAATCTCAACTTCAATATTCCTCTTCACCATCACTGATCCCCTTCATGGCACTATAAACATCGTTATCTGTCTAAGGGGATCCCCTCCAGTCTTTCAATCAGCCGTTCTATTTTTGTTCGTACCTCCAACCGTTCATTCGTGAGTGTAGATATTTCCTCTCTTAAACCTGCTAGTTCCTTTTCTTTCTCTTGCATCTGAGAAATAAGTCCTTCTTTCTCTTCCTGTAATGCGGTGTAACTCTCTAGTATCGTGTTTAATCGATCCTCCAATATTGCAAATTTTTCTATGTCGTTCTCCTTTTCCATATTAGAATGAAAATATAGTAGACTCCTTTCAATGCAAAGTCAAGCGCTTCGCACGTTAGGATCGCGCAGAGTATGTTAGAAGCTGACGAACCAGAACAAGAGGAATGCCTGATAATCGCGCCGATTAAAAAGGTATTTGTCTGCCATTTTCAATGCTATAAAATCAGCGGTGGGCATCCAATATGGAAATGGCACAAAAATATTGACTTAAAAACAAAATTTTTAATACAGAAGACTCGTAACCAAGGTGTCCTTCTTAATATTTAGAAGAAAAACTGGCCCTATAAAAAGGGAGCGCCTTCACAGGCGTGGCTAGCCAGCTAATGCATTTTTTTGAGCATCGGCACCTTAATTTTAACGTGGTGCCGCCTTAAGCAGCTAAAATCATTACAATAATGCCTTGCCGCACGGTCTGCTTTATGTATGATCACATCCACTGCATGAAGTGCTCTTCATACTCTCGCTCAAGGGTCTCTTTATGGTTCAACTCCTCCTTGGCAAGTCTGGAGAATAATTCTCCAAGTTCCGACTTCTCGTAGTTTCCTTGAAGTATGTGGTAAAGGTTTTAGGCCTCCTGTTCTTTCTTAATTGCGAACAACATCACATCTTGAAGACTGCTGTCAGAATCAATATCTTCGGCGATTATATAGTCGCTGACGTGTAGGTCAGCGACCTTTTTTTCACCTCCGATACGCTCTATCATTCCTCCCTTGAGCACATTCTCCAATAAGTTCTTGTGACCCAACTCCTGCTTGGCTAAATCTTCAAGAAGTGTCTTAGCACCGGCGTCTTTGACTCTGTCTTGAAACATAAGATAGAGCTCTCGGGCATCATGCTCTCTGCGAATGGCAAAAGTCAAAATATCCTGCAGGGTATCGAATTGCGATGTGTACCTCCTTTAATTGAAGTGTTTATCGGCTCGCTGATACTATTATTTATAGGAGGAGCCGTACTTATCAAGGTGTGATTCCCAACAAGGAACTCGCGGGAGCGGAACATAAGTTATGTATACCAAAGACTAAGCTCAATGAAGACGCAATCAAATCTTATCTGCTCATCTATTTTCCATCTCACGTTCCGATACCCTTCTCCTGTAAAAATACCAATCCATCCAGGACCTCTTGCCCTTGAGCCTGGGGGTGGATCTCCATGATCTTGATCGCCCCCTCCGGGATGTATTTTTTGATCATCTCAAATGAGATTTCCCCTTTGCCTGGGGGGTTATGGTCGTCGAGCTTCAGGGCATCGTGGAGGTGTGTTCCTACCAAGTGAGGGGCATAGCGCTGCAAGAGTTCCTCATGCTTTAGGATCCCCAGGGTTTCGAAGACCGCGGCGTGGCCGGTGTCGTGCCAGTAGCCGATTGGGGCGCCACGGAACTGATCGAGGATGATCCCGATCTCCTCCTTGTCGGGCATCTCCTGAAAGTAGTAGCGGTTTTCGATCCCCAGGATCACCCCCAATTGCTCCGCCCGCTTGAGGATACGATCAAGACTGAACAACAGGGCATCCAAATGGGGACCTCGCTTTTGCGCCCGTGCCTCTCGTTCCCGCTGCAAGAGTTCTACGTCCTCCTTATTCCATGCCCCCTCTCGATAGAGCTGTTGCAACCCGTTCCTGGGCAGGTCCGTCTCCACCCTGCCCAGATGCAGGACCACGGCCCGCGCCCCCAGGTCATGGGCGTGCTCAATGGTGCGGGAGGTGTAGAAGACCCCTTTTGCACGTTCCTCACTGTCCAGCGATGAGAGGGAGAAACAATCACCGCTCGCCCGCTCAGGGGGGAGGATTGCGGGGACGGGGAAGTAATTATGGATGCTCAGGACCTGAATCTCGTTGGCCCGAATCCGGGGGAGGATCTCCTGGTAGATCTGTTCGGTGATACGATACTCCAGCTCGACAGCCGCAAACCCCAGATCGAGAATAGGGCCGAGCAGATCGTCGCCGGACCGGGCTGCCCTGGAGGTCCAGACCGTGGAGAGTCCGATCACGCGACGGCCTCCCGCCAGGTCTCCAGGTCCCGCAGGGCCCGCTCGCTCATGCGCCGCCGCTTCTCACGCTTGCCCCCACGTCCTTCTAAGGGAGGGAAGAGGCCGAAGTTGATGTTCATGGGCTGGAAGTCGCGGGCGTAGAGGTTGGTGATGTGTCCTATCAAGGCCCCCATGGCCGTGGTCCGGGGAGGGGAAATAATCTCCTTTCCCTGGATAGAACGTGCTGCATTGACCCCGGCCAAGAAGCCCATGGCCGTTGATTCCATGTACCCCTCCACCCCGGTGATCTGACCGGCAAAGAAGATGCGCGGGTCACTCTTGAGTTGCAATGTGTTATTCAAGATTCGGGGGGCATCGATGAAGGTATTGCGGTGCAGGCTCCCGTGCCGGGCAAATTCCGCCCGCTCCAAGCCGGGTATGAGGCGGAAGATCCGCTCCTGCTCGGGATAGGTCAGCTTGGTCTGAAAACCCACGATGTTGAAGAGGGTCCCCTCCTTGTTCTCATGGCGAAGCTGCACCACGGCAAAGGGTTGCTCTCCGGTGCGGGGGTCGAGCAGCCCCACCGGCTTCATGGGGCCGAAGGCGAGGGTGGCTTGGCCCCGCTCGGCCAGGTCCTCGATGGGGAGACACCCCTCAAAGGGCATGGCCTCCTCAAAGTCCCGTAAGGATACTTTGTCCCCCTCACGCACGGCCTTGACGAAGCGATAGTACTCCTCTTTATTCATGGGGCAGTTGACGTAGTCTGCACCTCCCTTGCCGTATCTGGATCCCTTAAAGGCGATATCGAAGTTGATGGAGTCCGCCGTCACGATGGGGGAGATGGCATCGTAAAAGGCGAGCGAGCGGCGATAAGTCAGCTCTATGACGGCCTCGGCCAGGGCCTCGGAGGTCAGGGGACCGGTGGCGATGATCACGATCCCTTCTTCTGGAATGGAGGTTACTTCTTTCCTAACGATTTCGATCTCACCCTTGGCCTCCAGGGCCTCGGTGATGTGGCGGGAGAAGACTTCTCGATCCACGGCCAAGGCGCTCCCGGCAGGGACTCGGCTCTGATCGGCTGTATGGATGATGAGGGAGCCCAATTGGCGCAGCTCCTCCTTGAGCAGGCCGGGGGCAGTCTCCGGGTCTTCGGACTTGAGGGAGTTGCTGCAGACCAACTCCCCCAACAGGGGTGACTGGTGGGCCTCTGAGAAGCGCTTCGGCTTCATCTCATAGAGGGTCACCGCTATCCCTCGCCGGACCGCCTGCCAGGCTGCCTCACTCCCAGCCAAACCACCGCCGATGATCAACAATCGCTTGTCATGCATTTTCCGCTTTCGAATACATTTCTTGTCATTACACTTACTCCTTTTCGGAAAAGGGGTTCTCTTCCTTATTTTGCCACAGCAACCTTCCTCAGACAATGCAAAGGATCCGGCTGGGGGTTGATTTAAATCAATCTTGCAGTGTGGTGAACTGTGAACTATTACCCTGTATATATAACAAATCGGTAACGAGGTGTCAAAAAGGAGAAGATGTGTTGACTTGCAGGGGTTATGTCATTACCATTAGCTATAAAGAGGATTTAAGAGGTCAAACCCCTTTGTCTGTACCCCCTGCTGACTACGAGAAAAAATGGCGCGTCCTGTACAAGGTCTCCGAGGCCTTGGAGAGCAAGTACGGTGTGCCGGACACAGGTGGTCTGGATGACCCCTTGGAGGTCTTGATCCGCACCATCCTCTCTCAAAACACCAACGACAGAAACCGCGATCTGGCCTATGGGGAATTGCAGAGGAGGTTTCCCCGCTGGGAGGACATCATTGAGGCCGACACAGATGCAATCGCCGAGGCCATCAAGATTGGGGGACTGAATCAGCAGAAGGCGAAGAGGATCAAAGAGGTCCTGGGCTGGGTGCAGGTCCGATGGGGGGGGATGACCCTTTCCCCGCTCTGTAACATGGAGACAGAGGAGGCCATGGACATCCTGCTCGATTTAAAGGGGGTCGGCCCCAAGACCGCCAACTGTGTCTTGGCCTTCGGGTGCGGCAGGGATGTCTTCCCGGTGGACACCCATATCCTGAGGGTCACCAAACGGTTGGGCCTCATCCCCGCGCAGGTGACGACAGAGCAGGCCCATAAATCCCTGGCCCAGTTGGTCCCCCCTGGCAAGGCCATTCCCCTGCACCTCAACCTCATCAGATATGGGAGGGAGCAGTGCAAGGTCCGCCAGCCGCGCTGTGGGAGTTGTCTCTTCCCGGAATTGTGCACTCTCTCCTTGGAGCAGAGAGGTGAGTGAGGACCGGCTCAGGGATAAAGAAAATTTCTGCGGCATAGAGGAGCTCCTGCACCTGACTACGAGGGCGTGGGAGAAGGGGGAGGGGCTCGCCATTGCAGGGTTGGAGGGGGGGGGCAAGGGGTTTTTCATCAACCTCCTCGGGAGGGAGATTTCTCCACTCTTGGTCATCACCCCAGACCGGAATAGGGCCGAGGCCCTGTTCGAAGCAATCCTCTTTTTCACCCCCCCTGAGGAGCGCGAAGGAATCCTCCTTTTCCCCTCCGATGGCATCCCGTACGGAGATATCCCCTCGTTGGGTCTTATCGCCCAGCGGATGAAGGCTCTGCGGTTTCTTGCTGAAAGCAAAGCCTCTGTGGTCATCGCTCCCATCCAAGGTATCCAGGGCATGGTCATTCCCCAGCAGGTCCTTATTGAATCACTAATACGCATTGAAGTGGGGCACGAGCGGGATCGGGAGGCACTGGTGCAAGATTGCATTGCCCTCGGCTACAGCCGTGTCGAGATGGTGGAGGAGCGGGGGGAGATGAGCCTGCGGGGGGGGATCATGGATATCTATCCCCTCGATCAGGATCGCCCCCTCAGGCTGGAGTTCTTCGGCGACCAGGTGGCCTCTCTGCGCACCTTTGATGAGGAGACCCAGCGGTCAACGGAACAGGTCAGGGAGGCCGTCATCACCCCCATGGGGGGGGAGGAAAAGGGCGTCTTCTTCGAGTATCTCCCCGCTCAAACGCCCGTCCTCCTCGATACCCCCCTCGAGGTCGAACACGAGGCCCAGGAGTTTTGGGAGGGGTTGAGGAGAGGCGGCGGGGAGGATCGCTATCTCTCGCCTGATACCGTGATGGCCATGATCAGGGAGAGACCCCTGGCCGAGATGGGAGGGTGGGTGCTTACCACCCAAAGCCCTCCCCGGGCCGCACTGCGCGCCTCCTCCAACGAGGGACTTTCCAGAGAGATCAGGGCATCGGGGCTCAAGGCCTTGTCCCAAGCGGTCCAGGGATGGCTGCACGAGAAATGGGCGGTCTATATTACTGCGCAGACCCCTGGGCAAGGGAAGCGCCTTGTGGAGCTCCTCGAGGACTTCGGGTTGAAAAAGGTGGGCATGCAGGGTACCTTTCCCCCTCATCCCTTGAAGAGTCGCGGCCGCCTCGTGATTGTGGTAGGGGACCTCAGGGTCGGTTTTTGTCTCCCCATCGAGGGGATCGCGGTGGTGACCGAGGAGGAGATCTTCGGCCTGAAGCAAAGGGTCGGCCACGGCAGGCGGGCTCAACCGACACCCTTTACCCCCTACGAGGACCTCAGGGGCGGAGATCATGTGGTCCATGTCGACTACGGCATAGGGCTTTATCGAGGTTTAGTGAGACTGGAAGGAGAGGGGGTAGAGAACGACTACCTCTTCATAGAGTACGAGGGAGGGGATAAACTCTATGTGCCGGTGGATCGGTTCAATCTGGTCCACAAGTATATCGGGACGGGTGAGGGCACACCTCAACTCGATCGGTTGGGGGGGCAGGCCTGGCAAAAGACTAAAAAACGGGTCAAGCGGGCGGTCGAGGAAGCGGCTAGAGAGCTCCTGGAGATCTACGCCGCCCGCAAGGCCTTTCAGGGCTTCGCATTCTCACCTCGCGATATCTACGTCAAGGAGTTTGAAGCGGGCTTTCAGTATGAAGAGACCCCCGATCAGGGGGAGGCCATCGAGCGGGTGATGGAGGATATGGAGGCACCAAGGCCTGCGGACCGGTTGGTGTGCGGGGATGTGGGATACGGGAAGACCGAGGTGGCCATCCGGGCGGCCTTCAAGGCGGCCCTGGACAACAAGCAGACGGCCGTGCTGGTCCCCACCACCGTCTTGGCCCAACAGCACCTCGCGACCTTTACTGCTCGACTCCGCGGCTATCCGATGGTGGTGGAGAGCCTGAGCAGGTTCAAGTCCCGTGCCGAACAGGGGGTGATCCTGCAACGCCTCAAAGAGGGGACGATCGATATCATCATCGCCACCCACCGCCTTCTCCGGCCCGACGTTTCGTTTCGTGATTTGGGGCTCTTGATCATCGATGAAGAACATCGCTTCGGCGTCTCCCACAAAGAGCGATTAAAGGAGATGAAGAAATTGGTGGATTGCATCACCCTCACCGCCACCCCCATCCCTCGTACCTTGCAGATGTCGCTCGTGGGGATCAGGGATCTGAGCTTGATCACCACCCCTCCCCCCAATCGCCAGTCCATCCGCACCCATCTCATCACCTTTGACCAGGAAGTGATCAAAGAGGCCATCCTCAGAGAGATCGACAGGGGCGGCCAAATCTTCTTCGTGCACAACCGGGTGCGGGATATCGACGCCATGGCCTCCCTCGTGCAGGGGCTGGCCCCTGGAGTCCGTCTCGCCATCGCCCACGGGCAGATGCGGGAGCGGGCCTTGGAGGGGGTGATGATGCAGTTTGTCCGCAATGAGGTCGACCTCCTGGTCTGCACCAGCATCATCGAATCGGGCTTGGACATCCCCAATGCCAATACGATCATCATTAACCACGCGGAGCGCTTTGGCCTGGCGGACCTCTACCAGCTCAGGGGAAGAGTAGGCAGATCCGCCGAGCGGGCCTACGCCTACTTGATCGTCCCCCCCCGCCAGCACCTTTCCCGAGAGGCTTTTAAGAGGTTGCGGGCCATTCAGGAATTGAGCGAATTGGGTTCAGGGTTTCGGCTGGCCATGCGGGATTTGGAGATCAGGGGGGCCGGAAACCTCTTGGGCCACGTCCAATCGGGGCACATCGCCGAGGTGGGGTTCGAGCTCTATAACAGCCTCTTGGAAAAGGCCATGAGGGAGCTCAAGGGTGAAGAGGTGCAAGAGCGGGTGACCCCTGAGATACATATCCCCATCGAGGCCTTCATCCCCGCCGAGTATATCACCAACGACAATCAACGTCTCCTCTTCTACAAGAGGCTATCCGCCCTGCAAGACGAAGAAGAGATCGAGGAGATCACGGGAGAGCTGAGGGACCGCTTCGGCCCGCCCCCGGCACCTTTATTGAACCTCCTGGAGGTCATCAAATTAAAGATATGGCTAAGTCAGTTTTCAGTCCAGCGATTCGAGTTCAGGGATAACCGGGTGGTGTTGACCTTTGTCCCCGACGGAGCGATCTCCCCGGAAAAGGTGATAAATCTCATCCAACAGGGGGGCGGCACGTACCAATTGACCCCGGATATGAGGTTGCTCTATACACCCGCGGCAGGGGAGTGGAGGGGGGTGCTGGATGAAACAAGAAACATCTTGCAAGGGCTGGTGTGATATGATAGTTTTCTGAGCATATACGAGGTTATAACATGGTTGGTATTCAAAAACTATTTTTTATAGCGCTCTTTGTTTTATCCGTCCTTAGCCTCATGGCTTGTGATAAGACCACCCCCCACAACGGACAGGAACTAGCAAGGATAAACGGTCACGTAATCACTCTGGAGGAGTTTGAACAGGAGATGGAACGGCTTTCGGAATCTGCTAAGCTACAAATGATCTCCGAAGAGGGAAGAAGAAAATTTTTGCAAGAACTTATAAGTCAAGAACTCCTCTTGCAGGAGGCAAAAAAGAAGGGATTGCACGAGAACAAAGAGATACTGGCCAATGTAGCGATGTTCAAAAAGGGATTAATCATCAATGCCCTTGGAGAAGAACTCTGTTTAGGCAAGGATGAGGTGAGCGACGAAGAGGTGGAGGCTTATTATCGTTCGAACAAAAAGGAGTTTGTTCTGGAGCAGGTGTGGATTAGACATATACTGCTGAAGACGCTCGAAGAGGCCAAGGAGATTAAAAAACGGTTGCTTCGAGGCGAGGACTTTATCACGTTGACAAAACAATACTCTATTTGGATGCCTACTAAGATGAAGGGGGGAGACCTGGGCTATATCAAGCGGGGTATGGTGCATAAATCATTTGAAGAGGCCGCCTTCGCCTTGAAAAAACAAGGAGATTTGAGCGATATCGTTAAAACGGAGTTTGGTTATAATATCATTCGTCTTGAAGACAAGATAGGTCCCCGACAGCTCACGTTTCCCGAGGTGCAAGAAGAGATTAGAAACAATCTCAGGAAAAAAAAGAGGGAGAAAATTCTCACTGCCTATCTGCAAAACCTACGTGAAAAAGCTCAAATCCACATTTATGAGGCACTGCTTGCCGCTGAGGAGGAAGAAGAGGTTCCATGAGAGATAACCTCAGCTTCAGATATTGCATATCAAGCCTCATGATCTTGGCCGTTGCTGTTCTGAACTCATGCACGAACAAGATGCCATCCCATATAGTAGCGGAGGTTAACGGCGATTCTATCACGGTAGAAGAATTCACAGCGGAATTCTTTCCATTAATTAAAGGATACCACACCACACTCTCCCCGCAAGAAGAAAAGTCCCTCTCAAATTTGAAAGAGGCCTTCTTGGATCAGCTCATTGAAAAGAAGCTTATCCTGAGTAATGCCCAAACAATGGGGATAACGGTGAGCGAAGAAGAGGTGGAGGATGCCTTCTCCTATATTAAAAAGACCTATCCTGAAGGTGGGTTTGATGAAGTCGTGCACGATGAAGACTCTCTCAGTCAGTGGAAAGAAAAATTATACCAGCGCCTTGTGATCGAAAAGGTTATCAGCCGGGTCTCTCAGATTACCGCCCCCATTGATGAGGATGTCTTGCGGAAGTACTACCAGGAACATCAATCGGAGTTTACGGTACCTGATCAAGTAAGGGTGCGACAGATCGTAGTAAAAGAGCGCAAAGACGCGGAAAATATTCTGAGGATGCTCAAGCAGGGGAAATCTTTTGAAGATCTGGCACGACGACATTCTATCGGGCCTGAGGCAGAGCAGGGAGGTGACCTTGAGTTTTTCGGCCGTGGGGATATGCCGGAAGAGTTTGACGTGGTATTTTCTCTTAAAGAAGGAGAGTTGAGCGATATCGTGCAGAGCCCTTATGGCTATCACATTTTTCAGGTCGTCTCCAGGCGAGGACAATCGGAACCGCAATTTGCTGAAGTCAAGGATCAGATTAAGAAGAAGATCGTCCGAGAGGAGGAAGAAAAGGCATTTCAAGTGTGGTTGAAACAGGCCAAGAAAAAGGCCCATATTAGAATAAATAGAGGGGCCCTTGAGGCAATAGGACTTCCTGCTGCTCAACAGGAGGAAGTACAGAAGAATCCATAAAGGAGGTGAATTTAGGTGATAAAAAGAATAAGCCTTGTAATTTTTATTTTTTTCTTGTTGATCCCCTTTCCTTCGTCAGCGAAGGTGTTCGATCGAGTAGTTGGAGTTGTGGATGGTGAGGTGATAACCCTCGCCGACCTTGATGAAGCAATGCCGCAGTATGGGATGGTAAACATCCTTGATGCAGGGAACCCTTTAGACAAGGAAATGAGGCTAAACCAGGCGCGCAAGGCAGTCCTGCAATCGTTAATTGAAGAAAAAATGTTACAAAAGACGGCTAATCGCCTTGGAATCAAGGTTGGTACCGAAGAAGCGGATAATGCTTTCGCAAAGATGAAGGAGGATGGGAAAATAGACGACGCCCAAGCAGAAAAGGAACTCATTAGACAGGGATTTAGCGTAGAAGGGTATCGACATTTTCTCACGGTACAAATCAGACGAGCCCGGATCATTGAGTCCCTCATCAAGCCTAACATATCAATGGCCGAAGAAAAGCTACGGGAATATTATCAAGCTAACATAAATAAGTATCAATCCCCCGAGTTGAGGGTGAGCCAGATAGTGATTCAGGTCCCCCCTGAACCTCAAGCCAAAGATTGGGAGGCCGCCAAAAAAAAGATGGACATGGTGTTGGAAAATCTGAAGAAGGGGGCGACATTTGAAGAGATGGCTCGCCAATACTCGGATGACTCGACATCGGCCAGTTCGGGAGGAGATCTCGGCTTCTTCGCAAAAGGAGAGATAATGCCGTTACTTGAGGCGGTGGTTTTCAATATGAACGTGGGAGAGATAAGTGAAACCCTTCAATCCGCTCAAGCACTCCATATCTTCAAGGTGACGGACAAGAGAGAAGGAACATTGTACTCCTTTGACGAAATCAAAGAGCGGGTCATGGCAGATTACTACCGAGAAGAGGTGACAAAACACTATATCAAGTGGCTGGATGATTTAAAGGCACGTTCAAACGTGGAGGTAAAGCTTTAGCTCCTTTTTTTTAGTAGCTCGATATGCCTTTCCCCCTTATCGCCATAACTATGGGCGACCCTGCCGGTATAGGACCGGAGATCATCGTCAAGGCCATAGGTGAGAAAACAATCTTTGCTCAGTGCCGGCCCGTGGTTTTAGGCGATAAGGGAATATTAATGTATACTGCTCAATGGTTGAAAAGTTCTGTTACAATCAAAAAAATCGAGGAACCTGCAAAAGGAGTTTTTAACCCGGGGATCTTGAACATTCTACCCCTCACTGATCTCCCCCCGGAGGAGGTTCCTCTCGGCACGCCCCAGCGGAAAGGAGGAGAAGCGACCTATCGCTATATCGAAAAGGGGGTAGCGCTGGCGCAGGAGGGTATCGTTGACGCCCTGGTAACGGCCCCTATCAGTAAAGAAGCCCTCAACGAGGCGGGATATCCCTTTCCCGGCCACACGGAATTCCTGGCACACCTGACTCGGGCGGAGGATCAGGTGATGATGTTGGCGGGTCCTAAACTGCGCGTAGCCCTGGTGACGACACATCTCCCTTTGCGTGAGGTCCCTGCCGCCCTAACCCACGTGCGGATCAAGAAGACCATCGTTACTACTTTTCAGGGGTTACAACAATACTTTGGTATCACAAATCCCCGCTTGGCTGTGGCAGGGCTCAACCCCCATGCCGGCGAGGGTGGCCTCTTCGGCTCAGAAGAAGAGGAAGTTATCGCACCTGCCGTAGCGGAGTGTCGTCACGAGGGTATGGCAGTTGATGGGCCCCTCCCTCCAGATTCCCTCTTTTTCAACGCTGCTTCGGGAAGATATGATGCCGTTGTAGCCATGTACCATGACCAGGGTTTGATCCCCCTGAAGCTCCTACACTTCAGAGATGGAGTGAACATCACCCTGGGATTGCCCATCATCAGGACCTCTGTCGGTCATGGGACAGGCTATGACATCGCAGGTCAAGGGGTGGCTGATCCCACGAGCCTCATTAATGCCATCCTGACGGCATCGCAGATGGTCGTGGCCACGAAAAGCAAGAATTAAGGTGGATTGTCTTTCAGCGGCAGGGGACCGACCCCTCACGGCTTCAAAAGATCCCACGTTGCTGGAGTTACAACCCCATTAGGCTGTAACCCATTGGCCCGCTTGAACTCAATGATAGCAATCCACGTCTCTTTATTCCAGACGCCGTCAACCGGCCCGTTATAATACCCCTTCACCTTTAATGCCCGTTGAATATCTATAAGAGGGACATCCACCTCTATCATGGAACATGCGCCAGCTGGAGGACACGTGGGGTTACAGTACGGTGCGCACGAGGGTGAACAGGTGGGACTGCAATTGGGTGCGCAGGGGTAACACGTGGGGCTACAGGAAGGGGTGCAAGAGGGCGTACACGTGGGGGTGCAGGTTGGGCTACACGCAGGGGCGCACAGATGACGAGGGGAACATCGCCACGCCACGTCAGTGCCGTTAGCGGCCTTGATCTCAGGGGGATCAAAGATACCCTTGATGCCAAACAACAATCCCATGTAGAGACCGGCGAGGTACTTCAACGAGTTCTTGATAAAACCCCTTCTGCTCTCTTTGCGAGCCATTGTCACCTCCTTAGTTCTGTCTCTACACTATAAGTTTAGCGAATGATTACAAAAAAACAAGCACAATATCACTTTTTTTGCCACCGTCCACGATAGGGGTCATAGAGGCAACGGGGGGACTTGTCATAGAGGTTTCCCCTTTGGGCATAGGCCAGTGGGCGGCAATCATGGCAGGCGTATCGATACTCGCAATCCTGACATACCTCCACCTGGTCCTTGGTTAACCCCCAAAGCTCTTGCAACCTTTTTTTTTGCAGTGAATCCTTCAAGTTCTCCTCACAGACATTACCGACTATGAGGTCACGTGCGAATATACAGGGCATCACCTCTCCCGTTGCGGTGACGGCCACTTTCCCGGCCCAACAGCTATTGTATCGTTTATTGTAAAAAAAGGAGTGCCTGTCGGTCCAGAAATTGGCCGCCGTCATGTGGCCGGAAAACTCGCGGGGAAGATCGTGGGGTTGTATCTCCTGAGAACACCCTCTCCCCGTGGGTCTGACAGGGTCTGGCAACTTATACTCTACCCCCATTTCGTGAAGGAATTCCACCGTCGCGGAGAGATCATGCTGGTTTCGTTTCATGGCAATGACGGCCACCCGCACCGGAACATTGTTATCCTTAATAAGGGTAATGGCTTTTACTGTCTTGGCATGACTTCCCTGAACCCCTGTAATGCTATCGTGGGTTTTCGGATCGGCGGAATAGAGGGTAGTGGCGATATGCACGCCGTTATCCCTCAAAAAAGGGATACGTTTTTGGGTGAAGAGGGTAAGGTTAGAGAAGATCTCAACAAAAGTGTATCCTGTGCTCCGGGCAAAGCCGACCAATGGAAAAAGGTCTTTTTGCAGGAGTGGTTCACCACCGATAAACTGGACCTGGGAGCAACCGAGATCTCGTGCCTGTCGCAATATGAGCTTCCACCCTTCAGCATTCACCCTGTCAGGTCCGGATGAGGAGAGGCAGTCACCGTAGCAATGGATGCACCTGAGATTGCAGGTGGAGGTCACCTCCAACCAGATAAACTCCAGGGTGGCCTCAGGAATAGCTTCCTGAGATACGTTTCGGGGCGGAAAAGGGGTATCGGAGCTCTCCACAATTCCCATATCGATCAATTGATCCACGAACGTCCGGCGCCGTTCCTTGAATATGTTATGCTGAATGGCGGCCACTACGTTGTGGGCAGAGCGGTTAAGAGAGTAAACCGTCCCTTCCGAAAGGTCATACAAGGCGCTTCTGGCCACACCCTGTATTAAGACGCATCCTTCCTTTAAACGAATATAGTGGAGACGTTTGCTCTTATCTCCTGAGGTCAGCCTTTGTTTGCCGTATGATTGTCTTGTGGACAATGATAAATCTCTTTCCACGACGTATTATACAGCCCCTCCATCTCCCCGGCAACTGCCGTACGAGGGTCTGTAGAAAGAGTGCTACGAGGGCGATGGAATCAACGACTCATGGATCTTTCCGATCCCCCGCTCCCCTTCGATAGTAAGGAGTTCCGCCTGCATCTCGTGTCCCATCAATTCATCTCCGCCGTCCAAAAGACAAAAGACGTAGTTCCGTGAAAGCCCCCGAAGTCTCCCGTTTTCTCGACGGTGCTCGATCAAAAAAATGAGTTCCTGCTTAAGAAAGGATGAGTAAAAAGCCCTCTTTTTCTCCCTGCTCAGGGAGCGCAGGGCCTGTACCCGCTCCCGCTTCTCCCCCTCCCCTACCTGTCTGGCAAACCCTGCCGCTCTGGTCCTCGGACGGGGAGAGAAGGGAAAGACGTGGAGGTAGCTTATGGGGAGGGATTGCAGGAGGTCGTAGGTGTAAGCGAAGGCCTGCGCATCCTCACCCGGAAAGCCCACCATAACGTCTGCGCCGATGGCCGCACGGGGCATCCGCTCGGCGATGCGAAGTACCAACTCTCGGAAAACTGCGCTAGTATAGGGGCGGTTCATCATCCGAAGGATATCATCTGATCCGCTCTGTAAGGAGAGGTGAACGTGGGAGCATATCTTGCTGGACGCGATCCAATCGATCAACGCAGGGGTCGTCTCCTGAGGCTCCATGGAGCTGAGGCGAATGCGCGAAGGGGTCTCTGCTTCTTCGAGTTGCTGCAAAAGGTCTAGGAGGGTAATCTTGGGCTTGAGGTCCGAACCATAGGCGCTGAGGTGGATACCAGCGAGGACGACCTCCCGGTAGCCCGCCGCTTTAAACTGCCGGAGGGAAGCGGCGACATGCGAGGGGGGGACACTTCGGCTCCTCCCCCGGGCTAGGGGGATGATGCAGTAACTGCACCGGGCGTTGCACCCATCCTGGATCTTCAGAAAGGCCCGCGTGTGGTTGCGGAAACGTCGGCAATGCAGGTCAGGGGGGGCTTTGGCCTCGCTGATTGTCCCTACCTTGATAACACCTCCTCTACCCTGTTGTATCTCCTCCACGATGGCGGGGATGGCCTCTTTTTCCTGGTTGCCTACTACACCATCTGCCCCCAGGGAGAGCACTTCCTCGGGGTTGATCTGCGGATAACACCCCGCCGCCAGGAGGATGCCTCGAGGGCTTGACCTCCTGGCCCGGTAAATCCATCGGCGGGACTCGGCTTGGGCACGGGCGGTAACCATACAGGTGTTAATAATGGTACAATCGGCGCCCGTGCCAAAGGGAATCACCTCCCACCCCTGCATCTCCATGGCCTCCCCCATGGCCTCACCCTCGAACTGGTTCACCTTACACCCGAGGGACACAATGCATACCCTACCCCTGTCCACCCTCAACCTCCCGTATCCACCCCCCCCCCAGCACACGATCATCCTGGTACAAAACCAAGGCCTGCCCGGGCGTGATGGCTTCTTGAGGTTCATCGAAGCGGACAACAACAGTATCCTCTGCGCGGGGGATCACCTGACAGGGCGCTGCAGCATGGCGATATCTGATCTGCCCGACGGCCCGGAACTCCTCATGAGGCGGCGGTATGGAGATCCAGTGCATCCCCTGGGCCACCAGGCCCCGTGCCAAAAGGTCCTCCTTGTCTCCCACCACCACGCGATCGAAAGCCGGCTCTATTCTCAAAACGTAGTAGGGCCGGCGTGCCGGGACTCCAATCCGCCGCCGCTGTCCGATGGTGAAACCAAATATCCCCTCATGCTTTCCCAGAACCTGGCCTGCTGTATCAACAATCTCCCCCTTCACGCCGATCCGATCCGCAAGCCTTCTTTGCAGAAAAGCCCGATAATCTCCGTGGGGAATAAAACATATCTCCTGGCTCTCTCCTTCTTCGGTCAGGGGAACCCCCCCTTTCTGCGCTATCCTCCGAACCTCCGCTTTCGTCAACTCCCCGTTGGGAAAGCGACTGTGGGCAAGCTGTTCCTGGGAAAGCCCCCACAGAAAATAAGACTGGTCCTTCCTTCTGTCCACACCCCGCAGCAGTACCAACCGCTCCCGTAAGGGATCACTATCAATCCGTGCATAGTGACCCGTCGCGAAAAGCTCCGCCCCCATTTGCAGGGCATTTTCCAACAGGAGTCCAAATTTGAACCGGGGATTGCAGAGAGCGCAGGGATTAGGGGTCTTGCCGTTGAGGTATTCCCGCAGGAAATACTCGACGACCTCCACCTCAAAAAGAGATCGCAGGTCGATGGGGGTAAGGGGAATATTCAGGTATTGGGCTATCCGGAGGGCCTGGCGGAAAGCCGGTTCTTCTGCAGCGGGGCCTTCCCCCTGCACCTGCATCCACAGGCCGATGACCTCATGCCCCGCTTCTTGTAACCGGAGGGCGGCCACAGAGCTATCCACCCCCCCGCTCATGGCTATCACAACTTTTTGATTTGTGGAATGCATATGAGAGTCGTAACCAAGTAAGGGCCTAAGAATTCTATCCCGCTTCCATAAATCTACAATGTGTGTCGCATCTCGACGAATCTGGCCAAAGGGCCACCTCCGGCTGTTTTCCTTAAACTTGAATTTAAGGGGCAGGGAGGTGCGGGACTCAAACTCTCTTTTCTGGTCATAATTTTACCAACTCATACCCCCCCCAAGCCCCCAGGGCATCTGCCACGATGATCACTATCCCCTCCACGCCGGGGATGGTGCGTCCCCATTCCAATGCCTGCTCGATATCACCCTTGCCCTGCACCAGGTTTCCCACGGCCGTGGCCGCCGCATCGGCCAATGCTGTCGAGGAAGAGATCACGCAGACCGCGTCCGCCTTGCCGAAGCTTGTGGAGTGCCCTACCGTACCCGATGAGGTACAGATCCCCACTGGCGTTCGTTCCGGTGGGACGCGTATCCCCACCCGCATGTTCAGGGGGGAGCGGTCGGCAAAAATTCCGATCTTCCGCTCGGTACTGCTCTGAAGAAAGATATCACCCCCGTTCTCCACTACCACCTCGGGGGTCTCGGAAAGAAGTGTCTTCCCCACGAACTCCGCCATGGCGCCGGCTACCCCGGCCATAGGTCCCACCCCGGCCTTTTGGGAGGCGGTCAGCATCTCCCGCACGATCTCCGGCGCTCGGGGATCAAGCGGAAGGGGAACGAGGCTTTCCACAAAGAGGGGGTTTTCTGTGAGGTAGGACTCAAGCTGGTGTCGAAATGTGATGATCGCCTCTTCGGCCTCCTGCTCCAAGGGGGTCCGGGCGAGGATATAGAGATCGGTCTCCTTTACCTGGACCCGAAAGGGAACCAGCCCCTCACGTGCCAGCCAACTCCGGTAGTGACGCTGCCGCCTCACCCCTGCTCTTTAAGCCGCTTGGCGACGTGTCCCAGCAACCCGCTGTCTCTGATTAACTCCTGCATGAAGGGGGGTATGGGCTGCGCCGTAAACGTCGTGCCTCGGGTCACATTGCTGATCCGCCCCGAGGCCAGGTCCACCTCCACCTCATCACCCTCCTGGCTCCCCTGGACCGCCTCGGGGGACTCCACTATCGGCAAGCCGATATTGAAGGCGTTGCGGTAGAATATCCTGGCAAACCCCTCGGCAATGACACACGACACCCCGGCGGCCTTGATGGCGAGGGGGGCATGTTCGCGGGAGGAACCGCATCCAAAGTTCTTCCCGGCCATGATAATGTCCCCCGGTTGGACCCGTTCGACAAAGGCGGCATCGGCGTCCTCCATACAGTGCCGCGCCAACTCCTGGGGATCCGAGGTGTTCAAGTACCTCGCCGGAATAATAGCATCGGTATCCACGTCGTGCCCGAACCGCCAGAGCCTTCCTCTAATCTTCATCATCGCCCCTCTGTCGTCAAGAAATACTCCTTCTGTTTCTGAATACTGTCAATTTTTCAGAATCCGTTCAAACCCGCACGATCGGTATTATCCGGTAAATTACCCCGGCGTGTCAACCTGCATGGGAGATATGGCCGACAGGGGTGTCCGGGAAGAAAAGGGGGTGTTAGGACAAAAGTTAAAAAAGGGGGAAGGGATATCATCCCTTCCCCCGCAGGTTCTGTCTGATCTGTGATCCTTAGAACCGATACATCAAAGCACTTCTGAAGGCCCAGGGATCATCAGGCGTTACACCACCATTAAGGCTGAGCCCCTTGTGGGCGAACAGATACCCAAAAGCGGTGTTCCAACTCAGGTTCTTGTAGAGCTTCACTTCGGTGCCGAAGCAGAACTCCCAGCCGATGCTCTGATCGTCGTCCGCATCGCCGTTATTCTGACTCAACCTGTCTATGGCGTCGCCATCCTCTTCGGTATCACCGATGTAGCTGACAGCACCGCCGACCTTGAGCCAGTCGAAGATCTGGTATTCGACATACGCGCCTAACCACCACGCACCGACTAAGTAGGTGGCCGGTAAGTTACCGGTCATTGGACCACCCACGCCGCCGCTACTCATGAAATAGCCACCTGCACGCCACACGTTATGAATACTCGTCATACCCGCTAAGCCACTGGAGTTGGGACGGGGGCGCTGGAAGGTGCTGTCACGATTGTCGGCAGTAAAATCATCCCAGTCCCTTCCCATGCAGTAGTACGCCTGCATGCCGACCGTAAGCTTATTAATCAGCGCGGCCAAGTCGAACCTCGTGAGCCAGGAACCGTAATTGACATCATTGCCACCGGAAACAGTCCCCGTGCCGTCTGACCAGACAAGGTCTAACTCAGGCCTAATGGTTACTGAACCCATGCCGATCTTCCCTTTCAGGTTCAAGCCGAGCCACCACAGCTGCTCATAATCAAGGTTACCCGCAACGAGGTTATTAGCACCATATCTCACATTGTTGTACATAAAGTACACCTGCGGTGTAACCGGACCGAGAGGCATGTCGACTGCAAACTGATATATCTCAGTACCGTCGGCCGCTGTAAATTCATCTGAGTCTGCCGGCTTGGCATATCTAAACATGACGTTCATCTTGATGGGCTCGACCTTGAGGGTCGCTGTTACAGCAGCGCCGTCATTTGACAGCAAGACCTTGCTGGCAAGACTCACGTCCTGCACACCGATCCGAAACCATAAAGGCAGGTTGGGAGGCATGCGGAAATCGACGTAGCAGTGCTTTATTTCCACCGCGACTGCATCCGCGCCCCATCTGCCCATGAAGCCACTCCCGCCTGCGCGTGTCGT
This sequence comes from Deltaproteobacteria bacterium, assembly GCA_016927065.1. Lineage (GTDB taxonomy): Bacteria > Desulfobacterota > B13-G15 > B13-G15 > RBG-16-54-18 > JAFGNJ01. Next base: position 268,833 of record JAFGNJ010000005.1, read on the forward strand.
GGTCCCCTCACCCCAAAAATTGGAGTCCATCTCGAAGTAAAAGACCCCATACAGGTCAGGGCTGGCCTGCGCCTTGATCAGGAGTCGACCCCTCATGAACATCCAGGAGCTCATCTCATCAAGGTATGCATTGTTAGCAGCAAACGGGTTATTCCCTGGAACAGCACCGTTCCTGGCCGCCGCATACATCACGTTGATATACCCGCTGCCGGACCAATCAATGGCCATGGCAGGTATTGACCACGCAGCCAATATTCCTACTACCAATCCTATTAGTAGTGCCTTTTTCATCAGCATCTACCTCCTTGTTAAGCTTTTTTAGTGTACTCTTTTCTCTGATATTCTCTCAATTTCAATCCAACTTTTTTCATATTCCTTAGCTTTTCTCTTAAAAACACTCAATAAAGCTTATTCCTTAGCTACTACTTATAAGAATTTCTGTTTTCTCACCTCCTTTCAAGTCTTATCCGCTGTATGTATCACCCCCTTTCTTTGTACCTTATGTCCTAATTCCTAGAACTCCATCTCCTCCGTGCTACTTCACTCTTTAAACCAGTACACCTTAATCTGTCTTCGTACTGGTTAGAGAGTTCTTACCATTACCCTCTCGGTCTGTCAAGCATTTTTTTGTTATCCTTGGAACTCACACGACTATGCTCTGGGCCCTTATCTTCTCAGAGGACCACCAGCTATCGCGAAACTCTAATCCATGCTTAACCACACAGAACAGTAGTATTATCAATGTCTTACCGCTGCCTTGTTACTCATATAACTCAAAAACCATGAGGAGGCCCCTGGTGTCCGACTTCAAAAAGTGAGACGACACGGACACGGCCACCAATTCATCCCGGCCGTCGTTGTCCACGTCCCTGACCTGAAAGTCGGAAACGTAGCCGGGTATGTCCTGGGTGCGCCAGGCGTTGGTCAGGGCTATCCCGTCCCAGCTGAGGCCGACAACATAGCCCTTGTCGTATTCCCGGACCCGCTCGATGTGCTTGCCGGTAAGAAATTTATTCACGACGGCAACGACATCATCCACCCCGTCGCCGTCCAGGTCTTTGACAAACATCCGCAGGGGGATATAGAGGCGGCGGGAAAAAGGATTAGGGTTACCCCTGCTATCGGCAAGCACGGTGGGCCGATCAATGTAGTTGTCGGAACCGCCCATGTCATCTCCCGACTTCCACAGGAAATCGCCCTTCTCGTCGAGCAGCCGCACCGTGTCCATCTCGTCCGCCACAAGGAATGCCGTGGCCTCGGGATCGGTCAGTCGTCCTGAGGTAAAAGCGTAGATCCATTCAACCTCTTTGGGGAGCGGCCCCTTATCGCCTGTCTTGAGCCGCTTGCCGACCTTAACCTTCTTATCACCCTTCGCTTCGACTACCCTGATCGGACCGTCAAAGTCCTTCCTGGCCCCCATCCGCTGGGCCACCAGGACCTCCCCTCTGTCCGGAACCTTCACAACCCGCAGGTACCAGGCAAGCCCTCTCGCGAGGTAGCGAAAGGCGCCATCCTCGTAATTGAGGACAAAGGACTGGAGGCTGTCCCCAATGGCGTTGGTGACACAGATCTCCGCCCGCTTGTCCCCGTTGATATCGATCACATCGAGGGTGAGGAAGTTGTGGGCGAACGATTCCTGAAACTCACCCACGAGCTTGAGCTCTTTGCCGTCATCACGGTAAATCCAGAGATGGTCGTCGCTTATGACGACGAGCTCGTTCTTGCCGTCACCGTCCACGTCGCCGGCATCAACTCCTTTCAAAAACTTCTTGGGGAAAGCCAGCATTTTGGTGTAGCCTACCGCCTGAAACATCAGATGCTCACGCAACTGACCGGGCCTCCCTCGCTCATAGGAGGTGGTACGCCCCTGGATGCGGCTGGCGATATCCTGGGCAAAGGTGCCCACTTTGGTCATTACCTCATCTATCCCCTTGTGCTGGGCGAAGGCGCTGGTGGTGGGACGCGTACCGGGCACATGGACTACCTTGGCGTCGAGACTGATATAATCACCCACCTTGGTGATGCTGCCGTAGACCACATACTCGGCCCCTACCCTGGCGCCCAGCCAGCGGGCCTGCTGATCGCTGACATCGCCGCCCCGCAGGTCGGCATAGAAACGTTCAACGAGGGGTTTTTCTACCGCCTCGATCTCACCCTCGACGATAATACGGCTGGAGATGATGTCCCAGATACCATCCCTGAGATAGGAGAGATCCTCTGCGCTGTGGACGGTGAAGGGGAGAACCGCCACTCGCAGGGGTTGCTGGGCGGTGCTCCAGACGGGGAGGAACATCAGGAGGGCTGCTACCAGTATAATCACCCTCAAAAATCTCATAATAACCTCTTTCCGGGATCAAACCTCCGCACAGACATAACACCCTCTCTCTTGCGGGACATGGCACATCGCAGGTGAGAAAACACCATTCATGCCACGGAGGTGACCCCCCTATTGAATTTACCTCATAATAGCCGTTTCATTTGTTTTGTCAATTAAAAAGGCGGTGCGTGAAGCACCGCCTTCACAAAGACCATATATTCCCCATCTACCCACAGGTACACAAGACCTCATTCCCGAAAAACCTGCGCCATACTGATCCGGGCGCCTGATCCAACTCTGTCCTACCGATCTTTAAAAACGGGGGAGCGTTTCTCAACAAAGGCCCGTAATCCCTCCCGGCCATCCTCGGAGGTATAGGAAAGGACAAAGCACTCCCCTTCGTAGACGAGGGCGGAGTGGAGGTCCATATTGATGCCGTGGTTTACGGCGAGTTTGATCATCTTGAGGGCCACGGCGGGCTTTTCAGCGATGGCGGATGCCAAAGCCATGACCTCTTCCATCAGCTTATCGGCGGGGCAAACCTTGCTCACGACGCCCAACTGAAGCGCTGTTTGCGCATCAAACATATCACCGGTAAACAAGAGTTCCTTGGCCCGAGCGGTCCCGATCAATCGGGAAAGCCTTTGGGTAGCCCCTCCGCCGGGGATGATCCCCAGCGTAATCTCCGGCTGGCCGAAGCGCGCCCCCTCTGAGGCTATGCGCAGATCACAACAGAGGGCAAGCTCCAGCGCGCCCCCCAGGGCGAGCCCGTTGATGACGGCGATGACCGGTTTCTCAATGGCCGCCACCCGCTCAGAGGCATCCCGGGAACAGGCCCAGAAATCCCTGATCTCAGCCACCGACTTCCCCTCCACCTCCTTGACGTCGAGACCGGCGGCAAAGGCCTTCTCCCCGGCCCCGGTTATAATTACCACCTTCACCTCGGGATCGGCGTTGAGTTCCCCCGTAACCTGGGTGAGTTCCTCGTACATCCGGCGGTTCAAGGGGTTCATGGGTGGGCGGTTGAGGGTAACGGTGGCAATCCGCTCCTTCTTCTCAAGGATGATAGTTTCGTACGCCATGGATCGCTCCTTCTACTTTTTATCGTACTTGTACCAGCCTTCTTTGGTCTTTCTTCCCAGCTTGCCGGCACGGATCATGTTCTTCAGGGTTATGGGAGTCACGTGCTTCAGTTCCTGGTTGAGCTCCCGGTGAAAGTACTCATTGACGTGATAATTGATGTCGAGGCCGGTCAGATCCATCAGCTCAAAGGGCCCCATGGGGTGATTCAGTCCCCCCTTAACCGAGGTGTCAATATCCTCAATCGATGCCACCCCCTCTTCGTAGAGCCGAATGGCCTCCATCACCTGGACGATCATGAGCCGGTTGACGATAAAACCCGGCACATCCTTTTTTACGATGACAGGCAATTTGCCTAATTTCTCCGACAACTCCTTTGTTGCGGCAACCGTCTCATCGCTGGTGTCCATACCTTTGATGACCTCGACGAGCTTCATCATCGGGACCGGATTGAAAAAGTGCATCCCCACCACCTTGGCCGTGCGCTTGGTGGCCGCCCCGATCTCGGTAATGGACATGGAGGAGGTATTGGTGGCCAAGATGACCTCCGGACGGGTGATACTCTCCACCTCCTGAAAAACCTTCTTCTTCAGCTCCAAGTCCTCCAGGACGGCCTCGATGACGAAATCGGCATCCTTCATGTCCGCGACGTTCGTGGTACCTGTGATTCTCCCGAGGATCTTCTTCTTGTCATCCTCGGAGAGCTTCCCCTTCTCCACGCTTTTGGAAAGGAAACCCTCGATGGTCTTGAACCCCCGCTGGACAAACTCATCGGCTATATCCCGCATGACCACCTCAAAACCCGCTTGGGCACAGACCTGGGCAATGCCATTACCCATGGCACCGGTCCCCAACACCCCTATCTTTTTAATCTCCATCCTTAGTTACCCTCCCTTATGTAGGTATATAAAATCGTAAAAAACAAGATCTTACTCGTGCTCATCACTGAACCGCACAGTACGTATTTGCTTAGTATAATTGCCCTAGAATGTCAAGCTCCTTTTGCGAAACTTTTCATAAAATCTCCCTCTTATCCTTGAATTCCTTGCAAAGATTACCCAAAAGCGACTGACCAAAGGCCCCTCCTCCTTGACAGGAAAGAAGCTTCGATCTATCTTACCGCAAGATACCTTACATCACATCCGGGGCAAGGAGAAGCGGGGCACGTCTTGTCTATGGCGGGATTGAATTCCTCTCCGGTAAATGATATGTTCACAAGCAGTGTCGCGGACTTACTCCCATAATTGAGGTATAGGGACAAACGGGTGAAGCAAAACAAAAAAAGGTCTAAACAAAGGGAAAAAAGAGGAAACTTTTTTTCTTTCATCATTAACTTCCTCTCCTCCCTCAAATTGACCATCCCACTCCTGATCATACTGGCGGGGTTATCCATCATCGGGACCGTGATCACCCAAAACGCCTCCGAGGCCGAGTACCTCCAGCGTTACAGCAAAGAGACCTATTATTTTATGAAAGGACTCGGCCTCTTTAATATGTATCACTCGTTGTGGTTCATGGGGGTGCTGGTCCTCTTGGTGATCAACTTAATCGCCTGTTCCTGGAAGCGCCTCCCCGGTGTATGGCGGCAGGTGCGCAAGACCAAGAGCGGCTACGCCCGCTTGGGGACCTACCTCACCCACCTGAGCGTCCTCCTCATCTTGGCTGGGGGCCTCATCGGCGCGATTTGGGGGGCGAAGGGGTACGTGGAAATTGTGGAGGGGGAGACCGTAGCACGGATCTTACTCAGAAAACTTCAATGGATGATGCGGCCGTTGAGTTTTGTGGTGCGCTGCGACGCCTTTCGAGTCGATTTTTACCCAGACGGTTCCCCCAAAGAATATATCAGTACCCTCACCTTTTTTGAGGGAGAGCAGGTAGTACTGGACCATGTGCCACTGCGGGTAAACCAGCCCATATCATATAAGGGACTCAACTTTTATCAGAGCGATTATGGGATAATAAGCGTTTCCCCCATCGTGGAGGTGAGGGGGAAAGGGGCTTTTCACACCATGCAACTCAAACAAGGGGAGCCACAGCCCATTCCCGGGACCGAGGTCTATCTCGGCTTTATGCAATATCGGGGGGCGGTTCACGGCCATGGAGAAGCAATCCTGCTGGTCCTCTTTCCCCCCGACTCAGAGCCGGAAGGGTTTTGGCTCTTCAAGGGCAATCCAGGCATGGAAGGCCTGCAGGTCGGTGATTTTTCCTTTATTTTTGAAGATTTAGAACAGAGGTATTATACGGGGATACAGGTCGCCCACAACCCTGGGGTGTCCGTCGTCTGGGTGGGGTGCTCCCTGTTGGTGATCGGGATGATGGTGACCTTTACCCTTCGCCGACCGCCGAAGGGCACGCCATCGCAGGACACCTAAGCGGACACGGAAGCCGGCGTTATGGCGCCTCGCCAGAACAATAAGATGACCGGAAGGGTTACTGATGAATCCTGCCAAAGGCAAGGCATCTGAAGAGAACGAGAATGCCAGGTAAGGTAAAAGTCATCGTGCTGGCGGGCAACGGTATTAACTGCGAATATGAAACCGCCTATGCCTGCACGGCGGCGGGGGCGAATACAGTCGACACCGTCCACATCAATGAACTCCTCAGAGGAGAATATGCCGTGGGCAACTATCACCTCCTGTGCCTGCCGGGGGGATTCCTGGATGGAGATGATCTGGGGGCGGCCAAGGCCTGCGCCAATCGCTTCCGCCATGCCACCATTGCTAACACGGGGGAGCGGTTTTGGGATCAGATGTTGCACTATATTGAGCGCGGAGGGCTGATCTTCGGGATCTGCAACGGGTTCCAGCTCATGGCTAAACTGGGCCTCGTACCCGCTCTGGAGGGCGGGTACGGTGAGCAAAAGATAACGTTGACCTTTAACGATTCTGGCCGCTTTGAGGACCGATGGGTACACCTAAAAGTCAACACGGCATCCCCCTGCGTCTTTACCAAGGGTATGGAGAAGGTCTATCTTCCGGTAAGACACGGCGAAGGGAAATTCGTCGCCGCGGATCATTCGATCACCTCGCAGCTTAAAAAGAAGGGATTGATCTGCCTCCAATACAGCGACGAAGCCTGCCGAGAGGCAACTATGGAGTACTCCTTAAACCCCAATGGATCTTTCAACGGGGTGGCGGGGATATGTGATGAGACAGGCAGGATCTTTGGGCTCATGCCCCATCCCGAGGCCTACCTCCACCGGACCAATCATCCTCGATGGACCAGGGAGGAGCTTCCCGAAGAGGGGGCGGGGCTCGCCTTTTTTAAAAATGCTATAACGTATATCAGGGAGCACCTATGCTGAACATAAATAAAATACTTTTGGCGCAAAGGGGGTGAAACGGTGAACAAGGCGGAACTCACTGAGGAAGTAACCAAGAGGGTGAAGGTAAGTCAAAAGGTAGCCAAGGTGGTGGTCGATGCCGTCTTTGAAGAGATGGTGAATGCCTTACGAAGGGGAGATCGGGTCGAGATCAGAGGCTTCGGCAGCTTTGCGATCAGAAACTATGGAAGTTATCAAGGAAGGAACCCCAAGACGGGAGTAACGGTTAACGTCCTCCCCAAAAAACTCCCCTTCTTCAAAGTAGGCAAGGAACTCAAAGAACGGGTGGATTTAAAAGAATAAGGCACTGAGTGAGAATACCAGGGTAGCGATAGTTCCAGCTATCGCTACCCATCCCACTGCCAGAAACCTTGCAGGTTCTCTTTGACCGCGGACACGACCCCCCGGACTTGAGCATACGCCGTGTCTTCCTGCGCCTCCCACACGCCGCTATCCCACGCCCCTGCGCCGGCCAGCCTCCGGACCACCTCTCTGACGGAGAGGGCCTGACCTTCAAGATTGTACCCCCCCTCTAACGTAATGACTATTCTCCCCTGGCATACCGCTTGGGCTATATCCATAATGATGTCGGTGAGTCGGGCAAAGCCCTCCGGGGTAACCGCCATCCCTCCAAGGGGGTCTCGGTTATAGATATCAAATCCGGCCGATACCAGGATCAGCTGCGGTTGATACGCCAGGGCAATGGGCCGGAGGATATGCCGGAAGATATTGGCATAATCGGAGTCCCCATAGCCAGTGGTGAGAGGTACATTGACCGTATATCCTCTGCCGTCACCCTCCCCGACTTCGGTATAGTGACCGGTGCCGGGATAGTAGGGATACTGGTGGGTAGAGAAATAGAGGACGTGGGGATCGGAGTAGAAGGTGTGTTGCGTACCGTTGCCGTGGTGCAGGTCCCAGTCCACAATGAGGACACGCTCCAGACCGTGCTTTGACAAGGCGTATTTGGCGCCAATAGCGATGTTGTTGAAAATGCAAAACCCCATGGCCCGGTCCCGCTCGGCGTGGTGTCCCGGAGGCCGCACCAGGGCAAAGGCATTTGCCAGGTCACCCATCACCGCATCGATGGCCGCCAACATGCCGCCTGCTGCCAACAGGGATACCTCATAGCTCCGGGCAGAGGTTGAGGTATCGGCATCGAGATGCACCGCGCCCTTCCCGGCAGTCGCGGCGATGCGATCGACATATTTAGAGTCGTGAACCGCGGTGATCTCCTCACGCGTCGCGGCCCGCGGGGCGATCTCCTGCAGAGGAATATCTATCTCATCCAAGGCCTTGTAGATATGGACCAATCGCTCCGGGTTCTCCACGTGATACGATCCCATATCATGCTCCAGATACCGCTCATCTCTTACAATGCCTGTCTGTGCCATGGAAAGCTCCTTAAAAAAGGATTCTATCCCGCTCCGCTAATATATATTTATGAAAGCGGGATGCCGCAAGCGGCAGGGCTCAAGGGTTCAAGGATTCGAGTATTTATTATGTAAAGATTTAATGAGCGCCTTGAGCATCCTCTCAACCTCCCCTATGTTTTGCTGAAGAGGCCCAAACTCATCCGGCTTAATATAGCCCAAATCCTTTGATAACATGATCTGGGTCTCCAACTCGCAATGAGAACCATACGCTATGTATAACGAATGCATGTACTCCTGTGTCGTCTTCCTGCCATACCCCTCTGCAATGTTCGATGGCACTGATACGGCAGACCTCCTAATCTGGGATGTCAAACCATATTGTTCTTCTTTCGGAAAATATTTTGTAAGCTTATAAATCGTAATACAAAGCTCGTATGCCTTCTGCCAAACTTTTAAGTCTTTATAGTTCTTGAGCATCTCACTTGACCACTGGAACCCTCGAACCCTCGTATTTAAGAATTGCCCATGAGTTTCCTCAATATGTCAATCAAAGACCCGATCCCTTGAGTGCGCTGAAACAAGAATTATTTGTCCTCAGTCAAGACCTTACCCCGATTCTTTGTCTTTTCCTGTGATGTCCACTAGTTAATCTCGAATTTTTCAAGTTTTTTTTGACAATATTCATTAGCAAATTTTCTAAGTTTTTTATCTATTTCATGTATATCTTCTTCACTATATTCTTTGTCCTTTTTCATATTTTCTACAGCATCACTAAAAAGTCTATCCAAAGCTGTTTTAATCAGTCTATTGCGTCGATCAACATTATAAGCCTTATATAATTCAATGCCTTTTTTAATCAAAGCATCAATTGCTTCTTTCATTTCATCATCGAAAATTTCATCATCTTCATATTTCTTCATTTAATGATTATCTCCTTTGATCCTATTTTTAATTAATCCTCTTACAGACCACTTGCCCCCTGTATGTTTTCCTTTCCTCGACCCCTCGGACCCTCCCGCTTTGCGGGACCCTCCCATTCGGATATTTTAATGCTGGGGTGCCGCAGGGTGGCAGACCCCGCTGTCCATAAAATCTGAATAAGTCCCGCCCTACTTTATATAACAATCTGAATGGCGGGATGTCGTGAGGCGACAGAGCAGGGTAGAACCCTCGACCCTCCCGCTTCGCGGGATCCCCCTTTTATAAATCCACATTGCGGGAGGGGACTTTTCTTTCAAACTATCCCCCCATCCACCACAATGGTCTGCCCAGTAATGTAGTCTGATTGCGGAGAGGCGAGGAAGAGCACTGCCCAGGCCGCCTCCTCGGGCTTCCCCATCCGGCCCAAGGCGGTTGACTTGATGATGGCCTCTCTCTGTTCAGGGGGCAGCTGATCGGCCATATCCGTCTCGATGAGACCAGGGGCCACGCAATTGACCTGGATGTTGAAAGGACCGAGCTCCCTGGCCAGGGACTTAGTAAAGGCGATGACCCCTCCTTTGGCCGCGGCGTAGTTGACCTGTCCGGCGGTCCCAATAATACCGCTGACCGATGAGATGTTGATGATCTTTCCCTGCTTGTTCGGTATCATCTTACGCACCGCTGCCCGACAGCAGTGATAGACGGAGGTGAGGTTGACCTTCAGCACCTCCCCCCAATCACCTTCCCCCATCAACATGAGAAATCCGTCCTTGTTGATCCCCACGTTGTTCACCAGAATATCAATGCGCCCGCCTTCCTTCTCCACCTGGTCCAACATCTGGGCGACCTGAGCCGGGTCGGTGACATCCGCCTGACGGGGGATTATCTCTCCTGAGAACCCCTCGGCTGCCTTGACTACCGCCTGGGCGGCCTTTTCATCGCGGGCGTAGTTCATAAAGACCCGACACCCGCGCTCGGCCAGCAGGAGGGAAATGGCCCTCCCGATCCCCTTGGAACCTCCGGTGACAATAGCGACCTTATTTTTAAAATCCATGTTTCTCTCTCCTTAACGCAGGGGCCTCACCCGCGGCCGCTTCATCCGGCCCGCCAACTCCCAGAGGGGCCCCCGGTAACCAAACTTGCGGATCACCTCCATGAGCGGGGGTGAGATGTTGATCTCCAACCCCGGCACGATCCACCCCCTGCGCTCCATAGCCGCCTCGGTGACGATCTCGATGAGCCGCTCAGGACCGCCAGGTCCGAGCAGGGGGGAGATATAAAACCTGGGCTCTAAGAGATCATCGTCCTTGCTGATTACTTTCTCACGCACGGCCATTTCCTGCAAGGGGGTATGGGGGTAAATCCTGATCCCCTGCATAATGATCACCGCCGTGGGATTCAGGCGGTCCATCAGATCGAAGGTATCCCCCAGGGTGGCCTCATCTTCCCCCGGACCCCCCAGCAGCAGATAAAGGGCAAAGTTCAGATTGGCCTTCCGGCAGTGCTGGGAGGCGTTTATGATATCCTGTACTTCAAACCCCTTACGGTAAGTATTTAATATCTTTGTTGATCCCGAATCAACCCCCAACTCAACCCCCTGACACCCCGCTTGTGCCATCAGTGCGGTGATCTCAGGGGTCAGAAATCGAGGGTTGACAAAGGCCGTCCATTGCATCCGCACCCCCTGGGCGATCATCTCGCGCAAGAGGGCCTCGGTATAGTCCGGGGGATAGTTGAAGATGTCATCGACGAAGTATATATAGTCCACTCCGTGCTCCGCCTGAAGGACCTTCAGCTCCCGCACTACCTCGCCGACCTCTCTCACCCTGACCCGCTTTCCTTCCAACAGGGGATAGGTGCAGTAGATGCAGTTGAATGGGCACCCCCGCTTGGTCTGGATGTTGGCCATCCCCCCATCCCTTAAATAAGCGGCGGTATCCAATACGCCCCTGTCCGGGGCACCGAATGGTTCCAGGGGTTGGTGCGGGGGAAACTCGTCTTTCCCCTTGATCAAGACTCCGGGGATTTTGTGAGGGGGAGCGCCCTGCTCTAAACGCTGTACCAGTTCCGCCATACTTTTCTCTCCCTCTCCTACCACCCCGAAGTCCACATCCAAACGTTGCATCAAGGGGAGAGGCGCCACGGAAAAACCGGAGCCGCCCATGACGATAGGCGCAGCAGTATGCTGACGTACAATCTTTATAGTCTCCTCCAACTCCGGCAGGTAGGAAATAGATGGGGGGTAGGTAAGGTTATCCAGATTTCTCAGAGAAATGCCGATTACATCGGGAGAAAAATCATCAATGATTTTAGTGAGATCGTGTTCGATTGCCTCGGAGAAACAGAGGTCTATGGCGCGGACATCATGCCCCCCTGACCTGAGGCCCCCCGCGATATAGGCGAGACCCAGCGGGGCGACGGGATAGGGCATCCGTTCCCGGTTGGCCGAGATCAACAGGATCCGCATATGCTAAACCTCAAGGAGATCTCTTTTTAAGAAAATTAATTCATATCCCCCTCTCCCGTGTCGCTGTGCGACATCCCCACCGCCGTATTTGTGATAAAGGGGAGGGGGACAGCGGGAGAGGGGATATATCGGATTAATCCCGCCAGTGGCGGGATTAATGAGCGGTAAAAATGTCATGAGTAATTACCCTAACGAATCAGTTGTTGATATGCAATAAATTCACAATACAGAAAAACACAAACAAGGGGTTTAGTCAAGAAAGGCCAGCCTAGACCAGCAGTGTAATTGGCCCCTTACACAGCTTCAGCCTCCCTCCTCTGGAGGGTCTCCAAAAAGGCCTCGATACGGGTCCTGATCTGGGTCTCTGAGTAAAACCTCGGATCCCCCATGTCCGATTCAAAAATGAGGGCAGGATACCCAGTCTTCTCGCTGAGGATGTCCTTGAGAGTATACACCGCAAAGGAGACGGCCTTGCAGCTACGGTTGACGAACATGAGGCTCCCGTTCAGGGCATACCGTTGGAAAAGATCCAGGGCCATTTCAGCCCGCTCCTCTAAGGTAACATTGGAAAAGACCGAGACATAATTCTCCGCCAAGGTCTCCAGGGGATCCTTGGAGGTGTCAAATTCATAACTCCAGGAGTGGACATACAGAGAGGTGAGAATATTGGCGCCGTAGGACTTCAAGAGGTTGAAGTGATCCCGGAATTTAAACCAGACCGGGAGGTTCTCCCAGTAGAGTCGAAAGCGTTCGTCCTCCACTACGCCGATACCATTATCAGCTTTTGCCTGTACCTCATCGCACAGGGTCTGGTAATAGTCCACACACTGCGGGGTACCCCGCAGGTAAACGGTGATGGCCATATGGATGAGGGCATCGAAAATGCTGATAGGAGAGGGTTTGTACGCGGCCATATCGAGGAAGCGCCGGTACAGGAGGCTGGCGTCCCGGGAGTACGCCATCACCTCTGCCAGTCGGTCATAATCGTACTTTTTGCCGGTGAGCTCTTCGAGGCTCGCGATCATCTCTTTCAGCTGCCTGACGCAGTACTTGACGATCTCCTTGCGCGCCCCTGGATCACGGATCCATTGGGGGGTGTCGAAGACGAAGAGGGGAACCTGGTATTGGCGAGCAAGGACCTCAAACCACTTAGTAAGGGTGAAGCACTGGGCGTTGCAGGCCAGGAGGAAATCCGGATCAGGTATCCCCCCCATGGCGCTCTTACCGGTGATCCGATATCCCATGTCTGAGCGGGCATAGGCGCAGAGGTGGCTGGTGTACCCTCGCTTCTCCATGGCCAGGGAAAGTTCCGTCCCCATCTGTTTGGTAAGGCAGGCCACGGCATGGTTCTCCGGGTAGATGGGGATGATATCATGGGCCACAAAAAGCTCCACCGGTGATACCGCCGTGGTATAGGCCACGTACTTTCCGTGGTCATGGGCCGTGCGGGCATCTTCCAGATATGCAGCGGTCAACTGTTTTGAGAGCTCTTTGGCCGATGGTTTCTCTCGCGTTTCCCCTGCCTCTTTGTTCATGTTACGACAACCCCTTCCTGATAACGGACTCACAAAAGGCCTGTAGCCGCGTCTTCATTTGAGCGAGGTGTGTGGTCTGATATTCCGTCTCCAATTCCAGAAAGGGTATCCCCTCCGCCCTCATCTGGGCCTTGATATCCGGCAGATCGTAATCTTGTGATTCGCAATACTTGATGTGCACGTAGAAGATTGCCTCCGCTTTTCTTTCGCGGTACAAGGAGACGAGGTCGGTGTATATCCTGCGCACGTCCTCGTTGATGGGCGTAAAGTAGGGCTTGCGCAGGTGCCGGTCGGCCAAGGCCTCGGCGGGATCACCTTCCACCTCAACATCGTGATAGATATAACGCGAGGCGGTACAGAGATTGTCCCCTACAATGCCTCCCTTCACCTCGTCGAGCATATCGTATAGATGAGGGGGTTCCACCACGATCCCCACCATGATCGCCTTGAAATATCCGTCCTGCTCCGTAACGTGGTGCTTCTCCTGATCGGCCCAATGCAATACTTCCTGAATGAGACGGCTATGCTCTTGCTTATCCATGAAGAAGGTTGCCTTGACAGCGTCGAAAAACTCCCTGTTGGTCATAAGGGCAGGGACATCTCGCTTGATATCGTAGAGCCGCCGCAGTAACGAGCGGTTTTCATTGTAGAGGCCAAAGCTTTGTCGAAGGTCCTCATCACTGATCTTCCGGCCGGTGTAGTTTTCCAATGCTGCCCGTAATCTCCGGCACTCCTGCGCATACCAGTCACGGGCGCTGGGACGGGCTACCTGTCGGGGGGCCAAGAAATTTTCAAAGTAATGATCCGGAAACTTCCTCTTCCAGATATCACAGAGGTGCTGGGTGGTATCACAAACCTGAGACAGGACAAATCCATCGAAGAAGGCACCCTGATAGCCGACGACCAACTCCAAATTGCTCCTGGCCAAGGAACATGAATTATCGGGAAGCATGGCGGTGGAATGGCGGATAGGATCGTTCGTTCCCAGGATCAAAAAGGGGTGCAGTCCTGCTGCATGGATCAGCTCTTCTGGGACATCCGCCAACGTACTCCCGATGATCCGTTTCTTTTTTCTCAGATCTGCCAAACAACCGTAGGGATCATTCGCAATCTCTAACAGTTTCTTCAGGGCATCCGGCCTTATTTTCTGCTTCTCAATCATGCACCGTTTCCGTTAAGCCTACTTCAAAAATGGTAGGGAAACTTCATAATTGTAAAGGTTAACAGTACCATATTGTGCACATATATTGTAAAAACTAAGGGCCCTCATACCTCATAACATGGAGTCTTCTGCCCGTAAGACAATCCACTTCTACCGTGCATCGTTACGACACAATGGGGTATTCTCGCTGATTTCAGTATTGTATACTCCACATAAAAGTAATACTATGATATACACATATTTAAAACGATAACAAAAACATCAACCTAAAGCAAGGAGGAGAAAAAAAGATGGGTATTGATGTCCACATAGGGGAGATGCTCGCAAGAAATGCCCGTTTATACCCAACTGATATCGCCCTCGTTGAACGCACCCCAGCAGAAAATCAGAGAAGGGAAATCACGTGGAAACAATTCGATGATGCGGCAAATCGTTTTGCCAATGCCTTGATCAAGAGAGGGATCAACAAAGGGGACAAAGTCATGCACCTCATGATGAACTCCATAGATTGGCTGATAGCCTACTTTGGGGTGGTACGAACCGGGGCATGGATCGTTCCCTTGAACTTTCGGTTTACCAGTGATGATATTAAATACTGCGTTGATACGGCCGAACCCAAGGCCATGATCTTCGGCGAAGAATTCACCGAGCGAATCGATGCAATACAGGATGCAATGCCCACGATAGAACACTACTGCTTCGTGGGGAAAGATGTGCCGTCCTATAGTGAACTCTTTGAAAAAGTACTCGAAACCTCCTCATCCAATCCGCCGGAACGCGAAATCACGCATGCCGATCCCTGCGGCTTGTACTTCACGTCAGGGACCACGGGCAAACCCAAGCCGATCCTCCTCACTCATAAAAATATGGTCTGCGCCTGTATAACGGAAAACATGCACCACCATCAGACAAGACAGGATAACTTTATCCTCATCCCCCCCCTGTACCACACAGGGGCCAAAATGCATTGGTTCGGAAGCTTCATCGTTGGGGGGCGCGCGGTTATCTTGAAGGGTGCAACTCCTGAATATGTATTAGAGGCCGTCAGCGAGGAAAAGGGGACCATCGTTTGGTTACTCGTCCCATGGGCCCAGGATATCCTTGTGAAGTTTGATAGCGGTGAATTGAAACCCGATGATTATGACCTTAGCCAGTGGCGACTCATGCATATCGGTGCCCAGCCTGTGCCGCCGGCTCTCGTAAAACATTGGAAAGAATATTTCCCCGCGATGGCCTATGACACGACGTATGGCCTGAGCGAATCGACCGGACCGGGGTGCGTCCATCTCGGCATAGAGAATGAGCATAAGGTCGGTGCTATCGGTCTGCCCGGATTTAACTGGGAGACGCAAATTGTCGATCCTGATGGCAATCCCGTCCCACACGGAGACGTCGGTGAACTAGCCGTTAAGGGTGAGGGGGTAATGAAAGAATACTACAAGAACCCGGAAGCAACTGCACAGGCCCTCAGAAACGGCTGGCTGTATACAGGTGACATGGCCAGACAGGACGATGATGGATTTATCTTTCTGGTTGACAGAAAAAAAGATGTCATCATCTGCGGTGGCGAAAATGTCTTCCCGGTCGAGATAGAGGACTTTTTACACACCAACGCAAAGGTAAAAGATGCCGCAGCAATCGGTTGCCCGGATGAACGGTTAGGCGAAATCGTAACCGTCGTCATTGATGTAGTGCCGGGCCAAACCTTGACCGAGGAGGAAGTCCTCGTATTCTGTGAAAAGCTGCCTAAATACAAAAGGCCGAGAAAGGTCTTTTTTGGCGAGGTCCCGCGCAACCCTACGGGCAAAATCGAAAAGCCAAAATTAAGAAAAACGTATATCGGCATTGAAGGAGCATTTAAAGTCTAACACAGACGGAGCATAAGAGATTCACACAGACGAGATACATCGATCCTACACACCTAATTCGCACGCGCAAGGAAAAAAGAGACTGAGCAGACTCAAGAGGCCCACTCACAAGGTGGGCCTCGGTATATAATAAATAGAGGGCGATGCAGAGTATCAGGGACATATTAGTCAGAGGATCTGAACAGATCGGGCTAACAGTAAGCAACCATGCGGTGGAGAGTTTTCTCTTTTACATCACGGAACTAAAAAAATGGAATAGAAAAATCAACCTCACCTCCCTTGAGGACGATCTGGAGATAGGAGCGAAACACTTTCTCGATTCCCTCACGGTCGCACCGTATGTACACGACACGCAACACGTCTTGGATATCGGAACGGGGGCAGGATTCCCCGGATTACCTCTAAAGATCATATTTCCCGCTATGGAATTAGTTCTGCTGGAATCTTCCCAAAAAAAAGTCTTCTTTCTGCGCCATATAGTGCGGGGGCTGAAGCTTGAAGGGATAGAAATTGTCCATGGCCGGGCGGAAGACCGAGCGATCAAAGTGAGATATGCCAGGAGTTTTGATTTAGTACTCGCTCGGGCCCTGGCAGACCTGCCGACCGCTTTACGCCTTGCCCTTCCGTATATCAAAAGGGGAGGCTGTGTCGTGGGGATGCGGGGGAAGAGGGGTGAGGAAGAAGTGCGCGAAGTGGATTGGAATGCTTTGGGTCTGCGGTTAATTGAGATGCGGAAGTTGACCCTCCCCTTTGTAGAAGAAAACAGGGTTCTGCTCCTCTTGGAATTCACCGAGATATAATTTCGATAAAACCAACATTCGCACATCACACTTAAGAAAATACCTCTTTTCAAAGGGGTGCGTTTGTGATAATTAACGAAGGAACACAATTTTGCTATTGAGTGAGGTTTTGGGTATGGGCAGGGTCATCAGCATCGCCAATCAAAAAGGCGGAGTTGGGAAGACGACCACGGCGGTAAACCTCTCCGCCTCATTTGCCATGTCCGACATAAAGACTCTCTTGGTAGACGCCGATCCTCAGGGAAATTCGTCCAGCGGGGTTGGTTACAATAAGGAAGATATCCAGAAAAATCTCTATCATGCCATTATAGAAGAAGTGAATATCAGAGAGGTTATCAATGATACCGATATCCCTCATCTTAAGATCATTACTGCCAACACAGACCTGATCGGAGCGGAGATCGAATTGATAAACGAAATCGCCAGGGAGAAAAAATTAAAGGACGTCCTGCAGGAGGTGATACCCGACTACGACTATATCTTTATCGACTGTCCACCCTCATTGGGACTCCTCACGGTCAATTCCTTGACCGCTGCCCACTCCGTTCTTATACCCTTGCAATGTGAATACTACGCCATGGAGGGATTAACACAACTGTTGAAAACCATCAGAATTGTCAAGGAAAATCTTAATCCCCCCCTGCAAATTGAGGGGATATTATTGACCATGTACGATCTAAGAAACAATCTCTCACAGCAGGTGGCCGATGAGGTACGGTCCCATTTCAAGGGAAAGGTCTTCTCTACTATCATACCGAGAAATGTCAAGTTGAGCGAAGCACCCAGTTTCGGAAAACCGTGTATTCTCTACGACGCCGAGTCAAGGGGGGCACAGAGTTACGTTGAATTGGCCCAGGAGATCCTTAAAAACGGGAAGCGGAATTATGGCTAAGCGAGCCGCCTTAGGCAAAGGATTAGGTGCTCTTCTTCCTGAGTTGGGAAAGGGAGAACAAGGGAATCTCATCCTCAGCGACATTCATGAAATTCATCCCAGCCCTTTGCAACCGAGGAGGTCGATCCCAGACGACGGCAGTTTTGCGGAACTTGCTCAGTCTATACGGGAGAAAGGGATACTGCAGCCGTTGGTGGTCCGTAAAAGGGGGGAAGGATACGAAATTATTGCGGGAGAACGTAGATGGCGGGCGGCCCAACGGGCAGGCCTTGAGAAAGTCCCCATCCTCCTCAAAGAGGCCACCGATCAGGAAGTTATTGAATTGGCCCTCATAGAAAATCTGCAACGGGAAGACCTCAATCCTCTGGAGGAGGCAGAGGCCTATCAGCGGCTGATTGCTGAATTCGCTTACACACAAGAGGCCTTGGCCCAACGGATCGGCAAAGACAGGTCTTCCGTAGCAAACATCCTGCGTTTAATGAAGCTCCCCCTCGAGGTGAAAAACGCCTTGCAACAAAACGCAATCAGCATGGGGCACGCCCGCGCCCTCCTCGCCTTGAGAAACGAAAGGGAACAAACCTCTTTCTGCCGGAGGATCGTAAGCAAGGGTCTCTCGGTTCGAGAGGCCGAGGAAGGCATACGGCACCTTCTTGAGCCCAAAACGAGTGCCCCTCGCCGAGACGTGGCCATGCCGGAGATAGAATCCCTTCGTGCAGAGTTGCGTCATATCCTCAAGACCCAGGTAAAAATAAAGATGAGAGGGAAAAAGGGGGCCATCGAGATCGAATTTTACTCCCTGGACGACCTGGAAAGGATCTTAGAGCTCATACGCCGGACATAAAAACTATAAGGCAACATAGCGACCGGACGATTTCGTTACAAGAACACCGCAATGTAACACGATGCCATATTTATCATAATGCGAAGAGGAGGAATTTCTATGTTGGAAAAGAAGCGGAAGGAGGACAAGGAAATGGATGCCAAAGAGCGAACAGAGGTGAATGCCTTCATGGGGCCAGAAACCTCCTTCGAAGGCAAACTGAACTACACAGGGGCTGTAAGGTTAGACGGCCGTTTCAAAGGAGAAATCCGTAGTGATGATACATTGATCATTGGTGAAACAGGGAGGTTCGAGGGGGAGATTCACGTGGGGTCCGTCATTATCCAGGGGGAGATAACCGGTAATGTCTACGCCAAGGAAAAGGTACAACTCCACCACCCCGGGAGGGTGGTCGGGAATATGACCGCCCCTACTGTCGTGATGGATGAGGGGGCAGTCTTCGAGGGAAACTGCAAGATGAAAGAGAAAAAAAAGGATGATAAAAAAGGCGAGCCCAAAGAAGAAAAAGGGGTAGGCATATTCGCACGAAAAAAAGAGACGGAGGGGAAGATAGAAGAAAAAACAAAAGAGGCGGGCGACTAACCTAAGAAGCATTCTTAGAATAACACCCAGAGGTAATGCCGAAATCAAAACAGAACAGAGAGATTCATGAGGGAACATCTTTGTGGGGTGAGTCTAAAGTGTGCTCGCATACGAACCTTGAGCAAGGTATAAGATAAGGTATAAGAGAAAATTTGCGATGATAGTCTTAGAGAAGGCCACCGATGTTCCTGAGACCGGTGCCGAGACCTTCATCAACACATTCCAAAACAAGGCTGCTTTCAACTGCTCCAGGAATCCTTTAAAATAGTTCTTGCGGGATACCGATTATTGCGTTAAAAAAGGTTTTTAACCGCTTCCGGAAAAGAATAGTATGGCTTTTCTCGTAACATTTTTGATTCTTTTTGCCTTTTGGATTTTTATGTCCGGCCAGCTCGACTGGTGGCATCTCTCGTGGGGTGTTCTCTCCTGCACCCTCGTGGCCGTTATCTCGCATGATTTTCTCTTTAAGGACATTAAGTCAAAAGGGAGGGTCAAAGAAACCACGCTTTTTTTCGCCTATGTGCCGTGGCTCATATATGAAATCATTCTCGCCAATATCTATGTTGCCTATCTTGCCCTCCACCCCAAGATGTTAGATTTAATCGACCCTCACATTATCAAGTTTAAGACCAGATTAAAAAATGATTTCGCACGCGTGACCTTTGCCAATTCCATAACCCTTACACCGGGGACCATTACCGTCTTGATCAAAGACGACTACTTTTTTGTGCATGCCATAAACAAGAGTGCGGCGAAGTCCCTTCCGGGGAATATGGAACGCCGTATTACGAAAGTATTTATGGAGGAGTAATGGAAGGGTTCTTCCTCGCCGTCACCCTCGCCCTCTGTGCTACCATTTTACTTTCTCTCTATCGAGGGGTGTTTGGACCAACGGTATTTGACAGAATCATCGGCGCCGGTTTCATCGGTACCAAGACGATCATTTTGCTTCTCCTGATGGGATTGATCTACGACCGCATTGAGATGTTAATCGATCTGGCGCTGGCTTATTCCATTCTGAACTTCATCGGTACGCTGATCATCTCGAAGTACTTTATTCGGAAAGGGGCGAGGTAAGTGATCATCGGGGCAAAAATATTTATGATAGCGGGGCTGTTCTTTTTTACGACAGCCGCTATCGGTTTTTTACGTTTTCCCGATTTTTATACGAGGATGCATGCCACGGCAAAGGGCGATACCCTCGGGACTTTGTTTTTCGTTATCGGACTCGCCTTATACACGCTGCACCATGGTTTTCACTGGTTCAGTATCGTTAACTCTATCAAACTAATATCCATTGCCGTCTTCTGGTTTTTAGCAAGTCCTACGGCCACTCATGCATTGCTGAGGTCTGCCCTTGAATCGGACCTGGTGCCGTGGACCAAGGATAAAAAAGTCATAGTAGCCTGGCCACCCAAGAGGAGGAAATAGATGATCTTGCCATTAGACTTGATACTGTTGGGATTCGCCCTGATCGCCGCCGTAACGGCTACCTGGGTAAAGGATCTTTTGAGTGCCGTTGTACTCCTCGGCGCCTTCAGTTTTTTTATGTGTCTGATCTGGACGGAAATGGGGGCAGTAGATGTCGCCTTTACCGAGGCCGCGGTAGGAGCGGGAGTCAGCACCACCTTTTTTGTTGCCGCCGTCTATAACACAACGAGGAGGACAAAGGATTGATGAAAAAGCTTCTCGGTATCGCTCTTGCGATCGCTGCCCTGTTGGTACTGCTGTACGGGATTGAGGATCTGCCTCCGTGGGGAGTTTCGGATCAACCGGCCAGCCTCCATGTCTCACCCCGGTACATTGAAAAGAGTCTCGCGGAGACGGGCGTCCCCAACATGGTCACGGCGGTGCTCGCCGATTACCGAGGGTGCGATACCCTCTTTGAGACCGCTGTCATATTTACCGCGGGCATTGCGGTCCTTATGCTGTTGCGGAGGGCGATGCCATGATACAACACCAGGAAGATATTATCATCCAAACCGTTTGCAGGATCTTGATTCCTTTTATGCAGGTCTATGGCCTTTACGTCCTTGCCCACGGTCATGGTAGTCCCGGCGGAGGCTTTCAAGGGGGGTGTATATTTGCCGCAAGTTTCATCCTGATGCCAATTGCATTTGATCTCGCTGCGTTCAAGAAGCGTTTTGCCGAGAAACGCATAATCCTCTTGTGTAGTCTCGGCGTATTCATCTATGCGGGAATAGGATGGCTCTGCCTTCTTCTCGGTGGCAATTTCCTGGATTACGGGGAATTGAGCGCAATCCTCCCCGTCGATCCCGTCATGGCACGCTATTACGGCATCGCTATTATAGAAACAGGGGTTCAGATTACGGTCATGGCGGTCATGGTCTCTATCTTCATCAATCTGATAACCGGCGGAAGACACAAAGAAGAAACGCAGGAAAACTATGATTGACACCCTATCCACGCACTATAATTATTGGGTTTTTGCCTTCCTCCTCGTGGTCGGCTTGTATAGCATGATGGCAAAAAACAATCTTATGAAGAAGCTCATAGGCATGAATATCTTCCAATGGGCCATCATTCTCTATTTTATTTCCATCGGTGCTAAACGAGGTGCGCAAATACCTATCGTTGCCGGAGCCCATGGGCAGGGGGAAGAACTTGCTATCCATGCCGCAGAGTACATCAATCCCTTACCCCACGTTCTCATGCTGACCGCTATCGTCGTCGGGGTAGCGACAACGGGGATCTCCCTTGCCCTCCTCATCGCCATCTATAAAAAATATGACACCATAGAAGAAGACGAAATAATACAACGGCTGCAGCAGTAATGATCGAACAATTCCCAGCTCTCATCGTCGTCACCCCGCTGATCTTTGCTTTTCTCGTGACCATGGCGGGGTTGTGGAACAGAAAGCTCTGCTTCCCGCTTGTCTTGATCGCCCTGTCGGCGAGTGTGGTCTTCGCCGGGGGCATGCTTGCGGTGGTCATATCAGGGGATAAGCCCATTCACTATTATCTGGGAGGGTGGGCGCCTCCTTGGGGTATTGAATATGTCATAGATCACTTGAACGCCCTGATATTGGTGAGCGTTGCTGTTATCTCTCTGCTTGTGGCCGTGTATGCACAAAAGACGCTCGAGCAGGAGATCCATGAATCAAAGTTGCCGCAGTTTTACACCCTCTTCCTCCTTCAGATAACAGGTCTCTTCGGTATCACCGCTACGGGTGATATGTTCAATCTCTATGTGCTGTTAGAAATTGCCTCGTTCTCTGCCTATGCCATCATTGCCATGGGGGAACGGGGCGCCGATTTCGCCGCCTTTCGGTATGTCCTCTTTGGTACCATTGGTGCCTGCGCATACCTCCTGGGAACAGGATATCTCTATATCATAACCGGCTCTCTCAATATGGCTGACCTAACGCCCCTCTTGCCTCACTTATTCTATTCTAAGGCATTGCTCGTTGGCTTCGCCTTTTTGATAGTGGGGATAGGCATCAAAATGGGCATATTCCCGCTACATATCTGGTTGCCTGATGCCTATACCCTCGCCCCCTCAGCAGTAAGCGCCCTCCTCGCGCCGTTGTTCACTAAAGTGGGGGCGTATGTCATTATCAGGATCATGTTTACCGTCTTTGATCCCTCGTTTGCTATAAAGCTTTATCCGGTAACGGACGTTCTGGGATGGCTAGCGGCAATCGGTATACTGTTCGCCTGCGTGATGGCCCTTGCCCAGTCCGACTTTAAACGGATGCTCTGCTACGTAATTGTGGCTGAAATGGGCTATATCCTCATTGGCCTTGCTTCGGCCAACCGCTTCGGTCTCACCGGTGCTATCCTACACATTGTCAACGATATGTTCATGATGGCCTGTCTGTTCACCGTAGCCGGTGCGATTTTCTACCAGACCGGCACTCGAAACATCTATCAATTCCGTTACCTGCATCGCACCATGCCGATAATCTCCGCTCTCTTTATCGTGGGTGCCCTATCTGTGGTGGGGATACCTCCCCTGTGTGGTTTTTTCAGCAAATGGTATCTGATCCTCGGAGCCATACAGGCAAAACAATGGGGGCTGGTGGTGGTAATGCTACTCAGCAGTCTTCTGATGGCTATCCTGTTCTTTCGCGTCATTGAGATCGTCTACTTCGCGCCCCCCACCGATCAGAGGCATGCCCATCACAAGCACGGCAAAACAGGAATTGTTATGGACAACGTACCGCTCAGCATGGTCATACCTATGGTACTAATAGGAATAGGAATCATTCTGCTCGGCATATTCAGCGGAGTGATTATTAAACACGTTATCGCATTTGCTATTCCATCAATGTAATAAGAAGATATGGAGATCGTACACTCTGCAACGCCCCTTGTGGCCCTTATAGCTTCCCTTCTCGGTGCCGTCCTTATCTTGCTGGCCGGAGCAAAGCGGCCTAATCTCCGCGAGTTTTGGACCATGGCGGCGGCTGTGACACAATTTTCCCTTATCTATTCAATGCTCCCCCACATCATGCAGGGTAAAATCGTTGTGTTTACCATCATTGAACTCTACCAGGGGATCAGTCTTCAGCTCACAGTCGATTCCTTCGGGATGCTCTTCGCCCTGCTTGCTTCTTTCCTCTGGATCATCGTATCGGTATATTCAATCGGGTATATGCGGACTCTCAACGAGCATGCGCAAACCCGCTATTTTTTCTGTTTTGCCATGGCACTATTTGGGGCAATTGGGGTGGCCATGGCGGGCAATGTGCTTACCCTCTATATGTTTTACGAAATTTTAACCATCGCCACTTTTCCCTTGGTCATCCATAAAGAGACCACCGAGGCCCTACGGGCGGGCAGGAAGTATCTCGCCTATCTCTTGACTGGTGCTGCTTTCGTCCTGTTCTCGATGGGTTTGACGTATTATCTAACCGGCAGCCTAGACTTTATCGCCGGTGGTTTTGTCGCTGGTAGCGGTTCACAGGATCTCCTGCGTCTTCTTTTTGTGGCCTTTATTATCGGATTCGGCTCCAAGGCAGCTATTATGCCCCTCCATGAGTGGCTGCCGTCGGCTATGGTCGCTCCGACTCCGGTAAGCGCCTTACTGCACGCCGTTGCGGTTGTCAAGGCAGGTGTATTTTGTTGCTTACGAGTCATCCTCTATATCTTCGGTCCGGAGCTTCTTATGAATTTGGGTTTGTGGATACTGCTGGCCTGTTTCGTCTCCATTACCATAATCGTAGCTAACCTTATCGCCCTGACCCAAGACAATTTAAAAAAAAGGCTGGCATTTTCTACGATTAATAATCTCTCCATTATCATCCTGGGGGCGGCGCTGCTGTCTCCTGACGGCATCAGGGGTGCAATGCTCCATATCTCATTCCACGGTTTTATGAAGATCACGCTCTTTATGTGTGCCGGAGCCATCTACGTAGCGACCCGCAAAGAAAATATAAGCGAAATGGGCGGCATCGGAAGGCAGATGCCGTTTACCATGGCTGCTTTTGCAATCGGAGCTGCAGGTCTTACCGGCATACCACCGGTCTGCGGGTTTATCAGCAAGTGGTACCTCTGTCTCGGAACCTTGGAAGCGGGGCAGATCATCTTTCTCTTTGTTATCATCGCGAGTGCATTGCTGGATGCTGCGTACTTCTTCCCCGTTATCTATAACGCGTTCTTTAAAAAAACCGCGGGAAAAACCCCTCGGATAAAAGAAGCGCCCGTGTTACTAGTTGCTCCCTTAATAGTCACTACAGCCTTTTCGATACTCTTCTGTATGTTCCCCGATGCATTTTTGCATTTCTTCTCGCTCGCAACCAGGAGCGTACAAACAATCATGGGGGTACTGTAAATGCCGAGGATCTTACGATATCTCTTTCTGCTTGCGTGCGGTGTGGCTGTGGTGCTGGGATTCCTGATCCATGCAAAACACCCGCTCTTCCGGTGGGAGATTATCCCTGCCTTTGATGCGGCATTCGGGTTCCTCGGCTGTATCCTCATCGTGCTGATTTCTAAAATGCTCGGGAAATACTGGCTCCAAAAGGACGAAGATTACTATGATGATTAGCACAGCACCACCCGCCTTTATATTTATCCTCGGGGGTCTTCTCCTCCCTTTGCTCAGAGCACGCAGACTGAAACAGGCATGGCTGCTCTTTATCCCCGCTCTCGCCTTCGTAGACCTCATCGCTCTGCAGAGCAGTGGCACGTGCTGGACCTACCATTTTTTGGGATATAACCTTGTCTTCGGCAGGATCGATACGCTCAGCCTGTGCTTCGGCTACGTCTTTTGTATTATGGCCTTTTTGGGAATGGTCTATGCCCTCCATGTAAAGGAGGACGGTCAGCATCTGGCCGCAATGTTCTACATAGGGAGTGCGCTGGGGGTTACCTTTGCCGGTGATCTTTTGACGCTGTTTGTCTTTTGGGAAATCATGGCCGCCTCATCGGTATTCCTCATCTGGTATCAGCGAGACAAGGCCGCCCTCGGTGCGGGATTTAGATACCTCATGGTGCACCTCTTTGGCGGAAGTCTTCTGTTAGCCGGGATCATCATCCACGTATCGACAACAGGATCCACGCAGTTTGGTGTGATCGATTACGGAAGCCTCAGCTCCCTGCTCATACTCCTCGGTTTTATCATCAACGCCGCGGTACCGCCGTTTCACGCGTGGCTCTCGGACGCCTACCCCGAGGCCACCGTTACCGGCAGCGTCTTTCTGACCGCCTTTACCACCAAGAGCGCCGTCTACGTCCTCATACGGGCCTTTCCCGGCGTTGAGCTGCTGGTCTGGATGGGGGCCATTATGGCGGTCTACGGCGTTGTCTACGCAGTGCTCGAAAACGACATCAGAAGACTCCTTGCCTACCATATCATCAGCCAGGTGGGATATATGGTATGCGGAGTGGGGTTGGGGACCGAGATGGCGATCAATGGTTCCACCGTCCACGCCTTTTGCCACATTCTTTATAAGGCCCTGCTCTTTATGGGTGCCGCCTCAATAATCCATGTAACCGGCAAACGGAAGCTTACCGAGCTCCAGGGGAGGAATTTGTACAAAAAGATGCCTATTTGTCTTTCTCTCTACATGGTGGGTGCCTTCTCCATCTCCGCGGTCCCGCTCTTCAACGGCTTTATCAGCAAAACGATGGTGGTGGCTGCGGCAGGTGAATTACATCGGCCGATTATCTATCTTCTCTTGCACCTTGCCTCTATCGGTACATTCCTCCATACCGGCTTAAAACTACCATACGGCATATGGTTCGGGAAAACACCTGAAGGCACAACACGAAGAGAAATAGAGGCCAAGGAGCCGCCCCTCCATATGCTGATCGCCATGGGAATGACCGCCTTTCTCTGTATCGTTACCGGTGTGTTCCCTCAGATACTCTACAACCTCCTCCCCTATCCGGTTCACTATCAGCCATATACACCATACCACATCGTCGGCATGTTACAGCTTCTGTTACTGACCGCAACTGCTTTTTGGCTCTTTGCAAATAAGCTTGGCGGCGAACCAACTATTAGTATTGACACCGACTGGTTCTATCGCAAGGGTGCCGGCTTGTTGATGAGGTATTGCTACCGGCTGGATGAGGCGAGAACCGGCATACAGGTATTCGCCTCACGGGTGGTGGCGGGCGTCGTCGTCGTCAGTAAAAATCCGATCCAATCGGTTCAATCACTCTTTTCCCGCGAGAAATCGGTTCTATTGCCCTATAATGCCGACACCTATCGTCCAGCTATCGGCGTGGGGGTGATGGTTTTGCTCGTCTTGTTCTGTATCTTTTGTGTTATCCTTTTTTTCCGTTTTTGAAAACTTTTCATGTGAAATACCTTCTCCTTCTTTTGTCACCATAATGTCTTAAGACAACCAAGAGCAAAAACTTTGTAACATAACACCGCATGCATGATTGTATGCCTTCTCGGAGACCTCCTGATTGAGGTTGACATCCCCCTGGGTAGGGGTTATAAAAAGAAAGTACGCTTATCAAAAGGAGCTGACCATGCGTGAAAAAGTAGAAGCAGCATTGGCAAAGATCAGACCAACCCTACAAGCAGACGGTGGGAATGTGGAATTGGTTGACGTAACCGATGGGGTGGTCAAGGTCAGGCTCACCGGGGCCTGTGCCGGTTGTCCCATGTCCACCATGACCCTCAAGTCGGGTGTTGAACGCATCTTGAAGGAAGAGGTCCCCGAGATAAAGGAAGTGCAGGCCTTGTAGCCTTTCCTTCCGAGATTCTCCCCTGCATATGACGGAGAGAATATCCCTTCATGCTCCAGCCAAGGTAAATCTCAGATTAGATGTCCTGGGTAAGAGGCCCGATGGCTATCACGAGATCAGGACGTGGATCTATCCGACAAGCCTCACGGATGAGCTACATATAACAAAGGTTAACACGGCGAAAATAACCATCACATCCGACCATCCCGATCTCCCCCGGGGAGAAGGGAATTTGGCCCATCGTGCCGCCGCCCTCTTTTTGAAAGAGCACGCCCTTGCAGGAGGGGTACAGATTGAGATCATCAAGCGAATCCCGGTGGCCGCCGGGTTGGGCGGCGGGAGCAGCGACGCCGCTGCTGTCCTAAAGGCCATAAACATCCTGTGGGGGGCCGACGTCCCCCAGGAGGGATTGATGGAGATGGGCGCCAAGTTAGGAATGGATGTCCCTTTCTTTATTGTCGGCAAGAGTGCAATGATGGGGGGAAAGGGAGAGCAACTGATAACAGCGCTCCCCCCGCTGAAATTGTCGATGCTCTTGATCAACCCTGGACACCCCCTCTCCACACAGCAGGTATACGAACAGGGGAAATGGGGGTTGACAAAGAAGCAAGGGGATAATAAAATCCTTATGCCTCCACAAGACCCTGAAAAGATGGGCAAATTCCTCCATAATGACCTGGAAGAACCGGCTCAGGAGTTTATGCCTATCATTGATATTATTAAAGGAAAACTGCTCGATGTTGGGGCACGTGGGGTCTTAATGACAGGGAGTGGGCCCACGGTCTTTGGCCTCTTTGGAGAGGAAGCCGAGGCACGGCGTGCGGCGGCTGATCTAACGATGGAAGACAAGTGGGTATCCTTTGTCGCCCATACCCTTGTCGATGTATAGGTTGGGGTGTCGTCAAGTGGCAAGACACGGGGTTTTGGACCCCGCATTCGGAGGTTCGAATCCTCCCACCCCAGCCAACTTACTTAGTATGAGAAAGGTACGATTCTAACAATGCCATCGCCCGATAGTCCCATAAAGATATTTTCGGGAAATTCCAATCCCGGTCTTGCAGAGAAGATCTGCAACTATGTGGGCGTCCCCCTCGGCAAGGCCCAGGTGAAGACCTTTAGCGACGGGGAAATAGCGGTGGAGATCCATGAGAGTGTGCGGGGTCTCGACACCTTCGTCGTGCAATCTACCTGTCCCCCTGTTAACAACAATCTCATGGAACTCCTTATTATGATCGATGCCCTCAGAAGGGCCTCAGCAGAACGGATAAACGCCATCATACCCTACTATGGATATGCCAGACAGGACCGCAAGGTAGCCCCCCGACAACCTATATCAGCCAAGTTGGTGGCCAATTTGATTGTGATGGCTGGTGCCTCCCGTGTACTCACCATGGACCTCCATGCCGGGCAGATTCAGGGGTTCTTTGATATCCCCGTTGACAACCTCTACGCCTCTCCCATCGTCCTCGATTATCTGCGCAACAAGTTCAAAGATGATCTGGTGCTTATATCCCCAGACGCCGGCGGGGTAGAGCGAACCAGGGCCTTTGCCAAGCGGTTGGATGCCTCTCTGGCCATCATCGATAAGCGGCGAGAGACCGCCAATGTCGCCCAGGTCATGCACATCGTCGGTGAGGTCAAGGGGAAGGTTGCGGTGATCCTCGACGACATGGTAGACACAGCCGGAACACTGACCCAGGCAGCGAAGGCACTCAAGGAACACGGTGCCACGGCCATCTATGCCTGTTGTACCCATCCGGTTCTGTCTGGCAGCGCCATTCAAAAGATAAACGATTCTCCCCTAGCCGAATTGATCGTGACTGACACAATACCTATCAATCACGAGGGGAGCACCTGTAAAAAGATAAAGGTACTCTCTGTTGCCGAACTGTTTGGTGAGGCGATACAGAGAATCCATGACAATGAATCGGTCAGTTCCCTGTTTTTATAAATGACATAAAAAGGAGCAATAGATGGACGAAAGATCGTTAGTAGCTCAACTGAGAACGGAAAAAGGGAAAGAGAAGGCACGAAATTTAAGACGCCAAGGGTTGATACCTGCCGTTGTCTATGGGCAACGTGAGGAGACTATTCCTGTAACCCTTAATCCACAGGAGTTATTCAAAGTCATGCATGAAGGGGCGGGAGAACGCACTCTTATCAATCTTACTATTGAGGGATTACAAGATGGGCCTGTTACCAAGACCGTCATCCTTAAAGAGAAACAGATCGAGCCGTTAAAGAGGACCCTCTTGCACGTAGACTTGTACACAATAACCATGGATGAGGAAATTCACGTCAGTATCCCGGTCCATATCGTGGGTAAGGCTCAAGGGGTAGAGTTGGGTGGAGTGATGGAACAGGTTCTCAGGGAGATTGAGATAGAGTGTTTCCCAGGTGATATCCCCCCCCGGATAGATATCGATGTCTCCTCACTCGACATCGGCGACTCTATCCATGTATCGGATATCACCTTAGAAAAGGCCAAAATACTGATCGACCCTGGTCAAACTATCGTAACGGTTGTGCCACCGGTTAAGGAAGAGGTCGTTGAAGTAGTAGAGGAAATAACTGAAGAAGAGGCTGCGGAGGAAGAAAAAGAAGAAAAGGCTGCGGAGGAAGAAAAAGAAGAAAAGACAGAGGAATAAGGAATCATCACAAAAAAACGGGACTGGAATCCCCGGCCACTGAAACTCCTTCGAGGCAGGCACAATATAATTGTAGGCAAGGGCTTCTCACCTAATTCCCCGATGGGGATGATAGTAAATTTGAAGGATATAGACACGTGCGCTCGGCGATCTTAGTCAGCTTTCTCGCTGTCCTCGTTGCCTCAACAGTGGTCCTGGCCCAACCGCCAGCCAGGAAGCTGACCCGCATCACGGAAACTCATAGTAATGAACTGTCGGTCTTGATCCTAGGCTCCGGCGCTCCTCCGTTCAACCCCAATCGCTCTCGTCCAAGCGCCCTCGTTCAATATGGCACCAGCAACATCCTCGTCGACATGGGGCTCGGAACAGAGCGGCGACTGCGCGAAGAAAATATCCAGCTTGGCCAAATCACGGCTTTTTTCCTCACGCATCACCATATCGATCATAACGCAGAACTCCCTGCTCTCCTTGTGGCGTCAAAGGTGCGCGGCGGAGAAATAAAAATCTTTGGCCCGCCGGGTACAGAACGCTACGTGCGTTTCCTTCTCGACTTTTACACCGAGGACATAGCGTACCGCACACAAAAGAAGGGGCAAGCGCTCAAGACACTCTTGCAGGTCAGCGTAAGAGATCTTGTGGGCGGCGAAAGTTTTTCGTTAGAAGGTCTCACTGTCCGTACGACGCAAGTTCCACATTCAATTCACACCATCGCGTATCGGTTCGATACTCCAGAGGGGAGCATCGTGATCTCAGGAGATCTGACCTACTCGGAAAACTTGATCGAGCTCGCTCAGGGCGCGGATCTGCTCGTCATCGACTCCGGGAATCTTCCCACTGCCGGCGCCAAAGAAGCGACATCCAGGGAACAGACGCAACGTCAAGAGTCACGCCGCCGAGCCGATCCGGATCGCGAGCAGGCACATGCGACGTTGGAACAAGTGGCGGAAATGGGGCAGCGGGCTGGCGTGTCGTGTTTGGTACTCACACACATCACTGTTCCGAATGTTGACGAGGGTGCGGTACGCAAGCGTGTCGGCAAGATATTCAAGGGCAACGTGGTTCTGGCCGCAGACGGTTTAAAACTTACCGCGCGCGAGAAATAAGTTGCACCCGTACAAGGAGGACCTGTTGGGACGAATAGATAAGAGATAAGGCAATGGGTTTCACTAATTATAAAACGCGCGCAAAAAAATTCTTGAGTACTGTGTTGAAAATAAAGGGTTGGTTGTTTATTGGCGGAGTGATTATTGCCTTGATTATTCTGTTCGTATATACTACTCAACCCCCAGAAAGACCGGACAAAACCGATCCCGAATACAAACAGATGAAAGAATCACTCGATAGGGTGCGCGAATGGCTCTGGAACCATCCTCCAGATGGAACAAATAGAGCAGAACGTCGTCAGCGGATGCACGTCCTTCAGAACGCCTGCGACCAAATTCCTGCCTCAGTCTATCTAAAATATAGGGACACCTGGGATGACGCAGAAGAAACAGCAGCGGCTCTTGAAGAAGAATATCTGGCGCTGTCATATTTGCGTACTGCTACACACCATACCATACAGGACATTCGAAAGACGCGTGTCAAACAGGGGACTGTTGCCTGGCATCTGTATAATATGGGGTACGTCTTTAAAACGCCGGACGCCTGTTTTGGAATCGATCTGCACTTCCGCGATGCCGAAGACTTGACAGATGATCTTGATTTCTTGCTGATTACCCATAGCCACCCAGATCATTATACAAAATTGCTCCTCGACGCCATGATTGATGCAGGCAAACCGGTCATTACGCGATGGTATCCCGGCAGTGTTATTGTGAAACAACCCAGGGAATTTATGTTTGGCACCGTCCGTGTAAAAATCGATATTGGCGACCACCACTATCATATTCCTATTATAGGTTGGAATAATATGCTCATGTTTCAAATAGACT
Organism: Deltaproteobacteria bacterium; assembly: GCA_016927065.1. Classification (GTDB taxonomy): domain Bacteria; phylum Desulfobacterota; class B13-G15; order B13-G15; family RBG-16-54-18; genus JAFGNJ01. The sequence continues at coordinate 300,750 of JAFGNJ010000005.1, forward strand.
GTGGTGAGGCTAACCATACTTGTACGATCTATCATGGCGGCGATGGAAATCGCTTTAAAAAAATGCGGCCGGACAAACCAGTAGATCTCTTTATTGTACATGACCAGTTCCCGATGGACGTCACCAATGCAATATACTATCTTCAGCCACGCATCACCATCGTGTCCCATCTGATGGAACTGGGGCATAGCACGCGATTACCATTCCCTTTACGTTTGTCATTTGATGATGCGTTCAAGGAATTACGTGATATTGATCAGAACAAGGCTATAGTTCTCACGTGGGGAGAACGATGGCTCTTTCCAAACACAATCCTTGAAAAGGACTGAACGCTTTTCTGGGAATAATGAATGATATGTGCCTTTAATACTAATGAGGCAGATACGAGAAGATTTGTTCCACGTCGCTAATCATCCGCACGGCTTCTTGAGTCGGCTGAAATAGTCGTATTATACGGCCGTTTTAGCCAACCAAATGGAAAAACACAGGGAATTCTTCTTTGATACTCACGATAATCGGACCCAAATACATGTTCTAAATATACTTCTTCTTTTTTTACCAGTTTGCGCAATAAAAAATACATAAAGAGCGATGTGCTCATTACAATCCAACTCTTTAACAAGAGGGCTATTCCAGGTACGATGAAAACAACCCATGACCCGTATAAGAGATGCCGACAGCATCTAAAAATGCCGTCCGTTACAAGCTTATCAGAATTGTAGGCACGCGAAACAGTTCTTGCAGAAATAATGAAAAATGGCAATCCAATAAGTATGAGGGCAATTCCAAGAATCGACAAAAGCCGATAAGGTAGAAATTCGATCTGGAACCCTGGATGGAAATAGTAGCTGATTGTAAGGGTAATTAAACCATAGCCGATTGAAAGAGCGGCAAAAGCAGGACCAACACCCCATCTGCTCATCTTTTCTTCCATGAGATCTTCCTTTAAATGTCGCATAACACCTGAAAGCACCCGCCTGACCTGGCGCCGGAAGACGGCGGAGAGGGTCGGGTGGATTGAGTTGTTATAGGTTTTAAAATTTGCTAAATATAAAAAATAAGGCTATCAGACCAATATAGCTAACCATATTAAAAAAAATACAATGTTTTAAAAGATTATTGCCAAATTCTATTTGTCTTTTCTTGGATAGTCGGTTTAGATATTTATATTCAATCCATACCGTCAATATATAAGTAATAATAAGCCCTGTTATTGTAGCTCCTATTGCAACTTTAGGATAAGGAGAATCGTCTCCGGCAACCCATGTCCCAAGAGCCATGAGTAAACCGCCCCATTTCGTATTCATATAAAATGTTCCTGGTAGAGTTACAAGAGCCAATAGAAAAGGGAAAAGAAGCGCGCCGACGATAGTTGATAAAAGATTCATTATGAATGTAATTTTGAATATTTTTCCTTTTGGCAAAGATATAGGTCTTAACAAAATAATTAAGTAGATAAACTCAGACAATAATATCCATGCTTGACCCACTATGAATGCATAGGAATTAACAATTAATAATATAGGGCCGCCGCCGTCAGCAAAACAAAGTGTAGGAATCGATATAATTATAAATAGAAATGGCAAGATTTTTTGTATTTTCTTCATTTTTTCCTTTTTTATTGTTTCATCTAATGGCCGAACTGAGCGGAATCTGCGTTCTGTTAATTTGAGAATTATAGGTCACTCAGATTTACGCTCTAGTCTCGCCTTTGACGGGATTCGCGCCGGCGGAGGCGTGGCATAATAACTGAGCGTTCGCCAACACTACTTCGGTTATTCGTAATGTGTCCACATCCGGATGACTTTCACTGTTTTGATATCATCCAGAATTTGGTAAACCAGCCGATGCTGGATATTAATCCTTCTGGAACATGCGCCGGATAAATCTCCCAGCAGCTTCTCGTATGGTGGAGGACTCTGGTACGGATTTTCTCTGAGGATTTCAAGAAGATGCTCGACTTGTGGTTTCAATCCTGATCGCACGATCTTCTTTGCATCTTTCTTAGCCAATTTGGTAAAAACCAGCCGCCAGGTCACCAATCAGGTTTCTCATCACATTCTTCGACAGGGGTTTTAAGTCCATCTTGAATAGACGTGCGCATACCTGGTATTGAGGTAAGGTATAAGGTCTCTTGGACTGCTCGCCAGTCCTCCTCCGAAACAAGGACCGCGGAGCTCCTTTTACCCACAATCTGAACCGGTTCGTGGGATTCCTTCACCTCGTCCACAAGGCTATACAAGCGTTTTCTAGCTTCAGTTGCTGAAAGTGTCGTCATTCTTATGAACCTCCTTATATCGTACGTTATATCGTACGATATAAGGAGGCCAAAGTCAAGTTATTTAACGACACCCCCTCATGTATTTTTCTCCTTATGACCGGCTACACTGTGCGGCCCGGCCGCTTTTTGGCCGGGTCAGCACCAGTGATTTGTTAAGCAGCTCGCTGCTACCTGCGGGACGTACCTATTCGCACATCATCAGGTCCGGACAATAATGCCTCTACCTGTTCTTTAGCAGAGGGATATAGATCTGAATACTCATCAGACAAATACTGAATAACCTCATCGTCTTCCCATGAACCAAGCGATGCCTTGTAATTCTCGAACTCCTCTTGGATTTCTCGCCATGCGCCATATGAGCGCTTTGAAAGCAGCATGTATGTTTCGGTGTAGATAATATGCAATTGCATCGCTACTGCTCCCTGCTACTCAATGGCCGAGCTGAGCGGAATCCGGTTAACTGAGAAATGTTTATATTTTGGAGGTAGGCGGATTTCCGCTCCAGTGCCTTGTTCGCGCCGGAGGCGCGGCAA
>JAFGNJ010000002.1 GCA_016927065.1 Deltaproteobacteria bacterium
TATTGGAAAGCCGGGGATATGCTTCAGGTGCGCGATGACCTGAGGGATATAGACTATAACTACACCTATGACAAGCTCCATAGGCTGCTCACCGAGACCAACACCGGCGCGTATGCGCCGCTTGCCTTTACCTACAACGCCATCGGCAACATCATGACAAAGACCGTGGGGAGCACTACCTTTGACTATGCGTACGATACGGCTCACAAACACGCGGTCAAGACCATCACCATAAACAGCACCCCCTATCAGGTAGAATCGGGGTCAGGTCTTTGATCTTGATATTTTTGCTGAGCTATGATAAGGTTCTTCTATGGCTCGTCCTTTGCGCATCGAGTACCCCGGGGCTGTCTATCATGTTACCAGCCGAGGGAATGAAAAGAAGGCCGTATACAAAGACGACCATGACCGCGAGACCTTCCTCACTACCCTTCAGCACGTCACGAAACGATATAATTGGTTCTGCCACGCCTACTGCCTTATGGACAACCACTACCACCTACTCATCGAGACCCCCGAAGGTAATCTTTCTATAGGCATGCGACAGTTGAACGGAGTCTACACCCAGCTGTTCAACCGTCGGCACAAAAGGACCGGCCACCTCTTTCAGGGGAGATACAAGGCCATCCTTATCCAAAAAGATACGCATGTACTGGAAGTCTGCCGATACGTCGTTTTAAACCCTGTCCGAGCGGGGATGGTTGAGCGGCCTTACGACTGGCAGTGGTCCAGTTATCATGCCACAGCAGGGCAGGGGAAAGCACACCCCAGCCTTACCGTAGATTGGGTGCTTGGTCAAATGAGCAGCAAGAGGCGTGTGGCGGAGAAGGAATATCGTCAGTTTGTTCAAGAGGGGATGGAAAAGAAATCGCTCTGGTCAGAGGTTAAGGGACAGGCCATACTCGGCGACAATACATTCGTGGACAGCCTTATTGAGTATCTGGCAAGGCACAAAGACGTGGCCGAGATCCCGAAGACTCAACGATACATAAACAGACCGACGCTTGATCAGATTTTCCAGGAGGATATACTGAGGGACAAACGCAAGCGTGATAAGAAGATAGTTGAGGCAGTTGACACCTATGGCTATCGGCAGAGTGAGGTTGCCCGCCATGTGGGGATGCATTATTCGACGATAAGCAATCTTGTGCGGGGAAAGGGATAATACCAAAATAAAAGACCTGACCCTCTGCGCGGTGCGCGGGACATCCTTCATCCCTCCTTGCCCCGTACAATTAAACACCTTTACAACCCCTCTTTAAACCCCTTATAATAGCTGCACATATATAAGGGGGATATGGTATGAGAAAGATCCTTTGTCTGCTGATTATGCTTGTTACCCTCTGCACAGCGGCGTATGGCCAGGATGAAGAGGAGGGGTCGCAATCCCCAGCCCCGGCCCTTCAATTTGATCAAGATCAGCTTTTAATTCGTCTTGCTACCCTTAAGCCATTCAAGCCTGATAAAGGCCAGTCTCAGCCAGGATATACCTTCGTTGTCACCCAAGAAGATTTTAGAAACTCCTTGAATTTTCTGGCAGATGAGAGAGTTGATCAAATCATGGAAAATTTTGGCGTTGCTGTGGCTTTTTCATTCAAGGACGATACGCAATTTTTGATTCTGACACAGTGGCAAGATCACGAATCTGCCAAGCAATTTATACAGATAGAGCAAGAATTGTGGCGGTTCAAGGATAAAGCATATCAGGAATATATAAAAAGGGTCGTCTATGAAGAGATAGACGTCGCAAATGATGAAAAGGCCCTGCTTACGAGAAAGACACTTGCGCAGGCCGGGCAAAAACAAGATGTTACCACGTTTGTATCAGCGAGAAAAAACACATTTTTTGAATGTACCCTTATTGGTGACTATAACGACCGCGAGGTGAAAAAACTTATTCTTCAAATTTGGAAACATATAGAATCAGAAGAGAAGAAAGAAGCGCGATAAGTAATTGGTCGTAAAGGTTACTACTTCGTTTGTACCGTTCAGGCAGAATAACGGAATCAGGGTCTTGATAGTTGTAAGATCAGCTCCTCCAGAAGGAGTCGGTTTGATAAAGAGCTGCGCTTGAGATGCAGATCGGTCTCCCACAGCGTCACCATAGCTCGCTGCAAGGCCCCCTGGGAGAATCCTTTGGCCTGGGCGGATAATTCTTTAAGGTAATAGGGATTTGTGATCCCCAGCAGCTTTTTGACCTCCGCTGTTTCCTCACCTTTTGTCAGGATCTCCTTCGTCATCAAAAGATGACGGAACTGTCGGGAGATCATCCCCAGGATTTTCAAAGGATGCTCCCCGCTTTCCCAAATCTTTCCAAGTACCCGGAAGGCCCTCTTGAGATGCCGTTCACCAATGGCCTTCGTGAGTTCAAAGATGGCGGTGACCCGAACTTCTGACACCACTCCCTCCACATCCTTTATCTCTATTCTCCTCTTGTCTCCGATATACATGGAGACTTTAGCTAGTTCATTCCGTAGCCCTTGGAGGTCCCCACCGATGGCCTCTTGTATATACCCCACCGCATCGGGGGCAATCTCCTTGCCCATTTCCCGGGCGATCGTATGGATCCAAGAGGGGATCTCACGCTGGGAGGGGTGTTTGAGTTGAAAGGCACCATCTTTTACCTCTTTGATGAACTCTGCGGGTACCTTTTCCGCGATAAAGATCAAGGCGGTCGTGGGGGAGGGGGAGCGCAGGTACGGTATGAAGGCCTGCAGGTCGCTCTGGCTGTAGTGGTGGACCCTCTTGACCAGGACTACGCGACGCTGGGCCATGCAGGGGAGGGTGTTGCAGGCGGTGATGACCTCTGCTGGCGGCGTCTGGTCCGCATCGTACGAGGCGCAATTGAGTTCTCCCAATTGGGGAAGGAGGGCATCGACTATGTTCTCGCGAGCCCTCTCAATGAGATATGCCTCGTCCCCGTACAAGAGATAGAAAGGACGAACCTTTCCCTTGTTCAGTTCCTCGTCTAGACGACCACTATCCGTCCTCAGGGTTTAAAACCTTTCTTTAATCTTGATATAGATTGTTTCGGCCAGATCATCGGCGATCACGCGAATGGCCGCGTTTTTTCTCCCCTCCTCGACCATCACGTCGGATGAGGCAAAATATTCCTCAGAACCCGTGATATCATTACCCTGCCAGATGATCTCATTATTCTCCCTGTGGACCAGGAGGAGGTCAAGGGTGACCGTGGCCCGATATTCGCTCACCCGTGCCTCCTCATCATAGGCAAGAGAGCGAACCGTGATGGATGTAATGGTGCCCTGCAAGGTAGCCTCTGCCTTTTGTTCGCTCACGATCTTTACTTCATGCCGGTAGATAAACTCCCTGCGCAGTGCGGAGACAAAGATCGCGCTGAGATTGGCTTCCTTGGTTTTATTTTCCAGGGGTCCTATGGCCAGGGAGGTGATCTCGTCCGGGAATTCTCCCCCTCTGCCCATGAGCTTATACCCGCACCCGAGGGGCGTAGAGATGAGGATGGTGATCACAATTAAGATGCTTATGCTTTTTATGCGCATACGATGTTGACCAACTTCTTGGGTACGAAGATGGTCTTTTTTACCTCCTTTCCGTCTATATGTCGTCGCACCTTGGGGCTAGCCAAGGCAATCTTCTTCACCTCTTCCTCTGCGGCTGAGACGGGGACGAGGAGGCGATCGCGGAGCTTGCCATTTACCTGAACCACGACGGTGATCTCCTCCTCGGCAATGGCCTCCTGGTCATACTGGGGCCAGGTGGCCGTGACGACGCTCTCTTTCTTTCCCACGGTCGCCCACAGCTCTTCTGCCACATGGGGGCAAAAGGGGGAGAGGAGCATTATAAGCGATTCTACGGTCTCGTGCCAAAGCGATCTGGCCTGAGGGGTGTCCTCAATGGCATCCTTGGTCTGGTAGAGGTGGTTTACCAGTTCCATGACTGCGGCGATGGCGGTATTGAAGTGGAACCGCTCGATATCCTCCGTTACTTTTTTGATGGTCTTGTGGGTCTTGTTTCGCATCTCCCAGAGCTCGGGGGTGAGGTCCGTTTTCCCTCCCACGAAGGGATTTTCTTCGATCCTCGCCCTTACCTCATAGACCAGCCTCCAGATGCGATGGAGAAAGCGAGAAGCACCCTCTACCCCTTCCGCTTGCCACTCCAGGTCTCGTTCCGGAGGGGCGGCGAAGAGGCTGAAGAGGCGGGTGGTGTCGGCCCCGTATTGTTTGATCAAATCCTCGGGGTCCACGATGTTCCCTTTCGACTTGGACATCTTGGCCCCGTCCTTGATGACCATCCCCTGGGTGAGGAGGTTGGTGAAGGGCTCATTGCAAGACACCATATCGATATCCCGCAACACCTTGGTAAAAAACCTGGCGTAGAGGAGGTGGAGGATGGCGTGTTCTATCCCCCCGATGTACTGATCAACCGGCATCCAATGGTCCACCTGCTCCCTCTCAAGGGGTTCGCGATCGTAATCAGGGCAGGTGAAGCGGGCAAAGTACCAAGAGGACTCCACAAAGGTATCCATGGTATCGGTCTCCCTCCTCGCTGCCCCCCCACAATTGGGGCAGGTGGCCTCTATAAAAGAGGGCAGATCTGGCAACGGAGACGCTCCGCTCGCCTTCGGTCCTACATTGAGGGGGAGGACCACGGGGAGGTCCTCTTCTCGAACAGGCTGAATACCGCACTGATCACAGAAGATGATGGGGATGGGGGCGCCCCAATACCGCTGCCGTGAGATCCCCCAATCGCGCAAACGGTAGTTCACGGCCCGCTTGCCGATCCCCTTTTCCTCCAGATAATCAACAATGGCCTCCATGGCCTGACGGTTTTCCATGCCGTCAAAGGGGGCGGAGTTGACCATGATCCCATCCTCGATATAGGCCTCGGTCATGGTGGCCGGATCGAGGGTTTCCCCCGGCGGCTGGATCACCACGATCATCGGTATCCCGTACTTTCGGGCGAACTCAAAGTCCCGCTGATCGTGGGTGGGCACGGCCATGATGGCCCCGGTGCCGTACTCCATGAGGACGAAGTTAGCGGTGTAGATGGGCATCTGCGCTCCGGTGAGGGGATTGGTGCAGTACGCCCCCAGAAAGATCCCTTCCTTCTCCATATCCTCGGCGGTGCGTGTGATCAGGTCCTGCCGCTTGACCCGCTCCGCAAAGGTCCGTACCTCGGCCTCTTGGTCTTTTCCTTTGGAGAGTTCTAATACTAAAGGGTGCTCCGGTGCCAGGACCATGAAGGTGGCGCCGAAAAGGGTGTCCTGGCGGGTGGTGAAGATGGTGATGGCCCCGCTGCCGTCCTCCAGGGGAAAAGCCACTTCCGCCCCGACGCTTTTACCGATCCAGTTCTTCTGCATGGTGATGACCCGCTCCGGCCAGCCAGTGAGTTTATCACAGTACTCCAGTAGCTCCTCGACATAGGCGGTGATCTTAAAGAACCACCCTTCAAGTTCTTTTTTGTCCACCTCACCGTGGCATCTCCAGCAGGCCCCCCCCTCAACTTGTTCGTTGGCCAGGACCGTTTGACACACCGGACACCAGTTGACGAGGGACTTTTTGCGGTAGACCAACCCTCGCTCATACATGCGGACGAAGATCAGCTGCTCCCATCGGTAGTAGTCCACGTCGCAGGTGGCCAGCTCTCGGTCCCAATCGTAGCTGAATCCCATGCGTTTGAGTTGTGATCTCATATAGGAGATGTTGTCATGGGTCCACTGAGCGGGATGGATCTTGTGCTCCAGGGCGGCGTTTTCCGCTGGCATGCCGAAGGCATCCCATCCCATGGGGTGCAAGACGCTATACCCCTGCATCTGCTTATAGCGGGCCACTACGTCTCCGATGGAGTAGTTCCGGATATGCCCCATGTGGAGCCTGCCTGAGGGATAAGGGAACATCTCGAGGAGGTAATATTTCTCCCGCTTCGGATCCTCCCCTGCCCGGAAGAGCTTTGCATCTTCCCACTGGCGCTGCCAGCGCTCTTCTATCTCTTGAGGATCGTACCGCTCCTTCACCGCCCCAACAACCTCCTGATCCTCAGCCGCAAGGCGTTGAGCCTGATGAAACCCTCGGCGTCTTTGTGTCGATAAACCTCGTCCTCCTCGAAGGTGGCAAACCCGCTGTGGTAGAGGGATTTATCCGATTTCCTGCCGACCACCGTGCAATTCCCCTTGTATAACTTCAGCCTGACGGTCCCGGTGACATCGCGCTGGGTTTCGTCCACGATCGTCCGCATCAGGTCCATCTCCGGTGAGTACCAGTAGCCGTAATAGACGAGCTCCGCTATCTTGGGGATGAGTGAATCGCGCAGGTGCATCACCTCGCGATCCATGGTGATCGATTCTAGGGCCCGGTGGGCGCGGTGGAGGATCGTGCCGCCGGGGGTTTCATAGACCCCTCGGGATTTCATCCCGACATATCGGTTCTCCACCATGTCCATCCTGCCGATGCCGTGTGCCCCGCCCAGTTCGTTGAGCTGCGCGAGGAGTTGTGCCGGAGTGAGCTTCTTCCCGTCGACGCCGACGGGGATGCCTTCGGCAAAATCTATCTCACAGTACAGGGGTTTATCCGGGGCCTGCTCCGGAGCCGTTGTGAGGACGAACATCGCATCCTCGGGCTCTCGCCACGGGTCCTCCAAGATACCCCCTTCGAAGCTGATGTGCAAGAGGTTCCTGTCGCTGCTGTAGGGTTTGGCGGGGATGGCGGTGATGGGAATACCCCGATCCTTGGCATAGCGGATCAGGGCCTCGCGGGAGCGGAGGTCCCATTCGCGCCAGGGGGCGATGACGCGTATGTTGGGGTCGAAGTGATAGTAGGTGAGTTCAAAGCGCACCTGGTCGTTCCCCTTGCCCGTGGCGCCGTGGGCCACGGCGTCGGCCTGTTCTTTACGCACCACCTCCATTTGCCCCTTGGCGATGAGAGGGCGGGCGATGGAGGTACCGAGCAGGTAGCCCCCCTCATAGACGGCGTTGGCCTTGACCAGGGGAAAGACGAAGTCCCGGACGAATTCCTCCTTGAGGTCCTCGACATAGACTGCGCTCGCCCCGGCGGCTGCCGCCTTCTGGCGCACCTCTTCCACCTCCGCGCCCTGGCCGATGTCGGCGCAGAAGGCGATGACCGCGCATTCGTATTCCTCCTGCAGCCACGTCAGGATTACCGAGGTGTCCAATCCGCCCGAATAGGCCAATACGATCTTTTTAACGTCCTTGCTCATTGCGCTCCCCTGTTCCCATCAAGAGGGCCAAGATGGCCTTTTGTACGTGGAGTCGGTTCTCCGCCTGATCGAAGACCACGGAATGCGGGCCATCCATCACCTCGTCGGTGATCTCCTCCCCCCGGTGTGCGGGGAGACAGTGCATCACGATCACATCCGCCCGGGCCCCCTGGATGAGTTCTGCATTGACCTGGTATCCCTGGAAGGCCTTGATTCGCTCTGCGCGCTCCCCTTCTTGTCCCATGCTGGCCCAGACATCGGTGTTGATCACATGTGCTCCCTCTACCGCCTCTTTCTGATCGTGGGTGAGGATGATCTGAGATGATCCCTCCCTTTGCGCCCGCGAGAGAATCTTTTTATCGGGCTCATACCCAGGGGGGCAGGCGAGCCGGAGGTCGAAGCCGAGCCTCAGGGCCCCATTAATCCAGGAGTTGGCCACGTTGTTGCCGTCCCCCACATAGGCCACCTTCAGGCCGTCACAGCCCCCCCGGTGCTCCCCTATGGTGAAGATGTCGCTCAGGATCTGGCAGGGGTGTAGTTGGTCGCTCAGGCCGTTGATTACCGGGATTGAGGCGAAGCGTGCCATATCCTCCACCCGCTCTTGGTCAAATGTCCTGATCATGATGCCGTCCGCATACCTGGACAGGACGCGGGCCGTATCCGCAATGGCCTCCCCCCGCGCCAAGTGGGTATCCTGGGGGTTTAAGAAGAGGGCGTGCCCCCCCAAGTGGTACATCCCCACCTCGAAGGAGACCCTAGTCCTGGTCGAGGGCTTCTCGAAGACCATGGCAAGGGTGTGCCCCTCCAGGGGCCGGTACGGGCGGTGCTGGCGCTGCATCTCCTTGAGCTCTGCCGCCTTCTGGAGGAGGGCCTCGATCTCTTCACGCGCGAGGTCATATATGCTGATCAGGTCTTTTTTCATCGCTCTGCAAATACCGCATCCAGGGTTGCGAGCAAGCGGTCAATCTCTCCTCTCGTGACGATGAGGGGGGGGAGAAAACGCAGGATCTTGTCCGCCGTGCAGTTGATGAGGACTCCCCGCTCCATGCAGCGCTCTACGATTTCCTTTCCCTCAAACGCCAACTCACAGCCGCACATAAGCCCTTTACCCCGTACGTCTGTAATAAACGTGTATCGCTCCTTTAGGTCCCGGAGCCCCGTGAGGAGGTACTCGCCCATCTCCTGGCAGTTTTCCAGGACGCCGTCCTCCACAAGGGTCTCGACAACGCAGCAGCCCACTGCGGTGGCCAGTGGGTTGCCGCCGAAGGTGGTACCGTGGTTCCCCGGGGCGAAGGCCCCTCCCACCTCCTCCGTGGTCACTACGGCGCCGATAGGTACGCCGTTGGCCAGGGATTTGGCCAAGGTCATGATATGTGGGGGCGCTTCATAGTGTTCATAGGCGAAGAGTTTGCCTGTCCTCCCCATTCCCACCTGGACCTCATCGTAGATCAAAAGGGTTTTTGTTTGGTCGCAGAGCTCCCTAAGCCCCTTGAGGTAGCCGGGTGAGGGGAGGTTCACACCTCCCTCCCCTTGAATGGGCTCCACCATCACGGCGCAGGTATGGGGACCGATGGCCTGTGCGACGGCATCGAGGTCGTTAAAGGGAACATGGGTGAAACCCGGCAAGAGGGGCTCAAATCCTTTGTGAAATCGCTTTTGTCCGGTGGCGCTCAATGCCCCCATGGTCCTCCCGTGGAAGGAATTCTCCATGGTGATGATCTCATACCGACCGTCACCATGATGTTCCTTGGAGTATTTTCGCGCCAGCTTGATGGCCCCCTCAGCGGCCTCGGCCCCGCTGTTGCAGAAGAAGACCCGTTCACCAAAGGAATGCTCGCAGAGGCGGCGGGCCAGCTCCACCTGCGGCCCGATGTAGTAGAAGTTAGAGCAGTGGATGAGCTGGTTGGCCTGTTCCGTCAGGGCCTTGGTCACCTTGGGGTGACAGTGTCCCAGGTTGCAGACCGCCAAGCCCGCCAGGAAGTCGAGGTACTCCCTGCCGGTGCTGTCCCAGACCGTAACCCCTTCCCCCCGCACGAGGAGGATGGGGTATCGGGCGTAGGTGTTGAGCAGGCACTGGTCCCCTTCGCGGATCAGTTCATTTCCTTTCATGCCCAGAGCTCCGTTCCCACCCCCCCATCGGTGAAGATCTCCAAGATGAGGGCGTGTTTAACCCTCCCGTCGATGATGTGGGCCTTGCCCGCTCCTCCTGACAGGGCTTCCAGGCAGCAGGTGACCTTGGGTATCATTCCCGTGGAGACGATCCCCTGGGCAATGAGATCTTTGGCCTCGTGGGCCTGAAGGCTGGTGATGAGGTTTTTGCCTTTGTCCAGCACCCCTGGCACATCGCTGAGCAGGATCAGCTTCTCAGCCCGCAGGGCCGCGGCCACCTTTCCCGCCACCAGGTCGGCGTTGATATTGTAGGTTTTTCCGTCCTCACCCACCCCGACGGGGGCGATGACGGGGATGAACGCACCCTCATCCAGGGCCTTGATGACCTCGGCGTTGATTCCCTCTACCTCCCCCACCATTCCCAGATCGACGATCTCCGGGGGGGTATCGCCCTGTTCCTGGGGTGAGAGGTGCAGCTTTTTCGCCCGGATGAGTCCGCCATCTTTACCGCTGAGCCCCACCGCCTTTCCCCCGCAGCGGTTGATGAGGCCCACGATTTCCTTGTTCACCTTTCCCCCGAGGACCATCTCCACTACGTCCATCGTCTCCTGGTCGGTGACCCGCATGCCTTGCACAAAGGTGGACGCCTTCCCCATCTGCTGAAGGACCTGGCCGATTTGGGGTCCGCCGCCATGGACCACCACGGGGTTGAGGCCGACGTACTTCATGAGGACGATATCCGTAGCAAAACCCTCTTTGAGCCCCTCGTCGCCCATGGCTGCTCCGCCATACTTGATCACGATGGTCTTGTGATAGAATTGCCTGATATAGGGAAGGGCCTCGATGAGGACCTCGGCCTTTTCGATGAGCTTTTGCATCACAAGATATACCTGCTTAGGTCCTCATCCTGGACGAATTCTTCGAGTTTCTTCGTTACATAGGCGGCGTCGATAATAATCTTTTTACCGCTCAGTTCAGGGGCGTCGAAGGATACCTCATCGAGGAGCTTCTCCATGATGGTATAGAGCCTCCTGGCTCCGATATCCTCCGTCCTGTTGTTGATCGTGGCCGCGGTCTCGGCGATCTTCTCGATCCCCTCCTTGGCGAAGGAGAGTTGCACGTTCTCGGTCTTCATCAACTCCACGTACTGGGTGATGAGGGCGTTTTGGGGTTCGGTGAGTATCCTGATGAATTCATCTTTGCCAAGGGGTTCCAGTTCCACCCTGATGGGAAAGCGACCTTGTAGCTCGGGGATGAGATCGGAGGGCTTGGAGACGTAGAAGGCCCCGGCGGCGATAAAGAGGATATGATCGGTCCGCACCATCCCGTATTTGGTCATCACCGTGGTGCCCTCCACAATGGGGAGGATGTCCCGCTGCACCCCTTCGCGAGAGACATCGGGTCCGTAGCTCTGCTCACGGCTGGCGATCTTGTCGAGTTCATCAAAGAAGATGATCCCCGACTGTTCCACCCGCTGGATGGCGAGCTTGACCACCTTGTCCATATCGATGAGTTTCTGGGCCTCTTCCTCTATCAAAACCTCCACGGCCTCGGGGACCTTGACCTTTCGCTTCTTGGTTTTCTTCGGGAAGAGGCCGGATAGCATATCCTTGATGTTCATGTCCATTTCTTCCATCCCTGCAGTGGAAAAGATCTCCACGACCGGGAGGGCCCTATCGGACACCTCCACCTCCACCAACCGTTCGTCCAACTTCCCCTCTCGCAACAGCTTCCTCAGCCGTTCCCTGGTCTTATGAATGGTGTCGGCCTCCGCATCCACCTCTTCTTTGGCCACCTCGACGGCCTCGGGCAGGGGAGGTGGGGATGAGGTCTTGGGAGGGGAGGGGGGCAAGAGGAGATCCAGCACCCGTTCCTCGGCCATCTCACGGGCCTTACCCTTGACCTTTTCCTCCTCTTCTTGCTCAACGATGTTGACGCTCAGCTGGGTCAAGTCCCTGATCATCGATTCCACGTCCCGCCCGACGTACCCTACCTCCGTAAACTTGGAGGCCTCGATCTTTACAAAGGGTGCCTGGGAGAGCTTGGCCAGGCGGCGGGATATCTCCGTCTTACCCACCCCGGTGGGGCCGATCATGATGATGTTTTTCGGGGCGATCTCGTCCCGCAGCTCCTTGGGGACCTGCTGACGGCGCCAGCGGTTGCGCAGGGCGATGGCCACGCACCGTTTTGCCTCACCTTGACCGATGATGTACTTATCCAGTTCGGCCACGATCTCTTTGGGGGTCAAGGGCCGTTCCATCTCCGTCTCTTCTTTCGTTAGAGTTCCTCGATCACGATCTGGTCGTTCGTGTATATGCATATCTCCGCCGTTATCCGCATGGACTCATGGGCGATGGCCTTGGCATCCAGCTTCGAGTGCGCTACCAGGGCCCTGGCCGCTGCTTGTGCATAAGGACCGCCGGACCCGATGGCCACGATCCCGTCATCGGGTTCCACCACATCCCCGTTGCCGGAGATGATGAGAGAGTGGTCTTTGTCCGCCACGACCAGGAGGGCCTCGAGCCTCCTGAGCAATTTGTCGGTTCGCCAGTCCTTGGCCAGTTCCACGGCCGCCCGCAGGATGTTGCCGTTATATTGTTCCAGCTTACCCTCGAAACGCTCAAAGAGTGTAAAGGCGTCGGCCGTGGCGCCGGCAAAACCTGCCAGGACCGTATCGTTATAGAGCTTGCGTACTTTTCGTGCCCGGTGTTTCATTACCGTCGTGTCCAGTGTCACCTGTCCGTCTCCGGCTATCACGATTTTTCCTTTGTGACGCACGGAGAGGATCGTTGTCCCCTTAAGCATCTTTTTGTCCTTTTCTGGCTCGCGGATGGGTACGATCGTAGACCTCCATCAGCTTCGCCGAGCTCACATGGGTGTACCGTTGCGTCGTGGAGAGACTGGTGTGTCCCAGCAGCTCCTGAATACCACGCAGGTCGGCCCCGGCATCCAGCAGGTGGGTGGCAAAGGAATGCCGGAAGGTATGGGGAGAGGTCTCCTTTACGATCCCCCCCAGGGGGAGGTATTTTTTGATCATCCTGGCCACGCTCCGAGGTGTGAGCCTTCCGCCGCGGTTATTGAGGAACAGGTACTGTGGGGCGCTCCGCCCCTGTTCCATCAATTCAACCCGGCGCTCTAGGTATGCGCCCAGTGCCTCTGTGGCCTTGGAGCCGATGGGGACAATCCGCTCTTTCCCCCCCTTTCCCATCACCCTCACCATTCCTCCCCCCAGGTCCAGATTGTGGAGGTTCAGCGCGGTGAGTTCTCCCACCCTGAGGCCGCTGGAGTAGAGTAGCTCCAGGATTGCGTGATCCCTGCTCCCCAAGGGGGTTGCACCATCGGGGACGGCCAAGAGTCTGAAGGCCTCATCGACCGTAAGGGCATGGGGGAGTTCTTTCCCCCCTTTGGGGGTCGCCACCATTTTAGCGGGGTTTTTCTCTACGATGCCTTCCCGCTTCAAATACCTGAAGAATGTCCTCAACGTTGCGAGTTTTCGAATCACCGATGCCCGCTTCACCCGTTTTCCTTGATAGAGGTGTCCGAGGTAGAGGCGGATCGTCAAGTGATCTATCGTAGCCACATCGGTTGGAAGTTTCTTCTCTGCCAAAAAATCCGCGAACAGCTCCAAGTCCTTGCGATAGGCCCGACAGGTGTGGGGGGATGTCCCTCGCTCCAAGCCCATATAGTCGATGAATTGATTTATCAAGGTATACACTTTGTCCCTCAACACATAAAAAAAGAATTATTGTACACTTTAGTTATAAGATATTCAATACGAAAAGTCAATGAAAGGCCTTCCTTTCTCCCCTTATTTCAGCAAAATAGTTTGACAATCGGCGAAAATGGTGGAATATAAAATTATAATGGTATTTAAAGAGGCTATTATCATGAAAGATCACTAAGGATACTAAAACGTAAAATAAATAAGAGAGTTTGAGGAGTAAGCCATGAGTACGGCGAGGGAGAAGACGAAGCATATGGATACAGAAGTTAGACTAACCATACACTGAAGAACAGGATGAAAAGAGTATGATCATAAATGTGATGGAGGGTGGTGATGCAACCCCCCGGAGTTGCCGACAAGGTTATCACCATCGGTCAAATTAATATCTACGCGAGAGTTCGGGGAGCTTAGAACTCAAGTAGCCGATGTTGCAATCTTAAAAAGGCAGTGTGTGATACTATTTATTTTTATAAAGTACAGCGGTATTTTTTTTAGAAATATGTTAAAATTAATCACTCTCAAAAGAGAAAGGAGGTACTGGTATGGCAGCAATGGATGAAAAGGAAGCGCGGACATGGGCGATGCTCTGCCACCTGGGCGGTCTTGGTGTGTATGTCGTCCCGACGATTGGTCATCTTCTTGCACCCCTCATTATATGGTTGATCAAAAAGGATGAGTCTCCTCTTGTAGACGATCAAGGTAAGGAGTCCCTTAACTTTCAGATAACCATAACCATCTATGCTGTTATTGCGGCGCTTCTCATCCCGCTATTTGGTTTGGGCGCCGTTTTTTTAATTGCTTTAGGAATATTTGATTTGATCATTATTATCATTGCCGCAGTAAAGGCCAACGACGGAGAGAAATACCGCTATCCGCTGTGTATACGGTTTATTAAATAGCAGGGCACTCGTTCTAAATTGTTAGGCAGAGTTATTGCGCTTTTGCAAGGAGAGGGAGGGGGGTGAGGAGGTCAGATCGTTCGACGCAACGCTCGAACACTAATTCTCACCCCCTAAGGATATACTGACAATATGACCTTTTCCAAGGTTTATTATCGTTCGTTTATCTGTTAACATCGGTGTTGCTACGTACCTTGAACGTAAGAGGTGCAAAGCAAGGAGGATGTGACGTGAAGAAGTTAGGAGTAACGCTATATGTAATTTTTGTGATTATAGCCGTTATCACCCTGAGTACTGCCTGGGGGCAAGAGAGGAATCTAGCGACGAATAAGGCAGTGACGGCTAAGATCAGGGCCTTTGATCAGGAGTTTTTCAAGGGGTTTGATGTGTACTCGGCAGGGGCGGAGGAGGAGCCTGATGCGCTACTGTTTGATATCAAAGATGATGGGTATCAGCTCCCCGATCATTTTTGGGGTAAACCCCTTACTGGAGAGGAGATCAACTACGCCATCCGTCGACTAGATGATGAATACCGCGAAGGTATTTGGCATATTCCTTTTTGGCCTGAGGCCCTCAACATCGTCAACACCAAGGGGGAAGTGCAAGGCTATGTCTATACAGGCCTCGGTGGTGTCGTCATGGACAGAGAGAAAGATGGCCGCACAACCGTATTTCTCCCTTCTACCCCGCAACCAATCGAGTGGTATTTAAGACAGTAGCCAATGTTTCCCCCTTGTACCTAACGATTTTTGATAGTTATGAATAAACGAGTTCTCGTCACTGGCGGGGTCGGCTTCATCGGCTCACACCTCTGTCAGCGCCTCATGCGTGAGGGGTATGATGTCGTGTGTCTCGACAACTTTGATCCCTTTTATGATCCGGCGATCAAGCGGAAGAACCTGGAGGATATCAAGGCCACCGAGGGGAAAGGAGAGTTCCATCTGGTGGAGGGTGATATCAGGGACACGGTGTTTCTGGAGGATCTGTTCAGGAGTTCGTCGTTCGTTCTAGTCATCCACCTGGCGGCCCGGGCCGGGGTGCGCCCCTCCATAGAACAGCCCGTCCTCTATAATGAGGTGAACGTCACGGGGACGCTAAACCTCCTAGAGGTCTGCCGGGGATTCGGCGTTAATGATTTTATCTTCGGCTCCTCCTCGTCCGTCTACGGCACAAACCGTAAGGTACCCTTTGCCGAGAAGGATAGGTTGGAGGCGATGATCTCCCCCTATGCCGTGACCAAGAGGATAGGGGAGCTTTTTTGCTATACCTACCATCACCTCTACAACTTGAATATCTTCTGCCTTAGATTTTTCACCGTCTACGGCCCCCGCCAGCGCCCTGAGATGGCCATCCATAAGTTCACCCGCCTCATCCACCAGGGGGAGCGAGTTCCGGTGTACGGTGACGGCACGTCGCGCCGTGATTACACCTACATCGATGATATCATAGGTGGGATCATGGGGGCTGTACGGAATCTTAGGGGTTACGCAATCATCAATCTGGGTGAATCAGAGGCCGTCCCTTTGCGCCAGCTCATCTCCCTCATAGAAAAGGCCCTCGGGAAAAAAGCGGAGGTTGAGGAACTGCCGGAGCAGCCCGGCGATGTCCCCACCACCTACGCCGACATCACACAGGCCCGCAGCCTCCTTGGGTATGACCCTCAGATGGGTATTGAGGAGGGGGTTAAAAGATTCGTGCGCTGGTTTCGTGATAAGGGGTAAAGGGTCGTCCTAGAAGTTCCTGTACCGGTTGGTTATGGGGAGGCGCCGGTCTTTCCCTAAGGCCCGAGGGGTGATCTTGATCCCCGGTGGCCCTTGACGCCGCTTATACTCGTTGTGGTCCACCCGATCGATGACATCCCTGACTATCTGTGGGTCATAGCCCAGGGCCACGATCTCATTGGCTCCCTTATCCTCTTCCACATAGGCCTGGAGAATAGGGTCTAGTAGCTCATAGGGGGGGAGGGTATCGGTGTCCTTTTGATCTGGGCGCAGTTCTGCAGAGGGTTCTTTTTGGATGATGCGCGCAGGTATGATTTCCTTTCCCTCTTTTTTGTTTTTATATTCTGCCAGCTTATAGACCAGGGTCTTGGGACAATCCCTGATCACGGCGAACCCACCAGCCATATCGCCGTACAGGGTACAGTAGCCTGTGCTGAGTTCGCTCTTGTTTCCGGTAGCAAGGACCAACGCGCCGAATTTATTGGCGAGGGCCATAACGATATTTCCCCTGATCCTGGCCTGGATGTTTTCCTCGGTGGTGTCCAGCTTCCTTCCTTGAAACAGGGGTTTGGTGGTCTCAATGTAGGAGTCGAAAATGGGGCCGATGGGGACTTCAAGGAGTTGGATTCCCAGATTATCGGCTAACTGTCGGGCATCTTCCATGCTCTCTGCGCTGGAATAGAGGGAGGGCATGGCCACGCCGGTGACATGTTTCCCTCCTAGGGCATCGACGGCAATAGCGGCCACCAGGGCGGAATCAATGCCTCCACTGAGCCCGATGAAGACCTTTTGAAAGCCGTTTTTCAGGCAATAATCGCGGGTGCCCACCACCAAGGCCTGATAGATCTCAGCCACCTCATCGTACTGGATCGGCTGATGGCTTTCGAGGACGGGCTTGTAAGCCGTCTTTCTTTTCGCTTCGGGAAGGCGTACGGTCTTCAGAGGGATATGATCTGGTGTAAGGGCCTGTTTTTCTTTTCTCCTGCGGGGGTCATGGAGCCTGGCCTTGAAGACCGTCTCCGCATCGAGATCAACCACGAGGAGATCCTCAGCCAAGGAGTGAGCCTGGGCGACCAGGGCCCCTTTAGGATCGATGATCATACTGTTGCCGTCGAATACCAGCTCATCCTGCCCCCCCACCATGTTGACATAGGCGATGATGGCCGCATTGTCGCTGGCTTGGCTTGAGATCATCCGATAGCGGGCCTTCTGTTTGCCGGCATGGAAGGGGGAGGCATTGATGTTGATTATCACCTCGGCGTCGCCGATGACCATCTCGGTCTTGAGGGGGTCGCCGGCATGCCAGATGTCCTCGCAGATGCTCACCCCCACCTTGACGCCCCGGAGTTCGAAGACCAGCGCCTCTCTCCCCGCTTGGAAATAGCGGTCCTCGTCAAAGACGCTGTAATTGGGGAGGAAGACCTTGTGATAGACTGCCGACAGTTTGCCGTCGTGGATCAGGGCCGCGGCATTGTAGATATCATCCTGTTTATCGACAAAGCCCACCACGACGGTCAGGCCGCGTGCGGCCTTCGCTATCTCCCCTACGGTCTTGAGATTCTGTTGGACAAAGCGGGGCATGAAGAGGAGGTCCTCGGGTGGGTAGCCCGTGACGGCCAGCTCTGGAAAGGCGAGGAGATCCACCCCAAGCATGCGGGCCTGCTGGATCCCTTCCTCTATTTTGTGGGCGTTCCCTGCGAGATCTCCTACCGTCGCATTGATCTGGGCCAGGGCGATCCTAATAGATTTCATTATATACCTAATATACCTACAAATCTCTTCATTCACATTATACACCAGCGACCATACTGTCAACATAATATGATAATATCAGAAACCTTGACACGTGAATGAAGAGCCATTATATTTTTTTCAAGGCTCAGGGAGAACAAATTGCCTATTTACGAATATCAATGCACAAAGTGTGATCGTATTATAGAGGTGATGCAGAAGATCACTGATGAACCCTTAGAAACATGTTCCTACTGTAAGGGTAGTCTGCGACGCCTGATGTCCCTCAACTCTTTTCATTTAAAAGGGAACGGGTGGTACGTTACTGATTATAAAGATAAGGGCAAAGATAAGGGTAAAGATAATGGGGAAAAACCCTCAGAGAAAAAGGAAGTAAAAACGGATAAAAAAACGGAAAACGCAAGCACGGCCTAGCCGTTTTTTAGAGGTTCTTGAATAAGATTTCTGCTTCCATAAGTATTAAGATATCATTGCCCATAACCTGCAAATAGGAGGCGCAATTGAAAGCCGCACCCTCTCCAACGAGATGTTAAACCGCATTTCTTTTCTTCCCTACAAACTTGGTAGCAAATAACCAAAGACATATTAGCAATAACCACGCAATCAATGAAAATATCAACTTATTTGTCAGAAGACGTTCGAATTCATAATTAGTATACGAAAAATTAAATGGACATGTCCAATAAATCATTTCGGAAAATCCGGCAATTAACCCAACGATACCTATCCATCGATCAAATTTTACATATGCTAATGAACCAATTACGATACTTAAAAAACCACAAACCCAGAAAAATCGTAGCCTAAAAATATCTCTACTATAAGATTCCCAATTTCTAATAGAATTTTTTAATTTATATTCTGATTTATAGGGTTCTTTGTTATGCCTTTCTTTGTCAGGGATATATGGATTCTTAGCATCTTTTTCATATACTGTAACCTTTCCATGAGCTTTGTCATAAAGTACCAACAATTCATCAAGATCTTGTGATTTTTTTATATCCTTTTCAATTTTTTCCTCATATTTATCGAGAACTGATGATCTTGGTTCAAGCCATTTTACGTAAATATGCCTAAACGTCTGCGTTGATAAAGTTACAAGGCCAATAATGAAAAGTGTAATTAATAATGCTCTCATGTTCATCTCCCTTCGTTTAAAGCTACACTTGTGCGGAACGCGCGAGGTGCAGTTTTTATGGACGCGGTCCGTCCATATTTATTCGCCCAAGGGGGGCAGACGTGGGATGAGGTCTTGAATTGTGAATTAGAACTGGCAGTTTGCAGTTCCAATATTCCAAGACCTGATCTCATCACGTATATGATAAATTCTTTCGTTGCCATGCCGCACTCTGGATACCAATTACAAATGGAATCACAAGGGCGAAGATGATGCCAAATATAGCAAATGTTATCATAATAATACCTAAGATTCATACGAATTTCCAAAATGACTTTTGACATACAAGACAGGGAAACAATCAATTTTCTGTGGCAATACACTACCTAATACCATTATGATCATTGCAGCAAGTAACATAAATCCCACTGAAAAAACCCAAAATAGATAAGAACATCGCCCACGGCCTGGTAGAACGCATTGAATCGATTATATGACTTGTTATTTTTAATTCCGAAGACTGAATGTGTGCTTTATCCATACTATCCCCCCCCTTTTTTTGTTGATAGATGCTATTTATAGATTTAACCTAATTGTAAAAAAATTCTTGAAAAGAATTAGCACAGTAATTATAGAGTGTCAATAATACATACTAAAGAAGAAAAAATGGGTGAATGAGGTAATTCTGCAGAAAGTTTCTTTTTCACTCTCCGCACTCCCCTGGATCTCCCTGGAGCTTGGCGATGGTGTGGGGTATGGCCGGGAGGATTACCTCTAGGCCCTCCCGCACCGCCTTGGGGCTGCCGGGAAGGTTGACGATAAGGGTGCTGCCCCGCACACCGCACAGGGCGCGGGAGATCATGGCATGAGGGGTCTTCTTCAACCCTTCCATCCGCATGGCCTCGGCAAAACCGGGGATCTCCCACTCAATTACCTCCCTCGTGGCATCAGGGGTGACGTCGCGCGGGCTGACCCCCGTCCCGCCGGTGGTCACGATAAGGTCCAATCCCATCTCGTCCGTCCCCTGTATGAGCGCCCGCTTGATCTCCTCTTCCTCATCCGGCACTATGGTGCTGAACGCCACCTCGGCGCCCACCCCCTGTATCATCTCCCGGATGACCTCACCGCTGGCATCCTCCCGCTTGCCTCGATATCCCCGGTCGCTGACGGTAATAACCCCTACTTTTATCATCCTGTGATCTCCTCTCCCATCCGGGAGGTGTCATAGCCGCCAAGCCCCTCGATCTCGGCCTGAAACTCCTCTGAGCGCAGGACCCCGATGACCTTTTGGACCCGGGGGTCGTCACAGTGCTCGTGAGGTATGATGAGGTCATATCGCTCCTGCGCTATGGGCACGAAGTCCAGATCCAGGGCCTTGGCGGCCCCATAGATCCCTAGCCCGACGTCGGCCCTGCCGCTTGCAACTGCCACTGCCACCCCGAGGTGGGTGTACTCCTCTCCCTCATTGCCGGCGATTTGTTTCGGATCTATCCCCTCCTTTCCTATGAGGTAATCGAGCAGGACCCGGGTGCCCGAACCCCGCTGCCGATTAATGAAACGCACCCCATCCCGCACCAGGTCGGACAACCCCGTGATCCCCAGGGGGTTGCCCGGGGGAAGGATAAATCCCTGCTGGCGATAGGCGAGGTGGATGATCTTCACTGGTGTTTCGCCAAGAAATTTCTGGATATAGGGAAGATTGTACTCACCGGTGGCCGGTTCCAAGAGGTGGGAGCCGGCCATGTGGGCGTATCCCTTTTTGAGGGCGATGATCCCTTCGAGGCTCCCCACATGGTTGGATGAGAGGTGTAGGGCAGGGTCGTCCCTTGTGACCCAGATGGCCAAGAGATCGAGTGCCAGGTCGTGGCTGCCGATGATCACCACGGTGTTTTCGACGGCTGCTTTTTCCACCAAGAGCTCCGCCTCGGTTTCCTCCCCTTCCTCGATCCCCTCCAGCAGGCGGGGGATGCGGATGATGGCATCGGCCCGGGTGAGTGAGGTAATTGTCCCAGCCCCTCGGGATAATGGTGTGGCCATGATCCGCTCACCAACCCGTCCCGCTCTTATGCGAACAAACTCCTCCACACCCAGCTTGGAAGGGAGCCTCCTGGTGGGCACCACGGTAATTGCTTCCCGCTGCGGCGCTGCGGTTCCCAGCATGGCGGCGATCAGGGGTTTGAGGAAGAGGTCGCACGAGATGACAGCGGAGACCGTGTAACCGGGGACGCCGACGATAGGCCTTCCATCAACCACTCCCAAAAGGGTAGGTTTACCCGGCATAATAGTGACCCCGTGGACCAGTACCTCCCCCAACTCCTCGACGATGGCGGGGGTGTAGTCCTCGGAACCGGCGGACGATCCCGCATTGATTACGATGACATCACAGCCTTCCCGAACGGCGGCGCGGACGGCATCCGTGAGCGTCTGGGGATTGTCCCGGACGATGGGGTAGGGAATGCACTCCCCTCCGGCCTCCTCGATGAGCCCTTTCAAGACGGTCGAGTTCACATCCACGATCTTTCCTGTCTGAGGCCCCCTGGCGAGGGCCTCCTCAGGGGGCACCACCTCGTCGCCGGTGGGGATGACGGCGATCCGGGGCTTCTGTTTGACCGGGACCTCCAAGACCCCGCCGGCCAACAAGGCCCCCAGATCCGTGGGGGTGATACGATGTCCCGGGGGGAGAACGAGCTCGCTGGCGACCAGGTCTTCACCCACCATGCGCACGTACTGCCAGGGCGAGGCGGCCCGCATGATCTCCACGGTCTGTGCATCGATTTGATTGACCTCCTCGATCATGACCACGGCATCGGTCCCCGGAGGAAGAGGATCGCCGGTATCCACGAAGAATGCCTCCGCCCCCACCCGTAACTGCTTGGGTTGGTCCTCCGCCACCCCAAAGGTGGCCTGCGCCGCCAGAGCGATCCCGTCCATGGCAGCACTGTGATAGTGGGGTGACGAGAAGCGGGCGAAGATGGGCTCGGCAGTCACCCTGGTGAGGGCCTCTTTGACGGGGATGATCTCCGTGCGGTCATATTGTGAGGGTTTGACCCGCTCGAATAAGGCCTGGCGGGCCTCCTCCCAGGTTCGCATCTGCAGGTAGATGCGCCGCTTCATCCCTTGATCACCCCCATGGGTTTGAGCTGCGCCACTTTTTTGCCGATACCGGCCCCCTGGACCACATTCACCACATCGCTGACGTCCTTGTAGGCCTCGGGGATCTCCTCCACGATGGTCCCCATGCTGGCCCCCCGCACATAGATCCCCTTGGCCTCCAGTTCCTTCGTCACCATCCGGCCGCGGGCGCTCTTTTTTGCCTGGTGGCGGCTCATAATTCTCCCTGCTCCATGACAGGTGCTCCCGAAGGTCTCCTCATAGGCACACTCGGTGCCGACCAGCACGTACGAGCACCTCCCCATGTCACCGGGAATAAGGACGGGCTGGCCGATATCTTTATAGGTAACGGGGACATCGGGGTGATGGGGCGGGAAGGCCCTCGTGGCACCCTTGCGGTGCACGCAGAGGCGCCGTTCCCTGCCGTCTACCTCATGGGTCTCCAGCTTGGCGATGTTGTGGCAGACGTCGTAGATGAGGTCCAGTTTGAGGGTGCTGGGACCCATGTGCAGGACCTGTTCAAAGGTCTCCCGCACCCAGTGGGTAATAATCTGCCGATTGGCAAAGGCGAAGTTGGCGGCGCAGGCCATGGCCGCGAGGTATTCCTTCCCTTCCTTCGATCCGAGCGGGGCGCAGCATAGCTGTTTGTCCGGCAGCTCAATCCCGTAGTGCTGGGCCGCCTGGAGCATCACGCGGATGGAGTCGTCACAGACCTGATGCCCCAGCCCCCGGGAACCGGTATGGACGATGATCGTCACCTGGTCTTTTGCCAGCCCCAAAACCCCAGCCGCCCCCTCATCGTATACCTCAGCGACATACCCCACCTCGACAAAGTGGTTCCCTGAACCGAGGGTCCCCAGTTGCGCTTTACCCCTCTCGAGGGCCTTGGTTGAGACGAGGTCGGGATCGGCGTCGGGTATGCGCCCCTGTTCCTCGATGTGCTCAATATCCTTCCATTGACCATACCCCTGGTCTACGGCCCACTGGGCTCCCTTCTGGAGGACCTTGTGCTGTTGCTGTTTGTCCAGTTTGAGGTCCTTGCGGTGGGACCCCACCCCTGAGGGGATGTTAACCAGGAGGGCATCCACGATGCCTTTGATCCGCCCTTGGATATCGTTACGCTCCAGACCGGAGCGCATCAGACGTACCCCACAGTTGATATCATAACCTACCCCACCGGGTGAGACTATCCCCTCCTCAGCGTCAAAGGCCGCCACCCCACCGATAGGGAAACCATACCCCCAATGGATGTCGGGCATGGCCAGGGAGGGGCCGACGATACCGGGGAGGAAGGCGACATTCTTCACCTGCTGGAGGCTCTGGTCTTTTTTGATAACATCCATCATGCGTTCGTCGGCATAGACCAGGCCGTCGGTGCGCATCCCCCCCTCGCGTGGTATGAGCCAGCGGTACTCATCTATTTTTTTAAGATGTACTGTTTGCTGATCGGTCATGTGGTTTGCTCCGCTAGATATCAACAATTACCTGGGTCTGCCAGCGCTCCCCGTGTTCCTTGATCTCCAGTTGATGATAGGTTACGGCCTTTACCTCGGTCTTGACGGAATGACGAGCTTCATCAAACTCCTCTCCGTTGGCCACCCCGGTAACCGTGCCCTCATCGATCTCGGCAATCGAAAAATCGCAAAAGAGCAGAAGCTCCACCTCATGCAGATAGAGGAGCTCATTGAGCCAGGCCACCATGAGTTCTTCCCGACTCGACCCTCGTATGACGATCTCCCGTTTTAGGTGGGCCTCAACCTTTGTGAGGTCTGTGATGATGTCAAAGAGGGCCCGCGCTGCCTCTTCAAAGAGCCCCTTGATATCATCGGCCCAGACCCTGATCCCCAGATCAGCGGTATGTTCTACGAGTTCGTATCCCACGAAGGGCATGATAGCACACTTCATGTTGGGCACAAAGGGGGGGAGGGGCCACGTGGCTCCTTTGAGTACAAGGAGTGCGCAGCATCAACAGTGGGGATAAGTGAATGTGTTCTTAATCTTTATTATACTTTGGGTTTTTTCCGTTGTGGCTTCGCCGATAGGCCTCTAATTGTTCTATTCTTTTCTTTTTGGCGCCGTCTTCGGTCATACTCCGTGACGTCACCACGAGTTTGGTAAATCTTTTTCCCTCGGCACGGTGTTTGTGCTCTCGTCCCACGGGATCAGTGGTCGTACCGATATATACAACCTTGCGATCATGTTTCAGTTGATAGGTGACGGTATCACGTCTTGGTTTTTTTGGCATGACATCCGCTCCTCTCTTTGTACGACGGGTTTATATTATGCAAAAAATAACAATCGCACCGTGCTATTGCCTTACCACATTCATCCTTTGGGGTCAACAAAAAACCCCTTTTTATAAGGGGGTCGGATTAGGTATATATATCAAAAGCATGCTACACGATAGAATATTATACTGTTTCTACCTACTAACTTACCTCACTGAGTCATTGAAGTTTTTCGGGGTTGATCTCCATACCCACGCCAACGGGCACACAGGCCTTACCGTATGCCTCTTGAAAAAGCTTCCTTGCCATCTCCCCTGAGCAGTGGCACGGACCTACATTTTTAACGCCCATCTCTTGGAGTCTGGCGATGATTCCCTGTATCTCCTTTCGGCCCTCCCCCGACAGATGAAATCCCCCCATAACCAGGAGGATGTCCTCCTTAAAATGCGCTTTGATCGCCTCTACGATCTGCACCACCCCGGGGTGGGCGCATCCGGTGATGACGATCAGCCCCTGGGCGGTGCGAAGCACCAATGACTGTTCCTTGATCGAGATCCCCATCTCACCGGTCGTGTGAACGCCTCCACAGAGTTCGGTAAATCCCGCTACTTCTTGTACCAGGGCCCCGGAGCGTCTGACCCCTTCTTTGAAATCTGCGGGAAAAGAAGGGGGGATGACAACAGTTACCTTATGATGCCGGTGCAGGAGGGATGCAAGTCCCCCAACGTGATCGCCGTGGATGTGGGACAATACAACCGTTTCTATTTCCTGAGGATCGATGCCCAACTTCTCCATATTGGACAGCAACAGGCGACCGTCCCCGCCGGTATCGAAGAGTATCGTCTTATCCCATCCTCGCACCAGGCACGAGAAACCCCATGCCGTTGTCAATCCCTTCTTGTAGGGATAGTTATCGTAGACGACGGTGATGGTCTTGGGCTGAAGCGCCTCTGTGGCAGAGGGGCCTCCGCCGAAAAAGAGGGCCATGGCACTCACCAGCAGTAGCATATATCGTTTCATAGTGATGTCCACCGTGATTGAATCACCCTCATTTAGGGGAAGGGGTAGAAAGGTGCTTCTGCAGATCTCTGATGATCAGCACTGTTTCTTTTTCTTCATGAGGAGAAAGGGAGATATGGCCGAAGCGGACCCGATAGTAGAGGGCGGTGATTCTTTTTAAGAAGGGTGTGAGATTCTTTCGCTCTCGTTCCACCCTCTGAGCAAATTCAGCGGGGGTTTCTGTTGCCCGTTTCGGTATTTTTTTCCTTTCGAGGATCTTTAACGTCTTCAGGTAAAAAGAAATCTCGGAAGGGAGAGTGCCTGCCCGATGTGTGTCCATGAATCTTTTTCGCTTAAATCCCCAAGCGATCAGAAGGATACAGGCGGCAGTTGCTAAGGCCGCTAAAAGGTAAACTGGCACTTGAGACGTTTCCCCTTTTATCTCTTGAAACGAAGGGGTTTGTGGGAAAAATCGCAGACCCATTAACTTCGTGCGAAGGAATAAGAAAAACCTTAATTGGTCCCTGCGAGAGTACTGGATAATATACCGGTTCCACTTGAGCTTGAGAAAATCGTAATATCGATAGAGCGAGGATACAAGGGGTATAAAGGCTTTTGCTTGGGTGGTGGGTGTGGGGTCAAAGGGTGTCCAACCGCTGTCCGGCAGATAGACCTCGATCCACGTATGGGCATCTCTTTGGCGAACCATAAAGTATTTCCCCAGATGATTCCATTCACCCTGCAAAAAACCGCTGACTAAGCGAGTGGGTACTCCCGCTCCCCGCAGCAGCAGGGCTGCTGCCGTGGCAAAATGTTCGCAATATCCCTCTCGAGTATGCAGCAAGAAGTCCTCCAATGAGGAAAAACGTTCATCCCGTTTTGGGTTGAGGGAATACGTGCAATTGTTCTGCAGATAGGTAATTACGTGATGGACTTTCTTTTGTGGCATGCTCGTCCCCGCTACGATCTCTTGGGCCAACGCCACAATTGCCTTCGAATTTTCCGGTAATTGCAGGTATACCACATTCGGCTTTTCAGTGGATCTCGGTTCGCTGGTTTTCCGTGGTTGCATGGATGAGGTGACTTCATAGTGATATCTACCGAGCGGAGGAGACGGGAGGTGAATGCCACCTCCTTGATCTACAAGTAGATGAGGGAAACGACCACGGATTTCAAAGGGAGGGTGGAGGCAGAATAGGATATCGGTGCCCAAAGGTTCAATCATAATGATTTGATGGATAATTTTTGTGTCACCTGATCCTCGAGGGAAGGTGACTCTCCCCCGTATCCCCGGTGGGATCTTTGTCACCACGTCGCTCTTTTTCCACTTCTGACCATCCCACGTGGGAAAGCTCGTCCCTCGCCAATATAAGGGGAACGGAGGTTGCTGGTCGAACTGGGGGATTTCTACTCTCATTACGACGCGATTATCTAATCTAACAGGTCCGACTGTGCCCAAGTCTACAACATCAGAAAAACCAGATGTTGTTCCACCCCATTGCTCTCTTCCGCTGACACTGAGAGTAATCCTTGGCAGGGTGAAAAATATAAGGATGGTGATGATGAAGGAACACAAGGCTACCCCAGAGATGCCAACAAAGAGTGAAGGTGACGTGAGATGGCGGGGAGGGTGCAGGGCAGGATGCCGCTCCATATCTCTCTTCAGATGCAGCAGGAAGAGAAACCAAATGCCGAAGAGGAGTACGAGGCCGAGGAAAAGTAGGTAGTAGATTTGGGAGGTTAGCCCCGTTGCGGCGAGTATCGTGAAGAGACCCAGACCAGCCAACTGAAAGTAATCTTTGGCTTTTTCCAGGTGAAAGAGTTTTACTGCCTGGACCACGATGAGAAACTGTGTAAAGGCGATGAGGAAGGGAGTTTGAAGAATGAAAAACAAGAACAAAAAATAACTAAAAGCGAGGATTACGATGATATTGAAAAAATATCGTCCCTCTTTCGGTTTCATGAGGATGCTTAGGGGGTGGGCTGCAAGGGCGAGAACCCATAGTGGAACCGGAATTTCACCGGTGAGGATGACGCATGTGAGTCCGCACACGATCAATGCGTGGGCGGTGATATGGAGCAAAAGGTTAATCCTTTTTTCTCCCGAGATCATGTCACCTTTCTGCTTTCAAAACTATCTTTAGGGCGTCGACTGATGGGGATAAGGGGTGTTTTCGTACCCCCCGTTGAGCTTCCACTAAGGCCAAAAATCTCAGTATTTGATACAAATGATTGTCACCACGTTGGGGAGTGAAAAACTCTTCCTCAGTGGAAAGTCCTACTAAAAAATCATGTCTTTTCAGGAAATGGTAAACCAAAGAGGCTGCCTTCGAGACGTTTGTCTCAAAGAGATTTAAATCAGAAGGGGTAGCTTTTTTCGGCACTCCTGTGTAGAGGACAATGTGTACCCTCTTCATGCCCTGCCTTTCATATTCTTTTACCATGGGCTGGGCGCGTTTGGCTGTGCTGCGCCAGTGGATGTCCCGCGCCGTATCACCGGGGAGGTAGTCTCGGATTGCAAAAATATCCTCACCTCTCCCCTTGTGCGGTCTGGATTGCGATCCTTCTTCCCCCTGTGATAACTCAGGCAAGCATTCCTCCAACGGCAGTAATTGTGGATAGGCCAAGATTTCATGTGATGCTTTTATTCGCGCGCCTTTAATAAAAAATCCAAAGGGGAAACGGGTGATAAGACGGGGTTCATGGAGTTTATGGAGACCACGGCGAGGAAAGGAGAATTCATAGACCTGTGCCTCAGTTTTTTTGGGGCTCACACGAAAGAGATAGGCCAGCCCTCCTTTAGTCTCTCCATTGATCTGTTCCTCCAACTCCAGAGAAAAGGAGGGGAGATATTTCTTTTTATTAGTGATCTTCAGAAGTATCTTACAGGGGGTGCGGGCGAAGATATGCGCGGGGAAGCTACGCTTAATCTCCAGCCCTTTGATGCCCAATTCGGAGAGAAAGCCGGAGGCGATGATCAGGCTCAGTAGCATCGCCAGGACGAGATATAATAAGTTGTTTCCAGTGTTGACCGCTGCAAAGCCGACTGCGATAGAGATAAAGATGTATTTTTTCCCCTCCGGTGTAAACCGAAGAAAACGGTTTATGATGGAGATTTGAAGACCCATATTGACTACACTTACAGGGGGACCGGAATTTGTTCGGTGATCTCCATGAGGAGTTTTTCTGCCTCCTCATGGTAACCATCTATACCATAGCCGGAAGCAGGTATAATTCTGTGGGAAAGGACGGGAAGCGCTAAGTTTTTTACGTCATCAGGAATGCAGTAATCCCTTCCCTCCATGAAGGCCTCGGCTTTGGCGGCCCGAATGAGGAAGAGTGCACCGCGAGGACTGATCCCTAAACGGAGATGATCTGAATTCCTTGTGGCCGTCACTATTGCCATGACGTAGGTTAGGATTTCATCCTCAACGCGAATCTTATCTACCAATTGTTGCATGGCGATCACTTCTTGACCCGACATCACCGGTTGCAGCACCTTGACTTCTTCTTCTATTCTGATGTGTGTGAGGATTTCTTTTTCTGCAGCCACCGGAGGGTATCCCATATGGGTCCTCGTCATGAAGCGATCTAGTTGCGACTCAGGCAGTGGGTAAGTGCCGTGGTACTCTAAGGGATTTTGGGTGGCTACTACCATGAAGGGTTGGGGGAGGGGATAGGTTTGTCCATCCACCGAAACCTGAAATTCATTCATCGCCTCCAAGAGTGAGCTTTGAGTCTTGGGTGAAGTGCGGTTTATTTCGTCTACCAAGACGATGTTGGTAAAAATAGGTCCCTGTTTGAATTCAAAGGCATTTTTCTGGGGGTTGTAAATGGGAACACCGACTATATCAGAGGGGAGAAGATCGCTGGTAAACTGGATGCGCTGAAAAGCGGAATGGATGGACATAGCCAAGCTTTGGGCCAAGATCGTTTTGCCCACCCCCGGGGCGTCCTCAATAAGAAGGTGTCCTCGGGCCAACAACGTGATGATGGCGAGGGAGATGGCCTCGGGTTTGCCTTTTATCACCAGACCAATATTGTTATGGAGGGCATCGATCTTTTGGAGAATCTTATCCAATTTCTTTTCTTTTTTCTTAATGCTGAAAACGGCCATGGCTCTCTTGTTTATACTATAAATTTTTTCTAATTTTACCAAAAATAAGAGTTAGGAACAAGGGAAAAGGTTGACTCAACACCGTAACCCCCTTACTATTTGACTGTAACAGCAAGAGAGATCTGTGCACAGTTGATTTGCACAAAAGAGGGCACAGGCGGAGGGGGAGAGCAATCCTCGGTGGTCAGACGATCAAGGAGGAAGGACAATGGAAGAGGTGAAAGAGAAAAAGGTTGGATTTTCCAGGGAGCGGTATGCTTGGATGGCTGTTTCCGCTATTTTAATAGCCTTGATAGTGGTTTTTGCGCTTCACTATCATCGGCTTGGAAACAGGTTAGTGGAAATGGAGAATGAACGAGAGGTTCTTCTCGACAAGATTGAGGCCTCCATTGGTCAAACGTTGCTGACCAGTCGTGATAGAGTTCAGTTACAGAGACCCCAGGAAGATATAGTTTCAGATCTGATGGGGCATAAAGACTTGATATCATATAAGGGGGTTATGGGTGGGACCATGGGGTTTTACTCCCAGAAGGATATCCATGTTCTGACTTCCCGTTGGGTCTTGGCCTCCTTCGAAGACGGGCACATCGGGGGACACATGCTCTTGGAATATGCCGTCTCACCAGAAGGGACGATTCAGTGGAAGGTCATATCGGCATATTTAGATTAAAGGCCTGACTTTCGTTTATTTGTCCATCATTCGTATTGGAGTACACCTTCCGCTCTACATTTTTAAAGGCAACGGGCGAATCATTGAGGACCACGAGCCCCTCGCTGATTACCTCCCCCACATTAGGTGTTTGCTTGTCGATCAAGATATCCCTTGTCGCCAGGTCATGACCGACGCCAGATGGAAGGGTATTAGATGCGCAAGCATACTGGGGGTAAAATAAGGGTAACGTATAAGAACAAGCGAAGAGTAATGCTAGGGTTTTAGACTCGACATGATTTGATAACTCTACAATCTATGGATGCATATTAATCTTTCGGGATCACGTAACGAGGGTGTTTATTGAAGACCTTGTAATAAGGGGTTTTCTGATCAACATTCTCCAACGGCACGAGCCTTCTAAAACGTCCTTCCGCCTCCGCTTGTTCCAATCGTTTTAAAAATATTTCTTCTACTCGCTCCAGAGACGCCTTGGCCCTGGCCTCATAATCAATATGGATTGCGCCTCTAGGGCATATCATTTCACAAAAAAAACAACTGGTACAATTGCGTGCAAATCTAGGTGGAGATGCTGACAGGTCAATGTCTTCCATCGGACAATTATCTACGCAGAGTCGGCATTTCGGAAAGCCGCACTTTTCTTTAATTAGTGTCGGCCTAGGCTTTGGGAGATTACTGGGCGGTGGTGTAGGCATCTCAGGAAATGTTGGAATGAGATGAGTTTCGCCGGCATATATACGTCGGCTCAATTCAACCATCTCCCTTCCAAACGCTTCCGCCTCTTTTAGGTCCGTTTCATCGGGGTGTCCGTCCGTAAAATATGGCTTTGGAAGCGTTGGGCGAAAGACACTCCCATACCAGTCATTCATGCCGATAATGATAAGCCCTTTTTTCTCAAGCAACTCAATGGCCTGTGGAAAGAAGCTCTCCGGCAGTATCCCATGCGTACAAAAGGCAGCCGCATGTTTACCTTTCAAAGAAGGTGCGGCATTAAAAAAAAGCCTGACATTAAGCGGAACCCCGCCCCAGACCGGACTTCCCAACACAATTAAGTCGTACTCGGTTAAACGGCCCACATCCGTTTCTTTAACAGTCGCAATATCACATTGGTCCGATTGTTCTCGCATACCTTGATAAACGGCCTTGGCGACTTTTTTTGTGTTTCCTGTGAGGGAAAAATAAATAACGATGCTTTTCATAAAAATCTATTCCTATATTCTCGTGGTTATAGACTTTGTGGCGACCCGATAAAAAATTTGAGATTTGGGAATCCAAAACATATACTATAATTTATGAAAATATTATCCACCAATTGGAATAAGATGCAAGTATTAATATTGGACTTGGGCCTTATTAAATTCAGTTCATTGTCAAATGAGCTGAGGTGAAAATTCGGGCATAAAATATTGCTCAATTGTTTAATAAAGGCACTTGTATCAGTTTTTCCACAACCAAGGTGGTATCCCTTTGGTTGTTTCCTTCATTGGTCTCCTTTATGGACTCCCTGCGATCCGCGATGACCGTAATGGTATAGGTGCCTCCCATTAGCCCGATCAAGGGGGCGGTGACAGTTTTGGTTTCGCCGGGGGCCAGAGAATCTATTACCTGTATGGAAAAATTTACATCTCCCACCATAAAGGCCACCGGAACGGCATTGACTGTATTACTGCCAAGGTTCTTCACCGTGGCTTGCACCTTCGTATCTTGTCCCACCTTGATATGGGACTCGCTCAAGGACACCGAGACAACAGCCACGTCAACCTTCGGCAGCGATATTGGCTGCGAGGTAGAGGTGATGGTTAATTGCTTGGTGATGGTATTGTTGTTCTCATTGGTCTCCGGTATCTTATTATGGGGATCAACGATTGCCTTTATGGTAAAGGTCCCCTCTTGATCCGCTTCAGAGGAGGCGTTCACTGTATAACTGGCGCCAGCTCCAATCTCGGTTATTGTACCGGCAGCAACCTCATCGGCATTGGAGTACACCTTCCACTCTATATTTTTTAAGGCAACGGGCGAATAATTGTGGACCACGAACCCCCCGCTGATCACCTCCCCCACATTGGGGGTCTTGTTATCGATCCAGATATCCGTTGCCGCCAAGTCTACCCCAACGCCGGATGGGGTCGTCTCTCCTCCTGTTTCAGCGTCAACGGAGGTCTCGATACCGAAGTACTTCATCATATGATTATTTGACTGATCGGCATCGCTGGTCTGCATACCCTGCCACTTTACCGAACCTATTGATGCAACTATCTCATATACCCCTTTTCGTATGGGCGTATATTCTATGGAGAGAGAAGAATCGCTTCCGGCCTTTATCTTCGGTGCAACCTCTTTAAATTCTTTCCATCCCAGCTCCGGATGCGGCCTGCCCGAACCCTTTGGTCTTACCACGCAATTCATTTCAATGTTTTCAGCGTCGAGCTGACTCACGTTTCTTACAACAACCGTGAATACCCTTTTTGCGCCAACCTTCAAAGGTGGCTCAGTATTTGTTATATTAACAACAGCTATATCTGGCTTGGTAAAATATTCCTCTTTTTCTTGCTGTTCGGCCTGTTCTAATTGACTGGCTACGGTATCAAAATCGCCTATCCTGAATATAGCACTATTATTTGAGGGATTCGCGTCTTCTTTCGGATATACATCTACTGCCAATTTTACATGGTTACTCATCATGAATCCCTTATTACTTAACGTCTTAAAATAAATCTTAAATAATTTGGAACTGCCCTGATTTATCGTGTCGCCAATCTGACAGAGCCCTTGCGTAACTGCCCTTTGCTTTCCCTTGGAATCGGTCTCTATCCATGAGGCCGTCAGGTGGACTTGACCTCGGGCGCTTTTATTGCCGTTGTTATGCACCCATACGCCCAGATAATCACTCGCCATAAAATTTTGTTTTTCGAGAAATGTGTCTCTATCCTCTATTGCCAAGTCAACGCCTTCGACAAGAGGCTTCCCTTCTATAGGTTTTTCCGTCACCTCTTTCTTTTTGACTGCAATCCCTACCGTCGCGCTATGCAGGGATTCGCTCTCATCCTGCTCTTCGATCTTATTATGGGGATCGACAATACAGTAGATATCGGTATATATATAATCTGCTTTTTTTACCGACCAGTTAAGTGAGGCTGTTTTTGTTGATTTTTTGCCTATGGTAACAGTCTGGCCGCCGATTTTCTGTAAGTCTACATGATGAGGGTCTCTTTTATTGTACAAGAAAGCGACCTCTACATTTTCTAAATCTGCATTCCCAATGTTTTCAACTTCTCCTGTTACTGTTATCGTATCGCCTTCGGCATATTCATTTTGTGAGGGTGAAACTGAAATTTTCGCTATCTTTAGTTGTCTTTGGATAGGAACGACTTCTATATAAACAAAATCCTTGTTATTGGCTTTTGTTTTTTCTGTAATATTACCATCAGGATCAAGGAAGGCTTCGATTTTATATCCCTTGGAGTTAACTCCCGGAGGAAGGCTTAACTCTGGTAGATCAATCCTTCGAGATTGAGAAGCACCCTCTTTAAGGGAAGGGAAAAGCACTTCTTCCTGCCAGTTTATTTCTGAAATCCTGACCAGCAATCTTACATTTTCAACTGAACTATAACGAGTGCCCACAAAGACTTCTACGTGGGCAGCTTCTTTCTCAGCGATACTACTTGAGGGATAGGTTTTAATCCTCTGAGGAAAATATACATCAGCGATCTGGGGTTCTTCTTGCGGCTGGTTTGCTTCCTCGGCAGGGGGTGGAGAAGGTACCTCGCCTTGCTCCTCTTGAGTGCTAACAGGTTCTAGGTAAAAGGAATACGGCGTAAATTTTCCTTTACAGATGCTGAGTTTCCCTTTCCCATCTTCCTTATAGCCCTGTGTGGTGCTTGCTTGATCATAGTATTCACCTGCATAGATAAAGAGGTCGTCGATACAGCCTTTTTTCAACTCGTGGAGATCGATAGCAATTTGGAATTTCCCATTGCTGTCGGTGCGGGCACTCCCATATTCTTCAAGGACATACACTTGGGCGTGCACCGGAAAGTCTGTCAGGGGCTCTAAAGTTTCCGCATCATAGACATAGCCGACAACAGCCCCCTCCCAATCGTTTTCCCAACTGTCTAAAGAAGGCCCCGAAGCCCCCTTGAAAGGCTGCCAATGGAAGGTCTTGTTGCATCCCAGGGTTTTCTCTGGTGCCACCCTGAGCGAAAGGGTAATGGGAAAATTGGGAAATACCTCGAAATTCTGTGGAAACCGATATGTACAACTGTACCCTTCACCCCCTTGGCCTGCCGTGTTAGTAACACCTTCGAGTTGGGAAGGTGTGATCTCAAACTGTTCTGGGAACTGGTGGGACGCATCGGCTTTGTGTCCACTAATTTTATCGATTTGAATTTGCGTATAGTTATTGGCACGACCTTCGAAGGTGACTGGAACAGGAATATGCCATATGTCAATAGGCTGGGTTGTCTGTGCTATGTACTCCGGGAAGGGCCAGAGGGTGACGGTGAGGCTTTCCAGGGTATAGATATTGTTTGTCTTTTTCTTCCCTCTAACTTCCATTTGATAAATGAAGTTATACATCCAGACTTCCACCTCTTCCCCTCCCACGATGATAAAATCGGGCATTTGCTCGTGTTCGTGTACACATGTATGTAAAGATTTTTTGCTATCTGTGCTCTTGTGAAAGTTACTACCAGCATCGACAACAGCAACGGTCAGACAAAGGAAAGCAAGAACTACAATAAGCGTTGTTCTTATTTTACTCATTGTAATGCTACTCTTTCATAAGCGTGATTCCTGATCTTTGAATTATGGGCCTGTCCCGATACCTAAGATACGGATTTTGTCGTCAATTCCCTTTACGACGGTGACGAGCAGGTTATTTCGCCCCGATTTTATCGCCCAATTTTGTTCGCGGAGCTTGATGTCAAGCGTCACCATATAGGTGCGAATGCCCAATGTCGCTTCGACATTACCCTTATCAGCCGTATATTTTAATGGATCTCCACCACGATAATACCTCTTCACTTCAACGATGACTAGCGTATCAATATTTTTCTGTGTCTTCAGCCACGAATCATAGTCATCCCTCGGCTGATATGCGACGCCTGATCCGTCGGCATTGTAGAGGACGATCTTGCACTGCCCCAGCATATCGTAGGCCTCGCGATACTGCCTTCGCGCGATGGCCTCATAATATTGAATAATTGCTTTAGTGTATGCGTCTTGGCCTTTAGGTGTCAGTTTCGTGTAGGGAGATAGTGATGGCGATGTCTTGGCTTTCTCCTTTCTCCCTTCTACGGTAAAATAGCCGCTCAGGTCACAGATGGTGTAGTCGTGGACATCGAAGATCTCGACCCTCACCAGCTCGGATTTTGCAGGTCCGAAACCGGTCACAAAGCCGACCGGGATCTCCCACGCAATCTTACCCTCTTTTGCATCTATCTTGCTATTACCTTCTTGTTCCAGAAGACCTTTGTCTTTTCCGCCCACCGCAACCGAAATATACACTGCATCTATCCCCTGCGATTCCCAGCGAATTTCATACGTCTTGCCTTCTTCCCACACTTCTCCGCCACGAGGAGAAATAAGCTTAATAGAGGGTTGTACGTACTCTTTCAGCCCTGCGATTGTGTATTTATTAACGACAGTGCTGTCGCTACATACCGTTTCGTTGGGAGAGCGTGGCGACGTCGCATACGAATTCGCTGAAGCGGAAAGGGGTCCGCCAATATGTATTAGGGAAAAGATTATGATGAGTATGGTGAGCGTTATGGATTTTTTTCTTTTTAAAAGCTCTCTCGTCATGACCCTTTTGTAATAGCTGGGCGGGCTCGCCATGTTTTTGATCTTCGAGACGCTCTTGCTCATGTTAGACACCCTTATGAAGTTTTTATTCAATCTTAGCTGATCCTCAAGCACCTACATGAGGATTGTTACGATCATGCTGAGCGAATGTCGGGTTTATCTATGCCTCGTTCATGCCCTCTTAGACCCGTTTCCCGATTTTCTTATAGGCCTTTTTTCTATGAATTATGCCGAGGATGTAGATCACCTGGTCCATAATTTTGAAGACGATTCTGTAATCTTCGACTCGTAACTTCCAATATCCTTTGAGGGTTTTTCTTAAGGGGTCACCATATTGGTGTGGAGCTGTCATCAGGCGGGTTTCTATTGCCGATTTGATACGCCTTTGTGTCTTCGCATCAATGAGGGGCAGATCGACATCCTTTACAGCCGGATGGTACCTGATTTCAAACGGCACACTCACCAGACCTCATCATGTTTCAAAGCGGCGGCCTTGCTCAGCGTTTTATCCCTTTCCTCGGCAAATACTGACAAGGCCACGTCCTCCTCTACCTCCAACGCTTCTTTTACCAGATCGCGCATTTTGAGTGATAATGAGACCTTATCCCGTTTTGCAAGCTGCTCGATAGCCGCGTATAAGGGCTCTTCCAATACGACATTGATCCTTGGGTTTTTTGTCGGCATGGGTTCAAACCTCCTATCTAATACAGTGTAACACTTTTAACGCACTGAGTCAAGGGGCTTTTTGAGAATTTTTCTTCGTCTAAATTGATATAAGAAGGATACTAGAACTTGTCGAGGATGCCCGAATAGTCGTTATCAACGCCAATTTGATCAAGGATTAGGGCTATTTGACCGCGGTTATGGGTTTGATGGTTAAAGAGGTGGAGAAAGACCAGCCACACGGTCTTTTGCATATCCTTGCCATCCCAGCCTTTGTATGCCATTACTGAGTTGTAATGCTTCTCGGATACCAGCTCACATGCCTACTGGAGGGCTTCATCTACATCAAGCCGGATCGGTTTCAAGGAGGCGAGTCGGCATTGGTTTGGGCGTTGTACTGGGAAAGTAATTGGAATAGCTCTTTCATGGTGACCTCCTATTGTCCTCAGTCAAGGCCAGCCCCCGGTCATTCTCCTTATGTATTATTGATCACATTTACTCTTGAACAACTCTTTGATGATATAATTATATTGTAATCAGGCCAATGCAAAAATTCTTTTTTCCTAAACAAATTAATCATTAGATCTGAATACTGTCCAGAACAATGACCAATAATATTTATGAGGTAATCACTTTTGCGAATACTTTCATCAGAGACCCCTTTTTTGGTTAATAATATTTCACAAACAAAAGGTTCTCCATGAAAATGATCTATTGGAATAATGATATCATTATCAGTTATTCTATTCTTATTAAAAGTCGGGAAATTTACTGGATTTTTAGGAATGATTGTACATAAACATAAATAATAATCTATATCATCTAAACGCGCTACATTAAATTGAAATATATATTTTCCAGATGAATTCTTATGATGAAAAGTTGCTTTATCACTATTATATGATGTATGATAACTATATTTTGAAATATTAGGTTCAATCAATTCACCATTTTCAATTATAATACGTTTGATACTATCATTATTATCTAATTTAACAGTACCAACTATAACCTCTTTCGGTTTTTTATGTGATGAGCCAAAATAGATACTTCCATCTTTTGCTGGCTGTACAAAGAAAAATGATTTAAATTCAGATTTTAATGATAGTAAAATTCTGGTTTTATTAATCAAATGATCGGCTACCTATAAGTAAATATCATAAATTATAATCGCCGGCTCGCGGCCGTGCTGCCCAAATTTGTATTACCATTTCATCTAAGACGTTCACATCCGCAATTATTGTCTAGATCCCCCAATTTTGATAGATAGACGCATTACGGATATATCGCCTCTGGCTTTCAGCGAAGCAGTTATTCTACTTGATCTATCTTTCCTGATTTTTACCCCCGCCATGTTAAACTCCTCACGGAAAGACCTTGTGCCAGAACCCCTCTGACACCTTTGTCATAGGATATAGCATAAAAAATACCAATTTTCAAGTGACCAAAGGGTCACCTCCAGCTTTTTTGTGAAAATCAGGGGAAATAATGTCAAGGCAACTATGACGGCAATAAAGGTACTTTTATTGTTGCCCAGGGGCTGGATGTACTGAGGGGGAGAGGTATTCTCTCATTTTTTTGGCGTTATCGATGGCAAAACCCTTGGCGTCGTTGTTGAAATAGCAAAAGACATCCTGCCTGTCGCCTTGCGACATCCCGCCATTCAGATTTTTATACAAAGTAGGGCGGGACTTGAGCCATTCGCTGATCTTTTTCGCCCATTGTTTCAACTCCTTGTCCGTGTAGCAGGAGTTCCCCCGGACCTCGCCGCCGTGGAATCGTATATACGTAAAGGGAGCCGTCATCTGTTCGACTCTTGGATAATCAGGGGAGATGGGGATGCACAGGGCAAAACCGTGAGCGCTCAGGATATCGTAACACTCGT
The DNA here is from genome assembly GCA_016927065.1 of Deltaproteobacteria bacterium. Taxonomy (GTDB): domain Bacteria; phylum Desulfobacterota; class B13-G15; order B13-G15; family RBG-16-54-18; genus JAFGNJ01. The sequence goes on from JAFGNJ010000002.1 coordinate 37,992, forward strand.
CTTGTAGCCAACTCTCGTGTCTGAACTCAAAGGCGTGTCGCTTTTCGGGCAATTCATCCTGTAATACATGGCAAAACTCCCCCAATCGTTCTCCGTCGAAGTGCAGGCTAGGAGGGAGTTGCCAGAGGACGCAAGCCAGCTTTTCACCCAGCCCGGCCGCGTTTTCTCGATAGGCCCTCACGGGTTCGCGGCAGTCCTTTAACCGTTTGATATGGGTAATGTACCTGCTCCCCTTGGCGGCGAAGAGGAAATGGGGAGGGGTCCTCTGATACCACCCCTCAAAGGTCTGTCGCTTGGGGAGCCGATAGAAGGTGACGTTGAGCTCTACGGTATCAAAGTGCCGGCAATAGAATTCCAGCCAGCGAGCCTGAGGCAGGTCTCGAGGATAGAAGACTCCTTGCCAGTGTTTGTAGCTGTAACCGCTGGTGCCGAGAAACAACCTACCCATAGAGCTCCCTGTGCTTAAACTGTACCATAACGCAATAAACGGTGTCATCAGGGTTTCCCTTGACTTTCTAATCCCTAAAAATTTATACTTTAATAAAATAAATTTTCTTCATCGATATGAGGTTTAGGAGGGGTTATGAAGATAACGTGGTATGGACACGCTTCTTTCTTGATCACCACGGCGAAGGGGATAAAGATCATTACTGATCCGTACGAGCCCGGCGCCTTCGGAGGAGAGTTACAATATGGTCCGATCTCCGATGAAGCAGATATCGTTACGGTTAGCCATGATCACGCAGATCATAATTATGTACAGGGTCTGCCAGGAAAGCCACAGGTAATCAAAGGGGCAGGGAGGCATGAGATCAAAGGGGTAGTTGTGGAAGGATTTTCCGCCTTTCACGATGCCTCTCAGGGTTCACAGCGGGGAGCAAATATAATTTTTACTTTTCTAACGGACGACATCCGAGTGTGCCATCTTGGAGATCTCGGTCATGTCCTAAGCGATAACGACATAAAAAATATTGGTCAAATAGATGTCTTGATGGTACCCGTAGGAGGAGCCTTTACCATTGGTGCAAAGGAGGCGTCAACCGTGGTTGGTCAATTGCGACCGAAACTGATTTTCCCCATGCACCTGAAGACGGCAAAATGCAATATACCCATAGAACCCGTTGATACATTCCTTCAAGGAAAGAAAGACGTGCAGAGACTTGACGAAAGTAGTTTTATTTTTACCAAAGAAGATTTGAAGACTGGTTTGGGCATTGTCGTTTTGCAACCAGCCCTGTAATATCAGTATGGCGGCAGAGCTAAAACTCCTCTTCTCACAACAAGAGATCGCCGAGACAGTTACCAAGCTGGCGCGAGAGATATCCGCAGACTATGCGGATAAACAACTGATTCTCATTGGGGTGTTAAAGGGGGCCTTTGTCTTTTTGGCCGATCTGATTAGAGCACTAACCATACCGGTGGAGATAGAATTTATAAGGATAGCAAGTTACGGTGCTCACAAAGAATCATCGGGTGAGATAAAAATTAAACAAGACGTAGAGATTGTCTTGGAAGGAAAAGATGTCCTCGTTGTCGAGGATATTGTTGATACGGGGCTGAGCCTTACATTTTTAGTAGATCATCTTCGCAGGAAAAATCCATCCTCGCTGAAAGTGTGCGCTTTGGTAGATAAGCGTACCCGGCGAGAGATAGAGGCTCAGGTAGATTACACCGGCTTTGTGATGGATGATGGCTTCATCGTGGGTTACGGTATAGATTTTAACGAGGAATATCGGGCGCTACCCGAGATATTTGTCGTTAGCTAACGGTTGTACCTTCAAGAAAAGATAATGAGGAGGTAGTCTGAAGTGTTCCGTAAGGTGATCATATTCATGCTCCACGCCTGTATGCTTTCGTTTCTTATTTACGGTTGCGTATCACGGCCCACAATTAGGGAAGATACTCTCAGAGAAGAAATCCCTGCCACTGCAGAAATTGATAGAAGGTACAAAAGTGCCTTGGAAGAATATAAAAGGGGAGACCTAGATAATGCGGCGCGACATTATCAGGATTTTATCATGCAGCACCCCCGTACTTCCCTCACCGATGACGCCCTCTATTTTTTAGGTGATATTTATTTTCAAAAGGGAGAATACAGCGTTGCCGCCATCCAATTTGGAAGACTCTTGAATTATTTTCCATCCAGTCCTCATTCCCAAGAGGCCCAGTGGTCGATGGCCAACTGCTATTATAACATGGGAGAATATAAAAATGCCCTAAAGTTTGCACGTCAACTCCTCACCGCTGTTGAAGATCGCCCCCTCTGGAGGGGACAACTCCTCATTTTCCTTGGAGACTGCTATGCAGCTCTGGATGATCCTATGGCAGCCCTCTCATGGTATGCGCGAGCCCGGAGAGAAGTTCCCCCTGCTGTTAGAGAAGAAGTGAGAGACAAGATCCTTGCCCTTTTAGATAAAGACCTTCCCCCTGATAAATATCGTGAGATAGAGATTGTCTATCCTGGTACCTTTATAGCACACTATGCCCAATATCGGTTGGCCCAATTGTATTTTCATAAAGGAAAAGCAGAGGAGGCTGAAGGTCTTCTTCTTGAGACCATGAAGCAGGCACAAGAAGAGGATTTCTATCCTCGTTTGCAGGATCTTTTGAGAGAAATCCAGGTGGGAGAGAGGGAAGAAACCGTTCTCGGCTGTATTCTACCCCTTCAGGGCAAGGCTAAGTCTTTCGGCATCAGGGCCCTTCATGGGATACAATTGGCGATCGGGGCTTTTGACCCTCAGGGAGAGGCGTTTCGGGTTCGATTGATAATATGGGATGACCAAGGGGAGCCCTCCCGTGCCAAAGAAGGGGTACGAGTCCTGGCAGAGAGAGAGCGGGTGAATGCCATTATTGGCCCCCTCCACAGCCAAACGGCCTTGGCGGCTGCGGAAGAAGCTGAGAAACAAAGGGTACCATTGATAACCTTAAGTTCCATGCGAGGGATCGCGCAAAAGGGTAACTATATCTTTCAAAACTCGATTACCAACGCATCACAGGTGAAAGCCTTGGTTAGATATGCCATTAAGGAGTTGGGTATAAGTACCTATGCCATTCTGTATCCCAAGAGTTCCTATGGGCTTACGTTCAAAGGCCTCTTCCAACAAGAAGTGGAAAATTTGGGGGGAAAGGTAGTGGTTGCTGCTTCATATGCTGATGATCAAATGGATTTTAGAGATGTAATTAAGGGGATGGTAAAGTACGAGAGACCTCAAAACCCAAAGGAGGACCCCAAGCCCATTATCAACTTTAAAGCCATTTTCATTCCCGATGATGTCAACAAAATAAATCTTGTGGTGCCACAATTAGCATATTATGACATAAAAGGAGTTCAATTGTTGGGGAACAATGGTTGGAATTCTCTTGAGCTTATCCGCGATAGCGGGAAGTTCGTAGAAGGGGCCATTTTTGTAGATGGTTTCTCTACGGATAGTTCACTGCCCGAGGTACGATCTTTTGTGACGGATTTTGAGAATACCTTTGGTTTTTCTCCCACCCTTCTTGAAGCCTTGAGCTTTGATACTACTAAGCTCATTCTCAAGACGCTGAGTAGCAGAGGGGAGGTGAGCCCTGAAGCCCTGCTTTCGTTAAGGGAATATAGAGGTGTTACAGGATTCACCGGTTTCACTTTTGATGGTGAAGGAATGAGAACCCTTTTCCTCCTTCAGGTATCCGAAGGAAAGATCCGTCAGATCTCAGCGGGTGAATGAAGTCCTCTTCTTTTGACCAAAGGGTCACCTCCGGCGCTCACCCCTGGGATGTTACTTCGGACGAAGCAATTGCGATCTAAAATAAACTCCGTGCATCGCTATTTCTGTCCTGGAATAACCCCGCACTCAAGCTGGTGGGGGTTATCGATTGTTCATATGTCAGGGGGGCTAATACAGGGTATGCCGTAGTGCTAGTCATGGGTTGGCCTCAACTCGAGGAGGTAGATATAGCCTGGTATCGGGGGACCGTTGCCTTCCCTTATATCCTAGGGCTCTTGACCTTCAGAGAGGCCCCTCTTGTTTTGAAGGCCTGGGAGCGATTGCATCACTATCCCGAACTGATCTTTGTGGATGGGCAGGGTATAGTCCATCCTTGATCTATGGGCTTGGCCGCACATCTTGGTTTGTTACTCGACACCTCTGCTATCGGCTGTGCAAAAAACCCGTTGGTAGGAGGGACTCCGGCGGTGGGAAATATGCGAGGGGATTTTACGTCCCTCTTCTATCAGGATAGAGAGGTGGGGGCGGCACTGAGGACGCGGCCGGGAGTAAAACCCCTTTATATCTTGCCTGGTCATCGGATAGACCTCAAGTTCGCTCTCCAGCTGGTCTTGGAGACCTGCCGAGGCTACCGGATCCCTGTGCCCTTACGCAAGGCCCATATTGCGGCGAATCACCTAAGGATCTCCATAGAACAGGGGAAATGATACAAAAAGGGTACGTCTCTATTGTCGTCCTGAATACTTGTTTTGATATTGACAAACGTAAGTCGATATATTACATATAATAGCTTATTATTCAGCAAAGGATTGCTCATGAAGACCACTCATATACGAAAAGAAGATATTGAAAAAACATGGTATTTGGTTGATGCCAGAGATAAGGTCTTAGGCAGGTTAGCGAGCGAAATAGCTAAGATCTTAAGGGGTAAAGACAAGGCAATCTTTAGTCCTCATCTGGATAGCGGGGATTTTGTCATTGTGGTAAATGCGGAGAAGGTCAGGCTTACGGGTGACAAGCTAAAAGGAAAGTATTATTATAATTACTCTGGTTACCCAGGGGGGCTGAAGGCCATAACCGCTGAAAAGTTACTGGCAAAAAAACCGGAAGAGTTGCTTAGACGGGCGGTGAAAGGAATGTTGCCGAAGAATAGATTGGGGAGAAAGGTCTTCAAAAAATTAAAGGTCTATGCTGGGTCCGATCATCCTCATGAAGCGCAGCAACCGCAACAGATTCAAATCTAAATCACAGGGTAGAGGAGATTATGGTTGAAGAGAAGTATTACGCAACGGGTAAGAGAAAGACGACAGTAGCTCGGGTTTGGTTGAAGCCTGGAGAGGGCAATATTGAGGTAAATAAACGGGCCTTTGATAATTATTTCCCCAGGGAGACACAGAGAATGACTATTCTGCGTCCATTTGAATTAACCAATACCATGGGGCAGTTTGATGCCTATGTTAATGTCAAAGGCGGAGGAATTTCCGGGCAGGCTGGAGCTATAAAGCATGGTATCTCTAAGGCCCTGACGGCGTATAATGAGAAATATCGGGATGTCTTGAAAAAGGCTGGCTTTATCACCCGTGATCCGAGAGTAAAAGAACGAAAGAAATACGGGCAGCGGGGGGCCAGGGCCCGGTTTCAATACTCCAAACGATAGGTTAACGTACCAGGGGGAGGTTAACCTCCCCTTTTTATTTTTTGCATGGCAGGGTGAATAGTGAAAATCGGGGTCATCGGTGCCAGTGGGTATACTGGCCAAGAACTTTTGAGGATCTTGACTCATCATCCGAAGGTTGAGATCGCTTATGCGACCTCCGAGCGATTTGCGGGGTCAGCCGTCGATGAGGTATTTCCTTCCTTCAAGGGGATTATTGATCTGCAATTTAGGAAGCTTTCGGTCCCGCACATAGCACGTGATGCGGACTTTATCTTCACGGCCTTGCCTCATGGGCAATCCATGGATGTGGTGGCGGAGTGTATCAAAAAGGGGAAAAAGGTAGTGGACCTCAGCGCAGATTTTAGGCTGAAAGACGCAGCCCTGTATGAACGCTGGTACGGAAAGCACTCCTGCCCTGATCTCTTATCGGAGGCGGTTTATGGGCTCCCCGAGATATACCGGGATGAAATAAAGAAGGCGCAGTTGGTGGCCAATCCCGGCTGTTATCCGACCGGGGCTATCCTTGCACTTACTCCTTTGTTGGAAGGGGGGATCATTGATCCCGTAAGTATTATCGTAGATGCCAAGTCAGGGGTGAGCGGGGCAGGGAGGAGTCCTTCCATGACCAATCTCTTTGGTGAGGTAGCTGAGGGGTTGAAGGCCTATAACGTGGCCAACCACCGTCATACTCCGGAGATGGAGCAGGAGCTCAGTGTGCGCACAGGGGAAGGGATTCATATCCTGTTTGTCCCCCATCTTATTCCTATCAACAGGGGTATCTTGTCCACCTGCTACGCACGCACTAATGGGGCATTGTCAACGGCGAAGGCGTCCAAGGCATTTCAGCAACGCTACGGTAAGGAGCCGTTTGTGCGCCTCGTGCCTTCAAGCACCTTTCCCTCCACTATGGAAGTTCGAGGATCCAATTATTGTGATATTGGTGTGATGGTGGATGATAGTTCCGGGCAGATTGTCGTTATCTCCGCTATCGACAATTTGGCAAAAGGTGCTTCTGGTCAGGCCGTACAGAATATGAATATAATGTGTGGATTCCCAGAGACCATGGGTTTAGAACAAATCCCCCTCGTGCCGTAACGGTTCCCTCTTTACTCGCTTTCCTCCGAGATCTCAGAGAGGAAGGGTTTTATCTTAATGGAAATTCCCGCGGGTAGGTATCGAGATTGTCAATCCCGGTAAATTGTTTGATGTCATCGGCATATTTGAAATCTGCGTGAGATGGAAGATACCCTATATACCTTTAATCTATGGAGCGGTATCCGCTTATGGTGATCTAAGAAGCGCCTATGGTAGCAAATTTGAATTATTTTCGACCATGGCGGCCAACTCGCTAGAATTCGGTTGACATATCTACCAATTCTGTTATTTTTTATTTTTACCTCGTGATGCTTATTCTGGGAGAAAAGCTATGCGTATAAAGGTGTTAGGATGTTATGGCACCGAATTTCTGCAATTTAAGAGCTGTGGCTTCTTAGTGGACGGTTCTGTGATGTTGGATGCAGGTACCATTGTTTCCACCTTGACACTGGAAGAACAGCGAGGAATTCGAGATGTTTTTATCACCCATGCACATCTCGATCATATAAAGGATATTTTTTTCCTGGCCAACAATCTCTTTGAAGATGGGGGGCAAGGATTAACAATATACAGCACGAAGGAAATCCTGCAGACACTTCAGCAACACTTTATTAATGGAATTATCTGCCCAGATTTTACTGCCATACAGCAGCAAGATGCTTATGTCCTTGGATTTGAGACGATGCGGGAGGGCAAGTTTTATCCTCTTGATCACGGCATAAGTATTAGGGCGGAGAAGGTTGATCATAATATAGAGGCGGTTGGTTATATTATACGGTCCGATTATGGCCACATCGTTTATACCGGTGACACAGGACCGACAGATCATATTTGGGAGGTTTGTAATACTTTAGACAAGGTATTGGCTGTTTTTATCGAATGTTCTTTTCCCAATGAACTCCAAGAGTTAGCAAACCTTTGTGGTCATCTTACCCCTCAGACCATGACGTTAGAACTACAGAAGTTAAAGGAGCAGAATTGTCCCGTTTTTATTTTTCACATGAAACCCCAATATCTAAAGACTATTCAGGAAGAAATTGATGCCTTGGGTGATAAGAGAATTTCTATGTTGACTGAGAACGAAGTTATTACACTCTGAAGGTGCCGTACATGACATGGTTTAAAAAGAAAGAAGCCCTTTTAGATGAAAAAGCAGGGGATGCCTTGTGGTCAAAATGCAATGCCTGCCAGGAGATTATTTATAAGAAAGAACTTGAACGTAATCTCCACGTGTGTCCCAAATGTAGTTATCATTTCCCCATACCAGCACAGAAACGGCTTGCCATCGTAACGGATGAAGATAGCTTTGAGGAGTTGGACCGCGTATTGTCACCACTAGATCCCATTTCCTTCCGTGACCTGAAGAGGTATGCTGATAGGCTACATGAGGCACAGCAAAAAACGGGCTTGAAGGATGCCTTCATTACCGGGAGGGCTACCATCCATGGGTCACCGGCGATGATCGGGGTCTTTGAATTCAATTTTTTAGGAGGGAGTTTAGGATCGGTTGTGGGGGAAAAGATTGCCAGGATGGTTGAGAAGGCCGTGGATGAAAAGATAGGAGCAATCATTTTTTCCTCCTCAGGGGGTGCGAGGATGCAAGAAGGTATCCTCTCCCTCATGCAGATGGCCAAAACCAGCGCAGCATTATCCATTCTCAAGAAGGAGAGGCTACCGTATATCTCAGTCCTGACAGACCCCACGCTTGGTGGTGTGACGGCCAGCTTTGGCATGTTGGGAGATATTATTTTGGCTGAACCTCGGGCCATGATAGGATTTGCCGGCCCCCGTGTCATCAAAGAGACTATTAAAGCTGATCTTCCGGCGGGGTTCCAGAGGGCGGAGTACCTCCTCCAGCATGGGATGATCGATTTTATTATAGAGCGAAGAAAATTGAAAGCGACGTTAGGAAAATTGTTGGCTCTCTTATATCATTAAAAACCCTCTGTTTATCTACTTTCATCTATGATCTATGAATAAGCAAGAGACGTTGGAATACCTCTATGGTCTGGAGAGATTCGGAATGGTCTTTGGGCTGGAAAATATTTCCCGTCTCTTACAGGCCCTCGGAGATCCCCATAACGATTTAAAGGTTATCCATGTTGGTGGAACGAATGGTAAGGGGTCGGTGAGCGTCATGATGGCCGCTGTCTTACAAGAGGAGGGCTATCGAGTAGGTCTTTATACCTCCCCCCACTTGATATCTTTTACCGAGAGGATCCAGATAAACGGCAACGAGATATCTTGGGATGAAGTGATACGGTTGACAGATGTGTTGTATGGAAAGGTGGTTGACCAAAATATTCCTCAGCGGTTTACTTTTTTTGATTTCACTACTGCCATAGCCATGTACTATTTCTTCCTGCAGGGGGTGGATGTGGCTATCTTAGAGGTTGGGCTAGGTGGAAGATTGGACTCAACCAATGTCGTTCATCCCCTTATGTCAGTTATTACTAATGTCGACAAGGACCATTATCAAATCCTCGGTGAGAGAATAGAAGATATTGCACGGGAAAAGGCGGGAATTGTTAAACAAGGAGTTCCTCTGATTAGTGGCGCTACCAAAGGTGAGGTCATTGATATCCTTGAAGAGACATGTCGAACGAAGGGATCTCCCATGAGGCTGATAGGTCGAGATTTTTGGGGACAGCGAGTTGCCCCTAGAACTTTTAGCTTTCAAGGTGGCACATGGAGCCTTGACGATATCAGGCTGGGAGTTGCGGGTTCTTATCAAATCGTAAATGCTACGGTGGCCCTCGCAGCCCTGGAGTTGTTGGAACAACAGGGATATAGGATAGTGAAGGAGTCCATGTATCATGGCCTTGCCACGGTTCGTTGGCCAGGTAGATTGGAACTCATTCAACAAGTGCCTCAGATCCTCCTCGACGGCGCCCATAACTCTGCGGCGGCTAAGGCCTTGAGGGCATGCCTGCAGGAAGAGTTTGACTACCAACATATTTATATGGTAATGGGAGTTATGGAAGACAAAGAGGTATCAACCATCTTGGCAGAGTTAGCTCCATTGGCTGAGGTGCTGATTGCCACAAGACCTCAGAATTCGCGGGCTATGTCTCCCCAGAGGGTAGCAACGATTGCTGAGACCTACTGCAAGGATGTTAGGGTGATTGACGATATCAGCAAGGGTGTTGATTATGCGCGTGCGCTGGCCCAGGAGGATGATCTCATCGTGGTGACCGGATCCTTATTTACTGTGGGGGAAGCGAGAGCCCACCTTATAAACGAGAAACAGGTATGACAAAATCTTTTAATCACCCTTTGTGCGTCATAACCTTTATGATCATTTTCTTTTTTTCGCTAATGCCCCCGCAGGCTATCGGGCAGGTTATAGGATTTGATTTGGAGTCGCGCTATAAGGCTGACGTACCCGTTACCATGGAGGCGGATAAGCTTACCTACGATCAAAAAGGGGGTATTATTTCCTTAGAGGGAGAAGTGAAAATCCTTTATCACAATGCCTCATTGCGGGCTGATAAAGTACTATTTTATGAACAAACCAAGGATGTAGTGGCAGAGGGGGGAGTAGTTCTTACTGAAGGGGATGATATTCTGCGATGTGATCGTTTGGAGCTGAACATAGATACGCAGAAAGGGGTGGTCTACCAAGGCAGGCTTTTTCTTAAGAAAAAGAACTTTCATGTTACCGGGAGCAAGGCCGAGAAATTGGGTGAGATGGAATACCGCGTGTATGATGCCACCCTGACTTCCTGTGATGCGAAGATACCTGACTGGAAATTCTCGGCAAAGCGTTTGGATGTTGAAATCGAAGGTTATGCCGAGGGGGTGTGGACTGGCTTCCATGTGAAGAATATTCCCGTCCTCTATTTTCCTTGGGGCATCTTCCCGGTCAAGCTGGAGCGGCAGAGCGGGTTTCTCTTTCCCGAATTCAGTAGCTCAAGTAAGTGGGGGCCAGAGATCACCATCCCTTTTTACTGGGTCATTGCACCCAATCAAGATGCCACCTTCTATTTAGAGCGCATCGGTGATAAAAGGGGGAGGGGGTTTAAACAAGGTGTCGAATACCGATATGCCTGGAGCAGGCATGCTCAGGGTCAGATCAAGGGCTTTTACATTTGGGATGAACAGTACGATAAGAGCTTCTGGTGGAAACAACGTGAAGATAAAAGCCGCTGGTCTATCTTTGCTGACCATGACCAGACCTTTCCCGGGAGGTATTACTTTAAAGCGAATGTCAATTGGGTGAGCGACAAGGAGTATCCCGTCGATTTTGATAAAGACCTCCCTGAAGAATCCCTGATTGATGCCCGATCGCGGAACCAACTGGAATCCACCGTCATGCTGGGCAAGGATTGGGAATGGGGGGCTTTGGGCACGGAATTTTCATATTTCCGTGATCTTGAGCCCGATCCAAATGACTCCACTGTAGATCACAACCGCGCCACCATGCAGAGGCTTCCCGAGGCGACTTTTTTTCTCTATCAAAACCGATTCCTAAGCACTCCTCTCTTCTATGAGATGGAGGCCCAGGGTACATACTTCTGGCGTGAAGAGCTTCCTACAAATCCTGCACTCATCTTGCCGGGGCAGATACTCAGGGGAGGGAGGATGGATCTCTATCCCCGGCTTGCACTCCCCCTCAAGCCCCTCGATATTGTGCGGTTTGAGCCGTGGGTAGGCTACCGTGAGACCATTTACTTTCCCGATGACCCTCTGGGTATATATGATGAGGTGAACAGTCGTGAGATATTCGATGTAGGCGCATCCCTTGCCACGACTATTAGTAAGGTATTCCCTCTGCATGCGGGAAAAATTCGAGGGTTTAAGCATATCATCGAACCCGAGTTGGTCTATACCTATATTCCTAATGTGGGCCAGTCGAATAACCCTGCTTTTTATCAAAGCGACCGTGTAGATTTTTATAAAAACGACCTTATGTCCTACAATGACCGTATATCTCGATTCAACGGATTTACGTGGATTCTCACAAATTATGTGATTGGGAAAGAAGTTAACGATGATGGCACGGTGACCTACCCCGAATACCTTTTCCTGAAGCTGTACCAAGGGTATGATTTTTCGCCCCATCTCTCCTCTGAGGAACGCATGTCCAATCTTGTGGGGGAGGCGAGGATTACGCCCTTTACCTGGCTATCGGGGACAATGGACCTTGAATACAACCCTCATCATCGGCGGCTCGATGTCTTCAATGCAGGGGTCAGCTTCTCCGATAGAAGGGGCGATCATCTGAACGCCGAGTACCGGTTCTCCGAACGATACGGGGTTGAAGAGGTAAATACGGAGCTTGGGATTCGTATCATCGACCCTCTCGATTTTTATTTCGCCTATCGCCATAATCTCCTCGACAAGGTCAGGATCGAGACGGTCTATGGCTTGGATTATCGCCACCAATGTTGGGAAATAGCTCTCAGGTTGCACGATATAAACCGCTCTCCCGATAGGAGGCGGGATGATGAGATCAAGGTAATGGTCTATGTCACGCTTACGGGTATCGGGAAATTTAGAGTCAAATAAAGAATAAAAGAGGTGAGGGGATGAAGGGAATTATTCTTGCCGGTGGTCTGGGAACCCGCATGCACCCTTTAACTAAGATTACCAATAAACATCTTCTGCCGGTGTACGATAAACCGATGATTTATTATCCTCTGCAGGCTCTTGTCAACGCCGGGATAAAAGATATTCTTATCGTCACCGGAGGAAACTATGCCGGGGACTTCCTGAGGCTCCTCGGCAACGGCCAGGAATTTGGGCTCAAACATATTAACTACACATATCAAGAAGGTGAAGGGGGCATTGCAGCGGCCCTCAGTTTGGCGGAGTTCTTTGCTGATAAGGATAAAATCTGTGTCATTCTAGGGGACAATGTTATTGAGAAGAATATCCAAAAGGCGGTGAAGACCTTTGAGGGACAAAAGGAAGGAGCCATGATCATGGTGAAGGAAGTCCCCGACCCTCAACGTTTTGGTGTTCCTGTTTTAAAGGGTGAGAAGATCGTTAAAATCGAGGAAAAGCCCACATCCCCTCAATCCCCTTATGCGGTTACAGGCATCTATCTGTACGATAATAGGGTATTTGACATCATAAAGACGCTGAAGCCATCGGGCCGTGGAGAACTGGAAGTAACCGATGTGAACAACGCCTATATCGAGAAGGGGCAATTGATGTGGGAGGTTCTTGATGGGTGGTGGACTGATGCGGGGACCTTCGAATCCCTCCTGCGGGCAAGCCAGCTGGTGGCCGAGACGGGTGCTAACAAGATGGGGTGAGGATGGTGATGATAAACGGTGTGCAAGTTAAAAAACTGCGGGTTATCCCCGACGAACGGGGTAGGCTTATGGAGATCTTGCGCAACGATGATGAACTCTTTCAACAGTTCGGGCAAGTCTATATGACTACCACGTACCCCAATGTGGTCAAGGCATGGCACTACCACAAAGTCCAGACCGATAATGTGACGGTCGTGAAGGGTATGCTCAAGCTGGTCCTCTATGATCCGCGGGATGGTTCGCCCACCAAAGGTGAGATTAATGAGTTCTTTATCGGTGAGCACAATCCGCAGTTAGTACAGATTCCAAAAGGGGTCTATCATGGGTGGATGTGCATTAGTGAAACAGAGGCAGTAGCCGTTAATATCCCTACGGAGGTATACAACTATAACGATCCGGATGAATACCGCCTCCATCCCCACGAAAACGACATACCCTACGAGTGGGCGAGAAAAGATGGTTGAGAGAAAGACGCTCCTCGTAACCGGCGGCTGTGGCTTTATCGGCAGTAATTTTATTCACTATATCCTCACTCACTACCCCACTTACCGCATCATCAATTTGGATAAATTAACATATTGCGGCAACCTCGATAACCTCTGCGAGGTGGCGCATCAACCAAATCTTATCTTTGTCAAGGGGGATATTGCTGATAGAGAAAAAGTCAAGGGGATCCTGCACGATGAGCGTATTGATTGCATTGTGAACTTTGCTGCTGAATCACATGTTGATCGGAGTATTGAAGACCCCGATCTATTTTTGCGCACTAATATTTTGGGAACACAGGTTTTGTTGGAAGGGGCGCGGGAAGCGGCCGTCCCTCTCTTTATCCAGATATCTACCGATGAGGTCTATGGATCTCTGGGTTCTACCGGAGCATTTACTGAGGCAACTCCCCTGAAGCCTAACAGCCCTTATGCAGCGAGCAAGACCGCTGCCGACCTCCTAGTGAGAGCCTATATAAAGACCTACGGTATCGCTGCCATCATTACCCGTTGTTCCAATAATTATGGCCCATATCAATTTCCTGAAAAATTACTTCCTTTGATGATCAGCAATGCAATGGAAGACAGAGAACTTCCGGTTTACGGTGACGGGCTCAACGTTAGGGATTGGATATACGTTGAAGACCACTGCCGGGCACTCGATACAGTCCTTCATCACGGCAACGGTGGGGAAATATACAATATTGGAGGAGCAAGTGAACGGACAAACATCGAAGTGGTACGGACTATCTTAGAGGTATTGGGAAAACCGGAATCTCTGATCCGATTTGTCATGGATCGACCCGGACACGATCGCAGATACGCCATGGACTTCTCCAAATTAAACAAGAAGCTGGATTGGAAACCCAAGATGACCTTTGAGGAGGGTATAAAAAGGACGATCAGTTGGTACATAGACCATCAAGAATGGTGGCAGCGGATAAAAACCGGGGAATATTTGAAATACTATGAACGGATGTATGGAAATAGGTAAGCGGAGGGCTTAAAGAGAGGATTTGTTTTCTACCATGGCCTTTTTTTTAAACTCTCGTGGGCAGGCTTGGGTCATTTTTTTGAACATTCTGGCAAAATGATATTGGTTGTTAAAGCCGCAGGCAAAGGCTATTTCACTTATTGAGTATCCAACCCCTTCTTCGAGCATCTGCATCGCTCGGGCGATTCGCACCTTATTTAAATACACGGAATATGTCACGCTCAGTGTTTTTTTAAATGCCCGTTCAAGACAAGAAACGCTCATACCAGTTTGACGGGCAACATGGGCGAGCTTAAGGGGCAAACAGTAATTCGTATTAATATACTGAATTGCCTTATGAATCCCGGTCTGAGCGCGGTTGAAGCTTCTTTCTCGTATTCCAAGGACGGTTTGAATACTGTCCCTCAGTTCATGCTCATGAATAGGTTTTTTGAGATAATCGCTCGCACCATTTCGGAATACTGAAACGGCGAGTTCTTCAGAACCGTAAGCAGTCATGATGATAACAGGTAATGAAGGTGCAACAAACTTTAAAACCTGAAGCAGGTCCATACATGGTGCATCGGGCGTATGATCGAGGAGGACAAGATCGACATCGTTGTGAAAGAAAAACTCGCATGCTTTTTGTGTGTTTTTTTCAATTATTACCTGACATTCTCGAAGAGCGGCAACAAGGCTCTGATGGTATGTTTCAGCACTGGAATCTATGAGTAGTATCGTATGTGTTTTCCCCATAGCCTATGCAATATTCATATAACTAATTCATCACATCAGGAGATGTGCCCTCTACACTCCTACTCAGTTCAAACTACATCCCTCATATTTTAGGCGAAGTGTTAAAATGACGCGAGCCTCTCAAGGTGTGTTACATCACCCTAAGAGGCTCGGAATATAATTACTTCTGTAAACCTCTTTGCATGAGTCATTTTAAAAGCACAAGTTATTTTTTTGGCTATTACTTACAGATTCTCTATCAGAGTAAAGCTAAGGTAATTTTCGGCCGTTGTCAATCAAAAAATTTTAAATTTCTTAAAGAGTATCAGACTACGATACTGCCACCACGCTACTATAAAGCTACTGAGACCTATCGCGGACAATAGTACCCCAATCTTTGCAGTTGTTGCTAAGTTACTCGCGAAGCCTGCTAAAAAAATGACGACGCCGGCTATAAAACTATAAGCCCCCCCAATCTGTACTTTTTGCCATAGTTTACCCGTTTCCAAAGCGGTATTTCTTACAAATTCTTCCCATGTTTTTCTCTCTTCAGGTTCCATTTGTTTGAGAAAAAATAGAATGCCAGCTCTAAAATAGTATGAGACCTCACCTGAACCAAAGTCATACCATATAACCCTTCCCCTCGCTCTGACTTTTTTTTCGTATGGAGGGAGTGTTACTTCTAATTCGACCTCCTTGTTTTCCAAAACGAGATACGGAATCAAGTTTACCGGTTTTTCCCCCTCCCGAATAAAAAGAACCCCGTTTGTTAAATTTACCTGTAATTCAATCGATATGCCCAAAGGGGAGATATTTTTTGTAACTATTTCGATTGTTGGGGGATGTTTGCCAGCGCCGAGTAGCCTGAGGCGTAAGGGTACAGCTATTTCTAATCTTTTGGATTTACGTCGATTCGGCATCGTTCCCCCCCTTATCATAGAATGTTTTCGTATCAATTATAGCAAATTCTGGAAAAATTTCAAACGGCACCTTTTAGTCTATCTTGATTCTGTTAGTATGAACCGATTGTCTCAGAAGGGATTTGAGTTTACTCTAAAATTAGTTATTTAACGTAAGAGGTGAAAGCCTTACGATATATAGAGATGATTAGGAGGTTTTATGATGAAAGATTGTTTTATAATGCTAATATATTATAATTCTTGAATATATTGTATTGTTATTTTTGGAGCGGGCAACGGGGCTCGAACCCGCGACCCCAAGCTTGGGAAGCTTGTGCTCTACCAACTGAGCTATGCCCGCTTGTGTTTAACAATAGAGTATTCTCCACGTTGTTGTCAATACCTCAAAAAATAGAGGGATCGTCATCTGAAGATCCCTCATTTGTTGCGTTGCATAACCCCTCCTTACTGTGAGCTTCGTGCGCTATTTCGCTTGGAGGCCTTCAGGGGGTTTAATTTTTTAGCGGCGCCGTTATTACTTTGTACCTTCTTAGTATGCGTTGCCAAATTGCAGGTGCCACTGATCCACTTCAGTCGAGGCTCACTGTAACTATTGCAATAGAGGCCAGTAGGATATTCAACGATACGGTCGCAACCTTGGCATTCCTCTACGATAGGATGACACTGTCCGCCGTTGTACGCACAGCCATTTTTCCCCATGAAGATGCACTCCACACCCGCCTTTATCGTTTGACAAACCATGGGTATCACCTCCCTTCTGAAATAAGATATAAAAAAACCCGCCTCAGAACCACCTTAAGCGGGTTCTCACTGGCTGAAAGTGTCATGTATGTATCAATTCTGCTCTCACTTGTCAAGGGATTTTTTGGTGGAGCATGGAAAATAATGTTTTACCGGTGCCAAGCTGGGGAAAACGGCCTTTTTTGCCCTGTTTTTAAGTAATCAGGGATAGAAACGCCTAATAAAATCCTCTGCGGTTTCAAGTCTTCGAGGAGATTATAGAGGGTTCCCTGGTTTGTAACGAGATGTTGCCACCCACCTATATGAACTATATGGCGCCCCTGATACGTTGCTACTATCTTTCTGAGCCTGTAGGCCATGAAGTGCTCTCTTTTTTGCCAATCTTCATCCGTATGCATCAGATGTAAGCACGGGGATTGTGTTCCATTATGCAAGAGATTTTTGGCATGTTTGTACTCCCTCATAACTGTTTTTGTGAGCGGCGTGCTATCATAATCAATGACCTTTTTGAGGTTGTCCGGCGAGATGAGTGCTTCTACGTGATTCAGGAGCTGGCGGGAACATAAAGAGCTATCAAGGCAATGGAGGGAGAGGCCGTGGCGCTGGCTGTAGAACCTGGCCCCTTTGTATTCAAAGGGTAGATCGAGCAAGGCCGCAATCCCGCCGACACCGGTGGACCTCAGGAGGCCCTTAAGTTGGGGTAACTTCAATGTCTCGGGTTCTCGGATCTCTTGCAGACCCTGCAATAACTTTTCCGTGAGGATTTTTTTTCGTCTTCGACGATAGGTTAGACCGTACATGCTGAACTCAAGGGTGATGACGTGGGGCTTGAGCCTAGCGAGGTCCTTAACGAGCTTTGTCAGTCCTTGAGGATCACGATGAACGGTCCCCACGAGTGTTAGTGTAGCCATGGGTAATCCTCACTCTAGAGGTATACGAGCTTTTTACTCTAGTCAAGATATTTATCCACGGTATAATGTGCGTTGATGAGTAGAGAACGCGTGATATAGAGCCATCCTACCATAGTCGGAGAAAGGAGAACGTCGTTCATGGAAAACATGAGAATCGTTTTGGTTCGTCCTCAAGGAGTAATGAATATTGGCTCCGTCGCCCGGGCCATGAAGAACGTTGGGATTAAGGAATTGGCCCTGGTGAATCCTACCGCTCCCCCGACGCACCCCGATGCCCGGATTATGGCAGTGAGGGCACACGATATCTTGGACAATGCCTTGATCTTTTCTCGTTTGAGCGATGCCATTACCGATTGTACCTGGGTGATCGGAACTACCAGGCGCAAAGGCAAGGGGAGGGGAGGGGTTATTGATCCGAGGCAGATGGCCTCAGAGATAGCTGATGTAGTTCAACAGAATAACGTAGCCATCGTCTTTGGACCTGAAGATAGGGGGTTGACCAACAGAGACCTTGATCTGTGTCAACGCCTGGTTACCATTCCCACCCACGAAGAGTATGGTTCTCTCAACCTCGCCCAAGCCGTGATGATTATTTGTTATGAGATTTACATCACTACCCGTCACCACGACGCTGCTTCACGGACCCTGCGATTGGCCACCTCCAAAGAGCTGGAAGAGATGTATCGGCACATAGAGGAGGGTCTCCTGCGCATCGGTTTTCTCGATCGAAATAACCCCAAGCGTATAATGGCGGTGCTGAGAAGGATCTTCAGCAGGGCACGGCTTAGCCCTCGAGAGGTGAAGATTCTGCGCGGGATATGTCGGCAGGCACTGTGGTATCAAGATCAGATTCCCTCTCTGTAAGGACTTGATTGTGATCAGAGAATAACATCCACGATCTCTTTCGTATGAAATTTTTTGTGATCGTGGCATGCACGTGTTCATGATGATGTTCATGAACGAATGAGTCTCATTGACCCACACGAGGCTTTGTGATAAAAGATATTGAATTTCCAAGGGTTCGGTAATTATTGATTCGGAGAGCAGATGTCGGGAGAAAAACGGTTGCACAAGACCAGAAACATCGGTTTTATGGCCCACATTGATGCAGGGAAGACCACTGTTACCGAACGGGTCCTCTACTACACGGGGCGTACCTATAAGATCGGTGAGGTGCATGATGGTACCGCAGTGATGGATTGGATGATCCAGGAGCAGGAGCGGGGAATCACCATCACATCGGCTGTGACCACCTGCCAGTGGCACGATCATATCATTCAGATCATCGATACCCCCGGTCATGTCGATTTTACCATTGAAGTAGAGCGGTCACTGCGGGTTTTAGACGGGGCTATCGCCGTGTTCTGTGGTGTGGGTGGGGTGGAACCTCAATCTGAGACCGTATGGCACCAGGCGGACAAATACCGCGTTCCGAAGATTGCCTTTGTCAATAAGATGGATCGAGTGGGGGCGGATTTCTTCGGTGCGATTCGGCAGATGGCAGAAAAGCTCGGAGCCAAACCGTTGGTGGTACAGCTTCCCTGGGGGGTGGAGGATTCTTTTTGTGGGGTGATAGATTTGGTTGCAATGCAAGGGATCATATGGGAGGATGACGGTTTAGGTGCACTTTTTCAGTACGTTTCCATCCCTGACGAACTTCTCACCCAGGCCCAGGAGTACCGTGAGGGCCTCTTTGAGCGTGTGGCGGAGACCGATGAGGTTCTCACAGAGAAATATCTCAGCGGTGAAGCGATCTCTGAGGACGAGTTAAAACGAGCCATCAGGAAGGCGACCGTAGAGCTCAAGGTGGTGCCGGTCCTCTGTGGGGCCGCCTTGAAAAACAAGGGAATTCAGCCCCTCTTGGATGCCATCGTCGATTATCTCCCCTCACCACTCGATGTCCCTCCAGTGCACGGGGTGAACCCACAAACGAAAGAAGTGCAGCAGCGCCGAAGTGATGAGAGCGAACCTCTCTGCGCCCTGGCCTTCAAGATCATGATGGATCAAGGGAGAAAGCTCACCTACGTTCGTGTCTATTCAGGGGTGATGGAGACGGGGAAGGTCGTCTATAACGCCAATCAGTGGAGCGAGGAGCGCGTGGCACGGATATTTGAGATGCACGCCAAACAACGAAAGAGAATCGAGCAGGCGCGTGCAGGGGAGATCGTGGCAGTGATGGGGCTGAAGGACACCTCCACCGGCAACACCCTGTGTGACCGCGCACACCCCATTCTGCTTGAGCCCATGGAGTTCTATAAGCCGGTCATCTCTGTGGCAGTGGAGCCGAAGACCAACCAGGAACAGGACAAGCTCTCTTTTGCTTTGGAAAAGCTGAGTGAAGAAGACCCCACCTTTCAAGTACGATATGATGAAGATACCGCGCAGACCATCATCTCGGGGATGGGGGAACTGCACCTTGATGTCCTCATCAAACGGTTGGTAGAGGAGTACAATCTGGCGGTCAACGTTGGAAGGCCCCAGGTTGTCTATCGAGAGACCATTAAAAGAGCAGCTGATGTAGAGGGACGCTTTTCAAAGGTGATCGATGACGTCCCCCACAGTGCTGAAATCCACCTGGGAGTTATTCCCCATGCCAGGGGAAAGGGTGTTGAGTTCACCTCCGAGGTGCCTCCGGAAGAAATCCCACAGGAATTCCTCAATGCAATACAAGCCGGTGTACAGGAGTCGGCCACAGTCGGCGCCCTCACCGGCTATCCACTCACTGATATCAAAGTCATTCTTAAAGGTGCACGCTATACTCAAGATGAATTTACCCCTATGGTGCTCAAGGTAGCGGTCGCTCAAACCCTGCGTGAGGCATGTCAGAAGGGCACCCCCCTCCTCTTGGAGCCCGTCATGGAATTGGATGTCATAGTGCCTGAGGAGTTTATGGGTGAGGTGATAGGTGACATCCAAGGAAGAAAGGGGTCTGTTGAATCAATCGACAAAAAAGGGAAGATAGCGATGATCAAGGCCCACCCCCCTCTCACCCGTTTGTTCGGCTATTCCACCGATCTGCGTTCCATAACACAGGGGAGGGGGACCTTCTCCATGCGGTTTTCCCACTACGACAAGGCGGTTACGTGATGTCTGCGGAGGCGGCAGGGAAGATATTGGAGATGCTGCGCGCTAAGGAGATGCATCTCTCCGGTGGCACGATGAGCAAGACCCTGGGGATGAGCAGGAGTGCCATCTGGAAACACATCAAGTCCTTGCGTCGTGAGGGGTATCAGATTGAGGCCAAGCCTGCCCGTGGCTATCGGTTGGTCGCGGTCCCGCAACATCTCACCCATTGGGAGATACAGAAGGGCCTGGGGACCGAACAGTTCGGCAAAAGCCTTTACGTCTTTCCTCAGGTGGATTCCACCAATGTGGTCGCATTTCGCCTCGCCCTGAATGGGGCTCAGGAGGGCGCGGTGGTTGTGGCGGAGTCACAAACGAAAGGCAAAGGGAGACTCGGGCGCCGCTGGGAGTCACCTGTTGGAACAAACATCTATCTTTCCATCATTCTCAGGCCGCAGATTCCGCCGAACAAGGCCCCCTTGATCACCCTCATGGTTGCCGTTGCCTGTGTCCACGCTATAGAAGAGGTAGCAGGGCTTGTGCCAGCCATCAAATGGCCTAACGATTTGCTGCTCGGAGAGAGAAAATTGGGAGGTATCCTCACAGAAGCGGATATGGAAATGGATAGGATAAATCACGTCGTTGTGGGAATCGGGATCAACTGCAATATGACCCATACCTCTTTCCCGCTTTCCATAAGGGATACTGCTACTTCCTTGCAGGAGGTCCTCGGCAGAGAGGTATCCAGGATTACCCTTATTCAGGCCATCCTCCGACATCTGGAACAATGGTACAAAAAATTATTACAGGGAAGGATAGATGAGATCAAGAGGCGCTGGGGAGAGCTTTCTCTGATCAGGGGAAAGAAAGTAACAATCGCTTTTATGGGGACAATGGTTAAGGGGACAGCGCTTGACATAGATGACGATGGGGCCTTGTTATTACAAGAGGGAGAGGGTACGGTTAAGAGGATCGTAGCAGGTGATGTACACGTTAAGGGGGTGATAACAGATGTTATTCGTCATTGATGTGGGGAATACCCATACGGTATGCGGGGTCTTTGGGGGAGATAATCTCCTTCATCACTGGCGGGTGGTTACCGAACCAGAACGGACGGTTGACGAGTTCGGTCTTCTGCTTGGCAATCTTTTCACCTTTCACGGCATAAAGCCGAATGATATTCGGGGATTAATTATATCATCTGTTGTCCCTCCGATGGTCCCTATTTTAGAGGAAGTGGCAGAAAAGTATTTTCATACCAAATCATTAGTGGTAGGGCCGGGGATCAAAACGGGGATGCCCATCTTCTACGATAATCCCACAGAGGTCGGGGCCGACAGGATCGTAAACGCCGTGGCCGCTTATGAGCAATATCGACAGGCCCTCATTGTGGTCGATTTTGGCACTGCAACGACCTTTGACTACATCTCCGCTAAGGGGGAGTACATGGGGGGTGCCATTGCGCCGGGGATTGGGATCTCTATGGAAGCCCTGTTTCAGCGTGCCTCCAAGTTGCCGCGGGTGGAGGTGCTCAAACCGAAGGGGGTCATCGGCAAAAGCACCGTCCACAGTATGCAATCGGGAATCTTCTATGGATACGTAGGGCTCGTGGACGAGATGGTCAGGAGGATGAGGGAGGAGACCCGATCCGATCCGAAGGTAGTCGCCACGGGGGGGTGGGCCCGCCTAATCACCTCGGAGTCCCAGGCGATCCAGGAGGTGGATGACCTCCTTACCCTCAAGGGGCTCAGGATCATTTATCAGCGCAACCTCCTACGGAAAAAGTGAAGCAAGGGATTCCGTGATTGACGTTGACTAAACGCTACAATAGATGATAAAAAAAGCATAAACTAGCATGTTAAATGCCTCAATGGGGGCATTGTGATAGAGCGGGATATCCTTATAAAAGTAGAGGACGATGGGGAAATATTGGTCCTCTTAGACGGTCGAAAACTCCGCGTAGCACCGAAGGACCTCCCCATAAGCTCTAAGTGGCTACTTATGTCAGAGTTGGAAATGTCGGATGATTCTGACAATCCCCTCTACGACATTACGGTTCGTAATCTCGTGCAAAATGAAGAAGTACGAGCCATGTGGGTCTAGCGACTTTTTCCTCAAAAAAGCCTTGGCTGCCAACAATAAAATTGATTTATAAATACAATAAGTCTAAAAATAAATGTTCGCCTGACAAGGTTTAGCTATGAATCCCTTTTTTGTTTTCTTTTTCTTGGCCGCCTTTCAGATTGCAGTAGCAGCAATTGGATGTATTGTCGTGTTTGTCGTTACAATACCTTTGGGCCTCAGAGCCGCCCGTGTAAAGGCAATCTGGGCCAGTTTATTTGGTGCTGCTGGTGGCTTTGTTGGCGTGATTATTGTTTACATCTCGATTCTTGCAGTGGGTCTTGCTTGGAAGGTCGTTGAGCTATTTCATCTTGGAGGCCCAGCAATAATTTTGGTCGACGCGGCAGGGTGGCTATTGATGGCCGGGTACATAGCTGGCCTGGTAGGTGGCTCGTACATGGGCTGGAAAATCCGAACGTATAAAGCTCTGTCAGGAATCAATGGGCGTTAAAGCAGAGTCTTTCCACACCCGTTAGTGCACATGCTCCCGCTCCGGTAACTCCAAAGATAATGAGGTGTTTTTCCTGAGAGGTGGCCTCCTGGCGGATTGCATCAAAGGTGTTATTGACAAGGGAGCTGCTGGTGACAAGGATAAGATCACTCCATGTGATCAGCTTGGTGGTTTCCGTTCTTCCGCTCCAAATTTCTATCCCGAATTTATGTGAGCCGATGTTTTTAGGATTGAGATCCATACACCGTACCTTTTTTACGCCGAAGTCGCGTATCAGGTGTTCGAGAATTGCTGGTTGATACCCGACGAGGCCAATCTTGATTTTCCCGAATCTACCCAGGAGATTTTTGGCGATCTCCTCGGCACATGTCTCCGGCTCTTCATCACGGCAATGCCGTACCCCCGTGGCCAGTCCTAGATGTGCACTCACTGCATTCAGGGTAGCGGTGAACATGGCCCTGTTGTTCTTTGTGTCCAGCGACAGGTTCAGCACATCTTTCAGTGGGCCATGAAAGTCTTGAGGTCGATCAGTAAATGCCTGGCCAAAGCTATCCCGAAACCGTGCCTCGATCATTACCTCTTTGCCCTCAAGCAAGGCGTAATCTTCCCTCTTAGGGCTTCCGATTGCCTCACGGGCAGAGAGGGGGGCAATGGTTATCTGGACATCTTCCTCGCCCAATTCCCTGTCATTCACTATTGCTGAAAACTTTTCTTTGATCAGATCAAGAATAGGAACTATTTCCGCCATGTATCTACCTCCTCAGTTTCAACAACATATCCGTATTTTTTAAAAACTGCTTTACCTTCTGCAGACGTGGCAAAAGCAACAAACTGCCGGGCACGTTCACTGTTTTTACTGTACGCTGACACGGCTATTTGCATCTCCCCAATCCCCGTGAGTTGCCCTGGGGCAATGAAGATTATTTCAATCTGATCGGTGGACACGGTTCCATAAAAATGCCAGATAATACCGGCGTCAACCTGCCCCATGATCAACATAGTCAAAAGACTGTTGGGGTCTGAGGCATAGGTAACGACATTTTTCATGATTGCCTCCTCAAGGCCGGCCTTACGAAAGATTTCCGGGGCATACTTTCCTAACAGGGTGGTTTCCGGTCTGGTAATGGCCAATCGGATGCCCTGATTGGTGAGGTCATGTAACGAATGAATCCCTTTTGGGTTGCCTTTTTTCACGGCAATGACAGGCAAAAGATACGCAATGGTTTGTATGGTGGCAGGAACAACCGCCTTTTTTGCTTGGGCGGCTTTCATGAATTTCTGCTCTGGGGCTACATAGAGATCCCCTCTCTTGGCAAGGATCATTTTCGACAATATCTCTCCACCTCCGCCATAGTTCGTTTCCAATCGTATTTGATAGTGCTCTTCGAATCGCTGGCAGATTTCATCGATTGCAGGCTTTCCCCCAGCGGCAGCAAAAATGACCAATTTGGAAATCGGGGCCGGGCGAGAACAAGCAGACGACACAATGAGAGTTACTACGAGGATTGCGAATAGAATCGATGCTATGCGATTTTGATATGTCTTTTTTAATGGCATCTTTTAAATCCTTAGCGCGTGTAAGTTAGCGCACATTTTCATGACCACCCATAAAACGCTGATAGAAGAGTCCATATCTGAGTCCGTGTGAACTGATGTGAAGGACGTCCTTGTGCAATCTCTCCATTGTGGCGAGGATGATCATGGCCCCGGCCAGGATGATGTCTGCCCGGTCAGGGGGGAGACCTTTGACTTTTTTTCGTGCTATTAGGTCCTTTTCTTGCAGTTTCTTCACCTGGTCTCCCATCTCATCAACAGTAAGGTGTAAGGCATGGATCTTCTCCCCGTCAAAGCTATCCAGACCCAGATGGATCGCGCCCAGGGTAACGGCCGTGCCGCCGATACCTATTATTGCACCCGGTAAGATAGGTGGAATTTCGCGCGAGACTTTATCAATCTCATCCTGGAGCTTAAGACAAGCATCGCGGGAAGGGGGATCAGTATGTACGAATTCCTCTGTAAGGCGCACCGCTCCGAGGGGGAGGCTGAGCATTTCAAGCTGATCGGGGGAACTCTCTCCGCGGCGGAAGATGTACTCAGTACTTCCCCCCCCCACATCCATCACTACGGCATCCTTGGGCATGAAAGGGTCTTTTTGCACCGATAGATAGGAAAACCTGGCCTCCTCTTCTTCACTGATTATAACAGGATAGATATTGCATTCCTTTTGAATCTTTCGGATAAATTTGTTGGTATCTGTGGCCAGGCGCAAGGCATTGGTCCCTACGCACGCGATCTCCGATACCCCTTCCTTTTGGCACAGGGAATAAAAGTGCTTCAATGCGATAATGCTCTTTTTTACACTCACGGTGTTCAATCGCCCCCCTCTGTACAGTCCACTCCCCAATCGGGAGGTCTCCCCGCAATCTATGACCACCTCTAAACTACCCTGGTGGGTTATCTGCCCAATAAGTAACAGGATTGTGTTGGAGCCGATGTCTATGGCTGCATAACGCTTCAGGGTTATCTCCGTCAAAACCTGCTCTAATGAATTCGTAATCTTCTCAGTTTCAATATCAAAAAGACCGCCTGTCCGGTTTTGATCCCCATTTCCTCGAATATATCCTTGGGTAATTCGGCCAGCAATTGATTGTTCCCTACCTTGACTGTCAGTCGTGTTAAAGAAGAAAAGGGTTGTATGTTCATCACGACACCTTGAAAACGGTTTAACTCAGGGCCAGGTGGTTTGGTTGCGGAGACATAGATATCCCGGGGGAATACAGCGATCTTTTTGATCCCGCCATCGTGGAGCGGCAGGATGATTGACATGCCGCCGCACGCCGCTTCCACCAATCCATGCCCTATATGTTTAACGCTGTCGCAATCCAATATGTTGGGTGTGCCGATGAGATCAGCGACCGTTTCAGTGCGGGGGTCGAAGAACACCTCTTCCGGCGTCCCTACTTGTTCTAGGGTACCCATATTGAGGATGGCCATTCTGTCGGCCATCTCCTCTGCCTCTATGAGGTTGTGAGTGACGTGAATCGTGGTGACCCCTAATTCTTTATGGAGTCTGCGCAACTCCAGCCTGAGGTACTTGGCGGTCCTGACGTCGAGGCTGCCGAGGGGTTCATCTAAGAGCAATGTGCGAGGGGAGGTGGCCAGGGCTCGAGCTAATGCAACCCGTTGTTTTTCTCCTCCACTTAAGGTGCGCACATCCCGATCCAGTAAATGGGAGAGGTGTAGGAGGTGGGCCAAGGTATTCACTTTTTTCTTGGTCGTTTTTTGACGGGTATGTCGCCCTCTCAACCCAAAGGTTATATTTCCCGCGACTGTTGTAAAGGGAAACAGGGCATAATCCTGCGGAACATACCCGATGTGCCTCTGCTCCGGTGGTACGGATGTTATGTCCATGTCGTCTATCAATATCATGCCCCCCCGGCAACGATGAAGTCCTGCAAGTGCTTCAATGAGAACGGTTTTTCCCGCCCCTGTCGGTCCGAGGATGACAAAGTATTCCTGATCATTGATTTGAAGGTCGATATCGGTTAACGAGAAATCGCCGACGTGCACAGAAAGGTCGTTAATAGAGATCATCGGGGATACCTCATGCTACTGATTCGTCTGAGCAAGATCAAAGCCAGCACAGCTATGGCGATGAGGATAAAGATCACGGCCACGGCTTTTTCGATATCGGCGGTAGCTAGGTTCAAAAAAATTGCGATGGGCAAGGTTTCGGTCTTCTGTTTGGTGGCTCCGGCAAGGGTCACGGTAGCCCCAAATTCCCCGATGGCCCTGGCCCAGGTCAGGATGGCTGCGGCGATTAGGCCATTTCTCGCCAGGGGGAGGGTAACCTTGTAAAAGGCCGCAAGCTTCGTGCACCCCAGGGTTCTCCCCACCTGCTCATATCGGGGGTCAATGCCGTCAAAGGTGGACTTAAGGAGCCTGACCGCGAGGGCGGTAATGACCATGAATTGGGCCAGGATAATTCCGGGCACTTCAAAGACGAATCGAATAAGCTTGCTCTCGATAGCAGCACCGGCAGGGGTATTGAAGAAGACCAGCAGGGCCGCTCCGAGGGCAATGGGGGAGATGACGATGGGGAGATCGAGGATCGTATCGACAACGGACTTTCCGGGAAATTGAAAATGGGAAATAGCATAGGCCGCTGGAATGGCTGCGAGCATGGCGAAGGTGGTTGATACCGTAGCGGTGAAAAGACTTAACTTAATGGCATAAATGATCTCCGGAGATACGATGGTGGAGATAAGGGTATCCAAGTCCGTATAGGCCACAAGCGATACAATGATGCCGGCAAACAGGAGAGTGAGGAGCACAAGGGCGCCCATCAGGGCGGCTTGGAAAGGTTTTTCTCCTTTGATCTTTTTTGTTGATTGAGGTTTTTCGAAGCCAATCGTCATTATCGTATAACCAGGTCTTATACGTTCACTATCTTACTTGGTACGTATAGTTCAAAGGAAGTTTATACTCGCCACCAATCTCAGCCTGTGGGGCGAATGCCCGCGCCTCCTTTTCCGAGGCGATATAACCCCATTTTGCAAAGATCTTTTGTCCCTCGACGGATATCAGAAAATTGATGAATCGTTGTGCACCTTCTTTATCCCAGCTGTAGGTCGATATGGCTGCTGGAATATAGGCAAGCCTCGGTACCTCATGGGGCTTCAGTAAGACCGCTTCGATCTTATCCGGATTCCATTTAGAGAAGACCCTCCAGCCAATCACGGCATCGACCTTCTGCATCGCTACCAGAGAGGCAGTGGATGAGCAGCTGGGGGCATGGGTGACGATGTTACGCTGCACCTGCTTGAGGAGGCCGTTGCGCTCCAATAACTCCACAGCGTACAGACCTACACAAACCGCTTCAGGATTTCCGATTCCCACCCTGATACCCGGTCGCTCAAGGTCGGTAAGGTTACGGATGTCCTTGGGATTGCCGTGCTGCACATCAATCGCTATAACTAAATAAGCAATAATCGCAACTGATTCGGGATCTACCACTTCCTCCCGTATGGCCTTGTTCATATAATCGGGTGAGCCGGGTATATAGAGATCACCCCTGCGAGCCATCTTCATCTGGGAGAGCACGGTCCCTGACCCGCTGAAGTGCAGATCGACACGAATGGCGGTTTCATGTTCGAATTGCGCAGCCGCCTCTTCCATGGCCGGTTTACTCGCTGAGCCGCAGAAGGCTGTTATTATCCTTTCAGTTGCTCCCCCATCGGCAACACAAAGACCGATCAGTAGTAGGACGAAAAAACCGGAGCGTAAAAACGCATTCAGCTTTAGATTCTTCATAGAGTATCTTTTCTTGAAGTAGAGTTTATGTGTTGACCACAGTCTTGCAGCCAGGCAAGGACGGCTTTAATCTGCCCAATTCTGAAATGAAGGACGAGGTGCTCAAATGCTTCATGACAGCTTTCATCTTGTTGTTTAATGTCACGGAGCTGTGCTTGAAAAATATCTTTCTGTTTTCTGATTAGTTCATCGCTGCCGGTGAGGTCGAGTTCCTTGATGAAAAAGAGCTTGGCAAGGAATTCAAGCCTCAGGTCTCTCATTCGCTCAAGAGGCGTGTGTACCCACTGCAAAAACGCTTCACGTCCTTTTTGGGTAATCGAATAGACGTGCTTGGCCGGGCGGTTATCCTGCTGCTCTACTACGGAAACGACCTTTTCGGCAGCTTCTAACCGTTTGAGTAGGGCATAGACCTGACTGATACCGGCATACCAGGCATGCCCCAATCCAGAAGAGAGCAGCGTATGAATTTCGTAGCCATGCCGCTCCTGTTTCATCAAAATGCCCAAGATTACATATTCTTGCGGATGTTCAGTCATCAGCACATTATAATATTTTCCATGTAAATATTCAAAGCATGAATAACCTTTTCATACACAATAGTCAAGGAAAAAGAAAAGGGGTTTGCTCTTTCTTGACAAGTCTCCTTGCTGGCGTATATAGTTATTACCTAGTTCTTCTTAGCAACCAAGTTCCAACACCGAAAAAACATGCGGGAGGGAGGTGAGGAGGATGCCAGACGGTCGAGTAGCCAGGGTCACCGAGGTGATCGCAGGTTCTTCCAAGAGTTTTGATGATGCAATTCAGATGGGGTTCAAACGGGCATCAAAGACCCTCAGGGGGATCACCGGTATGCGTGTCTTGGAATTTCGGGTGGCGGTGGAAAATGACAAGATAACGGAGTACCGGGTGAGGATGGAGGTTATTTTTGTCTTGGAGGATTAAGGGCTGTAACAGGTATGTGAATAAGAGAAGGGACAGCTCATACAAAAGCTGTCCCTTATTATTTAATGTTAAAGGCATGGGATTGTTGTGTGCGTTACTGTCCCTTATTCTGTGCCCCATGCTGCTGACCTCGTGTGCCCACGGTCTCTATCTGGGGAAGCTGGCGTGGGGTGAGGCTCAGGTCTTAGGAGGGAGGGTTTCTAATCAGGAGGTCTTGAAGGATGCAACTATAGACGAGGAGATAAAGGAAGGTATCCGGCTTGCTCAGGCGGTGGCGGAGTTTTCCGAGAAGAAGTTGGGACTCCGTGCAGACGGTTGCTATAAGAGCTTTTACCACGTCAAGGGTGATGCCCTCATCTATTTGGTGAGCGCCTGCCCTAAAGACAGTCTGGAACCCTATACCTGGCGTTTTCCCATCGTGGGGGAGATGGAGTATAAGGGGTTTTTCAACAAAAAGGACGCCGTCAAGGAAATCAAGAGACTGGAAGAACAAGGGTTTGATACCTGCCTCCAGCACGCCATTGCCTTCAGCACCCTGGGGTGGCTGAACGACCCCATCTATTCCACGATCTTAGGCCACCATCCCGTGGTCATTATCAATATCATCATTCATGAACTCGTCCATAACACCGTATTTTTCAAAGGGGAAACGGCGTTGAACGAAGGTCTCGCCTCATTTATCGCCGAGAAGGGGACACTTCTGTTTATCACGGAGCAGTTTGGCGCTTCTTCACCTCAGTATCAACTCGCCCTGGACCTGAACAGGGATGAGGAATTGATCTCCGGTGTGTTCGAAGCACTGTATGATGCACTACAGAAGCTCTATACGCAGGACATCACACGGGAGGAGAAGATTGATAAGCGCGAGGAGATCTTTGCCCATGGGCAACGGTGCTTGGCCGATCTCAACAATCAGTTCAAAAAAAAGAATTTCTCAGTTTCAATGGGAGGCTTAAACAACGCCGTGGTCTTGGCCCATCGGCGATATCATTTTCCGTCGGAAGGACTCATTGTAAAGGCATACGAGGCACTCGGAGAAGATTTAAAGGGTTTGGTTGAACTGCTGCGGACTGCACGAAAATCGAAGGAAGAACCGTCCCGATTTCTTGAAAAATGGCTTCAGGAGCGGTCGGGCTATCCTCCTGGGTGATGATAGCTCAAGAAGCAACCAGGTATCCCTTCACTGTTTCAAAGCTCCTCGGCAAATCCTCTTCCTGATGGACCTCGAGGGTATAGAGAGGGGTAAGCCGTTGCGCCCGCAGGTAGTGAAAGAAACCGGTAAAATCAAATTTTCCATCGCCAGGGGGCAGGTGCTGGTCCTCTTCACCCTTATTATCATGTAGGTGTACCTCTACCAATCGCTCCCCCAGTACCTCGATCCACTCTTTCCAACCTATTTTGCTGAAGATGAGCCAGTGTCCGGTGTCAAAGCAAAAGCCGCACCGAGGGGAATTGATCTTCTCCAGGAGTTTTTTAAGGACTTCAGGTCCCTCATCAAATATATTTTCCAACGCCAGCGTCACTCCCGCCTTCTCCGCCTTCTTAACTAAAGGGGTCCACATTTCCAGGCTCCCATTAAACCAGAGATCGAAAACTTCTCCGTGTCGGCAGTATTCGTATTCCGGATGGAAGACCACGACCGCGGGTCTAATCAAGGCAGCCAGGTGAAGGACGTGCTCGAATCTTTCCTGAGTGACCCGTCTGATCTTGGTGTCAAGTCCGCCTGGTGCCAGGTCCATATAGGGGGCATGGAAGGTATAGGAGAGGCCGGCCTTTTGTAAAGCATCCCCCAGACGGCGCACATCCGCATCCTGGCACCTATCCAAGTCTGTAGAGCTCAAATATATCTCCGGATGAACTCCCTTGCTGATGATTTCGTCTTGACGTTGGATGAGGATATGATAAGGGATAGTGATGTGTATAACCATCAGGATTTTTCCTCATGAAGAGTTTCGACCGACTTTACCAGTTTTTCAAGCATTTCCAGGTGTTTCTTCTCGCCGAGTGCTATAAGGATATCCCCCTTTTCAATCAAGGTCTCAGAGGAAGGATTGAAAATCATTTCTCCCGATGCCTTTTTGGTGGCAACAACAATCAAACCCAGATCTCGTCTGATCCCCGATTCCTGTAAAGACTTCCCCTTGAATCAGGAATCGTCCTCAACGGTGATCTCCTCTAATTGGAGTTCGAGATGCTTTCTCTCGACGACCAAGTCAACGAATTCCACGATATTCGGCCGCAGGACTGCGTTGAGCATCCTGGCAGCACCTATCAGATAGGGTGATACCACTCGATTGGCTCCGGCAGTCAGCAATTTTTTCTCTGCCCCTGCTTCAGCAGCCCGACTCAAGATATATATGTTTGGGTTCAACGATCGGGTGGAGAGGGTGATATAGAGGTTATCAGCGTCGGAGCCGGTGGCGGCAACCAGACATGTAGCTCTCTCTACTCCTGCGCTGATGAGATTTTCGTCATCAATGGCGTCCCCCTCGATATAGGGGAACCCATCTTCTTCGAGCAGTTTTACCTTTTCCGGATCTTTCTCGACCACGACAAACGGGACGTGCTCGGCATCAAATTCTCTGGCAATAAAGGAGCCGATACGTCCATAACCGCATAAGACATAGTGATTTTTGAGTCGTTTGACCTTCTTCTCCAATTTTCTCCTCCCTAGGGCCATTTTGATTTGGCCGGCGATGAGTGTTTGCGCGGTGCTCGTCACGATATACCCCATTACCCCAAAGCTTGACATGATGAGGAATACCGTAAATATCCTTCCTTCCTCTGATAGCTGACGGATTTCTCCATACCCCACCGTGGTGATGGTGATAACGGTCATATAGAGGGCGTCGAGGAGGGACCACCCTTCGATCAAACGGTAGCCCGTCGTCCCCGCACAGAGGAGTATGAAAATGACGATAACGGCTATGAGCAAGTGGCGTATGAGCTTCAATTGTTTCTCTCTTTTTTGGAATGTTTCACGATATTATAACTGTTTTCAGAAGGCAACCCCAACATGCTTCTTGACAACAATATCACTTTATTGATATAAAAAGGTGAACATTCGTACTCCAATAAAGCCATGGACCCGTTGACAAAGAAACAAGGAGAGATCCTTTTTCTTATCAGACAGTTTATTCGCGAAAAGGGGTATTCCCCTACCGTAAGGGAGTTGGTAGCTCTGACGGGCAGAAAGAGCACCGCAGGGGTGCAAAAGCTTCTCGAAGCCCTGGAGCGGAAGGGGTACATCAAAAAGGCCCCCGGCCGCTCCAGGGGGATCGTGCCCCTGGGAGGGGGCCAATTCGTCTGGGTGCCTCTGGTAGGATGGGTAGTGGCGGGGGCTCCGGTTCTCTCCGAGGAAAATATCGAGGGATATTGCGCCTTGGATGGATCCATGGTGCCTGAGGGCGCTTTTCTGCTCAGGGTCCAGGGGGATAGTATGATCGGCGACCATATACAAAATGGTGATCTGATTCTGGTGAGACCTCAACCCACGGCAGAGGATGGGGCAATCGTGGTGGCCATGGTGGATGGTGAGACCACGGTCAAGAGGCTGAGCCGGGGGTTACAGGGGATACAACTGGTCCCCTCCCATCCCGCCATGGAGCCTTTGCCGATCCGGGAGGATGTTCAGCTGAGGATCATCGGCAAGGTCGTCGCTATCCTCAGGTTTCTGGAGCCTGAGTTTTCCGTATCTCCCAGGCCGTACGAGGAAGCATAGGGGAATGCACTATACCACCAGCGAGCGGATAACAGTGGGGGTTGTCTACGGCGACCAGGGGCGTATGAGACCCGAGTGGTTTGTCTGGGAGGGGAGAGAATATCGGGTGGCCAGTATCAACCATATCTGGCACGACACAGCCGGCAGGGAGACGCTGATCTTTTTTTCCGTCAGCGACAAGATCGACACCTATCTGCTCTGCTATCATACCATCCAATTGCAGTGGACCCTCTGCGGGGTCGACATGGAGGGGTGAGGATGTCCCGAGGCGTACACGAGCGGGTGATTATGCACGTGGATATGGACGCCTTCTTCGCCTCGGTAGAACAGAGGATAGATCCTGCTTTGCGAGGACGGCCTGTCGTCGTCTGTGGAAGCGGTAGGAGGACCGTGGTGGCTGCTGCCTCCTACGAGGCCAGGCCCTATGGAATCAGGTCAGGGATGCCCCTCTTTGAGGCCGCACGGAAATGTCCTGACCTCCTCGTGGTGCAGGCCGATATCCCGAAGTATGTCGATGCCTCTCTCAGGGTCCTGCATGTCCTCGAGGGTTTTACCCCCGATGTGGAGGTGTACTCCATCGATGAAGCCTTCTTGGATGTCACCGGCTCCCTCGCCCTTTTCCACGGGGCGGAGCGTATCGCTCGACTAATAAAAGAAAAGGTCAAGCAAGAAGTTGGGCTTACCTGTTCCGTAGGGATTGCCCCCAACAAACTGCTGGCAAAGCTCGCCAGCGCCATGCACAAGCCCGATGGCCTGCAGGTTATCAGGCCAGAGGATGTTCCCTCTCTCCTGGAGGATCTTCCGGTGGAAGAGCAGTGGGGGATAGGACCCAGACTGGGGACCTACCTTCGCGAGATGGGTATTCGGACCTGCGGCCAGCTTGCCAAGATACCGGTCGGCATCCTGGAGAAAAGGTTTGGGATTATGGGCAGGATGCTGTACCGTATGGCCAGGGGGATGGATGATGCCCCGGTTGTCCCCTGCGGGACCGGGCCCGATGCTCGATCCATGGGGCACAGCATGACCCAGGATCAAGATATTACAGGTAAAGAAGAGATAGCCTGGTATGTCTTCCTGTTGGCGGAGATGGTGGGGAGGAGGCTGCGCGCCGGGGGATATGCGGGCAAGACCGTGGTTCTGACCCTGCGCTACACTGATTTTCAAACCTTTTCTCGGAGGATGACCCTGAAGCGATACCTCGCGACTGGCCCCCAGATCTATGAGACGGCTATGCGGATACTGGATGGTATACGGCTCAAGGACGCCGTGAGGCTGGTGGGGGTGAGCCTGACGAACCTGGTCAGGGGGAGGACGCAGATCCCCCTTTTTGAGGGAGAGAGGAAAGGGGAGGAGTTGGTCCTGGCCATGGACCGGGTGAATAATAGATATGGGGAATTTACCCTGACCTGGGGCCCACTGCTGGGGGGGAGAAAGGACCGCGTTGTGCCTCCCAGCTGGCGGCCGAAAGACGGTGATTTCAAACATACCGTACCGTGATACAATAGACAGAAGTTTTTACGCTTCATTGTGTTACCTCGTTTAGGAGGTAGGTGCCATGCAAGAGGTAGATAACGCAAAAGAACAATTGATAGCTGAAATAGAGCAATTGCGCCAGCGGATCGCTGAGTTGGAGCAATCGGAGATCGAGCGCAAGCGGGCCGAGAATGAGCTTCGGGAGAGTGAGGCGGCGGCGAGGGTACTTCTGAATGCGCCCGCTGACGTTGCGGCGCTGGTAGATACCAAGGGTATCATCCTTGACGTTAATGAAGCGATGGCCCAGAGGCTTGGACGGTCCGTGGATGAGCTTATCGGTGTGCATGGTTGGGATTTACTTCCAGCGGACATAGCCGAACGAAGAAAACTATATTTTGACAAGACAATTCAATCAGGTAAGCTCAACCGTTTCGAAGACGAGAGTGGTGGAGTATGGTTTGAGACCGTCTTCTATCCTGTCCGCGATGAGCAGGGCAAGGTAACCAAAGTGGCTCTTCTGACCCGCGATATCACCGAGCACAAACAGGCCGAGGAGGCACTGCGAGAGAGCGAGAAAAGATACAGGGACATATTTGAAACGATTCCTGCATCAATCATCGTGCTCGATAAAAATGGCCACATGATTGATATCAATCCTTATCATTTAACCCAGATCGCCAAGGGTCAAACACCCAAAGAAGACTTTGTTGGGAAGAATATCTTAACGCACCCAACTATTGTGAA
>JAFGNJ010000006.1 GCA_016927065.1 Deltaproteobacteria bacterium
CATGAGCTTATCCCCCAAATAACAAAGAATTTGGGACATATTAACATAAAATCACCTGAAATTAAATTATTTGGGCAACAGCCCGTTGACTGAGGACAATGTACCTTAAAGGCAAAAATGGTGCATGCAGTATGGGGTTATATCTGGAACGGCATAATCCCTCTTAGCCTAGAAGAATTATGCATAACTCGTCCACCAACGTCTTAGGGTGTGAGCGTTGTTGGCCTTCTGCCGCTGATGCGGCGTGGAAGGCCAGAGACGGATTGACGCTCACAGCCGAGCTGATAGACGAATCCCACTACCACGTCATGATACGTGCCTGCCCACAGTGCGGACAGCGCTTCCTCTCGGTGTTCACCGAGAGGATTGATTGGTCGAACGGCGACGACGCACAGTATTGGACAGTTGTACCGGTCACCAAGAGAGAAGCTGCTGCATTAAAACGCCGTGGCTCCGCATTAACTGAAATTGAAATTAATTCGATGGGATCGAATAGACGGTCCCTCTTGAGAAACTACCCGACAGGAGAAGGCCCTCGCGAATTTTGGGGCACAGGAATAATTGTAAACCCCCATGATTAATTCCAATGCATTGAGAAAAAGGATGGGGACAGGCCTTGACCGAGAACAATGTACCTTATAAGGTAAACATGTCGCATACATTATATATTGAGCAACAGGCTCTGAGCCAGCCGGAAAGGAGACACGGTAATCAATGAAAAGGAAAGCCAGAATAAGTAATAACGCGCTCGGTGTCATTATCGGACTCGTGGTGAGTGTGTGGTGGATCTTTATGGGCCTTGACATCGGATTCCGCTTTGAAGCCGGTGACGCGGTGAGCTTGTGGCTCACCTTAGGAGGCTACCGTCATACCATCATGACTATACTTGCTCTGTTCCTGATACCGGTATGTGCCCTGGAGAAGCGGTGGAGTTTTTTGGGAGCCATGGTGCTGGGGATAGTCACACTCACGCTCTCGGCAATTCACATTGTTTACATGGTGATTACCGCACCTGCTGGATATGAGTCGCAGTTGTTCGGTCCCATCATATGGTCTGTTTTTCAGATTCCGATCATAGTGTTCAGCTATGGGGCGAGGCGAGAGATCGGGGGCTGACCTTAGGACAATATATCTTAAAAGTTAAGGTGAAGGGGGTCTTGGGAGTGAGGCGGCTGGCATAGAACATGTGTTTCAGCAGATGTCCCTGCTGCTGCTTCGCATCGTCAGTGCTGTACGTAACAACGGGACGTTGTTGACTAGCTTGACCACCTTGTTTATTAGATGATCACAAACCGCTTGCTCTGCGGAGAATATATAGTTATGAGGCAATTCGCAGAGCCATATTTTCCCTTGACTGTATGCGGGCCTTATGCCATGTTTATCCATACAATATCAAAGGTAAATATAAGATGACCGCTCAGGATGCCGGTATAACCAAAGAGGATTTACAAGGCTTCAAAGAAGAGATCGTACAGCAATTGCATGTCTCCACTGAAGTCATGAGGGACGAGGTGAGGCAGGTTGCAGAAGGGGTTGACACGGTCAATGAGAAGCTGGATAGAATTCACCACGAATTAAAGACAGACATTCAGGAAACAAGACAGGAAATACTGGCAGCAGTAAAATTTTCTTATGCGGAATTGGATAAACGCCTGACGACCCTTGAACAACAATTTCTCGATCTGAAAGCCCGCGTCGCAAAAATAGAAAGCCGCTCTACAATCTAGCCTGTACCACATCGAGGGGACCTATTAAGAAAATATACGGCAACACCAACGGCCTCAGGGCGAGTCAGATCAAGGCCCTGGAGCGGATCTACCGCCGCAAGGTCCCCCCCCAGCAGGTCATCACCCCGGAGCTCGCCCGCTACCTCAGCGAGCTCTCCCACGAAATCAGACGCCAGATAGGGATCATCTGCAACCGCCAAGGTGAGATCTGCTTCACCATCGTGGGGGACGACAAGGAGATCCTCATCCCCGATCTCAGCCGCTACCGCGGCGGCAAAGGCAGGCTCAAGGGACTGCGGTGCATCCATACCCATTTAAAAGGCGAGCCGCTCACGCAGGACGACCTGACGGACTTGGCCCTGCTGCGCCTCGACTTCATGGCCGCCGTGGGGGTCAACCTCCAGGGCCTGCCAGGCCGGGTCTTTGCGGCCACCCTCCTCCCCGGGAACGAGAAAGGGGAGGTATGGCGCCTGGAGGAATACCGGGGCCCGGCTGATCTTACCCTCGATTTCCTCGCCTTCATTCACGCCCTGGAGGATGAGCTGCAGCGGGGTGTTGAGACCCTGCAGACACACGGCAAGGAGACGGCCATCCTGGTCAGCGTGGTCCCCTACGGCAAGCCCTTCCCTATTGAAGACTCGCTCGAAGAACTGGCCGAGTTGGCGCGCTCCACCGACCTCGCCGTCATCGATACGGTAGTACAGCGCCCCAAGCGGATCCATCCCAAGTACCTCATGGGGGAAGGGAAGCTCAAGGAGTTAATAATAAAAGGATTACAATCCGGCGCGGAGGTCATCTGCTTCGACCAGGACCTCTCCGCCGCCCAAATCAACGCCATCGCCGAGGTCACCGACCTCAAGGTCATTGACCGTACCCAGCTCATCCTCGACATCTTCGCCAAGCGCGCCCACAGCAGGGACGGCAAGGTGCGGGTGGAGCTGGCTCAGCTCCAATACCTCCTCCCCCGTCTGACCGGCAAGGGGATCGCCATGTCCCGCCTCATGGGGGGCATCGGGGGGAGAGGTCCCGGCGAGACCAAGCTGGAGATCGACCGGCGCCGAATCAAGGAGAGGATCCACCGCCTGGAGAAGGAGCTGGATCACCTCGGCAAAGGGAGGTGGCAGCGGCGCACCAAAAGGCTCAACCAGGGTCTCCCTATTCTCTCAATCGTCGGCTACACCAACGCCGGCAAATCAACCCTGCTTAACGCCCTGACCGAGAGCGAGGTGACGGTGGAAAATAAACTCTTCGCCACGCTCGACACCGCAAGCCGCAGGCTCAGGTTCCCCCGCGAGCGGGAGGTGATCATCACGGACACCGTCGGCTTTATCCGCGACCTCCCCCCTCCCCTTTTGGGCGCCTTCCGCTCCACATTGGACGAGCTCCACGACGCGGACCTGCTGGTGCACGTGATCGATGTGAGCAACCCCCGGTTTGAGGACCAGCTTGAATCGGTTGAGGCGCTCCTTGCGGAACTGGACCTGGGCACAATCCCCCTCCTGCGCTGCTTCAACAAGGCGGAGAAGGTGGAGCCCGGGGTCGCCGAGCGCATCTGCCAACGCTTCGAGGGGATTGCGATCTCAGCCCTTGATACCGGAACCTTCGCCCCCCTGCTGTCTGAGATCGAGGAGGCCCTGTGGGGGAGAGGGAGGCGAACACAGGACTCACCCCTGTCAAAGGATGCTCAAAAAGGGCGACGGGGGCTGACAAGCCCGTTTCTCTCTCAATAAACAGTAAGTGCCCCAAAGGGGCTTGACTTTATCCCTGATCCATTGTTTTATGCACACCTGAATGAGATAACTTAAGGAGGTTATGTATGGCAAAGATCAATCGTGCTGTGGTGAGCGTCTCGGACAAACAGGGACTGGGTGAATTCGCCAAGGTCTTGGCCGAGCTGGGGGTGGAGATCCTTTCCACCGGCGGCACCGCCAAGAGCCTGAGGGAACAGGGTATTACCGTGATCGACGTATCCGACTACACAGGCTTCCCCGAGATGATGGAGGGGAGGGTCAAGACTCTTCACCCTAAGGTCCACGGGGGAATCCTGGCGGACCGGAGCAAGGAGGACCACCTCTCCCAGATGAAGAGCCAGGGGATCAACCCCATCGACATGGTGGTGGTAAACCTCTACCCCTTTGAGGCCACCGTGGCCAAGGAGGGGTGCACCCTGGAAGACGCCATCGAGAATATCGACATCGGCGGCCCCACCCTCGTCAGGGCGGCGGCCAAGAACAATAAGCACGTCACCGTGGTGGTCGACCCCGCGGACTACACCCGATTGGCCGAGGAGCTAAAGGGGAACGGCGGTGTCATCTCCGAAAAGACCAACTTCGAGTTGGCGCGAAAGGCCTTCGAGCACACCCACCACTACGACGGTGCCATCGCACAGTATCTCGCCGGGGTGAAAGGATAGCGACGGATGAAGGTCCTGGTAGTCGGCGGCGGAGGCAGGGAACACGCCCTGGTCTGGAAGATCGCCCAGAGC
The DNA here is from genome assembly GCA_016927065.1 of Deltaproteobacteria bacterium. Taxonomy (GTDB): domain Bacteria; phylum Desulfobacterota; class B13-G15; order B13-G15; family RBG-16-54-18; genus JAFGNJ01. The sequence goes on from JAFGNJ010000006.1 coordinate 4,213, forward strand.
CCGCGGGTCGAGGAGGTCTTGTGCGCCCCGGGCAACGGGGGGATCTCCCGCATTGCCCGCTGCATCGCCATCGCGGCCAACGACCTGGAGGGCTTGGTCCGTCTTGCTCAGGACGAAAAGATTGACCTGACGGTCGTTGGGCCGGAGATGCCCCTGTGCATGGGGATCGTGGACCTCTTTCAGAAAGAAAAGCTCAGGATCTTTGGGCCGAGCAAAGGCGCGGCCCAGATCGAAGGGAGCAAGGCCTTTGCCAAGGACCTGATGCAGAAATACGGCATCCCCGCTGCCCAATATCGGGTCTTTACCAAGCGCGATGAGGCAGTTGCCTATATCAAAAAACAAGGGGCGCCCATCGTGGTCAAGGCCGACGGCCTGGCAGCGGGCAAGGGGGTGATCGTGGCCGAGACAGAGGAGGAGGGCATCGCGGCCCTCGACGACATCATGGTCAAGCGGGTGTTCGGTGAGGCCGGGGAGCGGGCGGTGATCGAGGAGCGACTGGTAGGAGAAGAGGCGTCCTTCATCGCCTTCAGCGACGGGGAGCACGTCCTCCCCCTGGCCTCATCCCAGGACCACAAACCCGTCTACGACGGCGATAATGGTCCCAATACCGGCGGCATGGGGGCCTACTCACCCGCGCCGGTGGTCACCCCTGAGGTCCACGACCGCATTATGAGGGAGATCATGATCCCGACGGTCAAGGCCCTGGCCGCTGAAGGTTATCTGTATTGCGGGGTCCTCTACGCCGGCCTCATGATCAAAGAGGGTATACCAAAAGCCCTGGAGTTCAACTGCCGCCTCGGCGACCCCGAGACCCAGCCCATCGTCATGCGGATGAAGGGGGATCTCGTCCCGGTCATGGAGGCCTGTATCGAAGGGGGCCTCGCCGACAGGGAGATCGGATGGGACCCGCGGACCGCGGTCTGCGTGGTTATGGCCTCTGAGGGCTACCCCGGGTCCTATGAAAAGGGCAAAACCATCAAAGGGCTGGAAAAGGTCGAAAAAATGGAGGGGGCCTACTGCTTTCACGCCGGCACCAAGGTGGAGAATGGGAACTACCTGACCGCAGGGGGTCGGGTCCTGGGGGTAACGGGCCTGGGGAAGGGGATTAAGGAGGCCATGGATGTTACCTACCGGGCAGTTGCCGAGATAACCTGGGATGGGGCACACTTTCGCACGGACATAGGAAAAAAGGCCCTTGCCTGAGTGCAAGAATAAATGTGCCGAGTGCATACCAAACTGGAGCGCTCTCTATTGTCTAGCAGGCCGAAAATATACCTCCTCTCCCCTCTGGGGAGAGGATAGAGTCCCGAACCGCCTTACTAAATCAAGGAATGTGGGATGCCGCAAGCGGCAGTGAGGGGTAACATTCTATCCACCCTCACCCCCGCCCTCTCCCGCCAGCGGGAGAGGGAGACATAATGATGTTGCCAGGCTCCATGAAAGAGACATTATGAATAAGAAAACGGCTTTAACAGTATTGATTCTTAGATTTCTCTTTGGAACAATTCTCGGCGCGGTACTGTTTATCGCAGTGATCGTTCCGTTGATATGGCTCAATATATCCATCCTAATTTGGGGAATCTTGATTATCGGAGGATTGTTTACCCTAATTGTGGCGATTTCCGCTACAATATGGGGTGATAAATTTCTTGTAGGATTTATAAAAGTATTCAAGTTTTTTAAATATCTTACGTGCTTATAGTGCTTGAAAAAAGGTCCTCTGCATTAAGGAGAAACAATGGAAAAGCCACAGATAGGCATCGTCATGGGGAGCGCGTCCGATCGCTCCATTATGGAGGAGGCCGGGGAGATCTTGAAGCGTTTCAAAATCCCTTACGAGATGACCGTCGCCTCGGCCCACCGCTCCCCTGAGCGGACCAAGGAATACGCCCGCACCGCACACAAGCGGGGGCTCAAGGTCATCATCGCCGGCGCAGGCGGTGCCGCCCATCTGGCCGGTGCCATCGCCGCCGAGACGGTCCTGCCGGTCATCGGCGTCCCCATCGATTCATCGCCTTTCAAAGGGATAGACGCGCTCCTGGCCACGGTCCAGATGCCCGGGGGCGTACCTGTGGCCACCGTGGCCGTGGGCAAGACCGGGGCCAAAAACGCGGGGATCCTGGCTGTAGAGATCCTCGCCCTTGGCCAACCGGAACTGCACAAGCGCCTGGAGGAGTATAGAGGGGAGATGGCCCGCCACGTGGAGGAGGCGGCAAAAGACCTCAGCAAGGGATAACGCCCTGACCCAGCGAGGTTGCCGGGCACACAGATGGCCGAGGTCGTGTACATAGACCCCGCACAGCCTTCTGATCACCTCATCCACCAGGTGGCGAAGGTGATTAAAGGCGGGGGCATAATCATCTATCCCACCGAGACACTGTACGGCCTTGGGGCCAATCCCTTTGACCCCGAGGCGGTGGAAAGATTGTTTAGGATCAAGGGGCGGGAAGCGGGCAAACCCATTCCCTTCCTGATAAAGGACCAGGAGATGCTCGAAACCTTGGTGGCGGATGTCCCGTCGACGGCAAAGCAGTTGATGGAGCAATATTGGCCCGGTCCTCTTACCCTTATCTTCCGGGCCAAAGAGGGGCTCCCTCCCCTTTTGCGGGGAGAGGCTGGGACCATCGGGGTGAGGATCTCCACACACCCCATCGCCAGGCTGATCGTGGAGGCCGTGGATATCCCCCTCACCGCTACCAGCGCCAATCCGGCAGGGGAAAAGGACCTCACCGATGCCCGGAGCATCGCGGAGATCCTGGGGGATCAGGTGGACCTGGTCATCGATGGGGGGAATGTAGCAGGGCAGGGGTCGACCGTGGTCGATCTGACCGTTGATCCCCCGCGGGTCGTACGGGCGGGGATGATCAAATTCTCACCCCCCTTTAGCAAAGGGGGGTGAGGGGGGATTTGTCAGTAACATAGAAGTCATGATATATTATAAAAAAGCGGGGAGCGATCCCCTACCATTCGGATATTTTCATGGAGGGGATGTCTCAAGGAGACACAGATGAAACGTTCATATAAAATCGCCGTGATCCCCGGCGACGGTACCGGGCCGGAGGTAGTCAGGGAAGGACTCAAGGTCCTTGGGGCCGTTGCCGGCGTCGAGGGATTTAAGACGGAACTCGTCGATTACGACCTTGGCGGGGACTATTACCTCAAGACCGGAGAGACCCTGCCGGATGCGACCCTTGATGAGCTACGTCAGATGGACGCCATCTACCTCGGCGCCATCGGCCACCCCGAGGTCAAACCGGGGATCCTGGAAAAGGGGATCCTCTTGCGGATCAGGTTTGAGCTCGATCTCTACATCAACCTGAGACCGGTCAAGCTCTACCCCGGGGTTGAGACCCCCATCAGGGACAAGGGGCCGGAGGAGATAGACTGTGTGATCGTCAGGGAGAACACCGAGGGACTGTACGCCGGGGCCGGAGGCTATTTAAAGCGAGGCACACCTGATGAGGTGGCCATTCAGGAATCCATCAACACCCGTAAGGGGGTCGAACGCTGCATCCGTTACGCCTTTGAGTTCTGCCGCAAGCGCGCAAAGGAGAAAAAACTCACCCTCTGCGGCAAGACAAATGTCCTCACCTACGCCTTTGACCTGTGGGAGCGAACCTTTCAGGAATTGTCTAAGGAATATCCCGATATCAAGACCGATTACGCCCATGTGGACGCCATCTGCATGTGGATGGTCAAGAACCCCGAGTGGTTCGACGTCATCGTCACCGACAACATGTTCGGAGACATCATAACCGACCTGGGGGCCATGATCCAGGGAGGAATGGGCATCGCCGCGGGGGGGAACATCAACCCTCAGGGGACCTCCATGTTCGAACCCATCGGGGGCTCCGCACCCAAGTATACCGGTAAAAACGTCATCAACCCCCTGGCGGCCATCTGCGCCAGCCAGATGATGCTCAATCATCTCGGAGAACAAGAGGCTGCCGATCGGATCGAACAAGCGGTAATTAAGGTGCTGCAAGAGAATCTCAAAGGGCTCTCTGCCGGGGAAATGGGACACACCACATCCGAGGTAGGGGATCTCGTAGCCGACTATTGCGTCAAGGCTTCGGGAGGGTGATATCTAAGTCTTTGATCTTCTTACGGAGGGTGTTTCTATTAATGCCCAAAAAACGGGCGGCGGTCAACTGGACATAGTCCGACTTCTTCAAAGCGGTGAGGATGAGGGTCCGCTCCACCAGGGAGACGACGTCCGCCATGAGGTTTCCATTGCTCTCCGTCTGTAAGTCCATCCGCGCGACCGCACGCTCCAACTTACTCATCAAGATCTCATCCAAGGATGCGTCTTTGCCCCAGCGCATCACCACCAAGGGAGGGGAGATACACGCGGCGACGGTCTCCAACACGGTGAGCCCGTCCTTTGAAGAGGAATTGGGATTTTCGGTCAGCAAAATCCCCAGGGGGATGTCCCCCCATCGCAGGGGGGCACAGATACAGGAGAGCCCGGGGGGCTGACCCTCCGCGCTTATCCCCTGCAAGAGGGGTTCTTTCAGAACGTTCGCGATCGCCCTGGAACTCCCCCGGCGCATGACCTCTCCGCAATGCCCCTCATCGGCCTGACAACTACTCCCTTTCACGTGCTTCAAGGCCTGCCCGTAGACCTCTTGGACTACGAGCTTCGTCCGTGTCCCATCCAAAAGCCCCAAGAGGCCGTTTTTGACCTCAGCAATCTTCGCCAAAAAGGCCATAGAGTGAGAGAAGAGGGAGCACACGTCCTTGGCCGAGGCCAAGGCCTGGTTAAACTCGTACCACTGGGAAAACTGAAATGCAGAAAGGCCTTCTGCACCCTCTTGGGGAGATGGCATTACACCCGTCCTTTGATTTTGGAATGAAATGAGGGCCTTATTATACCCCCCTTTTTCATTTTTTTCAAGAGGGAAATTTAACTTCTTTAATTAAAAGACCTTACCGCCTTGTCAGCAGAGTCCCCTCATGCTAGGGTTGATTCAATAAAGGACATATTATGGAACTAATCATCCTGGGATCAGGCACTGGGGTCCCCTCGCTGAGGCGGGGCTCGCCGGCCGCCCTCATCAAGGAGGGCGATCAATCCATCCTCTTGGACAGCGGTTCAGGGACCCTGCAGAGGATGCTGCAAGCAGGGGTAACGTATAAAGAGGTGGATGCCGTTCTGTACAGCCACATCCACCCGGACCACATTGCGGATCTGGTCCCCCTGATTTTCGCCTGCAAGTACCAGGAGGACCCGCGCGCAAAGGACCTCCTCATTATTGGCGGCAGGGGTTTCCGAGATTACTTCGAGGGGCTACGATGGGTCCACGGCAGCTGGATCGAACCTCAGACCTTTCACATCCACATTCGCGAGGTCGTGTCAGACGAGGTGACGATAAGTGATCTCCGGCTCACGACACTCCCACTCGAACATGCCCCTGAAAGCGTCGGCTATAGGATACGATCCCCCCAGGGAAAAGTTGTGGTCTATTCGGGTGATACCGACTATTGTCCAAATATCGTGGAACTGGCCAGGGGGGCGGACCTCCTGCTTGTGGAATGTTCTTTTCCAGAGGGGCAGAAGGTGGCAGGGCACCTCACCCCCTCTTTGGCAGGGCGCATCGCCCACGAGGCGGGGTGCCAGAGGCTCTGCCTCACCCACCTCTACCCCCCCTGTGAACAGTCTGATATTACAAAGGATTGCCGGAACGTATTCGACGGCGAGGTTATCCTGGCCGAGGATATGATGAGCATAGCGATCTGAGCTATCGCTGAGGCACCTTTCGTAGGATTAAGAGCCCCGCGCCAAAAAAGAGGATCAAGGACATGATGGCGATCCGGTATTTCAAAACCCCCAGCGGCTCAGCCACGCTCACCAATAACCCCCATTGAAGGGGACCGATGATGGCGGCAAGCTTCCCGGCAAAGGCATAGAGGCCGAAGAACTCGCCGTACTTCCCCCGTGGGGCAAGACTGATCAGGAGCGGACGGTCGCACGTCCATATGCCGGCTAAGGCAATCCCTATAATGGGACCAATGAACCAGAAAGCCGTCTTTGCCGGCGCCACGGCCGCCACGATGGTGGTCACGATGAAGACAACTAACGCCAGGGAAAGGGCCCTCTTGTGCCCCCAGCGATCGGTGCCCAGGCCCCAGCCGATGCCACCCCCAATGGCGAAGATGGTGGATATGATGAAGAAGCCCTGAACCTCGCCCGTTCCGCTGAAGCCCGCCACGTTCACCAGGTATATCGCCATAAAAGCGGTGACGGTGTTGATCCCGTCCAGGTAGAGGAATCTGGCGAGGAGAAACCGAAGGATCTGGGGGTGATCCTTGACCTTGACCAATGCCTCCCAAATCCCCCCTTCACGCCAACTCTCTTTTCTCGCATCTTCCTTGACCCACACAAAGAGGGGGAGGGAAAAGATAAAAACGAGGAAGGCCGTGGGGAGAAAGGCGGCCGCAGTGCCTCCACCAGCCAGAAAAGGAATATCCCAGCTCCAGAGCCTCCCGGAGATGAAGGGGATGACCATGATAACCCCCCAGATGGCCCCCGCATAGCCCAACCCCACGCCTAACCCTGACACCCTACCCCATTGCCGTTTACTGCTTACCACAGGTAACAGGGCATTATAAAAGACCAATCCACCATGATAGGCATAATTGGCCACGGCAAAGCACACAAGGGTCAGGGGGAGGGAAGCTCTCAGTCCCAATGCTCCCGTGGCGGATACACAGACCATGGTGAAGAGGAGAAGCAAGGGTTTTCGTCTGCCCCACCTGTCTGACAGGGTTCCAAGCACGGGCATGGTCAAGGCCACAGCCACCATGGAAACGGAGAGGGCCAGACTGTAGTGTATATCCTCACCCCCTAACTCCTGGGTCACCCAGAGGGGAACATAGAGAGCGATAACATTGGCGGCAAAGATGGTAGTGGCAAAGTCATACAGGGCCCATGAGACAACCGCTCTATGTTTCACCTGATCCTCCGATATCCCTTATAACAAAAACCCCTTTCCTCTACAATTCCTTGTGCGCCGATATTCTCCATTGTAGGAGGTACGGATATATGGTACTATCGGCACAGTTATTTGCAAACCATTTCATGAGGATAACACGATGTTTGGTATAGGGATGCCGGAGTTATTAATCATCTTGGGCCTCGCCCTCATATTGATCGGCCCCAAAAAACTTCCCCAGCTTGCAAAATCCCTGGGCAAGACCATGGGGGAGCTGCGTAAGGCCACCGATGACATCAAGGAAACCATCTCCAAGGAGATCGACCCCATCAGAAACGAAATCCCGAATAGAAGGGAATTGGAAGAGGCCGTGAAAAAAAAGTTCTTAGAAGGGGAGGAAGAGGAAAAAGAGTCCAAAGCCGGTAAGGGCCCTCAGACGAAATAGCGCGTGGAGGAGAAACAGACCTTTATAGGACACCTGGAAGAACTCCGTAAGAGATTGATCATATCCCTGATCGCCGTGGGGATAGGCTTCTGCATCTCGTACATCTTCTCTAAAGAGATCTTTCAGTTTTTGACGATCCCCTTAGTCAAGGCCCTTCCCCCCGGGGCAAACATGATCTATACCAGACTCCCCGAGGCCTTCTTTACTTATCTGAAGGTCGCCTTCCTGGCGGGGATATTTGTTGCTTCGCCTGTAATCCTCTATCAAACGTGGCTCTTCGTGGCACCTGCCCTCTACAGTCACGAGAAGAAATATGCGATCCCCTTCGTCATCTTCTCTACCCTCCTGTTTCTTGGAGGGGCTGCCTTCGGTTATTTTGTCGTTTTTCGCTACGGCTTTCAGTTTTTTATGGGCTTTGCAACAGATTTTATAAAACCGGCACCAACTCTCAAAGAATATCTATCCTTCTGCTCCATACTCCTGCTCACCTTCGGCCTCACCTTTGAGCTTCCCCTTTTTATCCTCTTCCTCGCCAAGCTTGGGGTAGTCGACGCGGGGATGTTGTCCCGCAACAGGAGATATGTGATTGTGGGGATTTTTGTTATTGCGGCTATCTTCACCCCCCCTGATGTTGTAACCCAGGTCATGATGGCCGCCCCTCTCCTGATCCTCTTTGAGGTAAGTATCATGCTGGCAAAGATATTTGGCCGCAAACCAGCTAAATAAGAGAAAACCGCCCCCTAAATCCTATCTGAACTATTTTTTGTCTATATTTGACATAATTAATAGACAAAAACCCGTCTCTGATACCAATTTTCTTAACAAAAATGAAAGATTTTGCTTGACAAAGGTACCTTGTCATATATAATTGTGGTGGGATAAAGTGGGATAAAGTGGAGCGAAAGGGTATTATAAAAGATGTTCCGGGGCAGGTTTGAACACAGCATAGATGAGAAGGGAAGGGTCAGTATCCCCGCCAAGTTCAGGGAGATCTTAAAGCGGGACTACGGCAGCGACCAGCTGATCATGACTATCTTCGACAACTGCCTCGTGACCTACCCTCTTGCGGAATGGCAGGCCTTCGAGGAAAAATTGAAAGATTTCTCTCAACTCAAAAAAGAGGCGAAATCATTCCTGCGGTATTTTTATTCCGGTGCCATGGAGTGCGCCATCGACGACCATGGACGAATCCTAATCCCTTCACAATTTCGCGAATATGCCGATTTAAACAAAGAGATCGTCTTCGTGGGGGTGATGAATCGCTTTGAAATATGGAACAAGGCTGTGTGGGAAGAAGAATTTAAAACATACAAAGAGACCTTTGATGAGATAAGCGAGAGCATAGCCGAGCGGATGGGGCTGTGAAGGAATACCTCCATACCCCCGTCTTGGCAGAGGAAGTAATAACATATCTGAAATGCCAGAGGGGAGGAATTTTTGTCGACGCTACCATAGGCGAAGGAGGGCACACCCTAGAGATCCTACGAGCTTCTCGGCAGAATAAGGTTATAGGTATTGACTGGGATCAAGAGATTCTTGAACGGACGAGGAAGAGAGTGAACACATACTCCGATCGAGTAACGTTGATCCACGAAAATTTTACCCATCTGCCGCAGGTCCTGCGGACTCTAGGTGTAGAGCAGGTTGACGGTCTCCTTTTCGATGTCGGGGTATCCAGCGTTCACTTTATGGAAGAAAAACGGGGGTTTAGTCTGCACCGCAACGGACCCCTGGACATGAGAATGGACACGAGAAGAAAGCTTACAGCCTACGATATCGTAAATCATTTTCCCCTCGATAAGCTGGCAACAATTTTACGAAGATATGGTGAAGAACGATGGGCCACAAGGATTGCCAAGGTCATCGAAAAAGAACGACAGCAAAAAGACATCAGGACTACAGGAGAACTAGCGCAAATTGTCTCTCGCTCCATTCCGCGGCAGCATCATTCCCGCAGTATACACCCGGCTACTAAAACTTTTTTGGCTTTGAGGATTACCGTAAATGAAGAGCTAAAAAACTTAGAAGACATTCTTTACGAAGCCCCCCTACTGCTCAAGCGCGGGGGGAGAATTGGTTGCATATCCTTTCATTCGCTGGAAGACAGAATCGTCAAGGAAACCTTTAAAAGAAGGGGGAGTGCCTGTGTTTGTCCTCCTTCCCTCCCGCAGTGTATCTGTGGAGGTAAGGAACAGGTCCTAAAGATCATCACCAAACGCCCTCTCACCCCACGTCCCGAGGAGTTAAAGAATAATCCTCGGGCACGGAGCGCAAAATTTAGGGTGGCGGAGAGGGTATAGCGAGAAGGAGGGTTTGCCATGAAAGCTTCTGAATTTATGAGTAGCATTCCGGGAATTACCATGGATCATCTGCACAACTGGGAGCGACAAGGATATATCGCACCCGGCAGAATCAAAGTGGGGAAAAAGAAGGTACGGGACTATAGCACAAAGGAGGTTTATTTCATCAAATCCATGTGGTTCTATTATCAGCAGGGGTTTTCTCCGAAAAATGCCTACAGAAATGCCGCTGAAGAACTATCTAAAAGCATCGTCTCAACTTTGCCCTCATCAAATGGACACCAGGAAATAGAAGAGAGGCAGAAGAGGGAAAATGATTCGCTCGAAGGTATCGGAATCTTTGAATTGGCGATCCCCCTGAGACACTATTTCCACTTGCAGATGAGCTAAAAAACACGGAGGGATCAACAAAAAACTAAATTCGCTGAGCCATTAACGTCTTTTCAGGCAATTAATGGCACCTTAGTGAGTAGCAAAAAAAGAATAGGTACCATAATGAAAGACTTCGCCATCTCAGCCCATACCCCTGTTGGACCCAAGATCTTGCAGGGACAGAGAATATCCAAAAAAAGGGTAAAAGCAAAAAAATCACACCCCTCGCTTGCGCTCCCCAGTCTTTTTTTTCTCCTTATCATAAGTATCTTTTTGTATGTATGGACAAGGGTCCAAGTGGTGCAATACGGTTACGAAATATCCTCTGCCTTGCGGGCAAAGGAAACTGCCACCATCGCCCATAATGAACGAACCCTAGAGCTCGCCACCTTGCGTTCAGCACAACAGGTGGAACAAAGGGCGCGGCAGAAAATGGGGATGGCCCCCCCACGCAAGAATCAGCTGGTAATCATACAATGAAGAACCGAGCCCGATTATACTTTAAGATCCGCATAGGCATGATTTTTATGTTCTTTATCTTCTGTTTCGGTTTTATTGCCGTGCGGGCCTACCACATGCAAATCCTCGAGCGGGGGAAATCCCTCACGTTGGCTCAGCATCAATATTATAGTAGAAGAATTAGTTTAGCTCCTCATCGGGGAACCATCTATGACGCTCAAGGGAGAGAGTTGGCGGTGAGCATGAGAATCAATTCTCTCTACGCCCAACCAAACAAGATAGACGACAAAGGTGCCGTTGCTGCTAAGCTCGCACCTATTCTGGGCACAAAGGCCAGCGACATCTATGGCCTCTTGTCAAACTCCAAATCCTTTGTCTGGCTACAAAGAAAGATAACCCCCATTCAACAAGAGCAGATCGAGACGTTGCATCTCGAAGGAGTAGATTTCATCCCTGAAAGCAAAAGGTTTTACCCCAATTTCGAGTTAGGGTCTCATGTCATAGGTTTTGCGGGAATGGATTCTCAGGGGCTTGAGGGCCTGGAAAGGGCGTATGATAAGTACTTGAAAAGTATACATAAATACGTTGTATTGGAGAGAGACGCCCTTGGGAGACGGATATATATACCTGAGAAGGGAAAAGGAATAACACCCCCGTACAATCTTCATCTCACCCTCGATCTCCGTGTTCAATATGTAGCAGAAAGGGAGCTAAAGAAAGAAGTCAGTGATCAAAAAGCCCGAGGGGGAATGGTAGTTGTCATGGAACCTTCCACCGGAAAAATCCTGGCCATGGCTATTCAACCCTCTTTTAATCCAAATCTCTTTGAGGAGTATAATCCCGCCAGGTGGCGTAACCGCGCCGTCACCGACCCGTTTGAGCCCGGGTCTCTCCTCAAAGTGTTTCTCCTCGCAGCCATTTTGCAGGAAGGAATATCAAACGAAAATGATATCGTGTTCTGTGAAAACGGGGCCTATACGATACAAGGACATACCATTCACGATATAAGTCCGCATGGGTGGTTGGCGGTAAAAGATGTCATACGGTACTCCAGTAATATTGGGTCTTATAAATTAGGCAAGGAATTGGGAGGAGGAATATTCTATCGTTACCTGAACGCCTTTGGGTTCACCAAAAAAACCGGGGTTGACCTCCTCGGAGAGGATACAGGCGAAATCCGCCCTCCCACTTCTTGGTCCCCCGTCGATCTGGCCATCATCTCTTTTGGGCAGGGGGTATCGGTGACTGCCCTTCAATTAACCACCGCTCTCAGCTGTATTGCCAATGGTGGCAACTTGATGAAACCCTACCTTGTTGAACGAGTAACCGATGAAGAAGGTGAGGTAATAGCGGAATTTTCCCCTCAGGTGTTAAGAAAAGTCATCTCTCCAGAGACATCCCATCGGGTCACCTCTATAATGGAGGAAGTAGTAACGAGTGGAACAGGTACGCGGGGTCGTATTACAGGTTATAAGATTGCCGGCAAGACCGCTACCGCCCAAAAGTTCGATCCTGCTACTGGGAGATATTCAAAAGATAAGATCATAGCCTCCTTCATGGGATTTCTCCCCGCTGATCAACCCCAGGTAGCCATCTTGGTAGTGGTGGACGAACCCCGAAATACCCCCTACGGTGGAACGACAGCCACCCCTGTCTTCAAGAGAATCGCCGAAGAACTTCTACGGTATATGGGTATTCCTCCCACAGAGGGAGATAGTAACAAAAAATTCACCCTTGTTCAGGCCCCCCAAGCTATCAAAAAAAGGAACAAAAGAACTGAAGAATCCTCATCACAGGGAATGCCCGATCTGCGAGGCCTCAGCATGAGAAAGGCATTGGCACGTTTGGAAGGGAAAACGGTTCTGATCAGGTTGGCAGGAAGCGGCTTGGTGGTAGGCCAACAGCCAAAACCCGGCGCAACCCTACAAGAGGGGACTGAAGTCTTCTTAACATTCTCCCCTCCCCGGTAACGACACTATCGTGCAGTTAGCCAAGCTGATCCGCTCACTGGATGTGATAGAGACGAAAGGTAGCATGGATTTGAACGTTACAGATATTGCATACCACAGCAACCGAGTAAGGGGGGGTGAGCTCTTTGTAGCCATCGCCGGTACAAAGAGCGACGGTCATCACTTTATCAAGGACAGCATTACAAAGGGGACACGGGCCGTCATGGTAGAACAGATACCTCCTTACCCAATTGTCATCCCTCTCGTCGTGGTGAAGGACGCACGAAAGGCCTTGGCCCAGGTCTCTGCTGAATTTTTTTCTCACCCCTCACGCGAGATAGCGCTCGTTGGGATCACGGGGACCAACGGAAAGACCACCACTTCTTATCTGATCGAATCAATTCTCAAGGCTGCGGGGAAAGAGGTTGGGGTGATCGGTACCGTCAATTACAGGGTGAATAAAAAAGAAAAACCCGCACCAACCACCACCCCCGAATCTTACGACCTGCAACAATTATTACGAGAGATGATAACCGAAGGTGCACAGTACGTGGTAATGGAGGTCTCTTCCCATGCCTTGAATCAGGAACGGGTGCGGGCATGCCACTTTGATGTAGGGGTCTTCACGAACATTAATCCGGAACACCTCGATTATCATGAAAATATGGAGAGATATTTTGCAGCCAAAAAACGCCTTTTCCTCGAAATCCTTCCCGAGTCACAGAAATCCCCCTGGGCGATTATTAATCTCGATGAGCCCGTGCTAAGGGATTTTCAGAATGAGCTCCCTCACTTACAGGTGATGACGTATGGTCTGAACCACGGAGACGTGAGGGTCTCACAGAGAGAACTCTCTCTGGGGGGGATACGGGCTATCCTTTCTTCGCCGTTAGGTCCCCTGGAGATACAAACTCCCTTGATCGGTGAGTACAACCTCTACAACATTATGGCAGCAACAGCCGTGGGAATATCCCTCAATATCTCCCGTGAGGCAATCAGTCAAGGAATAAAAAACCTCTCTCTGGTCCCAGGGAGAATGGAGCAGGTGGGTGATGGTAATCCGTGGATCCTTGTTGACTATGCCCATAAACCTGAGGCCCTGGAGAAGAGCATTAAGGAGGTGAAGAGGCTTTCCACACGGAAGGTGATTGTTGTCTTCGGTTGCGGCGGGGATCGGGATAAAAGTAAGAGGGCTCCCATGGGGAGGATCGGGGTACAGTGCTCGGACATAGCCATCATCACCTCCGACAACCCCCGCACCGAGGACCCCCTTCAGATCATCGAGGAAATCGAAAAGGGGGCCAAGGAGGTCTCGCCACCTCGTTACCTCGTAATCCCCGACAGAAGGGAGGCCATCAAGAAGGCCATCGCCTTGGCAGGCCCCCAGGATTGTGTACTTATCACCGGAAAGGGGCATGAAGACTACCAAATCGTAGGGGAGCAACGTCTACCCTTTGATGATCGCGAGGAAGCACTCAACGCCTTGAAGGAAAAGGGGAAAGGGAAATGACCGCGGAGGAGGAACCGTTGTCAGCAGCAATGGTCATAGAGACCACCGGAGGGGTCCTGATCCAGGGAGATCCTCAAACCCCTTTTAGTGGTGTCTCTACCGACTCGCGGTCCATCAGGTCGGGGGAGCTCTTCTTCGCCCTACGGGGAGAGCATTTTGACGGACATCGGTTTTTCGTCGAGGCAGTCCAGCGGGGGGGGAGGGGCGGCGTGGTGGAACGGGAGATTGAAGAATTCACAGATGAATCAGTCCCTATCATCAAGGTGAGGGATACCCTACGGTCCTTGGGGGATCTGGCCCATGGGTGGCGAAAAAGGCTCCCTACTCCTCTAGTGGCTGTCGTAGGAAGCAACGGGAAGACTACCACAAAAGAAATGGTGGCTGTAATTCTTGGTAAAAAACACAAGGTTATGAAAAACCCGGGGAATTTCAACAATTTGATCGGACTTCCCCTATCGCTGTTGAAACTGAATACAAACGATCAGGCGGCAGTGTTGGAAATGGGGATGAACCGTAAAGGAGAAATATTGAGATTGACCCAAATTACAGAACCGGATCTGGGAATTTTGACAAACATCGGATTTGCCCATGTGGAGGGAGTAGGATCTATCGAAGGGGTCATGGAGGCTAAAGGAGAACTCTTAGAGGGCATGGGCCCACGGGGAAAACTCATATTCAACGCCGATGACCCCCGCGTGGTGGACTTAAGCAAGAGGTTCGGAGGGGAGAAGATATCATTCGGGATACAAAACTCCGCTGACTGGATGGCAACCAATATTCTTATGCGGCCGGACGGCGGGACCTCATTTCAACTCAGAGGCCGCACCGACACAATACCCATCTCTTTACAGCTTATAGGACGACATCAGATTTATAATGCCTTGGCCGCGGCAGCAGCAACCTTTTCTCTAGGCGCCGGTATGGAGCACATAAAGGAAGGTCTGGAGGACATCGAACCCTCTGCTATGAGGATGGAAGTAATCACGCTGCAAGAGGGAATCAAGATCATCAACGATGCCTATAATGCCAATCCCCAATCCATGGCGTCGGCGCTGCACACCCTGGCGGAGATAAGGGGAGCGAGAAAGATCGCCGTCCTGGGAGATATGCGGGAGTTAGCTGAATATGCTCAACAGGCCCATACGGATCTCGGGCAATTGGTAAAGGAAAAGGGAATAAATCTTCTTTTTCTGCTCGGTCAATTCGCCTCCCATGTGGCCCACGGGGCGCGGGAGGCCGGGATGGATCCCCAGGCAATCGTTTTAGGAAAAAATCACCACGATGTCAGCATACGTCTCGCCCGCACCGTAAAGAAAGGTGATTGGGTATTGGTAAAGGGTTCGCGTAACATGAATATGGAAGAAATTATCAAGGAATTAAGGGGTGCATTATGATCTATCATCTTTTTTATCCACTCTATACCACCCATATTGTTTTCAACGTACTGAGGTATATATCCTTCAGAACCATCTCGGCAATCCTCACTGCCCTGCTTATAAGCTTTATCTTGGGGCCGTGGCTCATCAAAAAACTCAAGGAACTCCAGCTCGGACAACGGGTACGAGAAGATGTCCCCTCCAGGCACCGAACCAAGGAGGGAACACCGACCATGGGGGGAAGTTTGGTTATCGTTACCGTTGTCGGATCAACCTTGTTGTGGAGTAACTTGACCAATCCCTATGTATGGTTGGTTCTCTTCATCACCTGTGCCTATGCACTGCTCGGTTTTGTTGACGACTATAGAAAGATAAAGCGGAGCAAGGGGATATCCGGCAAGACTAAGATAATCTTTCAGACAATCATCGCCTTAACGGCGACAGGCGTTTTGTTTTTCGTCCTGGACTTTACCCCCCAACTTACCCTTCCCTTCTTAAAGGATCTTCATCCAGAACTAGGTCTCTTCTATATTATCTTGATCGTCTTCATTCTGGTTGGAACATCAAACGCCGTAAACCTCACTGATGGGCTCGATGGATTGGCAATAGGACCGGTGATGATCACGGCGGGAACCTTTGCTCTCGTTACCTATGTGTCCGGACATACCGAGTTCGCCCAATACCTCCAAATCCCCTATACAAGCGGGTGTGGTGAATTGAGTATCTTTTGTGGGGCAATCGTGGGGGCGGGATTGGGTTTTCTTTGGTTCAACACCTATCCAGCTCAAATCTTCATGGGGGATGTAGGATCCCTCTCCCTGGGAGGTGCTTTGGCGATGGTGGCCATCATTGCTAAGCAGGAAATCCTCTTGGCCATTGTGGGAGGAATCTTCGTTATTGAGGCCCTCTCAGTAATCATCCAGGTAGCAGTTTATCAAACTAAAAAGAAACGAGTCTTTAAAATGGCCCCCATCCACCATCACTACGAACTAAAGGGATGGGCCGAACCAAAAATCATCGTGCGATTCTGGATTATCACTATCATCTTGTCCTTGATCGCAATCAGTACGTTAAAGTTGAGATGAAGGCTACAACGAGGATAGATGCCCTTAGCAAAGACCTTACGGGGAAACACATCGTGGTGGTAGGGATGGCCACAACGGGTATGGCGGCAGCAGAATTTCTTGCACAGCAGGGCGCAACAGTCACTGTGAGCGAGATAAAAACCAAAGGTGAATTGGGGACCGCCCCTGAGCTGCTTCGCTCTCTGGGGGTAAACGTGGAGATGGGCAAACATGTCCTCGAGACTTTTCTCAGCGGTGATCTTATCGTTCTTAGTCCCGGCGTGGATCCCACCATCCCCCCCCTGGAAAAAGCACGGAATAAGGGAATCCCCATCGTGAGCGAGGTTGAGCTCGCCTCGTGGTTTCTGAATAAGCCGCTCATCGCAGTTACGGGGACCAACGGAAAAAGTACTACCACCACCCTCATCGGCCACATCCTCTCAAGCTGGGGAAAACGGGTCTTTGTGGGGGGGAATATTGGGGTCCCCTTGACAACGTACCTCTTGCACGGTGAAGAAGCGGATTACATCGTAGCTGAGATCAGTAGCTTTCAATTGGAGGGCATCTCCTCATTCAGGCCATGGATCGCCCTCCTGCTCAACTTGGGAGAAGATCATCTTGACCGCCACCCTACCCTCGCCTCTTACGCAGCGGTCAAGGCCCGAATCTTCCTCAACCAGGAACCGAAAGATTGGGCAGTGGTCAATACAGATGATACAACCGCAAAGGCCCTCTGCCCCCAGATCAAAGCACAGATCCTCCCCTTTGGCCGAGATAAAAGCGAGGAAAGAGGGATATGGCTTGTAGACAAAGACACCGTTGTCTACAGAAAAAAGGGAGGAGAAGAAAAATTTTCCCTGGAGCGAGTACAACTCAAGGGAATGCACAACCGCGAAAACATAATGGCCGCCATCGGCGCAGCCGCGATATGCGGTGTACCGACGGGAGTCATACAGGAATCATTAGAGTCCTTCAAAGGCCTTGAACATCGCCTTGAATTGATAGGTGAATGGAAGGGGGTGTTTGTTTACAACGATTCCAAGGCCACCAATGTGGCCTCAGCCATCACGGCCCTGCAGAGCCTCGAAGGGCCGATTATCCTCATGGCGGGAGGACGCGACAAGGGGAGTTCATACTCCCCCATGAGGAGTATCATCAAAGAACGCGTCAAGGACCTCATCCTCATGGGAGAGGCAAAAGAAAAAATGCGAACAGCCTTTCAGGACCTCGTCCCCGTCCATTTGGTGGATAATATGGAGGAAGGGGTAAGGGTGGCTTGGAGGCTGGCACAAGATGGGGATGTAATCCTCCTTTCTCCGGCGTGTTCCAGTTTTGACATGTTTCAGGATTATCAGGATCGAGGGCGGACCTTTAAGAAAATGATCAGTACGCTCGCAGGAGGAACAGGATGAAAAAGGGATACGATCATATCCTTATCTATACAGTCCTGGCCCTTTTGGTCATTGGATGGATTATGGTCTATAGCTCCAGCGCCGTGATGGCTGAAATCCAGTATAACGATAGCTTTAAATTCTTAAAAAAACAGCTCCTCTTCTCTCTCATTGGTCTAATCGGGATGATGGGGGCTATGAAGATCGATTATCGCCGATTGATCGCCTGGACCTACCCCATCCTCGGCCTGAGCATTATCTTGCTGATGGTGGTCTTGATCCCCGGACTCGGCCTGAGCCACCAGGTGGGTGTGGCGAAACGGTGGCTGATGACCCCCTGGTTCACCTTTCAGCCTTCTGAGCTGAGCAAACTTGCGTTGGTAATCTTTGTAGCTTACTCCTTGGCAAAAAAAGGTGATAAAATTAAGGAGTTTTTCCTAGGATTTGTTCCCGTAATCGCCATTTCCGGCATCATGATCCTTCTGGTCATCTTAGAACCAGACATGGGCACGGCCATATTGATGGGGTTGCTGACGATGGTCCTCCTGTTTGTAGGTGGGACGAGATTCTCATATCTCTTAACGGTCCCGCTGATCGCAGCACCGGGGATCTACTTATTTATCACCCACTTTCAATACGGCTATCGCAGGCTCATGGCTTTTCTAAACCCCTGGCAGGACATGCACGGCATGGGATTTCAGATCATTCAGTCCTTTGTGGCCTTGGGTTCTGGCGGGCTTTGGGGAGTAGGACTGGGGGATGGAAAACAAAAACTCTTCTTCCTCCCCGCCGCTCATACCGATTTCATCCTTGCCATCGTGGGCGAAGAAATGGGATTTATCGGTATCATGGTCGCCATCATCCTCTTCACCCTTCTGATCTGGCGGGGGATAAAAATCGCCTTAAAAACTGAAGATACCTTCGGCGCCCATCTCGCCATGGGAATCACCTCCTTGATCGCCCTACAGGTGATCATCAACATGGGAGTGGTATTAGGACTGTTGCCTACTAAAGGACTTACGCTTCCCTTCATCAGCTACGGCGGTACCTCCGTGGTAATGAATCTTGTGGGAGTAGGGATATTGTTGAACATCTCGGCCAAGGGGGCAGGGAGATGACGAATAAGGTCGTTATCGCAGGAGGAGGAACAGGAGGGCATCTTTTCCCCGGCATAGCCCTGGCCGAGGAGTTCACCCAAAGGAAAGAGGGATGGGAGGCCATCTTTATCGGAACGGGTAAAAGATTGGAGCGGCAAATCCTCACCCAATGGGGATTCAAGTTAGTAAGGATCCCTGCTGCCCCCTTGAAGGGGGGAGGCTTGTGGCGGAAGATAGGGGGATTCTCAACTCTCTTCCTAGGGCTCTGCTGGTCCCTTGCGCTTTTGCACAGGATTTCACCCCGTTTGGTCATCGGCCTCGGGGGGTATTCGGCAGGGGCGGTGGTGCTCGCCGCGTACCTCCTCAGGATAAAGCGGGTGATCCAGGAACAAAATGTCTACCCCGGCTTCACCAACAGGATGGCCTCCCGGTTTGCCCAACGGGTCTTTGTCTCGTGGGCGGAGGGTGTGCAGTATTTCCCCCCTCATAAGGTGCGGGTGACGGGTAATCCGCTGCGCAAAGGGGTCCTCGAGGGGCGGGAAAAAAAGAGATCTGAAAAAGAGTTCACCCTCTTCATCCTCGGTGGGAGCCAAGGGGCCACGGCCATCAACAGGGCGATGCGAGAGGCCCTACCTTTCCTGGAGGAGATCAAAGAGGCCGTGAGGTTTATTCACCAAACCGGCAAGGGGGATTACCACTGGGTCAAGGATGCGTATGCGGAGAAGGGTTTTCTGGCCTCGGTCCACCCCTTTATCACTGAGATGGCCACGTGTTATCGTGAGGCCCATCTGGTAATCTGTCGGGCCGGCGCCGCCACCATAACAGAGCTCTGCGCATGGGGGAGGGCAGCGGTCCTCATCCCCTATCCCCATGCTGCCGACGACCACCAGCGTACAAATGCCCAGGTGTTAGTACAAAAGGGGGCGGGAAGAATGATCTCTCAAGAAGATCTTTCAGGCAAAAGACTGGCCCAGGAGATTCTTCTTGTCTATCGCAATCGAGGAAAAGTGCAAAAAATGGAAGAGGCGGCTGCCTCCCTAGGTCTACCGGATGCTGCAGTCCGCGTTGTTGATGAATGCTACCAACTGCTGGGCATGCATTGAGAAAACGCCATGTACAGGAAAAAAATCCAGCAGATACATTTTGTCGGGATCGGGGGAATCGGCATGAGCGGTATAGCTGAGGTGCTGCTCAATCTCAGCTATCGTATTACGGGATCGGACACAAAGGAGACCGAGATCACGAAACGTCTGTCTCAACTAGGGTGCACGATCATCTATGGGCATCGGGGAGAGAATGTAAAGGGAGCCCATGTAGTGGTGACCTCCTCGGCCATAAAAAGGGATAACCCGGAGATCAAAGAGGCTCATGCACAGATGATCCCGGTGATTCCACGCGCCGAAATGCTGGCGGAATTGATGAGGATGAAATACAGTATCGCCGTGGCCGGCACCCATGGTAAGACCACCACCACCTCCATGGCCGCCACCGTCCTCGCCCATGCGGGGTTAGACCCCACTATGGTTATCGGGGGGAGGCTCAATAGTTTGGGGAGTAATGCCCGGCTCGGGGAGGGGGAATTTCTCGTGGCCGAGGCCGATGAAAGTGACGGCACCTTCCTCAGGTTGTCCCCCACCATCGCTATCGTTACCAATATAGACCCAGAGCACCTCGACTACTACGATAACATCGAACACCTCAAGAGGACCTTTGAGGAGTTCATCAATAAAGTACCGTTTTACGGAAGCTCCATCCTCTGCCTCGACCATGATAACATCCGATCTCTAATCCCCTCGGTGGACAAGCGGTACATTACCTACGGCCTTGACCAAGAAGCGAATCTCAGAGGGGAGACCATACGGCCGACAGGATGGGGGATCGAATTCCAGGTTTTCTGGCATGACCGTCCGTTGGGAGGCGTGAAACTAATGATGCCGGGGATCCATAATGTATACAACGCCTTGGCCGCCATCGCCTGCGGACTGGAGCTGGAGATAGAGTTCCGCTTAATTCAGGAGGCCTTAGAGGGCTTTGCCGGAGTGCAGAGGAGGTTTCAGTTGAAGGGTGAGCATGGGGGGGTAACGGTGATTGATGACTATGCCCACCATCCTGTAGAGATCCAGGTTACCTTAGCGGCAGCCAAGGGTCTGGGGCAAAAACGGGTAGTCGCCCTCTTTCAGCCCCACCGATATACCAGGACGAGAGACCTCTTCGATGAGTTCCTCACCGCCTTCTCACAGGCCGATACGCTCTTCCTCACCGACATCTACCCGGCGGGAGAAGACCCTATCCCGGGCGTGACAGCCGAGGCGCTTTTCCAGGGATTCAAGAAAAGGGGGAACGTAGAGGTCTTTTACGTGCCCGAAAAAGAAAAATTGGTCGAAGAAATTATGCCGCGGTTGAAGCCCGGGGACATCGTCATGACCTTAGGGGCGGGAAACATTTGGGAAGTCTCGGAGGTCATAGTGGAGTCCTTAAAAAAGGTGTCCTCATGATCAACAACGGCCTGGAAATGGGGATCAAAAAAGACGGCTTTAAGGGTGAAATCCGTCGGCACGTCCCCATGAAGGAATGCACCTCTTTTCGGATCGGGGGGACGGCAGACCTCGTTCTCTATCCCCAAGAGATAGGAGACCTACAGATCGTGATGGACCGTTGCCGAGACCAAAAGTTACCATATCTCTTGCTGGGAAATGGTACCAATCTACTCGTGTCGGACAGGGGTGTGCGAGAACCCGTGATAAACCTCTCCCACGGTTTTGGGGAGATGAGAAAGCAAGGATCAACTGTCATGGCAGGGGCAGGGGTCAAGCTCATACAGCTGCTACGAATGTGTGCTGCGAATAACCTCAGTGGTCTGGAACCGCTGGCCGGCATCCCCGGCACGGTGGGAGGAGGAATCTGGATGAATGCCGGCAGCTGGGATATGCAAATAGGGGACCTGGTCTCTTCCTTGATGGTTATGGACCGCACGGGGAAAATCAGGTGGGTAAAACGGGATGAAGTAGAGTTCGATTATCGGAGAACCAAACTCCCCGCCGAAGAACTCATCCTCCAAGGGGAATTCTCCTTACAAAGGGAAAAGGGAACTAAAATTGTAAAACGAATGGAGGAGTTTTTGCGAAAAAAAAAAGAAACGCAGCCCCTCTTTCAACCCAGCGCCGGTTCGATCTTCAAAAATCCCCTAGGGATAGCCGCAGGGAAATTGATCGAAGAGGCAGGGCTAAAGGGTACTCGCAAGGGGGATGCCATGGTTTCACCCCTCCACGCGAATTTCATCGTCAACGTGGGGGCAGCGCGATCAAAAGATGTCCTGGAGCTGATAGATTTAATTCGGGAACGAATATATCAAGGAAAAGGGGTTAAACTAGAGTTGGAGGTCATGATCATTGGTGAACCGGAGATGGCGGCATAAACGCATCGGGGTGCTCATGGGGGGAATTTCTCATGAACGGGAGGTGTCCCTGAAGACCGGCAGCGCCATCCTCAAGGCCCTACAGGAAAGGGAATACCAAGCGGTGGGCATTGAGGTTTCGTCCGATATCGTCCAACGCCTTCTGGATGAGCAGATAGACGCGGCCTTCATCGCCCTACATGGTCGCTGGGGTGAGGATGGAACGGTGCAGGGTCTCCTTGAGCTCTTACGGATACCCTATACAGGTTCTGGGGTATTGGCTAGCGCACTGGCCATGCACAAAATCAAGGCCAAGGAGATTTTTCTCTATCACGACATTCCCACGCCGGAATTCATTACCCCGCATGAAGAAGAGCTACCTAACCCGCCATTCCCTCCCCCCTGGGTGGTCAAACCGGCCTCTGAGGGATCAACTATCGGGGTAGATATTGTCATGGAGAATAAGGGATTGAAGGAAGCCATACGCAACGCACGTGGTTACGACCAACAGGTCCTCGTGGAGCGTTTTATAGAAGGAAAGGAACTCACCGTGGGAATACTTGCTGAAAAACCCCTCCCCGTCATCGAAATTGTTCCCCACGTTGGATTTTACGACTATCAGGCAAAATATACCGCCGGGCAGACAGAATACCTTTGTCCGGCGAGGATCAGCGCACAAAAAAAGGATGAGGTGCAGAGTGTATGTCTCAAGGCCTATCATGCTCTGGGCTGTAGCGGCTGTGCCAGGGTGGATCTCCGTCTGAGCGAAGAGGAAAAGCCTTTTGTCATCGAGGTCAATACCGTGCCGGGAATGACGGAGACAAGCCTTGTACCCAAGGCAGCGGCCCATATAGGAATTACCTTTCCCCAACTGGTAGCAACTATCTTGGAAGAGGCCTCTTTGAAGGTCGAGGAGAGCAGAGGATGAAAAAGAAAAAAGGGAAAAAATTGTTCTTCGTGGGAGTAGGGATAACCCTGATGGTCTTCATCGGTGGACTGGAGAGAGGTACTGGTCTACTGCTTGCCTCTCATCTTGATCTGGATAAGATCGAAGTACATGGTTGTCAACGAACGGACCCCCAACAGATCCTAAAGGCCGCCGCCGTGCCGCCCGAAACACCGATTCTCAAGCTCGATCTCAGGGAGATCTCCCAGCGGGTGGAGGCCCTCGAATGGGTTAGATCGTGTGAGGTACGCAGGGTGTTGCCGGACAAGATCGCCTTACGGGTAGTTGAGAGAAATCCGGTAGTCTTAATGCATCTGAATAAGCTCTACTATGTAGACGAAGACGGCACCCCATTTAAGGTACCCTCCGCCGGTGAATCCCTCGATTATCCCATTCTGACCGGTTGGAAAGATCAAGGGTGGAAACGAGGCGAAAAGAAAGATCTTGTCAGTGAGGCCTTATGGTTCATCAGGGAGATACGCAACCATCCCCACCTTTACCAAGAGGGAGTTTCGGAAATCAACTTCAATGAGATTGGTGACTTGACTATTTTTATGGCGCAGGGAGGAGTAATGATTCATATGCGCAGAGGAGATATGGAACTTAAAGTGCGACGATTGGAGGAAGTCTGGAAGAAAACCGTGGCGAGACACCTCCCCGTACAGTATATCCTGTATGAGTTTCCTGATCGTATCGTTGTCGGGCTTGAGGAAAGGGGGTGAGAAGATGGGCAAGAAAGAAGAATTCATTGTGGGATTGGACATCGGGACGACCAAGATCTGTGCCATTGTCGGCGTCCCCACTGCAAAGGGGTTGGATATCATCGGAATCGGCACGCACCCTTCGCACGGCCTGAGAAAAGGTGTGGTGGTCAATATCGAGAGTACCGTACAATCAATCAAACGGGCGATAGAAGAAGCGGAGTTGATGGCAGGGTGCGAAATCACCTCGGTCTACACCGGGATAGCCGGAGGACATATCAAGGGGTTTAACAGCCATGGGATTGTCGGAGTAAAAAGTCACGAAGTAAGTGAAGGGGATGTAAGAAGGGTTATTGATGCCGCCAGTGCCATTGCTATCCCCATGGATAGAGAGGTCATCCACATCTTACCGCAGGAGTATATTGTCGACGGACAGAATGGGATCAAAGACCCCCAGGGAATGAGCGGAGTCAGGCTCGAGGTCAGGGTGCACATCGTTACGGGGGCAGTCACCTCGGCACAGAACATCATCAAGTGCGCCAACAGGGCCGGATTGGAAGTGAACGATATTATCTTACAACAACTGGCTTCGAGTGAGGCAGCCCTCACCCCTGAAGAAAAGGAGCTGGGAGTGGCCCTCATCGACATCGGTGGTGGCACCACTGACATCGCCATTTTTCACCAGGGGAGCATCAAACACACCTCAGTCATCTCTCTGGCCGGCGACCACCTTACCGGTGACATCGCTATCGGTCTCAGGACACCTATCGAGGAAGCGGAGAAGATCAAGAAAAAACATGGCTGTGCCCTCACCTCCCTGGTAGGGAAGGATGAACGGGTAGAGGTCCCTCCCGTGGGCGAGCGAGGGGCTAAGGTCATCTCAAAATACACGTTGGCGGAGATCATAGAACCTCGCGTGGAAGAAATACTGTCTCTGGCTCATAGAGAAATCATAAACTCTGGATACGAAAATCTTATCGCCTCGGGCATCGTCCTTACCGGCGGATCAGCCCTCCTGGAGGGTATGGTGGATTTGGCCGAACAAATCTTTAGCCTCCCCGTACGCAAGGGATCCCCCCGCGAAATAGGAGGCCTGACCGACATTGTTAAGAACCCCATGTACACCACGGCGGTAGGGCTTGTCCTGTACGGCATGCAAGGCCGCGCCAACTTAGGATTTACCCCTGGCGAGAATAATATTTTCGATAAGGTCACCCGAAGGATGAAGGGGTGGTTTAAAGAATTCTTTTAGGCAGACTAAGATAGAACAGTGAAAAAGGACAAATAATCTCTCAGTAAGGGATAGAAAAGGAGGCGCAAACAATGTTTGAATTCGATGAAAATTATGACTTAGGGGCACGGATAAAGGTAGTAGGCATTGGTGGAGGTGGGTGCAATGCATTAAATACCATGATTGACCTCAAACTGGAGGGGGTCGATTTCATCGCCGCCAACACCGACGCCCAGGTCTTGAAGATCTCCCCCAGCCCCGTGAAGATCCAGTTGGGAGAACGGATCACCGGCGGCAGGGGAGCAGGTGCCGACCCCGAAATCGGCAGAAAGGCGGTCCTGGAGAGTCAAGATCAAATCAGAGATGCCCTTGAGGGAGCTGATATGGTCTTTATAACCGCTGGGCTGGGAGGGGGAACGGGAACCGGAGGCGCCCCTATCGTAGCCAACATCGCCAAGGAAGTGGGTGCCCTCAGTGTGGCAATCGTCACCAAGCCTTTTAAATTTGAGGGACAAAAGCGGCACCTCCACGCGGAACAGGGGTGGCAGGAACTCAATAGATATGCTGACACCCTCATCACCATCCCTAATGAGCGGCTTCTTGCCATCAGTGGCAAGAGCATGCCCCTGCTGGATGCCTTCAGAAAGGCGGATGAGATCCTTTACCAAGCGGCCAAGGGGATATCAGACCTCATTTTGGTCCCCGGATTGATTAACCTTGACTTCGCCGATGTCAAGACCGTCATGTCGGAAATGGGCATGGCCATGATGGGTATGGGTGTGGCATCGGGAGAAAACCGCGCCATGGAGGCGGCCCAGAGAGCCATTTCAAGCCCCCTACTGGAGGACATCTCCATCCATGGAGCCAAGGGGATCTTGATCAATATCACGGGAGGCGCAGATCTGACCCTCCACGAGATAAACGAGGCCTCCTCCCTCATCCAGAAAGAAACTCATGAAGAGGCGAATATCATCTTCGGGGCGGTCATTGATAAGCGGCTGGACGGCAAGATCAGGGTGACGGTAATTGCTACCGGCCTCGGCGAAGAAGAAGCAAAAGAGGAGCGGCTTCGCCGGTTGCGTGTAATCCCCGATGAGGCGGCGGAAAACATGGAGGTCCCCACCTTTCTGAGGAGAGGGAAAAACATCGACGACTTTTCCGGCTTCCGCTTCAACAAGGCTACGGCATCTGAATCCGGATCCTTCCCCGAGACAGAGGAACGATACGACGTTCCCACCTTTATGCGGAATCAGCCGGATTAGTATTAGGGCATGCACACGGTCCCCTTCACGTGGTAACATTGCCCTGTGATGCGGAAAATCGCCCTCAGCCATAGCCAACTCCTTGCGCAGGAGGAGGGGACCGTTAGGAAGGAATGGGGGGGGAAGACCCCCATCTGCCTGGTCTTCCCCAATACCTACCACGTGGGGATGTCCAATCTGGGCTTCCAGCTCCTCTATGGCATCCTCAACGCCCTTCCGGATGTGGTGTGTGAGCGAGCCTTCCTCCCGGAAGGGGAAGGGTATAAGAAAAGTGGTACATCCTTACGTTCCTTAGAGTCTAATAAGCCCCTTGCTCAGTTTCAAATCATCGCCTTCTCCATCCCCTTTGAGAACGATTTCCTCAATGTTTTGTCCATCCTCGAACTGGCCAAAATCCCCCTTAAGCCCCAGGCCAGGGATCGGCGCTCCCCCCTTATCGTGGCCGGCGGAGCCGCTGTTACCCTCAACCCCGAGCCCTTGGCACCCTTTGTGGACCTCTTTTTCATCGGTGAGGGGGAAGAATCGTTCATGGATTTCCTCATGGCCTTTCAGGACGCCGGTGAGAAAGGCAAGGAGGGCTTTTTGGAACAGGCAGCCGGGATCGAGGGAATCTATTGTCCCTCCCTCTATGAGGCGCACTTCGATAAAAAGGGCCTGCTTAAGGAATTCGCACCGCTGAGTGGCAGGGCCCCGGCACGGGTGAAGCGAAGATGGGTCAAAGATCCGAGCCAAACCCCCTCTACCTCGACCATACTGACCCCGCAGACGGAATTCAAGGAGATGTTCCTCATGGAGCTTAATCGGGGGTGCCCCCGGAGGTGCCGTTTCTGCGCGGCCAGGGCGATCTATTCCCCTTTTCGCAACAGAGCGGTGAAGACCCTGATGGCTGAGGCTGACCAAGGCCTGCAACGGGGTAACAAGATCGGTCTCGTGGGGTCTGCCCTGGGGGATCATCCAGGGTTCAATGAACTCTGCTCATATATCGTCGGCAACGGGGGTACGATCTCCATCGCCTCCATCAGGGCCGACGCCATCAACTCGGAGCGCGCCCAACTCCTGGCCGCAAGCAACCATCGCACCCTGACCATGGCCCCGGAGGCAGGCACCGAGCGTTTACGAGACGTGGTGGCAAAGGGGCTGAAGGACGAGGAGATTTTTTACGCTGCTGAGACCTTAGCTGCCCATGGTATCATAAATCTCAAGCTCTACTTCATCATCGGCCTCCCCACAGAGACGCAGGAGGATATCGAGGGGATCATTGCCCTGACCAAAAAAATCAGGCACCACATGGGAAAAGGGGGGAGAAGGGTCGGTGAGATCACCCTCAGCATCACCCCCTTTGTGCCCAAGGCATGGACTCCGTTCCAGTGGCAGCCATTTGAAGACATAAAGACTCTGAAAAAGAAAATCCAGACCATCAAAAAGGGGGTGGGGAAGATTCCCCGGGCCCGCGTGATACACGACCTCCCCAAGTGGGGGTATGTGCAGACCCTCCTCTCCATGGGGGATCGGAGGGTTGGGGACATCCTCCTCCGTGTCCATGAGGCCAAGGGAGATTGGGGTGCGACCCTGAAGAACTCCTATATCAACCCAGACTTTTGGGTGTACCGTGAAAAAGGGAAGGATGAAATCCTCCCCTGGGACTTCATCGACCACGGTATTAAAAAAGAGGATTTGTGGGAGGAGTATCAGAAGGCGTTAGCATAAACTCTATTTATCTATTTTTGCTTATATCTCAGCTGAGCTCATCGAATTTAAAGCCTTGACCATACAGATTTTTACCTATATTGACACCGAATAACTTTCATGATAATGCTATGTTAAGTTTTTTCAGGAATATATTGATTACATTAATAAGGAGAAAACTATGGTTAAACACACTAATAAAAAAACAAATAGTTTACTAACAGCAATTGAAGCCAAAAGAACAAGTGCGTTTATTGGGTTGCAACTTTTCTTTCTTGCAATTTCTCCCTTTACAGGAGGATTTCATAAAGAAGTATGGTCAATGCTAGATAGTTCGATATTAGTTCTTTCTATTGGAATTACCGGTCTAATATATATCCTTGAAAATCAATCTTTAAGGAAAACTTTTTTTAATATAGCATTAATATTATACATTCTGGCAGTATTAGATATGAGTTTAAACATATTACTGTCGGGTGTCTTGGGGTGGGCAGGTTAGAAAGCATATGAACTGAGCTCAGGCATTTACATAGGGCAACTTTCTTAAGGAGATCCTGGAATTTTCCAATTCTTTCTAATCAACAAAAAAATTAAGAGTAACACCAAACATTGAACAATGACTAAATTAGCATGGCTGTTTGCCGGTGCCATCACCATTATGCTTCTGGTGACAATATAAGGGTCGTGATCAGCGTATGGTATGTATTTACTTCCCTTATCAATTATGATATAAAACTCTCACAAAAAAGCAGGTTATCGTGTCAAGCTTAGATTTATCCCTTGTGTGTTTCCGCTTAACTATCCACCGGATCTGCTGCTGAAATGTTTCACTAGAAAAGGCTACCGTGAAATTTGACCTCTGTAAAAAAATCCTCGATAACATCTCCCAAGTCATAGTCGGCAAGCGCGGCCCGACTGAGCTTCTCCTCGTCGCCCTTCTGGCGGACGGCCACGTCCTGCTGGAAGATGTCCCGGGACTGGGAAAGACCCTCATCGCCAAATCTCTGGCCAAAACCATCGGCGGTACGTTCAAACGGGTCCAATTTACACCCGACTTATTACCCTCAGACATTACGGGATTTAATGTCTATAACCAGCAGACCGGTCAGTTCATGTTTCAGTCAGGGCCGGTGATGTCCAATGTGCTGTTGGCAGATGAGATCAACCGCACCATCCCCCGCACCCAATCCAGCCTGTTGGAAAGCATGGAGGAACGCCAGGTCACGGTTGACGGGACGACCATGCCGTTACCCCATCCCTTTTTTGTCATGGCCACGCAGAACCCCATTGAGTTGGAAGGGACATTTCCACTGCCGGAGGCACAGCTTGACCGCTTTCTCCTCAAGGTGGATCTGGGGTATCCCGGCAAAAAGGATGAGATTGCGATCCTTGACCGTTTTCAGGAAGCTGACCCCTCCCTTGAACTGAAGGCCGTAACCGACCCCGAACAGCTTACCACACTGCAACATGCCCGAAAAAAGATCCGCGTCTCTCCCCCGGTAAAAGAATATATAGCAGATATCGTACGGGGCACACGCAGCCATGGTGCCCTCCGTCTCGGGGCCAGCCCGCGGGGCTCGCTGGGTCTGATGCGCACTGGCCAGGCCCTGGCGGCGCTGCGGGGACGAGACTACGTATTGCCGGATGATATAAAAGAGCTAGTGATTCCTGTGCTCGTTCACCGACTGATCCTCAAGGAAGAAGAACGCCTGCGAGGAGGAACACCGGAACATATCCTGGTGGAGATCATCAAGCACACCCCTGTACCCGCTCCTACCGATTAGGGCAAAGTATGGAAGCCTGGGAAGAAAGGCTGCCGAGTCTATTCATTATCCCTCTGGTGCTTGTGGCCGTCGGCCTCTTTTTTTTTATAGCCTTATTATACAATCAGCGCGATCTTATCTGCTTGGCGATTCTAATCTTTGGCGTGGTCGGTGGCGCGAAAATCTGGGGCCGGACAAGCTTCTCCGGGATCACATACCATGCAACCATCGACAAAACAAAGGCCTTCCCGGGAGAAAACTTTACCCTGAACATAGACGTAGAAAACGCCAAGTTCCTTCCGGTGTGGCTGCAGGTGAACATAACAGCGGATAGCGCAGTCCTCCCGGCCTCGCAGGAAACGGTCCTTTCCGGGGAAAGCGGCCTCTTCTGGCACCAACGGGCTCGTTTCAGCTGGGACCTGACAGCGCAACGCAGAGGGGTACATCCCATCGGCCCCGCCCGCGTCCGTGCGGGGGACCTGCTCGGTTTCTTCCCCGAAGAACGGAAGGAAGACGACTTGTACGTTATCGTTTATCCCCGGATCATACCCCTCAAGCACTTTGCGGTGTCAAAGCGTGACCTCTTCGGCGTTCCAGGGACACAGAGCCCGGTCAAAGACCCGATCTACATCCTGGGAACCCGAGACTATCAGCACGGGCAGCCCGCCAAATATATCCACTGGAAGGCAAGTGCGCGCCACAGCCGCTTACAGGAGAAGGTCTTCGACCATTCGGAACAGGAAAAGATTTTACTTGCTATCGATGTTGAGCTATTCTCGAGTAATAGAGCGGAAGAGGAGTTCGAACGGACCCTTGAAATTGCG
The DNA here is from genome assembly GCA_016927065.1 of Deltaproteobacteria bacterium. Lineage (GTDB taxonomy): Bacteria > Desulfobacterota > B13-G15 > B13-G15 > RBG-16-54-18 > JAFGNJ01. The sequence continues at coordinate 34,918 of JAFGNJ010000006.1, forward strand.
GCGTCCCTGGCCGTGCAACTGGATCGACAGGGGTATTCCCTCGGACTGGTAACCAACGGTAACCTCACAGGGGGAAAGAGCGCAATCCTTCCGATCGCCAGGAATCCTCAACAACTGTCCGCTATTCTGGAGGCCCTTGCCCGGCTCCGCATGGAACCCGGAATGGATTTCAGAGACACCCTCGAGCGGGGATTGTCTTTGCCATGGGGTGTAAGCTGCGTCCTTTTTACACTCGAAGCAGACGAAAAGGCCCATGCCGTTGAGGAATATTTTGCACTGCGCAAAATTCCTATCATTTGTATGGCAGCCCGGGTTCCTTCTATGTCGGAGGCAAAGAGACGCTGGCTAAGGACCAAAATCTATCATGGTGAGGACATCCGTCTGTGAGGCGCAGTGACAAATGAAAAGAAGTAAAGAGTTGCTTGTTTTTTTATCCGGCGGATTCATAGCGCTCATCTGGCGCTATGCATGGGCCAATTTCATCACGATTGCGATATCTCATAGGCCTTTTCCGTTGCCCGAAGCTATAGGCACATTCGGCCTTGCGTCCCTGGTGACCTTCATCACTCTGGGGAGGGGCTGGCGAATCATTTGGGTCCTGTGTCTTCAATGCCTCGGGTTCGCCTTGGCTTCCTTGAGAACAATATACGTCTTCTCTGATTGGTCTTATCCCTTCTTGAATCCCCAGTGGCTTGTAGAACTCTTCACCAAACCAATGAGCCTTCTTGAGTGGTTTTCTCTTGGTCTTATCCTCTTCATAGTAATCTTATTCTGGGTCGGCGGGGTTGTTCTGGCGAGGAAGCCTCGAGATTATTTTAACCTGTGTGCTCGATTTGACCTGGGCGTCTGCTTTTTCCTTGTGCTGTTCCTAACAAGTTTCCTGATACGAGTAAAAGGTGGGACAACGATACAGGATCCCTTGACCGAACCCTTGCTTTTTTCTTTTTTTCTCTTCAGCGTACTGGGCATAGCCCTCGCCCGCAATCAAAGCCATGCCCACAGGGAATTTCTTCCAGGATATAAGGGCATTGGTGTAATGCTGAGTTTTACCCTGGTAGTACTTTTGTTCGGTGCGGGCGTGCTATCGTTTTTACTGCCGTACCTTACCGTGATTGCTCAAGCCGGTTATGGCGTTATCAAGGTTGCGTCCAAACCATTAGGCCTTGTTATAGTCAGTATATTGCGTTTTCTGCTTATTCCACGCAAAATGCGTGATGCCCTCCCTCCGACCTCAGGCACGGAGGACACGGACCAAGGTAGTCTCGACCTTGACAGTGGGTGGTGGTCAGGCTCCATAGGAGAGATCCTTCGCTATGTTATTATAGGACTTGGCGGACTGATCGGATTGATTCTCGTTGTCTTGTTATTATGGCTTTTGTGTACATGGCTTTTTTCAAGAACTTCTCGCGGCCGCAGGCCCAATGTCCGATTTGATATACGGAATGTATTTTCGCTGTTGATCGCAATATTAAAGGCATGCTTTCTCTTCTGCCGCAATGTAATAAAAAATATAACAGGACTCATGAAACATGAGGAAAGGGGGGCTATCCAACTGTATACAGCCCTTCTTCGGTGGGGGCATCGCAGCGGTGTGCCCCGATTTGCGAACGAGACGCCTCGAGAGTATGGGAGCCGTTTAAAACTCCGATTCCCTGCCCTAAAAAGAGAAATAACATCAATCATAAATGCCTTCTCTCAGACAGTTTATGGTGGGATCGTTCTAAAGCATCAAAGATTGACCTTAGCGCAGACTGCATGGCGAACACTTCGTAGTCCCGTATATTGGGTGCAACGTCTAAAGGTATGGTTTTTGGGACCGGACAAGGACGAACTCTCTCTGTAATGAGATAAAAATGCCGTATAATAAAAAAGTTGATTTATGCAACAGACTGTTAAGATATGGCAGCCCCGTTTATTAGTGATCTTTTCTTTTCTTGGGAAAAAATAGGATAGAAAAAGAACGTCTTAAAAATCAATGGTGTAAAAGTATCTCCTGGATAATTGACTCAGGAATTCACCATTGCCGGAAATAATCAACTCTCTTTTGTATGCTTCTTCGTTGAATCTCCGCGACATCCTCCACATTGGTTATGGGGAGCTTAGTCTCACGAGATAATTCAATAAAAGGGAGAAGGATATCGGGTTCTGCCTTTGCTAAGACGTATTTCGGAGCGGAAAATTCTAAGACCGGATAGTTATCGGAATTGACGCCGGTAACTCCTTCAATGAATTTATCGACAGCTTTCGTGTCGAGATAAAAAAAGCTCAAGAAATCCTCCGGTGAATTCACCCCCACATAGCTCAGCCTCTGCTTAATCATTGGCATATTCATCCGCTTTTGGAGCTCTCGATAATCCATTGTAATCAGTTCTTCTGTAGAACCAATGAGCAGGGCGTCCGTGGCGGCAATCCAAATATGAACAGATGGGAACACCTTTCTAAACGTACTGACCAAAAGCCGAAAATGGTCTTGTTCCATTCGATAAATCGGCAGCCACTGGCAAAACACCCCCCCCTTTTTCAACCGCTGACGGACCAATTGGAAAAAATCAATAGTAAAAAGATTGGCATTCCCTGTTTGCCACGGGTGCGAGGGTTCTGAGGTTATGATGTCATAGGTATCAGGCATTGCCATTAACCATGTCCGACCGTCCAGAATATGCAAGCGCGTTCGGGGAGAGCGTAAGGCAAAACCGTTGTCCTCGTTAAAGTAATGAGAAGCTTCCACAACTTCAGGAGAAATTTCAACGCAGTCCGCTTTTTTAATTGGATAGTCCAGAGTACTCCCAAGGGTAATGCCGGTTCCCAGTCCGATCACCAAGACATCCTCGGGGTTTTTGCTGTACATAATGGGAAGGAGGCCCAAGAAGATCTCGGTATAGCTGTCTGTTAAATTACTCCCATCTGTTTTACCATTCACCCTAAGGAACCGGTATTTGTCCCTTTGAAATACCGTCACGGTAGCGGATGATCCTTCACGGTAATATAACAATTCGTATGGGTGCATAAAAGAATTGACATTTTTCGTCACTGAACTGTTTCTCAGAATCCTCCCATATATGTAAATACCGGAATTCAATACCTTGGGGTTCCAAGATGGTAATAAAAAAGCTCCGGCTATTCCTATTAATGCAGGCACAACTCCCCAAACGAGTCTGGTTCGCCTTTTGAAATCTAAAATTAACAATAATGAAGCGATTGTTAAATTCGCCCCCCCTCCAAAGAGAAGGGTCTTTTCTACCCCGATCATGGGAATAAGGATAAAACCTGCCGCGAGTGATCCGAAGATGCCTCCCACGGTGTTGAAGGCATAGACATCAGCAACGGTGCGTCCAATTTTGAATGACTGATATTTCATAAAGATACGTGAGACAAGAGGAAACGAGGCCCCACTAGCGAAGGTCGGAATGACGATAATGAAAAAAGTGATTATAAATTCACGGAATGCTACTGCCTGCCACGAAATATCCTGATTGGTGAAAAACGACAAGATATAATCCGGCAATTTTCCAATAAGTGGGGTTGTGAGAAGAACGGAGGCCCCAATAATACATTGAAGAACTGCCAGCAGGAAGATCGGATGCCGTACCCGATCCATATATCGACCGAGTATGATACTCCCAAACGCGATCCCCAGAAGGTAGGTAGTTAGTATTGTAGAAAAGGCATAGATTGACGAGCCGAATACCAAGATTAATGCTCTGCTCCATGCCACTTCATATACCAGCGCCAAAAATCCTGAAACCATAAAGATATAGAGAACAAAAAGTGCCTGTGGATTTGTAATACGCGATGATTGATCTAACGTGCTAGGTGCTTCTGCGGCGGATGGCTCCAACGTATCCTTTTTCTTAAGAGATGGAATTGCAGAAAGTTTCCATGCGATGCAACCTAAGAGAACGTTCATCGCCGCGCCGGTGAATATCGTCAGTTGGATGCCAAAAGCTGGAATCAAGAAAAAGGCGCTAAAGAAACAACCTGCTGCCGCTCCAAGGGTATTTAAGGCATACAGAACACTAACATCCCTTCCAATAAATCTGGGTGAACGGGTGAGGGCCTGACTTAATAACGGCATGGTAGCACCCATCAAGAGAGTAGGAACAAACAAAAGGGAGAGAGAAAGCAATATCCTTGTGAGATTTAAAAGGAAATGATGAGCATAGATATATGGAAAAAGCTCTGTATGAACTACTTGTACGAGCGAAAGGAGAGGTACAAATAGAACGGCATATAACCCGACGCCTATCTCTATGAAGGCATAAGCCTTGACAAGATTTTTAATCTTAGGGAGGAATTTGCCGCAGAGATAGCTTCCTAAAGCGAGCCCAAACATAAAGACACCAACGACGGTAGAGATGGCATAGGTTGTGTTACCGAAAACAAGGGTCAAGAGACGGCTCCACACGACCTCGTAGATCAGCCCGCAGAGACCAGAAAAAAAGAAGATGGTAATAAATATCCAAAACGTCTTTTCCCGTTTAATGATATCGACCGCCTTTTGCGGGGAAGAAAGCGTGTGGGGTCCGCCTTGAGTGTAAGGCTTCCTTTGTGGTAGAGATTTACTTTTTCTTCTTTTCTTTTTCATTCGATTTTCTCATGGTGTATAAGAAATCAAAACTACCTTACTTCTCTCCGGTTGTCAACAGTACTGTCTTAATCAAAATTTTGAGGAAGCTCAGAGTACAAGGAGAAAAGCCGATGAGGTACTCCCTCATTCATCGAGGCAGGGGAAAAACTACCTGGTTCTTGTAACGAATCACACGAGGCTGATCTTGTGCTCGCCTCCGGCAAACTATAGTGTTGGCTCTCAGTTAGATCCCAGAACAGCTTATCATACAATGATTATTGGACAACCAAGTGAAGGTATCAATGAAGATATGCGACAATTAACGCCTCTCTGAAAAACCTGCACTAATACAAGTTACTCTGCGTGCCGCAATACGTGAGCATCTGTTTTTTGTTATCAGATCGTCAGCAATGAACGGACAAAAAATAAGGGCACGGTTCTTTACCGTGCCCTTCTCTACCCTAGATGAACTGCAACCGAGGAAACAAGCTAGCAATAAACTACGTCCACCCCGTGTTCATTCTCAATTCACGATTCTTCTTCCAAATATAAGCTATCATACCTCATGGTGCACCAACGGCGGGACCAGCGCCAGCGGCACCACCGCCACCACCAGCAGCAGCACCTGCTCCGCCACCAACGCTGTCATGCGTTTCGGCCCTGAGCTGATACACAATCACACGACCATCATCCTTGCGATCCATCAGGACAGTGTCTATGCCGGTATAGACGTATCCGAGCACCTCACCCTTGGTGTTAACGATATTTAAGGCTGTCGGCAGCCGAGGGATCTCAAATACGCCCTCGTTGTATTGATCATCCAAACGCTTGATGGCGTAGACAATCTCCTCCTCGCTGAGGGGTTCCCCCCAAAATCGGCCAGGGATCGAATATTGGTCTTTGCGATCAAAGAGAAGGGCCGTGGGTGCTTCTTTATCCTCTGACATGTAGACGTCAAAGTCCTTGAAAAACTCTTTATCAAAAGCCCTGATCTTGGCAGTTATTGCTTGATCCTCCATGGAGTGCAGTTCTAGGTCTAGGCCTAGAAAAGCACCTTCCACCAGGGGCGTAAATGCCAACGAAATAATAAAAATAATCACTACTGTTTTCATAGTTCCTCCTCCTCTTAATGCTACAATTTTTGATATACGCTTAATACAGTACATTTGTACTAAATCTATAATGATCCTGTTTACCATCTCGCTACATTTTTGGTAACTATATCAAAAAAAGTCAATGATAGATAGGAGAATCTTAGAGGGTATAATCATAGGGATGGTACGGCAAAGAATCGTACCCTTCGCTCCTTTCAAATGAACTGAATCCGAGGAAACAAGCTATCAACAAACTACATCCATCCTGTGCCTATTCTCTCAATCCACAATTCTTCTCTCCAAATAATACATCATACCTCATGGACGACCACCAGAAGCACTTCCACCACCACCACCAGCACCTGCTCCACCAGCAGCGCTGTCATGCATTTCGGCCCTGAGCTGATATACAATCACACGACCATCATCCTTGCGATCCATCAGGACAGTGTCTA